>NZ_PPXC01000001.1 GCF_002909445.1 Arthrobacter glacialis
GGGCCACATCCTGCGTGGCCTCACCGCCCCGATCTCCGGGGACAATCACCGGAATACTCATACCCTCAGAATACGCCCACCGTTACCACAATGCAATAGTCTCACGAACAAATATTCTACCGATCTTGTTGTCCATGGTGCCCGGCGGCACGAATGGGTGACACTATTGCAGGATGGATGCACAGATCATTTGGACAATTGTTTGCGGCCTGGCCATTGCCGTGGGCGCCACGGGGGTCATTGTGCCAGTTCTCCCCGGAAGCTTGCTGATCGGCGTGAGCTTGCTGGTATGGGCGTTGGTGCTGGGCTCCCCGCTGGGCTGGATAGTTTTTAGCATTGCTGTGCTATTTGTTGCGGCGGGCATGGTTTCCAGCGCCGTGCTGACGGGGCGGGTCATGAAGCAGCGCGCCATTCCCGGGAGATCTGTGGTCATAGGCTTGGTGCTGGGAGTAGTGGGGTTCTTTGTGATCCCGGTGGTGGGTTTGCTGGTGGGATTCGCCGTGGGCTTGTTCCTGTCAGAATTTGCCCGCCAGAAGGAGTTTCGCCCGGCCGTAACTTCCTCTGTTGCTGCTCTCAAGGCCACGGGGCTGGGCATCTTGGTGGAGTTTGGCTTTGCCTCGTTGGCAGCCGGCACCTGGGCCGCCGGTGTGCTGATTCACTTCCTGAACCGCTAATACTGAGCCGCTAGTACTGAGCCGCTCGCAAGTCGGCGGTTGGCCGCTTAAGGAACAGCCAGGCCCACTTTGATGTCAGCCATGCGGCCGCCGCAGCGTTCATTGCCTGAGACTCGCGTCCAATTTAAATCCGTCGACTTCGCGGCCAGAACATTTCCGGCCTGATCGAAGACCTTGAAACTCATGGCAGTGGGCGGCTGCGCTCCTACATTGAGCAGCCACGATCCGTCCTTTTGGTGGGCCAGCAATTGTGTGTTTCCCTTAGCGCTTTTGGCGAACGTGGGAGCCATGGGGACACATTCGTTGCCCGAACATGCCGTGACACTTGCGGCCCTGGAGGAATCGCTCAAGGTAAGTGTCAAGTGGTTGTCCCAATTGGGTGAGGAACAGGGGCGGCCATCGCGATCAAGCACTATGGCACCAATAATCAAGGCCATGCAAAAGGCAGCCACGAGTGGAACCAGAACAAGTTCCACGCGGCGTCGAGTATTTGAAACAACAGGCATGGGCTCATGGTATCCAAGGACCCTGACTGTTTCCCGCGAAAGTGCCCAGACAATCCCGGGCTTCGGTCAGGGCCTGAGCCAGGGCCCGCGCTGGCGGATTGTGGCGAGGCTGTGGATCCTGGCGCGTTGAGTCTTTGGCCCATGCGGGGCGGGTGAGGCCACGTGATCGGGCGTGGCAATGTGAATTCCCCACTAGGATCTGAACATGTCTTCAGTTGCTCACACTGTCCCGGCCCCGGTGCAGCCGCCCTACCCCTACCAGGCCCAGGGCGTGCGCCTGCGTCCGGTCACCATGGCGGATGTGCTGGCAGTCAACGAGTACAGGTCCTTGGCGCAGGTGGCCCGCTACCTGCCGCACCCGCCGCAAACCGTGGCCGACACCGAACTGACATTGGCCGCAATGGTGACCCAAAAAGAGCTGCAAACCCCCGGCCAGTGGCTGGACTTGGCTGTGGAGCATGGACCCACCAATGAGGCAGTCGGGGAAGTTCTGCTGAAGTGGGACGCAGCAAATCCGCTCCGGGGCGAGATTGGTTTTGTTTTCAGCCCCGCGGTGCAAGGCCTTGGCATTGCCTTTGCTGCCTGCACAGCCGCACTGGAGATCGCTTTCGGCCACTTTGGCTGGCACCGGGTGGAAGGCATCTGCGATCACCGAAATGAAAAATCAGCCGCGTTGATGACTAGGTTGGGGATGCGTCAGGAGGCCACATTTGTGGAAGCCGATTGGTGCAAGGGCGAGTGGGTCACGCTGCGCCACTACGCCATCCTGAACCGAGAATGGCCGGTGCGATAGATGGCGGATTTCCAGGAGACGTTCGACGGCGACAGCCGGCTTACGCTGGCTGTGCCCATGCGCTGGGGAGACATGGACGCCTATGGGCACATCAACAACGTGGAAGTTCTGCGAATCCTGGAGGAAGCGCGGGTGCATGCCTTTGGCCCACCCGCCGGCACGGGCCTTCCCGGCGTTGCCGTTGCCCGTCCCGTGTTTGCGGATCTGCCGAGGAACACCCAGGCTTTGGTGGTGGAACATAGGGTCAAGTACCTGACGCCGCTGAACTATCGCAACATTCCTGCCGTGGTGGATGTGTGGATCAGCTCCATCAAGGGCGCCAGTTTCACTGTGGCCTATGCGATTTTCGATCCCATCACGCAAGCCAAGTGTGTTGTTGCTGAAACCGTCCTGGCTTTTCTTGACGAATCCAATGGCAGGCTGGTGCGGATTTCCGCGGCGAAGAAGGCCCAGCTGCAGCCACTTCTGGGGCCCAAGAATTTTCGCTCCTAGGACTTGTGCAAGGATTATTTGGAAACCGCGTCAGAATCGCTTCGCTTTGCACTCCTTTAAAGTAGGCGTGAAATCTACAGGGAGCGATTGCATGGAGCCGAAGAATAATATGGAGCAACAGACGCTTCGCGCAAGTGTTGTGCTGCAGCACGCAGACATGCCGCGCAGAGGGCTGACGCTGCTGCACACAACACGGTGCACCGCGGCCGGCCCGGGACGATTGGTCACCTTCACCAGCTACGTCATCAACGAAGGTACGGAGCCGCTTGCGCGCGGGCGCTTGGTGCCCATGTCCCTGAGTAACGCTGACATGACACAACTGCGCTACATAAAGCTGCCCTCCCTCGATGAACTGACGGTGGGCGCCCTGGCCGCCAACAGCTACGTGAAGTGGGAAAGCCACTACAAGGTGACCCACCGGGATGTTGCCAGCGGAGGCCCGCTCATCAGCGCCATGGCTGCCACTGCAGTTGCCCAAGACGGCACGGAACTGCGTGATGAGGCTGATGTGGTGCTCGAGATGGCAGCGGAGGGGGACGGTGCCTGAATACCAGGTGCCCGCGGCAGACTTAACGTCCCTCAGGAAGCCTGCGTGACAAGTATTCCGTCGGGATCGGCGTAAACCATGTCGCCCGGCGTGATGGTCACTCGGCCCAGGTGCACGGGGACATCTTGGCGTCCAACGCCGTCCTTGGCGCTCTTGGCAGGGTTCGTCCCTAACGCTTTCACTCCCAAGGGGAGGGTCCGGATCGCTTCGCTGTCACGGATGGCACCGTAAATGATCACCCCGGACCAGCCATGGTCCACAGCTGACTGGGCAATCATGTCCCCCATGAGGGCATTCTCCAAGGAGCCGCCGCCGTCGACCACCAGGACGGCGCCCCGACCGGGGGTTGCCAACAGGGTCTTTATGAGTGCGTTGTCCGCAGAGCACCGGATGGTTCGTGCCGGGCCGCTAAAAGTGGTGACAGCACCAAAATCCCGAAATTGCACTGACACGGAGGCCAACTCCGGCCCTCGTTCGTCATAGAGATCTGCTGTGGAGATAGTCATGGGGCTCCCAACGTCGATGTTAGTATTCGCTCAGCATAAAGCGCCGAACACTCCCAAAGCGAGAGCCTGCCGATGTTGCGTCACACAGGAGCGCCCATAAGACTGGTCATGAACGTGCCGCCACACCGGCGCACAGCGCAGCTGCACGAACCAACTTTTGAGGACTAAGGGGCACATATGTCGGAGCGGACCGGTCAAACTGTGGGGGACACGCGGGCCTTGTCTGGGCAGTTGCTCCAAGACATCACGGGCGCCATGCGCGCCCCGGAGCAGACCCGAACCAGGGCACTTGACCGCCACGCCAACGCCCACGACGCCTCCCATTTCCTCTTGATTCCCCAAGCCGTTGCGGTCCCGGAAAACGCCGCCGAAGTGGCGAAGCTGATGGTGGTCAGTGCCGCTCGTGGGCTGCCGCTGACGCTGCGTTCCGGTGGCACCAGCCTCAGTGGCCAGGCCGTCAGCGGCGGTCTGCTGGTGGATGTGCGCAAGAACTTCCGCGCCATTGACGTGCTCGACGGCGGTGCCCGCGTCAGGGTGCAACCTGGCGTGACCGTGCGTGATCTCAATGCCCGGCTGTTGCGGTACGGACGCAAGTTTGGGCCGGACCCGGCCAGCGAGGCTGCCTGCACCATCGGCGGGGTTGTCGCCAATAACTCCTCGGGCATGGCCTGCGGGACCACCGACAACGCTTACAGAACACTGGAGTCGCTGACTCTTGTACTGCCCAGCGGCACCGTCATTGACACGGCAGCCCCGGATGCCTCGGCCCGGCTGCGCTCGCTGGAGCCTGAACTGTTTGCCGGTCTTGGCGAGCTTGCTGAGAGGGTCCGCAACAACCCGGCTTCCCGAGCCGCCATTGAACGCCAATTCGCCATGAAGAACACCATGGGCTACGGACTGAACTCCTTGCTTGATTTTGAGGATCCCGTGGACATTTTGGCGCACCTTCTGGTGGGCAGCGAAGGCACTTTGGGATTCGTGGCCGAGGCAGTCTTTAGGACAGTGCCCCGGCTGGCCCATGCCACCTCGGGTCTGCTGGTTTTCAAAGACCTCCAAGCCGCCAATACGGCATTGCCTGCGTTGGTGGACAGTGGCGCCGCCACCGTGGAACTCATGGACGCACTTGCACTGCGGGTGGGCCAGGGGCTCAGTCAGGTGCCCGGCGTCGTACGGGATTTGAAGGTGCACAACCACGCGGCGCTATTGGTGGAATACCAAAGCGGCAATGCGGCCGAGCTGGCTGACCTTAACGCTGCTGCGGTAGTCCTGGCGGGCACGCTGGGGCTGCAGAGCCCCGCTGAGTTCAGTTCCGACTCGACTGTCCGGGCCGAACTCTGGCATCTGCGCAAGGGCCTGTACACCTCCGTGGCGGGGGCCCGGCCGCCGGGCACTACGGCACTGCTGGAGGATGTGGTGGTCCCCGTTCCCGCACTGGCCCGCACCTGCCTGGAACTGAACACCTTGTTTACCAAATACAGGTATGAGAATTCGGTCATCTTTGGGCACGCCAAGGACGGCAACATTCACTTCATGCTGACGGATAGGTTCGCCAGCCAGGATGAGCTTGACCGCTACGAGGCGTTCACCGAAGACATGGTGGATGTGGTGCTGGCTGAGGGTGGCTCGCTCAAGGCAGAACACGGCACGGGCCGGGTCATGGCCCCGTTTGTGCGCCGGCAGTATGGGGATGAACTGTATGAGGTGATGCGCCGGATCAAGGCACTTTGTGACCCTGCGGGGATGCTCAATCCTGGCGTCATCCTCGACGACGACGTGAAAGCACACTTGCGCCACATAAAAATGGCGCCGCCGGAGGTGGATCCCGAGGTGGATCGCTGCGTTTCCTGCGGCTACTGCGAACCCGTATGTCCCAGCAAGAACCTCACCTTGACCCCGCGCCAGCGCATTGTCACGCTACGCGACATGGCCGCGGCCCGGCGCGACGGGGACGTGGCGCTCGCCGACGCCCTAGCCGCGGACTACGACTACGCCGGCGTGGATACCTGCGCGGTGGATGGCATGTGCCAAACAGCCTGCCCCGTGGACATCAACACCGGCACACTGGTCAAGCATTTGCGGACGGAGGCTGCCGGTACCGTGGAAAACGCGGTCTGGGGCGCCGCCGCCAAGCATTGGGGCTCCGTCACCCAGGGAGCCGGGCTGGCACTGGGCGTGGCCGCGAAGGTGCCAGCCGCCGTCGTGCTCCCCGTGAACAAGTTGGGGCGCAAGGTGCTGGGTGAGGACACGCTGCCGCTGTATTCGGCCGAACTGCCCGCCGGAGGGAAGGCGCGACGCCGGCCCGCGCCAGCAGGGGGAGCGGCGGCCGTGTATTTCCCCGCCTGCGTCAACGTCATGTTTGGGCCTGCTGAGGCGGGAACGGCCGGTGTGCAAGCAAGTTTTGAGCAGCTGTGTGCCGCCGCCGGAGTTGAGCTGCTGGTTCCCGAGGGAATTGACAGTGCGTGCTGCGGTACGCCGTGGTCGTCCAAGGGCATGGCCGCGGGTCTGACGGGCATGCACCAGCGGACGTTGAAGCTGCTGCGTGCGGCCACACGGGACGGGGAATTGGAGATCATTTGTGATGCTTCCAGTTGTACCGAGGGGCTGCTGCACACCCTTGAAAGCGAGGTGTTGGCTCCCGGGCAGAAGCCGCTGCGGGTGGTTGATGCTGTGGCGTTTACCGCCGAACGGCTGCTGCCGCTGTTGGGTGAGGGGTGGGCCCGGCTGGACTCATTGGCCCTGCACCCCACGTGTTCCTCCGTACGGTTGGGCTTGAATGCGGCGCTAACGCAGGTGGCGGGGGCTGTGGCTGAGTCGGTCCAGGTCCCGGATGGCTGGGGCTGTTGCGGTTTTGCCGGGGACCGCGGAATGCTGCATCCGGAGCTGACGGCGTCCGCCACGGCGGCGCAGGCCGCCGATGTTGTGGCGATGGACGCAACCGCGCATGCCTCTTGCAATAGGACGTGCGAGCTGGGGATGAGCCGTGCCACGGGCGAGAACTACCGCCACGTGGTGGAGATCTTGGCAGACGCCGTGGCTGTGCACGCGGGGCGGAAATAGGGCGATCGGGCGTCATTTGCCACGTTTTCAAGTAATAGGCGGGTAAGTTCGCCCACGTTCCGGCCTAAATGAAAGCTTTTGTGGCTAAAGTAGGGTTCAAGATTGGCGCCGGCGCGCAAAGTGCCGGTGCTGTGGAGACTAAACATAAGGATGAAAAATGGCTGGAATCATCATTGTCGGCGTAGACGGCAACTCAACGTCCATGAAGGCTGCCCGCGTAGCCGCTGAACTGGCCAAGGCCACCGGCCGCACCCTGCGCGTTGTTACCGCATTCGGCGAAGACAAGACCGAAAAGGTAGCCATTGGCAACGACGAGTGGTTCCTGTCCACCGCCGATGAGGCCGAGCGTGTTGCTCAGCGTGTTGCTGAAGAACTGAAGATCTCCGGCGTCAAGACTGAGTACTCCTCGGCCCTGGGCAAGCCGGCAGATGTTCTGCTCGAAGAGGCCACCAAGCTCAACGCCGAACTGATTGTTGTGGGTAACGTCCGCATGCAGGGCCTGGCCCGCGTTCTTGGCTCCGTAGCCAACGCCGTGTCACACAACGCCCCGTGCGACGTCTACATCGTCAAGACCGACGGCTAAAACTCTTCTTTTCAAAACCCCCGCAGCGTTCACCGCTGCGGGGGTTTTGTGCTTTCTGTGCACCGGACGAACAGGATGTTCCGGTACCGCCGGCTCATGTGTCAGCGATATTTGCGGTGCTGGTTCTCGTGGGTGGACGGACCGGGGTCCGCGCTGGCAATCCACGGGCCAGTGCCTTCCGAGGGGTCAAGGACGCCCTCTTCCAGCCAGGTGAACTGCCCGGCAAGCAGTTCCTCGCTCAGGGACTTGTCCGAGTCGTCCGTGTTGTGCCAAAGCTCGCTGAACAACGCCTCCACACGCAGCCGCGACTGCCAAGCGAAGGCGTCGGCCAGTGTTGCTGCCGAGCGGCCCTGATGGGGGTCCTTGAGCCGGAGCATCTCCGCACGTGAACAGCAGGCTGAAATGGCGAAAAGCTCCGCCCCAATATCAACTATCCGCCCCAGGAACGCCTGCTTGTACTCAAGCTTTCCCTGCCAGCGGCCCATGGCATAAAAGGTTTGCCGTGCCAGCCTCCTGGACTCCCGCTCCACAAAGCGCACATGCTTGGCGAGTAGGCCAAAGTCGTTGTAGGAGCGCGGATCCATCCCCTTGCCCACCACCAGCTGCGGCAGCCACTTGGCATAGAAACCGCTGGCACCCATGGCCGCCTTCCCTTTTTCCGCCAGCGTTGCCGTGGTGGACGCCAAATCGCCGGCCGCAGCCAGATGCGCATCAACCGCCTCTCGGGCAATGAGCAGGTGCATGATCTCCGTGGAGCCCTCAAAGATCCTGTTGATCCGCAGATCCCGCAACAATTGTTCGGCAGGCACCGCGCGTTCGCCGCGGGCCTCAAGGGACGCCGCCGTCTCATAACCGCGCCCGCCGCGAATCTGGACCAGCTCATCGGCGCACTTGTAGGAAAACTCGGAGGACCAGAGCTTCGCCAAGGCGGCTTCGATGCGCACGTCCTTCATACCGGCGTCGGCCAATGCCGCCGACAGTTCAAAGACGGCCTCCAGGGCGAAGGCAGTGGCGGCCATGAAAGCCAGCTTCTTGCCAACGGCCTCGTGCTGCCCCACGGGCATTCCCCACTGAATGCGGGCACCGGACCATTCCCTGGCGATCTTCAGGGACCACTTCGCCGCGCCGGCCGCCATCGCCGGAATGGACAGGCGCCCCGTGTTCAAAGTTGTCAGGGCGATCTTCAGGCCTTGGCCCTCACGGCCCAAACGATTCTCGGCCGGGACCCGCACCTGATGGAAGCGGGTCACACCATTTTCAATGCCGCGCAAACCCATGAACGCATTGCGGTTTTCAACAGTGATGCCGGGGGAGTCGGCCTCAACCACAAAGGCCGTGATGCCGCCGGTCTTACGCCCTGCCGCGTCAAGCCCGCGAGAGGGGACCAGCGCCATGACCACCACAAGCTCGGCAATGACACCGTTGGTGGTCCAGAGTTTCACGCCGTCCAGCAGGTACTCGCTGCCGTCCTCCGACGGAACGGCAAGAGCGCCCATGCGGGCCGGATCGGAACCCACATCCGGCTCAGTGAGCAGAAACGCCGTGACAGCCCCGGCGGCACAGCGGGGCAGGTACTTTTGTTTTTGCTCAGCTGTGCCAAATACTTTCACGGGCTCCGGCACGCCGATGGATTGATGGGCGGATACGAGGGCGCCAAACGCCGGGTGGACGCTGCCCAAGATGGCCAGCGCCCTGCCGTAGTACGTCAGGTTCAGACCAAGCCCGCCATACTCAATCGGGATTTTCATGCCGAATACACCCAGTTCTGCCAAGCCGGCCAGGTACTCGTCGGGAATTTTTGCCTCCCGTTCAATCCGCGCACCGTCGATGGTCTTGGCGTAGGCCGTTACCTTTTCCAAGAATGCCTCCCCGCGCTCGGTATCCTCGGCCAAGGGGAGCGGGTGGGGATGGATGAGATCAACGTTAAGGGCGCCAAGATACAGGCCCTTGGCAAAACTGGGGCGTTCCCACGCAGTTTCCCGGGCCGCTTCCGCAGCGTTTCTGGCATCCTCGGCGGTGACACGCACTCCGCCAGCATCAACATCAGCGCTCATGGCTTCCTCATTTCCGCCAGCGGCGTGAACACTGCAGGCTTGTGGATCCGGTACATCGCATCGATTGATGCGAGCCTACTCCCCGGTACACTCGGCGGCTAGAGGTCAGCGGAGGTGCAAAAAAGCCCCGGCGTGGGCCGGGGCTTTTTTGAATCGGTCAAATACTAGTTGCGCACGTCGGTGATGCCGCGGGCGGCGAGGTATCCGGCGTCGGACGTCTTGGAAGAACGGACCAAGGCAGGCTTCTGCCCGGCCGCAGCCAGTTCCAGCCAGGCTTTGAACAACTCTCCGGAGGGATCGGCCACCGAGCGGCCAACGCCCGTTGCTTCGTTGCCCGGATCAAAGGACTGGGCCGTGCTGCGTTGGCGGACCGGAGTGGGATTGGCCTTCTCGGCGGCGATCAGTTCGGCCAGGCGCAGCCCGGCTGGCTTGGGGCGGCGGTCCGAATCCAGCAGACCCAGGGTGTATTCCAGTTCCGGGAAGTCCGCCAGCTTGCGGCTGACATCGTGCGAGCACCACCAGGTGACGCCCCAGAGATTCGGCGTGTCCAGCACGGGACGCAGGCTCTGCTCGAGGAAGTCGGCCGCGCCGTCGAACGGAACGGCAGGGTATGGGGCGCCAATTTCCTGCAGCCAGATGGGCCGGGCGGGGTCGTTGGAGTAAGCATCCGCCAGCTGGATCAGGTAGTCGGCAAACAGTGTCCGGGCCGGGTGGCCCTGCGGGAAGAGGTGCGCCACGGCCACGAAGACCCAGGAGTGCACCGTGGTGGCATCGCCCAGGGTTGCTGCGTGCGCCGGCGTGACGGGGCAGCTGTCCACAAACCAGGCGTTGTCATCAAAACTGTGCTGGTGCATGCCCGTGGGCCAGGCCTTGCGGGCCGCAGCAAGCAGGGTGTTGAACCATTCCCGCATTTCATCCGGGGAGGTGACCTGCTGGTCCGGGTGCCGTTCCACCGCGAACTGGTTGGTCTCATTGCCCACAGTAATGCCCAGCACGTTGGGACGGGAAGTGACCTCGGCGGCCAGGGCTGTGATGAGCGCAGCCTCCGCCTCAACCACTTCCGGGTCCGTGTAAATGTTGCGGCGGTGCCAGCTGGTCACCCAGGCCGGCAGGAAGTCAAAGCTGGAGAGGTGCCCCTGCAAACCGTCCACCGAGACGTCAAGGCCGAACTCGCCGGCGGCGTCTACCACCCGGCCCACATCGGCAATGCCGGCGGGCCGGATCAGGGCGCGGTTGGGCTGGAGCAGTGGCCACAGCGGGAAGATGCGCACGTGGTCCAGACCCAGGGCGGCAATCGACTCAAAGTCAGCCCGCACCGCGTCCACGTCAAAGTCCTGCCAGGAGTGGAACCAGCCCTCACTGGGAGTGTAGTTCACGCCCCATCGCAAGGGATTCGGGCGGCCCGCAGCGGGGGAGGGGAGGTTCATTTATTGCCTTTCCGCAAACGCAGAGTCAGGATTTGGAAGGGACGCAAGGCCAGGTGAATCGTGGATGTGCCGTCGTCCGCCGCGGAAACCGTGAGTGAACCGGCGTCGTACGGCCGTTCAAGGAGGTTGTTTTCCGCCACGGCAGCCACGGGGAAGGATGCGCTCAGCGTCACCGACGCCCGGGCGCCAAGCGGCTCGTACAGGCGCACAATCACATCGCCACTGCGGTCATCTGCCAGCTTCACGGCCTCAATCAGGGCTGCCTGCGAGTCCGTGCTGACGAGGGGCTCGACGGCGGCGCCATCGGCTGGAACACCGCGCCACGGCAGGTTCAGCGCATAGCCGGCAGCCACAGCGTCCTGTACCTCGGCGCCCACCACGAGCCCGTAACTAAAGGAATGCTGGCCCTGGTCAGTCTCCGGATCGGGGAAACGCGGCCCACGCAGCAATGAAAGCCGCACCGTGGTGAAACTGGACCCGTTGCGCCCGGGGTGGCGGGAAACGTCGTGCCCGTAGGTGGAATCGTTGATGACGGCCGCGCCAAAACCGGGCTCGCCCACATGGACCCAGCGGTGTGCGCACACCTCAAAACGGGCGTTGTCCCACGAGGTGTTCTCATGCGTGGCGCGCTGAATGTGCCCGTACTGCGTCTCGAAGCGGGCGTGGTCGGCGTGCACGTCGAGCGGGAAGGCTGCCTTCAGCAGTGTCTCCTGCTCGTGCCAATCGACGTCGGTGTAGACCGTGATGACCTTGGAATCCGGTGAGATGCGCACACGCTGGCTGATGTGCGACTTCCGAAAACTGCGCTTGATGGTGATCTCGGGCTGGTTGCCCAGCATCGTGACCTCCATCGAATCCAGTTCTCGAATGTCCGTGACGGTGTTTTTGTAAAACTCGTCAATGTCCCAGGCGTCCCACATGTTGGGGAAATCCGTGTGCAGCTGCAACAGGTTGGCGCCCTGCCCGGCCGGCACCAATTCGCGGTTTGCGGCCACGTCCAGGATCGAGCTGATGACGCCGTCCGCGCCGAAGCGGACGGTGATGAGCCCGTTGTGTACGACGACGTCACTCCCGTCGCGCTCCACCGCCACCTTCGTTGTGGGTTGCCCCGCGACACCTGCGCTGAGTGGGGCAACGCCGCCGCGCGGGTAGGGGGAAGCGTTGAAGAGCGTGGTGTTCGCGAAATCCCGCTCCGAGGTCTCGACACGGGGCCACGGCCGCGAGGGGTCCCCGGCCGAGCTTGCGAGGGTGGGGAGCGGCTGGGGATCGACAAACGGCGCCAGCGCAAGCAGCGCCGGGCTGATGATCTCTTCGAGATCGCTGGCAATCCGGGCATAGCTTTCGGCAGCTTCGCGGTGCACCCAGGCGATGGAGGAGCCGGGCAGTATGTCGTGGAACTGGTTCAGCAGCACCAGCTTCCAGATCCGGTCGAGCTCCTCGTACGGGTAGTCGATGAGTCCGCGCATGGCCGCCGTTGCGCTCCATAGCTCGGCCTCACGCAGCAGGTGTTCGCTGCGGCGGTTCCCCTGTTTCGTCAAGGCCTGGGAGGTGTAGGTGCCGCGGTGCAGCTCAAGGTACAGCTCGCCCTTCCATACCGGCGCGTTGGGGTATTCGGCCTGCGCGGCGGTGAAAAACTCGGCCGGCGAAGCGATGGTGACCCGGGGTGAGCCTTCCAGGTTTTTGGTGCGCCTCGCCCGAGCCAGCATTTCACGCGTGGGCCCGCCTCCGCCGTCGCCCCAGCCAAACGGGACCAGGGAGTTCTTCGCGGCGCCCTTGTCTCGGAAGTTGTTCACAGCGTGCGCCAGTTCAGCGCCGGACAGCTGGGAGTTGTACGTGTCGACGGGCGGGAAATGTGTGAACACGCGGGTGCCGTCGATGCCCTCCCAGTTAAAGGTGTGGTGTGGGAACTTGTTGACGGTGTTCCAGGAAATCTTTTGTGTCAGGAACCACTGGGCGCCTGCCTGCTTCACAATCTGTGGCAGCGCTGCAGAGTAGCCAAAGGAGTCCGGCAGCCACACCTCCTGGCACTCGATGCCGAAGTTCTCTTGGAAGAAGCTCTGGCCGTAGCTGAACTGGCGGGCCATGGCCTCCGAACCCACCATGTTGGTGTCCGATTCCACCCACATGCCGCCCACCGGGATAAAGCGTCCCTGTGCCACGGCGTCTTTGACCTTGGCGAACACCTCCGGCCGGTGCTCCTTGAGCCATTCGTACTGCTGGGCGGAGGACATGGCGAATTGCAGCTCGGGATACTCGGAGAGCAGGTTCACCACATTGGAGGCCGTGCGGGCCACTTTGCGCACCGTCTCACGCACAGGCCACAGCCACGCCGAGTCAATGTGTGCGTGCCCAATGGCCGTGATCTGGTGGGCGCTGGCATTGGCCGGTTGGGCCAAGACCTCGGCCAGCTGGGCGCGGGCCGCGGCAGCTGTGCCGGGTATGTCTGAGAGGGAAACGGCGTCGAGCGCGCGTTCCAGCGCATACAAGATGTCCCAGCGGCGCGGGTTGCCCAGATCCAGCTCGGTGGCCAGCTGGTCCAGCACCTCGAGGTCTTGTGCCAGCTCCCACACTTCGGAGTTGAAAATGTTGATGTCCGCCCGGGCCATGGTGTAGCGCGGGGCGCTCCCGGCGGTGAATTTTTCCCCCAGCGCAGTGGGGATGAAGGGGTTGTCGGTGAAGACGAAGGGGTTCGCGGCGGCCTCAACGAAGAGGTCAATGGGTTCCCCGCCCTGCGCCGCCGATGACACCGGGAGCCAGGTGTTCAGCGGGTTCAGCGCCTTGATGGTGGTGCCGTCCGGGCGGTAGGCCAAACCTTCGGCCTGAAATCCTGGCCAGGACTGGCTGAAGCCCAGATCCACCACAAGCTCCACCTGGTGGCCGCGCGCCTGCGGGGGCACCGTGCCGGTGACATGGATCCAGCTGGTGCCCCACGCCGGACCCCACTGCTGGCCCACTGCGAAAGGCTGGTAGTCCACTTCGCCGGAAACGCCGGAGTGGGGCAGGGCAAGTGCGGGATCGACTGGTTCGCCCTGGCCACCTTCCACATGCCACGCCGTCAGCTCCAAGGGGGCGACCGGGGTATGGATGGCCGGGAGGATGCGTTCGGTGAGGACTCGCTTGAGCCGGTTTTGGATCAGGCCGTGTTTGTCATGCATGTGCGGATACCTTCCAATAACGGGCAGCAGAGCGGCTGAAATGACAGTCTAGTGTGGCGAGTCTCTCCGGGCGCACATAAGCTGTTGTGTTCCATCAGCTAAGGAGAAAACATGGGCAATGAAGGCCCCGCGTCGAAAGAAATAGTGGCGGCATGGGACGGGCGGGAGTTCCTCAAGGGGCCCTTGCTCGAGTGTGCCGAGCTGATAGAAACCATCACCGGCGACCCTGAACTTGCCAGCATCTTCCACGAGGGCATGCGCAACACACTTGAGACCACTCTCAGCCGGGAAGCCGACGGCACCACCTTTGTCATCACCGGCGACATCCCCGCCATGTGGCTGCGCGACTCCAGCGCCCAAATGCTGCCGTTTCTGAGGTTTTTGGACTCCTCGGACGGCCCGGCGCTCTACGAGCTTCTAGCGGGCCTGAGCAAGCGCCAATTTCAGTATGTGGCCCAGGATTCCTACGCCAACGCCTTCAATCAGGAAGCCAACGGCGCCTCCTACGACCCGGAAGACTGCTGCGATGATCCGTGGGTCTGGGAACGCAAATATGAAGTGGACTCCTTGGCGTTCCCCCTCTGGCTGGCCCACACCGTGTGGCGGCGCACCACGCGCACCGACGTCTTTGACGAAGCGGTCCACGGTGTCCTGCGCACCATTGTGAATCAGCTGCGGCTCGAACAAGACCATGAGAAGAACTCGCCGTACAGCTTTGTGCGCAACACTGATTTGCCCAGCGAAACGTTGCAGCGGGGTGGAAAGGGCCCAGCGCTGGGCATCACCGGCATGACCTGGGCCGGATTCCGTCCCAGCGACGACGCCTGCGTTTACAGCTTCAACGTGCCCGTAAACCTGTTCGCCGCCCAGGCGCTGCGGCAGCTGGCGGAGATAGCCGCCGAAATTTACGACGACGGCCAGCTCGCCTCAGACGCCGCCTCGCTGGCGGCGGAGATTGCCGCCGGAGTGGCGGAATTTGGCGTGATTCACCACCCCCTGCACGGGGACATGTACGCCTACGAGGTGGACGGGCTGGGCAACACCTTGTTGATGGATGACGCCAACATGCCAAGCCTGCTCTCACTGCCCCTGACCGGAGGCATTGACCAGGACGACCCGCTGTACCTGGCCACCCGGGCGTTTATTTTGAGCGGGGAAAACCCTTATTACTACCGGGGCTCGCACGCAGCCGGAATCGGCAGCCCCCACACGCCGTCGGGCTACATCTGGCCCATCGGATTGGCCGTGCAGGGGCTCACCACCCCGGAGAAAACCGAGAAGTTGCGGCTGCTGCAGCTGCTGCGTGACACAACAGGCGGCACGGGCGCCATGCACGAGGGATTCGATGTGGACAATCCCGCACGGTTCACCCGGCCCTGGTTCTCGTGGGCCAACTCCATGTTTGCCGAATTGCTGCTGGACTATTGTGACCTTGGCAATTGAAACCAACGCGTCCGCAGCGATGGCTTTGTGCATTGCGGGACGCACATTCTCTAGAGTGGGTTCATGACGTCATTAGAGCAGTCGACCACCACTGCGTCCCACGGACTTGCCAGCGAACAATTTGCCCCCGTCCGGGAGCTTTTTGATTCCATGCTCAGTGCCGATCCCGGCTACAGTGCGCAGCTGTCCGTCTACCTCAATGGGAGCCAGGTGGTTGGCCTGGTGGGCGGCCCCGACTCCGCGGCTGATTCGATCACTGGCGTCTTTTCCTGTTCCAAGGGCGTTGCCGCGCTCGCCTTCAGCCTGCTGGTTCAAGACGGCCTGATCAATCTGGACGCCACGGTGGCCACATACTGGCCCGAGTTCGCCCGCAACGGCAAGGCGACCATCACAGTGCGCCAGCTTTTGTCACACCAAGCGGGACTGGTGGGTGTGCAGGGCGGCTTCGCCATGGAGGAGTACAACGATTTGCCGGCCGTGGCGGACCGGCTGGCCGCGCTGGCGCCCATGTGGCGCCCCGGCAGCGGCATCTTTGGCTACCACGCGCTCACCATGGGCGTTTTCCTGGAGGAACTGTGCCGCCGCGTCACCGGCGAACGCCTGCAGGATGTGTACAACCGCCGTATCCGTGAGCCCTATGCGGCCAGCATGTTCCTTGGCGTGCCGGAGTCCGAAGAGTCGCGGTTCCGTCCCGTGCTGTTCACGCAGGAACCAGGCCCGGCATTCTTTGACCCGCATTCCATGGCAGGGGTGTCCGGCAACGTTCAAGCCGGCAACTTGCTGGGCATGCCCAATCTCCGCAGTATTCGCGCCGAAGGCAGCACCAGTGGTGCCGGCGTGGGCTCCGCCGACGGGCTGGCCCGTGTGTATGCCGGCGCCATCACAGGGATCGACGGCCTGCCCGCGTACCTCACACCGGAGACTGTTGCCCTCATGAGCCAGGAACAGGTGTGGGGCCTGGACAGGGTCTTTTGCGACACCAGTGCCTTTGCCATTACCTTCATGAAATCCCACCCGCGCATGGACTTTGGCAGCGCGCAGGCCTTCGGACACGAGGGTGCCAATGCCTCTCTGGGTTACGCGGATCCGCTGTATGGCGTTGGCTTCGGCTACGTTCCAGCCTGGAATGAGGAAGGGACAACGAGCGGGCGCGCCATGCAACTCAGCGCAGCCGTGCGCAAGGCCATCCTCGGCTAACCACCTCACAGATGTGCCGGTAGGCGCAATCTCAGGCTGCGGGGTCTGCTCACTTCAAATCAGCAAGGGCCTGGGCGATGGCCCGGTGGAACGTGGGGTAGGCGTAAATCATGGTTTTCAGTGTTGCCACCGGGATGCGGGCATGGACCGCCAGGACCAGCGCCGAAAGTACCTCCCCGCCATGCGGGCCCATGGAGGTGGCCCCCACCAAAACGCCCGTTTGGGTGTCCTCGATGACCTTAATGAAGCCTTGGTTGCCGGATTTGTGAATCCAACCTCGCGTGGACGCACTCACCTCAGTAAGCCCCACCCGGATGGACAGGCCCGCCTCCCGTGCCTGCTTTTCGCTGAGTCCGACGGCGCCAATCTCAGGATCCGTAAACGTCACGCGAGGCACGGCATGGGATTCGGCGGAACCCCTGTCCGCCTGCTTTGCATGCTTGGCGAGGATGTGGCCGGACACAATGTTGCCCTGATACATGGACATGTGGGTGAAGGCCCCGGCCCCAGCGGCGTCGCCAATCAGGTACAGCCCTTCGGCCAGTTGCAGGTGGGGGTCCACGCTGGGGGCCGTTTTGCCGTCCCACTCGATGCCTGCCCCGGACAGGTTCAGGGGAGCCAACGCCATGGTGCGCCCGGTGGCCACCAGGAACTTTTCGGCGCGGAGGCGCTTGACCTTTCCCGCGGAATCCGTGGCTTCAATGCGGAAACCACCCGCCGAGTGCCGCACGGCAGTGATGTTGGTGTTGTTCAGGATCTTGATGCCCTCGCTGTGGAACACCTCAGCCAGAAGTTTGGCTGCCTGGGGTTCCTCGCGCGAAAGCAGCCCCGGCCCACGAGCAACAACAGTTACCTTTGAGCCAAAGCGGGCAAAAGCCTGCGCCAGTTCCACTGCAATGGGCCCGGCACCCCAAACCACCAGCGAGGCGGGCGCCTCGGTGGCTTGAACAGCTTCCCGATTGGTCCAGAACGGTGTCCCGGACAAGCTGGGATCGGAGGGCAAGGCCGGATTCGTGCCCGGGTTGAGCACCACAGCCAGCCGTGCACGGAAGGTGCGCTCACCGCCGTCGGGCATTGATACCGTGACCTCACGGGGGCCAGCCAGCCGGCCGGTGCCGCGAATCAGGTGCCCGCCCTTGTCGGTGAAACGCTTGGCCGCGACGGCGTCGTCCCAATCATCGGTGGCCTCGGCACGGATGCGCTTGGCCACCACGGAAAAGTCGGCCGTGATCTGCGCCTGGCCGGCCAAGCCGGGAATGCGCAGTCCCTCAGCCACGGCATTGCCGGCCCGGATCATCATTTTGGAGGGGACGCAGCCATAGTAGGGGCACTCTCCGCCCACCAGGCCGGACTCCACGCCCACTACTTTCAGTCCGGCGGCGGCCAGTTCCCCGGCCACCGACTCGCCGCCCGGGCCCATCCCCACGACAACAACATCAACAACCGCAGTTTTCTCAGTGGTGGCCATGACGGCTCCTTACTTGGTGATGCCCTTGTCCTTGAGCCACTGCGCAGCCGCGGCCTTGGGATCCATCTTTGAAGCGCCCTCAACCTGGGTGCGCAAGGCGATCAAATCCGCCGTTGTCAGCTGCTTGGAAACAGCGTCCAGAGCAGTCTTTGCCGCGTCATTGACCTTCTCAGTCTTGACCAGGGGGACAACCTGCTGGGCGCCGATTAGGCCCTTGGGGTCATCCAGCACAACCAGCTTGTTGGCCGTGATTTCCGGGGAAGTGGTGAAGATGTCAGCAATTTGAACTTCATTGTTCAGCAGTGCCTTAAGGTTCAAGGCTTCGGAACTGGCACTGAAGGGCACAAAGCTCTTCGGCACGCAGTCATAGAGCTTGGCCAGGCCGGGCAGGCCATAAGGGCGCGTTGAAAATTCCGACGGCGCGGCCAGGATCAGATCCTTGCACACCGGTGCCAGGTCCGCAATGGACTTGAGGTTGTACTTGGCGGCCGTCTCCGCCGTAACAACAATTGCATCCTTGTCCTCAGCCGAAGCGGCCGTCAAAATGCTCAAACCCGTGGGAAGTTTAGCGGGCAGGGCAGCCAAAATTCCCGCACCATCAATGACAGTGTTGCTGGTGTCAAGGTAGCCCAGCAGATTGCCGGTGTATTCGGGGACCACATCGATGGAACCGTCTTGGAGAGCCGTCAAGTAGACCTCGCGGGCGCCGATGTTCAGCTTGGTGGTGGCCGTGACGCCCGCTGCGTTCAATGCGCCGGCATAGATCTCGGCAAGGATGGCGTTTTCGGGGAAGTTGGCTGAACCCACCACCACTGATCCGCCCGATCCGGCCGAGCCGCTGCTGGCCGCACCCAAGGGATTGCCGCCGCCGCAGGCTGTTACGGCAAAAGCAATGGAGAGACCAGCTGCCGCGCCCATGAGTGCGCGGCGGGTGGGCAAGGAATTCTTTGTCATGATTTTTCTCCTGTAAGACCGGCTGTTGCTTGTGAAATTGTGGGTTCCTGGGCCGCGACTGGCTGATCAGGTACTGTCTTGGCTTCCTTCAGGCCCGGTGAAAGCACTGCCCGCTGCACCAGTGCCAGCAAACCGTCAAGGGCAATGGCCAGCGCGGCAATAACTACCGCGCCACCCAGTACCTGACCGTAATCCTGTACCGCCAAGCCGTCAATAATGTACCGCCCCAGCCCGCCAAGACTGATGAAAGCCACCACAGCTACAGTGGATATTACCTGGAGCACGGCTGAGCGGAATCCGCCCAACATCACGGTGAGTCCGTTGGGGACCTCTACGCCAAACAAGATCTGCCGTTCTGTCATGCCCATGCTGCGGGCGGCATCAACCAGCCCCCTGTCAACGGCAGCAATGGCCGCATACGTGGCCGTCAAAATGGGTGGCACGGCCAGTAACACCAGTGCCCAGATGGCTGGCATGAGGGACAGTGATGAGGTGGCGATGAGGGCAAACAACGTCATGACGCCCAGCGTTGGCAGGGCGCGCAGCATGCCGGCCAGGGCAATGACCGAGCCACGTCCCCGGCCGGTGTGGCCCACGTAAAGTCCCAGTGGAATCGCGATGGCAAGCGACACCAGAAGCGTCAGGGCCGAGTAGCCCAAATGCTCCACGAGCCGTGTGGGTATGCCCAGCGGGCCCTGCCAATTCAGTGGATCGCTGAGCCATTCCCAGCCCTGGCTGAACGGATCGGTGCCCGTGTACTTGGTGGCTGGCAGTGCCGCCGTCACTACGATCATGCCTCCACCGCCGCGGTGTGCAGGTCACTGGCAAGGGCCGGCATTGGTTTGGCTGTTCGCAGCCATGGGGTGAGCAGTTTTTGCACTAACACGAGCACCACGTCCATCAACAGCGCCAGGACCAAGGTGCCCACAATCCCCACCACGATTTCGGTGGGGAAATTTCTTTGCAGGCCGTCGGTGAAGAAGAAGCCCAAACTGGGAATCCCCAACAGGGACCCCACTGTGACCAGTGAAATATTGCTGACTGAAATGACACGCAGCCCGGCAAAAAGGACCGGGATGGACAGTGGCAGGTCAACGCCCAGGAACCGTTGCAACGGTTTGTATCCCATGGCCGTGGCCGCCTGGCGGATGGTGTCGTCCACGGAATTGAGGGCATCCAAGGTGGATCTGACCAGCAACGCAACAGCGTAGATGGTCAACGCCACAATGATGTTGGAAAAGTCCAGGATCTTGGTGCCCAGGATGCTCGGCAGAATCACAAACAAGGCCAACGACGGGATGGTGTACAGCAGGGAGCCCAGTGACAAAATGATGCCACCGGCCACTTTGTTCAGCCGGGCAAGCTGGGCCAGGGGGATGGCGATCAAGACGCTGAGCACCAGCGGCACCACGGCCTGGATCAGGTGGTAGCCCGTGAGGTTGAGCACTTGCTCCAAGTTGGCCAGAAACCACTGCATCAGTACCGGCTTTCCCGCGCGGCATCAATCGCGGCTAAAACCTGCGCAGCCTTGACTACACCCGTCACCTTGCCCTCGGCATCCACGGCAACACCCCATCCGGAGGGGGAGGAGAGTGCCGCGTCCAAGGCGTTGCGCAAGGGGTCGCCGTCACGGAACAGCGAGCCGCCCGGGATCAGCTCGAGCGGTGTTGATGCTGCGTGCGAACCACGGAGCAGCCAGCCTTGCGGACGGTTGTGGGCGTCCACAGCCAGAACCCACTCGGAGCCAGCGGTGGCAGCCGGGGTGGCGCCAGCTTCGGCGTCGTCCGGGTTGGCAGCCGTGTTCGGCAGGGTCGCGCCCCACAGGACAGTGGGAACGGGGTGGATGGGCAAGGAATCACCGGGGCTGAACGACAAGCGCCGGAAACCGCGGTCACGGCCCACAAAGCCGGCCACAAAGTCATCAATGGGGGCCCGGAGAATTTCCTCCGGAGGCGCGTATTGGGCCACACGGCCACCACTGGCAAAGACTGCCAGTGTGTCGCCCAGGACGGTGGCCTCGTCGATGTCATGGGTGACGAAGATAATGGTTTTGGCCAGTTCCCGCTGCAGCCGCAACAGCTCCTGCTGCAGTTCAGCCCGGACCACCGGATCCACAGCTGAAAAGGGTTCGTCCATGAGCAAGACTGGCGGATCGGCGGCCAGCGCCCGGGCCACGCCTACACGCTGTTGCTGCCCGCCGGAGAGCTGGTTGGGGTAGCGCCTTGCCATGGACGCTGACAAGCCCACTGTTTCCAGAAGTTCCAAGGAACGTTTCCTGGCCTGGGCGCGCGGGACCTTGTTGAGCCGGAGCACTGTGGAGACGTTGTCCAGGACTGTGCGGTGCGGCAACAACCCTGCCTGCTGCATCACATAGCCCATGGAGCGGCGCAGTTCGGGGGCTGGGATGGAACTCACATCGCGCCCGCCAACAGTAATGATGCCGGACGTGGGCTCCACCATGCGGTTGATCATGCGCAGAGACGTGGTCTTGCCGCAACCTGACGGCCCAACAAAGACGGTAATCTTGCCGGTTTCAATGCTGAGGTTGAGATTGTCAACTGCTGGATGGCCTGTTTGGTAGACCTTGCTGACGCCCCGAAATTCAACCATGGCGCGGCCGTTCAGCCCGGCGGATTTCTGCGCGGACGTGCTGCTGGCCTGTGCTGCGACGGTGGATTCTTGGGCCGTCATGGGTTGGTCCTGACTGTGGGCGGCGTTCTTGTGGATCGTTCACCTGGTGCCTGTTGATCATAGGCAGGCTGCATTTGCTGCGTAAAGTGCCTCGGAGGGTGAGTCGGGTGTCTTAGGCTGACTCCATGGACACAAACTCCGATGCACAGACTGACTTTGGCACCCAGGGCATCTACGTCACTGGTGACGAATACACCCGGGACACCAACTATATTGAGTCCCGCATCACCGGCGACGCTGCCGACGGCTACCCCGTGGAAGCCGGCCGGTACCGCCTGGTGGTGGCACGGGCCTGCCCGTGGGCGCACCGGTCAACCATTGTTCGCCGCCTGCTGGGCCTCGAAGACGCCATTTCCATTGGCGTGTGCGGCCCCACGCATGATGTGCGCTCCTGGACCTTTGACCTGGATGAGGGCGGCGTGGACCCTGTGCTGGGGATTGCGCGCCTGCAGGACGCCTACTTCAAGCGCACCCCCAACTACCCGCGAGGCATCACCGTCCCGGCCATGGTTGACGTGCCCAGCGGCGCCGTGGTGACAAACAATTTCCCGCAAATTACCCTTGACTTTTCCACCGAGTGGACCGAATTTCATCGCGAGGGAGCACCGGACCTCTACCCCGAGGCGCTGCGCGAGGAAATGGCAATTGTGAACAAGCGCGTATTCACAGAGGTCAACAACGGTGTTTACCGGTGTGGATTTGCCGGCAGCCAGGAATCCTACGACGCGGCGTACGAGCGCTTGTTTACAGCCCTTGACTGGCTGGACGAGCGGCTGGCCACCCAGCGCTTCCTCATGGGTGACACCATCACCGAGGCCGACGTCCGGCTCTTCACCACGCTGGTGCGTTTCGACGCCGTCTACCACGGGCACTTCAAATGCAACCGCAACAAGCTCAGCGAGATGCCGGTCCTATGGGCCTACGCGCGCGACCTCTTTCAGACTCCCGGCTTTGGTGACACCGTGAACTTTGAGCAAATCAAGGAACATTATTACGTGGTGCATGAGGACCTGAACCCCACCCGGATCATCCCGACGGGCCCGGACACCTCGGGATGGTCGACGGCGCACGGCCGGGAGTCACTAGGTGGCCGCCCGTTTGGAAGCGGAACGGCCCCCACCCGTCCAGCGGACGACTGAGGACCGTTGGCCGGCTGGGCCCCTCGAGATCAGTGATTAGCCAACGATCTTCAGCCCGGTGTTCCAGTTGAATGTCTCGAAGGCGGGGTTGGCCTGAAGGGTCATGACCAGGAACTGGAAGCCTTCCAGCTCACGTGAACGCTTCAGGGTGCCAACCACGATGGGGCGCATTCCGCCGTCGGCCACGAGGGAGGCCACGGCAGCTGTTGCCTCTTCGTTGTCGCCGGCGATGAAGCCGTCCAGAATCTGGCCTTCCGTTTCACCTGCAACCAAGGCGCCAGCAAACGTGGTGTTGAAGGCCTTGACCACGTTCCCGGGGGTCAGCGCCGCGATTTCCTCGGCAGCGGAGGTGCCGGGAGCAACAACAAGGGAATCGAAGGTCTCGAAGTTCACGGGGTTGGTGATGTCAACAACCGTCTTGCCGGCGAGGGCGTCACCGTAGGAGGAAACAATCTCCTTGGCGGCGTCAAACGGGACTGCCAGAACAACGATGTCGCCGGCCGGAGCCTGGCCCACGGTGCCGGAAGTGACGTTGGTGCCCAATTCGGCGGCCACTGCGGCGGCCTTTTCCGAGTCGCGGTTGAGAAGTTCTACGTTGCGTCCAGCAGCGAGGGCCCGGGTGGCAATGCCGCGTGCCATGTTTCCGGTACCGATGATGGTGATGGCGTTCATGATGGTCCTTGCTTTCTCAGAGAACTGCTGGAAGTCTTTTACTTGAAGCTACAACTAAATCGTAACTCTACTTAGTTGAAGTGTCAAGTAAAAATTTTGGAGGGCCCGCCAGTTGTCGGAATTATGAAAAGATGGCGCCATGACTGAGCTGGAACCGCGCTGGTTGAGCGCCGAAGAACGAGTTGCATGGTTGGCGCTGCTATCCACCACCACACTGCTGCCCGGGGTGCTCGAATCTCCGCTCCAGCAGGCGGCCAAATTATCCCTCTTTGAGTACAACGTCCTGGCCATGCTCTCCGAAGAGGCAGGGGCAACTCTGCCCATGAGTGAACTTGCCGCGCGGACCAGCGCCTCCTTGTCACGACTTTCGCACGTAGTCAAGAAGCTGCAGGGGCGCGGGTATGTGGAGCGATCCGTCCATGTGGACGATGCTCGCGTCACCGAGGTGGCCATTACCGACGTGGGCCTTGATCTCATTCGTGAGCTCGCCCCCATGCATGTGGAATCCGTGCGAACCATGGTCTTTGACCAGTTGGATGCGAAGGACGTGGCCGATTTGGCCCGCATTGGCGCCAAGCTGGTGCGTGGCCTGGATGAATCGCACTGGACGCTGCGCACGCCGGCACCCTAGTCAAATGTGAGATTGCCCACCACACTAATAGGGCAGCAAAATGTTCCCTAATGGATTTTAATGCCGTAATGTAGCTAAGGCTTGCCTAAGAGTGGCAAGTCTTGAGTTGGGCTCACCGTTAGGAAATGCAATGGAATTTTCGCGTCGTCAGGGTTTGAAGCTGGGCCTCTTTGCCTCAGTGGCTGCATTGGGTGTGGGTCTAGCCGGCTGCTCAACGGGTGCTGCCAATGACTCTGGTTCGCAAAATTCGCAGGCCTCAGCTGACACCTTCCCCGTGACGGTCAAGCATATTTACGGTGAGACAGTCATCAAGGCTGCCCCGGTTCGCGTAGCCACGATTTCCTGGGTTAATGACGACGTTGCCATTGCGCTCGGCGTGATCCCTGTTGGTATGCCCAAGAACGATTGGGGCGGCAACGAGCAAGGCTCCACTCCGTGGAAGGACGCTGCCTTGGAAAAGGCCGGCGCGGCCATCGGCACGGAGAAGGCCCCCGTGCAGTATTCGGAAACTGATGGCATCAACTTCACCGAGATCGCCAAGACCACCCCGGACATCATCCTTGCCGCCTACTCGGGCCTGAAGCAGGAAGATTACGAGAAGCTCAGCAAGATCGCACCCGTCATCGCCTTCCCGGAGACCGCGTACGGCACGTCCTGGCAGGATTCCACCACCATGATCGGTGCTGCGCTGGGTAAGTCCGCAGCCGCCAAGGAACTCATCGCCGCCACGGAGAAGACCATCGCGGAGCAGGCGGCAAAGTACCCGCAGATCGAGGGTAAGACCTTCATCTACGGCAACCTGGACCCCGGTGCCGCCGAAGCCGTCAGCGTCTTCACCTCCGGCGACAACCGGCCCAAGTTCCTGAGCAGCATAGGCATGGTGCTGGCGCCGGTGGTGGTTGAGGCGGAAAAGAGTGCTGAAGGCTTCTACCTCCCTTGGTCTGCTGAGAAGGCTAATGATCTCGATTCGCAGGTGTTTGTCAGCTGGGTGGCTGATGAGAAGGCAAAGGACGCGATCGTGAAGGATCCCCTGCTGGGCCAGATCCCCGCCGTCAAAAAGGGTGCTTTTGTGACTGACTCTGACAACACGCTCACACTGTCCATCTCCGCCTCGTCGCCGCTGAGCCTGCCGTGGACGCTGGACAAGTTCCTGCCCCTGCTCGGCGCTGCCGCGGACAAGGTCTAAGGAAACAGCCTGTGAGAAGTACGTCAGCTGTCGCGAGAGAAAGTTCGACGCCGGTCCTCGCCGTCGTTCCTTCCCTCGCGGCTGCTGGTGTGCGAGGCGGGAATATTAGGCTCAGTAATCGCCGCCGCCTCCTGTGGTTGACGGTCCTGCTCGCCGCCCTGATTCTGGTTTCCTTGCTGTCTCTGGCGGTGGGTGCGCGCAGCATTAACCTGCCCACGGTGGCTGATGCGTTGCTGAATTTTGACCCCAGCAATGGAGATCATGCCGTGGTCCGGTCCCGCATAGTGCGTACAGTCGCCGGACTTCTGGTTGGGTTGTCACTGGGCTTGGCTGGCACCTCGATGCAAGGTGTGGCACGCAACCCTCTCGCTGATCCGGGCATTCTGGGTGTGAACGCTGGCGCCTCACTGGCCGTAGTGGCTGGGATTTTCCTTTTTGGGGCAACGAGCGTCTCCAACTACCTGTGGTTCGCTTTCCTGGGCAGCGCCATTGCCGCCGTCGTGGTTTATGCTGTGGCCAGTCTGGGGCGCAGCGGTGCCACACCCGTCAAGCTCGCCTTGGCCGGTGCAGCGATGGCCGCTGGCATGGGTTCGCTGATGAGCGCCATGCTGGTCAGTAGCCAGGATTCTTTGGAGTTGTTTCGCCGTTGGCAGGTGGGGGCGCTGGCCGGCAAGTCGTGGGACGCCATCGTGGCAGTGCTGCCATTTGTGGTGGTTGGTGCCCTCGTACTGTTGGGCACCGGGAAGCTCCTGAACACCCTTGCCCTGGGTGACGACATGGCCCGCGGCCTGGGCCAGCGCCCCGGGATGGGCCGCGCAATCTCTGCCCTCGGCATTGTCCTATTGTGTGGCTCCGCCACGGCGCTGGCCGGACCCATAGCCTTTATCGGTCTGGTGGTCCCGCACCTGTTGCGCGGGCTCGTGGGGCCAGACTACCGCTGGCTGCTGCCACTGTCATTGATTGCCGCACCGGCCATCCTGTTGTTGGCAGACGTCATTGGCCGCGTCATTTTGCTTCCCGGTGAAGTCCCCGCCGGCATCCTGGCCGCCATGCTCGGAGCCCCGGTGTTCATTGCCGTGGTGCGACGCGGAAAGCAGGCGGAACTATGAGCGTCCTCCAACAACAAACCACGGGTGCCTGGGTGCGCCAACAGCGCAAAGCCCCGCGCCGGCGCAAAACAATCCTCACGGCATCCTTGAGCCTGCTGGTCTTCGCCCTGCTGGCCGTGAACATTGTGTTGGGCAGCTACACGGTCACCATCCCCGATTTCTTGGCCATGCTGGGTGGAAAAACCATACCCGGCGCAAGCTTCATCGTCATGGAGAACAAATTCCCGCAGGCAGTCCTTGGCTTGCTGGTTGGCGCCTCCTTTGGTGTGGCCGGCGCAATTTTCCAGTCCATGCTGCGCAATCCGCTGGCCAGCCCGGACATCATCGGCATCAGCTACGGTGCCAGCGCCACAGCTGTGGCCGCCGTCGTCATCTTTGGTGTGCGCGGGGCAGGTGTTTCGGTGGCGGCCATCGTCGGGGCCCTGGCTGTGGCCATGCTCATTACGGCCTTGGCGCGCGGGCGTGGCGGATCCGGGTTGATTCTCATTGGCATTGGTGCGGCGGCTTTCATGCAGTCGGCCGTCACGTTCCTGCTGTCCCGGGCGGACATCAACAATGCCCAGGAAATCATGGTGTGGCTGACAGGGTCGCTGAACTCGGCCACCTGGGAACGGGTCGCCATCTTGGCCGTGGCGCTGCTGCTGGTGCTGCCGTTCGCCGCCGCGGGCTCGCGTGAGTTGCACGGCCTGGCCTTGGGCGATGACACGGCGTCAGGTCTTGGCTTCAACGTCCCGCGCGCCCGCCTGCTACTCACCATTGTGGGAGTGCTGCTGGCCGCCTTCCCCACGGCTGCCGCCGGGCCCATAGCATTCGTGGCATTCCTGTCCGGCCCCATCGCCAAACGACTCAACGGGGGAGCGGCCAGTATGCCCCTGTCCGCTTTGGTGGGTGCTGCCATTGTCTTGGCCGCAAATTTTGTGGGTGTTAACGCCATCCCGGGTGTCTCCCTGCCCGTGGGAGTGGTTACCGGAGCTTTGGGTGCGCCCTTCCTGCTGTGGCTGCTCATCTCATCCAACCGTGCCAACCAAGGAGGCTGAGATGAGCCATCATTTCGCAAAAACCGACGCAACCCTGTCCGCCAGCGAACTGTCATTGGGGTACGGTGAGCGGTCCATCGTGGAGAACCTTTCGGTGGAGCTGCCGGCTGGCAAGGTGAGCATCATTGTGGGTGCCAACGCCTGCGGGAAATCCACCTTGCTGCGAGGTCTGGCCAGACTGCTCAAGCCAAGTGCCGGCGTCGTGCATCTGAACGGGACGGACATCCACAAGGTCCGTGCCCGGGAATTGGCCAGGGAGCTGGGCATCTTGCCGCAAACGCCTACGGCGCCGGACGGCATCAGTGTGGCGGATCTGGTGGGTCGCGGACGCAGCCCGCACCAGGGCTGGTTCAGGCAGTGGACCCCGGCCGACGACGACGCCGTGGCGGCCGCGCTGAACGTGACGGGCACGGCAGATCTTGCCGATCGGAGCGTTGACGAACTTTCCGGCGGGCAGCGCCAGCGTGTCTGGATCGCCATGGCTCTGGCGCAGGAGACCGACGTGTTACTGCTCGATGAGCCCACCACGTACCTGGATTTGGCCCATCAGGTGGAGGTGTTGGATGTGGTCTCCGAGCTCAATGCCCGCCGCGGCATCACGGTGGCGATTGTGCTGCATGACCTAAACCTGGCTGCCCGCTACGCAGATCACCTGATCGCCATGAAAGATGGCGCCATTGTGGCGCAAGGGACACCGGCCCAGGTGTTGACGGCCGGGCTGGTGCACCACGTTTTTGGGCTGGAATCCGTGGTGGTCCCGGACCCCGTGGTGGGCACCCCCATGGTGGTCCCCATCGGCAGGCGGGCGGCGCTACTAGCTGACGCCGCAGCCAGCAAGTTATCAACCATCAGTGAGACGGAAGGCGTGCGCGCATGAGTTCGGCAATCTTGGACAAGGAAACTATCGAGGTGGATCCCATCAAGCCCATGCGGTCCTTCGAGCTGCAGGTCAGTGCCGTGCAGCGGTTGAGTGAACATTTCCGCCGCATCACCTTTGTGGGGGAGGACCTTGCCCTCTTTGGCTCCAACGCCGACGGCGCCACCTTGGACCTGCGTGTGAAGGTCATGATTCCCTCGCCCGGCCATGCGCTGCCGGAATTGAGCAACATCCGCGGCTCGTTGCAGGATGACTGGTACCAACGTTGGCTCGCCGTGGACGAGTCGCGCCGCGGTGTGATGCGCACGTATACCGTGCGCGCCCTGCGTCCGGCGGTTCCTGCGTCGGGTGTGCAGCCAGCCGTTCCGGCCGAGCTGGACATTGACTTTGTGCTGCACCTGCACGGCGGATCCGGCCCGGCGGCCGAATGGGCCGCGGCGGCGCAGCCGGGAGACCCGTTGCTGCTGGTGGGCCCGTGCGCGCGGTGGGGCGACTGCCTGGGCATTGAGTTTGCGCCCGGTGCGGCCGAACGCCTGCTGCTCGTGGGTGACGAGACGGCTGTGCCGGCCATCGCCGCCATTCTGGAAGCCCTGCCCTCCCATGTGAGCGGCCATGCGGTTCTTGAGGTGCCCACCGCCGGTGACTTCCTGGACATTTCCACCCCCTCCGGTGTGGAAGTGAGATGGCTGGCCCGGGGCGGGAACCCACACGGCGAGGCCATGTCCCAACAGGTCCGGGCCCTTGTTGCGCCAGCGGCGTGCGAGCTCGGCGAGGAACCCGAGGATGTGGACGTCGACGCCACCATCCTCTGGGAAACCCCTGCCTCCACTACCGGGCACGGCTTGTATGCGTGGATTGCCGGGGAGGCCGCCACCATCCGGGGGCTGCGCCGCTATCTGGTGCGTGATGTTGGCATGGACAGGAACGCGGTGGCCTTCATGGGCTACTGGCGCCAGGGCCAGGCGCTTTCTTAGAATTCGTTGCGGTCAACTACTGACAGGGGCCGCGAATCGGGGCATAATTTCACTCATCCCGACCGGGTCCCCTCTCCACGGTTTCATCAAGGAGCAGCATCATGACCACACGACTTAACCCGTACTTGAACTTCCAGAACACCGCCAAGGATGCCATGGAATTTTACCAGACGGTCTTTGGCGGGACGCTGGCATTGAGCACCTTTGGTGACTACCAGGCCACCGAGGACCCGGCGGAGAAGGACAAGATCATGCACGGCATGCTGACGGGGGACAATGACGTGATCCTCATGGGCGCCGACGTTCCCTCATACCTTGAGTTCAGCCCCAATTCCAGTGTTTCCCTCTCCGGCGACGAGGAAGCTGTGCTGCGCGGCTGGTGGGACAAGCTTGCCGACGGCGCCACGATTGCCGAGCCGCTCACCCAGGCGCCCTGGGGCGACACCTTTGGCATGTTGACCGACAAGTTCGATGTGCCGTGGCTGGTCAACATCGAAGGCGCCCCGCAGGGCTAGTCCGCCTACGGTCATCCAGCACCGTCAACCAACGCGGCCGCGTGACGCCCTGATCCCGACGCTCGCTCACGTATGGGGCTCCTAACGCCAACGCTCGCTCACGTATGGGGCTCCTAACGCCAACGCTCGCTCAGTCAGTAACTGAGCGAGCGTTAGCTAAAAGTGCCCCAGATCTGAGCGAGCGTTGCTGGGGATTAGTCGCGGAGCTGGGTCAGGATCCGGGCCAGCTCGGCGCGGTCAGCTGCGCTGAGCTTGGCAAAATACTCCATTGACTTGTCGCGGCGTTCGGCCTGAATGCTGGCAAAAAGCTCTTTCCCCGCATCGGTTGCCACGATGAGCGTGGCACGCCTGTCCGTGGGGTCCGGATCGCGGCGGACCAGGCCCTTGGCTTCGAGCTGATCCACCACCTCGGTGGCCGATCGCGGGGCGATGTGCAGGCGCTCGGCCAGATCCTTGAGTCGGATGTCTCCGGAAGCGCAGCCAGCCTCGCCGGAAACGGCCGCAGGGGCAGGCATGTCCGGGCGGCGGCGCAGCAATGTCATCAGGGCCCGCCACTGGTGCGGGGTCAGCTCCCAGGGCGCCAATTGTTCGGCCCAGGTGCGCCGCAGCCCGCGAAACGCGCCGTGGAAGAGTTCGCCAAGGTCTGATGCGTTGTCAAGGGATGCCATGCCCACCAGCATACTAAACTTGACGACTAACCACATAGTGAGGTAACCTCGGTATTAGTTGGTGCGAGTCCCGCACCCCGCACACCATTGGAGGTGGCGCGCATGACGGAGAACATCCTCAAGCAAAAAACCAGCATCAGCCGTGACGGATCCGGCCCCGCAGATTTCAACGGCTCCGCAGACTTTAGAGGCCGCGGCCCGGCCCGCATCAATCCTGCCGACAAACAGCAAATCAAGCGCCACCCCGTGAGCCTGAAGCGCGTGGCCGCCCTGTTTGCCCCGCACAAGGCGAGAATCGTCGTCGTCGTACTTCTGATCAGCGCATCCAGCATCATCGGCCTGGCCCAGCCGTTCCTGGTCCGCGGCATCATCGACACGGCCCTGCCCGCCAAGGATGTGCCGCTGCTGGCGTGGCTGGCTGGCGCCATGATTGCCATTGCCGCGGCCACAGCCTTCATTGGCGTAGTGCAAACCTGGATGACAACATCCATGGGGCAAAAGATCATGCACACCCTGCGCACCCGGCTGTTTGCGCATCTGCAAAAACAGTCGCTGGCGTTCTTCACCCGGACCCGCAGCGGTGAAGTGCAGTCCCGGCTCAACAACGACATCTCGGGCATGCAGTCGGTCATCACCTCCACGGCAACCGGCATTGCCTCCAACGTGACAACGGCTGTTGCCACCGCGGCCGCCATGATTGTTTTGTCCCCGCAGCTCTCGCTGCTGTCCCTGATCGTCATCCCGCCCGCTGTGTGGTTCTCCCGCCGGGTGGCCCTGATGCGGCGCGACATCACCTCCACCTTGCAGGCTGAGCTCGCCACCATGAACACCTATGTGGAGGAAGGGCTGAGTATCTCCGGCGTGCGCCTGGCAAAAACGCTCGGCACCTCGGATCGCGATGCGGCCCGCTACGCCGGCAGCTCTGAGCGGCTCATTGACCTGGAGCTGCGCTCGCAGCTGGCCGGGCGCTGGCGGATGGCCACCATGGGCATCATCTTCTCCGCCATTCCGGCGTTGATTTACTTTGCCGGCGGCCTGCCGGGGAACACCATGAGCATCGGCACCATTGTGGCGTTCACGGCACTGCAAGCCACCATCTTCCGCCCCATCATGGGCCTGCTCAACCTGGGCGTGCAATGGGTGAGCGCCATGGCCCTGTTCAGCCGCATCTTTGAATACCTTGACTTGGAACCGGAAATTGCCGCCCCCGCAACACCAGTGACCCTGGATCTTGCCCTGGTCCGTGGCGAGGTCCGCTTTGAAAACGTGCATTTCGCGTACGACGGCGGCCCGGATGTTCTGCGCGGAATCGATCTTTTGCTGCCAGCTGGCACCGCAACGGCCGTGGTGGGGCCCACGGGTTCGGGCAAGTCAACGCTGGGTGCGCTGGTGCCGCGGCTGCATGATGTCACAACGGGCCGGGTCACGATCGATGGGGTTGATGTGCGCCAGATTGCCCCGGATACGCTGGCCCACATCGTGGGCGTGGTGTCTCAGGAAACGTACCTGGTCCACGCCTCCATCCGCGAGAATTTGCAGCTCGCCGCACCCGCGGCCAGTGACGCCACCCTGTGGCAGGCGCTGGCCTCGGCGCAGATTGCCGATTTGGTGGCTGGTCTCCCCGAGGGCATGGACACCCTGGTGGGTGCCCGCGGCTACCGCTTCTCCGGCGGCGAGCAGCAGCGCCTAGCCATCGCACGAACCATTTTGCGCAACCCGCGTGTCTTGATCCTTGATGAAGCCACCTCCGCCTTGGACAACACCACCGAGGCTGCCGTGCAAGTGGCACTGGACCATCTGGCCGTGGGCCGGACCACGCTGACCATTGCCCACAGGCTCTCCACGGTGGAGGATGCCGATCAGCTGGCGGTGCTCTCGGGCGGCTCACTCGTGGAGGTGGGTACGCCGTCGAGCCTCCGCAACGCAGGCGGAGCCTACACTGCGCTCCTTGCGGCCGGCGATGCGGACCGGGACAGCGAGGCGCTGGAAACGGTTGCCTAAGCGCCGCTTCAGTAGCCCCGCAGCATTCATCATGGGCAGCCGGACATAGGATTAGCGTAATCAACCCTGCGCCCTGTCCGTTGCCCACAGGCTTCGCTGCACGCCGGCGTGGGACTCGGCAACAAGGAGCAAGCGTGGAATTCACGGCACGGTATGTGGCAGTGGGCGACTCATTCACAGAAGGCCTCGGCGACACCGATCCGGCGCTGCCCAACCAAGTTCGCGGCTGGGCCGACCGGGTCGCCGAACAGTTGGCGCTGGCCCATCCGGCGGAACACTACGGCTATGCCAACCTCGCCATTCGCGGCAAGAAGATGCGCCAGATCCTCGCCGAGCAAATTGATGCCGCCGTGGCGTTGAACCCCACACTCGTCACCATCTATTCAGGAGTCAATGACATCCTGCGCCCCAAAGTGGACATTGATGCCATGATCGCCAACTACTCGGAGGGTATTGCCAAGCTGGCCGCTACCGGGGCAAGGGTCCTGATCTTTACCGGTTACGACGCCAGTTCCTCCAAAGTATTTGCCAGCATTCGCGGACGCACAGCCATTTACAACGAGTTGGTGCGCGAAGTGGCTGAGAACAACGGGGCGGAACTGGTTGATTACTGGCGTTTCCGGGAGTACAACGACTGGCGCCTGTGGGGAATCGACAGGATGCACATGTCCACGCCGGGGCATATAAACATGGCCAACCGGGTGCTGGCGCAATTGGGTGAAACAGCCAATATTCCCCTGCCTGAAATGGCGCCCATTCCGATGAAGACCACAGCCGAGATGATCAGGGACAATGCCGCCTGGACCAAGGAATACGTGGGCCCATGGGTCAGCCGCCGCCTGCGCGGAGTGTCCTCGGGTGACAATCTCAACGCTCGTTGGCCAACCCTGCATTCGCCGCTGGCACAAGACTAAATTCAGCAACCACGCCATAATTTAGGCACGGCGCGGAAATCATTTCCGTGCTGGCTTCCAAGTTCCGGGGCGGGTATGGTATGCCAATTAGCCTTAATCGCCTCTAAGGAACTAGACTGGGTAGGCGCTAGGTAGCGCGGAGCGTGTGCAATTGCTCCGGTTTGCGGTGATTACCCTCCCGTTGGCCGGTAGTTAGGGGCTCAAGTTGCGTGCATTCGGGTATTCGCCGGACGGTCACCTCCTCATCATCATGTAAATGACGGTTGGGAATCATGCTGTCCGAGGGCGGACGCTGCCTACTCGCACGGTTTACACCAGTGAACCGTTCCCATTCATTTTTTAGGAGTGATCATGGCAGCTCATTGCCAGGTGACTGGAGCCGAGCCGGGCTTCGGACATAGCATTTCGCACTCGCACCGCCGCAACAAGCGTCGGTTCGATCCGAATATCCAGAAGAAGCGCTACTGGGTACCGTCCTTGCGCCGCAACGTTACGTTGCAGCTTTCCGTCAAGGGCATCAAGACCATCGACGTTCGCGGTATTGACTCCGTCGTCGCCGACATTCTCGCTCGTGGGGTGAAGCTCTAGTGGCAAAAGACAAGGACGTACGTCCGATCATCAAGCTGAAGAGCACCGCGGGTACCGGTTTCACGTACGTAACCCGCAAGAACCGTCGTAACACTCCGGACCGTTTGGTTCTGAAGAAGTACGATCCCAAGATCCGTCAGCACGTCGAATTCCGAGAGGAGCGCTAAGACTATGGCTAAGAAGTCCATGATCGCGAAGAACGAGCAGCGCAAGGTCATCGTGGAGCGTTACGCCGAAAAGCGTCTCGCCCTGAAGAAGGCCCTCGTTAACCCGGCCTCCACTCCGGAAGAGAAAGAAGCAGCCCGTTTGGGTCTGCAGAAGCTCCCCCGCAACGCCTCACCGGTACGCGTTCGTAACCGCGACGCCATCGATGGCCGTCCGCGTGGAACGCTCCAGAAGTTCGGCATCTCCCGTGTACGCTTCCGCAAGATGGCGCACGCTGGCGAACTGCCTGGTATCAAGAAGTCCAGCTGGTAACATCCAGTTGTAAAAAAGGGCGGTGACCTTACGGTCGCCGCCCTTTTTGCTGCCCTTTTTCAAGGCGTTCCGGGCCTCCCCCGAGGCTCCGTTACGCCCTTCGCCAAGCAAAAGTTGTTGGCTGAGAGCGAAAAAACCCTAGATTCCGGGGAATTTGACTGACAAATCGCTGAAGATTGGCGAAATTTACCGGAATCTCGCGGAATAACTGGTAAGTTCGCTAGCAGTGGTTGACACGCAACCGCGTGGAATTGGATTTACTTGATCGTCCAGGAGGACAAACATGGCTAAGAATCGTAGCGAACTGGTAGCTGAAGTTGCCGCAAAGGCTGAGACCAGCCAGACTGCAGTAAACGGCGTTCTGGACGCACTCTTCTCGGTATTCGAGAGCTCAGTTGCTGCTGGCGAAAAGATCACCATCCCGGGCTGGCTCTCCATCGAGCGCACCGACCGTGCAGCTCGCACCGGCCGCAACCCGCAGACCGGTGAGACCATTCAGATCGCAGCAGGCCACAGCGTCAAGCTGTCCGCCGGTTCCAAGCTGAAGGCAGCTGTCAAGAACTAGTTTCTTCGACACACCACGTGAAGGCGGCCAACATTTGTTGGCCGCCTTCACGCATTTAAAGCTCAGGTGGCCGTTGTGGACATTCGCCCGTGGTGCACCTGCGGCGAATGCCCACCACGGCCCGCAGCCCTCAAACGAACGCAGCCCTCAAACGAACGCGGTCCGGCGGCCAGTCCTTTCCTGTGAGCTCCCTGATTCGCCCTAAGTTCACTCGGTGGCGGACAATGGAAGCGTGCCACCTGTAGATTCTTCCCCAGTCACCGCAGCCCGCCCCCTACCCCCGCTCAACGAGGGTACTTTTGCCAACGGCGTACGCAGCCGCTGGTGGTGGTTGGGGCTGGCCGCCGCAGTGGCCGGCGTCGTGGGTTCATTGCTATGGACAGGCGCCACCGCAGTGCAGCAGCTGGCCGATCCCGGCGCGTTTACCCGCTGGGGCCTGCCGCTGATTACCACCATCCACAACTTGGCGTTGTCCACGGTCATTGGTGCCCTGGTGTTCGCCGTGGTGATCCTGCCTAAGGACCGGACACCGCACAAGCCACGCTCGGGCCAGCAAAAAGAAGACGCAGCCAAGCGTGCGCATGCTCCCGAGCACCCGGCATTCACCCGCGCCATGAAACTGGCCATGGTGGCTGGCGGGGTGTGGACCGTGTCCGCGATAGCCGTCCTGGTCCTGACGTACTCAAGCATTTCCGGTCTGCCCCTGGCCGGCACCGAGGAATACAGCAAGATGCTGGTGTTCTTCATGACAGAACTTCCCGTGGGCCAGGCCTGGCTCATGATCACCATCCTTGCCGCCGTTGTCACCACACTGGTCATTGGCCTGCGCACCATCAGCGCCCTGGCCGTGCCGCTGGTTCTGTCGCTGCTCGCCTTTGTCCCGCAGGCTTTGATTGGCCACTCCGCCTCCAGCGCCGATCACAAGGGCGCAGTGAACTCGCTGTTCCTGCACATCACCGGCGCCTCACTCTGGGTGGGCGGCATCATTGTCCTGGTGGTGGTTTCGGGCGTGCTGGGAAAAATCACCGCCCAAACCCTGCAGCGTTTCTCCGCCCTGGCCATTTTCGCCTTCGTGGCCGTGGCCGGCTCCGGCGTCATCAACGCCTCCATCCGCATCACCAGCTGGCACGACCTCTTTTACTCCTCCTACGGGCAACTGGTCCTCGCCAAATCCGCCGGCACCATTGTGCTGGGCGTGATTGGGTACATGCACCGTTCATGGATCATCCCGCGGCTGCAGGGCGGGGAGAAGAGTACGACGGCGGCAAGCACCCGCCGCCTGCTCTGGCAGTTGATCTTTGGCGAACTTTTGATCATGGGTGCCGTCAGCGGCATCGCCGTTGGTTTGAGCCGTTCGGCCCCGCCGCAGTCACGGGAATTGGCCCAGGAGGCACTCACCCCGGCCCAGATTCTCACCGGCTACCCGCTGCCGCCGGAACTTGAGTTTTCCCGCTGGTTCACCGAGTGGCGGCTGGACTGGCTGTGGGTTGGGTTCGCCGTTCTGGCGGGCGCCGCCTACCTGTCGGGGATTGTGAAGTTGCGCCGTCGCGGCGACAAATGGTCAGTGCTGCGCAGCATCTCCTGGTTTGTGGGATTGCTGGCGCTTGTCTACATCACCTCCGGCGGCCCGGCCGTGTACGGTGCAGTGCTCTTCAGCGCCCACATGGTGGAGCACATGGCCTTGATGGTCATTGCCCCGCTCTTCCTGGCCCTGGGTTCACCCGTATCTCTGGCACTGCAGGCTCTGACGCCGCGCCGGGACGGTTCGCGCGGCATCCGTGAATGGATTTTGGTGCTGGTGCATTCCACGTTCTCCAAGGTGGTCACGCACCCTTTGTTTGCTGCGGCTAACTTCTCCGGCAGTTTGGTGTTGTTTTACTACTCGCCAGCGTTCAACTTGGCTATGCGCTACCACGTGGGCCATGAGCTCATGATTGTGCACTTCACGCTCACGGGCTACATCTTCGTGCAGAGCATGATTGGTGCGGACCCGCTGCCCACCCGCGCCCCGTACCCCTTTAGACTCTTACTGCTGTTGGCCACCATGGCTTTCCATGCTTTCTTCGGTGTGTCCTTGATGATGGCCACCTCACTGCTTTCTGGGGAGTACTTTGGCAACATGGGCCGGCCCTGGGGTGACGACGCCCTAACGGACCAGCAAACAGCTGGCGGCATTGCCTGGGGTGTGGGGGAAGTGCCCACGCTGGCCATCGCCATGGGAGTGGCGTATATGTGGTCCCGCTCTGACGCGCGGGAAACAAAGCGCAAGGACAGGGCGGCCGACAGGAATAAGGACGCCGAGCTGGGCGCTTACAATGACATGTTTGCACAATTGGCGGCACGCGATGACGCCATGGGCGCATCCACCCAGGGACCTGGCCGGACACAGCGTGTGCCCAAGAACAGTTCCAACAGCAGCACCCCCAGCAGCACCCCAGTGTCAACGAGTGAGCCGGAGACCCCGGCCGGTACGCAAGGAGAAACGCCCTAGTGGATTCCGCAACGAAAACCAGCACAGTCCGGGTACGGGCATCTGAACTCGAAGGCCGCGGCTGGTTGAATACCGGCGGCGCAGAGCTGAACCTGGAAAAGCTGCGCGGCAAAATCGTCATCCTGGATTTCTGGACGTTCTGCTGCATCAACTGCCTGCACGTGCTGGACGAGCTGCGCCCCCTGGAGGAGCAGTACAAGGACGTGCTGGTCACCGTAGGCGTGCATTCGCCCAAGTTTGAGCATGAAGCGGACCCCGTGGCGCTGGCCGCGGCCGTGGAGCGCTACGACATCCACCACCCCGTGCTGGATGATCCCGAGCTGGTGACCTGGCAGGCATACTCGGCCCGTGCCTGGCCCACACTGGTTGTGGTGGACCCCGAGGGCTACATCGTGGCCCACCTGTCCGGCGAGGGCCACGCGGCAGGCTTGGAATCACTGATCCCGGAACTCATTGCCGAGCACGAGGCCAAGGGCACGCTGCACCGCGGCGACGGACCCTATGTTGCCCCCGAACCTGTTTCCCGTGACCTGCGCTTCCCCGGAAAGGTGCTGCCCCTGGGCGGGGGCACCTTCCTGGTCTCCGACACCGGCCACCACCGGCTGGTGGAAATGGCCGCTGACCTGACCACTGTGCTGCGCACCATCGGCTCCGGCACCAAGGGTTTCCTTGACGGATCGGCCGTTGACGCACAGTTTAATGAACCTCAGGGCCTGACGCTCCTGCCGGGCGAGCTGGCAGCGGCAGTGGGGTACGACGTCGTCGTGGCTGACTCGGTAAACCACCGCCTGCGCGCAATCACCCTAGCCACCGGCGAGGTCCGCACCGTTGCCGGCAACGGTGTGCAGCGGCTCCTGGAGGCTGGCCCGGCCCGCGTGAATGACGACGGCGCCAGCACTTCCGCGGCGGATCTTGGCACCACGCCGCTTGAGGTGGCATTGTCCTCACCGTGGGATGTGGCCTATTCATCGGCTTTGAAGACAGTTGTCATTGCCATGGCCGGCACGCACCAGATTTTCGGCTTTGACCCGTCTACAGGCGCCGTCAGCATTGTTGCCGGCAACGGTCTGGAAGGCTTGTTGGATGGTCCGGGGGAGCAGGCCTGGTTTGCCCAGTCTTCAGGCATCACCGAGGACGCGCAGGGCAACATTTGGGTAGCTGACTCCGAAACTTCTTCCCTGCGGGTGCTGAAATTCGCCGCTGACGGCTCCGTGACAGTGGAAACGGCCATTGGTGAGGGGCTCTTCGACTTTGGCTTCCGTGACGGCGACGCCGGCCAGGCCCGCCTCCAGCATCCCCTTGGCGTGGCTGTGCTGCCCGACGGTTCGGTGGCCATTGCCGACACCTACAACGGCGCTGTGCGCCGCTACGACCCCGCCACGAAGCAGGTCAGCACGCTGGCCCGCGGCCTGGCCGAGCCCAGCGATGTGCTGCTCGATGAGAGCGGTGAGGTGCCGCTGCTCATTGTGGTCGAGGCCAACAAGCACCAGCTCATCCGCTTGCCGCTGCCCAAGAATGCGCTCCAGGTGGATGAAGGGGCAGTCCAAACGCACCGCCCCAAGACACCCCTTGCGCCCGGCGAGCTGGCGCTGACCATCCGCTTCTCCGCACCAACAGGACAGAAGCTTGATGACCGGTGGGGCGACCCCACCCAGCTGAAGGTCTCCTCCACGCCGCCGGAGCTCTTGATCAGCGGCGAGGGAACCTCCGTGGGCCTGGCGCGGACGTTGGTGTTGTCAGCCGATGTGCCCGAGGGAATTTTGCACCTTACGGCCCGCGCCGCAGCGTGCGACGGCCCCGAGGATGCCAACGGTGAGATCCCCGACCATGCCGCCTGCCACCTGTACCAGCAGGACTGGGGCATCCCCGTGGTGATGAGCGCCGACGGCTCATCCGAGTTGGCCTTGGATCTGCGCGGGCTCTAACCCCAGCAGTTCCCAGCGCCACTAAAAAAGCCTTGACAACGTAGGGGTTTCAGTTCTACGTTTATATAGTCAACTAAATGGTTGATAAACATAAAGGTTGATTATGCGGGAGTTTGACGAGCGGGACGACGCCCTGGATAAGGCGTTTCTTGCTTTGGCCGATCCGGTGCGGCGCAGAATTATTGCCCGGCTGTCCCGGGGCTCGGCCACCGTCAATGAGTTGGCGGAACCGTTCGAGATGACGAAGCAGGCCGTGTCCAGGCACATTCAGGTTTTGGAACACGCAGGCCTCATCACCCGAAGCCGGGACGGGCAACGGCGCCCCTGCCATCTGGCACCGGGGGCGTTGGAAGAACTGACTGCATGGATTGACTCATACCGGCTGGTGGCCGAGGCACAGTTTCGCCGCCTCGACTCCCTGCTGGATAACATGTCCAACAACGTGCAGAAAGAAGAACCATCATGACCACACACCATGACCTGGTTGTCACGGCCGCTCCGGATGTCCCGTTTGTGATGATGGAGCGGGAGATCGATGCCACAGTTGCCCAGGTGTACCGCGCCTACACGGAACCGGCGCTGCTGGTGCAGTGGATGGGGCCGCGAGGGATGGCAATGGATGTCACCGAACACGAAATGAGGGTTGGCGGACGCTGGGCCTTCACCCACACGGACGAGGAGGGAAACGTGTACGGCTTCCGGGGCGTGTTCCATCAGGTGCTGCCCAACGAACAAATTGTGCAGACCTTCGAGTTTGACGGCTACCCCGGCCACGTCAGCCTGGAGCGGGTCAATCTGGAAGATTTGGGTGACCGCACCCTGATCCGCACGCACTCCGTCTTCCAATCGCAGGAGGATCGGGACGGCATGGTGGCTTCCGGGATGGAACGCGGAGTCCGTGAAGGCTATGAGCGCCTGGAGGAACTGCTGGGGGTCCGCCCCACCATTTCCTAATCGCTTAGCTGCGGGGTGACCGTCACTGTGGTCCCGGATATGGAGAGCTTGGCCGCGAAGGCAAAGTCATCGGCAACCTTAGCGGGGGCCACCAGGCCGCTAAACAAGTCCTGTTCGGTGTATTCCACTTGGGCCTTCACGTTGAGGGGGGCCATGATCCATTGGCCGCCGTAAGGTGAAATGGTAATGGCTGGGTATTCCAGGATGGACCATTCCACGGCCGAGACCACCCGGTTGTTGGTGGCTGCTGTCATGGGGCACCCCGTGGGCATGAGAACTGCTTGTTTGGCGCAGGCGTCCAAGTACTTTCGGATGGTGCCATCCACTTGGGCCAACAGATCAGTGGTGGGGCCGGTGGAAAGTCCGACGGCGGGAATCTCCTGCCCCGGGCCGCTCACCTTCCGCGTCACTGGCGCGGCGGCAAAGAGCGCGGACCTGTACTCCAGTTCGTAGCTGCCGGGATAAAACACGGCAAAAGAGTTCTTACCGTCAGGCATGTTGGCCGCAGCGCCGTTGATGCTCGCTTGGTTGGCATTGACCACCGAGACGTCAATGGTGGGCAGTGTCCCCGGAAGCATGGTCCAGCTGTCAAAGAACAGCCAATGTTTGGGCCCCTGAGTCAGTGTGAAATCAGTCCTGAACGGGGAATTGCCCAGGGTGTAGTTCACGGTGACAATTTTTTGATTGTCAGGGCCGGGAACTGCCTCTCCAATGCTCACGCTTTTCAGGCCGGCCTGGGATTTCGCCAGCGCTTCGCCGTCGAGCGCCGCAGCGTCCGCGCTGGGAACCTTGGCCTGCAGAAGACCCAACGCTTTGGCGCCGTCGCCGTCCTTGAGGGCGTCCAAGTAATGGGCAACCGTCTTTTCCGGACCGAATTCGCGGCTGTTGACGATGGAAATGGTCACGATCGATGCGGCGATGGCAAGCATCAGCATCAGCAGCCATGCCGCCGCTATCTTGATGAGCTTTGTCCCGTCCTTCACGCGGTCAACTGTACCGGCAACGGGTACGCGGACCGGAATCGGGTGACTTGGGTATCAGCGGCGGCGTTTGCGCGGTGCCGTGCCGAAAATGTCGCGCATGAGGTTCCGGCCCAGGGATGAGCCCATGGATCGGACCATGCTCTTGAGCCCGCCGCCGAGGGCCCCGCCCAAGGCGCCGATCACGCCTGAGGCGATGTCGCCGCCGTCGTTGGTGGGAGCCGGAAGCTGGACTGGGGGAGGCGGCGGAAGGGGCGTCCCCACTGCCGGGCCTGTGGCGGGCGGGGCCGCAGCGGTGGCGGGGGCCTGCAACTTTTCGAAGGCGGAGACCGGATCAACGGCTGTCCCATAGGTGGGCAGCAGTGCCGAGGCAGCAATGACAGCCGTGACGGTGTCCGGGGAGCTGGGGCCCATGACTGAACCGGGCGCGCGCAGGCGGGTCAGCGCCACAGGCGTGGGCGCACCATTTTCATTCATGACCGTCACCACTGCCTCGCCAATGCCTGCGTTGGTGAGCACTTCCTCGAGGTCGTAACTGTTGATGGGGAAGGTGGAGACTGTTGCCTTGAGTGCCTTGGCATCCTCCGGGGTGAAGGCGCGCAGGGCGTGCTGGACTCGGTTGGCCAACTGCGCCAGGACATCGGCCGGAACATCCTTGGGCGTCTGGGTGACAAAGAAGATGCCCACGCCCTTGGAGCGAATCAGGCGCACCGTCTGGGTGATGGCGTTCAGGAACGCCTTGCTGGCGCCGTTGAACAGCAGATGGGCTTCATCGAAGAAGAACACCAGCTTGGGTTTGTCCAGATCGCCCACTTCCGGCAGGTCGCGGAACAGATCCGCCAGCATCCACATGAGGAAGGTGGAGAACAACAGCGGCTTGTCCTGGATGCTGGGCAGTTCCAGGCAGGTGATGACGCCGCGGCCGTCGGGGGCGGTGCGCAAAAGCTCGGCGGTGTCGAACTCCGGCATGCCGAAAAATTCGCCCATGCCTTGGGCATCCAAGGTGATCAAGTTGCGCAAAATGACGCCAGCTGTGGCCTTGGACAAGCCGCCCAACTCTTCAAGATCGGCCTTGCCCTCATCGGAGCTCAGGAATTGGATGACGGCGCGCAGGTCCTTCAAGTCATACAGCTCAAGGCCCTTGGTGTCGGCGTAGTGGAACACCAATTGCAGGCTGGATTCCTGCGTTTCGTTCAAATCCAGCACACGGGACAGCAGGATGGGGCCAAAGGAGGTGATGGTGGCGCGCACCGGAACACCGTTGCCGTTGCCTCCCAACGCCAAGAATTCCACGGGGAACGCCTTGGACTCCCATTGCTGGCCCAGGGCCTGCGTGCGGGTGGTGAGCTTTTCGCTGCCAACGGCGGCGGTGGCCAGCCCTGTCAGATCGCCCTTGATGTCAGCCATAAACACCGGCACGCCCGCCGTGGAGAGTTGTTCGGCGATCATGTGCAAGGTGACTGTCTTGCCGGTACCCGTGGCTCCGGCCACCAGGCCGTGCCTGTTCATCATGGCCAGCGGCAAACTGATCTGCGCCTCGGGGTGGATCTCGCCGCCCACCATGGCGGCACCGAGTGCAATGGATGAGCCGGTAAACGTGTAGCCAGTCTGAAGCTGGGCAATCAACTCTGCGGGTGTCTTGGTAGCCATAGCGAAAGCGTACCGTGGCTCTCATTCCGTGGGCCGTAAATGCGCTAAATGTTGCCGGTGGCGTTCACCGAGCCGCCTGGCTCAGCCCAGCAGGAACGCCACGGCGAACATGGCCGGAATGGCCAGAACTGTTGTGACCAGCACCGTGTCCTTGGCGACAGTGACGCCCACCTGATAGCGCTGGGCAGTGACGTAGACGTTCTGTGCCGCGGGAAGCGCCGCGGCCACCACTACTGCGAACAGTGCCGGACCACTCATGCCTAAGGCAAAATACGCCAGGAGGAAGGCGACGCACGGGTGGATGACAAGCTTGAAGCCTGTGGCCAGCAAGATGTCTGTCCTCCGTCCATCGCTGGCCGCCAGGGGTTTGCTGGCGCCCAGGGACATGCCGAAGGCAATCAAGATGGCCGGAATGGCTGCGCCCCCAATGAGGTGGATGGGTTCGGCCACAAGATTGGGAAGCCGCCAGCCTGTAGCCGCTAGAACAAGTCCCACAACAGTTCCCACGATCATGGGATTGCGGAAAATCTGCAGTACCACGCGTCCCGGCGTGGCACGGTGCCCACTGGTGAGGCTGTCCAGCAGCAACAAATAAAAGGGAGTGTAGAAGGCCAGTTGAAACACCAACACGGGCGCTATCAAGGCCGCGTCACCCAGGACGTAGGCCGCAATGGGGATGCCAAGGTTGGCCGCATTGGCAGTGGAGGAGGACATGGCCGCCAGCAGCGATTCGGCCAGCGAGCGTTTCAACAAAAACTTGACGATGATCATGAACGCGCCACCGGTAATCACCGCGCTGAGCGCCGCCACCAAGAGAGGTTCGGAAAATACCGTTGCCAGCTCGGCCCGGCCCAGGGTTTCAACCAGCAAGGCAGGGCTCGCCACAAAGAATGACAGCCTGCTCAGGACCAGCTGCGCGTTCTCGCCCAGAATCTTTCGCCGGCCCACAAACCAGCCCACCAGGATCACCAGCCAGACCACTGAAAAGCCCTCGATGACGGCTAGCACGGCGGCCCTGGGCTGAGACTGGTTAGTGTTGGCACCTCATCAGCCTATGCAGGGAACACGAATTGACGGAAACCATGTCATATCGTCACAATTGCGCTTTAACGGCTTGTGGGCGGTTTCAGAACCGCCCACAAGCCGTTAAAGCGCACAAAAGCGAGGAAAGTGCTATCTGGCTTGGGCCATGGCGGGGCGCAGCAGGCCCTCGGTGACGGCCTCGGCGGGGTCACTGCCCAGATGGACGATCTTGTTCTGCGCATCGACGTGCACCACTGACGGCAAAAAGTCCCGGGCCTCTGCCGTGGACATCTGCGCATAGGTCATCAAAATGACAAGGTCGCCAACGCCCACCAGGTGGGCCGCCGCACCGTTGATGCCAATGACGCCGGAGCCGCGAACACCGGCAATGGTGTACGTTTCCAGCCGGGAGCCGTTGGTGATATCCACAATGGAGACCATCTCGCCGGGCAGAATGTCAGCAGCGTCGAGAAGATCAGCATCAACCGTCACGGAGCCGACGTAGTGCAGATCGGCGTGGGTGACTGTGGCGCGATGAATCTTGGACTTAAACATGGTTCGCATCATAACGGCACAAGTCTACCGCTGTTGGGCTCTTGTTCGCTGTGAGTTTGCTTACCGATGACCTGGTCCCGTCAGCAGAACAAGCTAGCGCCGCCCCACGGGTGTGAGCTTGCGGCCCATGATGGCCTGGGTGAGGGCGTCCACCACCTCTGTATTGGCCAGCGGATTGCGGATCAGCGTGAAATCCACGTCCCCCACAGGAGGCAGGTCAAAGCGTTTGGTGATGACCTTGAGATCTTCCGGGACCAACGACGTCGGCATGACAGCAACGCCGATGCCCGCGCGCAGCGCTGCGAGGACTCCGCTGATTTGCTTGGTGGTGCAGCTGACCTGCCAGGTGCGGCCCACATTTTCCAGGGCGTCCAGGGCGAGCTTCCGGCTCAGGCTTGGTGCCGGGTAAACAATCACGGGTACCGGTGCCCCCGGTTCCAGCACGGTTTGCTCCAAGCCCACCCAGGCAAAGGTGTCTTGTTTGACCACATCACCCTCCTGCGCCCCGGACACCCACTTCACAAACACTAAATCAAGGGCACCGGCTTTCAGCCTGCGGTGCAGCTGGTCGCTCTGGCTCACCGTGAGCTCCAAATTGATGTGCGGGTACAGCTGGCGGAACTCACGCAAAATGCGGGGCAGGCCCGTGATGGCCAGGTCGTCGGCCATGCCAAAGCGCAACTTCCCGCGCATGGCGGCGCCGGAGAAATAGCCGGCGGCAACATCATGGGCAGCCAAGATGGTGCGGGCAAAGCCAGTCATGGCGTCACCATTGTCCGTCAGGCGCACTTCGCGGGTATCCCGTGACACAAGAACCCTGCCCGCGGCCAGTTCCAGCTTGCGCACGTGCTGGCTCACGGTGGGTTGGCTGATCCCCAGGCGTTCCGCGGCCCTAGTGAAATTCCGTGTTTCCGCAACGGCCAGAAAACTCTTGAGTTGAATGGGGTCAAAGGTGGGGGCATCGGCCATGGTGGAACTCCCAAGGAACTATTACAAAAATCAGAACTATTACAAAACTCAATGGTATTTATAGTCATCATATACTTTCAGCATATGTGGGAGCGGCCTAGGGTTAAAAGGTAAATCCCCGTAAACCCCAAGTCCCAGGACCCAAGCCTTGACGCCCCCATCAGCACATCAGAATGCTGCCCTGACCGCCCCCATCAACCTCGTGACTACCCGCCCGCCGTGGAGTCAAACATTTTCATCGCTGAAAATTCGCAATTACCGTATTTTTGCATCCGCCAACCTTTTGGCAGTCATTGCCGTATGGATGCAGCGCGTGGCCCAGGACTGGATGGTGCTGGAGCTCTCTGGCTCGGTGACAGCCGTTGGCATCACAGTCTTTATGCAATTCATCCCCTCACTCCTGCTCATGCCGCTGGGCGGGATCCTGGCCGACAGGTATTCCAAACGCCTGATCCTGATCATCAGCCAAAGCGCCGCGGGCATACTGGCCACCCTCATGGCTGTCCTGGCACTGACGGGCCGCCTTGAGGTGTGGCACATTTACGTCATTGCCTTTGTTTTGGGCTTGGTGGTGGTGGCCGACCAGCCCGCCCGCCAGGTGTTTGTCAACGAACTAGTGGGCCCGCGCCAACTCCGCAACGCCATCAGCTTGAACTCTTCCATTTTCCAGATGGGCGGCATGATTGGCCCGGCCGTCAGTGGTGTCCTCATCATGGCCGTGGGCGGCGGGTGGGCCTTTGCCGTCAATGCGTTGGCGTGCGCCGTCACGGTGATCTCGCTGACCATGATCCGCACGCACGAACTGGTGAAAATGCCGCCGGTCAAACGCGGCAAGGGCCAGCTCATGGAAGGTGTCCGCTACGCCCTGCGCAAACCCACCATTGTCTTCCCAGCCGCCATGGCAGCCGTGTTTGCCGTGTTTGGCTTGAGCTTGGCCGTGTTGATGGCCGCCTATGCCAATACAGTGTTCGACGCCGGGGCCGGGGGCTACGGCCTGCTCAACACCTTGGTTGCGCTGGGTGCGCTGGGCGGAGCGCTCGCCTCCACCCGCTTTGCCACCTTGCGTCTGCGCGGGGTCATGTCCGCCGCCGGCGCCTATGGTGTGGTGTTGATGCTGGCCGCCTTTGCGCCCAGCATGGCCACGTTTGGTGCGGTCATGGTGGTGGCAGGATTCGCTTCACTGCTGTTTTTGACAAGTGCCAACCAGTTGGTTCAAATGTCCACCAACGTGCTTATTCGCGGACGCGTCATGAGCCTGTACATCATGGTGCTCATTGGCGGACAAGCCCTGGGCGGGCCGCTGATGGGATGGCTGGCCGAGCATTGGGGCGTGCAGTGGGCCATGCTGCTTGCCGGCGGCGTGACTGTGCTGGCTGCCGCGGTGATTGCGCTGGTTCTGGCCAAGCGCGGGCAGCTGGCCCTCAAAGTGAATCTGCGCAGTCCACGGCAGCTGGTGTTCATCGTGCCCAAGGCAGGCTGAACCGTTGCTCCGGGGCAGGCGGGCGTGAGCCGGCCCGCCTGGCTGCTACTTGGTGGCGCCGGCCGGGGGGCCCAAAAAGCGGTGGAGTGAATCCGCCACGGCCGTCAAGTCGCGCAGCTCGCATTCCCACACCGTCATGGCCGCCCATCCGCTGGGGGCCAGCCCGGCCAGCGCCTGGCTGTCCCGCTCCACTGTTCTTGTCCGTTTGGCAGCCCAAAAGTCGGCGTTCGTTGCAGGGTTGTGCGTTCCGTTGGAGCAGCTGTGTGAGTGCCAAAAGCAGCCGTTCACAAAGACGACCCGATGCCGACCGCGAAAGACCAGATCCGGCGTGCCTGGCAGGTCCGGCGCGTGGAGCCGGTAGCGGTAACCCTCGGCGTACAGGAGCCGGCGGACCAGCATTTCGGGTTTGGTGTCCTTGCTGCGGATGTGCGACATGATCCGGTGGCGCTGTTCGGTGGTCAAAGAATCAACCATGGATCAATGCTACGCGCGGATCCTGTGCATGGCGCGGAACAATGTTCGAAGGGCCGTGACGGAGCTTTTCGACGCAAACGGGACTAAAATAGGTGTACGAAAATCCTTTTTCGGTTTCCTTTGCCGGCTTTGACGCGGTCGACCCTGACCTGCCGGTGACACCATGCAAACCCCCAACAGTCCCACAGCTCCAACCGGGGCGCTGCCCCGGCGGGCAGCGCACACCAACGCCGTCGTCGCGTCATATGCCGTGCTGCTGAGAAGGGTGCGTGCCGCGGGACTCATGCGCCGGCGTCGAACATTCTATGCCGTGGTGTTTGCAGCCCTATTGCTGGTTCTTGCCGCGGCCGGCACTGGCTTTGTGCTGCTGGGTGACACATGGTTTCAACTCTTGATTGCTGCCGTCTTGGGAATCTTGTTCACCCAGTTCGCCTTTCTGGCCCATGAGGCCGCCCACCACCAGGTGTTTGCCTCGGGTTGGGCCAATGACTGGACGGCCCGGATCCTGGGGCCGCTGCTGGTGGGCATGAGCTACGCCATGTGGGTCAAAAAACACACGGCCCACCATCAGTTCCCCAACGTGGTGGGCAAGGACCCCGACATTGAGACGGGTGTGGTGGCGTTCTACGAGGAGGGTGCCGCCACTAAAAGCGGCTTTGCTGCCGTAGTCACCCGCCACCAGGGCTACCTGCTGTTTCCGCTGATCCTGTTTTTGGGTTTCAGCCTGATTCTTGACTCGGCCAAGACCTTGTTTGGCAGGCGCGGGGTCCGCTTCAGGTATGTGGAGATTGGGCTGCTGGTGCTGCATTTTGGGCTCTACCTGGCGGCGTTGTTCGTGATGCTCCCGTGGGGCATGGCGCTGGCCTTTGTAGGCGTACAAATGGGTGTGTTTGGCTTGTACATGGGAGCGTCGTTCGCACCCAACCACAAGGGCATGCCTGTCTTGGCTGCTGGCAGCCGGACGGATTTTTTGACCCGCCAAGTGGTAACCAGCCGCAACATTCGGGGCGGCTTCTTCATGGACACGCTCATGGGCGGGCTGAACCGGCAGGTGGAGCACCACCTGTTCCCCGACATGGCCCGGCCGGAACTGCGCCGAGCCAATGCCCTGGTGTTGCAGGTGTGCCAGGAGAACAACATCCCCTTTACCGAGACCGGATTGCTGCAGTCCTACGCCATGGTGGTGGCCTACCTGAACCGGGTGGGCCTGTCAGCGGTGGACCCTTTTGAATGCCCGCTCGTGCGGCGCTACAGGTGACGCCCCCGTAAAGAAACCGGAACTTACGCTTCAGCCAGCGGCAGGTGCGGGTACTCTTTTTGCCGCCGCTGGAACTCCAGGATCGCCGGGTTGATGATCACGCCGTCGGCAATTTCAACGGCACGTGAAATGGTGTCATGGTTCGGCCATTCGCCGGGGCCAGCCAGAACGGGCTCAATGAAGGGCATCAGCGCTTCACTGATCTCCCAGGTGGCCGAGTTCCACAAGTAGCTGGGGGTGTGGTCCACAGCGTAGTAGTTGATGTTGTTGCCCACGGTAAACATCGGATCCGTGAAGCTTGTGCTGCGGGCCCAACTAAAGCCCATGCCCTCATCGCAGGAGACATCAACAATCAAACTGCCCGGCCGGAACGCGTCCAGATCGGCTTCGGTCAAGTAAGTCATGGGGTCGTTGGGGTCCTGCAAGGTGCAATTGACCACAACATCCGCCTCGGCCAGGAACTCGCTCAGCGGTGCGTCGCCGTCCTCGAGCATCACAAATCCCTTGTGTGGTGCCTCCGGTGCAAAATCAAATTGCACCATTTCCGCTGAATGGATGGGCGCTGCCACGGCTGCCACGCTGCGGCTGGTCAGGACCTGCACGTCGTGGATGCCCAGGGCCTTCAAGGCTGTCACGGCGCCGCGGGCTGTGGCTCCGAAACCAATGACGATGGCCTTGAGTCGGCGTCCGTAATCACCGGTGGAGCCCGTCAACGACAGCGAGTGCAGCACTGATGCGTAGCCAGCCAGCTCGTTGTTCTTGTGGAAAACGTGCAGCCCGAAACCGCCGTCGGAAGCCCAATGGTTCATGGCCTCGAAGGCAATCAATGTCAACTTCTTGTCAATGGCCAGCTGCGTGATGGCCCGGTCCTGCACGCAGTGCGGCCAGCCCCACAGGGTTTGACCGTCCTTGAGCTCGGCCAGGTCCTGGGCTTGGGGCTTGGGCAGCAGGACCACATCGGAACCCTGGATGACTTCCGCGCGCGGCGCCACCGTGCCCACCAGGGTGGCCAGTACGGCGTCGGAGACACCAAAAGGCACACCATAACCCACTTCGACAACCATGCGTGCGCGGATGCTCTCCTCGATGCGGGAGAAATGTTCCGGATGGATGGGGGCGCGGCGTTCATCGGGCTTGAGGGAAACTCCCAAAACGCCCAGGCGCAGCCCGGTCGAAATGGGCGTGCTTGGCTGCAAATCTTCGGACATCGTTGCGCTCCTCTATGCAGGAACCCTGCTGGGCCCTATTCTGTCGACCCTACACGCAATGACTTGGAGCACAGCTGGTCCGCAACAAAAAATGCTGCCCTCAACTCAAGAGTTGAGGGCAGCATCAAGAAAATCTGAGCGGGCGACGGGAATCGAACCCGCGTATCGAGCTTGGGAAGCTAGCGCTCTACCATTGAGCTACGCCCGCATTGGAACACCATCAGCCGCAGCTGCTTTGTTCCGGTATTGATTCTAGCCCGTGTGCAAGGGTGCTTTGGACCATTGACACGCACCAACCGGCCCGGCAGCCTTTGCGTTGACTGCGTTACTGGCAGCCGTAGCTGTTCCGGCAATAACAGCCGTGCGTGCAGCTGTGCCCAAAAGGGAGGGGCGGTTACGTCGGCCAAAAGCCATGGCGTTCTCCTTGAAGTAGTACCTGTGCGGCCACTGGCCGGCGGTTGCTCTCATCATACGGCCGTGCCGCAAGACATTGCCTCAGGTGCTACTTCCGTGACGCAAAGCAAGTGCGAGCCTAGAAAACCGGCTCCGGTTTTTTGCCCTGAAACAGCGCCACCACGGGTTCCACATATCTGGCGGCGACCGGGCCACTCACAGCCATGATGAGCACATAGGTGGTGGAGAGTGCTGCCAACTCCACCGGCACTACACCTGAGGCGACGGCCAGTCCGGCAATCACGATGGAAAACTCGCCACGCGCAATCAAGGCTGCCCCGGCACGGGCACGGCCGGGTACGCCAATTCCCTGACGCCCGGCAGCCCACCAGCCAGTGGCTACCTTGGTGATGGTTGTGACGAGGGCCAGCAGCAAGGCAACGCCCAGCACGGGCGGGATGGTGCGGGGATCGGTGTTGAGGCCAAAGAGCACAAAGAACATGGCGGCGAAGAGGTCGCGCAAGGGCTCAAGGACGCGTGTGGCGTTCTCTGCCGTACCGCCTGAAATGGCGATTCCCAAGAGGAATGCGCCCACCGCGGCCGAAACATGCAGGGCAGACGCCAAGCCAGCCACCAGCAGAGCAGCACCAAGCAGCTTGAGCAGAAAGGATTCCCTGTCGGGGCTGTCCAAAAGGTTGGAGACCAGATGGCCGTAGCGCAGAGCCCCCACTAAAACGACAGTGATGACTGCCAAGGAAATCCCCAAGGCTGTCAGCCCGCCCATGAAGGACACCCCGGCCAGGACGGTCGTCAAAATGGGCAGGTAGGCGGCCATGGCCAAATCTTCAAAGACCAAGATGGAAAGCACCACCGGGGTCTCGCGGTTGCCCAGGCGGCCCAGATCGCCCAAGACTTTGGCAATGATGCCGGAGGATGAGCTGTAGGTGACGCCAGCCATGACCAGTGCCCCCACCGGACCCCAGCCAAGAATCAGGGCCACAGCAATGCCGGGCAGCATGTTCAGGACCAGGTCCACCAGTCCGGCCATCCATGACTGCTTTAGACCCGTGACGAGTTCCTTGGCCGTATATTCCAGTCCAAGCATAAGCAGCAGCAGGATCACGCCAATTTCACTGGCTATGTGGGCGAAGTCCTCGATGCCGGCAAACGTGATGAAACCGCCTTCACCAAAGGCCAGGCCGCCCAACAGGTAAAGCGGGACCGGTGACATGCCAATGCGACCGGCGAGACGACCTAGGAAACCGAGCCCGAAAAAAACTACGCCGAGCTGAATAAGTGAAAGAGCCGTCCCGTCCATGGAGGACTACAAGCGGGACTGCAGGATCTGTGCAGCGTCCGCCAGTCCCTGGTCGGTGCCTACAATGACGACCATGTCATCCACATGCAGGACCTCATCCGGTCGCGGCGAACCAATCACCTTGCCGTCACGCAGCAAGGCCACAATGGACGTTCCTGTCCGGGTGCGCATGTGGGTGTCGCCCAGCGGCCGGCCAGCAAAGGCCGAGCCCTTGCGAATGAGGATCTGGTGGGTTGTCACGCCCGAAATATTCTCGTGTTCGGCGGTGAGCTGGGCAATGAGCTGGGCAGAACCCAGCAGGGAACCCAAGCCGGCGGCTTCCTCGGCGCTGAGCGGAATGGATGCTGCACACGCATCGGGATCATCCACGCGGGAGAGAATCAGCTCGGTTTGGCCGTCGCGGTGGGTCACAACACCCACGCGCCGCCCGCTTGAAAGACGCAGCTCCCTGCGAACACCAATTCCTGGAAGAGGTGTCTCTTCAATATTCATGACTCTTACCTTAGCTGTGCCGTTGTGTGAATACCCCACGTTAAAACAAGCAGAGGTGCGGAATTAGTCCCGGTACGCAGTGGGTGCACACTCAATGACGACTTTGCGGCGGAGGGATTACGGCAAAATGCGCTATTTTTAGAGGGTGCTGATCTCTGACCGCGATATACGTGCCGAAATTGCTGCCAAACGCATTGTCTTGGACCCCTATGACCCTGCCATGGTGCAGCCATCAAGTGTTGATGTGCGCATGGACCGGTTCTTTAGGCTCTTTGACAACCACCGTTATGCCCACATTGACCCGGCCGAGGAGCAGCCGGATCTGACCCGCTTGGTGGAGGTTGCTCCGGACGAACCCTTCATCCTGCATCCCGGAGAGTTCGTCCTGAGCTCCACCTACGAAACCGTGACTTTACCCGACGACGTCGCAGCACGGCTTGAAGGCAAGTCCTCGCTGGGCCGTCTGGGCCTGCTCACGCACTCCACCGCCGGCTTTATTGATCCGGGCTTCTCCGGTCACATCACCTTGGAACTCTCCAATGTGGCGACCCTGCCCATTAAGCTGTGGCCCGGCATGAAGATTGGCCAGCTGTGCTTCTTCCAGCTGAGCTCCCCGGCCGAGAACCCCTACGGCACGGGCCCGCACATGAACCGCTACCAGGGACAGCGCGGCCCCACCGCGTCACGGTCGTTCCAGAACTTCCACCGCACCAAGATCTAGCGTACGGAACTCATCACTTAATTTCGACGGCGGGTACGTCACCTTCAGGCTGAAGGTGACGTACCCGCCGTCGAACTTTAACTGTGTGCTGCTAAGCAGCTGCGCCGTGCGGCGGGGCCTTGACGGGCAGCAGCAACAGCAGGCCCAGCAGCAGCACCACCAGGATGCCAATAATGCCCCAACGCTGGGCCCCAAAGATCACAATGGAGAGCCCAAAAAGTTGCGGCGCCAGGAAGGAAACGGCTCGCCCCGTGGTGGCGTAGAGGCCAAACATTTCACCTTCCTGCCCCTCGGGGGCCAGCCGTCCCATGAACGTTCGCGCCGACGACTGGGCCGGGCCCACAAACAAGCACAGAATCAGGCCGAAGACCCAAAATGCGTTCTTGCCGTCAAGGAACAGCAGGGCCGTGCCGGAGATCAGCATGCCGATCAGGGACGTGACAATGACCGCCTTGGGACCAAATTTGTCGTCCAGGAAGCCGGCGGACAGGGCGCCCGCGGCGGCAACCACGTTTCCGGCAATGGCAAAGATGAGGACGTCACCGGTCTTGAAACCAAAGGAACCCACGGCAAGGACGGCGCCAAAGGTGAAGATGGCTGCCAGTCCGTCGCGGAAGATGGCGCTTGAAATCAGGAAGTACAGGGTGTGCGGTGCTGTTCGGCCCAACCGTACGACAGTGCGGAAAAGCTCCCTGTAGGACTGGAAGAATCCCACGTGCGGCATATTGGGGTCGGGCTTGGATTCGGGGATGGCGAGGAACACCGGGATGGAGAAAATCAGCATCCACAGTGCCGAGAAAACGGCCACCGCGCGGTACGTCATGCCGTCGGCGCTGGTGATGCCAAACAGCCCAACCTCGGGCTTGATCAAGCCGTAGTAGACAACCAGCAAGGCCACGATGCCGCCCAGGTAGCCAGCCGCCCAGCCATAACCGCTGATCCGGCCAATCGTCTTCTTGGTGGAGATCTGCAGCAGCATGGCGTTGTAGTTCACGCCGGCAAGTTCAAAGAACACGTGACCGGCGGCAATGAGCAGGCAGCCAAACAGCAAGTAGGACTCGTGGGGTTGGACAAAGAAGCATGCCCCCGTCAGCACCACCACAATGAGTGTGTTGATGCCCAGCCAAAGCTTGCGCCGCCCACTGTGGTCGGAGCGTTGCCCGGCCACCGGGGCCAGCAGCGCAATGGCAAAACCGGAGATGGACAAGGCAAAGGCGAGTGTTGCCGTGGCCTTGTCGGCTCCGCCAAAATCGTCGCCCGTCAGGTAGAGGGCGGTGAAAATGAAGGTGGTCATGACAGCGTTAAAGGCTGCCCCGCCCCAGTCCCACAGGGACCATGCCACGACCTGCCATGTGGTGCCAGGGGTCTTGGCGTTCGCTGCGGGCGGCAACACGGCAGCTGGGGGAGGGTTCGTCATACGCCACATGCTATCTGCCGCAGTGGTCCGGGGAGCATATGCATCAAGAACATTAAGCGTGTGCCCTCCGTCGGTGATCCGCCAGTGAGTCGTCCCGCGGCTTTGTGGGCGTGGACGGTGCGCTGGTCTTGATAGGGTTGAGGGGTCGGGAACCGACTGTTACCCCCGTGATTCGCTCATTTCCAGCCCGAAACATGCGGAGCCCTTAGTGTTGTTTGTCCTCTGTGCGCATTTCATTGTGGCCATTATCGCGCCCATTTTGTTCGCCCGCTGGGGCAGAGCAGCCTTCTATGTCCTCGCCGCCGTTCCCGCCGCCAGCTTTGTGTGGCTCCTGGTGCAGTACCAAAACGTCTACTCGGACACGGCGCCCAGCCCCACCGTGGACATTCCCTGGATTCCTGTCCTGGACCTGAACCTCACCTTCCGCATGGACCAGCTGTCGTGGCTGATGTCGCTGCTGGTTTTAGGTGTGGGAGCTTTGGTTCTGGCCTATTGCGCCAGATACTTCAAGACGGACGACGCCGGCCTGGGCGGCTTTGGTGCCCAGCTGCTGGCCTTCGCGGGGGTCATGTTTGGGCTGGTCACGGCCGACAACCTCATTCTTTTGTTTGTTTTCTGGGAACTGACAACAGTTCTTTCCTACCTCCTTATTGGCTATGCACGCACCCGCATTGCGGCCCGGCGCGCCGCCCTGCAGGCCCTGATCGTGACAACCTTTGGTGGGCTCGCCATGCTGGTGGGCCTGATCATGGTGGGCGAAAGTGCTGGCACCTACAGCATTTCGGCCGTCCTGGCTAAGGCCCCGGAGTTGCTGTCAATGGACGGCACCGCACAGGTGCTCCTGGATATTGGTATCGCCTTGATTTTGGTGGGTGCCGTAACAAAATCGGCGCTCCTGCCGTTCCACTTCTGGCTCCCGGGCGCCATGGCTGCACCCACCCCCGTCAGCGCCTACCTGCACGCCGCCGCGATGGTTAAGGCCGGAATTTACCTCATTGCCCGCCTCGCGCCAGGTTTTGCACAGACCGAATATTGGCAGGCCATGATTGTGGTGCTGGGCCTGGGCACCATGCTTCTGGGTGGCTGGCGTGCGTTGCGCCAGTACGATCTGAAACTCATTTTGGCCTACGGCACTGTCAGCCAGCTGGGCTTCCTGACCCTGGTGGTTGGCTTGGGCGGCCAGGAGGCCGCCATGGCAGGCATGGCCATGGTTTTGGCGCACGGTTTGTTCAAGGCGGCACTCTTTTTGGTGGTGGGCATTATTGACCACCAAAGCGGCACCCGCGACATCCGCGAATTATCGGGGGTCTTTAAATCGGCCCCCATGCTGGGCGTTGTGGCGCTCATTGGCGTAGCCTCCATGGCGGGGCTGCCGCCCTTGGCAGGTTTCATCGCCAAGGAGGGCATCTTCCAAGCCTTCATCGCTTCAGCAAACCACGGCCCGGCGGGCCCGGTCATTGGCTGGACAGTCTTGGTGGGCATAGTGCTTGGCTCCGTGCTGACGTTCGCCTACAGTGCCAGGTTCATGTGGGGTGGTTTTGCGCCCAAGGCCAAGGGCATGGCCACAGTGTTCAAACCCGTTAGTTGGCTCTTCCTGGCGGCGCCCGCGCTGCTGAGCCTGCTCACGGTGGCCTACGGTTTCTTCCCGCAACTCGTGGAGAGCTGGGTCAAGCCCTACAGCGACCAATTCCCGGCCTATGACCCCCACGGCATGCACCTGTTGCTGTGGCATGGATTTACCCCTGCCCTGGGGCTCAGTGCCCTAGTGGTGACCGCCGGCACGGCCCTGTTCCTGCTGCGCAACAAGGTTGAAGCATTCCAAGGCAGGATCCCTGCCACTGTCGATTTTGAGCGCGGCTACCGCCAATCCATTGTTGTTCTGGACAGGGTGGCCATTTGGGTTACGGGACGCACCCAGCGTGGTTCCTTGTTCTTCTACCTGGCGGTCATTTTGTCCACGTCCATAGCCTCGGTATTGGCGGTCCTTTTCCTGACCGATCAGCACTGGAGCCACGACCTTTACTTTGTGGATCCAGGTTCACCCTTCCAGCTCATTGCTGGTGCGGTGATCGTCATTGGCGCCATTGCCGCGGCCAGGGCCAGCAAACGGTTCATGGCTGTCCTGATGGTCTCGGTGACCGGTTATGGCATTGCGTTGATCTTTGCCCTGCAGGGCGCCCCGGACCTTGCCCTGACCCAGATGTTGGTTGAAACCATTATTCTTGTGGCCTTTGTCCTCGCCATGCGCTCCCTGCCGGCAAGCCTTTTGGAACGCACGGCAGGCAGCCACAAGGCTGCCCGGCTGATTATTGGCATCGCCTTTGGCGCCACCATGGTGGTGGTGGCCATCGTGGCGATGGGATCGCGCATTCATGTTCCCGTGAGCCTTGATATGCCCATCATGGCATATGAGGGTGGTGGGGGTCTCAATGTTGTCAACGTGACCCTTGTGGACATTCGCGCTTGGGACACGTTCGGTGAAATTTCCGTGCTGGCCATTGCGGCCACAGGTGTTGCCAGCCTGATCTTTGTGCGTGGACGCGGGCAGCGGCTTCCGCGGGCGGAGACTGTAGCCACCGGAAGCGTTGGCAAGCTGCAAGCCGCCTCCTTTGAACCAACCGTTCAGATCGCCAAGCGGTTCGCGGCAGCACCTGGCAACCCGTGGCTCGTTGCTGGGCGCACCCTGGCCCCGGAGCGCCGCTCCATCATCATTGAAGTGGTGGCACGGCTGGTATTCCACAGCATTATTGTCATCTCCATCTACCTGCTGCTCGCCGGCCACAACGCCACCGGCGGAGGCTTCGCCGGCGGACTGGTTGCAGGCCTGGCCCTCACCATCCGTTATTTGGCGGGTGGGCGCTTTGAACTGGCTGAGGCAACAAGGATTTCAGCGGGAACTCTTTTGGGCTTGGGCTTGACCATCGCGGCTTTGACCGGATTGGCCCCGCTCTTCCTGGGCGGCGACGTGTTCCAAAGCGCCATCATTGCCTTCGAGCTGCCCATCTTTGGTCACGTGAAGTTTGTGACCTCCACACTCTTCGACATAGGCGTCTATCTGGTGGTTGTTGGTTTGGTTGTAGATGTTCTGCGCAGCTTGGGCTCCGAGATTGACAAGCACGAAGAGGATGGCATGGACGGCGTAGCGCTGATTCAGGATGACGAGCCGTTGGAGGTGGCCAAGTGAGCATCAATCTAACCCTCCTATTGGTGATGGGCGTGCTGTATGCGGTGGGGCTCTACCTCTTGCTGGAGCGGAGCCTGACACGAGTGCTGCTCGGTCTGATGCTGCTGGCCAACGCCACCAACATCCTCCTGCTCGCCACCGGCGGCTATGCCGGACTGGCCCCGATCTTCAACAAGGACATTCCCTCCAGTGCATATAACGATCCCCTGCCGCAGGCGTTCATCCTGACGTCCATTGTGATCTCCTTCGCTGTGACAGCATTCATGCTCAGCCTGATCTACAGGTCATGGCTACTCAGCCGCGCCGACCACATCCAGGTGGATCAGGAGGATATTCGCGTGGCCATGCAGGATCTGTACGACGACGAGGAGGACTCCGAGATTGCCATTGAGGTCTCCGACTTCCACGAGAATAACCAGCCACTAGGGAAGCGCGAGACAATTCCAGGAATTGTGCCCAAGAGAGTGATTGACGCCAAAGCGGTCGCGACATCCAAGAAGGATGTGCACCCAGAATCACCGGTCCTGAAAACGCCAGAGGTTCAATCGCCGACGGGGGAGAAGGAATGAATGTTGCCAGCCTGGCACCACTTGCCGTAGTCCTGCCCTTCCTGGGCGCCGCCTGGGCATTCGTGCTGATCAGGCATCCGCGTGCCCAGCGCCGTGTCAGCTTGGGCACCCTCACCGTCACCTTGGCCTTGGAGGTCTGGGTGCTGGCCCGCGTGTGGCAGTCCGGACCCATAGCCGTGGAGCTTGGCGGGTGGGCGCCACCCTTTGGCATTGTCATGGTCGCCGATCAATTCTCATCCCTGCTCTTGGTGGTCTCCTCCGCAGTGAGCCTGGCAGTTCTTGCCTATGCCACGGGGCAGGGCGCCGCCGACGGTGAAGAAAGCGGACCCGTTTCCGTCTTCCACCCCACCTATTTGATTCTGGTAGCAGGCGTTTCCAACGCATTCTTGGCCGGGGATCTCTTCAACCTCTACGTGGGCTTTGAAATCCTGCTGACCGCCAGTTATGTGCTCATGACCCTTGGCGGAACCGGGTCACGCATCCGTGCAGGCATCACCTACGTTGTTGTCAGTGTGGTGTCCTCACTACTGTTCCTCATAGCCATCGCCATGATTTATGGTGCCACCGGAACAGTCAATCTGGCCGACCTTGCCATCAAGCTCGGTGAACTGGATCCCGGCACCCAACACCTGCTGCACGTGCTGCTGCTGGTGGCGTTCGGGATCAAGGCGGCTGTGTTCCCGCTCTCCTTCTGGCTCCCCGACTCCTACCCCACAGCCCCTGCTCCCGTGACCGCAGTGTTCGCCGGATTGCTGACCAAAGTGGGTGTCTATGCCATCGTCCGGACCGAAACGCTGCTCTTTCCCACGGACCATTTCAACTCGGTGCTTCTTGTGGTGGCGTTGCTGACCATGCTGGTGGGAATTCTGGGTGCCATAGCCCAGACTGACATAAAACGTATGCTTTCCTTCACCCTGGTGAGCCATATCGGGTACATGATTTTCGGCGTCGCACTGTCATCGGTCATTGGTCTGGCCGCCACCATTTTCTACGTCATCCACCACATCACCATCCAGACGTCCCTGTTCATGGTCACAGGCCTGGTGGAGCGGCGCGGCGGCAATTCCTCGATTATGCGCCTGGGCGGGCTGGCGAAGCTGTCGCCCATACTGGCCGTGCTGTACTTCATCCCCGCCATGAACCTTGCCGGCATTCCGCCGTTCTCAGGTTTCCTGGGCAAGCTGGGCCTCCTGCAAGCAGGTGTTGCCGACGGCTCTCCGCTGGCCTATGCGGTGGTTGTGGGCGGTGTCGTAGCCAGCCTGCTGACATTGCTGGTGGTGGCTCGCGTCTGGAACCGTGTATTTTGGCGCAGCGCCGCCGACGCCGAAGATCCAGACGCCGTGCTGCTCTCCACCGCTCCGGACGCCTCGGGGAAGGAAAGCATGCGCGCCCTGCGCAGCAGCAAGCATGTGGATGCCACAGAGGGTCGTTTCTCGGGTGAAAACGAGGTACCCATCCTGCCAAAGATGATGGTGTATTCCACCATGGGGCTGGTGGTGCTCGGTGTTGCCATGACCGTTTTTGCCGGTCCGCTCTTTGACTTGAGCCAGGACGCAGCCACCAGCATGCTGGAACGGACTGCCTACATTGAAGCCGTCCTGGGATTGGGGGCGGGCAACCCATGAGCCAAGGTGTAAAAATGAAACGCAATGGGACCGTCATGCAGAAGTTGCCGCTGCTCGTGTGGCTTGTTGTGGTGTGGGGTGCACTGTGGCAGGACTTCAGCGCCGGCAACCTGCTCTTTGGCGCCTTGATTGCCGTGGGTGTATCACGCGCTTTTTACCTGCCACCTGTTGAACTCAGCGGACGCTTCAACGTGCTGCGTGCCCTGACTTTTGTCCTGTGGTTCATCAAGGAAGTCACGGTGGCCAGTGTTCAGGTCCTGTATTGGGCCTTCACCAAGGGCCCGCGGATTCGCAACGCCGTCATTGCCGTACCCCTGCGCAGCACCTCGGATCTGCTCATGACGGCCGTTGGTCATGTGCTGTCACTCATCCCGGGGTCCCTGGTGGTGGAGGTGGATCGCGGCACGGCCACACTGTACGTCCATGCCATGAACGTGGAGACACCGGCAGCTGCTGAACAGGTTCGTCGAGGCATCCAGGACATCGAGGCCGGATTGATACGGGTGATGGGCACCAAGGAAGAGCTGGCCGCACTGAAGGCAGAAGCCACCGGTGCGCCCATGGTGACCCACGTGGCTCCTGCGGCGCCTGCCACATCTTCGCAGGAGGAGAAATGACCGCCATGAGCATTGTTGTCATCATTGTTGCCGCCATACTGACGCTGGCCGCGGCAGGAACCATTTACCGCATTGCCGCCGGGCCTTCCCTGCTGGACCGTGTCATCGCTGCGGATGTTTTGTTGGCTATTTTCGGAGCGTCGCTGGCCACTGAAATGGCCATGAACAAGCACACCGACAATTTGGCGCTCCTGGTGGTGCTGACAGTCATCGGCTTCATCGGCTCAGTCACCGTGGCGCGCTTTGTGGCCCACAGGAAGGAAGAAGGATGAACGTCCTGATTGATGTGCTGACGGCCGTCTGCCTGCTGGGCGGGGCGCTGATGAGTCTTGCAGCGGCCATTGGCCTGCTGCGCTTCCCGGACTTGATGAGTCGCATGCACGCGGCTACCAAGCCACAGGTCTTGGGTCTGCTGCTCATGCTCTCCGCCATGGGATTGCAGATGCGGTTGTGGTCGCTGCTGCCGATCTTGATCGTGGCGTGGCTCTTTCAGCTGCTCACGGTGCCCGTCTCTGCCCACATGGTGGGCCGTGCCGGCTACCGGACAAAACACCGCAGGCCGGAACTGCTCAGTGTTGATGAGTTGGACCAAGTTGTCGCTGCAGCCGTAGAAGGCGACCGCAAGGACTAGTCCCCAACTCCTCCCGCACCTCGCCGAACGGGCAGTAGTTGTTGATGTTTAACAAAAACATCAACAACTACTGCCCGTTCGATTTTTGCTTGGCGCGCGCCGGCGGGTGTTTTAGACGTCTTCGTGGTGCTGGCCAAACCGGGCGATGGCTTTTTGGGTGGTTCGTCCGGCCAAAACCTGAATGATGGCGGCCACCGCCGAGGACACCAATGCAAATGTCAGGGCGGAGCGGAGGCTGTTCTTCAAGTCCGTCCCGTCGTGCGGGGGCTTGTTGCCAGTGCTTTTCTCCCAAACCGTGTCCACCAGCTTGCTAGCCACAAGACCTGCACCCAAGGTCACGGCAGGGCCGAGCAATTTGTAGACGATGTTCATAAAGCGCTCCTCAGTGTGTGGGGCTGACCCAAAGCGGGAAAATGCCTTGCGTTTAGCCTAGCCTCTCAGGTCCAGGCAATTGTTTTGCGGCATTTTCACGTGCGGATGGGTTGCCATATTTTGCTCGCTAGCCACCTCCAATTGTCGTACGTAATCAATTGACGGAATCCTTGGCAGGTCAGTAGAGTTTCACCCAATTGGCCGGAAATTGTGATCCATATCATCATGGTGATGACGCCTGCTTGCAAAACACCAAGGGGAACAGTGTGAAACGTGCCTTAAAGAACGTTGCCACCGGAGCGCTGGCTCTGGCCATCATTGCCGGAAGTGGCATGGCTGCGTTGTCGCCAGCCGCGCTTCCAATGGCCCAGGCGGCTGCGACGCCTACAGGGATTCTGCCCACGCCGCAGGAAGTGAACACAACGGGCGTTTCCGTCCCGTTGACAGGCACGGTCAAGGTCGCCGTGGGCGCCACAACTGACGCCGCCGCCAAGGACCTGCTCGGCCAGGTCATCAACAAAGCAGGCGGAACCGCGTCATTCGTGGATGCCGGAACAGCCGCGGGTGCCACAGTATTTCTGGGCACCGCCGCCAACAACTCCGCCATCCCAGCGGCCCTGGCAGCTGTGGGTGCCACAAGTGCTGACGCCTTGGCGACTGACGGCTATGTGATTGCCACCGGAACCATCGCTGGCAAACCCGCACTGGTACTCAACGGTAAAGATGCCACAGGCACCTTCTACGCCGTGCAGAGCCTGAGCCAGGTGGTCGCAAACGGCTCAGCCCCGGCGATGACTGTCAAGGACTGGCCACTGATGTCCATCCGAGGCGCCATTGAAGGTTTCTATGGCATTCCCTGGTCGCATCAGGCCCGTCTGGACCAGCTGGACTTCTACGGCAAGCACAAGTTGAACACCTACATCTACACGCCCAAAGATGACAATTACCTGCGCGCCAAGTGGCGTGACCTGTACCCCGCAGCAGAACTGGCCGACCTGAAGGAACTCGTCGATGAGGCCAACGCAAACCATGTGAACTTCACTTTTGCCCTGTCTCCGGGCAACGATGTTTGCTACTCCTCCGACGCCGACTACAACTCCACGGTGGCTAAATTTGACCAGCTCCGCAGCATTGGCGTGAGCAGCTTCTACATTGCCTTGGATGACATTGATCCGTCACTGAAGTGTGCTGCCGACCTGGCAAAGTTCACCAGTTCCGGATTCAGGAAGCTCGCCGACGGACAGGCGTTCTACCTCAACCGGATTGTCAACGATTACGTCAAGGTGCACAATCTGCAGCCCCTGCAAACCGTTCCCACCAACTACAACGGTTCCGCCGAAGATCCTTACAAGGACCAGTTTGGCCTGGCCACCGATGATTCCATCCTGATCCAATGGACAGGGGAGGGCGTCTTTTCAAACACCATCACCGAGGCATCGGTGACCAAGGCTGTGGACACCTACAACGCCGAACACTTCTACATCTGGGACAACCTGCCGGTCAACGACGGCCAGCGCGGGCGCCTGTTCCTGAACCCGCTGGAAGGGCGCGATCCCAACCTGTACAAGCACATCGACGGCATCACCTCCAACCCAATGATCGAGGCCTACGCCTCCATGATCGCCCTGGCCGGGTTTGGTGACTACTCGTGGAACAGTCCCGCCTACAACGCTGCAACCACACAGTCGGCAATCATCACAGAGCTTGCCGGTGCAGAGGCTGCCGTGCGCAAGTCGCTGGAAACCTTCGTCGACTTGAACCAGAGCTGGAAGCCCTACCGCCCCAACTCCAAGACAGCCCCTGCCCTCAGTGCCGATGTAGCCGCTTTCTGGACAGCGTACGACGCCGGTAACGTGGCAGGGATGAAGTCGCTGCAGGACCGCCTGGCCACTATCAAGGCAGGCCCTGAGACATTGGCAACCATGGCCATGAAGGGCTTCTACGACGATTCCAAGCCATGGATCGACGCTGCTGCCCATTGGGCCACGGCCATGGAAGAGCAAGTCGCCATGCTGATCGCCATCAAGTCCGGAAACGGCGTTGTCGCAACGGATGCCGCATTGGAAGCCAACGCAGAAATGGCGTTGGCCAAGCGCGCGACCGTGCCCGATGTTGGTCCGAACAACATTGGCATCACACCCAACCAGATCATCCCGTCTGTGGGTGACGGCGTCTTTGAAATCTTCACCGCAGCAGCCCAGGCACGCTACAACACCTGGCTGAACCTGACCCCCGTGGCAGCAGCGAACAACTTCCCGGGGACCGCGTCTTCTTCGTTGGCAACCTACCAGCAAAACACACCCGGCAAAATGGTTGACGGCAACGCCAGCACCCTCTGGTGGTCAAGTGCCCCGCCGGTGGTCGGATCCACCGTCACCCTTGATTTGGGTGCAGTGAAGCCGGTTGGCAAGGTTTTGATCCAACAGGCCGATTCAGATTCTCAGGCCGGCGACATGATCTACAACGCACGACTAGAGTACTCCGCCGACAACAGCACATGGACCTCGGCGGGCACGTTTGCGAGCAAGCCGCGCATCGAGCAGAGCTTTGACACCCCTGTCAGCGCCCGGTACATCCGCCTGGTGGCTGCGGCTGCCAACTCCGGGGGCCAGTGGGTGAAGATTCGCGAGTTCCAAGCCTTCGAAGCCACCCAGAAGCTCACCACTAACTTGGCCGGTGCCAATGGGACTGGTCCGGCCAGTGCTTTCGATGCCACCATCAACAGTGCTTTCGAGGCAGCCACCGCACCCGTTGCCGGCGCCCACCTGACTTATGTTTTGGATACGCCTGCCGCCATGAAGTCCGTGGCGGTGGTGGGTCACATGGCGGGTGATTTGCAGGTAAAGTCCGACGACGAATGGGTCACCCTGGGTGCCCTGAACCCTGCGGTGAGCTTCCAGGAGGCTGTTCTGACGCAGGCCACCATTTCCGGAGTTCGGATCCTGTTCAAGTCCGGGGCTGGCCGGGCAGTGGGTGTCGGGCCGGTAGTTTACGAGCTGGGAGTCCGGGCCACAGGCCCTGTTGGCAGCGGGCCTTATGTTGGCGACGTGGTTGAGCCAAGCCCCACGGCGACGCCCACAGTGACGCCAAGCCCCACGACCACCCCGAGTGCGTCATCGTCGGCAACGGCTACCCCGTCGGGCACGCCGAGCGCTACCCCGTCGGGCACGCCGAGCGCTACCCCGTCGGGCACGCCGAGCGCTACCCCGTCGGGCACGCCGAGCGCTACCCCGTCGGGCACGCCGAGCGCTACCCCGTCGGGCACGCCGAGCGCTACCCCGTCGGGCACGCCGAGCGCTACCCCGTCGGGCACGCCGTCGGCTGGCATCACCTTGAGCGCTGGAACTCTGGCGCCGGGTGGGAGGCTGACAGTTAGTGGCACGGGCTTCAAGCCGGGCAGTGAGGCGAGTTTCACCCTGCATTCCACACCGGTGTTGCTGGGGACGGTCACGGCTGATGCCCAGGGTGTTGTGACCTTGAGCGTGAACCTGCCTGTGGATGTTGCGCCCGGACTGCACAGCATCGTCATTGACGGTGTGGGAGTTGACGGGACCTCCCGCCAGCTGAGCGCACCGCTGACCATCACTGGTGCGGCCACCGCTGCGGTAACCACCCCGGCTGCTGCGGATGGCTTGGCCAGTACTGGCGCCAACGCCACGATGTTGGGTGGGCTCGCCGTGTTGCTGCTCATTGCTGGTGCGGGCGTGTTCGCGGTGACCCGTCGCAGGGTGGCGAGCCACTAACAACAGCGGGCAGCGAGTCGTACCTCAGCTTGTCCGTCGGGCGGGCACCGGGATTCCCTTCGGTGCCCGCCCGGCGTCGTTAGCCCCGTTCACCGGACGCCCCGCACGAGGGCAACCGGCTACCTCGAGGAACGGGTGGGCGAACGGGTGCATTACGTCAGGTCGTGCGGAAGTATTAGTGCGCGGCATCCGGCGGGGGTAAACTGAAGCCGCAATTCAAACACGACAGGGGAGCGTCTACCCGCCTTGGGTACCGGCGCTGAGAGTGCGGTTAGCCGCAGACCCTCGAACCTGCTCCGGTTAGTACCGGCGAAGGGAGTCGAGTTCTCTTCGGCTGCGCGGAAAGTCCGCCTGCCGCCCCTCCTGCGAAGGAGGAACCATGAGTAAGTCAATCGCGAGCAAAAACGCCGCACCAAGCAATCAAAACCAGGCGGCACGCAAGTCCACATGGCGTGTTGTGGACATTGTGGTGGTGTCCGTTCTGGGTGTCGCCATCGGCGTCATTTTCTGGCTCTGGTCCGCCGGGTACGGCCTGATCAGCGCTTTCACCGTCGCCTTCCCGCCCGTTGGCGCACTGTACGGTGGCGGCTGGTTGATCGCCGGCGTCTTGGGCGGCTTGGTCATCCGCAAGCCCGGCGCAGCGCTCTACTGTGAACTGATTGCCGCCAGTGTGGAGGGGCTGCTGGGCACCCACTTCGGCTTCACCGTGCTGCTCTCCGGACTGGTCCAGGGCCTCGGTGCTGAGCTGGGCTTTGCGCTGTTCCGCTACCGCAAGTTCAACCTGCCTGTGGCCCTGCTGGCCGGAGCGCTGGCAGGCCTGGCCATGGGCATCAACGACTCCCTGGTCTGGAATGTCGCCTGGGCCATGGAGTGGAAGCTCGTCTACGTGGTCCTGGCCATGATCTCTGGCGCCATCATTGCCGGATTGGTGTCCTGGCTGGCCGTGCGCGGACTGGCACGCACGGGTGCGTTGTCCAATCTGCCTTCGCGCGGCGCCGCGATCGAACGAGCGGTCTAGGCGTGGGCTCCTGGGCGCACCGGGGGACAACTCCGGCGCGGATCAGTGCAAAGGGCTGGGGTTGGCAGCATTCGGGCCGCACCAACAAGGCCGTACATGACCTGGATCTGGAGATTGCCCCCGGGGAGCGGGTCTTGTTGCTGGGTCCCTCGGGTGCTGGCAAGTCGACACTCTTGCACGCCCTTGCTGGGGTGCTGGGGGACGATGAGGACGCCAATGAGGCCGGTGAACTGCTCATCGACGGCTATCCAGTGGCGGAATCACGCGGCCGGGCAGGGCTCATGCAGCAAGACCCCGACGCTCAGGTGGTGCTCTCGCGCATTGGTGACGACGTTGCCTTTGGTGCAGAAAACATGGCCGTCCCCCGGGATGAGATCTGGCGCCGCGTGAGCGCTTCGTTGGAGTCCGTGGGGTTGAAGCTGCCCCTGGATCATCCAAGCTCGGCCCTGTCTGGCGGGCAAAAACAGCGGCTGGGGCTCGCTGGCATGCTGGCCATGCGCCCCGGCCTGTTGTTGTTGGATGAGCCCACGGCCAATCTGGATCCTGCCGGTGTGGTGGAGGTGCGCGATGCCGTGCGCCGCAGCCTGGATGAATCCGGGGCAACCCTTGTGGTGGTTGAGCACCGGGTTTCCGTGTGGCTTGAGGTCGTGGACAGGATCATTGTCCTGGCGCCAGCCGCGCTGGGCGAGCCAGGCGGGGTGTTGTTTGACGGCCCGCCGGCCGCCGTCTTGGCGCAAAGCCGGGAACTGCTGACGGCGGCCGGGATTTGGGTGCCGGGCTACGTGCCGGCGGTCCGGCCCAGGGAAGCCTCATCCACGCACGACGCCGGGGAGCTGCTCCTGCTTGAGGCGTGCGGTCTTGGCGTCTCCCGCACCAAGGGACGGCGCAGGCACCCGGGCGTTCCAATCGCTGTGGTTCCTTCCGTGCGGGTCAGCGCCGGGCAGGCGCTGAGCGTGACGGGCCCCAACGGGGCAGGAAAATCAACACTGGCACTGACCCTGGCGGGCTTGCTGGCGCCAGCAGGCGGGCAGTTGCTGGCAACGGAGCAGCTGGCCCGCGGGGCCGGAACTGCTCCGTTGAAGTGGCGCGGGCGCCAGCTGATCAGCCGGATCGGAACGGTGTTTCAGGAACCTGAGCACCAATTTGTTACCGGCAGTGTCCGTGCGGAGCTGTTGTTTGCACCGAAACTCTTGGGGCGCGGCGGAGATTCGGTGGATGGGCTGCTGACGCGGTTGCGGCTGGACCATTTGGCCGATGCCAACCCTTTCACGCTCTCCGGCGGGGAAAAGCGGCGCCTGTCCGTGGCCACAGTGTTGGCGGCCAGCCCGCAGGTGCTGATCTTGGACGAGCCAACTTTTGGCCAAGACGCCAACACCTGGGCCGAGCTGGCATCCCTGCTGACTGAGCTGCTGGATGCGGGGACAGCCGTGATTTCCGTGACACACGATGCAGCCTTTGGTGCTGTGCTGGGTGGAGAACAGCTGGTGCTGGGCGCCCCCGAACAGATGCCGCAAGGTGCGGCCTCCCTGCTTTCAGCGGAGTCGGTGGTGCAGCGATGAGCGTCGACATCATCGCCACGCCCCGCTCCACGGCGTGGTTGGCCCGTGCCAACCCGCTGGCGAAGCTGGGCGCCGGCATGGCGCTCACAGTGGTTCTGCTGGTCAGCGTTGACTGGGTCTCGGCAACCGTTGCCCTGGTGCTTGAATGCATGCTCCTGCCGTTGGCTGGACTGAGCGCGCGCATGCTGTTGCTGCGCGGCTGGCCCATTCTGGTGGCAGCAGTGGTGGGCGGCTACGGGACGGCCCTGCTGGCGCCCAAAACCGGTGAGCTTTTGTTGGAGTGGGGGCCCGTGACCTTTACCAGCGGGTCGCTGGAAGCCGGGGTGGCCATTGCCCTGCGTGGTTTGGCCATCGCCTTGCCGGGAATCATTGTGCTGGCTTCCACCGATCCCACGGATCTGGCCGACGCGTTGGCGCAAAAACTCAGGCTGCCGCACCGTTTTGTCCTTGGGGCGCTGGCGGCCATGCGGCTGGTGGGTTTGTTGGTCGCGGAATGGCAAACTCTCGGCATGGCGCGCCGTGCCCGCGGGGTGGGCGGTGAGCCCGGGCTGTTCCGTGGCGTCAAGGCCCAGCTGGGTCAGGCCATGGCGTTGCTGGTGCAGGCCGTGCGCCGGGCGTCACGGCTGGCTGTCACCATGGAGGCCAAGGGTTTCGGGGCAGGTCCGCGCACCTGGGCCCGTGAATCATCGTTCGCCCGTCATGACCTGTGGGTTGTCGCTGGGGGGCTGGTGATCGCAGCCGTATCGGTGAGCGCAGCCGTGCTGCTGGGCAGCTGGAATCCCGTGTTTGGCTAGCGAGACAGCAACCGGCCCGCCCTTGGCGCCTTGAGGCGTGCAGGGCGGGCCTTTCCTTTGCCGGTGTGATCGCCGCCAGGAAACAGCCGGACACATACTGTGGAAGCGTCTGGGTGGCTGGGATACTGGGGGCATGACGATCGCACGCAGCACCAAGCTCACCATTGTCGGCGCCGGCAGCGTCGGCACGTCGCTGGCCTATGCCGCCCTCATTCGAGGTTCCGCACGCGAGGTTGTCTTGTATGACATCGCCACGGCCAAGGTGGAGGCCGAAGTCCTTGACCTAGCCCACGGCACCCCCTTTGTGGGTGCCCCGCGCATCACGGGCGGAAGTGACATTGAGCTGGTGGCCGATTCCGACGTCGTGGTCATCACGGCCGGGGCCAAGCAGGAGCCTGGCCAGACCCGGCTTGAGCTGGCGGGCGTCAACGTGGCAATCCTGGAGAAGATGCTGCCGCAACTGGTGGCCCTGGCACCCAATGCCGTGTTCATCCTGGTGACGAACCCGTGCGATGTGCTCACGGCAGTAGCCGAGCGCATCACGGATCTGCCGCACGGGCGCATCTTCAGCACGGGCACAGTGCTTGATTCCGCCCGGCTGCGCTGGCTCGTGGCAGAGGCTGCGCAGGTGGCGCCGCAAAGCGTGCATGCGCTGATCGTCGGCGAGCACGGCGACACGGAATTCCCCTTGTGGTCCACCGCGACCATCGGCCAGACCCCGCTACCGGAATGGACCGACTCCTCCGGGTCCCTGCTGTTTCCCCGTGAACGGCTCGAATCACTCACCCACGACGTGGTCCATGCCGCCTACAAGGTCATCGCCGGCAAGGGTGCCACGAACTATGCGATCGGGCTCTCGGGTGCCCGCATTGTCGAGGCCGTTTTGCAGGACGAGCGGAGCATCCTTCCCGTCTCGAGCGTGCTGCACGGCTACCGGGGGATCGACGGCGTGGCCCTGAGTGTGCCGTCGATCGTTGGCGCTGGCGGCGTGCAGCGTGTGCTCGACACGCACATGGACCATAGGGAGGAAGCCCAGCTCCAGCACTCGGCCGAGACCCTGGCCGCTTCCATCGCCTTGTTCAGCTAGGGCGGAGTTCATCTGGGTCCCGCGAAAGGTGCCACCGAGGCCGAGCGGGGCTAGCCGATTGGCTCAAAGTTGCTGGGTGTTTTGGTACGTGCGGCCGAGGTCGGGGTACCGTTGAGTGTGACGCCGACTTCCGCGGCCGCGCTCACTTAAGGATTATCGCATGTAACGGTTAATTTTGACCGTTTTTCGCACAAACTGCCCATTGGGTCACAAATGTCAAGTAAAATATGCATCCTGTGATATAAAAGTTGTTATGACTCAAATGGCTGCAGCAACAGTTGGCGTATTGGTGCGCGATGCCCGCACCGAAAAAGGCTGGACCCAAGGTGAATTGGCGTCCCAGTTGGGCACCAGCCAAAGTGCTGTCGCCAGGATGGAACAAGGCAAACAAAACCTGAGTCTGCGGATGATCCAGCGGATGGAAGCACTGTTGGAGGCCAACCTCTTCAGCGTGGGAGCCACCACCAAGAACGCTGTCACGCACCTGCGTGTGCACGGGGAGCGCCAACTTTCCGGAAGCGTCCAGGTCAACACCAGCAAGAACGCCGGCGTTGCCCTGCTCTGCGCCAGCTTGCTGAACCGCGGCACCACCACCTTGCGTCGCCTGGCCCGCATTGAAGAGGTCAACCGCATTGTTGAACTGTTGACATCCATTGGTGTTGAGTGCACCTGGATGGAAGACAACGACCTCCAGATTCGCCGGCCCGCCGTGTTGGACCTTGCCTCCATGGACATCGCTGCAGCCAAACGCACCCGCAGCGTCATCATGTTGCTGGGCCCCCTCCTTGATGAGCAGGAATCCTACCGGATTCCCTACGCCGGCGGCTGCGACCTGGGCACACGCACAGTGGAACCGCACATGCAGGCACTGCGCGAATTTGGCCTCACAGTCATAGCCCATGACGGTTTCTACCAGGTCCACGCCCCTGTGAGTGATGCCCTGGACAGGACATTTGTGCTGACGGAACGTGGCGACACGGTCACCGAAAACGCCATTATGGCCGCCGCGCACCGCGAAGGCAAAACAATCATTCGCAACGCCAGCCCCAACTACATGGTGCAGGACCTTTGCTTCTACCTGCAGGGCCTGGGCGTCACGGTGGAAGGTGTTGGCTCAACAACACTGACCATCACCGGCAAGTCCCGCATTGACGTGGATATTGAATACGCGCCGTCTGAGGACCCCATCGAGGCCATGAGCCTGATTACGGCCGGCATCGTCACCAAGTCTGAAGTCACCGTGACACGGGTTCCCATTGAGTTCATGGAAATTGAACTGAAGGTGTTGGAGCAAATGGGCTTCAAGTACCTCAAGTCCGCCGAGTACGTGGCCCGCAACGGCAAGACCCGCCTGGTGGACATCACCACGCTGCCGTCCGAGTTGAAGGCGGCGCCGGACAAGATCCACCCCATGCCCTTCCCGGGCCTGAACATTGACAACTTGCCGTTCTTCGCCGTGATTGCCTCCTGCGCGGAGGGCACCACGCTCATCCACGACTGGGTGTATGAGGGCCGGGCCATCTACCTGACGGAACTCAACCGCCTCGGTGCCGGCGTTCGCCTGCTGGACCCGCACCGAATCGACATCACCGGCCCCACGGCCTGGCGTGCAGCGGAAATTGGCTGCCCCCCGGCACTGCGCCCGGCCGCCTGCATCCTCCTGGCAATGCTCGCCGCCAAGGGCACCTCCGAGCTGCGCAACATTTACGTGATTGAGCGCGGCTACGAGGACCTGGCCGAACGCCTCAACACCATTGGCGCGGAGATCGAGTACTTCCAAGACTAGAAACGCCGGACTTTCGGGCCGCCGCGCCCGTCCGAACGGGCGCGAAAACGGGAGACGGGCGCGGCCACAATTTTTTTTAACGCACGACGGTGGTTCCGCTAGGCTCAGCAACATGTTTCCTTGGACTAAACGCGATGCCGCAGCACCCCTTCCGCCCGCCGCCATCCCGCGGGACGGCGGAATCCCGTGGCAGGGTGCTGGGTTGACGGCCACCGATGTGGACCTGCCGCGCGGGCGCAAAGGCACCAAGCTGATGCACTGCGTGCAGCTGACCACGAGCGACCTCACCGTGACCATGCTTCACGCGGAAATCCTCGAACTGCTCGACGGGCGGATCAGCATGGTCGATCCGATGGGGGCCAGCCCGGATGTCTTCCTGTGCAACGCGGTGGGGGTTGATGCTGCGGCGACGGCCGGTAGGGCCTCCGAGGCCGGAAAATGGATGGCAGTATTTCCCGCGGACGCGCTGGCGCTGATGGTTGTCCCCGTGAGCGAACCGCCGGCCGCCGTCATGTCCGGATCCGACGTGGCCAGCTTCTCCGCATGGGCGCGCAAGCTCGCTAAATAGCGGACAACGCCTGCGCCAGATCAGCCTTCAAGTCTTCCACATCCTCCAGACCCACTGACAAGCGCAGGAAGCCGTTGCGCAGGCCAATGGCCGCACGGGCCTCCGCGCCCATGGCGCGGTGGGTTGTTGTGGCAGGGTGGGTGATCAGGGATTTGGCGTCGCCCAAATTATTGGAAATGTCAATGATTTGCAGGGCATTGAGCAGGGCAAACGCTGCATCCTTGGTGGTTCCGGTGCCCGGCTGCGCCAGTTCAAACGTCAGCACCGTGCCGCCGGCCTTCATCTGCTTCTTAGCCAGCTCGTACTGTGGGTGGGACGGCAGATGCGGGTACAGCACGAGACTAACTTGTGGCTGGGCCTCAAGGAACTCGCCCAGGGCCAGGGCGTTGTTGCACGAATGCGTGACGCGCAGGTTCATGGTTTCCAAGCCCTTGGTCAGGACCCACGCGTTGAACGCCGACAAGGCGGGGCCCGTGTGCCGCATCAAGTTCTTGACGGGACCGTCAATGAACTCCTTGCTGCCCAGGATGGCGCCGCCCAGAACACGCCCCTGACCGTCAATGTGCTTGGTGCCGGAGTACACAATGATGTCCGCACCAAAATCGCCACATCGCTGCAGCAGGGGGGTGGCAAACACGTTGTCGGCCACCACCTGCGCGCCCGCGGCATGGGCCAGGTCGCACACCGCCTGTATGTCAATGATTTCCTGCATGGGGTTCGACGGGGACTCAAAGAACACGGCAGTGGTCGGCACCGAAAGGGCCTCGCGCCACTGATCCAGATCCGGTCCGTCCACGAACACCGTTTCCACGCCCCACCGCGGCAGCAACTCGTTCAAGATGACAAAGCAGGAGCCAAAGAGTGATCGTGAGGCAACCACCCTGTCCCCGGCCGCCAGCAAGGCACCCAAGGCAGTGAAAACGGCGGACATGCCCGAGGCCGTGGCAAAGCAGGCCTCCTTGCCCTCGAGCAGGCGCAGGCGTTCCTGGAAGGTTGCCACGGACGGGTTGCCGTAGCGGGAGTACACGAACCGGTCCGCCTCGCCGGTGAAGGCCTGTTCGGCGGCCTCAGCCGATTCGTACACGAACCCTGAATTCAGGAACAAGGCCTCGGAGGTTTCGGAGAAATTGCTGCGGTCAAGCCCGCCGCGCACGGCCTGGGTGTCCTGCGCCCAGGTGGCGGCGTGCTCGTTAAAGTTACTCAATGACTTACCCTATTTCGCTGGTGGTGCGGTCCTGACTGACTGACTGACTGACTGACTTACGGCGGCGGCGCGGGGCGCTGCGTTGCTAGCGCCAGGGCAGGCTGCGGTTCTTCCAGCCGTTGATGACCCGCTCGCCGTAGCTGTCCGGCTCACCCTCAAAGCCCTCCAGGACGTTATAGGCCGTGTACCCGGCAGCCGTGGCGGCGTGGGCCGCGGCGATGGAACGGGCGCCGGAGCGGCACAACACCACCAGCGGCTTTTCCGTGGGCACTGCCGCCAATAGCTGCGCCAGAAAGTCAGGGTTGCTGTGTCCGCTGGCCAGGTTCCATTGGATGAAGACAGGCTCAGTGTTCAGTGCCGAGGTGTCTGGAACGCCAATGTGCGCCCATTCTCCCTCGGTGCGCACATCAAGGAGTGCCGCGCCTGCTGCCAGGTGTTCCCAAGCCGTGGCCGGGGCAAGGTCTCCTGCGTAGCTCATGCGATGCCCTCGCCGTCGAACTCCAGCTCAGCATCGAGCTCATCCACGGCCGTGGCAACTGCTGCGTCACTGGCGGCAATGGCCTGTGGGAGGATCAATGCTTGGGCACAGATGACGCTGGTCCCGTTGAAGGTTACGGCCGGTCCTCCGTGGAGCACGTAGCCTTCGGCCAGAGCTTCTGAAATGCGCTCACAAAAAGACTTGTCATCGGGGCCGGTGATGAGCCGGTAGGCCAGGGGGGATTCGTCCGCGGACATGTGTTCTCCTCATTGCAAGAAAGCGCTAAATCTGCAAGCGGGAGACTGCGCTTAACGAGGGTTGGCTGATAAGCACGCAATAAGACGTTCACGCTTGCAAACCTGTGGCTTGGGTAGCTGGGTTTGCCAAGTATTCACCTGAGGCACCCCGCCGGAAAGAGGGTTGCCGGCCAGCGAGTCAGGGCTTGACGCTGGCACTCATTACTTACTTGAAAAAATAGCACATGAGCCGTGCAGCGGGCCCAAGAATGTGTCAGTGTGGCTCAACATGACGGGCGCGTTGCAACACGGCAACCCCGCCAAGTGGCAAGATAAACGCATGACCTTGACCCGCGCCTTTGCCGCAGTCCGCTTCCTGTTCGGTGCCGTAACGCTTATTGCCGTGGGAACCCAACTGGGTATTCACATCAGCAATGGCTTCCCAGTGCTGAACTTCTTCAGCTACTTCACCAATCTTGGCAACATTTTTGCTGCGGTGGTGCTGTTGGTGGAGTCGGTGCTGACGTGGCGTGGCAAGGAGCTGGGGCCGCTGTGGCAGGTTTTGCGCTGCGTTTCAGTGGTTGCCATGGCGCTGGTGGGTATGGTGTTCAGCGCGTTGTTGCGTGATGTGGACCTTGGCTCGCTGCTCCCGTGGATCAACACCTGGCTGCACTACGTTATGCCGGTGGTAGTGGTGGCAGACTGGCTCATCCAGTCCCCCCGCAAGCCCCTTTCGCTGCGCAGCCTCTGGATCGCCGTGTTTTTCCCCTTGGCCTATTTGGCCTACTCGCTGGTCCGCGGTGCCATCACCGGCTGGTATGCCTACCCGTTCCTGAATCCGGCCAACGGCGGCTACGGCGCCGTGGCCATCACCTGCCTGTTCATTGCCGTGGCGTTCATTGCGACGACTATTGTGTTGATCCTGTTGGCCAACAAGTTCCGTCCACTGGTGCCTGTTCAGTGGGAGTCAGACAGCGTAGCCGCCTAACCGCATAGTCTCCTACAGCGTTGTGGCCAACAGTGCGCTGAGTTCGGCGCTGAGCTGCGCCCGGTTGGCCGCCGTGCCGATCTCCACACCGTCAATGGTGTTCACGGGGGCCAGCAGCCGCAAGCTGGAAATGAGCCAGACGGCGTCAGCGTCCAGCAAGTCCGCCGGGGTGACTGGGCCGTAGCCCAGTTCCCAACCAGCCTCCTTGGCCGCTGCAAAGAGCGCTCCCTGAGTGGTGCCGGGCAAAATTCCGGTATCCAGATGGGGTGTGATGAGCCGCTTCACCGGGACACCTGAATCATCCGAGATGTGTGCCAACAGAACTGACGACGTGGGTCCCTCCAGTACCAGCTGGTCACCACTGGTGAAGATCACGTCATCGGCCCCCTGGCTGTGGGCGTGGCGCAGGGCGGCCATGTTCACCGCGTAGGAAAGGGTTTTCGCGCCTAAAAGCAGCCACGGCGCCCGCGCGGCAATGTCGCTGTCATAGCCGCGCTCCAACAAGATCACCGACAGTCCGGCGTCGCGCTGCTTGGCCAAGGCCAGTGAGACGGCTGAGACCTGCACCCAGGCGGTGGGGGTGTTGCCGCCTTCGGGGCCGCGGGTGGCAATCAACTTCACCACTGCCTGCCCCTCGGCAGCCGAGCCGCCGGCGTAAGCCGTGAGCGCCGTCGTAATGGCTGCCAGCCAAACCTCCGCCGCCGGAATCCCCAGATCCATGGTCAGTGCCGAACCCGCCAGCCGGTCAAGGTGGGCCTGGACTTTGCGGGGGACACCATTGATGGCGAGCAGGGATTCAAAAATCCCGTCCCCCCGCGTCACGCCTTGATCCGTAGCCAAAATGGTGGGGGATGAGGCGTCGGCCAGCCGGCCAGCGGGGTGAACGGGATCCAGAAATACCAAAACTGTCATGCAGTAGAGCTTAGCTGGCCTGCAGGATCGCCTTGCCAAAGGTGAATGCGCGGACCAGGCCAACAATGCCCAGGATGATCAGCATGATGGCGCTCATGAGCAGCAGCCACTGCGCGGTCCAGACCGGAACAACCAGCACCACAATGCCCGCAAGAACGCTCAGAATACCAAAGACAATGGCCCAGGTGCGGGTGGATCCCCTGCCGGCTTCGGCGATGGCCACAATGCCTTCAATGATCCAGCCGATGCCCATGAAGATGACCGTGAACAGCAGGAGAGCTTCGCCGCTGGCCGCTGAATTGCGCAGGATAATGACGCCTGCAACCAGAACTAGCAGGCCCAGAACCACATCCAGGATGCGCAAGCCGGTGGAGAGGCCGTGGCTGAAAATACCCAACGCCACCCTCACGCCGCCGGCAATGAGGAAGTTGATACCCAGGAAGATGGCAATAACGGCCAGGGTTTTAGTGGGCCAGAACAGCAGGACAATGCCCAGGATCAATGCCACAGCGCCGCTGATGGCAAAGGCCATGCGCAGGCCTTTGACGGCTTGTTGCGTTAGTTTGAGTGGGTCGAGGGCAAAAATGTCGACGGAGACTTCAGGCTGGCTGGAGTTGCTCATAGTTGAACTTCTTTCTGCAAAGTTTCAAAACGCGGATGGAAAATTACGCCCAGCATAGCCTCAGCAGGTTACCCAACGGGTCAGGAACTGCCCAGACACGAACTACCGTTAGGCTATTGTCACTTGGCTTAGGAACGAGCTTACGAAATCTGGGAGGCCCGCATGATCTGGACGGCGTTTAGTCTGCCAGCAGTGAGTCCTTGGGTTTCCGCGCTGCTTTTGTTGGTGGATTTGGCCATCCGTATTGTGGTGCTTGGCGTTATTCCCGGCAACCGGCGCCCCACAACTGCCATGGCATGGCTGCTATGTATTTTCTTCCTGCCCTATATTGGCTTGATCCTGTTCCTCATGTTCGGCAACTTCAGGCTCTCACGACGCCGGCGAGAGACCCAGGACGCCGTCAACCTGCGGATTCTGGAAGGAACCGCGGACATTGCGGCCCAGGTTCCCGAATATGAGGGCCCTGCGTGGGTGAAATCCGCCATGGAACTGAACCGCAACTTGGGTTATTTCCCGGTGTTGGGGGGCAACTCCGTTGAGCTGATTGAGGGGTACCAGGAGTCTCTGGATGCCATGGCTGATGAGGTCAGCCGGGCCACGGACTACGTTAACGCAGAGTTTTACATCATGAGCTCGGATGACTGCACCGACAGGCTCTTTAGGGAGCTCGAGGCGGCGGCGGAGCGTGGTGTGCGTGTCCGCGTGCTCTTTGACCATATTGGCTCCTTGCGGGTGCCCGGCTACGGGGACATGATTAAGCGCCTCAAGGCCAGCTCGATCCAGTGGCGGCGCATGCTGCCGCTCCTGCCCGTCAAGGGCCAATGGCGCCGACCGGATCTGCGCAACCACCGAAAGATTCTTGTGGTGGATGGGCGCGTTGGCTTCACCGGCTCCCAAAACGTTATTGAGCCGTCCTACCGGAACAAGAAAAACCACAAGATTGGACGCAAGTGGGTGGAGCTCATGTCCCGTCTGGAGGGACCCATCGTGGGCACCCTGAACATCATGTTCGCCACCGACTGGTCATCCGAGACCGAGGAAAATCTTGAGTCGCAGCTGGCCACCCACCATTGGGAATCCTTTTCCGGCGGTTCTCTGTGTCAGGTGGTGCCCAGTGGTCCGGGGTTCGTCACCGAGAACAACTTGCGCCTGTTCAACACCCTGCTGTACTCGGCCAAGGACTGCATCACCATTTCCAGCCCCTACTTTGTGCCCGACGATTCACTGCTCTACGCCATCACCACGGCCGCCCAGCGCGGGGTGCTGGTGGAACTGTTTGTCTCCGAGCAGGGCGACCAGTTCCTGGTTCACCACGCCCAACGCTCCTACTATGAGGCGCTGCTGAAGGCTGGCGTGCGGATCTACCTGTACCCCAAGCCGCTGGTGTTGCACGCCAAGCACTTCACCGTGGACTCCGACGTTGCCGTCATTGGCTCCTCCAACATGGACATGCGCAGCTTCTCCCTCAACCTTGAAGTCACCGTCATGATGATTGACCGCGAGGTGGTCCAGCAGATGCACACCGTGGAAGACCACTACCGGGCCATCTCGCGTGAGCTGAACTTGGAGGAATGGGTCAACCGGCCCGTCCTGGCCCGCTACGTGGACAACGTGGCACGCCTGACCGCCACCCTCCAGTAACGCGTCTTACGCGGCGGCGGAGCCGGCATTTTTTGTAGGCGACGTAGAGGAGACCCGCAGGCCGCCCGCGGCCGAGGAGTCGGATAGTCGCCGGAAAAATGGCGGGCCGTCGCCGGTTACGCCGGGAACTCTGAGCCCAGGGTGGACAGGACGCCGAAGGCTTTGGCTTGGATCTCCTGCCATTCGGCCTCGTCGTCTGAGTCGGCCGTGATGGCGCCGCCGACCCCCAGCGTAAAGTGCGTGCCGCCGTCGTGCGTATCTGTGAGGACCAGCGTGCGGATCACCACTGAGAGGTCCATGGCGGCATTGAGGGAGAAGTAGCCCAACGCGCCGGAGTAAATGCCACGCGGCCCGGCCTCAAGCGAGTCGAGAATGGCCATGGTGCTGATTTTTGGCGCACCCGTCATGGACCCGGCCGGGAAGGCGGCGGCCACGGCAGCAGCACGCGAACTGCCCGGGATCAGCTGCGCCTCAATGGTGCTGACCATTTGATGCACCGTGGCGTAACTTTCAATGGCGCACAGGCGCGGCACCATCAAGGTGTGCGGCAGGGCAAAGCGGGAGAGATCGTTGCGTAACAGGTCAACAATCATCACGTTCTCCGCCCTGTCCTTGAGGGAGGTGGCCAAATCCGCCTTGAGGGCAGCATCCACGGCAGGGTCCAGGTCGCGGCGCCGCGTGCCCTTGATGGGTTCGGCGCGCATCAGTCCGGCGGCGTCAAAACGCAAGAAGCGTTCCGGTGAGGTGCTGCAAACGCTGATCGAGTCCAAACGCATGAACGCCGCAAAGGGGGCTGGGCTGCGCGTGCGCAGGGCCGTGTAGGCCGCCCAGGCATCCACTTTCTCGGGCGTGTGCGCTGTCAATTGCGTGGTCAGGCAAACCTCGTAGGAATTGCCGTCGTGGATTTGCGCCTTGGCCGCGGCGATCATGTCCTTGTAGCGGCGCTCGCCGTCACGGGCCACGAAGCGGGGCGCGGTGGTGGGAGTGGGTGCTACCCCGGCGGTCCCATGCTGTGGGGAGGGAGCGGTGGTCCGCACCGCATGGCGAACCAATGCCACGTAGTTGGCGGCTTCCTCGGTGGACGCTGGGTGGTGGGCTGCCGTCAGGGTCAAAACGTAGAGGCACTTTTCTTCATGGTCAAGCACCACTGCCCGGCCGGCAAACAGCAATGCGGCAGTGGGCAGGTCTGCGGCGTTTCCGGCCCGCGGTGTCGTGTCCGTTCCGCCTGTTTCGGCCTTGAGCTCGTAACCCAAATAGCCCAGCCACCCCAGGGTGAAATCGCCGGGGTAGTGCTGGGGTGCGCGGACTGCCTTGCGGCCCCAGACGGAGTCCAGCCAGTGGAAGAAGGTGCCGCGAATGCGGGTGGTCACCTGCCCGCAGCTAACTGTTGTCAGGCCCTGGTGGTAGCGGGCCAGCTGGCCAAAACAGCCGGAGTCATCGGCCATGATGGAAAACCGGGCCCGGTTGGGTTGCGCTGCCGAAATGCCACCGCTTTCCGCGATGGAGCTGTCCAGCCAGACGGCGTTGGTGGAACTCCCGTACAGGGCCTGGAACAGATCTGCGCCGGTCGGCAGCGCATCGATGCGCACGGCCGAAAAATCCAAGCCCCGGCGGCGTGCCAGTTCCGGGCTCAGGACATGTTCCAAGGCAGGCAACTGGGTCAGTGCGTCAAGGACAAATTCCGGGGCGCGGGCCACGCCGTGGGTGCCGTCCACCACCACGTCGGCCCTCGCAGCGCTGCCAGAATCGCTGAGTAGGAGTTCCTCCTGGGCGGCCCAACTATCCCAAAAAGGTGCGTACGTCTCGCCGTCACGGGCCAGGGCCCGCTGCTTGCGGACATGGCTGGGAGCATCCACCCAAATCACGGCATCCAGGAATTTCCCGGCCCGGCCCAGTGAAGATCCCACACCCTCCACAAGCACCACGTGGGCAAGCTCGGTGGTGCGGGTAGCGCCGCTATTCTTGGCTTCCCAATCCCATGCCGTCCACGTGGCCGGGGAGCCCTGGCTCAGGGGGGCCAGCACCTGGTCAATGTAGCGTTCAACCCCGCCGACCAGGCCATCCCAGCCGGGGTAAATATCTTCCAGATGAAACAGGGAGACCGTGCGGTGACGGCGCAGCATGGCCGCCAATTCCACCGCAACAGTGGTCTTTCCGGCACCGGAGCGGCCGTCGACGGCGATGATGACGGGCCGTTGCGTGGGCCCACTGTCGCGAGGGGCCCGCTGCGAGCTTGCGAGCGGTGGGAGCGGCTGGGTGGGCCCACCGTCGCGAGGGGCCCGCTGCGAGCTTGCGAGCGGTGGGAGCGGCTGGGTGGGCCCACCGTCGCGAGGGGCCCGCTGCGAGCTTGCGAGCGGTGGGAGCGGCTGGGTGGGCCCACCGTCGCGAGGGGCCCGCTGCGAGCTTGCGAGCGGTGGGAGCGGCTGGGTGGGCCCACCGTCGCGAGGGGCCCGCTGCGAGCTTGCGAGCGGTGGGAGCGGCTGGGTGGGCCCACCGTCGCGAGGGGCCCGCTGCGAGCTTGCGAGCGGTGGGAGCGGCTGGGGACTAGCCACGGTCTGTGCCCCGTGCTGCGCCGTTGGCGGTGACGTAGGCCAGGATGCCTGGGACGGCTGCCGAAATCAAGGCCCAACTGACTTCAAAATCATGGTCGTCGCCGAACCAGGGATCATAGATGCCTTGCGCCTGGCTGCCCACATGGGCCACGGCAGGGTCGAAGGAGCGCAGCATGCGCACCTTCGCGGCGGCCTCGGGGGTGGGGGCAAGGGCCAGGAGCGCATCAAAGTGGTCGGTGTCCAGGGCCAGGATCAGCTCGCGTTCAGCAAACCAGGCGGTGTTGAAGTGGCGTGCAGTGTGGGCTGTGGTCGGGATGCCGTGGCGGCTAAGCACATCCGCGGCACGGGAGTCCAGGGGATTGCCGATCTCCCATTGCGTGGTGCCTGCCGAGTCGACCTCAACATCGAGTCCAGCATCCCTGGCGGCGTTCGCCAATATGAATTCGGCCATGGGTGAGCGGCAGATGTTGCCGGTGCAGACGGTGATGATCCGGTAGGGCTTGGTCATTGGATAAGTCTATCGACGCCGCAGGCCGCAGCGCGGACCCAAGGTGTTGGGCCTGAGGCCTACACCAGTGCCAACAAGATGCCCACAACAATGAACAAGATGCCAAAGATCCGGTTAAGAATCAGCTGCCCGCGCTCGCTGGTGGTCAAGTGCTTGAGCTGTTTGGCGCCCGCGGCAAAGATGAACCACATGACGATGATGTCGATGACCACCACGGTTGCCGTCAGGATCACGTACTGCGGCAGCAATGGTTCATTGGGCCGAAAGAACTGGGGCATGAACGCCAGGAAGAAAACAATCGCCTTCGGATTAAGCAGGTTCACCCACAGCCCGCGGCGGAACATGGAGAAACCGGACTCCACCACGGTGGGGGAGTTGGCGTCGTCAGTCTTTTCAGCCTTGGCCAGCAACTTCCGGATACCTAGATAGACCAGATAGGCGGCGCCCACATAGCGGATCATCATGAACAGGAACGGCGAGCTTGATACCAGGATGCCCACACCTGCCGCCACGATGACCACATGAATGACCAGCGCCAGCTGCTGGCCCAAAATGCCCCAAAAGGAGCGCCGGAAGCCGGAGGTCAGCGCGTTGGACATGGTGTTGATGGCGCCCGCGCCGGGAGTCAGGCTGATCATGGCGCCGGCGCCGGCAAGGGCCAGCCACAAAGAAAATTCCACCCGCCAAGCTTACGTGGCCGGGCGCGCGTTTCATTGCGCCGCCCACGTGGCAGACGCCGGGCCCCCATGACCGTACTTTGTCCGCTTGCAGGTGGTTGCGCAACGGCCTGCATGCGGACAAAGTGCGGTCATGCTCATCGGGAGCTGAGCCCAGTCAGGCCCGGGCGATGATTTCCCCGTTGGGCATCACAAACCAGCCGTCCTCCGCGGCGCCCCAGGCCCGCCAGCCGGCCGCGATCCGGGCCAACGTTGCGGAGTCGCCAAAGCCGTAGGCCACAACTTGTTCGGCAAAGGCTGAACCCACCACCCTGTCCGCCCAGACTCCTGCCAACCAGGCGCGCTGCTCCGGCGTTGCGTAGAGCCAGTTGGCGCTCGACGGCGTCACCTCCGTGAAGCCTGCAGCCTTAGCCCAGTGCAGCAGCCGCCGGCCAGCGTCCGGTTGGGCCTGATTGTGCCTGGCCACCTGCTGATACAGGGCCATCCACTCATCGAGTTCGGGAAGCTCCGGGTACCAGGACATGCCGTGGAAGTCCGCGTCGCGCACAGCCACAATGCCGCCGGGCTTTGTCACCCGGCGCATCTCCCTCAGCGCCTCCACCGGGTCTGTCAGGTGCTGCAACACCTGATGGGCGTGCGTCACGTCAAAGGTGTTGTCCGGGAAATCGAGGTTGTACACATCGCCTGTGTCAAAGCTGAGATTGCGCAGGTGCCGTTCGCTGGCCAGCGCCGTGGCAGCGGCAACCACTTCGGGGGCCCGATCGAGACCAAGTACCTCGCCCGGAGCCACCAAAAGGGCAAAATCGGCCGTGATGGTGCCGGGCCCCGAGCCCACATCCAGCACGCGGAGCCCATGGCTCAGGTGCGGTATTAAGTATGCTGCGGAATTGTCAGCTGTCCGTGACGCATGGGAACGCAGCACGCTCTCATGGTGTCCGTGGGTGTAAACATCGCCCTGATCGTTGCTGGATTGCTCACTCATACAGGGGAGCGTACGCCCGCAACGCCGCTGCGGCCAGAGGTTTCCACATTGTGGGGTTCCGCGCCGCCCAAGGCGCCAGCCCCATGAGGTGGCGTGCGGCACAAAACCCGGCCATCCGGCGTCGTGCCGTTCGCCCAAAGTGAAAGTTGAGTCAAGTACGCTCAACTTGGCTTGACATCCAAACGAGCCTGAGTAAAGTTGAGTGCAGAACGCTCAAACCCGCTGCTTGGGCGAACCTTTCACCACTCACGGTGGCCGGACTTGTTAACGCAGCGGCTCATGAAAGGAACCACTTATGTCACGTGCTGTAGGTATTGACCTCGGAACCACCAACTCTGTTGTATCCGTCCTGGAAGGCGGCGAGCCCACGGTTATCGCCAACGCCGAAGGCGGCCGCACCACCCCCTCAGTAGTTGCCTTCTCCAAGAGCGGCGAAGTCCTGGTTGGCGAAATCGCCAAGCGCCAGGCCGTCAACAACATTGACCGCACCATTGCTTCCGTCAAGCGCCACATGGGCACCGACTGGAACGTCGACATTGACGGCAAGAAGTACACGGCGCAGGAAATTTCCGCCCGCATCCTGATGAAGCTCAAGAACGACGCCGAATCCTACTTGGGTGAAAAGGTTACCGACGCTGTTATCACCGTCCCGGCCTACTTCAACGACGCCGAGCGCCAGGCCACGAAGGAAGCCGGCGAAATTGCCGGCTTGAAGGTGCTGCGCATTGTCAACGAGCCCACGGCTGCTGCCTTGGCTTACGGCCTGGAAAAGGGCAAGGAAGACGAGCTCATCCTGGTATTCGACCTCGGTGGCGGAACGTTTGACGTTTCCCTGCTTGAAGTTGGCAAGGATGAAGACAACTTCTCCACCATCCAGGTTCGCTCCACCGCCGGTGACAACCGCCTCGGCGGCGACGACTGGGACCAGCGCGTTGTTGACTACCTGCTGAACCAGCTCAAGGTCAAGGGAATCGACCTGTCCAAGGACAAAATCGCCCTGCAGCGCCTGAAGGAAGCTGCTGAGCAGGCCAAGAAGGAACTCTCCTCGGCCTCCAGCACCAGCGTCTCACTCCAGTACCTCTCCGTCACCCCCGACGGCCCGGTTCACTTGGACGAGCAGCTGACCCGCGCCAAGTTCCAGGAGCTCACAGCTGACCTGCTGGACCGCACCAAGAAGCCGTTCAACGACGTCATCAAGGAAGCCGGCATCAAGGTTTCTGACATTGACCACATCGTTCTTGTTGGTGGATCCACCCGCATGCCCGCCGTCTCCGAACTGGTCAAGCAGCTCGCCGGCGGTCAGGAGCCCAACAAGGGCGTCAACCCGGATGAGGTTGTGGCCGTTGGTGCCGCACTGCAGGCTGGCGTTTTGAAGGGCGAGCGCAAGGACGTTCTGCTCATCGATGTCACCCCGCTGTCCCTGGGCATTGAAACCAAGGGTGGTGTCATGACGCACCTGATCGAGCGCAACACGGCCATCCCCACGAAGCGTAGCGAGACCTTCACCACCGCTGATGACAACCAGCCGTCAGTGGCCATCCAGGTCTTCCAGGGCGAGCGTCAGTTCACCCGCGACAACAAGCCGCTGGGCACGTTCGAGCTGACAGGCATTGCGCCTGCTCCTCGCGGCGTCCCGCAGGTTGAGGTCACCTTCGACATCGATGCCAACGGCATTGTGCACGTTTCCGCCAAGGACAAGGGCACAGGTGTTGAGCAGTCCATGACCATCACCGGTGGTTCCTCGCTCTCCAAGGAAGACATCGAGCGCATGGTTCGCGATGCTGAAGAGCACGCTTCCGAGGACAAGGCCCGCCGTGAGGCAGCAGATCTGCGCAACAGCGCCGAGCAGCTGCACTACTCGGTGGACAAGGTTTTGGCCGACAACGATGACAAGCTGCCCGAGGACGTCAAGACCGAGGTCAAGGCTGATGTCACCGAGTTGAAGACGGCACTGGCCGGCGACGACGACGATGCTGTGAAGGCTGCGTTCGAGAAGCTGCAGGCTTCACAGTCCAAGTTGGGCGAGGCTATCTACGCTGCCTCCGCCGCTGAGGGTGCACCGGCCGACGCCGGAGCTTCCGAAGGTGCTGCATCGGACGGTGCCGCTGACGAGGACATCGTTGACGCCGAGATCATCGACGAAGACGCAGACGAGAAGAAGTAACCATGGCTGACTCAGTAAACCCCGAAGAGGTCCCGGAGAACGACCCCGTGGTCAATCCCGCCGGTTCCGCCGACGGTGATGCACTGTCCCAGGCAGAAGACATCCTCAACGGTGTTGAGGTTCCCGCCGAGGACGCCGTGGCCCAGGGTGCAGCTGCCGACGATGCTGCCGAGTTGAAGAATGACCTTCTTCGACTGCAGGCCGAGTACGTCAACTACCGCAAGCGCGTTGAGCGTGACCGGGCAGTTGCCGGACAGATGGCAGTCATCGGTGTGCTGAACTCGCTGCTTCCTGTCCTTGATGGCATTGATGCAGGGCGAGCCCACGGCGACATCGTAGACGGCCCGTTTGCTGCGATTGCCAGCAAGCTGGAGGCAGCCTTGGCCACGTACGGTTTGGAAAAGATTGACGCCACAGGCGTTGCTTTCGACCCGACAGTGCACGAGGCGCTCATTCAGCAGCCTTCAGCTGAGGTTGAGATCGACACCGTCAGCCAGGTGCTGCGCAACGGTTACAAGTCCGGCGAGCGTATCCTGCGCGCCGCCCAAGTGATCGTGGCAGTACCGGAATAGCACCTTCGTTGTTGGGGCGGTCCCCGTGGTTGAAAGCAGCCGCGGGGACCGCCCCAATACACAGCACCACCCCACAAACTTTTAGAAAGGAGGCGTCTTGGCAAGTCAGGACTGGGCAGAAAAGGACTTCTACAAAATTCTCGGTGTGGCCAAAGATGCATCGGACGCCGACATCAAGAAGGCATACCGGAAGTTGGCGCGGAAGTACCATCCGGACACCAACTCCGGCGACCCCACTGCGGAGAAGACTTTCAAGGACGTCTCCGAAGCGTATTCGGTGCTCTCCAGCAAGGAAGATCGCGAGCAGTACGACGCCATCCGGGCCATGGGCGGAGGCGCCCGTTTCAGTGCAGGCGGAGCCGGCCAGGGCGGCGGGAACGCAGGCTTTGAAGATGTGTTCGGCGACCTTTTTGGTGGCGGACGCGGCGGACGTGCACCGCGCGGCGGTTCACAAGGCTTTAATGGCTCCGGCCTTCCGCCGGAATTCGCGGACCTCTTCGGTGGCGGCGGTGGAGGCTTTGGCGGATACCAGCCCCCGCCTCCCAGCAAGGGTGCGGACCGTACGGCGTCGACCTCCATATCCTTTGGCGGTTCCATCAACGGCACCAAGATTGCCCTGCGCGAACCCAACGGCGAGGTCATTGACGTCCGGATTCCTGCTGGCATCAAGGACGGCCAGAAGGTCCGCGTCAAGGGCAAGGGCCAGCCGGGCGCTGCGGGACCGGGCGACTTGATGGTGAGCGTCAACGTCAAACCGCACGATTTCTTTGTCCGCGATGGCAACAACATCCGCATCCACGTCCCCGTGACGTTCCCTGAAGCGGCGTTGGGTGCAGACATCAGCGTGCCAACTTTGACCGGGGACACAGTCCGGGTTCGCGTTCCAGCCGGAACCCCCTCCGGGCGGACCTTGCGAGTCAAGGGCGCCGGCGTGAAAACGTCCAAGGGCGACGGCGATCTGCTCGTCACCATTGACGTGGCCGTGCCGCAGAAACTCAACAAGGAAGCCGAAGAGGCTGTTCGCGCGTATGCGGCGGCAACGGCCGACGGCGACCCCCGGGCCGCGTTGAAAGACAAAGCCAGACTGTAGCAACAACCCCCGCTTGGGCCCAACCACGTCGCTAGGAAGGAGATCACCATGAATGTTGACCCGTACGCGCCCATCTTTGTGATCTCCGTGGCGGCGGAGTTGGCGGAGATGCACCCGCAAACATTGCGCCAATACGACCGTTTGGGCATTGTGATGCCGACCCGCGCCCCTGGCAGGGCGCGGCGTTATTCTCAGCATGATGTGGATATGCTCCGTGAGGTGCAACGGCTCTCTCAGGCCGGTGTATCCCTTGAGGGCATTCGCCGGATCATGCAGCTGGAAAACCAGGTGGAGTTGCTGCGGTCCCAGGTGCTTGACCTCAGCGAGCAGCTGGAAACTGTCACAGCGGCGCTGAAATCGGGCCCGCTTCGGGCCAATAGCCGCGTTTTTGCTGCCGGCCTGACCGGCGATGACATTGTTGCCCTGGCCCGCGGCCAGCGTCCACGCCCCCGCAGCCAGGCCATGGTGGTATGGCGCCCGCAGCGCTAACAGTTGCAAATACAAACTGACCCGCAGTAGTGGTCGAAAAACGTCGAGAAATCGCGTTTTTTCGACCACTACTGCGGGTCAGTTGTTTTGGGCCCACGCGCCCGAGGGGCCCCGGCCGAGGTACGAGTCTGGGGAGGGCGTGGGGACTAGTCGCGGAACAGGCCGGCCAGGTCCGTGGCCGTCAACGCGCCGCTGGACAAGGAGTCCCCGCTCATCACATCGGAGAAAAGCTGGGACTTCTTGGCCTTGAGCGCCATAACCTTTTCTTCGATGGTGTCCTTGGCAACCAGTCGGTACACCATCACGTTCTTCTTCTGGCCAATGCGGTGGGTGCGGTCCACTGCCTGCGCCTCCGAGGCGGGGTTCCACCACGGGTCCAGGATGAAGACATAGTCGGCCTCGGTCAGGTTCAAACCAAAGCCACCGGCCTTGAGGCTGATGAGGAACAGCGGCGCCGTGCCGGTCTTGAATTCATCCACGACGGCGGCCCTGTTGCGGGTGCTGCCGTCCAGGTAGGTGAAGTCGATGCCCTCGGCGACCAGCCGGTCGCGAACCTTGCCCAGGAAACCTGTGAACTGGCTGAAGATCAACGCCCTGTGGCCTTCCTTGACCACGTCCTCCAGCTGCTCAAACAAAACATCCAGCTTGGAGGAGCGCACGCCCGCCTGCGTTTCATCCACCAGGGAGACATCCAAACTGAGCTGGCGCAGCAGCGTCAGGGACTGGAAAATGGTGAACCTGTTCTTGTTCACATCCTCCAGCAGGCCAAGGATTTTGGCGCGTTCACGTTGCAGATGTGTTTGGTAGATCTTCTGGTGCCGAGGATTCAATTCCACTTCAAGGATTTGTTCCTGCTTGGCGGGAAGGTCCGCAATGACCGCTTCCTTGGTGCGGCGCAGCATGAGCGGCTTGACCCGGGCCCGCAGCTTGCTCAGCAGCTCGGAGTCGGCGTTCTTTTCAATGGGTCGCTGGTAAAACTCGGCAAAGCGTTTGGGGCTGGGGAAAAGACCCGGGGCCACGATGGACAGCAGAGCCCACAACTCCATGAGGTTGTTTTCCATGGGGGTACCCGTCACGGCCAGCTTGAACGGGGCCTTGATCTTGCGGGCACATTGATAAGCCTTGGACTGGTGGTTCTTGACGAACTGGGCCTCATCCAGGATCAACCCGGCAAATGGCTGCATCCCGTATTCGGCAAAATCGATGCGGAACAAGGCGTAGGAGGTGATGACGATGTCAGCACCTGCAAAGAACTCGGCTGAGTTCAACCCGCTCTTGGCAAAGGTCTCGGAGACGGTCACCACCTTCAAACCAGGGGCGAACTTTAGGCTTTCACTGGCCCAGTTGCCCACCACGGAGGTGGGTGCCACCACCAGGAACGGTTTGTTCAAATCGGGGTCTTCGGCCTTGACCTGGCACATCAGCGCCAGTGTCTGGACGGTCTTGCCCAAACCCATGTCATCGGCCAGCACGCCGCCCAAACCGAAGCTGTAAAGGAAGTGCAGCCAATTGAAACCGTCCAGCTGGTACGGACGCAAGGTGGCGTTCAGCATCGGTGGCGACGGCAGCGCAACGGGAGGACCGCCGTCGAGCAGTCCAGAAATGGCCTTGCTCCAGGCCTGCGCCTGCTCATCAACAATGCCCAGCTGGGCCAGCTCGTCCCACAGGCCGGCCTGGAAGCGGCTGATCCGCAGCTCGCCGTCCTTATGGTCGTTCAGGCCGCGGGCTTCCTCAATCAGTGCCCGCAGCTGGTGCAGCTCCGGGCGGTCCAGCGAGAAGTAGGCGCCGCTGGGCAGCAGCATGCGGGTGTTCCCGGCGGCCAGTGCCGAGAACACGGCGGCGAAGGAGACGTACTGGCCCTCCAAGGTGATGACGATGCCCAGATCAAACCAGTCGCGCTCATCGGTGGCCTTGGTGGAAATGGTGACGACGGGGGCCTCGGTGACCTCGCGGTAGCTGGCAATGTCTCCGGAGGTTTCCACCGTGACCCCGGGCAGTTCGGCAATCAGCGGCGCAACCACTTCGGTGAACGCCAGGGTGTCAAGGCCGTTCAATTGCGCGGAGGCCGCCAAAATGGGGTCACCCCAGGCATTGTTGGCCGCCACACCCATGGCAGTGATCTCTTCCCACGGCTGCCCGACACTGGCGATGAGCCTTGCCTCGGCGCCGACATCACGCACGGCACCCTCGCCCAGCTCCGGCCAGAGCGGCAGCGATGTGATGCGGCTGCCCACGGGGTAGTGCCACTCCCAGTGCAGGCGCACCGTGTGGTCGGTGCCGTACGCCGCCAACAAGGACAGTGTCGGCTCCACATATGCCGGCAATTCCACCGAGTGGTCCGCGGAGACCACGGCCGCCGCCTGCTTGAGTTGCGGGTAGAACTGGGTGAGGAACTTCTCGCGCGCCAGCTCCGGAACGTGCACGTTCTCTTTGCGCAGCGCAAAATCGAGCAGCTGCGCGGAGGTGTCCGCCGGCAGGGGTGCCACGGTGATGTTTCCCCGCACGACGCCGTTGCGCGCCAACGATGTGCTGCCCGAACTGGGTGCCGGCTCGCTTTGGTCACTGATAAACAGCCCGCTGACGGGGGTGCCTATCCGGCCAACGACCTCTTGAGTGACGGGGACACCGTCCACTTCAATGAGCGGACCAACATCCAGACCGCCGGCTTCCGGACGGGTCACATCAAGGGACAGTGTGGCCTCGAGGGTGCTGACCCGGATGGGATCGCCGGTCCCTGACTGGATTAAGGCCACGCCGTTTTTGTGCGCGCTGGCCAGCAGCTGCCACAAATTCCGGCCGGCAAAGTCATTTAGTGCCAGCCAGGCGCTTGCGTTGCCGTGGCTGTATTGGCGGGGGCTGTGCGAGGACAGGAACTCGCTGAGCCATTCCAGCTGGGTCTTGTCATGGACGCCGCCGTATGCCAGATAGCCCAGAGTGGCCCAGCTGACGCCTGACTTGACCCACTTTCCGCGCGTTCCCATCACCACGGGGCGAACGTTCAGCACTGCTTCGGCGGGGACGGTGCTGCCGCGGCCGCGGTAGGAGAACCGCGGCGGCGGGACGTGAAGCTCAAATTGCAGGCCCAAGGCGGGTGTGTCGGGGCTGGGTGCTGCGGTGGTTGGCGGCAGCAACGCAGACAACGCCGCTTCCCACGATTCGGGCGCAAGTTCCGCCCCGCCCTCAACGGGGGCTGGAGCTGCAGACTTGCCGCCCTTGGCCTTTGCCAGCAGTGTTTCAAGATACGTGGGTTCGCGGGGGGCTTCCTCCGGAACAAAGAAGTCGGTGAATGATTGTTCCGCCTCGGCGGCGGCAATCAACGCCACAACGTGCTTGCAGTTTTGCCGCACGGGGCAGCTGCAGATGCCCACACGGCACGCGATGACGCCGTCGTGCTCGCGCACAAGCTTGGCTGTCGTCTTGTATTTCTGGGCGCCAAATACCGTGCCGGAGAGCAGACCCGTTGCTGGTTCCAGGACGATGTCGGCGACACGGTCCTCGTCAGCGTAGGCACGGCCAGAGGCAATGGAATTCTCGGTGAACTCGGCGACTCGCGTTAGCAAACGTGAATCGGCGGCGGAGTACGTCACGGAACTTTTCCACCTGTCGGTTGGGGTGTGATCCAAGGCCAAGAACCACATCTATCAATCTTACGCAGCATTGGGGCCCTCGATTACCCCAAGAAGCCCTGTGCACACCACGGCGGCCAAGAACTGCCCCCAATGCAGGTCTTGGCCGCCTCCATTCGATGGATAAGGTTTTTATGTGGTGGGGTGAGCAGCGGCCTCCTTTGCGGGTGTTTTCACGAGGAACAAGGCGAAGAGCAACGCCACGATGGCCGTGACCACCAGCAGGGATAGCCCAATGGCGTACTTGTAATGCTCGGCGTCGGGGTTGTAGGTCCAGCCCATGATCAGCGGCGGGAAGTAGCCGCCCAAACCGCCGGCAGCACTGACAATGCCGCTGATGGTCCCCACCTTGCCCTCGGGGGAAAGCGCGCCAACCCAGGCGAACACCCCGCCTGTGCCCAAACCAAGTGCTGCCGCGAGGCCAATGAAAATGGGGCCGGCTTGAACATCTGCGGCAGGTTCCAGTGCCACGAGGAAGCCCAGGACCGCAACGCCCGCCAGGGATGCCAGCACAACAGGCTTGGACCCAATCTTGTCCGCCAACGCTCCGCCAATGGGCCGGGCAATCACTGCGGCAAGGGCAAAGCCGGCAGTCCGTGCGCCGGCAGCGCTCGGGTCAAAAGCGTAAACGTCGCGCAGATACGTGGGCAGGTAGGTGGCGAAGGAGACGAAGCCGCCAAAGACCACGGCGTACAGGAAGCACATCTTCCATGTGACGGCCAGCTTGGATGCCTCGACGAGCCGGGGCACCACCGGCGCCGTGCTGGGCTGCCAGCCGGGGGCGTTCTTCATGAAACACCACACCAGCACGGCCATGACTGCCAGCAGCCCGGCGATCACCAGGTGGGTTGGCACGTAGCCGATGGACTTCACTAAACGTGGGTTGAGAAACGCCGCCAGTGCTGTGCCTCCCATGCCTGCACCAAAAACGCCGGTGGCAAATCCGCGCCGCGCCGGCGGGTACCAGGCGCTGACGAAGGGAATGCCCACGGCAAACACCGTGCCCGCAACACCCAGCAGGAAGCCTGCAACAAGCACCAGGGCAAGGGAATTCAGGGCGCCGCCCAAGGCCACCAACAACACCGTGGGGATGGTGGCCACCAGCACAAACGTAAAGAGGGCCCGGCCGCCGTATTTGTCGGTCATGATGCCCACAACAATGCGGCCCAGGGAGCCCACAAAGATGGGCATGGCCACCAGGATGCCCATGGTCCCTGCGGAAAGCTCCAGGTTTTTGGCATAGTGCGAGCTGAGGGTGGCAATCACGTTCCAGGCCCAAAACCCCACCACGGAGGCGGCAGTGGCGAGGGCCAGATTCAGCGCCTGGCCCTTCAGTGCGGGTGCTGCTTTGGTCTGTGCCATGCTCTCTCCTGTTGTCAGTTAGCGGTTCCGGGTGTCGCGGTCTCGCGTGCCCACGTCCGACCAGCCGTCACGGTTGGCAACGCTGGCGCCCTTGTCCCGGGAGCGGTACACAATGTAAGGCCGGAACAAGTAGTGCAGGGGTGCTGTGAAGGCGTGGACCAGCCGCGTGAAGGGCCACACCATGAACAGCAGCATGCCCACCAGCGTGTGAATGTGGAACGACGTCGGAGCGGCAGCCATGGCACCAACATCGGGTTGGAAAATAAACAGTGAGCGGAACCAGGGAGAGACAGTGTCGCGATACGTCACCCCGTGTTCGTCAAAGAACACGCTGGCCAGGGTGGTCCACAGTCCGAAGAGAATGGCGGCCAGCAGCACCACATACATGAGTTTGTCGTTTTTGGTGGTGGCCATGAACACGGGACCGGTCTTGCGGCGGCGGTAAATCAGCAATGCGATCCCGGCCAGGGTCCCCACCCCGGCAATGGAGCCCACAAACAAGGCGTTGAAGTGGTAAAGGTCTTCGGTCATGCCCACAGCTTCTGTCCACGATTTTGGGATGACCAGGCCAAAGAAGTGCCCGGCAATGACGGCCAGCAAGCCAAAGTGGAACAGCGGGGAACCAATCCGCAGCAGCCTGGATTCATACAGTTGGGAGGACCGGGTGGTCCAACCAAATTGATCGTATTTGTAGCGCCAGATGCTGCCGCCCACCAGGATGACCACCATGACGTAGGGCAGGACGCCCCACAAGAAAATGTCCATTGCTCAGGCACCTTTCATGGGCAGCAGCCGCGGATCATAGGGGTCCAGGCCCACGGACTCGGTGGGTGGGCCGTAACCGGCCATCCGCATGACAGCTTGTTCATCGGCGGGCGAAGCCCCGGGCAGGGAGTTGCACACGGCCTGCACCATGGCGGCGTGGGGAAGATTGTCCCGCAGCAGCCCAAACTTGATCAGTTCAAGGCTGGGCCGGTACTGCTGCAATAACTCCTTGCCGGCGACCATGTCCACCGTGGCCGCATATTCCAGCACCATGGGCAGGTAGTCCGGCAGTTCCCCGTGCGTGTCCACCAGGGTGTCTGAGCCGCGGTACACCTTCTTGAACGCCCCCAACACTTCCCCGCGGCGGCGCGTGTCTCCGTCCGTCCAGTAGGAAAGGTGCAGGGCGTGGCGCTTGCCCAAGTCGAACTCCTGGACGTACTGGGTTTGCAGTTCCATCAAGTCGGTGGACTCCAGCATGGCAAGCACGACGGCGAACGGCTGGCTTGCGCCCGGAAACTCGCCAAGTGCGGCGCGCATAAGCGGCACCCTGGCCACCAGTGCGGCATCGGGGTAGGACAGGCACCAGGCGGCGGCCAGAAATGAAACCTGGTCTTGTTTGCCGGTCTGCCTGCTCATGAGCCACCGCCGTCAAGGGCATCCGCCCGGGCATCAACGGCCGGCCCGGTGGGGTGATCTTGCGGGAACAATCCGGGCGGTGCGCCGTTGCCGTCCCAATTGAGCAGGTTCACCCGGCCGCGCAGCGTGTCAGCTCCCGCCACGGAATCCGAGCTTTGCCGGTCCTTGAGTGCATTGAACGTTTCCACGGCCACAGGTGTGGGGCGCCCGCTGGCTTCGCCGAAGGGTGAGTTGCCCATGGCACCCATGCCGGGTCCGCCGTCGAAGTCCAAGGAACAGCCCATCTCCTCAAGGTCGTGCGCCTGCTCGGCGTGCGCCTTGGGGATCACGTAGCGTTCGCTGTATTTGGCGATGGCCATGAGCCGGTACATCTCATACATGGTGGCCCCGTCCATGCCCACACTGGCCGGGATGGACTCGTCGGGGTCATTGCCCAGGGAAATGCCGCGCATATAGGCGCGCATGGCCGCCAACTTGCGCAGCACCTCCGTGACACGTTCGGTATCCCCGGCCGTGAACAGCTCGGCCAGGTACTCCACGGGGATGCGCAGGGCGTCAATGGCGCCGAAGAGCACGTCCTGGTTTTCGGCGTCGTGCCCTTGATCGCGGAGTAAATCAACCACGGGGGAAAGCGGCGGGATGTACCAAACCATGGGCATGGTCCGGTACTCGGGGTGCAGCGGCAGGGCCAGTTTGTACACCTTGGTCAGCGCATACACGGGCGACTTTTGGGCCGCCTCAATCCAGTCCTCCTGTATTCCTTGCTCGCGGGCCGCCTTGATCACGTCAGGATCGTTGGGGTCAAGCAGCACGTCCATCTGCGCTTGGTACAGGTCCTTGGGATCGGTGACCGAGGCGGCAGCGGTGACGGCGTCGGCGTCGTACAGGAAAAGCCCCAGATACCGCAGCCGGCCCACACAGGTTTCCGAGCACACGGTAGGCAAACCGACCTCGATGCGCGGGTAGCAGAAGGTGCACTTCTCGGCCTTGCCGGTTTTGTGGTTGAAGTAAATCTTCTTGTAGGGGCAGCCCGTCATGCACTGGCGCCAGCCGCGGCACTGGTCCTGATCCACCAGCACAATGCCGTCTTCAACGCGTTTGTAGATGGCGCCGGACGGGCAGGAAGCCATGCAGGAAGGGTTTAGGCAGTGCTCGCAAATGCGCGGCAGGTAAAACATGAACGTCTGCTCGTACTCAAACTTGATTTTGTCCTCGGACTCGCGGCGCACCTTCTCCACGATGGGATCCAGATGGCCCAGCTCCGTGGTGCCGCCCAAATTGTCATCCCAGTTGGCGCTCCAGGTGATTTTGGTGTCCTTGCCGGTGATCAGACTTTTGGGCCGGGCCACGGGGAAATCATCGCCCAGGGGTGCGTCCACCAGCGTCTTGTAGTCGTAGGTCCAGGGCTCGTAGTAGTCCTTGAGCTCGGGCTGGATGGGGTTGGCGAACAGCCCGAACAGTTTCTTCACGCGCCCGCCGGCTTTGAGTTTGAGGCGGCCGCGCTTGTTCAGCTCCCAGCCGCCCTTCCACTTTTCCTGGTCCTCGTAGCGGCGCGGATAGCCCTGCCCGGGGCGGGTCTCCACATTGTTGAACCAGACGTACTCCACGCCTGCCCGGTTGGTCCAGGCCTGCTTGCAGGTGACGGAGCAGGTGTGGCAGCCAATGCATTTGTCCAGATTCATGACCATGCCCATTTGAGCCATTACACGCATTAGTACTGCACCTCCTGAGAGCGACGGCGGATGGTGGAAACGTTGTCCCGCTGGTTTCCCGTGGGGCCAAGGTAGTTGAACGCGTACGTGAGCTGGGCGTAGCCGCCAATCAGGTGCGAGGGTTTCACGAGCAGCCGGGTCACCGAATTGTGAATGCCGCCGCGCCGGCCCGTGGCCTCCGACTTGGGCACGTCGATGGTGCGCTCCTGGGCGTGGTGAATGTAGGCGACACCTGCCGGCATGCGGTGGCTGACCACCGCCCTGCCCACGAACACGCCGTTCATGTTCACGCACTCAACCCATTCGTTGTCCAAGACGCAGATTGAGTTGGCATCCTGCGGGCTCATCCACACGGTGGGGCCGCCACGCGAGAGCGAGAGCATGAGCAGGTTGTCCTGGTATTCGGAGTGGATGGACCATTTGGAGTGCGGGGTCAGGTAGCGGACCACAATTTCCTGCTCGCCCGTGGGTCCCAGCTTGGGTTCGCCAAAGAGTTTGTGCATGTCCAGCGGTGGCCGGTAGATGGGCAGCGCCTCACCAATGTCGATGATCCAGTCGTGGTCAAGGAAGAAATGCATGCGCCCCGTGAGCGTGTGGAAGGGTTTGAGTCGCTCAATGTTGATGGTGAACGGTGAATAGCGCCGCCCGCCCGTCTCCGAGCCGGACCATTCCGGGGAGGTGATCACCGGAACCGGCCCGGCCTGGGTCATGGCGAAGGAAATATGCTTTTCCTCGCTGCCCTCGGCCAAATCCACCAGCTTCACGCCGGTGCGCTTTTCCAGCTCTTTGAAGCCGCTGACAGCCAGCTGGCCATTGGTGGTGCCGGAGAACGTCAAGATGGCCTCGGCCAGTTTCGCGTCCGTGTCGATGGCCGGGCGGCCGTGCGCCGCACCGCCCATCATGACGCCGTTCGCCTTGGCCAGGTGTGTGAGCGCTTTGTCGAGTTTGTAGTTGACGTCCTTGACGGTGAAGCCCAGTTTGTCTGCCAGCGGGCCCACAGCCGTGAGCTTGTTGGCGATGGCCGTGTAGTCGCGTTCCACCACCATGAAGTTGGGCATGTTCTGTCCCGGGACACCCTCAATGCCGTCCTCGCGCCAGTCGCGAACCACCCCGCCTGGCTGGGCGATCTGCCCCACGGTGTCGTGGATGAGCGGGACGCTGACCAGATCCTTGCGGGTGCCCAAGTGCTGCACTGCCTGGCGCGAAAATTCCTCGGCGAGCAGTTGGAACATCTCAAAGTCAGTCTTGGTCTCCCACGGCGGGTCAATGGCCGGGGTGAAGGCGTGCACAAACGGGTGCATGTCGGTGGAGGAGAGGTCGTGCTTCTCGTACCAGGTTGCCGCGGGAAAAACGACGTCGGACAGCAGGGTTGTGCTGGTCATGCGGAAGTCGGCGGAGACCAGGAAATCCAGCTTGCCCTCGGGGCCCTGCTCGTGCCATTTCACGTCCTTGGGCTTGAGTGATGCCTCGCTGTCCTGGCCCATGACGTTGTTGTGGGTGCCGAGCAGGTTGCGCAGAAAGTACTCGTTGCCCTTGGCCGAGGAACCAAACAGGTTCGAACGCCACAGCACCAGCGTGCGTGGCCAGTTTTCCGGTGCGTCAACATCCTCAATGGCCGGGTTGATGGTCCCGTTCTGCAATGATTGCGCAACCCACGTCTTCTCATCGGGCGCCTCACCTGCCGCCACCGCTGCGATGGCTTGGTCTGCCAGATCCAGCGGGTTCGCATCGAACTGCGGATAAAACGGCATCCAGCCCAGTCGTGCCGACTGCGCCAGCGCGTCGGCCGTGTGCATGCCATCCAAACTGCCCGTGGACAGTGGGGACTTCAGGGCATCTGCGGAGTAGCCGTCCTGGCGCCACTGGTCAGTGTGCATGTACCAATAGCCGGTGCCGATCATGGTGCGCGGCGGGCGCGACCAGTCGAGGGCATTGGCCAGGGACACCCAGCCGGTGATGGGGCGGCACTTTTCCTGCCCCACATAGTGGGCCCAGCCGCCGCCGTTGCGGCCCATGCAGCCAGTGAGCATGACCAGCGCCAAAATGGCCCGGTAGGTGGTGTCGCCGTGGAACCACTGGCAAATGCCGGCGCCCATGATGATCATGGAACGGCCCTTGGACTGTTCCGCATTGCGGGCAAATTCTCGGGCAATCCGGATGCACGCCTGGGCGGGGACTGAGGTGATTTCTGCCTGCCAGGCGGGAGTGTACGGGGTGGAGGCGTCGTTGTAGTCGCTTGCCCAGTCACCCGGCAGGCCAGGCCGGCCCACACCGTACTGGGCCAGCATCAAGTCATACACGGTGGTGACAAGATGGCCCTCAACCATCTTGACGGGAACCCCGCGTTTGAGGATGGAGCCGGCACCCTCGGGGTCCTCAAAGCAGGGCAACAGGATCTCCAACGATTCGCTGGACACCTCGGCCATGCTTAGGGCCGGTTCAATGCCCTCCAGATCAAGGTTCCATTTGCCCTCGCCGGTTTTGGAGTACCGGTGCCCCAGGGTGCCGTTGGGGACAATGGCCTTGCCGCTCACCCGGTCAAAGAGCATCGTCTTGAACGCGGCATCCTCCTGGTTTTCCTGGCCGGGGACCAGCGCGGCGGTGAGGAATTTGCCGGGACTGTACGTCCCGTCGTCGCGCTTCACCAGCCTGATGAGGAACGGCAGGTCGGTGAACTGGCGGACATAGCTTTGGAAGAACGGCACCTGGCGGTCCACGAAAAATTCCTTGAGCATTACGTGGCCCATGCCCATGGCCAGGGCGGCGTCGGTGCCGGCCGCGGCAGGCAGCCATTCGTCGGCGAACTTGGTGTTGTCCGCATAGTCGGGGCTCACAGCGATGACCTTGGTGCCGCGGTAGCGCACTTCAGTCATCCAATGGGCGTCGGGGGTGCGGGTGACGGGGACGTTGGAGCCCCACATCATCAGGTACGTGGCATCCCACCAGTCGCCGGACTCCGGGACGTCGGTTTGGTCACCAAAGACCTGAGGGCTGGCCACGGGAAGATCCGCGTACCAGTCATAAAAGGAGGTCATGACCCCGCCGATCAGCTGCACAAAGCGGGTGCCAATGGCGTGGCTGACAATGGACATGGCCGGGATGGGGGAGAAGCCCGCCACCCGGTCCGGGCCGTACGTCTTGATGGTGTTCACGTGCGCGGCGGCAGCTATTTCCAGTGCCTCGGCCCAGGAAGTACGGACCAGGCCGCCCTTGCCGCGGGCATTTTGATACCGCTTGCGTTTTTCTGGGTCGGCAGCGACTTCGGCAAACGCCAGCACGGGGTCCTTGAGGCGGGCCTTAGCTTCGCGGTACATTTCCACGAGCACGCCGCGGGCGTAGGGGAAGCGAACCCTGGTGGGGGAGTAGGTGTACCAGGAGAACGCCGCGCCGCGGGGGCAGCCGCGGGGCTCATACTCGGGGCTGTCCGGGCCCACGCTGGGGTAGTCGGTCTGCTGGGATTCCCAGGTGATGATGCCGTCCTTGACATACACCTTCCAAGAACACGACCCCGTGCAGTTCACGCCGTGGGTTGACCGCACCACCTTGTCATGACTCCACCTGTCGCGATAAAAGATGTCGCCGGCCCGTCCGCCCTCCCGGAAAACCGCGCGGGAATCATCGCTCACATCCCACTTGGTGAAGAAACGCCCCAGCTTCAACATCGCGTCCGACGCCGGGCCATCGACTCCAGCAACAAAAGGTTCAGCAGTCATGGCCCCACCCTAGGGGGCATTCGGGCGGTTTACTACAGTCACTGGATTAGTCGACAAAGTGCTGTGCTAATTGTTGCCATGATCATGCGACTTTTGTTTTTTGTGGTGACTTTTGTGTCATGGGTATGCGCCAACATGACGAAGCGTGCGCCCCAGTTTTTAAAGCAACTAGCCCGCAGAAAACGCCGAAAAACACGTCAAATCCGTGAATTTTCGCCGTTTTCTGCGGGCCAGTTGTTAGGGAGGGCGAGGGGACTAGTTGCGGCGGAAGGCCAGGTCAAAGATGACCCGGCCAGCCTTGTGGGCCTTGTTCTCAAAACTGGTCAGTATGCGGCCGTCAAAGCGCGGAGCCCAACCGCCCACTGCGTCGGGGTCCTCACTTTGCTCGCAGTCGACTCCGCTGAGCCGAGCCTCGGTGAGGGGGCTCTCGGCTCCGGTGCGCTCGCCGTCGTGCATGTTGGTGAAGTCAGTAGATGCCTGGCCCACTTGCTGCATTTGCTCGGCGTAGGTGGACCAGTCGGTGGCTAGGCGCCAGATTCCGCCGGGGACCAGTACGCGGGCAACCAGAGGGGCGAAGGTGTCCTTCACCATGCGGCGCTTATTGTGCTTGGACTTGTGCCAGGGGTCCGGGAAAAACACCCAGACTTGGCTGACGGAACCGGGCGGGAGCATGGTGCTCAGGACCTCCGGCGCGTTGGCCTGCACCACGCGGACATTGGTCAGCTGCTTGGCCACGATCTTTTGGATGGTCTGCGCCAGGCCGGGCGTGTACACCTCGACGGCGAGGAAGTCCTTGTCGGGGTTTTCCATGGCGGCGTGGACCACGGCATCTCCCAGACCTGAACCAATCTCCACGACCAGGGGGGCCGTGCGGCCGAACTCCGCCTCGGCGTCGAAAACGTACTCGGGGTGAACCGAGGTGTCGGCAATGTGGCGGGGAACGTCCACTGCGAGGGTGTCGGAGTGATCGTCCCAGGCCTGCTGGCGCCGTCCCTGCAAACGCGTGCCGCGGCGCACAAAAGACACCGGCTGGGCGCGGTAGGTCCCCTCCGCAGCCTGGCTGCCCGGGGTGACGGGGCGCGCTGTTCCGTCCTGCGAACGCGGCGCACGCTGATCTGCGGGCGCAGTTGCGGGCGCGTCAGTCGCTGTTGCGGGGGATTCGGGGACGGAAGCTGGGGTTTCACTCATCCCTTTAAGGGTACCGGGCTTCTTCTGAAGGCTGGCCCTTACCGGTATTGGTGAGATTCCTGCATTCGAAGCAGCAGCTGATGCGGGTTGGCAGCGAGTTCTGTCATCGAAACTGCAGCTGATGCGGGTTCCGGGGCCCGCAACCCACATCTGCTGCTGTTTCGATTGCTGAGCAGCCCCGACACCTTCCAGATCACCGCCTACGCCAAAAAGATGGCAGACCACGCCCTTATAGCCGGCCTTGAGGGCGTGACCTGCCATGTCGCTGAACACGCGGGGTGGTTTTGGCCGCGACAACGGTGGATAACTGCAGCTGTGACCGCGAGTGCTGACCTTGGCCACAAAAGACCGCGTGTAACCATGCAGCTCGCAGTTGCGGTCAGCATTCGCCGCAGAAGGTGAGATGCGGCACTAAGGTGAGCGCCCGGCGTCGTGCCCCTGTTAGACTGGGAATACTTAATGTGCATCAAGCGCATTCTGCGTCGATGAACGCATGCAACTTGTCCCGCAAAGATTTGCACAGTAATTTTGCACTGTGCGGCCCGCGGTTGACACGCTCTGGCATTGAATCGGCGAACCCGGGCTCAAAACTGATCCTGGGACGTTGAACCGCCTTACGAAAGATTCTCTCTTTACATGACAACTTTTGCTGCCCTTGGTGCGCCCAAGGAAATCGTTGCTTCACTCGCCGCTCAGGGCATTGAAGAAGCATTCCCCATCCAGATCAAGACCTTGCCTGACACGCTGGCAGGTCGCGATGTTCTGGGTCGCGGCCGCACCGGCTCCGGCAAGACCATTGCCTTCGCTATCCCGCTCGTTGCCCGTCTGGCCGAGCGCGAAGCCCCTTACTTCCGCAAGCCCGGCCGCCCCATGGGCCTGGTGCTGGCACCCACCCGTGAGCTGGCCACCCAGCTGAACAACACTATCGAGCCGTTGGCCAAGGCCATGGGCTTGAACACCACAGTCATTTACGGCGGTGTCTCCCAGGCTCGCCAGGAAAAGGCACTGCGCGCCGGCGTCGACATCGTCATCGCCTGCCCGGGCCGCCTCGAAGACCTCATGAAGCAGCGCATCGTCTCACTGGAAAGTGTCGAGATCACTGTTTTGGATGAGGCCGACCACATGGCTGACCTCGGCTTCCTGCCCGTCGTCAAGCGCCTGCTGGACACCACGCCCACCCAGGGCCAGCGCATGCTGTTCTCCGCAACGTTGGACAACGGCGTGGACAAGATTGTTCAGCGTTACCTCTCCAACCAGCTCACCCACTCAGTGGATGAGCCGGTTGCTTCGGTTTCCACCATGGAGCACCATGTTCTGGTTGTTGGCGACCAGACCATCAAGAAGCAGGTCATTGTTGAACTGGCCTCCGGTGCCGGCCGTCGCATCCTGTTCATGCGGACCAAGCACCACGCCCGCAAGCTGGCCAAGACCCTGACCGACGCCGGTATCCCCGCCGTTGATCTGCACGGAAACCTGTCACAGAATGCCCGTGACAGGAACCTGGCCGAGTTCTCCACCGGTGACGTGCGCGTCCTGGTTGCCACCGACGTTGCCGCCCGCGGCGTGCACGTTGATGACATTGAACTGGTCATCCACGTTGACCCGCCCACAGAGCACAAGGCTTACCTGCACCGATCAGGGCGTACGGCTCGCGCCGGGTCCGACGGCGTTGTTGTCACCCTGACGCTCCCCGAGCAGCAGAGCGACGTCAAGAAGCTCATGAAGGCAGCCGGTGTTGACGTGAACTTTGAGCGCGTCAACGCCAGCTCACCGACCATTGCCAACCTGGTGGGCGATGTTGCTGACAAGATTGATCCCCGCACCCGCGCAGCCCTGCTTGCTTCCAAGCAGCCGGCACAGGGTGGTGGCACCTCAACCGGCGCCAACGCTCAGCGCAAGCGTGCCCGCACAGGCGCAGCCCCCACAGCCGGTGGCCGTGGCGGTCGTGGTGGACGCGGTCGCGTTTCCGCCGATTCCTCTGAGCGTCCGGCAGCTGCCGGGAACCGTTCCGAGCGTCGCGAAGGCCAGCCTGCTGGTGGTCGCTTTGCCGGTCAGGGCCGTCCGGCCCGTGCCGCCGGTGAAGGTCGTCCGGCACGTTCCGGCGAGGGCCGCCCGGCTCGCGACGGCGACGTGGCTCGCGGCAACCGCGCAGGCCAGGGTTCAGCAACGCGCAGCTCCTCGCACACCAACGACGCCCCGCGCAGCAACTCACGCGGTGCCGGCCAGGGTGGCGCAGTGTGGTCCTCCAACACTGGCGGCAACTCCGGCGGCAGCTTCAACTCCAACGGTGGCGGTGCACGCTCCGGCGGACCCCGCCGCGCGTCAGCGCCTGCGTCCAACCAGCGCCGCGCCCGCTAACTAGTCCCCACGCCCGCCCTAACCTAGCAAGCTCGGCCAGGGAACCCTCGGGCGCGTGGGCCCAAGCAACTGACCCGCAGTAATGGTCGAAAAATCGCGATTTCGCGGTGTTTTTCGACCACAACTGCGGGTCAGTTTTGGTTAATGGCATGATGTACGACGGCGGCACTCACCGGCGGCGCGCTGGTGCAGCAGCTCGGTAACGACTAGCGGCAACGGTGGCCGCAGCAATCGTGACAAGGGCGCCCAGAATCAGGGCGGCCGGCTCGCCAGGAGCCAGCAGATTCTGCTGAATGCCAATCGTGGCAGCGGCGACGGGCACGCCCAGCTGCGAAGCGGAGAGCACGCCCAGCGGCAGTGGTTGACCAAGGAAGCACGTCACGCAATGGACGGCTATGGCACCAAACCCCAGGGACAGCCCCAGCGCGATCATCGGGGGATGGGCGGCAAGTTCGCGTAGGTCCAAGGACGCGCCAAGCCAGAGAAAAAATAGTGGGCCCAAAAATCCCTCGGTGAGGGCAAATAATTGATGGGCCAGCCGGCGCGGCTCTCCCACGGCCGAAACCGCCAGCCCGAACGCAAATCCGGCAAGCATGATGGACACATGGCTCCACACCGCCAGGCCTGCCAAGGCAAACAGGACCACCAGCTGGAATCGCAGTTCAAAGGCAAACTTCCTGTTTTCAGAAACCTTGTGAATACGTCGCCAAGTGCCGTTTGCGTCCGCTCTGCGCAACAACAAAAACATGGCGCCGGTACTCGCCATAACTGCCAAGGAGCCCAGTGCCGCCCTGCCCGCTGTGGCCGGGTTGAGAACAAGCGGCAGGGCGATGATGGCCAGAGTATCGGCCATGGCCACTTGGGCTGTCATGGCAAGGACAGGAGGCCCTGATAATTTCAGGGAGCCAATCATGGGCAACGCCAGTGCTGCGGACGACGAAGCGAGCAACACGATGTAGAGCGGTGCGTGCCCGCCGCCAAAAATAGCAGCCAGGCCAATGCCCACCGCTGCGGCAGCCGCTGCCACCACCATGAGGCGCAGGGCGCCACTGCCCAGGGCGGCGCGAATTTGCTTGTTTCGGACCGGGACGTGCGTGCCCACCACGAACATGATGAGGGCAAACCCCATGTCCGCTAGGAACGTGAAGGTGGGTTCGGCCGGATCCACCAAACCCAGTCCGGAGCGGCCAATGAGGATCCCCGCGAGCAGCTCTCCGATCACCACCGGAATGCGCCACCGTGCCGGGAGCGCCAGCAGCGGGCCCAGCAGGGCGGCCACGCAAATGAGGGCCAGGATGGGGAAGGTCATGGACCAGGCCGGGGGTGGGTGGACAAACGAGGCTGTTCCATATGCCCATTGTGCATGGCAGCGCCAAATTGCCCAAGAGTTTTGGTGGGCCGACGGTGAAGATGACGGCGGCCTCAGTCCGAGGTGGTGGGTTCCGGGGGCGTCAGTCCTTCAAACTGTTCCAAGGCTTTCTTGAACGTAGGCAGATCCGCTCGGGACACGGTGGTAGTGCCGTAGGTGATGGAGATGGAGCGTGCCGGAAGCTCGGATTCTTGATATTCCTTGGCTGCTTTGCCGCTGGTATCTCTAGCCACATTGACCAAATTGACGGAGAGCCACTGGGAACCCGAATACGCTGTACCGGCCCACCAATACAGTTTGTCCAGATCAGCCGTGCCGTATTCTTCCACCAGCTCTTTTTGCCGTTCAGGGTCGTTCGCCAATGAGTCGCTGTCAGGGGTGAGCTTCACGGGGCCCAATCCAGAGGCAGTGGTGAACCCATTGATGACACTCATGATTTTCTTCCACTCGGCAGTGGATGGGGGAAGTGTGGTGCTTCTCCACTCAACGGAGTTGTACGTGTAAGTCATGGCCTGGCCGCCGTAGCCATTGCCCGTGGTGGGGAACCAGCCGGCTTCGCCACGGGCTTCCCATTCCATTCGATATTCAGCGGTGAGGGCTGTTTTGATTTCCTCGAACAGTTCCGCCGCGACGGCTTCGGTGTCCTCTTTGACGGGGGCATCCAGCAGTTCCGCGGGCAGGGAGTAAGCATGCACAGGATAGTCTTTCCAATTCACGGTGACTTCTTGGCCCGCCTCATTGGTGTACGTGGTGGTGGGTGGGGCGGCGCATGCGCCCAGTCCCAACAAAGCCGCCACCGCCACCGAACCCATCGTTGCGCGAATTGAAAATCTCACGGTTGAACCCTTTCCCCAGAACGGCCAGCCTAGGAGAGCCAAGGGGCGCGGAACATCAGACCAAGGGATGAAGTTGGGGAATTATGCAGGGGTGGGCAGTGCTACCCGACGGGATCGATGCTCAGTATGGCGAGGAACCCGCGGCCTGAAATTTCGGGTGCGTCCTCGGACCCCACCACTGTGTCGAACTTGCCCAGCGACTCGGCTGAGGTGACGGGCGCAGCGGAGGAGGCTCCGGCGTCGACAACTGAAACCGCAGCGGGGGAAACAGTGGCAGCACCTTGCAGCAGCACGGCAAACTGGTCGGCAAAGACGGGGTGCGGGCGCTTTTTGGACAGCTCGATGATGGCCGCATAGCCCTTGAAGGCGCTCCGGCGGGTGATCAAATTCAGGTCCTTCAGCGTGCCGGTGGGCAGGGCTGCGGACGTCTCGGAGTCGCCGGAAAAGCGGAACGGGCGGAACTTTTCCAGTGCCTGCTCGGCACCGTCAACCGTGAGAGCGATGAGTTCGCCGTCGATCACGGTGATGATCCGGTCCATCCCGGGCATGGGTGAAAACGGCCCGGCCTTGGCAACCTCGGCAATGCTGATGCGCCAATCGAAACCGCCGTCAGTGGCCGGAGCCGCAGCGAGTTGCCGGCTCACTCCGCCGCCGTTGGGCCAGGGCATGGTCTTGAGTGAGGCGTAACGAATAATTTCCACTACTTTTCGTCCTCATTCTTGACGCTGTACACGTGCAGGCGCTTGGGGTCTGAGGGGCGACGGCGGAGCTTGCGTTTGTAGTAAGACCAGCCTCCCGTGATGGCCAGGGAAACGGCAAAGGCCAGCACGATCTTGATGGGCAGCGAGAACCGGGCAAAGGTAAGCACCAGGATCATGGCTGTAAAGCTGGCGAAGTTGACAATGATGTCCAGCCAGTCGGACTTAATACGCATGGCACCAGCTTACGCGGCATTGCCCCGGCGGGTCCTCCAGGGGCGTCATCTGGGCAGGGCCTTTAGTGGTAGCTGCGCACAAAGGGCTGACTGGTGGGCACAATTTCCTTGCCCAACGGCATCAAGGAGATGGGGATCATCTTGATGTTGGCGATGGCCAGCGGGATGCCAATGATGGTCACGGCCATGGCAACTGCTGTGGTGATGTGGCTGATGACAATCCAGATCCCGGCCACCAGAATCCAAATGACATTGCCCAGGGTGCTGGCAATGCCCGTGCCGCCGGGCTTGTCCACCACAGTCCGGCCAAACGGCCACAGGGCGTAGCCGGCAATGCGGAAGGAAGCTATGCCCCACGGAATGGTGATGATGAGAATGCAGCACACAATTCCGGCCAGAAAGTAGCTAAGAGCCAGCCAAAAACCGCCGAAAACCAGCCAGATGATGTTCAAGAGTGTCTTCATCACCCCATTGTGCCCTGCTGGCACCCACAATGGCATCGGGGATGACCCTGAGCTTTCCCCAGCGGCCGGTGCTAGGCTAATTTCCACGATCTCTCAGCGATTTTCAACGGCAGGAAAACGAAGAAACCATGGACTTCGGCACAGTCTTTTTAATCCTCATGCTGGTCATCATCGCGATTGTGGTGGGTGTGGCCATCGTCATGGGGGTGCTGATCCGCCGCGGGGTGCTGGGCCTGGTGAAAATTTCCAAGCCCAAATACGAGTCGGCCAAACGCAATGCCCTCAAGGCCCGGGCCGAGACAAGCACCGGGCCTGTGGCCGAGATCCTCAAACAGCGAGTTGCCTTGGCGGAGTCCCTGGAAGCCACCCGGCGTTCCCTGGCCGTGGCCCAGAGCACCGGCCAGTACACCGGCAATCTTGAGCAGATCTTCAACACCCTCCAACAAACCGGCACCGTCATGGAGCACCAGCTGTTGGTGGCCCAGCAGGAGCCCGACCCCGCGGTGCAGGGCCTCTATTCCAAGACGCTTGGCGTCCAGGTGGAACAAATCACCCAGACGGCCAAGGGTGTTCGCAACGCCTTAGCCAGCGCCGCCGCGCCCACCGGCGACGTGGATCTGAAGGACCTCACCCGCACCCTGGAAATTGAAGCCACCATGCTCAAGAACTGGTCCGCCACCTACACGGATCTCGGCAAGGACTAGCCGTCCTCATGAGTTTTTTTGCCCGGCTTGCAGCTTTCTTCGGTCCCACGCGGGCCAAGAAGACGTACGACGCCGGTGCCTCCTCCACCAATCAACTCACCTTGGCGGACGCGCAGATTAAGCAGCAGGCTGCCGTGCAGAAGATGCGCCGCGGCGTGGCCGATGTGTCGGTGAGCCGGCAGCGACTGGACCTGCAGGCAAGCCACCTGCAAGGTGCCATGGATCAGCTGTCCGCCCAGGCCGAGGAATCTCAGGCCGCCGGGGATGGGGCAGCGGCGCAAACTGCCCTGGGCCGCCACCTCATCATGGGCGAGCAAATGGCCGACCTGCTCTCCCAACGCGACGCCCTGGCCGAGCAGGAGACCATGCTGATAGCTGCCTTGACCCAGCTGCAGGCTAGGGTGGCGGGTTTCAACGTCACTGCCGAGACGCTCAAAGCCGTGCACACGGCGGCCGATGCCCGCCACAAAATAGCCAGCTCGCTGGATGATCTGGACGGACCGGCACGCTAGCCCGCCGTATTTGAACGAACCCGGGTCAGGACTCGGTGACGTTGCCCGTCACCATGCCGAAGGCAAAGGCCTTCTTGGCGGCCTGCGAGGTGTCGCCGGCATTCAGGGTGAACGTGACGGTGGCACTGCCGGCGGCAACATCCTCTGCCGTCACCGTGTAGCTGGCCGTGAACCCGCGGGCCTGACCGGGGTCCAATGGCTCCGCCGCCAGCAGAACCTCAGCAGCCACAGCGGCGCCCTCAAGGAAAACAGCAACCACTGAAGGCACCGCGTCGCCATTGCGCACCCGGCCGCTGAACGCCAGCACGTCCCCCTCCTTGTATCCGGGGATCACCGGCCCGTAGTTCAGATCCTGCGATTCACGGTTGGACAGCACCTGGGGCGCGTCCGCGGAATAGCCCTGCCCCACTTCCTTCCACGCCGCCGGATCCCAATCCCCGTCGGTCTGTGTCAGCACAAAACTCTCGCCAACACTTTCCCACACAGCGGGGCGGCCCGGGGTAATGGACCGCAACGCCACGTCCAAAGCGAGCCCGCCGGCGTAGGTGGTGCCGCCGTCGTGCGTCAAATCAGCAGCAGGGGAGGCCAGCAAGTCCGCCGGGTCGAGCACCACATACACAATCTCCTGGTAGCCCTGGCGTTCATAGAGCACGCCAATCCGGCCATCGGGCAGGCGGGCTGCCGTGGAGTACTCGGAACTTCCCGCGCACAGTACGACGGCGTAGGGCCACGTTGCGCCGTTGTCTTGCGAGAGCTTCAAAACAGTGTTCCGGCGCAGCAGCGGGTCGTGGTTGTGGGTGGCAATGAGCCAGCTGTCAGTCTCTGGGGAAGCGAGCCCGTTGACGTTGGGGAGTCCGTCAAAGCGTGCTACGGAGCCGTTGTCGCTGGGGTCCGGCAGCTCGTGGTGGGGCTGCGCGGGGGAGTAGCTGTGGCCGCCGTCGGTGGAAACGGCCGTGAGTCGGTACGGGGTGGCGCGGGAGTGCATCAACAGGCTGCCGTCAGTGCGGGCCACCACCTTATTCTCATTGCCGCCGGCGATGAATTCGCCCAGGGTCCAGGTGTCTCCGTGGTCGTCGCTGTACGCGCTGGCGGAGGCAATCTCGCCGCGGGACAGCACCACAAATTGCTGGACCAGGCGTCCGGCGAAGGGGCCCGTGTGGATTTGGATGCCTGCGCCGGCTGCGGCAAACAAGCCTGTCATGCCCTCGCGTTTGAGCATGGCGGTGAGCCTGCGGTGTTGCCAGGTGACGCCGTCGTCGTCGGAAAAGCTGAGATCGGCGTGCTGGATGCTGTCTTGATCCTCCAGCCCTTCAATGGCCTCAAAGAAGCCGGCATGCGTGCCCGCCGCGTGGAACATGAAGATTCGTTGTGTCTGGGTGTCGATCAGCAGGCTGGGATCGCCATAGCCGTCCAATCCGGTGCCCGTGCGGACTGTTTGCTGCGGTTCCCAGGTGGCGCCATTGTCCAGGCTGCGGCGGATCAGCAGGTCGATCGGGTTGGGCAGATCATCCAAATTGGGGCGGCCGTCATAGGCGGCCAGCAGGGTGCCGCGCGGGGAGACAGCCAGGGCCGGGATGCGATACTGGCGGTGGCCGGCAATTCCGCGACGGGCAAGAACATGTTCCGATGAGGTAGGACGTAGCTTCACATGCCGAGTCTAGCCCGCTAGGCGATGGTGATGCCCAAATGCGTCGCCAGAATGGGTGCCAGCAGGCCCAGTTGATAGTCGTCCATGACCACCCCGGACATGGATCCGACGCCGTTGAGGGTGCGGAATTCCGTGCCGCGCAGATCAAGGTCCTTCAGCGTGGCCTGCTGCAGGTCAAGGGTGCCAATCCGGCAATTCTTCAGAGCCATTCGGGTCACGGTGGCCCCGCCCAGATCCAGTTCGCCGACGATGGCGTCGCTGATGAGCAGGTCCGTGATCTTGGCGGCGCGCAGGTTGAGGAAGTCGATTTTGCCGCCGTCAATGCGCACTGACTGCCAGCTGCTGTCGTAAAGCTCTGCCGATCCCCAGCGCGGGGCCGTGACTTCAGTGTCCCGCCAGCTGGTCCGCGCGCCATGCATCACGGGAGCAAAGCTGTCATTGATCACCGTGCCACGGAAGCGTACGCCGCGCAGTTCGGTGTTGTTCAGGGTTGGCCCGTTGAGCTGGCATTCCAGGAAGTCCGTGGAGGTCAGGTTGGCTTCGTCAAAGGACGGCTTGTCGAAGAGTTGGCCGTCATAGGTGTCGCCCGGGCCAAAGAACGCATCGTCGTTCTCCACCAGGTCATGCAGATGAAGCGGTGTCAGCCGGGGTTCGCGAGATTCTTTTTTCGGGGCCATGGCACCAGCTTAGCCAGCTGCGGCGGCACCGAAATTATGATACCGCTTACCCCTCAAAGGTGATGGACAGACTGGAAGAGTACGGGCCGTCGGCGGGCGTGGGTTCATTGGTGATGGGCACCGCACCGGCGGGCCACAACCGTGTTGCCCGGAAGGTGAAACCGTCCTGGTCCGCGGCCTCCCACTCAAGAATTACCGCCTGGCCGTTTTTCAGCGAAGCGTAGCCGGGCACGGCAATGTGGGAGAAATGAGCCCAGCAACCGCCGGGCGTGGGCTCTGAGTCAATGACTCCCCAGCCTTCTTCGTCGTGCCAAATCCGGACCGTCCCCAAGGTTTCCATGGCCCCAGAATAGGTGCCCCATGCCTGGCGGCGCTAGGGCAGCCGCGCCACCACCTTGAAGCGCTGAAGCACCAGCTCCGTGCCGTCATCCACCGTGAAACGGGGGTCTCCCATGGCGTCGCGCATGTCCTGTGAATGCCAAAATTCCTCGTGGCCGGCCCGCCACTGGGCCACGGTGCTGAAGCCCTCGCCCTCGTCGATGGCATGTTGCAGGTCCACGTCCGCGAGGCGGGCAAAGCGAACGTCGGTCATTTCAATGACAGCCACGGGCTTGCCTGCGGAGTCGATGACCACTTCCTGCGCTCCAACAAAGGGAAGCGCCTCCTGCTCAATCTCGTATTCAATGCAGGTGGCGGTGGTTGAGGTCTTGGAACCGTCAAGGACGGCGGCAACAAGTTGGTCCCGCAAGGGGCCGGGGAACGCGAATTCACACACGGGCAGGGAGCTGTAGCCGGTCATGGTGCCAGCCTACCGGCGTCGATGACCGTGTGGTCCAGTTGCGCCAACTCGGTGGACATGTTGATCCGGGCCTGAACCGCCCAGAGCTGCTGCCCCAGCTCCGTGCGGAACAGCGGCTCCAACGCCAATAGCTGACTCAGTACGGCTGCCCGTCCCAAGCTGAACTGGTCCTCGGGAATGTGCGCGTAGTCCTTGCGAACATCCGTCACATACTGCGCATAACGCAAGGGTGCCGAACCCAGAATGGCCAGATCGGCGTCGCACAGCAAGGCTCCCGCGTGATCATCCGCGGCAGGGGAGTGCTGCGCCGTCAGCCGCACCAAACGGGCCACTTCGGTGACGACGGCCGGTGGCGCCAGCCCCTTGAGGTGCTGCTGGGCCAGCTCGGCTGATTCCTCTTCGTCCGTGCCCGGCACCCCGTTGTAGACGGCGTCATGAAACCAGGCTGCCAGGGCCACAGCGGGCGGCGGTGCACTGTTTGTGAGCAGGTCCAGGGACTCCAAAACCGCCAAGAGGTGGCTGGCCGAATGGTAGTGCCGGTGGGGTTCGTTCCAGCGGCGCAGCAACTCAGCCCCCAGCTCCCGCTGCCCCGGAAGTAGCGCGTCCCAGCGCACTTCCAGAACTGACCCAGTCGACTTGACCCGATATTTAGCCTTGATGCGAAGCCCCGACGCCACCAGGGCGCGGGCCAGGTCCTTGCCAGAGACCGCCATGGCCCCCGCCGCCACCAGATCGTCGTAGCGGCGCGCTGGGACATCGTAATGGTCCAGGTCAAAGGCACGCTTGGCCACGTCATTGGCTGCGGCAAAGTCATGCAGTTCTGCCAAGGAGGCATCGGAGATGAGATGTGAGAACACTGTCCCGTGTGCCGGCCAATACGGCGGATCGATGAAGATCATGGCCCCAGTTCCTCGTCGGTGAAAAGTCCCTCAATGGTCGTATTGAACACCCTCGCGAGCCGGAATGCCAGCGGAAGGCTGGGATTGTATTTCCCGCGCTCCAAGGCGATGACTGTTTGTCTGGAAACGGACAGCATGGCAGCCAGGCTTTCCTGCGACAACGCTGCCGCCTTGCGCGACTCAGCTATGCGATTCTTCATCGACCGTCTCCGGCAAGCATGCGTTCTTTGTCTGTTGGTAGCGGATCCAAAAGGACAAGATGACAAGCACGGCGGCGCCCAACGTGATCATGGTGGCGAGGAGTGAATGTCCGAATGTGGCCACCATGGCAAGGGCCAGCACAAGGATCACGAGGGCATCAAGGTAAGCGGCGGATTGGGCCCGGACGGAGACTTACCGCTCGAAGCTGCCTTCGGCCTGCTCCAGTGTCCGTACCTGATGACGTTTCTTCAGGGCTTGAATTGTGAGTGGAGCCGCGATCACCACAGCGGCAGCCAGAATGCGGGCGGGCCAATCGTCTGGCGATTCCGCTGCATTGGCCCAGGCCAGCAACACCGCCAGCAGGGCCAGGCCCGCAATGAGCACGCTTGCTATCTGCTTCTTCAACTTTTGCCCCGTCAGTCACGCAGATATGTAAGGGAAACTTTACTTTTCGCGCGCCCGGTCTCTCGAGTGTGCAGATAATGCCCTCAAAATCGATTTTGAGGGCATTATCTGCACACTGACCGTGCGGTCAGGACCTGTGTGAGCGCACGCAGTGGCCCCGCGCCCCGCTACAGCTCCCGTTCCGCATAGACAGCCAGGGCGTCCCGCACAAACGTGGCCCCGGCCGTGCCGCCGTAGTTGGCCGCAAAGCGCTCATCGGCCACGTAGATTTCGCTGAGCCCGAGGATGTAGTCCTTGAGGTTGCCCCGGGGCGTAGAGCCGGAGGTGGACGCGGGCGTCCCCGGGATGGAACCCAGCCATTCGACGTGGCGCCGCGCCAGTTTCTGGGCGGCTGCCGAATCGGCGGCCATCCCGCTTGCGGCTGCGGCTGTCCAACCGCTATTCAGTGTGGCAAGCCGGTCCTTCCAGGTTTGCTGCGAGGCGGCATCCATTCCGCGCCACCATGAATCACTGCGTGCATAGGCATCCTTGCCCCAGCGTTGCTGCACTTCCTCCTTGTAGTGCGTGTGGTCAAAGCCGTCAAACATTTTCTCGGCCATGATTTCTTCTCCTTTTTCTTGGGCTGCAATGGTTTTTTCGACGGACGCAATCAGCCGCACCAGCCGCGCCTGTTCGGCCCGCAGCAAGTCGACGTGCGTGCGCAGGGCCGCCGCGGGCGAGGTTTCATGTTCCAGTACCGAGGCAATGGCGGGCAGGCCCAAGCCCAGTTCCCGCAGCAGCAAAATACGCTGCAACCGCACCAGGGCGGCCTGGTCGTAGTGCCTGTAGCCATTGCTGGCGATGCGGCTCGGGGGTAGTAGGCCAATGTCGCCATAGTGACGTAGAGTGCGGCTTGTAGTGCCGCTCTGTTGGGCCAGCTGTTGAATTGAAAGGTCCATGAACACCACGGTAAAGGTTGACGCATCGTCAATGTCAAGAATTTTTCGCGCACATCAAGAATTCCGGAATAACTTCTCGCGATCGTAAGTTGAGCGTAGTAGACTCAACTTTGTAGGAGCTGAGTCGCCACACATTGTTGACACACAACGAAAGGACCCCTCTTGGACGCCAAATTCACCACAAAGAGCCAGGAGGCTCTTTCCTCCGCTGCCATGAACGCTTCCACCGCCGGCAATCCCACCGTGGAGCCAGCGCACCTCCTCAAGGCCCTGATGGATCAGCGCCAAGGCGTTGCTGTCGCTTTACTGAGGGCTGCGGCAGTTGATCCGGACGCTGTCAGCGTCGCCGCCAGCGCCGCGATCCGCGAGCTGCCGTCGTCGTCGGGCACTTCCGTTGCCCAGGCCCAGCTCAGCCGCAACACCTTGATGGCCGTGCAAGCTGCCCAGCAGGCCGCCGAGGCCATGGGAGACAGCTACGTTTCCACCGAGCATCTCCTTCTGGGTCTCGCGAACGACGCCGGAGCAACAGGAAACGCCCTGCGCCAGGCAGGTGCCTCCCGGGCTGCGTTGGACGCCGCGCTGCCTTCTGTTAGGGGCGACGGCAAGGTCACCTCACCCGATCCGGAAAACACCTTCGAGGCGCTGGAAAAGTTCGGGGTGGACATGACAGCCATTGCCCGCTCGGGCAAGCTGGACCCCGTCATTGGCCGAGACTCCGAGATTCGCCGCGTCATGCAGGTCCTCAGCCGCCGCACCAAGAACAACCCCGTGCTCATCGGTGAGCCCGGCGTTGGCAAGACGGCCGTGGTGGAAGGTCTGGCCCAGCGCATGGTGGCTGGAGATGTGCCGGAGTCCCTGCGCGGGAAAACGCTCATCAGCCTGGACCTGGCCGCCATGGTGGCCGGGGCCAAATACCGCGGCGAGTTTGAAGAGCGGCTGAAGGCTGTGTTGGAGGAGATTAAGGCCTCCGACGGTCAGATCGTCACGTTCATCGACGAGATCCACACGGTGGTCGGCGCGGGCGCTTCCGAGGGCTCCATGGATGCGGGCAACATGCTCAAGCCCATGCTGGCGCGTGGCGAGCTGCGCTTGATTGGTGCCACCACGCTGGATGAATTCCGCGAGAACATCGAAAAGGATCCTGCGCTGGAGCGCCGTTTCCAGCAGGTGTTCGTGGGCGAGCCCAGCGTCGATGACACCATCGGCATCCTTCGTGGCTTGAAGGAACGCTACGAGGCGCACCACAAGGTGGCCATCGCCGACTCCGCCCTGGTTGCCGCCGCGACGCTGTCCAACCGCTACATCACCGGTCGTCAGCTGCCCGACAAGGCGATCGACCTGATGGATGAGGCGGCGTCCAGGCTGCGCATGGAGATCGATTCCGCACCGGAAGAAATCGACCAGCTCCGCCGCGCCGTCGACCGTTTGACCATGGAGGAACTGGCTCTCAGTGGAGAAACGGACGCCGCATCGGTGGAACGGTTGGCGGCATTGCGCGCCGACATGGCTGACAAGAAGGAGGAGCTGGCCGGGCTCAACGCCCGCTGGGAAGCAGAGAAGGCGGGCCTGAACCGGGTTGGTGACTTGAAGGCCAAGCTGGATGAGCTGCGTTCCATTGCGGACAAGGCCCAGCGCGACGGCGACCTGGAGCAAGCCTCCCGGGTGTTGTACGGGGAAATTCCGGCGTTGCAGCGTGACTTGGAGGCCGCAGCCGCGGAAGAAGAGTCCATTGAAAAGGCTGACCTGATGGTCGCGGAGGAAGTCACGGCCGACGACATCGCCGAGGTCATCTCTGCCTGGACGGGAATTCCTGCCGGGCGTATGTTGCAAGGTGAGAGCCAGAAGCTGCTGCAGATGGAGCAGGTCCTGGGTTCGCGCTTGATTGGCCAGTCCAAGGCTGTGACGGCTGTCTCCGACGCGGTCCGCCGTGCCCGGGCCGGCATCAGCGATCCGGACCGGCCCACGGGATCCTTCCTGTTCCTGGGCCCCACAGGTGTGGGAAAGACGGAGCTGGCCAAGGCTCTTGCCGACTTCCTCTTCGACGACGAACGCGCCATGATCCGCATCGACATGAGCGAGTACTCCGAGAAGCATTCGGTGTCCCGCCTGGTGGGTGCGCCTCCGGGCTACGTTGGGTACGACGAGGGCGGCCAGCTGACTGAGGCCGTGCGCCGTCGCCCGTACTCGGTGGTGCTGCTTGACGAGGTGGAGAAGGCGCACCCGGAAGTCTTTGACATCCTCTTGCAGGTGTTCGACGACGGCCGGCTCACCGACGGGCAGGGCCGCACAGTGGACTTCCGCAATGTGATCATTGTGCTGACATCCAACCTGGGCTCGCAGTTCCTGGTGGATCAGAACCTGTCCGATGAGCAAAAGCGCAAGGCTGTCATGGGCGTGGTGGAGTCATCGTTCAAGCCTGAGTTCTTGAACAGGCTCGATGAGATTGTCATGTTCGACGCCCTTAGTGTGGAAGAGCTATCCCACATTGTGGACCTGCAGGTGCAGGCGCTGTCCACGCGGCTGCATTCACGCCGCCTGACGCTGGAGGTCACCGACGCCGCCAAGGCGTGGCTGGCCTTGACGGGTTACGACCCCGCCTACGGCGCCCGGCCGTTGCGCCGGCTGGTGCAGCGCGAGATTGGCGACCGCCTGGCCAAGGAGATCCTGGCTGGCACCGTGGCCGACGGCGACACGGTTCTGGTGGACACCGCGGCCGACTTTGATGAGTTGGACATGGAATCGCCCAGCAGCTCCGGCTTGAGCGTGAGCCGGGTTCCGGCAGACTCGCCCGCCGACGCCCGCCGCTAGGGCAAACAGAAGGGCTGTGGGATTCGGAAGTGTATTTCCGAATCCCACAGCCCTTCAGCTTTTTAAGACGTTGCTACTTGGTCAACGAGGACAACAAGTTGTTGCCGCTGGTGTCCTGGATGAGGCAGTCCACGCGACGATCACCGGAGTCGTCCCAGGTCGACTGGGACGGGTAGGCAGTGAGCTGTTTCAAGTCCTTCATGCTCTCCGCCTCGGTGGTCAGCTGCACGTCCTTGCAAATCTCGGCAGCCTTGGCCTTCAGAGCGTCACCGCCGGGGAACGTCTCGTCGTCACCGTAGTAGAACGTACCCACGAGCTGCGCCGAGTGCGGGCTGTTGCACAGCACAACATCAGCCGCTGCGGAAACGCCCTTGAAGTCGCGCAGGCAGTCACCCTGAATCCAGTCCAGCGGTGATGCTTGCGGCACCACCACATCTAAGCCCGGATCCACGTCCTCACTGCTGGGGTCGTCACTCGGGGATTCCTGCGACTGCGTGGTCGGTGCCGGGGCGGGTCCGGCATTGTTCAAGCTGGAGGTGATGAATCCGATGAGCAGTGTCACCAGAACACCCAGCAGCACAACGGCGAGGACCACGATGGCCAAAATGATGAAGAGCTTCTTCTTGCCGTTTCCGCCGCCACTGCCGCCGGGACCCTGAAGACCCTGGGGGCCGCCGGGGAAACCGGGGCCCTGGGGACCTTGGGGGCCGCCGGGGAAACCGGGGCCCTGGGGTCCGCCGGGTACTGGGGGCATGCCGGGTGCGCCGTACGGGGGTTGTCCGCCCGGGGTTGCCGGCTGGCCAAAGGGTGTTGGTGCACCGTAGGGAGGCTGTGCCTGGCCGTAGGGCGGCTGGGCGCCGGACTGGGCGGGCTGCTGACCATACGGGGGCTGTGCCTGGCCGTAGGGCGGCTGGGCGCCCGCGGCGGAACCTTGCGGAGCGGAAGGCGTGGCCGAGCCAAACTGGGAGGCAACTCCTGGCTGCTGACTGGACTGGTAGGGCTGCTGCGCTGCCTGGGCAGGCTGGCCGTACGGCGCAGCGGGTGCAGTGGCCGCAGGCGCTGGCGGGACAGGCGGAACTGCGGGGATGGCTTGGGTGAATTCCGGCTGTCCGGCCGATGCGGCCGCATCCGTGCCTCCGACAGCAGCAGCTGCGCTTGCGGCATCGGCCTCACCACGGGCAATCTGTGCCGGGGACTGCCAGGCACCGGCCTTAGGCTGCCAAGGCGTGGCAGATTGCTGCCACTGCGTTTCCGGGCGGTGCCAGCCGTGCCCATCGTCCACGCTGTGGCCAAGAGTCGTCGCCGCTGCGGCGTCCTGGGCAGGGTCCGTGTGGGGTGCGCCAGCTCCGGCGTCGAACTGCCCCGGGGCAGCCTCCGGAGCGGGCGGCAGGTCAGCTTCAGGTACAGCCGGGGCCGCAACGGGCTCCGTGGCTGCAGGCTGTTCGGGTGCGGCTTCCTGCGCGGGCTGTGTCCATGGGTTGGTGGCTACCGGCGGCTGGGAAAAATCGGTGCGCAAAACAGTGGTGGCGGAGTCCCAGTCGGGCTCACTGGCTGCCGGGGTGCCGGGGAGGTCCTCGCCAAGACCGGAGGAGACACCCCGGGCTGCCAGCTCGGCCTCGTGTTCCACTGCGGCGGCCTCGGCTTCAGCGGTTTCAAGGTCAACGCTTTCAGCGACGTCCTCGCTGATCGCGGCGTCGCCCAGCGTGGGCTCGGCAAACTTGTAGTCAGTGCCGGAAAGCCTCGCTTCGGCACTGCCTGTCTCAGGCTCGCCGGACGTGGGGGTGGGGAATTCTTCAGCGCCCTGACCGTTGGCGTCGCTGCTTTCGTTCATGGGTACTAAACCTTCCGTGCTGCGTTAAGGATCTGACGCGAAATCGATGGACTGAAGTTGGTGGCTGACACAGTGTTTCGTCTTCGTGCTGGCCGCAAAAGAGCCGTCATTGCGGAACAAATTCTCCGCCTACAGCTGACTCTATCGAATATTGGGTGGCCGCAGCGTCAAATTTGATGTTTGGCTATGGGCAGAACAGCCCATGCCTGCCGCGATTGCTCCAGAACTCATGTAATCTATGAGTACGACAAATTGACCGAATATTCCGGAGCCTCGCTCTTAGCCCGAGCGACCACCTCCGGTCCAAGTGTAAAAAGGGGGTCACGCCATGGGGCGCGGCCGTCAAAAGGCGAAGGCAACCAAGCAGGCTCGGGACATTAAGTATTACTCCCCGAACACTGATTATTCAGCTCTGCAGAAAGAGCTCGGTGGAACAACTCGGCGAGCCCCGAGCCAGCAAATCGAGGTTCCTGCAGAACCGGATTATTCGGCATATGAAGATAAATATGCAGATCAGTTTGAGGACGACGACGACGTGGACTCCCGCCGCATTGGCTAGGACCGTTTAGACACCAAACGCAACAAACCCTGCATGACGCACAGCCAAAAATGCTGAAGCGTCGTGTGGGGATTTTGTTGCGCTAAAACCAGTTTTGGAAATGCCGCCGCTCCCGCAAAATGCCGCAGGTTTACCTGTGGCAAAAAGCGGGAGCGGCGGCATTTTTCGTGAGTGAAGTTAAAGCACGACGGCGGCCCGCGCCACTTGGTGGGGACCGCCGTCGAACTTAGTAACTAGGAAGCGTAGTTGCCCACCAGGCGGACAGCGCCGCCGTCAACGCCCTTGGCGCCCTGGGTGTAATCGGAACCGGTCTTATCTGAATCCGATGCCTCGGCTGTGACAGTACCCATGACCCAGGACGGCAGTCCGCGGGAGTTCAGACGGGCCACGGCGTCGTCGGCGGCGTCAGCGGAAACCACTGCCACCATGCCCACGCCAAGGTTCAGGGTGCGCTCCAGGTCGGCCAGCGGCACGTTGCCCAGCTGGGAGACCAGGTTGAAGATGGCCGGCAGGCTCCACGTTGAACGGTCCACCGTGGCGATGAGGCCCTGGGGGAGTACGCGTGCCAAGTTGGCGGCCAGACCGCCGCCGGTGATGTGGCTGAAACCGTGAACTGCCTTTTCCTGGGTGACAGGAAGGTAGCGGGTCAGATCCAGGCAGTCGGCGGCGTAGACGCGGGTGGGCTCAAGGAGCTCCTCGCCCAAGGTGCGGCCAAGCTCGGAAACCTGACGGTCCAGGGCCCAGCCAGCGTGGTTGATGACGCGGCGCACCAGGGAGTAACCGTTGGAGTGCAGGCCGGAGGATGCCATGCCGATGATGACGTCACCGGCGCGGACCCGTTCCGGACCCAGCAGCAAGTCAGCCTCGACGACGCCCGTGCAAGCACCTGCGACGTCGTACTCATCAGGAGCCAACAGGCCCGGGTGCTCGGCCGTTTCGCCACCCACCAGGGCGGTGCCGGCAACCTTGCACGCAGCTGCAATGCCGCGGACAATGTCAGCCACACGCTGGGGGACAACCTTGCCGGTGGCAATGTAGTCGGTCATGAACAGCGGCTCGGCGCCAACCACCACAATGTCATCCACAACCATGCCCACCAGGTCGAAACCAATGGTGTCGTGGATGTCCATGGCCTGGGCGATGGCAACCTTGGTGCCCACGCCGTCGGTGGAGGTGGCCAGGTACGGCTTCTTGTACGTCAGGAGCTTGGAGACGTCGTACAGGCCGGCAAATCCGCCGAAACCGCCAACAACGTTGGGGCCGTGGGTGGCCTTGACAGCTTCCTTCATCAATTCAACGGCGAGGTCGCCTGCTTCGGTGTCAACACCGGCGCTGGCGTAGGTGATTCCCGTTGCTGGCAAATCATTGGAGGCGTTGGTCATGGCGTCTCTTTCTTGGAATGCTTTAAGAACCGTCAGCTGCTGTGCGGTCCTGGTCGGTCAGGAGGTTTTCCATTTCCGAGTCAGGTCCCGGATCGCAACCGGTGGAGGTGGTGGAGTTGCCAGCATTGGTGCGTTCGAGCAGGTTTTTGCCCAAACGGTCGCTGCTGGGAAGTTCAATGGGGTAGGTGCCGGTGAAGCAGGCCGTGCAGAGACGCTCGCGCGGCTGCAGGGTGGCTTCGATCATGCCGTCTTCGGAGATGTAGGCCAGCGAATCGGCGCCAATGGACTTGCCGATCTCGTCAATGGCTGCACCGTTGGCAATCAATTCCGCACGTGAGGCAAAGTCGATGCCGTAGAAGCACGGCCAGCGCACGGGCGGGGAGGAGATCTTCACATGAATTTCGGCGGCGCCGGCTTCCTTGAGCATGCGGACCACTGCGCGCTGGGTGTTGCCGCGGACAATGGAGTCATCCACAACCACAATGCGCTTGCCGCGGATTACTGATTCCAGGGCGCTGAGCTTGAGCTTGATGCCGAGCTTGCGCAGGGTGTCGCTGGGCTGGATGAAGGTACGGCCCACATAGGCGTTCTTGACGAACCCGTGTGCAAAGGGAATGCCTGACTGCTCGGCGTAGCCAATGGCGGCAGGGGTGCCGGATTCCGGCACCGGGATGACCAGGTCAGCCTCGGCATGGTTTTCGCGGGCCAGCTGGCGGCCCATTTCCACGCGGGACTCGTACACGGAACGGCCGGCAATGGTGGCATCCGGGCGGGCCAAGTAGACGTATTCAAAGACGCAGCCGGCCGGGGTGGCGGGTGCGAAGCGCTGGGTGCGCACGCCGTCCTCGTCGATGGCGATGAATTCGCCGGGCTCGATTTCACGGATGAGTGTGGCGCCAATGGTGTTAAGGGCGGCACCCTCGGAGGCGACCACCCAGCCGCTGTCCAGGCGGCCAAGGACCAGCGGGCGGACGCCGTGCGGGTCGCGAGCTGCGTACAGGGTGTGCTCGTCCATGAAGACGAAGCTGAATGCGCCGTGGATCTTGGGCAGCAGTTCCATGGCTGTTTCTTCCAGGGAACGGCCTTCTTCACCGCGCAGCAAGGTGGTGACCAAGGCTGTGTCGGTGGTGTTGCCCTGTGCCATTTCACCTGAGGTGGGGACGCCGTACTTGGCAATGACCATCTCATGCAGTTCAGCAGAGTTGGTCAGGTTGCCGTTGTGTGCCAGGGCCACAGTGCCGCTGTCGGTTGCACCGAGGGTGGGCTGGGCGTTGGCCCAGTTGGCTGCGCCCGTGGTGGAGTACCGGCAATGGCCCACAGCCATGTGCCCCGTCAGGGTGTTCAGTGTGGGTTCGTCAAAGACCTGGGATACGAGTCCCATGTCCTTGTATACACTGATTCGCTTGCCATCGCTTGTTGCGATGCCAGCCGATTCCTGACCACGGTGCTGTAGTGAATACAGGCCGTAATAGGTTAGTTTTGCAACCTCTTCACCGGGTGCCCAGATGCCCAGAACGCCACAAGCGTCCTGAGGTCCCTTTTCGCCGGGTAAAAGATCATGGGATAGTTTTCCGTCTCCGCGTGCCACCTGAAAATTGTCTCATGTAATGACGCGCACCACGACCTACTGTGACGTGCGTTATGTTGCTGCCGGTGGCGGGTTGTGGCTAGGCGGTTTCGCCGTCGGCGTTGCTGTCATCATCCGGCAGGGACGTCACCAACAGCGTTTTGCTGCGGCGGGTGCTGGCGCGGTCCAGCACCAGTGCCACAATGGCGCCAAGTCCCGCGCCGGGCAGAACCATCAGCACGGCAAAGAAGCCAAAAATGCTTGATGTTTCAAATTGTTCGTTGGGCGGGGTGACGGAGGCGAAAATGGCTGCCGTCACAATGCCGGCCAGGGCGCCGGCGATCATGAACGGGACGTACTTCGGGGCGCGGCGCACAGTCAGTTTGCGGGGCTCTCCGGAAGCGGATTCAGGCTGGGAAGTCATGCCTCTAGCGTACCTGCCCAAGCTGGCAACAAGGCTGGGACGCTTTTTAGCGCCGCTGAAGGGGTAGCTCGGCGGACAGGTCAGCGCGCAGCCCGGATGCTGCCACCTGGCCGTGTTCGACGGCGTCAGCCCAGGCGGTCTGGCCGGTCACCAGCGCTAGCCAGGTGCCGGCGTCGCACTCCACAACATTTGGCGGCGTGCCACGAGTGTGCCGTGGACCGGGAATGCACTGGGTCACGCCGAAGGGTGGCACCCGCACCTCCACGGAATTGCCGGGCGCCCGTGCAGCCAATTCCTCCAGCGAGTAGCGGACGGCGGTGGCCGTGACAGCCCGGGCGGTGTCCCCGTTTTGCCACGCGACCAGAGCCGCCTGGCCATCGGCAATATCTATACGACGCCGGGCACTCATGTCCTGCTCCTTGCTCGTGGTTGTGCGGGTTGTGTTTTGGAGGGCGTGGATGGGTGCGGATGGGCCCACGCTAGTCGAGAAGTACGCTGACGGCTCGGCCCAGGCGCAGGCTGCCGGCCGGGCTGTTTCCGCCCATGACGGGGGGAACCACGCGGGCCAACACCGTGGCCACCTCCGGAATGTCGAGTGCGCCAGCGGCGGCCAGGAGTGTCAGGGCCACCAAGGTGGCTGCCCGGCCGTTGCCGTCCAAGACCTTGACGGCCACACTGGCGCCAGTGGGTGTGGCCATGGCCAGCACGCCTTCGGCCCCCATTTTTGCCAGAATTCCAAGCTCTTCCATGACAACAGTGTTGGGCAGCCCGTGGCCCTCCACGGCCCACGGGTAGTCCAGCATGGACGTTGCAATGGTGGCGGCCCGGGCGTTGGCGAACTTGTCCGAAGGCGCCTTGGCGAGAGTGCTGAAGCCGCGCGCCAAACCAGTCAACGTGACGGCCATGACGGGAGCGCCGCAGCCGTCAACGCCCGTGTGCATCACCGAATCGCTTGTGTACTCTTCCACCACGGTGCGCACGGCGCGCTGCATGGGGTGGTTTGGTTCCAAATAGCCGGCGGTGTCCCAACCATTCTCGGTGCAGGCCCAGAGGAAGGCCGCGTGCTTGCCGGAACAGTTCATGGCAATTTTGGACTTGCCGCGTTCGGTTCGCACCAGCCAGGCGCGGGCGTCGGCATCGCGGGGCCACGCTGCGGGGCAGCCCAGATGTGTTTCGTTCAAGCCGGCCGCCTTGAGCATGCCGGAGACCACATCCATGTGCTCCAACGAACCCGTGTGGCTTCCTGCCGCGATGGCCACCTGGGCTCCACGGAGCGGAACACCGGACTGCATCGCGGCCAGGGCCTGGAACGGCTTCATGGCTGAGCGCGGGTAGATGGGCGCGTTGATGTCCCCCAGCTCCGTGACTACCGATCCGTCCCCGGCCACCACAACTGCCGAGCCGATGTGGACGGACTCAACAAATCCGCTGCGTTCCAGGACGGCGAGTTCAACGGCGTCGTGCGCCCGGAAAGTATGGATCATGGTGACATCCTAGCGATTAAAGAGGTGTTGGCAGGCCGGAGGATTCCTTGACGATCACAGCAATTGCCCCGGCAGGGTTGTCCTCCGCCACGGCTTTGGTGACCGCCTCGAGCTGCTCGATGGCAACGGAAATTGTCAAGGTTCCTGTCCGGCCGTCCGGGATGATGCTGTGAATGGCTGCGCCCTGTTCGGCGGGGAGCGTGGCGCGCCAGGTTGCGACGGCCTGCAGGGCTGCTTCCAACGCTGCGGCGTCCACCGTGACAATCGTCGCCACGGCGCCGGCGGCTGTCACGAGGTCTGCGGCAGCCTGGTTGGTCACGGCAACATGCAGTTTATTGGCTTCAATCCAGGAATCGGAATAGGAGTCACCAAGCTGGGACCGCAGCTTTTCATTGAGCGCCAGCAGGGCATCGGTGTCGGCATCGCTGGCTGCTGGGGAAGGGGTTTGCGTTGGCGGAACCGGTGGCGATCCACATCCGCTCATGCCCAGGGCTCCGCTCATGGTGGCTGCGAGGACAACTGCGGCGATTGCCTTGCTGTTCATGGTGCCTCCCCCTTTTCTGGTGCTGGTCTCGATGGCTGGCGTTGTGACCCAAGGTTGCTGTGGGCCTAAAGCCGTTGTATAAAGTCGCTGTTGTCCAAAGCACAGTGGGTCCCATTCGTTGAGAACGGGACCCACTGCCTATGTTGTTACAGCTGTTGTATTACAGCCTACTGCTTTTAGCGCGCGTTGCGGCGGCGAATCAGCAGGAACGCTGCACCGCCCAGAAGCAGCAGCACACCGGCTCCACCGAGTATCAATAGGGAGCTTGAGGCCCCCGTGTTGGCCAGGTCGTCAGCGGCCAAAGGCGCCACGATCGGCGCCGTCGTAGGTGACGTTGTGGCTCCCGGGGTGGTGGGGGGCGCTGTGGACTCTGGTGTTGCCGGCGGCGCGGGTTCAGCGAGCACAGTCACGGTGGACGCAGCCGTGAGGGACCGGAAGTCACCCCACTGCTGCTCGGCCGTGATTGAGTAACTGCCGCTGGTCAGCTTGTTAGCCAGTGCGACGCTCCAGGTGGTGCCCTCCACAACGGCTGTGTAGCTCTTGCCGTTCACAGTAACCTGAACGCTGGCCTGTTCCAGGTTGGTGCCGGAGATGACCTGCGGGCCCTGGTTGAAGACGAACTCCTGGCCGTTGCGCGGCGAGGTGATGACTGGCGCCGGCGGCGCCACGGTGAAGGAGCTGGTTGTGGCCGAGGAGTCGTTCCAATCAATCAGGGTCTGCTTCGCATTCACACGGTATACGCTGACGTCATCCAGGCCCTGCGGCAGCGTGAATGACCATTTGCTGTCTTCGCCAACAACAGCGGTGCCGGTGACATCGCCCGACAACTCAACCGTGGCGCCAGCCTTGCCGGTTCCGGTGATTGTGGTGACAGGTGCCCCAACGCTGCTGCCGTCCACGGGGGAGGTGATGGCCGGGGCGGCCAGGGTCTCCTTGATGACCTGAATGGAGGACTCACTGGGTGCTGAGGTGCTGAAACCGTTCTTGGCCTGGGCTGTGACGGCAAAGGTGCCGAACTTGTTCGGTGCGGCGATGCTCCAGGTGCCGTCTGATTCCACTGCCGCGTTGAGAGGATCCTCATCGCCGAAGGTGACGGACACCGTGGTTCCGGCCGGTGCACCTGCAACAGTGCCCGTGACGGTGCCCTTGCGGAAGACGGGTGATGTGGAGGTGACCTTGGGGGCTTCCAGGAAGATCTTGACCGTGTAGCCATCAGTGGCGGCTAAAGCGGTTTTTAGGTCGGCGGCAATGGCAACGAACGTGCCGTCGTTCATCTGGCCGCCGCCGCTGGTGATGCCCACTGCGGTGGTGCCCGAGATGATGGGACCGCCGGAATCGCCGTGGTCGTTCATGATGGTGCTGGTGAAGGACGCGAAACCTCGAACGGCGCGGATGTCCAATGGGTCTCCATTGGGATTTTGTTCGGAGGGATAGTTGATGCCGGCAACGGCGTAGGCGCCAATTTCGTCAACTGATCCACACGTCCAGCCGGTGGTGCGGCCCGATTTGCACACGGGCGCTCCCAGCACGGGTGAGGCAACGGCCGTGACGTTGATATTGGTGGAGTCGGTGGAGACCTGCTCAGGGACAGCCCATGTTGCCGCGCCGGTCCACTTGGCTACCTTGGGTGCCTGAGTGAAGTTTTCAGGGAGGCCGTCAATGACTGAGACGTCGGTGCCAATATTGCTGCCAGCGTGCCACCCGTCAGGGTCGGTGGTGGTGGTGCTGTTGCCCGGGCCGCCGAACTGGGAGAAGCCCATGGTGCCCAGCGGGGCAAGGAGCTGGGGTCGAACTGCGGGATCCCCTGTTGCTGCCTTGTCGAAAATTGGGTTGGTCAGGTATGCGTCAGTTAGAAATCCATCCATGGTGCAGTGGCCGGCCGAGACAATGGCCGGCTCCCCGCCCTTGGTGAAACCGTTCCAGCCGGTGCTGCAAAGCCCGCCCTTGGTTTTGGCAGCATCGAAGGCGGCATACCCCTGGCCGTTGACCACGTCAAAGGGATCGCCCTCCTCGAAGGTGGGCTTGGCGGGGCCGCTGGCATCTTCAACCACCACGTTGGCGTATTTCGCTGCAAAGTCCGCTATGGAGGGCTCCAGCGTTTTGGTAAATGCCGGCGTCGCCACCGGCAGGCCATTCTCCGGCTCACCGGTGCGGATCATGAACTCGCCGCTGGCATTGAGCGCCACTGACAACAAGTTCTCGGCGCCGAAAGTGGAGACGTAGTCGGCGAACAGGGCGTCCACGTTTGTCGCATTCCTGGACACGATTGATGTGGTGGCTGCCGTGACGGTGACCTTGCTGTTGCCGGCGGCCGCCTTGGCAACTCCGGCGGCTGAGGTCTGGACGGCGATGGTGTCGCCCGTGAGGGTGACAACGGCTGTTGGATCAACCTTGGAAACTTGTGCCTGGATCGCTGAAGCCTGGGTTGCAAGGGCACCCTGGGCGTTGAATTCCGCAAGGCTCATGCCAAGGTCGCGCTCAAGCGCCTCGGCCAGACCGCCAGGAAGTGCGGCCCCGGCAGCGGGGGCAGCATCGGTTGCGGGTGTGGTGACCACAGGGCTGGGTGTTGGTGTTGGCCCTGGCGCTGCTGAGGCGGCTCCGGCGGTGAATGTTCCGCCGATCAGCACGGCGGCTGCGGCACAGGCCGCACCCCCGCGCTTTAAGTGGCCGCGCGTGAATGCTTGCATGAAGTAAATCCCCTTGAAGAGTTGACCTGAAGAGACCGGGGTGAAGAGAGCTAGTGTGTGCTTGTGGATGCGCGCGGGGCGCCGCTGCCCTCATAGGAGAGATATTTCAGGCAATTCCAATCGTCAAGCTATCAAGTAGCGGAAACGCGGGCAATGAACGGGCGGCGATTCGAGTCACATTACGTGCAGAACGCCGCCATGGCGCCGATGTCAGAGCTGCCCATTGACTGTTTCCGGCTTTCATGGGTGGGTATGTAGATTCCTCGGACGGAGCCAGCCTGAGTTGCGGGCCAATCCGCTCATGTGACACTTTACGGCTCGGGGCGCTCGGGCAAGTACCCTTGAGGGGTGAAGGTTCTAGTGATTGGCCCCGGAGGCCGCGAACATGCCATTGTCCGCTCGTTGCTTAGCGACCCCAACGTCAGTGAGGTACACGCTGCCCCCGGCAATGCCGGCATCGCAGCCATTGTGCCCACGCATGCGCTCAACGCCAGCGATCCAGCCGCTGTTGCAGCCCTGGCGTTGAGGCTTGGAAGCGACCTTGTTGTTGTGGGGCCCGAGGCTCCCTTGGCCGCAGGTGTTGCCGACGCCGTGCGCGAGGCCGGAATTCCTGTCTTTGGCCCCAGCAAGGAAGCCGCACAGCTGGAAGCGTCCAAGGCGTTTGCCAAGGCTGTCATGGCGGAGGCACAGGTCCCCACGGCCATGGCCAAGGTTGCTGTCAACGCCGACGAGGCTGCCGACGCACTGGACACCTTTGGTGCCCCCTATGTTGTCAAGGATGACGGCTTGGCCGCCGGCAAGGGGGTTGTGGTTACCAATGACCGCGCCGAAGCCTTGGCCCATGCCCAGTCCTGCTTTGATGTGGGCGGCACTGTTGTCATCGAAGAGTTCCTTGACGGCCCCGAAGTTTCCCTGTTTGTCCTTGCCGACGGCCACAACGTTGTCCCGTTGGCTCCTGCCCAGGATTTCAAGCGCATTTTCGACGGCGACGAAGGCCCCAACACCGGCGGCATGGGTGCATATTCCCCGCTCGAGTGGGCCCCCGCCGGCCTGGTTCAGGAAGTCATTGACCGCGTGGCCCAGCCCACCATTGATGAGATGGCCCGCCGAGGCACACCCTTTGTGGGTGTTTTGTACTGCGGGTTGGCGCTGACCAGCCGCGGCACCCGCGTCATTGAATTCAACGCACGCTTCGGCGACCCGGAAACGCAGGCAGTCCTCGCCCGTCTGAAGACCCCCTTGGGCGGTGTCCTCATGGCGGCGGCCAAGGGCCAGCTGGCAGACATCGATGAGTTGCGCTGGCTGCCTGAAACGGCCGTGGCTGTGGTTTTGGCCAGCGAAAACTACCCCGATGCTCCCCGTACAGGGGACCGGATCCGTGGGCTGAAGAAGGCCAACCGGCTCGACGGCGTGCACGTGCTGCATGCGGGCACCGCCGCCGACGACGCCGGATACACGGTGAGCGCCGGCGGTCGCGTGCTCGCTGTGGTTGGTTTGGGCGTTGACCTGGTGGATGCGCGCGAGCGTGCCTATGCCGGCATTGAGGAGATTTCCTTAGAAGGTGGCCAGTACCGCAATGACATTGCGGCCAAGGCTGCCCGTGGAGAAATCACCGTGACAAACACCTCGGCACAGGCTTAAGGACAAGAAAATCATGGCTTCAGCAATCCCCGCGGCCCCCGTCCTGCCCGGATGGACCCACATCTACTCGGGCAAGGTTCGTGACCTTTACGAGCCGGCCGCAACGGCGGTCGCGTCTGCTGCGACCCCCTTCGCCGGACGCAGCGACGTGGTTCTGGTGGTTGCCAGCGATCGCATCAGCGCCTTCGATCACATCCTGGCCACCGAGATCCCTGACAAGGGGCGGATTCTGACCGGCTTAAGCCTGTGGTGGTTTGCGCAGCTCGATGTGCCCAACCACGTGATCGCAGCAACGGTTGAAACCGGCGTTCCAGAGGAGGTTGCCGGCCGCGCCATGGTGTGCAAGCGTCTGGAAATGTTCCCCATCGAGTGCATTTCCCGCGGCTATCTGACAGGCACCGGACTCATCGAGTACCGCCAGTCACAAACTGTCTGCACCCTGCCGCTGCCGGCCGGGTTGGTGGATGGCTCACGCCTGGTGCCGGCCATCTTCACGCCGTCGGCCAAAGCCGAGGTGGGTGAGCATGATGAGAACATCAGCTTCGAGACCATGGTGGAAACTGTGGGAGCCGACGACGCCGAAGCGTTGCGCAGCCTGACCTTGGAGATTTACACCCGGGCGGAAGAAATTGCCCGCGAACGAGGCATCATCCTGGCTGACACCAAGGTGGAGTTTGGCACAGACCCGGCCGACGGCGTCATCACCTTAGGTGACGAGGTCCTGACCCCTGATTCCTCACGCTTCTGGGATGCGGCCCTGTGGGCTCCGGGCCAGGCCCAGCCCAGTTTTGACAAGCAATATGTGCGCGATTGGCTCTCCAGTGAAGAATCGGGCTGGGACAAGGCCTCGGATACGCCGCCGCCAACCCTTCCGGCCGACGTCGTGGAACGCACCAGGGCCCGCTACGTGGAAGCGTACGAGCGCCTGACGGGCGAAACCTTCATCTAGCTTTTCCAACTAGCCCGCAGAAAACGACGAAAATCGCTCCGAATTGGATGATTTTCGCCGTTTTATGCGGGCCAGTTTTGTTGGGCCGCGCCGGGAGCCTCAGCGGGGGGAACCTTGAAGTTCGGTGATGTTTTCCTGGGCCACGGCAGCCCTGTCCGCGGCTCCGGCCAGAACGAACCTGTCTCTGGCGTTGGTGAACGCTTCCAGCGCCTGGGCAGAGCTGTCAGCGGCTTTCAATGCACTGCCCAGCAACAAGGCTGAATCGCCGGCAATATGAGGAGCCAGCTGCTCCTTGTTGGCTTCAATGTTGGCCAAAAGTTCCAATGCCCGAGGCAACTCGCCATTGAGGTAGTGCCACCGGGCCCGAAGCAATGAGACTTCGAGGGTCTCCGAGGCCGTTGCCCCCACCACGGAGTGAGCCAGTTCGCTGCGTTCAATGGCCTGCAAGGTGGCGGGCTCCACCACGCCCGCCATGAGCCGCACCCAGGCTGTTGCCTTGTTGAACTGGGCCCACCGGGCAAGGTCGGCGGCAGGGGACAGAAGGCGGCTTGCCTTCGCGTGGTGTTCCAAGCCCACCCGGATGTCTTGGCGAATAAACGCAACGTTGCCAATGACCCAGTGGATTTCCCCGGCCATCTGATCGGGGGTGGAATCCGTGACGGAATCGGCAAGAATCAGTGTGTGTGTCCAAGCCTCGTCAAGACGACCGGCTTCCGTGAGTGCGCCAACAAGTGTTTGAAGCGCCATCAAATAGGCACTGAATTCTTCGGCGCTGTCACCGGAACCGATTTCCACTGCGGCGGTGGCGTGCTGGATGGCCTCAGACAGAGAGCCTTGAGCCAGCATGGTCGCAGCCATGACCTGATGTGCGCGGAGCGAGAGAGGATCACTGGCAGTTGTCAGCGGGTGCTTCAACAGCGCGATCAACACCTCAATGGCCTGCGCATGGTTGCCGTTGCGCAGCAATGAGTTGGCGCTCAGGAAAGTCATGTTCCACCAGATGACCGGATTCTGGTTGGCGCAGGCCAAATCGGCAGCAGCTTTGGCATTGCTGGCCGCGCCCAGGTAGTCGCGGGTGTCCCAGCATTGCCGGGCACACAGGGACAGTCGAAGATATTCGCTTTCCGCCGGGGAGGATGCCTGAACCCACTCGGCAATCGCAGAAGGGGCCATTTGAAGTTGCGAGGCCAACTGTTTGATGATGTCAGCCGTTGGCTCACGGTGGGCGTTCTCCAGCAGGGAAATGTAGCTTGCCGAATAGAGCTCACCGCCCAGTTCAGCCTGTGTGAGTTGACGCGACAAACGTTCCTGTTTGAGTCGATCACCAAAACTACTACCCACTCGCTTGCTCCTTGCTTGCCGCATGCCACCGTTGGCTACACTCTACGGCGTCAACAATGGAACGGAGCGGAAAACATGACAAAAGTGTCAAAAAGTGGCTGCTGCTGTCCTTCTAGATAGGTACTCCGCCGCAAAGTGTCATCTTGTACAGTCTGGCGTGCCCTTCGCTGGCCACCAGGGTGAAGGCATCGGAATCGGGTGCCAGCGTGATTCCAGGATAGAGCGAACGCGGATCGTTAAACGCAGGGATGTAGTCGGTGCCAAAATCCAGCAGATGCGTGACGCCCTGGCGTTTCGCGGCCGAGCATACTTCTTGATCGCTGCCCACACGGTTGAGCCAAAAACGCAGCGTGTAAAGATCGGGGTTCAAATCCCCCTGCGAGCTATACGGAAACAGCATTCGACTCCCCGCCAGCGCCATGGCCAAGGCCGATCCGTTGTAAGGATTATTGGCGATGACGTCGTTTTTGGTGGTGTAATTTCCGAGCCTGTGAATCAACGCCAACTCATGGGCGTCCACCTGCGCCAGACCATCAGGCTCGGCGGGGACGCGGTACATCACGCCCACCTGGTCCTTGATTTGCCACAGGCCCGGGTTGGAGAAGGCAAGCACGACGACGAGAACGGCCGCCGTCGTCGCCCTGCCCTTGGTCTCCCGCAAGCCAGTGCGGATGAAGAATGTTGGGAATCTGCCGATCAGCCATTCCACCAGCTTGACCATGCCCAGAGCCGCCAGCGGCACAGCAAGCAATGGCATGAGGGCGGCAATGCGTTCCGGGTTGTCCCACCAGGGAGCCATGACAATGTTGGCCAGGCTGGCATTGGTGCCGGTGGCCAGAGGGTAGGTGAAAGCCACCAAAACGAGTGCCGGTGCCAGCCACTTCAGCCCGGGGCTGCGGAATCCGGCGCGCACACCCAGCAGGACCAGGGCCGTCAGAGCCAGGGCCGGGAACCAGATGGGGGCCGGTGCATGGGTGAAGTTTCGCAGCAGGGCCAGCGGAAAGAACAGGAATGCCGGGCTGGTGTAGCCAAAAAGACTGCGGATTTGCGGTACGGCCAGCATGGCGGCGGCTGCCACGGCGGTGACCAGGATGAGTAGGCCCAAACGGTTCCAGCCGTGACGTCGTGAACGTCTAAAGCCAGTGCGCAGCCACGCGAAAATCAGGTAGGCCAAGAGCGGAGTCAAGACCAGCAAGATACTGAAAATTCCGTTTGGTTGGGCCATGACGGCCCCCGGCATGAACAGCACCACCACCGTCAAGGCTTGGGCGGGATGTAGGCCCGTGTGAGCTGACGGCCTGATAATCAACAACACCAAGCCAATCCCCAAGGGAACCAAGGCATTGGAAAGCGCGTTGGGGTACGCGGAACCGTACTGCAGCAAAAGCCATGGAAAGGCGGGGAAGGCAGCCGCCAGAACGGCTGCCGAAATGAGCAGTGTGCGCCCCGTGCCAAAGAGCACGCGAGTCAAAAAGACGCAGCTCAGTGGCCACACCACGCCCGCCACTGCCAACCACATGATGTTTGTTGCCGCGGGGATGCTGACACCGGTGACAATGGCCAGCAGGCTCGCCAGCCCATGCCAGGCACCGGGATAAAAAACTGTCTTCACAGTGGGCAGGATGAACCCGGAAATGGCGAAGGAAGACGCGTTGGAGGTTTCCGCGGCATACGCTGTGGCGTTGAGGTGAAAGACGGAGTCGTAGCCCTGCGTGAACTGTTCGGGGTTGCTGGCAACGAGCGTCAGAATCGCCGTCGTCATCGCCAGTGCAACGAGAACGCCTGCGGCTGCTGCGCCGACCCCCGTGTTGGCCTTATGGTCCTGCGCAGGGGAGTGCGCAGGCGAGACAGCGCTGAGGGCTGGGATGAAGCGCCTGGCCATCCAGCCGGCTCCAGCGGCGACGGCGGTACCCAAGAGCACCACCGCCACGTTCCAGGGCAAATGGATCAGCGGAGCCACCACGGCGCTGACGCCAATGACGGACACCGACACTGCAGGGGCCAAACAGAGCGCCATGAGACCGCGCACCCGCAGAGCCAGTAGAACTGCGCCGCCGGGCAGGGCGAGCATCAACAACGCCACGACAAAGGCCGGCAGCGCTTCAAACCATGAACTCACCCAAACATCCTGTCTAAAAAAAGTTGGGCTGGACTAGACCTTTTTGACTACGCTGGACTTGAGTTTCATGGGGCCAAAACCGTCTACTTTGGCGTCGATGTCATGCCCATTGACAGGGGAAATCAGGCGAATGTTGCGTACTTTTGTGCCGATCTTCAGGTCCTGGGGGCTGCCCTTGATCTTCATGGTTTTCACGATGCTGACAGTGTCGCCGTCGATCAAGATGTTGCCCACGGCGTCCTTCACCACAGTTTCCTGCGCAGCCTCTTCCGAGTTGCCGTCCTCCACCGGAGACCACTCGTGGGCGCACTCTGGGCAGACCAGCAGTTCACCCATCTCGTAGCTGTATTCGCTGGCGCAGACAGGGCAGGGGGGAAGAATCTCACTCATGCGATCCATCTTAGCCGTTGCGGCTCCTTGCCAGCTGGGAGCCGCTGCCCGTTGGTGCCTGTGCGCCCGGGATGGCGGCCTCAGGGGATAAAACAACAGCAGCGGCATCCGAAGTGGATACCGCTGCTGTGATTTGGTCGGGGTGACAGGATTTGAACCTGCGGCCTCGTCGTCCCGAACGACGCGCGCTACCAAGCTGCGCCACACCCCGATCCGCCACTCTTCCCGGACCTGTGAAGGTCTGAAAAAGCAACCTCTCAAGAATAGCGGACAGGGGCCGTGATCGCGAAATCGTGGTGTTGGGCCGAGCATAGCGGCTCCGCAGCTAGGAGCCTGCGGGCTTGAAAGTAACTGTCCCAACGGTGTTGCTCAGGATCAGAGAGTCCGCGTTCAAGGTGTAATCCAGTGGTGTGGAGAAGAACTTGACCACCCACTTTTCGTAATCACTTTGGGGGCTCTGGCAAGCCATCATCGTCATGGCCAGATTGGAGCCCACCACAAATTGTGTGTCGCTGACTTCAACTTGGCCCATGAGAGTGTTGCAGGGAGTTTTGGAGGAGAACGATACGCCGCCGTCTCGAGGCATGGTCATCACAGTAAACGGTTCGTTGCCCAGCCATGCCAACTCGCCAGTGGAGTCACTGCCGCTCACTGAGCTGAGGTTCAGGCAGTCAAAGTCCTTCACCGAGTGGGGAATGCCGCCCGCTACTGGCGCGCATTGGGTCGGCGTCTGTGTGGAAACGTCGGTGGCATCCGATGTTGTGCCGGCGGCCCCGGCGGCCCCGCCGGCGTCGGGAGTGGTGCCGCAGGCGCTCAACAACAACAGCGCTGCTCCCAGAAGAAACAGATGTCTTTTCACTGCGGGTCCCCAAAGATTGATAACGGCGTTGAGTGTTGCCACTCTATGGCTGTCGGTTCTTCGCCGTCAATCCTTGGCAGTCACTCTTTGGCTGTCAACGTCAGGACAACAGCCTCGGGGCGGCAGGCAAAGCGGAAAGGTGCTGTGCGGGACGTGCCAATGCCGGCTGAGACGTTGACGGGGCTCCTCAAGCCGTGGGCGTCCCAGTCATTGAGGCCCTTGGCGCGCCACGTGGGCAGATCGCAATTAGTGACCAAGGCGCCGTACCCGGGCAGGCAAACCTGTCCGCCATGGGTGTGTCCGGCCAGGATCAGGTCGGCACCTTCGCCAGTGAAATGGTCCAAAACACGTTGATACGGGGCATGGACCACGGCAATTTTCACGTGCGGGGCGTTGTCTTGGGTGACGGAACCTCGCGGCCAACCGGCGTAGCGTTCGCGATTGAGGTGCGGATCATCCACGCCGCTGAAGTCAAAGCGAATACCGTTGAACGGGATGGACTGCGCCCTATTGGTCAGATTTACCCAACCGCCCAAACCGAAGCCGGTATGGAGTGCGTCGGTGTCCAGGGCTACAGGCTCACGGTTCTTTCCAGCGGGAAGCTTGGACGGCCCGGCAAAGTACGCAAAAGGGTTCCTGAAGGTCGACGCGAAGTAGTCATTGGAACCGGGCACAAAGACGCCAGGAAACTCCATGAGCGGACCCAAAGCCTCCAGCAACGGGGCAATGGCCGCAGGATGGCTGAGGTTGTCCCCCGTATTGACCACAAGGTCCGGTTGAATTGCGGCGAGTTCCCTCAACCAGCGCGTCTTCTTGTGCTGACCCGGGGAGAGATGGATGTCTGAGAGGTGCAGCACCGTGAAAGGCGCTGCACCTGGCGGCAGAATCGCAAGCCGCTCTTCCCGGATCGCAAACCAGTTGCGCTCAATCAAGGCACCATACGCCACAGCGCCCACACCCGTGGCTACGGCGAGCCCCGCCGCTGCTCCCAACGCGGAGAGGCTGGATCCGGCTGTACGTGTACGTGACATCTGAGCCGTGCTCTAGTCTTTCTTGTCTTTGTTGTCGGCAGGTTTTTCGTCTGCCGGCTTGTCGGAGCCGCCGGAGTTTGGCGTTGCGGGCTTGGGCGCAGCTGGCTGGGGTGCAACGGTCACGGGGGCGTTGACCATGCTGGCCGGCGGGGGTGTAAAGCTGCTCACGTCAAAGAACCCGGCAACCTGATTCATGTACCCCTGCCACGCCTTGCCAGCGTAGGTGGCACCATCCACATAGCTGATGCGCTGGTTGGCGATCAGCAATCCGTTGTTGGAACGGTTCTTCTCCTCAGGACTGCCCACCCATGAGGTGGTCACCAGACCCTTGGTGTAGCCCGTGGTCCAGGTTTGCTGGGAGTCATTGGTGGTACCGGTCTTGGCAGCGGAGTTGTATTGCAGCGGATCTGCGGGCTTGAACTGCAGCGGAATCTGGTAGCCGGAACCGCGGACCAGCACTTCACCCAGCACCGAGTTGACGCCTGCGGCAACTTCAGGCTTTACCGTCTGCTTGCAATTGGCGGAGGGTACCGGGAACTTATCTCCCTTGGCATTGGAAATTGAAACCAAGGCAATGGGATCGCAGTGGACGCCGCCGGAAGCAAAGGTGGCAAAGGCAGAGGCCATGATCACCGGTGCCACTTCGCCTGAGCCCAGGAGTGAGCTGACGTTCTCCAGATTGTACGGCTGCTTAGGGTCCTCACCATTGTGGATTCCCGTTGCTGTCATCATTTTCTGGATGTTGCAGATGTCAAGTTTTGCGGCTGTGGCAAAGGTGGCAGTGTTCAGGGAGTTGTAGAGGCCCTCACGCGCCGTCAAGTTCCGGTACCAGCCTTCTTCTGCATTCTGGAGGTCATCCGCGGCGTCAGGATTGTTGGAGTCGTAGATTCCGCCCGTGGAACCACACGAGTTGTTCCATTGGAAGCCAGCCGGGTACTTGCGGACCGAGGCATTGACAATTTCGTTGATCTTGTGGCCTGAATTCAGCCACTCGGCAAAGGTAAAGGGCTTGATGGTTGAACCCACATCAAATCCGCCCGAGCCGCCCAGCGAATTGCCGTTGGCGTCGAGGCGGTCAACGTTGAAGTTGTAGTCGGTTTTCCATTGGCCTTCCGGCGGAGCCAGCTTGGTGTTTTGGGCCATGGCTAGGATCTTGCCGCTGCCAGGCTGCACTGTGACCAGGCTCTGACCTACCCTGTCAGGGTTGTTTTCCATGGGTGTGAAGTTCTGCAGCTGGGCCTGTGCAGCATCCTGCAACCCCGGATCCAGTGTGGTGGTGATTGCCAGTCCACCCTGGAGCAGCAGCTTTTCGCGGTCCTCCACAGTTTTTCCGTAGGCGGGATCATTGGAGATCAGGTTGGTGACGTACTCGCAGAAGTACTCAGCACGGACGGCCGTTGTGCAGCCCAGACGGTTCTCCTGGATGTTCAGGCCAATGGGTGACGCAACTGCTTCGTCATGTTGCTTTTGATCGATCATGCCCTGGTCCAGCATGTGTGCCAGCACCAAATTGCGGCGGCCAACTGCGGCCTCGGGGTTCGCCACTGGGTCGTAAACGGTGGGGCTGTTCACCACGCCAGCCAGGAGAGCCGACTGCGGCAAGGTGAGATCCTTTGCGTGGACACCAAAGTAGAAGGATGCAGCTGATTCAATGCCGAAGTTGCCGTTGGCGTAAAGCACCCAGTTCAGGTAGCCCTGCAGGATTTCGTCCTTGGAATATTTCTTCTCCATGGAGATGGCGAGCTTGATCTCGCGCACTTTCTCGCCGATACCCTTGTCAGAGCCGAGCTTGATCTTGTCATTCTCGCCATTGGCAGCGTAGGTCTGAATGATGACGTTGTTCACGTACTGCTGGGTGATGGTGGAGGCGCCCTGGCGTCCACCGCCCTGGGCCATGGAGGTAACGGCACGGATCAAACCACGGGTGTCAATGCCCCCGTGCTCGTAGTAGCGGGCGTCTTCAACAGCAATCACCGCGTTCTTCATGAACGGGGAAATGTTCTCCAGAGCCACTTCGGTACGGTTTTGATCGTAGAAAGTCGCAATGACGGACCCGTCGGCAGCAAGAATCTTCGAGGACAGGGCGGGGGTGCCAACAGTCATCTCATCCGGGAGATCATCAAAGAAAGAGATGGATGAGGTGGTGGTTGTGCCCGCCAGTGCCACAGCCGGAACCATGAGTCCGGCCACCAGGACACCACAAATGGTGCTGACGCCCAGGAAGGCGACCAATTTGCCTAGAGTGGTGGCGGTATCGAAAATGGGGTGTTTTTTTGCTGCCATTTTCTCAGTTTACCGGCAGGGGATACTCTTTGACGTATGACCAAATGGGAGTACTCTACGATTCCGCTGATTATCCACAACACCAAGGCGATCCTGGACAGCTGGGGAGACGACGGCTGGGAGCTTGTCCAGGTTGTTCCCGGACCTGACGGCAGGGGCTTGGTGGCCTACCTTAAACGAGAGAAGGCGTAACCGTGGAAACCGCATCAAACCACGGATCCTCGCGCATTGAGGCACGCCTGACCGAGCTGGGTTTGACCCTTCCCCCGGTGGTCCCCCCTGTAGCTGTGTATGTGCCAGCCGTCATCTCCGGCAACCACGTTTACACCTCCGGGCAGCTCCCATTTATTGGCGGCAAACTCACAGCTACGGGCAAGGTCGGAGCCGAGGTTTCAGCTGAGGACGCAAAGTCCATGGCCGCCACGTGTGCCATCAACGCCATTGCGGCGCTCAAAAACGTCATTGGTGACCTGGACCGGGTGACCCGGATTGTTAAAGTTGTTGGCTTTGTTGCCTCGGACCCATCTTTCACAGGCCAGCCAGGTGTCATCAACGGCGCCTCCGAACTTCTGGGCGAAGTATTCGGCGACGCCGGAGTTCACGCACGTTCCGCCGTCGGAGTTTCCGTTTTGCCCTTGGATTCTCCTGTTGAGGTTGAGCTGATTGCCGAATTCCAGTAGCAGTCCCGTGGGTGCGCGGCCCATGGGCAAGCGCCGTTTCCCGCTGAGTGCAGACCAGCGGGAAGCTGCGCAGACATGGGTGGAATTTGGTGCCCGCACGCCCAGCAAGCCGCGGCCGGCGTCGTCGGTGGTGCTGTTGAAGGACAGCCCCAGCGGTTTGCAAACTTTTTTGACGTACCGCCCCGGGGGATCTCCGCTGGGTGCGGTTGCGTTTCCTGGCGGCACCATTGAGGCCGCGGACGACGACGTCACCGACTGGGTGGGCCCCTCACCCACAGTGTGGGCCAAGAGCCTGGGCACGACAGACATAGGCCTGGCCAAGCGTCACGTGGTGGCTGCCATTCGCGAAACGTTCGAGGAGACCGGCATATTGTTGGCCGGTCCGGATGCGTCGAGCCTCGTGGAAAACATTTCCGGACCCGAATGGATGCGCGCCCGCGAGTCCATTGCCGGGCAGGAAACCACTTTCGCTGCCTTGCTGGAGCGGTACGGATTGGCGTTGCGCACGGATCTGCTCAAGCCGCTGAGTCACTGGTTGAGCCCGGATTTTGCTCACAGGCGCTTTGACACCCGATACTTTGCCGCTGCCACACCCATCAACCAGCAGGCGTCACTGCTCACCAGCAAGGGTGTGTGGGGACGATGGGCAAGTGCCGGGGATATTTTGGCGGATCGTGAAACCACTGCCCTGGGTGATGAAGTGGGCCAGCCGCTGACCGTTGGGCTGACGCTCGGTGAGCTGGTGGTGCCCGGTGTGGAAATCATTCTGGAGAAAATTGCCGCGGCGCGCGGGTGCATTGCATATTTGAACCACAAGCGCCCCATCAATGAATACCAGCCGCGGCTCATTGGCGAGGACCCTGAGGCGTTTTGCCTGGAAGTGTTAACAGCGTCCGAAGGCGGCGCCTGCCGCGAGCGGTAACGGCACGGGTTCACTGCTTCTGACGGCTGTGCTGACCCTAGCCGCGAGATGCATGGTTACACAGACTCTTTTGCGGCTAAGGTCAGCATTCGCGTCCACGAGCGGTTCTCGTGACAAAAAAGCACGGGCCCGGCCACCTAATTAGGTGGCCGGGCCCGTGCTTTTTGCGGGTGGGCCCACGCTCGCCAGGTTCCCGGGAAATCGCGTCAGCGATTTATCGGGCCGGCGGGTGGGGACTACCGGCTGCGCTGGCGCAGACGGTTGACGTCCAAGATGACAACTGCGCGGGCTTCCAGACGGAGCCAGCCACGCTGGACAAATTCGGCCAGGGCCTTGTTGACTGTTTCGCGAGAAGCGCCGACCAGCTGGGCCAACTCTTCCTGGGTGAGCTCGTGGGCTACCAAGATGCCGTCGGTGGCCGGTCGGCCAAAGCGGTCTGCCAGGTCCAGAATGGCCTTGGCAACACGCCCGGGAACATCGGAGAAGACCAAGTCGGAGAGGTTGTCGTTGGTGCGGCGCAGGCGGCGGGCCAGGGCCTGCAGCAACTGCATGGAGACCTCGGGGCGGTTGCGCAGCAGATTGTTCAGGGATTCGTTCTTCAACCCGGCCAGGCGAGTCTCAGAAACGGCTGTTGCAGTGGTGCTGCGGGGTGCCGGATCGAAGAGTGCCATTTCGCCAAAGAGCTCGCCCGGGCCCAAGATGGCAACCAGGGACTCGCGACCATCGGAGGAAGTGCGTCCCAGCTTCACCTTGCCCGAAACGATGAAGTACAGCTGATCGCCTTGGTCGCCTTCACGGAAGACAGATGCGCCGCGAGAGAGATCCACCTCAGCCAGTTCGTCCGTCAAAAGGCGGAATGCCTCGTCGTCGAGCGTAGCGAAAAGGGGTGCCCGGCGTAGTACCTCGATGTCCATGAAATCTCCTTGCAGTATGTAGCTAATCAGTTCTGACCTAATATTGATTGTTTCAGAACTTTTCTGTTTTTGTGACCAATTTGGCATTCAAGACGTTCGTTGACAGCATATTGGCAGATTGAGACGTGCGAAAGCTCAGGGATCGTTCGGCTTGCCCCGGTAATATGTCCAGTCGGGACACGTTCTGTGCCCGAACTTTGATGATGGCGGGCCCAGCCCGCGAGGAGCTCTGCTCATAGGTGTTTGGTTTTTCCTGGCTAGATGCGGTGCTGATCCTGTGGCTGTTGTGGCAGTTGATCTACGGCCTGAAAACCGGGCTTGTAGTGGGGCTGGGCGGCCTTGCAGGGTTTGTGGCAGGCGCCGTGGCGGCGTTCTTTGCTGCGCCCTTCGTCAACCAATTCGCGCCCAGCCCCGGTTGGCGTACCGCCATGGTGTTGGGTGCCACCGTGGTGCTGATAGCCAGTGGCCATGCATTGGGGATGCGCCTTGGCCGGGCCATTGGCCGGCGTGTGAAATCGGACTCCATCAGGACTGTCAACAGGCTTTTGGGTGGCGTGCTTAACGTTTTTGTCGCCGCACTAGTCATATCGATGCTGGCATTTAGCGTGTCCAACCTGGGTATCCCGGCCGTCTCCAAGCAACTGAGCGACTCGAAAGTCATCTCCAGAATTGAGGCCTGGACACCAGATCCGGTCAAGGCGGCTGCCGCCCAAATTCGCTCCCTGGTTTTGGATGAGGGGATCCCCGCGCTGTTGAACCCGGCCGGACCCAATGTTCAGGTTGCGGCACCCAATGCCGACACGAATACCTCGGCCTGGAACAACGCGGCCACCTCAGTCATGAAGATTTCCGGGACAGCATTCCAGTGTGGACAAAACCAGACGGGCACGGGATTTGTGGTCTCGCCCGGACGGGTGTTGACCAACGCACACGTGGTTGCCGGCGTTGCGCGGCCGGTGGTGCAAACCCAAACCCAAGGTGTTCTGCCTGCCCGCGTGGTGTTCTTTGACCCTGTGAAGGATCTGGCAATTCTGGCCGTGGACTCGTTGGACGCTGCGCCACTGCCCGCGGCAGGAACGGCACCCAGCAACACGGCTGCGGCGTTTGCGGGCTACCCGCTGGGCGGGCCCTTGCAAGTGCGCCCGGCCACTGTGCTGTCCTCCGGACCCATGATGGTTCCGGACATCACCGGCGGGCAAAAATCCCTCCTGAACGTGTACCAGCTGGCTGGCAACGTCCAGTCAGGCAACTCCGGCGGGCCCTTGCTGGATAGCGATGGCCGCGTTGTGGGCGTCATCTTCGCGAAAGCCACCACGCAAAACAACATTGGCTTCGCCTTGACCATGGAAGAAGCCGGACCTGTGATCGCGGCCGCGCCCCAGCTCAACAGTGCCGTGTCCGCAGGGTCCTGCAAGGTCGGTTGACGGGTTAGCGGCCCTTCTAGGCCTCTAATTCAGGGTTTTGTCCAGGTAGCTCACCGCAAGCTCGTAGCCGTGAATGCCAGCGCCAACAATGACTGTGCCGCACACGGCTGACAGGTAGGAGTGGTGCCTGAACTCCTCGCGCTGGTGCACGTTGGAGATGTGCACCTCCACGGTGGGGAGTTCGACGGCGGCAATCGCGTCCCGCAGCGCCACTGAGGTGTGCGTGTACGCGCCGGCATTGATGATGATCCCCACAGCCGTTCCCCGGGCTGCGTGAATGGCATCCAGCAAAACACCCTCATGGTTGGACTGCACGCAGCTTGCACTGAACCCGGCAGCCGTGGCCGCCTCGGTGGCGAGAAGTTCGACGTCGGCCAGCGTGGCTGAGCCGTAAATCTCCGGTTCGCGGGTGCCCAGAAGGTTCAGATTGGGGCCGTTGAGGATCAGCAGTGCGCCGCGGTCCGCTGCAGTGGTTGAGGTCATGGGTTAATAATGCCCCACTGGAGCAGCCACCCTTCCGACTTAAGCAACTGACCCGCAGAAAACGCCGAAAATCACGTAAAAATAGCGATTTTTCGTCGTTTTCTGCGGGTCAGTTGTGAAGAAGCTAGGCGCGCAGGGACTCGGCAATCTGGTTCATGACTGTGTTGTCAGCCAGGGTTGAGGAGTCACCCACGGCGCGGCCTTCGGCCACATCCTTGAGCAGGCGGCGCATGATCTTCCCGGAACGGGTCTTGGGCAGTTCGGGCACCACCAGGATGGTCTTGGGCTTGGCGATCGGGCCAATTTCCTTGCCCACATGGTTGCGCAAGGTGGTGACAATGTCAGCGTCTTCCACGGCAGAGCCGCGCAGGATCACAAACGCCACCACGGCCTGGCCGGTGGTCTCATCAGCTGCGCCCACCACGGCTGCCTCGGCCACCGAGGGGTGGCTGACCAAAGCAGACTCGATCTCCGTGGTGGAGAGGCGGTGCCCGGAAATGTTCATGACGTCATCAACGCGGCCCAGAAGCCAAATGTCGCCGTCGTCATCCCATTTGGCGCCGTCACCGGCGAAATACATGCCGTCAAAGCGGGACCAGTAGGTTTCCTTGTAGCGTTCGTTGTCGCCCCAAATCCCGCGCAGCATGGAAGGCCACGGCTCACGGATCACCAGATAGCCGCCATGCCCGTGCGGCACGGAAACCCCGAGCTCATCCACCACGTCCACGGCGATGCCGGGCATGGGGACCTGGGCGGATCCGGGCTTAGCGCTGGTGACCCCGGGCAGCGGGGCAATCATGATGGCGCCGGTTTCGGTCTGCCACCAGGTGTCCACGATGGGGGCGTTATTGCCGCCAATGACGCGGCGGTACCACATCCACGCCTCCGGGTTGATGGGCTCGCCCACGGATCCGAGCAGGCGGATCGAGGAGAGGTCGTACTTGGCGGGGATGTCCTCGCCCCACTTCATGAACGTGCGGATGGCCGTGGGGGCCGTATACAGGATGGAGACCTTGTACTTTTGAACAATTTCCCAGAAGCGGCCCTGGTGCGGGGAGTCCGGGGTGCCCTCGTACATGACCTGCGTGGCGCCATTGATGAGCGGCGCGTAGGTGACGTAGGAATGACCGGTGACCCATCCGACGTCGGCCGTGCACCAGAAAACATCCGTTTCCGGGTGCAGGTCAAACACGGCGCGGTGGGTGTACGCGGTCTGGGTGAGGTAGCCGCCGGTGGTGTGCAGGATGCCCTTGGGCTTGCCCGTGGTGCCGGAGGTGTAGAGGATAAACAGCGGGTGCTCGGCGGCATGTCCGACGGCGGTGTGCTCGGTGGAGGCTGTACCTACAGTGTCGTCCCACCACTGATCGCGGCCTTCAACCCAGTTGACGTCCTGGCCGTTGCGCTTAACCACCACGACGTTCTCCACGGAGTGCCCGGGTGCTGCCAGCGCCTCATCCACGGCAGGCTTCAACGCGCTGGGCTTGCCGCGGCGGAAGGTGCCGTCGGCCGTGACAACCAACTTGGCCTCGGCGTCGTCAATGCGTGAGCGCAGGGCGTCGGCCGAGAAGCCGCCGAACACCACCGAATGGATGGCGCCAATGCGGGCACAGGCCAGCAGGGTGATGACTGCTTCGGGAATCATGGGAAGGTAGACGGCTACGCGGTCGCCCTTGGCCAGGCCAAGCGCCTCAAACGCGTTGGCGGCCTTCTTGACCTCTTCCGTGAGCTGCGCGTAGGTGTACGTGCGGGTATCGCCGGGCTCGCCCTCAAAGTGAATGGCGACGCGGTCACCGTTGCCGGCCTCCACATGGCGGTCCAGGGCGTTGTAGGCGGCATTGATTTCGCCGTCCTCGAACCAGGTGGCGAACGGCGGGTTGCTCCAGTCCAAGGTCTTGGTAAACGGTTTGGACCAGGAAAGCAGTTCGCGGGCCTGCTTGCCCCAGAAAGCGGGGCGGTCAGCGTTGGCGGCATCGTATTCGTCGGCTTTGACGATGGAGTTGGCGGCGAATTCCGCGCTGGGCGGAAACTGGCGGCTCTCGGTGAGGAGATTTTCCAGTGCGTCCCCGGACTCGTGTACCGCGGGTGAGGTGACCTCAGACATCTAATATCCCTTCATTCCTACTTAGCTAACATCCCAGGCAGCGCCAATCATGGCGCAGTGCGCCGCAGCTCCTTGACAGGGCTGATGGCTTTACGCAGATTGGGTGCCAGGGACAGAAGTTGTCGTCCTGCTTTCACTGTAGCGCTTTCCAGCTTAAAACGTGTCTGCCGTCACAGTCGAATGGGGCCAGTGGGGTCGATTCTGCGCTCAACTGCACGTGACCCGGCGATGCACCAAGGCATGGGCAGTTCTCCCCGTGTGGTGTATTACTAACCGGTATTGCTGTGGCTCGCTAGTGTTGGCCCTCTGCGGTAACTAGGCTTGGGAGTAATCGTGACATTTAGGAGTAAGACCATGACAGAGCAACAAACGCCATCGGCGCCGGCCACCACAGGCCCCGGCGTGGCAACGGTCAGCACTGCTGTAGCCGGCCCCTTGACCATTCGCGACCTGGCAGTGCTGGGATCCGTTGCACTAATTTTCATCGCCTCACTGGTGCCGATTATTGTCACCATCGCCGGAACCTTCAACCTGTGGAATGCTGCTGGACTGTTCTACATTGGCGTCGGCGTCATCCTGCCGCTGGCTGTGGGCGCTCTGTTCCTGGTCCGCCGGCTGAGCCCTGCGGTCAAGATCCGCATAGGTTCGCTGTCCATTGACCAATTTGCTTCTGTTGTGGCATGTTTCGCCACGTTCTTCTTCTTCACCGGAACCGTAACCACCTTCGGTATCGCTTACTTGCTGGGCCTGGTGGGTTCGCTGGTGCTGCTCACGGCTACTGTTTGCGCACAGTGGATCCCCATGCTGGCCTCGGATTTTGCCGGCCGGCCTGAAGTTCCTGCGCATGTTGCAGCGCGCGACGCCGTTCCCGCCGTTGCGCGCGCCTCGGCCGCGAAGACCGTGGTTGCCACCCATGACGTTGCAGCTTCACGCTCGAACAGCGGTGCGGCCGCAGGCGTTGTGGCTGGAGTCGCAGCTGCCGGTGCTCACACCACCTCGCAGCCCCACGCGTGGAACGCCCCGCAAGCAGCAGCAGGGCACACGGCAGCCGGCCAGATTTTCACCCCCGCCAAGGAAACCCCTGCAGCAGGCGTCGGAGCTGCTGGTGCAACTGCTGGCGCCGCTGCCCAAACCGTGGCCGACGCGGCACCTGCAGCCACCGCAGCTGCCCAGTCCGCAACGATCGCGGCCGCGGGCAGCACTGCCCCGGCTGCCCAGTCGACAGTCCACACAACTGCGCACACAACGGCGCAGCCCACAACCGCCCAGCCGGCCGCGCAAGCTGCCGCGGCCACCTCCGCTCATTCGGCCGCCCAGGCCAGCAGCCAGAGCGCCGCTGCGAACACCGTGGCGGATCAGTCCGCGGATGCACCCGCGACCACGCTGAACCCCCAGGTGGCCGAGCCGGCAGCGGTTTCCTCGGCACCTGCCCCCGTCGCTACTCCCGTCAAGGAGAGCATCGCCGCCACCGTAAACCCCAAGGCCAGCGCCGCCCCCGTGGTGTCTGATCCCTTCTGGTTTGCCGTTGACCGTCCCCAGAACGTGATTGATGAGAAGACCCGCCAGTTTGTTTTCAAGCTGACACCCGGCTCGTGGATCTTGGCACTGGAAGACCGCGGAAGCAGTTTTCTGGTCCAGGACAGCCACGGCAAGACAGGCATTTTGCTTGACCTGGTGGGCATTGAGCGGGCCTCGGACAGCCAGTAGTTCTCAACGAAATGGTGGCAAAGGAATCGACGCTGGCACTCAAACGCCGGGCCCGGAAAATCAACCGCGAACTGGCGCAGCTATACCCCTATGCGCACGCAGAACTGGATTTCCGCAACCCGTTTGAGCTGCTGGTGGCCACCGTGCTCTCGGCGCAAACCACCGATGTCCGCGTCAATGCCGTCACCCCGGCACTGTTTGCCCGCTACCCGGACCCGTTGGCGCTGGCCCAGGCCCACAGCGTGGACCTGGAAGAGCTGATCCGGCCCACGGGATTCTTCCGGGCCAAGGCGGCGAACCTGCTCGCGCTGGCCACGCGCCTTGTCGATGAGTACGACGGCGTGGTGCCAGGTTCCCTGGAAGCCCTGGTTACGTTGCCGGGAGTGGGACGAAAAACCGCCAACGTAGTGCTGGGCAATGCATTTGGCGTTCCTGGCATCACCGTGGATACGCATTTCATGCGGTTGGCCCGGCGATTTGGCTGGACCGAATCCAGCGATCCCGTGCGGATCGAAGCCGATGTGGCTGCCTTGTTCGAGCCCAAAGACTGGACAATGCTCTCGCACCGTGTGGTTTTTCACGGCAGACGCATTTGCCACGCCCGCAAACCCGCCTGCGGAGCCTGCCCGATCGCGCACTTGTGCCCCGCCTATGGAGATGGCGAAGTTGACCCTGTAAAGGCTGCCAAACTGCTCAAATATGAGCTTGCTGCCGGAGCCGAGGATCTGTTGGCGCGCATGCTTGCCGATGTGGATATGGCCGCGCAGTACAGGCAAGAGTTCCAGCGCGCTGCTCGGGATTCGGAATCAAAGCTGTGAGTGCCTACGCGGATCTGGCGGCGCTGGCCGAAAAAGCAGCAGCCACGGCCGCGTTGCCGGCAGCCTTGAGGGCCGGACGGCCGTCGTTGTGGCAACCAGCCATGGACAGGGACTCCGCCCGGCAAGCGGCTGTGCTGATGCTCTTTGGTGCTTTGGATGACGTACCAGCCACCTCAACAAAGCCGTTGGTGTCGGCCGATTTGGACGTACTGCTGATTGAACGCGCACACACGCTCAGCGATCACCCCGGCCAGGTGGCTTTTCCCGGTGGCGGAGTGGATCGAACGGACGCCACCATCGTGGCTGCCGCGTTGCGCGAAGCCGAAGAAGAGACTGGTCTTGACCCGACAGGGGTTGAAGTATTGGGCATGCTGCCCGAGGTGCCCTTGCCCGTCAGTAATTTCTTGGTGACACCGGTGGTGGGATGGTGGGCGCGACAATCGCCTGTGGATGTTGTTGACTATGGTGAGTCAGCGCAGGTTTTCCGGGTGCCGGTGCGGGATCTGCTGGATCCGGAGAACCGGGTCAGTGCAGTCTTGAAACGAGGCAGGTTTCCCTACAAGGGACCCGCTTTTGTGGTGAACGGCGTGGTGGTGTGGGGGTTCACCGCGGGCATCCTCACGTATGTTTTCCAGGAATTGGGCTGGGCAGTGCCGTGGGATGAAAACCGCGAAATTCCTGCCCCCATCTAGCGCCTGAAAACAGTCACGCCTTCCTTGATGGTTTCCAACACCTGAATGTCCTTGACCGCGTCGGCAACTGCCGTCAGGGGATCGACGTCGAGCATCACCAGATCAGCCAGCATGCCAACTTTCAACATACCTTTTCTGTGCTCCTCGAAGAGTTGGAAGGCCGGTCCGGTGGTGAGGGCCCGCAGTGCCTGGTAGCCGCTGACCCGCTCGTGCGGGCCAAGAATGTTCCCGGACCGGGTGGTGCGGTTCGTGGCGGTGAAAATCATGAAGAACGGGTTCAGGGCTGTCACCGGGAAATCGCTGTGATTGGACACGACTAACCCCTTTTCCAGAGCAGATTTGAGGGGACTGATGAACGCTGCCCGGCCCTCGCCCGTGTTGGCGCGGTGCACATCGCCCCAGAAGAATGTGTGGTTGGTGAAATAGCTTGGCGTGATGCCGAGCCGCACGTAGTCCGCCAGTTGTTCCGGGTGCTGGAATTGTGAATGGATGGCTACCGTCCGCAAGTCGTCGGCAGCTGTGGTTCCTGTTTGTTCCACGGCCCGGATGAGCTGGTCGATGGCGGCGTCGCCGTTGACGTGGGTGTACAGCTGGACGCCGTGCATGAGGGTGCCTTGCACGAGCGCAGCGAAGGACTCGAACGGCATCATGGGCTCTCCGCACCAATCCGCCTGGCCGTCCAAACCGCCCGTCAGGTACGGACTTCGCATATACGCTGTGCGGCCCTGGGGTGAACCGTCCTGCAAAACTTTCAGTCCGGCGATCTTGAATCCGTCACTGTAACTTCCCGTGGGGTACTTTGGATTGCCCAACCATTGGGGCGCTTCCATGAATGAGCCCAGAACTGCGATGTCCAAATAGAGCAGCCCGCCAGCTGCCGCCGATTGGTAGAGATCCAGATCGGCCACAGTGACGAAACCGTCCTGGGCGTGGGTGTACCCCTGCGAGGCATAGTCCTGTTGGGCGGCGTCGAGCAGGCGAAGCTTGTCCCCCGGGCTGAGAACCGGCAGCTTGCTCACCACGAGGTTCATATACGCCGTTTCCATGAGCAGCCCCGCCGGGTCCTGCGATCCTGGCAGCCGGGCGATGACACCGCCGCTGGGCGTTTGCGTGGTGGCATTGATGCCCGCCCACTGCAGGGCCGCCGAATTCAAGACGGCGCCGTGGCTGGAAACGTGCACCAACATGACCAGGGCGTCGGGGAAGAGCGCGTCCAAGTCGTTGACAGTGATGTGCCGGTTTTCGGTCAGGGCCTCCTGGTCGTAGCCATAACCGATGAGCCACTCGCCGGGGCCAATGCTGCGGCTGACCCTGAACGCCTCCAGTGTTTGCAGAACTGTGGCAATGTCAGTGCAGTGGCCCAGGGGTGGCGGGCCCACGTTCACCCTGTCGGCAAGGTCAAAAGCTGCAGAAAAGTGACTGTGCGCGTCAATGAACCCGGGGAGCAGGGCTGCCCCGTCCAGATCACGTGGTTCGGCGGCGGGGAAACGCTCCCGTGCCGTCGATTCGTCGCCAACAAAAACGATCGTGCCGCCGCTGATGACCAACGATTCCACATACTTGGGGGCCGGGCCGTCCATGGTGAGGATGCTGCCGTTGCAAAAAACTTGTTCAGGATGCGTGCCACGGGCTGCCCGGAGTAGGGGTGCGGCCGGTGCTGTGGCGGGCGTTGACTGGGCATCGCTCATGCGGGGCCTCTCACGGGTTGCTTTTGCCGTTGCGGGTGGCCGTACAGCCACCCTGATTCACTTGGCGTCAGCGTAGCACTGGACAACACTGACGTTGACGGGAAACTCCAGCGGAATCTTGCCGAAGATCAGTTCGGTGGCGGCCCTGGACGACTCGTGCACAATCTGGGTTACTTCCTCCACCAAGGCGTCCGGGCAGTGCACCATGACTTCATCGTGGAGGAAGAACACCAACGCCGGTGCGCCCCCACCCGCCGGACTGTCGCCGACGGTTGGTGAGGCGGCCGGCAGAGACCGCAACCGGCGTCGTAATTCCGCCAACCAGCAGCAGGCCCATTCCGCAGCCGTCCCCTGAACCACAAAATTGCGGGTAAACCGGCCACGGGAGCGGGCCGCCGATTCAGCCCTGCGTTGCTCCTGGGCCGAGTCGCTTCGCTGGCTGTCGTGCCACTCGGTGGTGGTGGGCGGGGTGCTGCGGCCCAAGTAGGTACTCACGCGTTCGCCACGTTCCCCGGCCCGGGCTGCCCGTTCCACAAAGTCCAGTGCGCGGGGATACATGCGCGCCAATTGCGGCACCAGGCGCCCCGATTCGCCGGAGGTAGCGCCGTAAATGGCGCCCAGCAAAGCAATTTTAGCCATGCTGCGGTCGCCGCCAAATCCTTGCGCCGCAATTCCGGCATACAAGTCCTTGTTGTTCCCGGCGTCGTCCTGGCCCGCCGCTGCCATGGCCGTGTCCTGGGCCAGGGCTGCTAGCACGCGGGGCTCCAATTGCGCAGCATCGGCCACAATGAGTGAGTAGCCGGGATCGGCCACGGCCGCGCCCCTGATCTGTGCCGGGATCTGCATGGCACCACCACCGCGGGATGCCCAGCGGCCGGACACCACACCACCCACCACGTATTCAGAGTGGAAACGTCCGTCATGAACCCATTGTTCGAGCCAGTTCCAGCCATTCGTGGTGAAAAGTCTGCTGAGTTTTCGGTATGCCAGCAGGGATTCGATGGCAGGGTGCTTGAACTCCATCAGTTCCCAGCTTCTGGTGGATTTGGCGTCGATCCCGGCCCGGTGCAGAGCCCGCATCAGCTCCTGTGGAGAATCAGGATTCAGTGATGGTGCGTTGAGGGCGGTGCGCAGTTCCCCTGCCAGGGCTTCCATTTTTTCCGGGTGCGTGTGGATGCTGGGTTCGGGTCCGAGCAGTTCATGCAGCAGCCTCCTATGTAGGTCTTCCCGCCAAGGGATACCTTCATATTGCATCTCAGCAGCCACTAAAGCGCCGGCAGATTCTGCACTGAGTAAAAGTGTGAGCCGGGAGGGGCTTGTGGATGAATGAATGGCGGCCTTTTGGGCCCCAAGTTCCTTTGCCACGGTGTCCAAGTCCCACGCCCTGTGGGCAGCAATGGCCGGGGGTGCGTCAAACAAGCTTTCCTGGCCGGTGTTGATCCCGCCGCGGGAAATTCCTCGCTGGAGGGACTCGTTTTCCGGTGGTACGGGGGTGAACTGCCGGTGGTAGTCGCTTGTCGCAGCAAACTCTGAGTGCAGCAAGATGTTCTGGCAGAGGGTCAAATCGTGGCACTTTTCAACCCGAACGTTGGCTGCCAGCAGCTCCGGATACCAATGCGCTGCCCGGTCCCATACCCAGCGGGGACGGTGCTCGTGCTCAATGTTGCGCACCAGCTCGCCGAGACCCGTTCGGGACACGGCCCTGGCGGGGGCGGCGGGCGTGCCGTCGTCGTGCCTGAGCTGAACCACCACAGTGGGACTGTCGGGGGCTATGGCCAGCAATGCGTACATAGCTTCTATTCTCCACTGGCGGATTGCTTAATTCCTCCACAGCCACCCTATGGTGCCCCGTTGTCCACATTCTGTCCTTGGGCTCTGGAGACCCAGGCGCTGCATGGTCACAGTTGTCCTATGAGAAGCAGCAAAAGCCTGCCCCGCGGGAAGGCGGGGGACCCCTGGCTCCCACGCCGCGACACCACTGTGCTGCTGCTGTCGGCCACGCCGGAACTGCAGGGTGAAGTGGGGCGGGTCAGTGCGGCAGGCGCGGTTGAGCTGCTGATTGGGCAGGACCTGGAGCAGTTGCCTGTGCAGTGGGATGATGTTGCGGCGGTACTGGTCGATTCGGTTGTTGAGGTGGGACTCGCCGGTTGGCGTGGTCCAACCGTTGTTGTGGGGTTTGCCCACGATGCAGGGCAAATGTGGCGCCAGGCAGCACGGCTCGGGGCAGATAGGGTAGCCATTTTGCCGGATTCAGCGCAGTGGCTGGCCGACTACTTGGCGTGTCTGCACAGTCCCTCTCCGGGGGCTGGGGTGGTGGGCATTGTGGGAGGTTGTGGCGGGGCAGGTGCTTCAACATTGGCAGTGCTGGTGGCTGCCGAAGCTGCTGCGCGCGGTACCCGAACCCTGTTGATCGATGGTGACAGGTGGGGAGGAGATTTGAGCGCTGCCATGTCTGCGCAGGATATTCCGGGGCTGCGCTGGCCGGAACTGCTGGGCGTTTCCGGATCCATCAATCCTGAACAACTGGCTGCCGCACTTCCCCACGTTGGCCCCTTGACGTTCATCTCGTGGGACTCAACGGGGCGGCCGGACACAGAAGGCACCGTGGCTATGAGGGGTCCTGCCTCAGCGGGGAGCCGGCCCGTGGCCGCACACCAATCCCGGCTACCCCTGACGGCAGGGCCCCAAGCCCCGCCTCAAGCGCAGTCTGCGGTGGCTGAAGTAATGCGGGCGGCTCAGGGAGCATTTGGTCTGGTCTTGGTTGACGTGGGCCGAACACCCGAGGCCTTCAGGACTTTTGCAGTTCACTGCAATGGACTGCTTGTGGTGGTCCCGGCAAGAACGCGGGCTGCTTCGGCTGCGCTGGCGATGATGGACTCGCTGCCGCCCATGCCGGTTGCCGTGGTGGTCCGTGGCCCGGTGGCGGAGGGCCTCGACGCGGCCATGGTGGCCGATGCTATGGGCCTGCCGTTGGTGGGCGAGTTTCCGCGCCTGCGGGGAGTGGCTGCAGCGTTGGACTCGCAGCGACTCCCAGAGTTGTTGCGACGACGGCGCGTACGGATGCTGGTGGCCAGCGCGCTTGAGTGGATGGCAGGGGACAAAAGTCTGGCCCGCCGGTCCCGGGGCAGGAGTCAGTCATGAGTGCGTCAGCACACAACGAGAACTTCCCCCGGAACCCCTGGGATAGTTCCGCCGGGCCGGAGCTGGTGGATGCTGAGCTGCTCGACGTGGTTCGCAGGACAGTTCTGGCCCACGCAGGGCCTGTGACGGACCTTCAGGTGGCAGCTGCCGTGCGGGAAAGCGGGCGGTTGCTCGGTGCCGCAGGATCTTTGGTGGCCATGGACAGGATCACGGCCGAACTCAATGGCCTGGGCCCCTTGCAGGCGCTGGTGAGGGACCCTGCTGTGAGCGACATCTTTGTCAATGCACCGGACTCCGTGTGGCTTGATCGCGGGATGGGCCCTGAACGCGTCGCGGTCCGGTTTTCCGATGAGGGGGAGCTGCGCTCGTTGGCCGTGCGTCTCGTGGCAAGCGGGGGTCGCAGATTGGATGAAAGCAGCCCGTGCGTGGATGTGAAGATTGCCTCCGGTTACCGGGTTCATGCGGTACTGCCTCCCATCTCCGCCACCGGAACGCTGCTGTCCATTCGCATGAAACACAAAACTGTTCTAACCCTGGATGAGTTGATGGCCACGGGAAGCGTGGAGCCGAGGCTGGCTCGTGTCCTGCAGAAGGTCATTGAATGCCGGCTGAATTTCCTCATCAGTGGGGCCACAGGAGCCGGCAAAACCACATTGCTAACAACTCTCCTTGGTCTGTGCCCCGCACAGGAACGGCTTGTCCTGATAGAAGATGCTGCCGAGTTGGAGCCGGAGCATCCCCACGTGGTGACGTTGGAAGCCCGTCACGAGAACGCAGAGGGTGCCGGAGCAGTGGATTTGGCGGAGTTGGTGCGTCAAGCCTTGCGCATGAACCCCGGGCGTTTGATAGTGGGCGAATGCAGGGGCAGAGAAGTCCGGGAACTGCTCATGGCACTGAACACCGGGCACAGCGGTGGCGGCGGCACCATTCATGCAAACAGTGCCCGTGACGTGCCCGCACGGCTCACGGCGCTGGGGGCCCTGGCATCCATGAGCCCTGAGGCAGTGTATTTGCAGGGCGCCAGTGCCCTTGATGTCATCATTCATCTTGAAAGAATCCAAGGACGCAGGGTTGCCGCAGAAATTGCTGTGGTGGAACTCCGCGACCGCCAGCTGACCGTGGTGCCTGCGCTAACTCTGCATGTCCAGGCAACACCACTGCCTCGAGCTGATGTCACTAGGCCGGAGCTGGCTGATCAACTTGTTCAAGGCAGTGGCTGGCCCTCGCTTGCCGGGCGCCTGGGCATAACCGAAAACTTTGATGTACCGTCCGTGTTAACCCCCGCAGGACCACAACGAGTGGTGCCACCGTGAGGGCAATACTGATGCTGGTCTTGCTGTGCGCGGCCGGCATCCTCCTTACTCTTGACACCTCCGCCTGGCGGAAGCCGCCGGTCGTGGGCAGAACTCGCCAGATTCCCCGTATTCGGAACAAGCACGCTCCGCCGGAGGATTTACCGCGATTGGTCCGTCAATTGGCGTCACTGTTGGCGGCTGGAAGGACAGGACCAGTTCTTTGGGGAGCGCTAGGCCACGTGCTGACAGTGGAAGCTGACGGTGCAACAAGCGAGCGTGGGGGCAGTGGAAGGAACCTGTGGTCCACGGGTCCCTCGCAGGCACCACCTACACTTTCTCAACTGCGGATCAACGGTCCACCACAGCCTGCTGACGCGACCATCTTGTTGGTCCTGGCCGTGCAACGGGCCAGCACCTTGGGGCTGCCAGCATCTGCATCAATACGTGAGGCCTGTACAGCGGCACTCGCCAATGAGCGCGGGCATCCCACAGCCCGGGGCGCTGCGCTGACGGCTGAGCAGCACAGAACCTGGTTGGAGCTGGCTGCCTGTTTTGAGGTGTGTGAGGCCAGCGGTGCGGGCGTGACAGGAGTTCTGAATCGGCTAGCTGCAGCCATCGAGGCCGAACAAGACGCAGCAGCCTTGCGGGAAACCGCACTGGCGGGCCCACGAGCCACGGTGCGCCTGTTGAGCTGGCTGCCTTTTATTGGGCTCGGTCTCGGGATGTCGATGGGGGTGGACCCCCTCGGGGCGCTCCTAGGTGGGCCGATTGGTTGGACGGTGCTCGCCGTTGGTGTGACTTTTGCGCTCGCAGGTTGGGCTTGGTCCAGCAAAATGATCGCCACAGCGGCGGCTCCGCCCACAGCTCGGAGAATTCGCACCGCCAACATAACTGGTGGATCCCAGCACCGCATACGCAGGTTGCCATGACGGGATCAATTCTGGTTTTGGCCTTCTCCATGGTGGCATCGTGGTGCCTCTGGGGGGCAAGTTCCGTGGCTGCGATGCGTGCCCAGGGTCATCATGATCCCTCAGGTCCGACTTGGCAGAATTCACAGGCGAAAAAGTTGGTGCCCGGAGTTGCCGGGCGCAAGCATCGAAGACAACAACCCGGCGGGTCCGATGAACCGGCCGCCGGCATAGAGGACGTGCCGCTTCTGCTGGAACTTCTAGGCACAGCACTGGATACCGGGCTCACAGTGCCGGGCGCACTGCGCCTGGTTGCTGGTGTTTCGGCGGAGCGCATTCGTGAGAGTTTGCTGCGTGTGGTGGCAGGACTGGAGATTGGAGCGTCCTGGCACAACGCGTGGGAGGGAAACATGGGGCGCCCTGACGTAGCCCAGATCCATACTGCCCTCAGCTTTGCTGCATTGACGGGAGCGGCGGCGGCGCCCCTGCTTCATGCCCAGGCGCAGCAGTACCGGCGAACCGCCAGCCGCCAGGCTGAGAAGAGGGCAGCAGCCTTGGGTGTCAAACTCGTTGTTCCACTAGGACTTTGCTCGTTGCCAGCCTTCATCGCCTTGGGTGTGGTGCCTGTGGTGATGGCCATGATTCCAGCCCTGTGACATGGATGTTCGCCAGGAATCGGCTGCGAAGGCCCGCTTCATTCATCCACAGGCACAGCCAGTGAAGGGTTAGTCCACGGATTGCACAAGTGCCCTTTTATGGGCGTGGGGACTGGAGCAGGCTTGGAGCTACCAGCCCACACATCGCTGAACGTTCCCAACGCCAGCGGCGGAGCTCAAAGACGTATTTGCATCAAAAACTGCAGACAGCAGTTGTGGAATATCAAGGAGTTCAGATGAATAGTAATGAATCCGCACAGGGGCAGATCCTCGGCGCAGATGGCACGTTCGTCGCCGAGAACGTTCGTGAGATCTTTCCCGGAGCAATCAGGAATCGCCCTGTCGTGAACACCAGAATTCGTCCGGTGGCAGAGGGCAGACATGTGGCCCACAGGAGCCTGGAAGCAGGGATGGCGACAGCTGAATACGCCATAGCCACACTGGCCACCGTTGGCGACTAATGACATATTTCATCTAGACTCACTCTATGGCCTCTAGAGACCCCAATAACCCAAGGATCGCAGTCTATGCCCGCCAGTCGGCGGATGAGGAGCAAGGCATCACCCAGCAGATCGACGACTGCCGCGCAGAGGCCAAGTACAAGGGTTGGCGGATCGTTGCTGAGTACCGTGACAATGACACCAGCGCCAGCAAGTTGCGTGGCTCCGGCACGCAGTGGGCGGCGATGCTCAAGGCCTTCGACGCCGGAGAGTTCGACACAGTATTGGCCAACGACGTTGACCGGCTGACACGCAATCTGAGTGATGTTCTTGAGCTGAGTGTCCCACGCCGCACGATCCGGGTACTCACCGTCCGTGGGGGGATCGACACAGCGGTGGATGACTTCATGTTCAAGCAGCTGGTACTCCTAGCAGAGCGTGAAGTGAAGCTAAAGGCTGCACGGGCCAAGCGGTATGCGCTAGAACGCCGTGCGACGGGTCACCCGACGGCCGGCATGGTCCCGCACGGCTACAGGTGGGTGGCGAAGCAAGACCGCGATGAACAGGGAACCCGGTTCGTGATCGATCCAGACGAAGCACAGGACGTGCGGCAAATTTTCAAGGAGTTCCTTGCTGGCGCACCCTTGGGGCAGGTGGCCCGGGACCTGAACACATCTGGACGGTCTACCCGAAGAGGTGCTCCGTGGCGTGCCTCTACGATAAGGCGGGTGTTGCTGAACCCCGTGTACGCAGCCCTACTGGCGCCAGCACAACCAACCGGGGAGTTCGACTCGACGAAGATTCGAATTGAAGAATGTGTCCCCGGCGCTTGGGCACCGGTGGTGGACCTGGATCAACTACTCGCCACGCGCGGGCGCCTCATCGGTGTCAAGCCCAATCACCAAGGCACGGCCCGGAAGTGGCTGCTCGCTGGTTTGGCTGTCTGCGGGGTCTGTCGGGAATTCGTCCGATCAGCCGCAGGAGAGACCCATCCAACCGCAAAAGTTGATGGGTCTGGCAAAGCGCCCACGAAGCGTTACCACGCGTACCGCTGCGTCAGGGGCCACTTCATGAGGAACGGTGACATCATAGATGCGTACGTTGCGGAGGTCTGCATTGCCCGGTTATCACAGCGGGATGCAATGGCGCTGCTCGCATCGCGTCCGGATACTGCCGACATCGCTGTGCTCCATTCCCGCCGACTCGAACTCCAAGGGCGCGATGGTGCTATTGCCTTTCTGATCGCCTCCGGAAAGATGAGCCCGAAGGCTGCTGAGGGAGCACTGGACGACCTTGCTAGCGAGCTTCGAACTGTAAACGATGAAATTGCTGAAGCCGTAAGGCATGACCCACTAGCTGACCTTGCAGGAGTTGACGATGTACGTGCATGGTGGGACCACTCGACCTTGGCCCGCCGCCGTGCTGTGGTCGAAATGCTCATGACTGTAGTCATCAAAAAGGTCGGCCATGGTAACCGGATCACTACGCTACCTGCCGCCGAGGAGACTGTTGGTATCGAACCTCGGCACGGTGTTGCCTAACGTCAGAGACTTTGACGATGCCGATCGGTCACCTCGGCGGGATCTTGGGTGGCCAGGCACAAGACCTGGTTCTAGAGGGAGCCGGCCAATGCCAGCTGCCGACGTTGCTCCAATGGCCAAGTCCGACGGACAGTCACGGACTCTGGGCCGGCATGCCTAGACCAACAACCAGCGGTGTTAGCGGATGCTCCTTTTTATGGGTGCGAACTCTACAAGCATGGCTTCCCCTCACGACTCTGGATGCCACCAGGGCATTTACCAAGTCGTATAATCCGGCCGTATGGCACCACCCGACGCCTGGTCCATTGGCCGGGCCTGCCGCCGCGCCCAGGCAGCAGACACGGCGTCCTCACCCCGGGGTATGACTCTCGGATAACGCCTGGACCACTGGCCATGCGGCGGTTCACATGGTCGTTGGCGAGGCACCGAGGCACTGGGCCCTACCCCGGCCATCCATGCCGTCCACCCGTCCAGGGGACCTCCCGAGGTGCTATCCGGCCCCTGCACGAGCGCTGCCACTTCGTCACACACCCGCTACCGAATGTGCGGTCCTAACATCTACTGCATAATTGTCCAATGACTTGGGGACAAAATGAGTGGTTATGGCTGGCCGGAATCCTTATTGCTGTGATGATTAGCTGGTTCTTCGGGCGGAAGTTCGGCAACAGAAGACGAAAGCTCCTCTTTGCTTGGGATGCGGTGCAGTTAATTGCTGGAACAAGTCGGGCCAAGGGCGCCCTCGAGGTGTCCTACGGGGGGACGCCGGTCGTGGACCCATACATTCTGCAGATCACACTGAAGAACATCGGATCTGCTGATATTTCCTCATCGCACTTCGATGCTATGAGGAACCTTGAAATAGTGCTTCCCAACGGCTATCTGACTGTTGTTGACATCAATTCTGTCGATGTGGAGCCCGATATCGATCAAATTGCCAACCGCATCCGCATCAAGCCTGTACTACTGCGTCGAGGGGCTAGAGTCTCACTGGATGTTCTCGTCGACGGGAATCCTGAAGTGCAGCTCGACTCACCATTGCAAAACACAGATATAGCTCGTATCGATCCCGTTGCACGAGCCGCAGAAGCTATGAATCAGTCGTCAGATCCACTTGGATTCCTCGTGGGATTCCTCATGAAGGTGGTTAAGGACGCCCTTTCAAGGTAAAGAACCGGCTAGCTGGTCCCTTATGCGGCGCGCAACCCAGACTCACGCATGACAAGGGAATTCTAATTTGGTGCGGCTGATTATCAGCTTGTCAGCCGATGGGGGCAATAGATTTGGGGGCTTCGATCACGCCCTCTTTCTTGGCGGACAGTCAAACATCAAGGGGAACACCAGCCGGCCGCATGTCGTCGTCAACACCTGGCGAACTTACAAACTTCGTGAGGTCCCGTTCGATTAGCGAGGCAGGCTTTAAGGCATAATCACTTGGTGGAAGAAAAAAGGAAGTTCAACCCTCAAGCTCTTGTCAAAGCAGGACTCAACAAGGCAGTGGATGCTCAATACCCGCTGGCGGTTGAGAACGTCGCGCGTCTCCGTCGAGTTCACCCTGGCAAATCTCCGGCAGAGCTCGTCTCCTATCTGAACAAGATATATCTTGCCACCGTCACCGCAACGGGAGCAGGCGCGGGCGCGACGGCGATTATCCCGAATGGGTGGGTTCAAGTTCCAGTCGCTGCTGCCGACCTAGTCACGTTCTTGGAGGCCTCTGTCCTCTACACCCTGTCAGTTGCTGAGATCCACGGAAGTGACGTTGAAGACGTTGAGCGACGCAGATTTCTAGTCACATGTGTCCTCGTTGGAGACTCTGCGGCGAAGTCCGTCTTGGAACCGTTGATCGGTCGCACTGCCCCCTATTGGGGGAAGAAGATTGTCCAGTCGATTCCGATGTCGGCGATCAACGCGGCCAACAAAGTCCTCGGCCCAAGGTTCATAACCAAGTACGGCCTGAAGCAGGGAACTCTTGTCCTCGGAAAGCAAATCCCGCTATTCATCGGAGTTGGCATCGGGGCAGGCGGAAACCACCTGTTCGGATGGTTCGTGATCAAGGCTGAAAATAAAATCCTCGGCCCTCCTCCAAGCTCATGGGACGACCCTGAGCGAAATGATTTGGTCGTCACCGAGCCAGGGCTGGTGGGCGACTTCACCTGAAAGGATTGAAAACTGCCTTCAGTTCACTCACGCCACCGATAAAGCCCCAGCCCTTTCGACGGCCTTGCACACCGTTGACCGTGCAACGCCGCACTGCTGGGCCATCTCAGGTGTGGTGTGCTCACCGGACCTCTACAGCTCTACAAGGTGCTCTTCCTGCAACTCGGACAGCCTCGGCTGTGGTTACCCGGCGGGATGCTCACGAAAGGCATGGTCGAAAAAGGCTAGCCCAGCATCCATGATGGCCTGAGTTGTCAGCATACGTCGACCTTCGGCCGCCGAGCGGTGCGCCCCGCGCGCCCCTCTGGCGGGCCATCAAGTGTTGCTCAGGCATCAGCTGGGGCAGGTGGTCGTAGACGCCGATTCCCAGACACCCTCCAGGGCGTTCTCATAAGTTTCCAGGTATCGGTAGACTGTCGCCCGGCTCACCTTGAGCTGCTTGGCAATCTCAACGGGCTTCAGTCCACCATCGACGAGCGCTTTCACTTGCAACGCCAGCGGGTGCTGCATGACGGGCTTGCGTCCTCCCAGGCGACCATTCTCCCGAGCATGTTCCAGCCCGGCAACTGTCCGCTCAACGATCATTTCTCTCTCATATTCCGCGAACGTGGCCAGTAGGTTGAACATCATCCGGCCTATGGCCGTCGATGTGTCGACGTTGTCCCTCAAGGACCGGAATCCGACCCCGCGTTCCCGGAAGTCCGTTGCAAGTTGGGCGGTGTGGAGCATGGACCGGCCTAGGCGGTCGAGCTTCACGACGACAACCTCATCTCCTAACTGGAGACCTGCCAGCATGGCATCCAAGCCGGGGCGGGATGCCCGCTTGCCGCTGACACCGACGTCCCGGAAAATATCCTGTTCCGCGACCCCGGCTGTAACTAGCTCGTCGATCTGACTGCCGATCTCCTGGCTCTTCATACTTACCCTCGCATACCCGTACCGCATGTGGCCTCATTCTCATAAACCGGATGCACTCATTTGTTATTGAGACAACTTTAACAAATCCTATGTGAGACACACAAGTTGCGACAGTTTTTAGGGTGATTCTGAGGATTTCTGAGGCGCACAGTTGGGGTCCCATCATTCGATCGTTTGATGGGTAGCCAAAAAGCCTCACATGAAACGTTGACTTCAAGTCAACCTTCTAAGTGAGGAGGCAACATCTAAGGACCAACTGGTTTACCGTTGCGACGGAGACCAGCATCCTTTAATTCCTTCTCGATTGATTCGTCGATGGAACGACCTCCATACACGGTTTCTTCATTCACACCGAGTATGTCTAACTCTCTCATCATCGAGGGTGCGCGCTTGACATCGAGAAGGAGAGGAGCGAAAGGGCGTTCACCATTGTTACCGAGCGTCGCACCTCCCGTGGCAACATTTCTAAATAATCGCGCTGGGCCTGAATAGGTGAACTTCCCAGATTGGCGTCCGATTCTCGACGTGAAGTCACTATTAGAGAAGAGCGCCACTGGAAACTCCATCGGAGTGTCATCTTGCTTCATCGCTTTCGCGGATAAGTGGAGTAGCGGAAATAACTCCTCGATGTCCACACCAGCCCCGTCCTCAAGTCGTGGAGGTATTGAATAGAAGGCTCCAGTATTTACAAACTGAGGATCCAAAAGCCACAGCACTGGAGGGTTGGTCGGGTCGAGCTTCGAGGCCTTGTTGAGCGCGAACCAAGCCGCGACTAGCGGTGAAGTAGTCCAGTCCAGTAATGGCGTATCGACGCCATAGTGTTGCGCGAGCAGTAACACTTCGCTATTAGATACGGTCTTGTGGCCGCGGTCCTCGACGACTTTCTTCACGACCTGGAGGGTCGCTTCCAGATTTCCTAGCTCGAATTCCATCTGGCCTATGGTGTTGCCCGCCTTGATTTCTTCCTTGGAAAATTTAGGATACCGTTCGGTGTCGCGGAAGAATGTAGGTTCTAAGCGCCACGACCACTGTCTGTGACCACGGAACCATAGTTCTCGTTTAGTAGTGCCTTTAACTTTCTTGATCGCTGCGAGAAGCTCCGGCACAGAGCCAATCCTCTGGATGTTGTCTTCAGCATCACTGGCAACGTAGAAGGACTTATCTTTGATCTTGAAGCCGCCAGAATCGACTAAGCGCGGTAATTTTACGGTCATTGGGATTAGGTTCCTTGTCTAAATCTTCCTACGGCGGCAAGTTGAATACGAGATTCGGGCACTGTCAGCCTAGCTGTAAGGGTAGTCAATATAAGAGCAGAACTGCGCGTATGGGCGAGAGCGTGCCAAAATTGATTGCCAGCATCCCGTAACGCAGCAAGTTCGCTACCGACGAGGAATCCTCATTTAGGGCCGACTCTGGTCGAAATTCAATGCACTATAAGCAGTGCCGCGTCATGGGCTTGAGTAAGGGTCGAAATCCGTTTGGCGATGAGGTGGGCCGATGATGTTCCTAGCTCATTCATCGCCTCCACCGCGCGGACTTGGAAGTCCCTATGGCCCCGAGAGTCCTCCCGGACCTTGTCAATGAGACGCACCCGCAATAGTGATGTGGCTGCTAGCCCTCCGCCGACGGCGACGCCGGCAAGTCCCAAAATTGCAATGACAATGGGAATTACCCAAGCGTTAATATCCATACCCCCGATAGGCACTGACTCCCAGCCTCTACAGCGAGCAGCCCCAACAGACGTCCGCAATGAAAAAGTGAGTGTCCAGTTTCAACTACGGGGCACTCACTTCATCGGGTTAGAACCTCATATTCACTTTACGATCGGGCCATTTTGTCGAGGTGCTCGAACCAACCTCTAACCTCACCATCGGGATCAGATTCATCCAGTAGGGCAGCTGTCATTTGGCCAAAACCTTTTTCTGCAAGGCGTCCCTTAACCACCCCATTTTTCATGGGACGAACGCCCTCAGTGTTCTTCGTTGCGGCCTCCACTAGATTCAGCACATTGCTTTGGTGGTCAAACTCAACGTGAACGCCCAAAGCCTGGAAAATCGCTTCAGGATGAAGATAGTTCTCCATCATTAATCGTTTTGTGGTTATCGCGTGCGAGCCGTCGCCTCTGGCGTTTACCTGATCGGCGGAACCTTTGTACTTTTTGACATCGCCGTCGTACAGATGGAACTCTTTCCGGCCGAGACCCTTCAGATAGCGATTACTGACCCATTGCCCGAGTGTTCCGCCGCCAAGAGGGACGAAAGCAAATCTGTGGTCCGTTATGAGATTGGGATATTTTTCAGGGTCGCTCTCATGGAGAGCCTTGGACAATTGCTGGAGCGAGGTCACATCATGGGGACCTTCCACACAAATCAGGACTACTACCCGGTTGTCCGGCTGCACCCCAAGCTCATCAGCTAGCTCAGTCCAAGTGTCATCCGTGCCTTCGGAAATAGTAGGTGCACCGGAATAAGGGTCCTTACGCACGTACCGGAGACTCTTCGCCGGTAGGTGGGAAACAAAGCCCGGACTGTGGGAAGTGAGGATCAACTGAGTACCGTCAGCCTCTGCCATGGCGCTGAATGAGTCCAGGAGGATACGTTGATTGTGGGGATGCTGCGAAGTTTCTGGCTCCTCAAGTGCGTAGATCACTGAAGTCTTATCGTTCTCTTCAAGCTTGCGTTTAGCTTCGGCTTTGAAGAAGCTCACTAGGATCAGCCGCCGAACGCCAGATCCACGTTTGTTGATAGCGACTCCGTTGGAGCCTTGCAGAGCGACGGAAAACAAACTGTTCCAACGTGGATCACTCTTGAAATCCGGGATCAATCCTTCTGCCACTGCGGGGTCAATCTCGGCCAATGCCTCGTGGGTGCGCGTGGCAAGTTCAGTCGCCCGAATTCTTACCGCATCGACAACTTGAGTAAGAAGCTCTTTTACGGATTCTTCAGCCAAAGCTGCCGCGATCGCCAATTTCATTGGCTCTTGGACTTCGTCGTCAGCATCGGTGCTTTTACGGTCAGACTGGAACAGTGCGAAATGAGGAAGGTAGGTTGCAAGTTTCTGCCAGATCTTCCCGCCGTCTTCCTTGCTCAGCGGCACAGAAGTTTCTTCCAAAACCAATTCTTCAGTTCCCCAGAGCGCAGTCCGGAGTTGAGGATTAGTTGACTTGTTGACGGCGGCATAAGCGTCAGTGTCTAGGCGATTCTGGGCCAACTTCTTCAGCCCCGCATTACCCAAAACGATCAGTTCATTTAGACCCTCGTTCGCCGGGTGCTGGCAGACCGCATGGATTTCTTCCTTTGGCTTCGCGCCAGTGCAAACCCACCTTCTCCTGATATGCAGATGCCCATCAGCGTCAAGCAGGTGCTCCGCGCCGAGAGTTGTCTCCGCCTGAGCATCCAGGATGAGACTTGAAGGAACCTCTGAGAACTTGCAGCTGATCTCGAAGTAGTTGTCATCTGTCAAAACGTTCTTGTCGGTGTTGTCCGCTTTCACGACACCGCCGCCGAAGAAGATGTCTAGCGCCTCAAGGATCGTCGACTTGCCCGCATCGTTTCGTCCGACCACAGTGGTGAGGTCACCGAATTCGATCCACTGCTCCTGCTCATAGCCACGAAAGTTCTTTAACGAAACAGCAACCAGTTTCATGATGTCCTTATGCTCAACAGGGTTAGATTGACCCAGTCAACCATCGTTTCTACTTATGAACTAAGACATACGAAACGGCGCGGGTCGGACCGGCGCCATGCGTAAGGGCTATTCCCTGACTTCTAGCTCCACCGTGAGCCCAAGTGCGGTGGCGACCTTGGAAAGAGTCGCCGTCGAGATGTCGTGGTCCGCTTCAATTCGAGCAACTGTGGGACGAGATACGCCCGCTCGCTCACCGAGAACCGTTTGGGACCAGCCCCGCTTTATCCGGGCTTCACGGATCGTGGTCCCGATGCCGGCGAACGTGCGGGGTTTCTCAATCACGCCGCAACAGCTTCCAGAATGGTGCTCAACACAGTGTCAAGTGAGCGTTCCGCCTGGCCTCTCAGGACGCGCCCATAGCGACTCATCCCATCCCAGTCGACGATGGACTTGCCATCAATATCGGTACTTACGGGAACCATGATGCGGGTTGCCTTAAGCCGCACAAGTGACGCTCCATTGCCCCATTGAAACTTGCTCATTTGTGCACGGATGATTGCTACCAGTACAGGCCCATTATTAACAGAGAGATTCGGGTGCCGGAGGACTTGAATTTCCTTGCTGGTGTAGAAGGCTACGGGCTGATAGAACACGGTGGACGTAGAGACGCCTATTGAGATGGCATTACCGTCGTTAGGAGCATCGAAGCTTTGATGTGGCAGAAACGCACCGACTCCGTTACCAACACCCGAACGAGTGACGTACGGCACAGAAGGTTCACCGTGAAGGACGGCCTTATTATGATCCAGCCACTTTCCGGCGGCATGCATCGTCTCAAAGACATCCATGATGGGCCTCGGTTCGAATTTCAGGTTCGGGAGTTCCTCGTCATCTATGGGACAAGTCCAACGAGCAGCGCGCGCTTGCGAATGCGCCTCGACGAACAACTCCTCCCCAAAACGAGACATTCCCGCCCAGTCAACGGTCCGAATGCCGTAGGCATCGGTGGTCACGGGCACCAAGATCTTCTGACGGCTGAGTCGATGCAGAGTCAACTTGTAACCGAATCCAAATTTCGGCACACATTGATGAGTAAGCAGGCAAGCGATGAAAAGCAGGGATGCCTCGGAGGCTTCAACCGACAATGGCTCAAGTGCAATCACATCATCAGATGCACTGAATGGTGCCGGCTGGTACTTTGCGTGACCGGTGCCGCCATCACCGTTGTAAATCAGCGTCACCCACCCGCCGGGAAACAGCGCCGGAGTATCAGCGAAGTCAGTGATGCTGTTGTTCATCCTAGAGCCGGCCACGAAAGGTGTCTTGCCAGCCCTCCGGTCAGCCGTGATCAGTCGTTTGCCCTTGTGCGCCTGGAATAGGCCACCTTCTCGGCCTTCGGCTTGAAGGACATACATCGGTTCAAACTTCAGCTCAGTAAGGGCGCTCATTGCTCAATCACGCTCGCTGTAACCGATGTCTCACCTGGGACCTCGTCGAAAGGCTTCGGCGTGATCAGGTCTCCCCGCCCGTGTGCGTGCATGTCTACCTGCCAAGTTAGATAATCGGCAACCGTCGCCAAGAAGTCGTCGTGAGTCGGCGGCTGGTCGTTGAAGTAGAAATACGAGTGTTGCCACTCGTCAGTTGCCTTAATCTCTGACCGCACAATAAATCGTGTATCGTCGTCGGCGTTGCCGCGCAGGACGTCGCGAAGGTGTTTTCGCCGCGACGCAGCTGTTCCCGTGTCGACGAGTCCACGGTGCATCGCGACTTTGTAACCATCGTTTTCGTAGTTTACGAATTTCACCATGGCGTCCGACGGGTGGGGCCTACCAGCCGTGAAAAGCGCCACAACAGCGTGTGGTGTTACACCTGAGTTGGCGAATGTCGAGGGATTCATGGTTATGACCACATCAAGAGTGTGGTTCTTTAGGATGGAAGCCTTACGCGCTTTATCTTCCTTGGTTTTCCCTACCATCGCCGACTGCGGGACGATGGCTGCGAGTCGGCCACCGGTGTTGAGGAATGACAGGGCCTTTTCAATGAATGCGAGCTCCGAAAGATGACGTGTCGTTGCGTCTTTCGATTGAGAGTACGGCGGATTTAGCAGCACCTTCGTGAAGCCATGACCTTGGATCCAGTTGCCGTTGGCGTCGAGTTTGTCACCTCGCATCTCTCGGACAGGGGCCTCAAAAATTGAGTCGCGACGAAAATTCGCTTTGCCATCGCCGCGAAGGATCATGTTCGTGGTGCCTATGGCAAAGAGCTTATCTTGTAGTTCAATCCCGTGAAGCCTGTTTGCTCGGATGTCCTCTTTGACAGCCTCATCGTTGCCAGCGTCCTTAAACATTCGCTGCATGGCGGCGATCAGGAACGACGCTGTTCCGGCAGTTGGGTCAAGCACCCAATCACCAGCACCGATGTCAATCAGTTCGGCCATCAGTGTCGTCACGTGATCGGGCGTCAGGACGATGCCGAGCGTGTTGCCGTCTCCACCGCCGTAAGAAATGAACTCGTGGTAGAAGTTACCGAGCACGTCGAATGAACTCATTGAGGGATTGGTGACCACGTGCAGAACCTCGGATTGAAGGATCTGCGTGAACGACTTGATGGGTGTCATTCCCAAGTCCAAATTTACGCGGTTTAGGGATGGAGATTTCGCGATGAAAGCAAACTGGTCCAGCAACGTGCCGATCTTTTGCATTGGACCGAACCCTTGTGAGTCCATGTAGTTGGAAGCCGCGTCATAGATCTTTTTGCCGTCCCAACTATTGGGTCTCCGTTCATCGTAGGAGCCCTTGAGGTCTTCAACTGAGAAATCGGGGTCTCGGAGAGCTAGCAAAATCGCCGAAACAAGCGGGGCCTTACGATCATTCTCGACCGATCCGTAGTTCCGCATCCCCTCGTGAAGCTGTGACGCTGCTGCCTTGACCGAGTCGAGCTGTCGTTCGGCCCGCGGCTTATTGCCGAGGACGGCGACGGAGTGATATTCGACGATCTTGTCGGCGGCGAAGACATCAAGGTTGTCGAGATCTTCGAGCTGCTTGATGATCCCTGGCGAAATGTATGCGACGGCGATTTCGTGATGATGCTCGTCACCGCCGATACCTACTGCAAAGATCCCGCTATCGTGTGGGGTACCGTTAGCGAGCATAGCGGATGCGTAGTGGACTGCGCCGTTGAGTGCGTAGTCGGAACGGTAAGGATGATCCGTATCGATCTGCCCGTCTAATAGGTACCGGGTGAACCGTGACTCCTTCTTGTCCTCGATGACGACTATGAAATCATCGACGACGAAGACGAACTCAGGTTTGCCTTCGGCTCTCGCAGTCTTCGACTTGGAACCGTTCGCCAGCGCATCACGCTTCCACTTGGGTCCCCCGTCCTGCTCCCACGGCTTGGTGACGTCGATGTCGCGCAACAATTCACGCACAAACTGGTCGGTGGCCTTCTCGTTACCCACAGGTACCCTCACTACTTGTTCAAATATTCATCCAACGTATCAGAAACATTACATTCGATACTGCGAGGGGAAGTGTTCGGCTTGGCCCCAATGCGACCTCGCCACCAAAACGTCCCTGATGCGAACCTCTCGGCCGGAGAATAAGCAAGTCGGAGTGGGCATGTTGGCGAGGTACCTCCTGTATCCATTTGCGGCCAGTAGAGTCATGCCATGGACTGGATACCGAAAGACACCGACATCCTTACTGTTTTCGGTGCCATCTTGGCAGTCGGCGCTACGGTTCTTGGATTGGTAGTCGGCTTGGGTCAGCTCTCAGGCGCTGCGCGAGCCAGCCGGACAATTGAATGGACATCGGCGGCCCTCAGCGTCGAGAAAGATTCAGCAAGGCAGATGGTTCTTGAGCGACTCAAACTCCGGGGACAAGGGTATTTGATTGCTGCTCAATACGTCCCTTGGTGGCGATTCTCCTCAGCGATCGCTTGGACATTGCTGTCCCCTGCGTTTGTGATCTCAGCCGCCTCACGGAGTAGCGAAACCTTATTCCTGGTGATCGCAGTGGTCGCTGGGGTCTTGAACCTGACGATCATGGTCCGGAAAGCAATCAGGCTCTACTCTGAACGGACGAGGGTGGCCCGACAATTTGTGTTGGGCGGTTCAGATGTGGAGCCCGTTCGTATCGACACGTTGGCTCAGATGGAAGGCGGGACCAAGCGCGAGTTTCTGCTCGGATTCGTATGTGCGGTCACGGTTATGGGTACTGGAGTCCTCTTGGCACTCGCTTTAGTCGAGGGGTGCGGTAGCGATGCGTGGTTGTGGGTATTCGTCGGAGGATCAGCCTGTTGGGGGGCCTTCCAAGTGGCACACGTTCACGCCACGCAAGGGGCACACCAACTGACGCGACTGCCGGCTGGACATCAAGAGCAATCGTCTCAAACCTCTCTCGCTCAGTCAGACTAAGACTGTTCCTTGTGGCAGGTAGGGCGGGCAAAGTGACACACTGGTCGCTCAGTATTATCAGACCTCGATTCCGGCAAGTTTTTTTATGAATGAACGCATTTGGCGATTGGTCACCGAGGAAGTGAAGGAGATCCTGTGGCCCCGACCGATGGGCCGAATCAGCCAGTCTCAGGATGCCGCACCGATGCAATCGCCCCGCGATTGTCGGCGACAATTGATTCCGTGACATGCATTTTTCCACTACTACACGGTGCGCCGGTCAATCAGCGCAGCTAGGCTGGCCCCAATCTACGACGATTGGAAAGGGCCCCCCATGGCACAGATCGCTGACTCGAATCACGAGGCGTGGGACCGAATGTACGCTGCTGGCCTCCCGGTTCCCCGAATCGCCGAACTGACGGGCTCCCGCGTCGGGACAATCCATCGGCATCTCGAAGGCCGCAGAGCCATTGATCCTGACTTGGCCGTGGCACGGGCAGAAGCGCCTCGAGGGCCATCCAAGGTGTGGCACAGGCATCTGGCCGAGCTTCGAGACTTCATCGCTACCCACGGCCACTATCCCACCATCCATGGCACGAAGGACCGTGAAGCGTCTCTCTACGTGTGGCTTTCGGACCAGCGCCATTCACACTTGGCGCAGACCTTGGGATGGGCGAAGGCCCGCGAGATGGGGGTGTTGGGAAGATTGGATCACAACAGATCTGGAGCGCGAGTGGGACCGGCGGTGGCGGGAACAGCTTGGCAGAGTAGTTGAATTCGTTGCCGAGCATGGTCGCCTACCCAGACATCCGAAGACTACGACCGAGACAGAACATGTGCTGGGAATTTGGATGGCCACACAGCACCACAAGACACATCACCGAGAGATATTGCACTGGCGGCTGGAAGCGCTTGACAGCGCGCTACCGGGGTGGAGGAAGACGGCGGACGCAAGAGTGAGTGGAGAGCAGCCCGATCCGTAGCCTGGTCTGCCGTGGCCCCAAAGCAGAACGGCCCGCACTAGGTGCGAGCCGTTCTTTGCATAATCTACAGCCAACGGTGCCTAATCACTTTAGTGACAAGAGGGACGTTATCCGGAGGTATCTATGTATTTTCATAGTACATGGGTCTGCCCCGGGTAGGTTGAAGCTGGCTAGCGCTGGCGCTTCAAAAACTAGCAAGCTTGTTACTTTAGCTAATGAAATGAGTCCGTCGAGGGCCAAGACTCTCCCTACGATGTTGAACGCAGCATGCAGTGCATCCGCGATATTTCCCTACAGCGCCTCTAGGGCACAGGCAATGACCAACTTCGATCCTGATAGTGAGGACAGCGAAACGGCCAGGATCGCGGTCCAGCAGTTTGCCGCTGTGTTGTCTACCCATGACCACCCTCTCTCAAAGACCAAGGCTGGTCTCATCACAGCAGTCGTCACTGATGGAATGGTGATGCAAGCAAACTAGCGTCAAATGAGGGAATGGTCTGTCCTGGTGCCTCTCGGGGCTTAGTAGGATTCCAGCCCGGGGCGCCCTTCAAACTCGGGGTCAAGAGTCCCCGTACCTTCGAGGTCGGTGATCTCTTTCGCGTCCGCTACGGAGAACGCGAATCCAATGCCATCTTCGCGGTCGGACCAGCCAAGCCTGATCTGGCCCTTGGCCACGATGCGGTTTTCGGCGCCGTCGAACGATTCGCCGCCGCCCCGGTTGCCAGCTGCGTGGTGCACCGAGTCGATGTAGACCTGCGGTCCGCCTTCGTCTAGGACGTGCCACGTGAAGAAAGAAAGCTTCGGGGAAACATTCCGTATCTCCTTCGGCAACTTTCTCAGGATCGGGGCATGTTCGCGGGACGGTACAGGCATGTTGCTCCTTTTAGGTTGGCTTTTGGCCAAAGAATATCGGGACAGGCCAGCATGCCCCGGCTACGGCCAGAAGTGCGTACCTGGGTGTAGCTAAGGCTCACTAGAGCATCCGCATTGGGAGCGAAAAGTCGCAGATTCGAATACAGCCTTGGTGTCCGTGCACCAGGAAAACGCGGCACGAGCCCCATCTCAACACGACCCCAAAAACCGTTGGGCGATAGAGGTGTGCTCCCCGGCTCGGGGAGCCATCACTGGAGGAGAACCCCATGGAACATGTCGAAAAAGAACTCACCTGCCTCCCGTATTACGATGGCCAAAGATTGATCCAAGGTCATCAGCTTGTGACACAAACCGTTATGGCGGTATGCTCTATTTTGAGGAGAGGTGCACCTCACAATGCTGCTGGATCGTCGCGACTGAGCGACGTGGGGTGGGCATGATGGCACTCAGGTATTGGGCTCCCTTTGAAGCCCAATGTGCCCCTCATATCAATTCACTCGGAAAGAACGGAAGTTTGCAATGAAGAAAATTCTGGCGGCCGGGGCGATAGCCTTGGCGATGATGTTTGCAAGTGTTTCGCCTGGGATGGCGGCGGAAACTGCGACCGCAGACAAGTCAAGTGAAGTCACATTCTCACCCGAGGTCCTAAAGCACGCGGAGAATGCGACCGAGTTCGCTCCGGCCGGCGACGAAAGTAGAGCCGGGTTTGTGCCCTACGCGACCTTCCAAGTGACCTCCAAGCAGCCGAACACTCGGATGACGAACGTGCTCACATCGTGCCGGAATCCTGGGGGAACATGCACACTGTCAAAGACGGTCACCCAGACCGCTTCCATCACAGCTGGCGGAGGGATTTCTTTCAGTGTTCTGAATGCCAACTTGGGTGGGGGCTACTCGAACGCGGTCGCTCTCGGTGTCTCCTGCACGTCGCCGAAGCTGAGCTTCGGTCAGGTATACAACGCGTACCCGATGGGTACGTTCGTGATGTTTAAGTACAACGGTGTGGCTGGAACTGCATTCTTGCCCACAGGTGTCGATTGCCGTGTAGCAGCAGGCTAGCGAACGAGTTCTAACTTTGGGGGACACCAGAGGCTGCGACAGACCATGTCGCGGCCTCTGGTGCGTCTACGACCGAAATGAGCAAGCGACTACCTTGGACGACGAGCGAACTGGTGATCTCCTGGATGGACCCATCTTCATCGCACGACAACTCGAACGGGCCTTCACCGTTCAGGCTGACAAGGGCCTTGCCGTTACCGCCCGAGCATAGGGCCCAAATTTCTAGGCCATCGCGATCGAGAGGGATCTCAATCCTTGCCTCAGCGCTCCCGCCTCCGCTATCGGCGGCGGCCCCGTAAACTTCATGGGTCCCCTGCGTAAGTGAGTTGATGAGCCGTTCCTGCGTCAAAGTAGCCTGGTCTGTTTCGCGGCTCGAAGTGGCCCCACTAGTGCAGCTGACCAGAGTCAGTGCAGCGATGAAGACCGAGGCTGATCTGAGGGTCCGACGCATGATCATTGTTCCTCCAAGGAAAAGTCGCATTTTCCCAGCACCTTAGGTGCTGGTCACAAAAGTTTCGGTGCCAAATTTTTGGTCCAAGGTTGAAAGCAATACCCTTAACACGAGGGAGCTCTGGCTGATTATTGGCCCCCGCATAGACCATGAACTTGTTCAAATCATACCCTTGTAACGGTTTTTTGAGCAAAGTCGTACAGCATGCTTTCTCCGGTCGAGGAGGGTGCTATTGAGTGAAGAGGTTAAGCCATTTCAAGTATCCAGAACGTGCAGCAATCCTGGCTCGTGTACGGCACAGGCGCCCTAGCGGTCTTGGGTCTAGAGCAAGCCAAGAGTGTCGGTCTGCCAGTGATTCTTGCGGGCCGAAACTCTTCGCGAGTGGTCGAGCTGGCCGGCACGATGGACATCGATTACCGTGTCTCCGAGCTAAACGGTGATCTTCGTCCACTCATGGACGGTATCGCTGGTGTCATCAATCTCGCCGGCCCCTACGTCAAGACAGCGAGACCATTGATGGACGCATGTCTCAATTCCGGTGTGCACTACGTTGATGCCTCCAATGAATTTCAAGTTCACAAAACAGCGTGGTCACTCAGCGATCATGCGCGTAGTCGCGGGGTCGCGATGGTGACCGGTGCGGGTATGGGAACTTGGTTTAGTGAACTGCTCGTGAATGAGCTTGTCCGGTCACTAGGTCGAACGCCAGATTCTGCAACCTTGCTCACGCTCCCGTCCGGGGCAAGGCTCAAGAGCGCCGGAGTAGCTGCGAGTCATAATGTGGTGCTGTCTAGTCCTGGAATTTCATTCCAAGCCGGTCGTGAACACAGTGTGCGCGGCGTGGCCAGGATAAGAGAGCTGCCCGTCTGGGGCGGACACCCCTCAGGTGTCATCATTGCCACAGGAGATGCGATGGCCCTTTACCGTTCCTCAAATATCCCCAATATAACAACCATGGCGGCGATCGATATGGACACGGCGCTCTTGAAGGAGGCGTTTCCCTCCCTCGCCGCCAAAGCCAACCAGGCTGCAGTTTATCGCCCGATCATCGAATCTCCAGGGTTGAAGCCGATCCCCGAATTTGATCGAGTACGAGTGAAATTGATGGCAGAGGTAGTTTCCAGCGATGGTCGTTCCTTAAGAGGCAGACTGCTGGCTGGTTCGGGAACCGTTGCTGCGGCGGAAGTCGCCGTCGCAACTGCGCTCTTGGTCTCAGACCGTGAATTCGCCGGAACCTACACGGCCTTCCAGATACTGGGCGAGTATCCACCCCTGCACATGACTCGCCCAAGCATCGAGCTTCTGGACTAGGCAGAAGATCCCATGGCTTGCGATGATTCCCTGCTACGTCGAAGGATAAGTTCGGGTAAAACCTTCGACTGCGAGAGCTCCCAAGACATACGGCTCAATGGTTGCAAGTGCGTAAGGCAGATTTTCCCACGCATCGTTGACGAAGGAGCTCACCTGCGCGCCTGTGAAAAGGTAAACGATTGTCCTCGTAGCCATCGGGATGTCTACGTCTTTGCGCAGATTACCCTCGCCATCCGCGCGATAGAGGTAGGCACTAATAGCTTCGAGCCACGCCGGGTCTGGTAGATGAGCAACGCCAGGGAACAGCGTGGATGCCTGGGTGACTAACCGGATGCCGGCTTGAGCAATTGGCTCTGACTGGAGGAGATGCCCAAGCACATCTGACAGTTCGAGCGCTCCCGACAAGCCGTCCAAATCAGAACGGGCGAGTTTGTCCCGGAGTTCAATGAACTGTTCGTTCTGTAGCTCGATCAGTTCTTCGGCGATCTGCTTCTTCCCCTTGGGGAAGTGAAAGTAGAAGGCGCCTTGCGTGACCGCGGCTTCCTCCAAGATGTCCGCGACGCGAGCGGTCTCAAAGTGAAGCCGGGAAAAGACCTTTCCGGCCGCAACCATCAACGCCTCACGTGTTGCAATCGCACGTTCCTGCTTCGCCACCCAAGCTCCCTTCATCTCAACTTGTTAGAAATATATAGTACCTGTTCCTATGTTTCGTTGGAACTAACTGAAACTAACTGGAGTACGGGGTCAAAGGGGACGGTAACCAAACGAGGCTTGTGCCACCGCTCCGTAGTCTGTTTCAAAGCTGACCCGAATGTCAACGAGGGTGTCACCACCTATACGCAAGATACGGTCGCGTGTTAGGGTCGTCCGCGCCTCGATCCGTGCGGAGGGGGTTCGTGCGGCTCGCGCCAATGACAACTGCCGCAACCAAAGATTCGGAATACCATGGCGGTCCGTGTCTTTGGTTGTATAGACGACAAGCTGACTGAGCTGCCCGAACATCGCCATCTCCTCAAGGCACGTCAATGTGATGGAAGTGCCATCGAGCTCCTGAACCGTGCGTATTGCAGTAGAGGCCAACGGTGTCATCCACCCCTCCATGAATGGATCCGAGCCGCTGGGCTGATGGAGTTGCTCGTCAATAGGTAAGAAGCCCCAGTTTTCAGGAGAGAGGTCAAGGTCGACAGTGAAGCCTCCAACCCGAGATGTGATGTGCCACCCGCCAACCTCGTCCGCTGACTTTGTACCTTGCACTGTGATGTCGATACCTAGAATGGAAGTGATAGTCCGGGCGGGAGCCTTGACGCGAACACTCCGTACTGAACAATCAGTGAGGAGCCGGTTCATTCGCTCATTTCCCGAAGCTGCATGTCTCAAGGTCGCGGCTGTGAGTGCTAGGGCGTCGAAGGTGCTCAAATGGACTGTTCTGGGCTTACCAGACGCGTCGAGCGACCAGTCCTCCGGATAGAAAGCGGACCCGACAGCATTGAGCATTATCTGCGATGCCGATCCAGTGTCAGCGGCGTGTTCGATTCGGTGGGAAACCCGGCGGAACCCACCTCCGAAGTATCGGCCTTCGGGGGGCCCAAGAATCTCACTAAATCCTTGTCCTGACGGTCCACCCAAACCACTGAACGAATTTCTTGGATCCATATTCTTCGTTTCTTCCTATCGTGTTCATTCCGTAGCGCGAGACACAGTTAAAGCTTTTCAGTGCGCAGCTAATTGGGGGTGGCCTGTTTTTAGGTGGAGGGGTTTGTCTCCAGCCGTCGATAGCTCGACAGGATTCTCGTAGCTAGAACTGGATCACCCATCGCCGGTACATGGAGCAACCGCTCCGCAGAAGTGCTACTTGCAATCACTTGGCTATTGCGGTCAATCGAACAATCTTCATGATTGGGTGTAGAAGAGGGGATGTACCTGAGGCCGGCAGCACGAAATACGCTGACCTGGGGGTTCTGGGTTAGAGCAGCATCCACCTGCACCGGGGACTGGAACTATGCATGAATTGGAGGTCGACGCTGCAACTTTAACGCATCTGCTTGCGCACCAAAAGTCAGGCCACTCGGAGTTCTTTCATTGGTTCGCGCCTACTCGCGATCAGAGCGGGGATAACGCCTGCAACCAACGCAGTCCCGAGAGTCAGCGTAATCACGGAGACCGAGAAGGCCATTCCTGGTAGCGGGTCCCCGCTGCCGGCCAACAGGGCCAGCGATGTCAGGGAGCCTGCCAGGGCACCTGCTAGCGACAATATGGATGTTTGCAAGAGCAGCATAAGGAAGACGAATGATCGAGTTCCGCCGAGAGCGCGACGCCGACCAAAGTCTTTTCGCCGCATCAAGACCAGTCCAGTCATGACAACGGTGAGGAGCACCGCCGTGACGGAGAAGAGGGCAAGGACCAATGTTCGGGAGAAGCTGCCAAGCTGACTCTGGATAATTGCACGCAGATCGGCGAGCTCCTTGCTGGATTCGATCTTGACCTTCGTGGAGTCAGTGGCTGCAAGCACACTAAGTACTGCCTTACCAACGGCTTCCACATTCTCAGGTGCATCGACAGTGACTACGACCAAGCCCAGCGGCTGGTTATCAGTGGTGCTGTCCTGCCGCGGAACAACTACTAGAGGTTCAAATCGGTCCAAGACCTCGGGAGTTTCGATTTCGCCAACTACAGCGATGGCGGCGCCACTGTTTAATGAAATGCTGCCAGAGGGGTAGTCAAGTCCAAGCTGGGATAGCGCCTCGGGAGAAACATAGGCAAGGTCATCTGAGATGGGCTGTCGCTCAGGGATGCTGAGGGTACCGAGTTGCGTTCCGTAGGCGAATCTGACCGGAACCGGGGTCCCGTCCTCGAACGCTGAGTTCGTTACGTCTTGGGCTGGTGAGAAGCCCAGCGCCCATGTCACCCCAACAATATCCTCCACACGACTCATGACGTCGTTGAGTACTCCAGCGTCTGCTTCCGCTCTAACGACTAGTGTTCGTGTGCCGATGGAGTCGATGGTTCCAAGTACTTTCTGCTCAGATCCGACAGCTTTGCCTGTAGTGAGCATGACCGTGAACACCATGGCGGCCACCATTAGAACCGTGAGCGCTGAAACCACCGGTTGAGATCGAGCAGATGCTAGTGCCTCAAGTGCAATCGGACGGAGTGTCTTCACAGCACGATCTCGTTGTCGCACCCAGAAGCAATCTCAGGTGAATGGGTGACGATCAGCACGGTTCCGCCCGAATCGGCGTGCTCGCGGAGGGCTCCAATGACGATCTTGCTCGATGCTGGGTCCAGATTTCCCGTGGGTTCATCGGCTAAAACAATGCTGGGTTGGAATAGTAGAGCTCGACAGAGCGCGATCCGTTGCGCTTGCCCACCCGAAACCTGGCTTGGTTTCCGACTTGGATGAACATCAACTTCGAAACGGTCGAGAAGGTCCAAAGCTCTTGATGCGCTGGCTTTGCGAGGCTCACCACGGTACAAGGCTGTTTCCGTCACGTTGTCCATGACGCTGCGCGTGATATCGAGGGCGGCGTCTTGGAAGACGAAACCAAAGCGGTGAGCTCTGAGCCAGGCCTTCTCTGCGTCTGAGCGGTAACTAACCGACTGTTGCTCAACCAATATCTCACCAGCCGACGGCGTGAGCATCAACCCGAGAAGGTAGAGAAGAGTTGACTTTCCGCGTCCAGACGACCCGGTAAGTGCTGTGATCGTTCCTGGATAAAAGGATGCTGACCAGTTATCCAGAAGGCTCGATCCAGAACTATATCCGAAGGAAAGTTCCTGGGCTTCCAACGACGGTCTGATACTGCGGTTCATTGTTTTGGATCTTCTGCCGTTGAATCGCTAATTCTGCCAGGTAACCTAATCTTCGTCCCATTGTCGACGCCTTCAACGACGGACATTCCGCGAGCAGAGGCAAGGACTGAGACAGGGACAGCTGTGCCAGCCTCGTCCACGACCACGGTGTCGCCCTGGGCCGAAACTACCAGGGTCGATGTTGGAATGACCATCCCTTTGACAGGTTTTGTCAGGATTGCCTTGGAAGGCAGCACACTGCGGTCGTTGAATTTGAGTTCCCGGCATTGATCCGCGCAGATGGGACCATCATTTGCTGACTTGAGGCTCACATTGATGGTGGATGATTCTTTGTCGGCCTCTTGTCCATCTGTTACTGCGTGCCAGGTGTTCCCATTGGGTGAAGAAATCTGGACCTCAAGCCCAGCGCGCAACGTGGTTGCTTGGCTGGGGGTAACCGACAACCAAAAGGTTGGCTGGTTGTCAGTTAGACGGATGGTCTGCTCGCCGCCGGACAGTGCGGAGCCTTTTGAAATAACCGCAGAGTCGACTGTTACTCGCGCAGGAAGGGAGGGTAGAAAAATGATTTGGCCAAATTCAACCCGCCCTGTGTTTTTGGTTCCCAGACCATCCTGCCATGCTGAAATTGCGGCTACGGTGTCGTATCCGGCCTTACCGTTGACTGATCCGACAAACAACCCCAAGTCAGCGAGCATCTGTTGAACTTGGGCTACATCGTCGCCTTGGTCACCAGCACCTATCGAGCGAAACGCCGGCACATCACCTATGGCAACAACCACGGGGATTTGGTTGACGGAATACAAAACCTCACCCTGTGAGTACAGGCCGTCGCTAGATGTTGCGATGCTGGTTACGACACCTGATAGTTGATTGGCGGCGGCATTCTGCGTGTTCCATTGTGCCGTGGCGCTGATGTCGAGTGTGGAACCAACTTCCCCTGCCCGCACGGGAACATACGTGAAAGTTGAGGCCTTGATGGGATCGGGCGGAGGAATCAGAACGGTCTTGGCCGCAAAACCGATTCCGGTGCCTAATCCCAGCACAAGGATTCCGCCCGCCAGAAGGTTCCAACCATGCCTTAGCCGTCGTTCAGCTTTGGCCTCGGGAACCCTAGATGATGTGGATGTTCGGCCTGCAATGCTTTGCCGACTCGATTCCGAGCTCAACGAGTGGCCGTCCAATCGGAAATGCTCATACCATCGAAAAGCACAGAGCCGGGCGCGATCTGCGGGCAGAGGTTCTCCAGCCGCGTCATTTCTTGGTTGAACTGTGCACCGGGCAGATCGACTTTTACGTCCTTGAAAGGGTAGAAAGCGTCTGATCGCCAAGTTTCCAAGAAGACCGTCTCACTAGGCGGAGTAGAGATACGGTGTCCTTCTCGTTCCAGGCAGGGAATCACATACTGAACAGTCCAGTCATACTGGGTGGAAATTTCTGCATCGCTCCAGACCTGGGTGTACCGCTCAGGAAGTGGGAATTGCAGCTTGCAAATGAACTCCGCAAGGTCGAATTGTTGCTTTTGATCCTCAGGAAAATCAATCATTCCGAAACTGTTGACGGGGTAACCCGCGTCTAGCAAACAATCGCGGTGTACTTGGTCGGCTTCTTCTGTGCCGATGAAGCGGACGGGAGTGACGGGCGGTGGATCGGAAATATGGTAGTACTCAGCCCAAGTCTTTGCCGTTTCCTGCAAGTATGACTGATCCGTATCGAGAACTTCTGCTGGTTTCTCTAGTTCAGCTGAACAACTCGCAAGCAAGACTGCTGCAACGAAGACAACAACGCTTCTACCGATCCACCGCTTCATCACCTTGTCAATCATTAGCCGCAGCTACCGCCGCCACTACCTACCGTGCCCGTCGTTGAGATTGTCCACGTTCCACCGGGCGTTTGGTGCTTTGCCTGGTGATATCCTGCGGATGACCAGTTGAATGTACCGCCGCCGGTTACGTAGTGTCCGACGGCAAAAGAGGACGGGCTGCCTGCTGTAGTCGTGTTGCTGGTGACAATCACACTGCGGTTGGCCTGGCACTCTGTATAGCCCCGCTTCTCGCCGATCGCAAATGCCGATCCAGCCGCCAATCCGGTCGCTGCAAGGGCGAGCACAGCTGATGTGCCGAGCACTAGAGCCCGCTTACGAAAATTACGCATGTTTTGTTCCCCAATCTGTTGTAGTACCAAGGCAAGAGTTCAATGATGGTGATGAAAATACCCGGGTATTTTCATCACCATAGTGATGTGTCAGCAGCGTTGTCCAATCTCTCAGCAAACATTACGAACGGTTTGTTTTGGCTTACCTAGTGCGAAAGCTTGGTAGCCCTGGCAGATTTCAGCCTCGTGTGCTTTGCCCTAGTTGGCTTGATTTTTGTCAAAACTGGCCGACTTTTCAATCGACTTCAGTTCACAGCGAGCATGAAAACGCCACTACTTTTACATACAGCTGTAACGGTTTTCTGTGGAGTACTCACAAGTGGTCTCGGCTTGGGTACCTGATTACTTCCCTCGGTGAGATTCCCAGACTCCTCACATGATCCACCGATCACGTGGGGCTTCTTTTTGCCCCCGAGGCACCGCCGGCACAGACTTTGATTCTCACCAGCCGCCACCGATGAGAAAACACGACACGGGGGTCCGTCCCGCACTTCTCCTGAAAACCGTGAGGCGATTGATGTGTGCGCCCCTTTAAGCGGTCGGACTTTGGCCCTTTCCCCTGACACATGAGGCAGTTCATGCAGTGATGCCCTGAGCACACGTCATAATGGTCTTTCGACATCACAGCAACTCTTGGGGGACTTCACCATGCCTAAACCGCTCTACATAACGCTGCTCATTGTGTTGCCCCTCTGCCTTGGTGGAATCACGGGTAACGGCGCTGTCACCTTTTTCACGCTTGTCCTGGTTCTGATCTCCAGTCCGATCATCTGGAAGATCCGCAAGCGCCGCTATTTCAACTCAGAGCAGTTCCAGGGGCTACGGACGGAGGTTGCCTCCGTTGTCGCCGAGCACAACGAAGTAGTGAGCTACGTGGCCGAGATCCGATCGGAGGGTTCGTTCGAGCTGGGAGCGTCCTCCACAGGCGAGTATGCGCATTTGGCGACGTTCGAGAACAACTCGGCTTGGAACAATCGGCGTGACCGCAACGTGGCCGAATATGAGCCGCACGTGCACAACGGATCCCTCCAGATTGTGCGAAGCGCCAGCGTCGACCCGATCAAGTACCTCATGAAGTACTTCTCCATCAAGGCTGACCAGGAGACACTGGCTGACGTCCAGCGCGTTGCCGAAGACATCTCGCGGTTGGAAGAGGCTGTCGCCAATGTGAAGGGCCGCGAGGCGGAGATCACGGCGAGGATCAATCCGCCCGCGTTCATTCTCAAGCGCTACGCTGACGATTTCTGGAATCAGGTCGGTGTCCACCTCTCGCCCATTACGGTGCCGTACCCGCATTACAAGTTCCAGTACACCTCCGCGGGAGGCAACAGTGGCCAGGCAACGAGCATCAAACTCGATGCCCGCACTCTGGAAGCCCTGTCTGCGACGCTCGTCGAGAAGATCCGCTGGGCGAAATCGGCGGCCGGACAACGCGCGCTGATGACTGCTCACCTGCGCGGATGGATCAAGGCCCGTGACAACCACACCTGTCAGAACCCCGGGTGCGGCGTTTCAGTGGCCGCCGAGCCGCACTTGCTGCTGGAAGTTGACCACATCATGCCGGTGTCCAAAGGCGGTCTCAGTATTCCTGAGAACCTGCTGACACTGTGCTGGCGCTGCAACCGCACCAAGGGCGCAAAGGTGGTCGTGTAACGCACTGGCCGCCGAGGGGCGGGTTGGAGAACATCACTTACGGTCTGTACCGCATACCTCAGGTCAGTTGAGTGGACACCTAGGGGTTGGTCGGGACAACGGATCCCTGCCAGCCCTGTTTTTGGGCCCGAAGGGTCAAAGTTCCACTTGATCAACCATCTGGGTCAAGGTCGCGCCGCACTTCGTCGGCCGGCATCGGACAACGGTGCCCCGCACGAATGTCCTTGGCGTTCTGGGCGACGGCACAAATCTGAGCATCACAGATGTAGTGGTTCATCTTGACGATCGGCGGCAGCTTCATGCCGGCCAGGCGCTTCACGGTATCTGATGTCGGACGATTGAGTTCCTTGTCCAGTGTCACCTTTACCTGGGCAGCAAGAATTTCGCGACGCAAGGTATCGAAGACCTGGTCCCTGTTTTCTGGGTCGTATGCTCTGCTGATTGCCATCGTTGTCCTCCCTGGTGCTTACATTGTGGCGTGTTGCAGGGTGCCGGTCCATAGCTCCGGGACGGTGCCGGGATAGATCTTGGAGGCGGCAGCCGCATCCAAGATCTTGATGGTTCGCTGGTGAACGTCAGGGTATAGCCTCGAGATCTCATGACAGTGTGACTTGCAAGGGCGGCGACAGAGTCTTTTTTAGGAGAAACTTGACCATCTGCAAGCCCATTTTTGACCCGTTTGCTGCGCAACCGTGGCCAGAAATTGGTCACAGATCTTCTGGCTCAGAGTCCCGCAAGCCGGCGTGATGGGCAGTGGGAGTTGCGGGTGCACTGTGGGTGCAATTTGTACAACACTGGGCAACAATGGGTTGATTATGGGCTACGAGCTTGTCTGGCAGGCACAGGGCTGATCCGGCTGCTCCATAGCTGAAGTCCGATTGCCAGCACCCAGGATGTGCCCAACGAAGAACGCAGCACCAACTCTCGGCCCTGATAAACTGAGCTCTTCCTCATCCAGTGTTCCCGAAGAGTCAAAATCCCCCTTGCTCAACCATCCAGGCGAAGGTCGCGTCTCACTTCGTCGGCCGGCATCGTCTGACGGCGCCCGCATGAATGTCCAGGGCCTGCTTAACAACGGCACAAGTTTGAACATCACAGGAGTAGTGGGTCATCTGTACTATCGGCGGCAGCTTCATGCCGGCCAAGCGCATGACCATCTCGGATGTCTCACGCTTGAGTTCCCTATCCAAGGTAACTTTCAGCCGAGCGGCAAGAATTTCGCGACGCAAAGTATCAAAGATCTGGTCCCTGTTTTCTGGGTCATATGCTCTGCTGAATGCCATCGTTGTCCTCGTTGCTGGTTCCAAGGGGGCGTGCGTCCGTGTGGATGTTTATCGCTAGCTGACTTCGCGAAGGATCGCGGTTATCGCCTCGAGAGCTTCTGGATCCACTAGTTCCAGAGATTGTTCGGCAAAAAGGCACACCTCGGCGAGCCGTAGCCTCCTTAGCCGACTCATTTCTTCCCAAACCGGCTCCGGAATCGCACCGTCTTCCCGGACTAAAAAGTCTGGGTCGATACCGAAAACTGCTCCGAGGGCATGGAGGCACTCTTCTGGGACAACTTGTTCCTTGCCAGCTTTAAGGAGTTCCCATCTGGTACGTGAAATGTAATATCCCACTGCTTCCAAGGCACAATCACGTACATCCTGGTATTCAAACCGCTTACCAGAGTCGGTCCCGATCGTGTCCAGAAGGATGTTGACCTTTCGAGCAAGAACGTCGGCGGGTTTTGATCTCAGTGGCTTGGCCCGCTGTAGACCCTCACCGATGTGGGGAGTCCGAATCTGGTCCGGAATCGTAGTGGCCTGCTCGCCATCGACGGCGGCCAACTCCCTCTCGAGACACGCTACAAGTCCCTCGCTGGTGAGCCAGTTCTTGCGGTGTGCCTCCATCAGGTACTTCAGGAGCTTGACGAGAATTTCATTCTGTTCGACGTGATTCATCCGTTGACCTTATGCCGCTTCGATACTCAATCCGGGACGCCCGAATATTCACACCTCCGATCCTGAAGTTTGGACGAATCTAGAATGGAGACCTATTGCTCGTAAAAGGACGCATACGGACAGGAAGCGTTTATGCCAAACGGCACCTCGAACCTGAACCCCCGCGTGTCGCACCGTAGCTCGTTCCCATGGGCAGATTCTTCACCGCTCATGCGGCCATGTCCCGAGTTTCCATATGAACCAGCCGCTACCAGGGTGACGGGTCGGCGTCTTTGTCATCCATGAGCGTGTCCAACACCGCTGAGTGCCGTTGGATGACGCCTTGCACCCGCTCCCCACGACCTATTTGATTCGCGGTCACGGAGCGCTCAAACATCGGTCGGAGCGTCTTGCCGCTTTTCATCACCGTATCCAGGAACCTGTCGTAATCCGCCGGAAGGCGTTTCAGGCGCTGCACTTCAGCTTCAAGTTCATCCCTGGCGGCCTGAGCCGCGATCTGCGACCTTCGCGCACCGTCGAGGGCTCTCTGAGCAGCTTCGGACTTCTGAGCCATCTCAGCGCGTTCCAGTACGATGGCGAGTTCACGTCGATCAATATCTGCCTCGCGAGCGGCCAGAACCGACTGACCAGCTGCAATGCCCTCCTGGCGAGCCTTCCGCCGCAGCTCAGGCAGGCCATCCAGTTCAGCATCGGCCTGGTTGTGCTTCATGTGGGCATCCGCCAGGAGACGGCCTACGGCAGCATCTCGATACTTGTGGTCCTGTAGGTCCATGTTGAGCCGTCGCCGCCCCAATTGAAGAGACTCCTCGCCTTGGGCGATCTCGGCTAACTTGTCTTGGGTCTCGATGTACTCTTCTTTCCCCTGGCTCGACATGCTGCGAGTCGGATCGACTTTGAGCTCGACGGGGTAGCCAAGATCGTGCATCCGCTGACGGAGTCCAGCCTGATACTGGCGCATCTTCCGGCTGCCGCCAATCTGTTTTCCACTCTCGTCACGCACCTCAGGATGACTTCCCCACATGCGGGAGGCATCAACACGCAGGCTGCCGTCGTGCTTAGGGTCCGGCGCGAACGTGTCGGCCATTGCTTGGACGTGAGGGGTGGCCTCATCGAAGTTGATGTCGAATCCATGGATGGCGTCGATGCCGCCGGTCAGTACGTCATTGCCGAAGTACGTCAACGCGTCATTGAAGAAGCGGATTGCCTCATCACGGTCACGAGTTATCCAGCGGGACTTCGTCCGGGGATTGCCCTCCCGATCCAGTTGATGGACCCCATCTTTGTCCACCACGGGATAGAAGCCTGGTACCTCCACGCACATCGACTTAGGCAAATGGATGACGATCAGAGTTGTCTCGAACGACCTGGTGCTGATCTTGCGGTGAACTCCATTTATACGAGCGTCGCCGTAGTCCAGTACCTCCTCTTTCGTCTTCGGACGCCGGAACCCTCCAACACCGTCGTTGACCATGGCGATGTTGCTGTGCGTGTCGGCAGCAACGATGTTGGGGTTTGCTGCGGCGAAGTAGGCAGCCGCCTGGGGATCGAGCTCCCGCATCGACTCATGGAGCAAAGAGGCCCGGTCTGAGCGTGTGCCCTCTGCACCGTGCCGAAGGTGACGTACGTCAGCGCCGACCCTGCCGTTGTTCTCACTCACTGGTCACCACCAACCCGCACAGTGAGCCTCTGCTTCGCGCTCCCGGTGCGTGCGGTAGTACGCCACCACGGTGTTGGGAGCCTCTGGCTACGCCCCTCCCAACACCATGGCGTCGCAGAAATTCTGCTGCCTTGAGCCTCGGCTTCGCTCTCAAGGCAGCAGAATTTCTTTAGCGCCATAAAGACAATATTTTCGTGCCTCGAATATTGTCTGGCGCCCTGCGGGTCTCGCCCACTGCGTGGGCAAGCAAAAGCCCCCATCAGCTCGCGCTGAGTGGTGGTTTTGCCAGCCGTACAGCTACGCGTCACCCCACTGGGCTGCCGCTTCGCTGAACGAATCTGAGCGTCAAAGTCGGGACGCTCAGCATCCGCAGAATCCACAAGCGCATTTGCGGTGATCACAAGCTCGGCCACTCGGTCAGTCATTGTGCTGCTCCCTTTTCTTTGTATGCCGGTGCCCATCCAAGTTTCTGGGCAGGTTGGTTAGGCCGCCTTGGCCTCGGCTGTGGCGGCGTGCTCAGCTTCAGCTTTGTAGCCGGCTACGCCGGCAGCACCCTTCTCAAGGTCTTTGGTGGCAGCCGCGATCACGGACTTGGGGATGTCTGCGCGGGGACTAGCGAGACGAACAAGGTCCTCAAAGCCCTGGCACTGGTCCCGCAGGCTCAGGCTACTCAGATAGGCGTCCACACTGCTGGCGTCGTCGGCTCCGGCATGAAACTCGGCAATATGGATCCGGTGCTGGACTCTTTTGAAGAACTCCATCTCCAGCTCGACGTCCTCAAGCATTTGGGCCAGTTGCTCCTCAGGTGTCCCCTGGAGCCCATAATCGTCAATGAGGAACACCCGTGCATCTTCGGCGGTCAGGTTCTCGTCAGGGCCGTACTTCTTCGACGCGAAGCCAGCGTCCTGGATATGCTTGGCAACGGCACGTTCGCGGCCAGAAGCAGGGCCGGAATATCCAATCGCCATGGCAATGACCACAACCATGTTCCTACGCTCCGTTTCTTCTTCTTCAAAGCGCTGTTGTGTCTTGTACTCCGGCGACTCATGCAGTTCACGCTCAGCTTGTGAGCGCGACCTTGCTTCGTCTTCCTGCGCCGCCTTGTCCGCCTCATGCTGGAGCTGTTCGGCTGCGGCCTGGGCCTGCTGGTCCAGCTCTTCCTGTGCAGCACGAATGGAGGCTTCACGAGCCGCCCGCTCGCGCTCTTCTCGCAAGGCATTGTGGTTTGCTGCCTCGGCATCGTCAGCGGCGAATTTCTTGAAACGCCGCTCCAACCGTTCCCAATAACTCGGTCCCTTGGCCAGATACAGCGAGGTGTAGTCAGTCTTCACCTGCCGTTCTGTCAGCACCCCGCTCAAGACTTGTCTGGCCAATCGCTCAACCAATGTGGTCTTCGTAGCCTTCTCGGGATCAATGCCGTCCAGTTGGTTTAGGGCATCGACCTCAGCCCTCCACCGTTGACATCTTGTGGAATAGAGCATCTCGTCGTCGCCGTAGCGGTGCTTGCCCTTGGCCTGCTCGTTGGGGTGCTCATGGGTCAAATACCGGGCGGCGCGGGTCAAAGCGTGCTTGCCGGTGTGGGGCTTGCCCGGCTCGTAGTGCTCGATGTAGAGAATGACTTGGACGGCCTTCCTAAACTTGCGCAGCACCGCCGACTTAGTTTGGGGCGTTCCCCGGAAGTAGACGAAAAGGTGACCATGGGTCTTGCGGCCCGGGTCAGCGTCATGGACCATGGCGACAACGTCAGCCGTTGGGTTCTCGGTGATGAAGCGCTGGAGGTCTTCACATGTGAGGAAGTCCGACACAATGGAGAAGCCACGGTGGCGGCGTTCGGTGGTAGGTACTTTCTTGAATGTTCTGGCCATGAGATGAATCCTCGTGTTCTCTGAAAGCCCCGGTTACTGCCGGGCTTTCTTCGTTATTGGATTGCAATTCGGACGTTGATGGCAAAGTGGCGTACACAGTTTTTTTGAGCTACACAGTTTCTGGGGCGTTTTACACAGTTTTTCGTGGAAAAACTGTGTAGTCCGGAGTGTTGAAGAACCGCACAGATCCAAAGAATATTTGTCCTTGGTAGGCAATTTGCGTACACAGTTTTTCGGCAGTCCAATCAAGTCGCACGGGACGAGCGCACGTACAAGTGTTGAGATACTAGGCACTTTTCGCACTTGACTCAAAAACGTGCACAGTTTTTGGGTCCCTGAAAATGGAGAGCCTGGATAGGTTGGCCGGGACAGGCCAAAAAAGATATACACAGCGCACAAGCTGCGGCCTGCCTTGATGCTTCACTCACCGTCACCACCGTCCGGGGCAGACGTCAGTTGTACCGTCAGGTTCTGGTGCATCTCTGTGTCAGCTTCAGAGACATCCTGAAGCAGCTGCGCGAGGACTGCATCCGTCGCCGGTGACGGTTCATAGGAGAGAAGACCCACCTCTTCGCGGAGAAGCTCGCTGACAGCCGTGCGCAGCAGGAGGAGATCGCGCAGACGTGCCATGGTCTCGTCGATCTCCGTCGGGCGGCGGATAGAGCTTTGAAAGTAGACGAAGCCATCGGCATAGTCCCTGGCGTTTCCGTGTGCGGTCATGAGGCACCACCCAGGATTACCGCAAGGCGTTCTCGTTGTTCTGGTGAAAGCGGAGGAAACGTGGCAACTACGCGGGCGATGACAGCAGCATCATCCTCGGCCACTTTCGAGGCTTCATTCGCAACCGCAGGGTTCAGTTGCTCGACCGACTTGATCGGGCGCTCATATTCAGCAAGGTCGGCACTACGGGCCCGAGTTCCGTGCATGGTCTGCGCGGCAGGTAAATGACCACAATCTTGGCGGTCGACTTCCACTCGACGACTAGCCGTGTGCGGGTAGTTCCTGGTGATCGCACCGAAGTTATTGAGCGGAAGATCGTAGTCGTCGAGTCCATCGACGGTCGTTGGGGTTAAAAGAGCAGCATCCATCGGAAGCCTCCATTGTTGGAGATCTTCCGGTTCCCCACCACGCTTCGGGTGCTTTGACCGGCTACATATCTGGGTGAAGAAATCCCGTGCTTCTAAGTCACGGCCCCAGCGGGATTCATTTAGGCTCGAAGAGTATCACAAAATGGAGTGTTTCTCCCGAATGAATTTTCATTTTCGAATATGCCATTAGTCGCCAACGGTGGCGGCAGTAGGGTTTGCCGGCCTGTTGGTGGTAATTCTCAAAAGCGATGAAGTGCGCGGGTTCCTGCTCAACATCATTCGTGCGGCCCTGAGTTTTTAGACACCACCGAGATCGGAGAGCCGGGACGAAGGCCATGCAATCGACATCATCGTACCGCTGCACGACCCACAGTGCGCAGCCCCACAGGTCCAAGCGCGGACGTCGCAGCACCATGACGGCCACGCGCGGATCCGTGACGGCGGAGATCGCGGTGGTCCTGCCAGCCATCACAGCGCTTTTGGCGATGCTACTGCTGGGCGTATCCGCCGGCATGCTGCAGCTGCGGCTGGAAGAGGGAGCCAGGGCCGGCGCCAGGGCCCTGGCCCGCGGTGACGCTCCGGCCCTGGTTCTTGACCTCGTTTCGCGGGTGGCAGGGGAGCAGGCCAGCGTTTCTCTGAGCAGTTCCGGCGCCTACGCCACAGTCACTGTTTACGGGAAGGTGGACGGGGTTCTGTCAGGCCTGGTTCCTTGGATGCAGTCGGCCCAAGCTAGTGCCAGAGTTGAAAAGGCAGAGCCCACGGCTTTGACACAACTCATCGTGGCATCCGCGCCACTGCGGGGGACTGGAACGATGGATTCGAAAACATCATTGTGGAGGTGGGTCAAGGCGCCTCATTGCCAGTTCAGTCCAGCAGCCCTGTGCGCGGCCACCACCATTGGCCAGTGGGGTGGGCATCATGACTACGGGTGAGGAAGGCGCCGGGACTGTGTTGGCCGCGGCGCTGGCGCTGGCACTACTTTTGCTGACTGCCTTGGTGCTGTGGCTGGGCCAAGCCGCCGCCGCAGCAGGGAAGACTGCAACAGTAGCGGACTTGGCTGCCCTCGCTGCAGCTGACGCGTACAGGGGGCTCAGCACGGGCGTTCCCTGCCAGATCGCTGCCGAAGTGGCGGCACTCCACGGCGCCACATTATTGGAATGCAGGCTCTTGGGGACTGGCTCAGTCCAGGTGAAAGTGGCCTTCCAAGCACCCCTGCCATGGCCAGCGCACGGACAGGCCAGGGCTGGGCCGCCTCCGGAGCCGGCAACCCCGTGACTGGCGGGATGAGGATCCGCTAAGGAGCGTTGTTGAGAATGACCTTGAGCAGCGAAACGGCACCGGCTTTGTCCAAGGGATTGTTTTTGTTGCCGCACTTCGGGGATTGCACACAGGACGGGCAACCGGAGGGGCATTCGCAAGCCTGAATTGCTTCCATCGTGGCCCGCAGCCAAATCCGCGCCATATCGAAGCCGCGTTCGGCGAAGCCGGCCCCGCCGGGATGCCCGTCATAGACAAAGATTGTTGGTTGACCGGTGTCGGCGTGCATGGCTGTGGATACCCCACCCACGTCCCATCTGTCACTGGAGGCAACCAGCGGCAGCAGGCCTATCGCCGCGTGTTCAGCAGCATGCAGGGCACCCGGAAATTGCGGTTCCACAAGTCCGCCGGCAAGCATGGTGGCGTTATCCAGGGTAAACCAGACGGCTTTGGTGAAAAGGTCCCGTGCCTCCAGTTCGAGGGGTTCTTCACCCAGAACCTCGTTGGAGATGAGCGCCTTGCGTTGAAAGGAAACCACTTGGGTGCGCACCTGGACAGAGCCAAAGTGCATCTCGACGGGCCCCCACAGCTCATGTTTGCTTGATTCGAGCACCTCAATCTGGGTGACGTCCCTGGCCGTGGTGTAAAAGTCGGGGGTGCCCCGGCGGACAAGTGCGCAGTGCTCGGCCTCGTTGAGTTCAAGAACAACGTAATTTGTCCCTTGATGGACGTACACGGCGCCGGTGTGTGCTTGGTAGTGGGACTGCGGTGAACCCATGGTGCCCAGCAGGGCGCCAGTGTCAGCCTCAATGATGTTGATGGGGCCACCGCCGTCGTCACGAAGACTCACCATGGCGGCAGCGCTTTGGGGATGCGTCCAGAACCAGCCGGCAGGGCGCTTGCGCAAATATCCCTGAGCCACCAGCTGGTCAAGCAATGCTGGGGTGCTGGCATCGAAAATGGCCAAATCTTGGTGTGTGATGGGTAGCTCGGCAGCCGCCGCACACAGATGCGGGCCAAGCACATACGGGTTGGACGGGTCAAAGACGGTGGCCTCCACCGCCCTGTCAAAAATGGCCTCGGGGTGGTGCACCAGGAAGGTGTCCAAGGGGTCGTCGCTGGCCACGAAGGCTGCCAGCGCGTCCTGGCCAGCCCTTCCCGCACGGCCGATTTGTTGAAAGAACGACGCCCGGGTGCCCGGCCAGCCGGCCACCAAAACAGCGTCCAAACCGGAGATGTCAATGCCCAGTTCCAAGGCCGAGGTGCTCGAAATTCCCAGCAGATCTCCGGCGCGCAAGGCCTTTTCCAGCTCCCTGCGTTCCTCCGGAAGGTAGCCGGATCGGTAGGCGGCAACACGAGAGGGGAGGCTGACGTCCACGTCGTCCAGGAGCCGTTTGGTCACCGTGGAGATTGTTTCGGCGCCCCGCCGCGACTTGATGAAGGCGATGGTGCGCACGTGTGAGGAGACAAGGTTGGCCAGCAAATCCGATGTTTCGGCAATGGCCGTACGCCGGGACTTGGCCCCGTTTTCGCCGGCAAAATCAGTCAGCTCCGGCTCCCACAGGGCCACAGTGGTGGCTCCGTGCGGTGAGCAGTCTTCGGTGACGGTCGTGACAGGGGCGCCAATGAGGCGGGCAAAAGAGGTGCCGGGATCAGCCGAGGTGGCTGAGGCGCCAATGAAAGTGGGGGAGGACCCATAATGGGCGCAGATGCGGCGCAACCGCCGCAGCAATACCGCAACATGGGAGCCAAAAACGCCTCGATAGCTATGGGCCTCATCGATGATGACGAACTGCAGGCGCTTGAAGAAGCGGGCCCACCAGGTGTGGTTGGGCAACACACCAAAATGGAGCATGTCAGGGTTGCACAAGATGAAATTGCTGTGATCGCGTATCCAGCGCCTGTCGGCCGGGGCCGTGTCGCCGTCGTACGTCGCTGCACGGAGGGTGGGCAGGTGCAGCGAGGTCAGTGCCGCCAGCTGGTCGGCTGCGAGAGCCTTGGTCGGTGACAGGTACAGCGCCACGGCACCCTCGGTCTCCAACAGGCCTGGGTTTGCGTTCACCCTCAACTGTGCCCTGTGGACAGCGTCTAAGGCGGGCAGCTGGTAGGCCAGGGATTTTCCTGAGGCAGTGCCGGTGGCAATAACAGTGTGCTGGCCGTCATGGGCTGCGTTGGCTCCCTGAACTTGGTGGCGCCACGGCTGGGCAACACCCAGCAATGAGTATGCGCTGACCAGGTCGGGGTGGACCCATTCCGGCCATGGCTCGTTGACGGCTTGCCGGGCCGGGATCCTGCGCACATGCTGCAGTTGGGGCGGGTTGGTTCCCCGGCCCAGAAGCGAGATCAGCGAATTGTTGGTTGACACTTCATCATTGTGCCACCGCTGGCCAGTGTGCCTCGTTGATGGGTTGGCCATGCTGCCGGGTGGCCGGGCCATGATGCGGGCAGGACATGCCGGATGAGACTCCGGCAGGGTCATGCCCGCATGGCCAGCTAGGTCATGTGGTAACAATCGATGCGTTGAAGAGCAAATGTCATGTCCACGGCGAATTCCTGTTCCTATAATTACGCTCATGATCATCTTCCTGATTCGAGCAGCAATTTACGTGGGCACCTCAGCACTGGGCCTCTTGGTTGCGGCCTGGCTGCTGCCCGATTTTGGCCTTGAATGGAGCGGATTCCTTGTGGCAGTGGTGGTTTTTGCCTTGGCCCAGTCCATCCTGACGCCCTTCATTGCCCGCATGACCAACCGCTACGTCCCTGCCGCACTGGGCGGAATTGGCCTGATTTCAACCTTGGTGGCCCTGTTGTTGGCGCAGATGTTCCCTGGCGGGCTGCACATCAGTGGATTTACCACCTGGATCATGGCGGCCCTTTTGGTCTGGGTAACCACCACCCTGGGTGCGATCTTCTTGCCCTTGATCTTTTTGAAGAAGCGGCTGGCCGGGCGTGCTGCAAGGACAACAGCTCCACTGGTTCGGCCCTAAGGCAAGCGCGCCCCCTCAAAGGGGGCGCTGAACAACCAAGTCTCAGCTCCGCGCTCAGCCCGGGGCACGCGGGCTAAGCACTGGCTGCCATCTCCAGCAGGCGCGCCTTGGGCACCAGAACCGTCACGGAGCCCAGGCTGCGCCAACCGAGCTTGTAATACAGCCGCTGCCCGTCGGTACTGGCCAGTATCAGCCCCGTGGTGACCGGATATTCCTGGGCCCTGGCGGCCAGCGTCCTGATAAGCAACATGCCGTAGCCGCGGCGCCGGTGCAGTGCATGAGTTTCCAGCTGATCAAAAACGGCATAGTCGCCAAAAATACCCACCTTCCCGGTGGCCAGAATGGTTTGCCCACGAAGAATCGCTGCGGAAAAACGGGCTTGGCATGCCGTATCGCTGTGTTTGCCACCAATTTTCTTGACCACAAGTGACAACTCGGGGTCCCCGAGGAAGGGATCCTGATTGTCCTGGGTTTCCATGGCCAGGATCATCAACTTTTCCGAGTTGGAAATCATCCCCAAACCGGCCCGATGGGCTTGTTTTACATAGCCGTGCACATCACTGCCAATGATGCACAGGGCCCGCCGGGGAGACCTGATAACTTCAGCGGCAACGGTGGCGAATGAAGCAGGATCGGGGGCGGCAACGAAGTACTCCCAGCCGCCCTTGCGGTCCAGCCGCAACGCTGCCAAGTAGCCTGGTCCAGCACTCGCCGGGTAGCTGCGCAGGGACGTCCAAGCGGTAAACCATGCAGCCAAATGTCGCTGCAGTTCCGTGGCACCATCCGTCATATGAACAGCCTATGCCCGCGGCCCGGGTGTGACGCTAAATCGGGGCCATTTGGTGGCACAAAGTAGGATTTAACATGTGTCAATGAACAAGATTGTGCTCTTTTACGGCTTTACCCCTCTTAGCGATCCAGAGGCCATCAAGCTCTGGCAGCGTGCCCTGTGCGAAAAGCTCAGCCTCAAGGGCCGGATCATCATCTCCAAGGACGGCATTAACGCCACTGTTGGAGGAGACATCAACGACCTCAAGCAGTACCTGAAAACCACCCGTGAGTACCCCGGATTCAGGAACATGGACATCAAATGGTCCGACGGCGCGGGAGACGACTTCCCCCGCCTGAGCGTAAAAGCACGCGAGGAAATAGTCAGTTTTGGCGCCCCCGGTGAACTCAAGGTCGATGAAAACGGTGTGGTGGGTGGTGGCACCCATCTCAAGCCCGAGGAGCTGCACGAACTCGTTGCGGACAAAGAGTCCAAGGGTGAAGAAGTGGTGTTCTTTGACGGACGCAACGCCTTTGAAGCCCAAATCGGCAAATTCAAGAACGCAATAGTCCCCGACGTCGACACCACCCACGACTTCATCAAGGAACTGGACTCCGGCAAGTACGACGACCTCAAGGACAAACCCGTGGTCACGTACTGCACCGGCGGCATCCGCTGCGAAGTGCTCAGCTCCCTCATGGTCAACCGCGGCTTCAAAGAGGTTTACCAGATGGACGGCGGCATTGTCCGCTACGGGGAAACCTTCAAGGACAAGGGCCTGTGGGAGGGTTCGCTCTACGTATTCGACAAGCGCATGCACATGGAATTCAGCGACGAGGCCAAGGAAATCGGCCACTGTATTCGTTGCAACAACCCCAGCAACAAGTTTGAAAACTGCTCAAACCCCAGCTGCCGCAACCTCAATCTTTACTGTGCCGACTGCGCCAGCGCCCCGGACACCCTGCAATGCCCGCAGGGCTGCACCGACTAACAAGCTCGACCGGCGGGCCGTCCGGGACTCGTTAAGCTGGGTACATGACTGATTTCGCCACCGTCCCCGACGCCCCTCGCAGCGACAAAGACGCTCTCCTTGAAGCTTTGGCCCGTGACCTCCTGGCCGTTGACTACACCGTGGATGGTGTGGCGGCGCTTCTGGGCGAGGACGCCCATCAAGCGCTGGGGCGCGACCAGACGGTGCCGGCGGCGCTGCTGCTGCGCACCAGCGCCGAGCCACTGGCCGTGGTGGTCCGGCTGTGGCTGCTGGCCCAGAGTGTTTCGCCGGAGGCGCTGACGCAGGCCCTTCCCAGCATTGATGTTGACTCCTTGGCCGCATTGGGATTGGTGGAGTCAGCGCACGATCAGGCCATGGTGCGTGCAGCCGTTGATCTGCGCCCCTATGGTTGGCCCGCAGCGACAGAGGGCGGGCAGGACACCAATCTGTGGGTGGCCAGCGATCTTGGCGCCCACCAGCGTCCCGGCGTTTTGCGCAAGGACCACGTTTTGGGTATCGGCCAGGCGTCCCTCACCCTGGCCCAGGGCACCATCCGCCGTGAGGTGGAGCGGGCATTGGATCTGGGGACGGGCTGCGGCATCCAACTTTTCCACCTGCTGCATCACGCTAAAACTGTTGTGGCGACTGACATTTCAGAACGGGCCCTGGCCTTCACCCGCTTTAACCTGGTCCTGAACGCGCCGGCGCTTGGGCTGACCAGCGCCGATTTTGACCCGGACAACAAGCAGGCGCGTGTCTCCTTGCGCTTGGGCAGTCTGCTGGACCCTGTGGCCGGTGAGCGTTTTGACCTGGTGGTTTCCAACCCGCCGTTCGTCATTACCCCGAGGCACGGAGGTGAAAACAGCAGTGATCAGTTCACCTATCGCGACGGCGGGATGGCTGGCGACGCCATTGTTGAAACATTGGTCCGGGAGCTGCCCACCGTCCTTAATCCCGGCGGCATGGCGCAGATGCTGGGCAATTGGGAGGTCGTGGCGCAGGAGTCCTCCGACGGCGGAGCGGGGGCAGCGTGGTCGGCCCGCCCTGCGCAGTGGCTGGCACCGGGCACAGAGGCCTGGTTCATTCAGCGTGAACAAATCAGCCCCGGCGGCTACGCCGAAACCTGGTTGCAGGACGCCTCACAGGGCCGCGATTCGCAGGCCTACGCCGACGCTTATGAGGAGTACCTGCTCGATTTCGCCTCCCGCAACGTCACGGGGATCGGCTTCGGCTACATCTTGCTGCGCCGGCCGGCAATCGAAGAGGCAGCTGCGGAGTCCACAGCGGAAACCCGCTGTGAAGAAATTCTGTACCCGATTGAACAGCCCGTGGGGCCGCATCTGGCCGCAGCCCTGGACCGCCAGCAGTGGTTGGCGCAGCATCCGGACATTGGCAATGAGTATCTCTTGGTGGCCGAGGATGTCACGGAGGAACGCCACCAAAAGCCCGGCGCCGAACACCCCGGCGTGATCTTGCTGCGCCAGGGTGCCGGCTTGCGCCGCACCAACCTCATGAGCACCGAATTGGCGGGGTTTGTCTCGGCGTGCGACGGCGATCTGAGCGTTGGGCAAATTGTCGGCGCCCTCGCTGTGCTGCTGGAACGCGACGACGAGGAATTTGCCCGCGGCCTCAGCCACGATGTCCGCAATCTGGTCCGGGACGGATTCCTCCTGCCTGCCTAATGTGCCCCGGCCTACCCCTCTCGGCTGAGTCGGCGGTCCAGCGCCGTGATTCTGGGCACCAGTGAACCGTGGCGGGCGGCGCTGCTGGGCCGCCCGCTCGCTGAGGCGCTGCCCTTCGCTGCGGCAGAATCTTGGGGCCAGAGGTCCTACAAGCCCGCTCCGATTGCCCTTGCCAGGGGAAGAACGGTGGCTGCGGTCGGGCAACAAATTTCGGACTCAGTTTCCCAAGCAATACGCGTTCACGGTAAAAATATGGTGAACTAGGCTCTTGAGGACGCCGTTCGTCCCCCTTTCCTTCCCTGTAGGAGTACCGTGCCCACCAAGGCAGCAGCAAGCAAGCCCAAGACTGGCAAAAAGCTCGTAATCGTAGAGTCCCCTGCCAAAAGCAAGACCATCGCCAAGTACCTTGGTGAGGGTTTCGTCGTCGAAGCTTCCATCGGTCATATCCGTGACTTGCCGCAGCCTTCGGAGCTTCCGGCGGAACTGAAGAAGTCCTCGATCGGCAAGTTCGCCGTCGATCTTGAGAACGATTTCAAGCCTTACTACGTCATCTCTTCGGATAAGAAGAAGAAGGTGGCCGAGCTCAAGGCGCAGCTCAAGGACGCCGATGAACTTTACCTCGCAACTGATGGGGATCGCGAGGGCGAGGCCATCGCGTGGCACCTGCTTGAGGTGCTCAAGCCCAAGGTGCCCGTGTACCGTATGACGTTTGCTGAAATCACCAAGGAATCGCTCCAGCGTGCCCTGGGCAACTTGCGCGAACTGGACACCGACCTGGTGGACGCCCAGGAAACCCGCCGCGTGGTGGACCGCTTGTTTGGTTACGAGCTGTCCCCGGTGCTGTGGCGCAAGGTTGCCCCGAAGCTTTCCGCCGGCCGTGTGCAGTCAGTGGTGACCCGCATGGTGGTGGAGCGTGAGCGTGAGCGCATGGCGTTCCGTTCGGCCAACTACTGGGACCTGGCCGGGACTTTTACCCCTGAAACGGGCGAAACCTTCAGCGCCAAGTTGGCTGCCGTGGATGGCCGCCGTGTGGCCTCGGGCCGCGACTTCAACGACAAGGGCGAGCTGACCGGCAAGAACGTCACTCACCTGGACGAGATTGCTGCCAAGGCCCTCGCCACCGCTTTGCAGGACGTGGCATTTGCCGTCCGCTCGGTGGAGCACAAGCCGTATACGCGCCGCCCCGCCCCGCCGTTTACGACGTCGACCCTTCAGCAGGAAGCCGGCCGAAAACTGCGCTTCTCCTCCAAATCGACCATGTCAACCGCCCAGCGACTGTACGAAAACGGTTACATCACGTATATGCGTACCGATTCATCCTCGCTGAGCGATGAAGCCGTCAACGCAGCCCGGCGCCAGGCCTCGGAGCTGTACGGCCCCGAATTTGTGCCCGCGGCCAAGCGCGTTTACGCCAATAAGAGCTCCAACGCCCAGGAAGCCCACGAGGCCATCCGCCCCGCCGGTGACTCCTTCCGCACCCCAGCACAGGTGGCCAGCGCACTGCGCGGCGACGAATTCAAGCTGTACGAACTGATCTGGAAGCGAACTGTCGCCTCCCAGATGGCTGACGCCAAGGGTTCCACTGCCACCATCAAATTGGGCGCCAAGGCTGTTGGTGGCGCCGCTGACGGCCAAGACGCCGAATTCTCGGCCTCCGGTACCGTCATCACCTTTCGGGGCTTCCTGGCCGCGTATGAGGAAGGCCGGGATGAGTCCCGCAACGACTCCGATGACTCGGACCGCCGCCTGCCTAACGTCAAGGAAAACGATGCCCTGAGCGCCGCGGACGTCACGGCCAACGGCCACGACACCTCCCCGCCGCCGCGTTTCACCGAAGCGTCCCTGACCAAGGAAATGGAAGAGCGCGACATTGGCCGCCCGTCCACGTACGCCTCCACCTTGTCCACCATCATGGACCGCGGCTACGTTCGCAAACAGGGCTCTGCCCTGGTTCCGAGCTGGATTGCGTTCTCCGTGGTGCGCCTGCTGGAACTGCACTTCACCGACTACGTGGACTATGAGTTCACGGCCGGCATGGAAACGGGTCTGGATAAGATCGCCAATGGTCAGGACAAGGGTTCGGAGTGGCTCAAGCGCTTCTACTTCGGCGACGACCACGACGCAGGCCTGCAGAGCATTGTGAACAACCTGGGCGAGATTGATGCCCGCGAGATCAACTCGATGCCCATCACCGACACGTTGGTGCTGCGCGTTGGCAAGTTTGGTCCGTACTTGGAGAGCACAGTTCCCACTGTGGATCCCAAGACCGGGGAAATTATTGAGGCAGCCCGCGCCAACGTCCCCGAGGACTTGGCTCCCGACGAGCTAACGCCCGCCAAGGCGCAGGAACTCATGGACACAGCAGCACCCGAGGAACGCGTACTGGGTGTTGACCCCACCAGCGGTCACACAGTGGTTTCCAAGAACGGCCGCTACGGCGCGTACGTCACCGAGGTCATCCCGGAAATGACCGAAGAGCAGATCGCCAACCAGCCGATCGAGTACTACAAGAACGGCAAGCCGAAGCCGCCGAAGAAGCCCGTCAAGGCCAAGCCGCGCACCGGTTCCTTGTTCAAGACCATGACTGTGGACACTGTCACGCTGGATGAGGCGCTGGCCATCATGAGCCTGCCTCGCGTGCTGGGCACCGACGCCGAGGGTGTTGAGATTACGGTTCAGAACGGCCGATTTGGCCCTTACCTGAAGAAGGGTTCGGACTCCCGTTCCATCGGTACTGAGGAAGAAATTTTCACCATCACGCCGGAGCAGGCGCTGGAAATTTACTCTCAGCCCAAGCAGCGTGGCGCCCGCACGGCCGTACCGCCGCTCGCTGAGTTTGGTGAGGACCCCGTCTCCGGGAAGAACATTGTGGTCAAGGAAGGCCGCTTTGGCCCCTACATCACTGACGGTGTCACCAACATCACTGTTCCGCGTGGAACTGAGGTGGAGCAGTTGACCCGGGAAACCGCCATTGAGCTGCTCGCCGACAAGCGTGAGCGCGGGCCCGTCAAGCGAACCGCCAAGGCGCCTGCCAAGAAGCCTGCGGCGAAAGCACCGGCCAAGAAAAAGGCACCCGCTAAAAAGTAGCTATACCGCACCATTTAACAGCCCCGAACACCACCCGGTGTTTGGGGCTGTTGGCGTTTGCCGAGGTGCATACGGTGACGCTACACTTTCGAAAATGTTTGAAAATGTGCGAATGCCTAGAAATGAGATCGGTAACATATGGATTTTCGCCAATGAGACCCGTAACATAGCTCACGTAGCCCATTCACTGTGCGCCCCATCACATCATGTGGTGGTGAGCTTCACGGCATGGCGTTGCTGCCCACCAAGACCATTCCAGCTTTCACGGGGAGATATGAAAATTCGCCATCGTACCGGCCGTAGAGCCGTTGTTGCCGCGCTAACCGCGGCCGCACTGACCCTAGCTTCCGCCGCCGTAGCATTGCCAGGCGCCAACGCAGTTGTTGCGCCCGCACTTGCCCCGGCCGTGCTGGCAGTTGCTGCACCGTCCGGAGCAGTCCCGCTGACACCGGCCGGAGCGCCGCAAACCATCCCCGGACTGACCACCTGGACATCCGCCACCGGCCAGTTCACCTTGGGGGCCGGTGCCAAGGTGATCGGTGCCGACGCCACGCTGACGGGCGAACTTGCCGCGCAGCTCACGGCCGTGCTGGGGCGCACCGTCACAACTGGCACCACCGGAGCCATTGCCGGTGATATTGAAGTCGCCGTGGATGCCAACCGCAGTGCGGCGCTGGGTGAAGAAGGCTACGAGCTCACGGTGGGCAACACCATCAAGGTCACCGGGGCCAAGGCCGCGGGCGCCTTTTACGGCGCCCAGACCATCCTGCAGCTGCTGACCCAGGGCAATACTGTCAACAAGGGCAGCTCCATTGATGTCCCGCAGTACGCCGAACGCGGCGTTGGCCTGTGCGCCTGCCAGATGAACATCTCCATGGAGTCGTTGGAACGCACCATGAAGGACATGGCCTACAACAAGCTGAACCAATTGTGGCTGGAAACCAAGCTCAAGTCCGACGCCTACCCCAAGGCGAACTTCTGGTCCTACTACACCAAGGCCGAGGCTGCGCAGATTGCCGCGTGGGCCAAAAAGTATCACATTGAGTTGGTTCTTGAAGTGAACTCTCCCGGGCACATGCGTCCGTGGCTCTACAACTACCCCGAGCTGCAGCTGGTCAACAATGGCGGGAACAAGAAGGAAAACCAGCTCGACATCAGCAAGCCCGAGGCCTTCACCATGGTCACCAAGCTGGCCGACGAGTACGCTGCAGCGTTCCCGGATCAGCCTTACTGGCACATGGGTGGCGACGAATACATGATGGGCGACAGCTACGCCAACTATCCGCAGTTTGCGGCCTTCGTTGCGGCCAACCCTGCAATCTTCCCGGCCGGTTCAGGACCCGGAGACGTGTTCATCTGGTTCATGAACAAGGTCAACGCCCACGTCAAGGCCCAGGGCAAGAAGCTGCGCATTTGGAATGACGGCGTCCCGGCGTCCAGCACCATCCCGCTGGATAAGGACATTGTGGTGGAGCACTGGTACAACGCCGGTGGCACCCCCAAGCCCCAAGCCCTGCTCGATGCCGGCCATGATGTGCAAAACTCCGCCCAGGCACTCTACTTCAACCGCCCCGGCGCCTACAACGTGAATCTGAACAACCTGTGGAACTCAGGCTGGACCCCTAAGACCTTCGACGGCGGCACCACTGTGACCGACGTTCCCGGCAAGGGCAAGGTCATTGGCGCCAAACTTACAGCCTGGCCCGATGACACAGCCGCTGCCACCGAATCCATGGTTGAAGAGCAGCTCTTCGCCACCACCCGCTTCCTGGCCCAGGCCACGTGGGGCGGCCCCAAGCCCACAGCCGACTTCGCCAAGTTCAGCACGCTGACCAACAACCTGGGTCGTGTACCCGGCTATGACAGCTATGACAGGACTCCCGTAGGCAACGGCGGATACACGCTTTCCACAGCCGGCAAGTCAGTCAACGTCAGCGGAGCAGGCGTGAGCGTAGCTACCGCAGCCGGTGAGACCTGGATGCTTGAAGCAACCACTGACCACTACTACAAGCTGACAGCGTCCAACGGCAAGTGCCTGGCCATGGCTGGCGGGGTGCTCTGGCTCGGAGCCCCCATGCAGCAGGACCTGGCGCCGTCGTTGTCCGACTGCACCACGGCTAACCGCAACGTGAACAACCTGCAAAAGTGGGAAGTCATCAAGGTTGGCAACGGTTACAAGATCCGCAACGCCATCACCCAGATGCCGCTGAGCGTCAATGCAGCAGGAGCACTGACACAGCAGGCCGCCGACGTCCTCGCAGCCAGCGTCTTCACGCTGACAGGCGAAGTCTCCACCACCGTCACGGCTCCGGCCCGCGCAGTGGCCGGATCGCCTGCCACCATCACAGTTGCTGTGGACAACCGGACAGCCACCAACATCACAGCTGCCGTTGTCACCCCGGCGCCTCTTGCTGGCTGGACCATTTCCCCGGCGTCGTTCCCCGTGGGCGATGTTGCCGCCGGAACTGCTAAAACGGCAACGTTCACGGCAACGCCGTCGGCAGGAACAGCCTTTGGAAACTTTACTGTCTCCGCATCCACGACCTACAAGGTTGGTGCTGAATCACGCGTCAGCAACTCAAGCGCCTCAGGCTTGCTGACCTGCTCGGCTGCCCCTCTGCGCCCCGTTGGTGCAGTGGTTGACAACTTCAACAACGCCGGAGGCGAAATCACCCCCGGTTCCAACGCCATTGACGGCAACCCCAACACCTTCTGGGGAACAGCCTGGACGCCTTCCAACGCGCCCTTGCCGCACACCATCAAGGTCGACCTTGGCAAGGAGATGAGCATTTGCGCCATCAACGCACTGCCACGCCAGGGCACATCCTCGGGCGCCATCAACGGCCGCATCAAGGACTACGAGATCTACGTCAGCAATACCGCGGCTGAAGTGGGAACAAAGGTTGCCTCGGGAACCTTCGCAAATGTCTCCACCATGCAGACAGTCCTTTTGGCTGCTCCCGCCAAGGGCCAGTTCGTGACCGTCAAGGCCCTGTCCGAGCAGTCGGGCCAGCCGTGGACCTCCCTGGCTGAGTTGACTGTTGACGCGGCTGACTCGACTGTGGTTCCCACCACCGCTCCGGCGACAACGGCTCCCGCCACGACCGCTCCGGCGACAACGGCTCCTGCCACGACGGCTCCGGCAACAACGGCTCCAGCCACGACGGCTCCGGCCACGACGGCTCCGGCCACGACCGCTCCGGCGACAACGGCGCCGGCCACGACGGCTCCGGCGACAACGGCTCCTGCCACGACGGCTCCGGCGACAACGGCTCCGGCCACGACCGCTCCGGCGACAACGGCTCCTGCCACGACCGCTCCGGCGACGACGGCTCCAGCCACGACGGCTCCGGCAACGACTGCACCGCCTGCCTCTGTTGAGGCAGACGATGTTCAGCAGGGCCAGGCGCTGACCTTCACCGGTTCAGGCTTCCTGCCCGGCGAGAAGGTCAGCGGAACCGTTCACAGCGATCCCGTGGATCTGGGTGTGAGCGTGGCTGATGCCAGCGGCAACGTTTCCTTCACCTGGAATGTGCCAGCCAACTTCGCTGTGGGCGAGCACACGGTTACGCTCAGCGGCGAAACGTCCAAGCGTGTGGTTGAGGCAGTCTTCACTGTCCTGGCCAGCGCCGCAGCAACCACCGTCACTGGTGGAGCAACGAGTTCCACCGCTGCAACGTCGTCGGACTCTGCCAAGGACGGTCTGGCCAACACAGGCACCAGCGCCACAGCTTTGTGGGGCGGCGCTGCACTGATGGCTCTGCTTGGTGCAGTTGTTCTCATGAGCAACCGACGCCGTGCGGGAATGCATAAGTAAACCGCGCAGCGCTTAGAGGCGCAGCGTCTCACGGCACGGGCCGTTCGATGGGTAAGGCAAATCAACCATTGCCTTATCCATCGGGCGGCCTTTGCGCTGCCCCGGCACGACGGGTTGCCAGCCGGGACAGGTCAAGGCGGTTGGTGGCACCGCTCTTGCGCAACAAATTGGAGATGTGTGAACTGACGGTTTTCTCACTGATGACCAGCGCCTGCGCAATTTCGCTGTAGGTGCGCCCCGCAATGACGTAACCAAGAATTTCCCGTTCGCGCGGGGTCAAATCCGGCCATTGGCCAGAGATGTCCGGCACTGCAGGCGTTGTGGTGTCGATGCGGGCCCTGGCCGCAAGGTCGGCCAGCTGCTCCTTGAGGGGGGTGGCCTGCAGCTCCACTGCCAGGTCAAGTCCGCGGCGCAGCAGCGCAGCCGCCTCTGTCCGGTGCGCATGGGCGTGAAGCAGCAGTGCCTCCGCGCCACGCCAACAGGCGTAGGTCTCTTCCCAGCGGAAGGAAACCAGATGCAGGGCGTCGGCGGCGTCCCGCCATGTCCGCGCATAGTTGCCACCGTCCTTGGCGCGGCCCACCTCGGCGTCGTAGAGCAGGTTGAGGGCCGCCAACTGGTGCTGGTACTCCTCGGAGGTGTCCCCAGCCTCCTGCAGGACCTGCGGGAATCGCTGCACCAATCCATTGAGCAAGGCAAGATGCCGGGCAGGGGGCAAACCCTCGTCCCGGTCCCGGCTCACCAGATCGGCAAGGGCGCGGGCAGCCAGGGGAATCAACCACTCACACATGGTTGGTTGCATCCCGGCAGCCGTGGCGCCGTCCAAGGCAGCCGCATAGGCGGCGGCGGGCTTTCCCGCAGCGAGGCACACCTCGGCCCGGGTGGCGTCAAAGCCCAAGTTCAGGAACTCCGCCTTAGCAGCGTAGAGCTCGTCGGCGCGTGCCAAGTGCGCCTCCGCCTCGGCGGTCCGGCCCTGCAAAGCGGCTAGGCGGGCCCCCGTGAGTCGGGAGTCGACGTCGGCCATCACCCCGGGATCGGATCCATGGGCCGCTCGAAGCGCCTCTGCGCACTCCCTCCACCGGCCGATCACCAGGTAGCTGCTGGCCTCGTCCGCAGCCAATTTGGCAACGTAGGCGTGCGGCGCGCCCAGGGCCAGCAGTTGCGCCCTGCCCGCACGCATGAGGTCGGCATAGCGCTGGCTGGTCCAGCTTGCTGTGGCGTTTGCCCGCCAGAGCGTGGCATGGACATAGGCCCAAAAATCCCGGGACTGCGCGGCCGCAGTCACGGCTTGCCCGGCAAGTTCCTGGCAGTCCTGTGCCCGGTCGTCGTCCAGGGCGGCCATGGCGTTCGCCGTCAGGGCGTAGCTCAGGGCCCGGGGATGGTTGGCGGCCACGGCCACTTTGAGCGCTTCACCGGCCTGTTCCGCGGCGCCGGGGGAGCCGTGCCACAGGCCAGCATGAGCGGATTCGGCCAGTGCCAGGGCGTACTGCCAGCTGTCGGGGGCCACGGCGGCCAGGCGCACGGCCGCGCGCGTGTCCTCAAGATCCATAAACGCCCGCCCGGTGGCGTGGCGCAGCAGCGTGCGGCGCACCAAGAGTTCGGCCGCGTCCAAGGGGCGGGCGCCGCCGTCGATCAAGGCCAGAAGGGCTTCCACGGCCTCCAATTCCTCGGTCTGGGCACCTGATTCCGCTGTCGCTGTGCGCAGTCTGGACCACAAGTCCTCAAAAGTTTCTGAGGCGTCCGGCAGCTGGACGCGCAAGGTGAGTGCGCGCCGGAGCAGGCGCACCATCTCGGCGGTCCCGCCAGCGTTTCCCGCGGCCGTTGCTGCACGGAGCGCCCACACATAGGCCTCCTGCACATGGCCGGCAAAGTGGTGGTGCTCGGCCAACGCGGCGAGGTCTTGAAAATCGGGCTCATGCGCGCCCGCCAGTGAGTCCTCGTGGAGGGCCGCAAACGCCGCATGCCAGTGCTTGCGGGCGTCGCCGTCCAGCCGCTGGAGCAAGGCCTCGGCAATGAGGGGATGGTGGAACCACCAATGTGTGGCGTCCGGCCCGCAGTCCAAGATGCCAGCATTGGAGCCCTCGTGCAGCAGGGGCAGTGCGGCAGGAGTGCCATCCTTGGCGGCCATGACGGCGTCAAGATCCCTGGCGCGAAGGGGCCTGCCGGCGACTGCCAAGAGTTGAGTGAGCGCCTGGGCGGGCGGTGAGAGGAGCGTCCACGAACGCAGGAGGGCTGCCTTGAGGTCGTCCGGCAGTCCGGCCGGCAGATGGCGGGAATCGGGTTGCACACCTGCTACCACCAGCTTGTTGAGGTAGGCATTTCCGGCCGTGTGGGTGAAGACTTCCTGCACCAGGCTCTGGTGCGGCGGTGCCCCCAGCAACCCGGCCAGCTGCACACCAGTGTCGATCCGGTCCAACGGTCCCAACGCCAGCCAGACCACCCGGGGCAGGCGGCGGATATCTGCCAGCCAGCGAACCAGGGGATGCCCGTCCCCGAGCTCGCCGTTGCGCACAGTGGCGATGATGGCTAGGCGCCGGTCGGACGGACCTGCGATGAGATACATCAGCACATCCAGGGTGCTCACATCCGCCCAATGCAGGTCATCAATGACCAACGCCACGGGCCGGCGCGCGCAGACGTCCTCAAGCCACGCGTCAATCATGACGGGGACGTCGGGGCGGGATGCTCCGGAAACACCGTGCAGGAGATGCGCCACGCCGTCCATGCCGGGCGCGTTGCGGAAAGCTGAACGGAGGGCCAGAAAAGGAACCGTCATGGAAGCCAAGGGCAGGGCGGCGCCGGTAAAGATCCACGGCGCGGATCCTGTGGTGCGGCAGGCCTGCTGCACCAGGACGGTCTTTCCCACGCCGGCATCGCCGGTGACCAGCAACGTGCCCGATTCCCCCGTTGACGCGGCGTCCAAAAACGCCGTGATGGCAGCCAGCTCCGTGGCCCGACCAACGAGCCCTTCCCCGAGCGCAGCTGCGGTTCCGTTCACCTCCCCAGTTTCGCACTTCCGGCACGCCGTGTCTCAAGAATCTGAGGATGGGACGTGACTTTTTCAGCGGCTACCACTGATGTGCTCAGGCAGGTCCGGAGAGCACAGTGGTGGCATCAGAATGACAGCATCTAAGGAGAACAACATCATGTCCATTGCACACAATGGGCCGCGGTGGCTCGGTGTGACAGCGGCAGCTTTGCTGCTGGCCACCGCCGTCCCCGCCCCGGCTCAAGCGAAACTGGACCCGGGGGGACCGCCAATCGAAATCACTCAGACATGGGTGGCCCCGCAATGCCCGCTACAGCGGATCGAGCGGCAACTGGTCCACTGCGACAGCCTCACCGGAGCCGGGGTGCTGGCCCCGCTCTGGGTGCCGGGGCAGTAGCCCCGCCAAACCCAGGCACGACGGCGGCCTGCCACGGCCGCCGTCGTGCCTGGGCGTTAACCTCTGTGCGCGGGAAGACGGGGCCGTGATGACCGTGCCCGAGACGGAACATTTTTGCTTTTCCACCCGCCACCCCATAATGGGCATATGAGATTAGGCGTGCTCGACATTGGCTCCAACACCGTTCACCTGCTCCTTGTTGACGCACGACCGGGGGCTAAACCCGTCCCGTATGCCTCGCACAAACGGCCGCTGAGCCTGGTGGCGCATCTTGATGAGCAAGGCAACATCACCGATGAGGGCCAAAGCGAGCTCATTGAGTTCATCTTGGAGGCATGGGAGTTTGCCGCCAAACACAAGGCCAAGGACCTTTTGGCCTTCTGCACCTCAGCCATCCGCGAGTCCACCAACGGTGCGGCAGTGCTGGATAGGGTGCAGCATGAGACAACTGTCCGCCTGACTGAGCTCACGGGTGAAGAAGAGTCGGCCATGACGTTCTTTGCCGTGCGCCGTTGGCACGGCTGGGATGCCGGGACCATCCTGAACTTGGATATTGGTGGGGGCTCCTTTGAAATCTCACAAGGCGAGAATGAACTCCCTGACCAGGCCCATTCAGTACCCTTGGGAGCAGGGCGGCTGACCCGGGAATGGCTCGCCGAGGATCCGCCCACGGCCAAGAGCATCAAACTATTGCGCAAACACATCAAAGCCACGCTCCGGGAGCCGGTCGCAGCCACAAAACTGCTCGGCCCGCCCAACATCGTCACCGGCTCTTCCAAGACGTTCCGGGCGCTAGCACGCATCACGGGGGCCGCGCCGTCGTCCATGGGACCCTATGTGCGCCGCGAACTGCACATGAGTGATCTGGGGCTGTGGTCCCAGCGGTTGTCGGCCATGTCCTCGGCGGACAGGCTGCACCTGCCAGGAGTTTCCGCGCCACGGGCCCAGCAAGTGCTGGCGGGGGCGCTGGTGGCGCAGACGGCCATGGAGATGTTTGGTGTGACAACCATGCAGATCAGCCCGTGGGCCCTGCGTGAAGGACTGATCCTGCGGCGTTTGGACCAGCTGGTTTTTGACGGCCCGCTGGACCCGCCAGCCCACGTTGCCAAGCTGATGAACTCGAAAAACTAAGTAGGCGGATATGACTCAAACACCGAAAGACTCGCCTGCGGAGCACAACCAGGCGGCAGCTAACAGCGCCCCGCGGGCCCACATTCCCGTGGCACTTTCCACCGCCTCGGTGTACCCGCTTTCCGTGCATGACGGCTTTGCCGTGGCCGCTGATCTGGGCTACGACGGCGTGGAAGTCCTTGTCACGCACAATGGTGACAGCCAGGATTCCGCCGCCCTGACCAGGCTGGCCGAACGCTACGACCAGCCCATCCTGGCCATCCACGCACCCACGCTTCTGCTCACCCAGCAGGTGTGGGGCAGTGCCTGGAACAAGATCCAGCGATCGGCCCAGATGGCTGTTGACGTTGGTGCTGAGGTGGTGGTGGTGCACCCGCCGTTCCGCTGGCAGAACGACTACGCCGAAACTTTTGCCCACGGTGTGCGGGACATTGCTGACTCGTTTGGGATTCGCATTGCCGTGGAGAACATGTACCCGTGGCGTGTGCGCGGACGTGAGGCCCTGGCCTACCTGCCGCACTGGGACCCTGTTCCGTTGGACTACCGCGACGTCACCTGGGACTTTTCCCACGCCGCCACGGCCGGGGCGTCAAGCTTGGATGCCGTCAGGGCGTTGGGGGAGCGGCTGCGGCATATTCACCTAACGGACGGCATTTCGCCCTCCACCAAGGACCAGCACATGATCCCCGGACACGGCACGCAGGAGTGCGTTGAGGTGCTCCAACATATTGCCCACAACGGGTTCGACGGCGCTGTTGTCGCTGAAATCTCCACGCGCAAGGCCAAGGGGGCCGGGCAGCGTGAGGAATGGTTGGCTGAAACCTTGGAATTTGCCCGGGTGCACCTGGGGCAGACGGCGCCGTAACGGCGGACAAGTTACGCTAAAAAGTTGCGTTAAAGCGAAATCGCCGGAGGAAGCTCAGCCAGTGGATGGGGGGATTCACTGGCGAGATCTCCGGCGATTTGACTGGTCTTCAGGACAAGACCAGTCCGATCATCACTCGCACCCTTATGAGGTAATTAAGAGATTACGGGGCGTGCTTGAGAATAGCCGGGGCGCCAGCTGTGCGTTTGCCATTAAGCGGTCCATTTTGGGGGTGCAATTTGGGCTGCAAGAAGCTGCGCGGTTGCATGCCGTGCGGTGGCCAACAAAGATGGGGACATGATGAAAAAGATTGTGTTTCTTGGTTGCGGCTCCATGGGTGAGGCGATTCTGGCTGGCATGTTGGCCGCTGGAGTGTCCCCGCTCTCCGTTGTGGTGACTGTGCGTCGCCCGGAGCGGGCGCACGAGCTGGCCACCCGGCACGGTGTCACAGCCCTGGCCTCCAACGAGGAATCAGAGGCCAACATGGAGGCCGTGGCAGGGGCCAGCGTGGTCATCCTGGGGGTCAAGCCCGTCGGGATCATGGATTTGTGCCGTGAAATTGCCGACGCCCTGGAATCAAACGCGGTGGTTATCAGTGTGGCAGCGGCTGTTTCCCTGGCACAGCTCGAAGGTGCTTTGCGCCCGGGTCAGCCGGTGGTGCGCTCCATGCCCAACACGCCCTTGAAGGTGGGCCGAGGAGTGGTTGCCCTGTCTGCGGGAACGTCCGCAGATGAGCACCATCTGGCAGCAGCTCACGAAATTTTCGACGGATCGGGCGTGGTGCTCGATATTCCAGAAGAACAGCAGAACGCGGTCTCGGCCATCAGCGGCTCCGGCCCGGCCTATGCTTTTTATCTGGCTGAAGCCATGGCGGCAGCAGCCGAGGACTTCGGCATCTCACCGCAGATAGCACTGATCTTGGCCCGGGAAACCGTGGCCGGCGCCGGCATCATGTTGACCGAACCCGGCGCGAATCCCACGGAGCTGCGCCGTGCAGTCACCAGCCCCAACGGCACCACGGAGCAGGCCATTGCCAGTTTCGACCGGGACGATCTGCCCGGAATCGTCCGGACGGGCGCCCGTGCAGCCGCAGCCCGTGCAGCAGCCATCACGGAAGAACTCTCCGCCAAATAAAGCTATCGGGCAAGAGGCTAGGGGCGAGGACGTCGAAACGGTCTTTCGCTGCTGATATATCAACAGCGAAAGACCGTTTCGGCGTCCCCAGCCTGCCAGAGGGTCAGTGGTGAGACTCGAGGGCCAGCAGCAGTGCCTTTGCCTCCACCCCGCCCAGATAGGCGCCCTGGCTGCCATCGGAGCGGATCACCCTGTGGCACGGCACCACCAACGGCAGCGGATTGCGGGCGCACGCAGTTCCCACGGCCCGGACGGCCCGGGGGCTGGACGTCAACGCCGCCACTTGTGCGTAACTGGCCGTGTGACCATACCCGATCTCCGGCAAGTGGGCCAGCACCTCACGGCGGAAGCCACTGGCCAGCCTGAAGTCCAAGGGCAGCTCAAAGCTGTGGCGGCGGCCGGCAAAGTACTCGTCCATTTCCCGTGCGGCCAGATCCAACCGTGCCGGTGCCCGCACAATGCGGGGACTGATGGTGGCGGCCAGGGATTCCAGCACAGAATCGTGGCCTTCGCGGGCAAACGCCACCCGCACCAGACCCAGCTCGGTTCCGGCCAGCAGCAACGGACCCACGGGGGAATCAAGCACCCTGTACGCAACATCCACCAGTCCGCCCGATTCAGCAGCCAACAGGAAAGCGCCACGCAGCCGCTCCAGCGCGCCAGCCTCGAGGTCCGCCACGGCTGCGAGCTCAAGGGGCAGTTCAACGTCAGTGTTCACCAGAAGTCCTTTCACTCACTGTGCGGCTTTGCGCCAAAATCACACGCAGCGCCTTCATGCCGTCGGAGGCAGCTCGTCGCGCGGCCTCCGGCGAATTCCCCAACAGGTGGGCCACCTCCCGATACGGCAGCCCTGCCAGATGATGAAACACCACTGCCTCACGCTGGGTGTGTGACAGTTTCGCCAACGCCGCCCACACGGTTGCCGCTTCCAGATTGGCTGCAACAACATGTGCGACGGCGTCCCCGCCACCGTGCCCGGCGGCACCAAGGCGCGCATCACCGGCAAAGATTCCGTCGGAGGAGTCAGACACCCCGGAACCACTCGCCGGGACCGGGAGCCGGAATGACTTCCGGTGATGGTCCACAGCTTTGTTGCGGGCTATCGTCACCAGCCAGGCCTGCCAGTTGGTGATCTTTGAAGCCGTGGGATAAACCCGCAAGGCGGCCAAGAAGGTCTCCTGCCAAACGTCGTCGGCATCGCTGACACCCACCAGAGCCCGGCAGACCCGCAGTACGGTTGCGCCATGAGTGGACACCAGTACCTCAAACGGCGGCAAAGTGGCGTCCCTTTCGGGTTTGCTCAAAGCCGGCTCGGTCAAAACAACGCCTCGGTGCCTGTCCACGCCGGGTTCTCCAACTCCAACAGGAATTGCTTGCGGTCCAAGCCACCCGCATAGCCCACCAAGGCGCCGTCGGCCCCCACCACCCGGTGGCAGGGGACGATGATGCTGATGGGGTTGCGGCCATTGGCCGAGCCCACGGCTTGGGCCATGGACTCGTCGCCCAGCGTGGCTGCCAGTTCGCCGTAGCTGCGCACTTCCCCGAACGGGATTGCACGCAGGGCCGCCCAGACCCGGTGTTGAAAGGGGCTGCCCAGCGGTGCCAGCCGCACGGAAAACTGGTGCCGGGAACCGGCAAAATACTCCGCCAGTTCGGCAGCCGCCTGCCCCAAAACAGCCGAATCTGCAGCGGCAACCCGCCCGCCCATAGTCTCCTGGGCGGGCCGTCGCTTGTGCTCGGCCATGTACACAGCCTGCAGTCCGGCGTCGTTCGCCACAGCTGTCAGCAGGCCCAACGGTGAGTCGAAAATCAAATGTTCAAGCATCAGTCTTACCTCCCTATCCTGTAGACGATCGGCAGGGCTAAAACGTGAGTTTAGGGCCGTGCGGCGAAGCGTTCCAGCAGGTCAACGTACCCGGAAACAATGAGCATGTCGCGGCTGGAAACGCGCGTGTGCGGTTGGGCGTAGGTGAAGTCCTCGCCCGGCGACTTCACGCCAACCACCGTGACGCCGTATTTGGAACGCACCTTGGATTCCTCGAGGGTGAAGCCCTGGGTCTCCTTGGGCGGGTACATTTTCACTATCGCGAAGTCGTCGTCGAACTCGATGAAGTCCAGCATGCGCCCGCCCACCAGGTGCGCGGCACGGACGCCGGCGTCGGCTTCCGGGTAGATGACGTGGTTGGCGCCAATGCGGGTCAGGATCTTGCCGTGCGACTGCGTGATGGCCTTGACCCACAGGTGCGCAATGCCCAAGTCCACCAAGTTCACTGTGATGAGCACGCTGGATTCGATGGAGGTTCCCACGCCCACGACGGCGGAGCTGAAGTCCTGTGCCCCTAGCTGGCGCAGCGCGTCAATGTTGGTGGCGTCGGCCTCGACCACGTGGGTGAGGACGCCGGCCCACTTTTGCACCAGCGCCGGGTCACGTTCAATGGCCAGCACTTCGCGGCCCTGCTTGACCAGCTGGTGTGCCGTGGCGGCACCAAAACGGCCCAAACCCACCACCAAAACGGGTGCGTTGTGCGGCGGGCGGTTGTTGGAGTCTGTTTTCTCAGCCAATGATGGGCCTCTCTTCCGGGTAGTGGTACAGCTGGCGGCGCTGGCGCAAGGCCAGGGCTGCGGCGAGGGTGATGGAGCCAACACGGCCAAAGAACATCATGGCACTGAGTACGTACTTGCCCGACGGCGGGAGCTCGGCACTGAGCCCTGTGCTCAGTCCCACGGTGGCGAAGGCGGAGATGGTTTCAAAAAGCACCCTGTCCAGGCTTTCGCCGGAGATGGCCAGCAGCAATCCGCACGCGATCATGACGAACGTTGCGCCCATCATGATGACGGAGATGGCCACGCGCATGGTGCCCTGGGGGATGGTGCGGCCGTAGATTTTGACGTCATTGTCGCCTCGGGCCTCAGCCACGATGGCCAGGAACATCACGGCCAAGGTGGTGACCTTGATGCCGCCAGCTGTTGATGCGGAGCCACCGCCCACAAACATGAGGGCGTCCGTGAGCAGCATGGTGGAGGAGTTCATGGCGTTCATGTCCACCAGGTTGAAACCCAGGGAGCGGGTCATGACGGAGGCAAACACGGAGTGCGTGATCTTGTCTCCTACGCTCATGCCGCCAATGGTGGCCGGATTGGTCCACTCCATGGCGCCCCATATCAGGCTGCCCGCAACAAGGAGCATGAGGGAGACCTGCACCGTGAGCTTGGCGTGCAGCGTCCACTTCTTAAAGCGGAACCCTGTCACCAACAGGACCATCATGACGGGGAAGCCCAGGCTGCCAACAAATCCGCCGATCATCAGCGGGGTCAGGATCCACAGGTCGGCCTCGTAGGGGACCACGCCGTCGGAATGGGGCGTGAAACCAGCGTTGTTAAACGCTGAGATGGAGTAAAAGGTGGCATGCCAAATGGCTTGGGGGAGCGATTCGCCCAGGATGAGGAAGCGGGGGGCCAGGGCCAGGGCCAGCACCACTTCCGCGGCAACCGAGGTGCTGATAACAATCCGCAGCAGGGTGCCCACCTCGCCGAGCCGGCCGGCGTTCATGGCCTCCTGCGCGATGAGCTTTCCACGGACGCCCAGGCGCTTGCTGACCATCAGGGACATCAGGGATGCCAACGTCAGGATGCCCAAGCCGCCAACAAAGATACCAATCAAGATCACGAGCTGGCCAAAGAATGACCAGTGCAATGCAGTGGAAACCGTTGTCAGGCCTGTCACGCAGACGGCGGAAACAGCCGTGAACAGGGCGTCGTGGAAGGCTGTGGCCTGACCGCTACGGGATGCGACGGGCAGGCACAAGGTCAGGGTGAAGGCCATGATGACCAAGGCAAAAACAATCAAGGCCAAACGGGCGGGGGAGCTGTTGGCGACGTGGTCTACGAAATCCCGGACACTGACCACGACTCTCAACGGCCATTTCGGGAGCCCTTGTTGAAGTGTTGAATTTGCTGCCAACGCGTTGCTGCCCTTCCTGCCGTAGATGTTGCCGAGCCGTGGATACTGCAATTGCTGCCATACTTCGATAGCCTGTGGTGGATGTCATCCTTCGCCAGTGCAGGACCAGCGGCCGTCCCGACAAGCATAGTCTGCGATGCGGCCATGTCGGCGTACAATTTTGGCCCCCATCATCCGATGTCCCCGGCCCGTCTTGACCTCACAGCATCACTGGCTCGTGAGCTGGGGATTTTTGAACTGCCGCAGGTGGATGTGGTGGAGTCCTATGTGGCGGGCGATGACCAGCTCGCCACAGTTCATGACCGCGACTACATAGCCGCGGTCCGCCGGGTGGGGGATGACCCCACCCTGAGTGATCCCGACCGTGGTCTGGGCACAGAAGATGACCCCGTCTTTGTCGGGATCCACGAAGCCAGCGCCCGATTGGCCGGGGGATCCTTGCTGGCCGCAAGCGCACTTATCAGCGGCGCCGTCCCGCGCGCCGTGAATTTTGGTGGCGGCATGCATCACGCCTTCGCCGGCAAAGCCAGCGGGTTCTGTATATACAACGACACCGCCTTGGCCATTGTTAAGCTGCTGGAATCAGGGGTTTCCAAAGTTGCCTACATTGACATAGACGCCCACCACGGCGACGGCACTGAGCGCATCTTCTGGGACGACCCCCGGGTGTTGACCATTTCACTGCACGAATCCGGAGTGACGCTCTTTCCAGGCACGGGGTTCGCCAACGACCTGGGCGGGCCACTGGCAGAAGGCACCGCAGTGAACGTTGCCCTCCCAGCCGGCACCTCGGATGCCGGTTGGCTCAGGGCCTTTCACGCCGTCGTGCCTCAATTGGTGGAAGCCTTTGCGCCGGAGGTCATTGTCAGCCAGCACGGCTGCGACTCGCACCGGGAAGACTCGCTGACCCATCTGAACACGAGCGTTGACGGGCAGCGTGAGGCGGCTCTGAGCATTGCGGCGTTGGCGGACAAGATGTGTGGCGGGCGGTGGATTGCCACCGGCGGCGGCGGCTACAACATTGTGGGTGTGGTGCCGCGGGTGTGGAGCCACCTGATGGCCATTGTGGCGGGCAAACCAGTTCCGCTGCGAACTCCCGTGCCTGAGACGTGGCGCAGTCATGTTGCGCAGAAATACGGCAAGGTAGCTCCGTTATTCATGGGGGAGGATGCCGATACGTGGTGGCGGTCCTGGGAAGTTGGTTACAACCCCTCGGACGCGTTGGACAGGACAGTGATGGCCACCCGGAAAGCGGTTTTCCCCATGTACGGGCTCGATCCGTGGTTTGACTGATCCCCAACTCCTCCCCAAACCTCAGCCGCTGGCGCGTCCGAAGTTCGTGGCCCTCGGGCGTGTGGGCCCAGCCCAACAAGGGCGCCCGGAGAGTCAAAAAATACTGTAGCCGGCATATGTCGCTAGAGTAGTGGGATGGTTGTTGAAAAAGTCTTTGCGGTGATTGCCGAAAGTACCCGCCGGGACATTTTGGAAGCCCTGGCTCAGGAGAGCAAGGCCGTGGGTCAGCTGGTGGATGAACTGGGGGTCTCGCAGCCAACAGTGTCCAAGCATTTGCGCGTATTGCGCGAAGCAGGCGTTGTCACCATGCGCGCGCAGGGCCAGAAGCGGTTCTACGGGATCAACACGGAACCCCTTGCGCTGGTTGCCGGGTGGCTGGAATCCCTCGGCGCCACAGCGCCCGGACTTTCCGGTACAGCCGTGGCCCCACTCCATACGCGGGCCCCTCTTGCCGGTGCAGGGCACGTTGCAGCCCCGGCTGCGCCTCAGCCGGTTCCTGCCACAGCAGTGCCTGTTGCTGCGCCTGCGGCAGCGAAAGAAGTGCAGCCCGCGGAAAAGCTGGTTCCCGCGGCAGCCAATGGTGCCCGAGTCCCCACCAGCGCAGCGCAAGTTGCCGGTGCGCCCGCACCTCATGCCAGCAATGCCGCCACCAGTACCGCCGTCAGTACTACCCCTGCTGCCCATGCCGCAGCCAACGGGGCGGCCGGAGTCCGGGCAACAGGGACAATTCCCTCCAGCCAGGCGGCGGTGATTGTGCAATCGAATGAAAACGATGGTGGTGTTCCCGGGCAGATTAGCCGTAGCGTGGGCCGTGCAGCCAATAAGGCGGCAGATTTGCTGGCCAACCTTCCGGCATTGCCTACTTTTAGGCGCCGCAAAGACTAGGTAAACGGACCGCAACTCCGCCTGATCCCGCGTTTTATGCATGAACATGCATGACGTTTCGAAGAATGGGAAAAATTAGTCTTACGGCCGTGGTGACTGGAAGATTGCCAGTGAGCATATTTATGCGCTTTTTTCGCGCCTCACCCTTTTCAGGAGACTCATGGATACCAGGCTAGAAGCCATCCGGGAGCAAGTTTTAGCTCGCAACCCCGGCGAAAAAGAATTCCACCAGGCTGTTCTTGAAGTGTTTGAAAGCCTCGGTCCGGTTTTGGATAAGCATCCAGAATTCGTTGACGCTGCCGTTCTGCAGCGCTTGTGTGAGCCCGAGCGCCAGATTATTTTCCGTGTGCCGTGGATGGATGATTCGGGACGCGTGCAGATCAACCGCGGTTTCCGTGTTGAGTTCAACTCGGCACTTGGCCCGTACAAGGGCGGCCTGCGTTTCCACCCGTCGGTGTACTTGGGCATTGTGAAGTTCCTCGGCTTCGAGCAGATCTTCAAGAACGCCCTGACCGGCATGCCCATCGGCGGCGGCAAGGGTGGGTCCGACTTTGACCCACGCGGCAAGTCCGACGCCGAAGTGATGCGCTTCTGCCAGAGTTTCATGCTCGAGCTGTACCGCCACATTGGTGAGTACACCGATGTCCCCGCAGGTGACATTGGTGTGGGTGGCCGCGAAATCGGTTACCTGTTCGGCCAGTACAAGCGCATCACCAATCGCTACGAGTCGGGCGTTTTGACCGGCAAGGGTGTTGGTTGGGGCGGTTCGCTGGTGCGTCCGGAAGCTACCGGTTTCGGTACGGTTCTGTTCGCCAACGAGATGCTCAAGACCCGCGGCACCACCTTCGATGGCCAGCGCGTGGTGGTTTCCGGTTCCGGAAACGTTGCCACCTTCGCCATCGCCAAGGCGCAGCAGCTCGGCGCAAACGTTGTGGCCTGCTCGGATTCCTCCGGCTACATTGTGGATGAGAACGGCATTGACGTTGCCCTCCTGCGCCAGATCAAGGAAAAAGAGCGCGGCCGCCTGAAGGAGTACGCGGTTCGCCGTGGAGCTTCCGTCAGCTACGTTGAGGGCGGTTCCGTCTGGGACGTCAACGCCACCGTTGCCCTGCCTTGTGCAACGCAGAACGAACTCAACACCGAAGCAGCCACCAAGCTGGTCAAGAACGGCCTGATCGCCGTAGCTGAAGGCGCCAACATGCCTTCCACCAGTGGTGCTGTTGCCGTCTTCCAGGAGTCCGGCACCTTGTTCGGCCCCGGCAAGGCAGCCAACGCCGGCGGTGTAGCCACCTCAGCGCTGGAAATGCAGCAGAACGCCAGCCGCGACGCATGGACGTTCGAGCACACCGAGGCCCGCCTCACCCAGATCATGGTGGGCATCCACGATCGCTGCGCCGAAACAGCTGACACCTATGGCTCCCCGGGCAACTACGTGGTTGGTGCCAACATTGCCGGCTTCGTCAAGGTTGCCGACGCCATGCTGGCCCAGGGTTTGATCTAAGCTCCTCCGCCTCAACTGACCCGCAGAAATCGCCGAAAAACCGCGCAAAATGCCATTTTTTCGGCGATTTCTGCGGGTTAGTTGCATCAGCTGGTGGGCGGCTTCGCCGCGCCAGGGGTACCTGTAAATTCTGCCGTGGCTTATGCGCAGCCGTGGAAACCAGTGTGGCGCATATACCCCATTCTGGGCACGCCTGCTTTGGCTATGCGTCGCGCCAGGAGCCAGTGCGGCGCAGCTGTGACACTGGCGCCATGCCCGGTTCCAGTAGCGCGCATGCCCTAAGTGGCCCCGGTTCTCAGGCTGGCGCATAAGCTGCCAACACCGCACAGCTGGCCACCAGCAGACTCTTTGAAGAGCTGTGGGCAGCTCGGAAACGAGGTCATCCTCATCCTTGCCGCCTAACTCACCCAATTGACGTCTCAGATTTGTTTGTGGCTGCAGTTGTCAGTGCGCACGCACATGAAAGGATTTTACAAATCCTTGACAGTCCGTTTGTTAGCGCTCACACTTGATGTTGCGCACGCGCCCGCCATCCCGAGCGGGCCACTCTTTGCGAACCCCAGGAGCGAACGTCCATGTCCCGTGCCCAGATGAGAATTGACAGCAACTTCACCATCGCCGAGCCGCTCCACGTGGGCGCCGGAACGAGCACGGCCACGGAGACGCCGTCGCCCATCCCTGGCTACTTTGCCGATCCCACCATTGCAGTAGTTGACGGGCGATACTTGGTGTTCGCCACCACCGACGGTTCCCCGGACTGGGGTTCAACAGCCTTCCGCGCATTTACCTCGCACGACCTGCTCACGTGGGAAGACCACGGCGTGGCCTTTGACGTGCGGGACTCGGCATGGGCTGCCGGGCACGCGTGGGCGCCGGCCTATGCGCACGCGAACGGATTGCACTACCTGTACTTCACCGCCGACCGCGGCTCCATAGGCGTGGCCGTGGCCGAGGCGGCTGCGGGCCCCTATGTGGACACCGGTCGGCCACTGGTTGCGGAGGGCGACTTTGCCGGGGTCGCAATAGATCCGGCGATCTTCACCGACGACGACGGGGCAAGCTACCTTTATTGGGGAAATTCGGTGGCCCACGGGGTCCGGCTGGGTGCGGACATGGTTTCCTTTGACCCGGCCCAAGTGGTCTCTTGGGTGCCCCGGGATTTCCGGGAAGCCGCGTGGGTGCATCGGCGCGGTGACAGCTATTATCTGTCCTGGTCGGTCGATGACACCCGCAGCGAGGACTATCAGGTCCACTACGCCACGGGCTCCGGACCTCTTGGTCCGTGGCGGTACCGCGGGGTTCTGCTGTGCAAGGACGCTGACCGTGGCATTCTGGCCACGGGACACCATGCCATTGCGCGCGTGGCCGGGACTGACGACTGGGTGGTGGCGTACCATCGCTTCGCCATACCCGGCGGCAACGGCTACCATCGCGAGCTCCGTTTTGACAGGCTGCACCATAGGCCGGATGGCCTTCTGGAGCAGGTGGTTCCCACGGCCGAGCCGCTGTGCCTGCCGGTGCCGGCCGTGGCGCACGGAGCGCCGGAATGACGTCGGGCGGAGGGTTCTTGCTGTCCTACTTTCTGAGCGAAGAGGTGTCCGACGGCGAACAAGTCCGGTTTGCGCTCAGCGATGGCCCGGAGCCGCTCGCATGGACGCCGCTCAATGCCGGCTTGCCCGTTCTGCCATCCGCCGTGGGGGAAGGTGGCACCCGCGATCCCTTCCTGGTCCGCTATGAACGAGGAAACCGCTTTGTCTTGCTGGCCACCGACCTGAAGATTGGCACGGGGCAGGACTGGGACCGGGCCACCCGCCATGGCAGTGATTCGATCATCGTCTGGGAATCGGCTGATCTGGTGACATGGCAGGGCCCCTTCCGACGCTGTGTGTCCACCCCCGATGCCGGCAATACGTGGGCGCCGAAGGCTTTCTGGTCTCACGAACGCAAGGCCTGGCTGGTTTTTTGGGCTTCGGCCCTGTTCGCCCCCGGTAGTGGCCGCGAAGCCGGCAGCCACCAACGCATGATGGTTGCCGAAACCACGGATTTTCGCACTTTTGGGGACCCTGAGGTCTACCTTGATCTGGGTCATGACGTCATTGACGCCACCTTCCTCGTGGAGCAGGGGCGCCACTACAGGTTCTCGGCCAACGCCATGGGCCCGGAAGGGTCGGCAACGGCGGGCCGGCACATTTTTGGGGAAGTCGGGACTTCTCTGGACGACCCCGCCTTCACCCCGCTGTCAGTGGACATTGGCAAGGGCGTGATGGTCCAGGCGGAAGGCCCGGCCGTGGCTGCCGATCCGGCCGGCGGCCGCTGGTATTTGCTGGCCGATGAATTTGGTCTGCGCGGATACCAGCTGTTCGCCACGAGTGACCTTGCTGGTGGCGTCTGGGAGCACCTGCCGGACGCTGCCCTGCCGCCGGGTGCCAGGCATGGATCCCTCCTGGCCGTCAGTGCGCAGGAAATGGCGCGGTTGCGGTCCGCGCAATGGTAGTACCGCCCACACCTGTAGCCAGTGAGCGCTAACAAGTGAGGGACAAATATTTCGGGGACGTTTCGGAATGCGCTTGCCAAGTCACCCGCAGCGAGATATTGTATCGTTTCATAAGCTGTTATTTTGGTCACGTTCACAGGTGACACCAAGGATTTGAAAAGCACCAACAGCGGCGGCCACAGTGGCCCCGAGCAAGTCTACGAGCGAGGGAGCTCCCATGATCAGCAGAAGGAAACTCATCACCAGTATTGCCACGGGTGTGGCTGCCACCGCATTGCTGTCCGCATGCGGCAAATCCGGCGACACTGCCGGCGGCGGCACTGCCGAAAACCCCACATTGGTGAACTACACCTGGTGGGGCAACGATGACCGCGCAGCGCGCACCAACAAGGCCATTGCACTGTTCAACGAGAAAAACCCCACGATCAAGGTTGTGGGCACGTTTACCGACTGGGCCGGCTATTGGCAGAAGCGCGCCACGGAAGCCGCCGGGGGTGGCTTGCCGGACGTCATGCAGTGGGACTTGTCCTACCTGCGGGACTACGCTCAGCGCAACCAGCTGCTGGACTTGGGCCAGGCCGGCATCGACATGTCCGGCTTCGACGCGAAGCTGCTGCCCTCCGGCAAGGTCAATGACAAACAGGTTGCCCTGCCCACCGGCACCAACGCCTTCGCCGTCTACTACGACCCGGCCAAGTTGCAGGAAATCGGCGTTGCCGAACCAACCGGCGAGTGGAGCTACGCCGAGTACCAGCAGTTCCTGCTCGATGCCGGTACCAAGAGTGCCGGCAAGTACTATGGTTCCACCGACTTCACCGGCATCTGGTGGCAGTTCAACATCTGGCTGCGCCAGAACAAGATCGAAAGCTTCACCTCTGAGGGCAAGCTCGGCTTCACCAAAGCAGACCTGACCAAGTGGTGGAACCTGAACAAGGAACTGCGCGGAACCCCCGCCATTATTCCCTCCGACAAAATCACCCAGTTGCTGCCCAAGTCCCCCTTCGGCGCCAACAAGACCGTCTCCGAGCCCACCTGGGACAACTTCATGGGCGGTTACCTTGCTGACTCCGGGGCGAAGGAACTGAAGATGGTGGCTGTCCCCTCGGACGATCCCAACAACCTTGGACTGTTCCTGAAGCCCGCCATGCTCATGGTGGCCAGTGCAAAGACCAAGAACAAGGAAGCTGCGGGCAAGTTCATCGACTTCATGCTCAACTCTCCCGAGGTTGGCGCGATCTTCAAGACCACCCGCGGCGTCCCGGCGTCGAAGATCCAGCGCGAAGCCACCACGTTCGACGGCGTCGACGCCCAGGTTGTGGCCTACGAAGAGTCCATTGCCAAGTACCTCAGCGACGCACCGGAACCCCCCATTGTTGGCTTTGGCACGCTGGAGACCGAATTCCTGCGCATCCAGGAAGAGCTCAATTACGGCAAGGTTACCGTGGACCAGGCTGTTGACCAGTGGTTCACGTCCGCTGAAGACGTCATCCAGCAAAACGCGTAGCAGACGAGAGTATTGCATTGGCACAAACACCAGCCCCGACCCGGCGGGCGCAGTTCGGCCCTTCGCTGCGAAATGAAAAATCCAAGCAGCGGAGGGCCGAGGCTCTCACCGGATACACCTTTTTGCTCCCCTGGCTGTTGGGGTTCATTGCCCTGACTGCAGGGCCCATGATTTCTTCGCTGTACCTTTCCTTCACCAACTACAACTTGTTTGAAGCGCCCAAGTGGATCGGGTTCGACAATTACACGAACCTGTTCGCCGACGAACGCTTCCTCCAGTCCGTCAAGGTGACCCTGACCTACGTGGTCTTTGGTACGCCGACGAAGTTGGCTGCGGCATTGGCCATTGCCATGCTGCTCAACAGCAAGCGCCGGGGCCAGGGCTTCTACCGCTCAGCGTTCTATGTGCCTTCGCTTATTGGTGCCAGCGTTTCCATCGCGATTGTGTGGAAGGCAATGTTTGGCGATGCCGGCCCCGTGGACCAGTTCCTGAGCTTCTTCGGGATCGGTCTGGGCGGTTGGGTGGGAAACCCCAATATGACCATGCCCATGATGATCTTGTTGACTGTCTGGCAGTTTGGTGCCCCCATGATCATCTTCCTGGCCGGGCTCAAGCAGGTCCCCGCGGAACTTTACGAGGCGGCCGAGATGGATGGGGCCGGCTGGCTGAAGAAGTTCACCAGCATCACCTTGCCCATGCTTTCACCGGTGATCTTCTTCAACTTGCTCATGGAGACCATCCACGCCTTCCAGATTTTCGCCTCCGCCTTCATCATTTCCAACGGTTCGGGCGGGCCCGCAGGTTCCACCATGTTCTACACCCTGTACCTGTACCTGCGAGGTTTTGGCGACTTCCGCATGGGCTACGCCTCGGCCATGGCCTGGCTGCTGCTCATCGCCATCGGCATCATCACCCTCATCTTCTTCAAGACCTCCAACAACTGGGTCCACTACAGTGGGGATGAAAAATGACCACCACAGCAATCAAGCCCGACACTGCCGCCAGCGGCACCTCCGGGGTAGCGGGAAACCGCCACCCCCAAGGCCGAACCATTCTGGGGAAGAGCCTCAAAGCACTCGTCTTCCACGGAGTTTCCCTGGTATTGATAGCCGTGGTCCTCTACCCGGCCGTCTGGATGGTGGCATCGTCCTTCAAACCCAGCAGCGAAATCGTCGGCAACGCCGCCATCTGGTCAAGCAATTTCAGCTTTGACAACTTCGTGAAGGCCATGGACGGCATTGGCGGGGTCAGCACGCTGCAGTTCTTCGGTAACTCGCTGATCCTGGCTGTTGGCTCGGTGGTGGGCGTTGTGTTTTCATCCACGGTGACTGCCTATGCCTTCACACGCATCAATTTTCCGGGGCGGAAACTGTTCTTCACCCTCATGATCGTGACACTGCTGCTGCCGTTCCACGTGGTCATCATCCCGCAGTACATTATTTTCCAGCAGCTGGGCCTGGTGGACACGTTCATCCCGCTGCTGTTGGGCAAGTTCCTGGGAGCCGAGGCGTTCTTCGTCTTCCTCATGGTTCAGTTCATGCGAAACCTGCCGCGGGAACTTGATGAGGCGGCACGTATTGACGGGGCAGGGCACGTGCGGATTTTCCGCAGCATCATGCTCCCGCTCATGAAGCCCTCCATCATCACCGCCTCCATCTTTTCGTTCATCTGGAGCTGGAACGATTTCCTTGGCCCGCTGCTCTACTTGAACAGCCCCGAGAAGTACCCGCTGCCGTTGGCTCTGCGCCTGTTCGTGGACCAAACGCAAAGTTCGGACTACGGCGCCATGATCGCCATGTCAGTTCTGGCCTTGCTGCCGGTGCTGCTGTTCTTCCTGATCTTCCAGCGCCACATTGTTGAAGGTGTCTCCACCCAGGGACTGAAGGGCTAGCCATGTCTGCCACCCGCCGGACCACGCGCCAGGAACGCAATGCCAGGCTTGCCGCAACGGCAGCACCAAAAGTCAACAAGTTTGCCTTGTTGAGCGAGACGCTGCTGTTGGGCGTGTGCCTGTTCGTGCTGGGCCTGCCCCTCGTGACCGTCCCGGCAGCGTACGCTGCCGGGGCGGCCCACATGGAACGCCATGTTTCGGGCCGCCCCGACACCATCGCCTCGCTCTGGACCGACTTCAAGGCAGCATTGCCAGGCAGCTGGAAGTTCGGCCTTCTGGCGCTGGGCGCTGCCCTGGTGGCCGGCGTCAATCTTCTGCTGGCTGGGTCCCAGCAATTGCCCGGTGGCAGGGCCGTCCTGTTCGCCACCGTGGTTCTGGCCGGGGGGCTTGCCGTGTTGCTCCTGCGGACGGCGGGCCTTTGGCAGGAGGAACGGGCACGTAGTGCCGCGGAGCCAGGTTCGACGGCGGACCCCGCCAGTTCAGCGTGGGCGGCTTCTTGGGCACAGGCCAAGCGTGAAGCCGCTGGTGACTGGATCGGCACGCTCTTGTTGCTCGTAGCCATGGCCATGTGCCTGACGTTCGTGTGGATGTTGCCGCCGCTGGTCTTCATTGTGCCCGGCGCCCTGACGCTGGCGGTTGTGTCGGTGCGGTTCCGCCAGCGGAGCGTGCACGGCTAAACGCAGCACCGCAAAGCGGCACCGCCATACAACAACTAAAAGTACGGCAACACACAAGGCGGCCGCCGGGTCCCAGGAAATCCTGGGACCCGGAGGCCGCCTTTTTGGGTCTGTCATGGTTTGAGACTGCAGCTGATGTGGGTGCCGGACGGGCGCACCCGCATCAGCTGCAGTCTCAATTATGGAAAGCGTTAGCTTTCGGCGATCACGGCCACGGCGCCGGCTGCCACAACCCCGGCAAACGGTGTCCCGCTGATGAGCTCAAGACCGGCCGCGGCAACAGCTGCGTCCTCCCGGCCGTGATTGATGGCGAAGAGGTAGCCGGCTCCGTCCGCTGCCCGACGGCGGGTCAGCTCAACGCCGGGAGCAACCGCCACGGGGGCGCTCACGCCGGACTCCGCCAGCAGCGACCCGAGGATCCCATCCAGAGCATCCTCCTCCGGGAACGTGGCCAGGTACCAGGCGGCACCGGCGCCGGTGGTGTTCCGGGTCAGTGCGGGGACGCCCTCCAACGGGTATTCGGTGAAGCTGGCCAGGGCCTGCGCCCCCGCCAAATGCACATGTTCGCTCCAGATCCGCCCTGACCAGCCGGTGCCCCCGGCGCCCGCCGGGGCAACGGCGGCCAGGGCTCCTTCGGGCAACGGATGGAACTCCTCGGTGGAAATACCCAGGAGTTCGCGGAAGGCGCCTGGGTACCCGCCCAGCCGGACGGCGTCGTTCTCGTCAACAATGCCGCTGAAGTAGCTGATCAACACTGTTGCCCCGCGGTGGGCGGCGGCGGCAATGTTGGCGGCATCGGCGTCGTTCACCGAATACAGCGTGCACGCGAGGATCAGATCGTAACCGTCCAGATTCGCTGATGGGTGGAGGAAGTCAGCGGTGATGCCGCGACGGAACAGGGCCCGGTGGAAGGCGCGCAGCAGGTCTAGGTACTTCACGTCGGTGCTGGGATGGGAGTCTAGTTCGCTGGCCCACCACGCCTCGTAGTCAAAGATGATGGCCGTGCGGGATTCGACCAGTGAGCCCTGGATGGCATTCAGGGCCTGCAGGGCGGCGCCCAGCTCCAGCACCTCGTTCCAGACTCTGGTGTTGGTCCCGGCATGCGGCAGCATGGCCGAGTGGAACTTCTCCGAGCCGGCCTTGCTTTGGCGCCACTGGAAGAACATGACAGCGTCCGCGCCGCGTGCCACATGCGCCAGCGAGTTGCGCTGCATTTCGCCGGGCAGCTTGGGCAGGTTGCGTGGCTGCCAGTTCACGGCGGAGGTGGAATGCTCCATCAGCATCCACGGCTTTCCGCCGGCAATGCCCCGTGTCAGGTCGGCGCTGAAGGCCAACTCAATGTGGCGTTCGGTGTCGGCGGCCACCAGGTAGTGGTCGTTGGCGATGACGTCCACATGGGCGGCCCAGTCAAAGTAGTCAAGGGTTTTGGTGGCGCTGGAGGCCATGAAGTTGGTGGTCGCGGGAATGTGCGGGGTCACCTCGCGAATGACCTCAAGCAGCATGTCGTAGTAGTCGATGAAGGCCCAGGAATTAAAGCGGGCAAAGTCCAGCTGCTGTGTGGGGTTCAGTGTTGTGGGGGCAGTGCCGGGGGTGCGGATTTCCTCGAAGCTGCCGTAGCGCTGGGACCAAAAAGCGGTGCCCCAGGCCTCGTTCAGCTCCGCAATGGTGCCGTAGCGCCGTTCCAGCCAGCCGCGGAAGGCCGCAGTGTCCTCGGGGCCGTGGAAGTCGCCCACGTGGCAGCCCAGTTCGTTGTCAACATGCCACAACACCAGCGCCGGGTGGTCCTTATAACGTTCCGCCAGCACCCGGGTGATTTGCGCGGCATACTGCCGGTAGACGGACGACGACGGCGAGTAGTGACGCCGCGACCCCGATCCCAGCGTAGTCCCGTCGGCTGAGACCGGCAGGATTTCCGGGTGCTTGCGGACCAGCCAGGGCGGCGGTGCCGCCGTGGCCGTGGCGAGGGCAACCTTGATGCCGACTGCGCCGAGGTTATCCATGACCTCGTCGAGCCAGTCGAAGTCATACTGCCCTTCGGCCGGTTCCAGCCAGGCCCAGGAGAATATCCCGACGCTCAGGGCCGTTACGCCTGCTTGGCGCATGAGGTCCACATCCTGGAGCCGAATCTCCCGGGGCCACTGTTCCGGGTTGTAGTCCCCACCGTAGGACAGCCCGGGAAGGGCCTCCCACAACGTGGCCGCCCGCAGCTCGGCGGCGCCAACGGGTTCTTGGGCCGCGGCACTCTTCGGCGGCGGACTGGACTGCTGGGGGTTCGGGGACGACATGGAGCTCCTTTGGTCTGATGCAGGTAAAAAGGAATTGCTGAGTTCAAGAATTGGTTGTGGGGCCGCGCCCTCAGGCTTGAGTCGCTGGGGGCTTCCCGGCGTTGGCCCAGTGGGCGGCCTGTGCGTCGCTGGCGATGCCGTCGGCTAGGGTGACGGTGATGGTGCGCGTCAGCGCCTGCCCCGGAGCCAGCACGACGGCGGCATCCCCGGCAAGCGCGGATCCTACCGCGGGGTAGTCCGTGGCACGCACAAACCAGGGATCGGCGGCTTCCGGCGGGGCGGAGAACACCAAGGTGGCCGGCTTTCCGGAGAACTCCCCGGACCAGGCCAGCCAGGGTGCGCTGCTGCCGTGGACAGCCGATTCACCGGTTGCCGAGGCTGTGCGGATGTGCGAGTTTTCCACGGCAGGCAGGCGCCAAAAGAAGCCGCCGTAGCCGCTGCCCCGGTGCCCGTTGGAACCGGGGCTGCCCAGGCTCACGGCCTCGGCCCCGGCAGTGGTCAGCGTGAATGAAAGTGTCAGTCTCCAAGCACCCTCGGGCAGAGCTTCCCAGGACCAGGACCGGTTTTCGCGCAATATTTCCTCACCATCGGGTCCGCACCACAACAGTTCCTGCTGCCGTGACGCCGCCTGGTCCACGGAGGCTGTGCGCCGCACAGTGCCGTGGTCCGCCCGCCAGATGTAGGCGCCCGCATCGCGCCGGTACGTTTTACCGCCCCAGAAATTCACGCCATTGACGTCCTGCAAGGCCACTCCAGCGCCAAGATGCCAGGGGTGGTCCAACGGCAGGGCCTCGGTAACAACCACACCGCCCAGGGTGGTGACCGGGTGCAGATACGGACGTGGCGAGAGGGTTGTGGCCACGTTTTCGCCGCTGAGCTCACGGGCGACTTCCACGCCCGCAACCACAATGCTGTCCACGGACGGGGCAGGCCGGGCCCACGGTGCGCCGATTTCGCTGAAGGTGGCCTGCGCCGCCGTCGCCCGTTCAATCCAGGTGCCGATGCCAGTAATGAGGGGATGGGCGGCAGTCCCCTCGCCATGCCACTGAAGGTGTTCATCGGCTATGGGTTGCGGGTCGGGGGCCGTGCGCACTGCTTCCAGCACACTCATGAAGGCGCCGCTGTTCTCAAGAGAGCTGAGCAGGGGTGTGCCGTCCGAGCGGTGTGCCAGCAAATTCTCCAACAGATCCGTGCGGGCAAATTTTTGCAAGGTGGTGCCCGCAGCAGTCGTGATGTCCAGAATGTCCTCGGTGTAGTAGAAAACCGCCGTACCGTCGGTGCCGTGAACGGTGACAAAAGGGTCTGATTCTTCCGGCGCACACACCGTCAAGGCGCTGACGACGCGCGGCCCCTGCGTGGGTGTGATCCGCACGCTTGAGGTGTCGTCGCCTTCAATCTGGTGGGCACGGTACAAGTCGGTTTCGACTGTTTCAATCTGCTCGGCGGAGTGGATGCCGGCGATGTGCAGGGCCGTGGCAACTGCGTGGGCCAGTGGATTGGTGGTGACTCCATCCACCACATCCACCCCGTTGATGGTGCGCTTGCCGGCCCAGCGCGAGCGTTGGTAGTAGGCCTTGTCGCGGACCCACATGCCGGTGGCGCTGACGCCGGTGATGGCGCCAAGAGCGCCCTGGGACATGGCGGTGGCCAGTGCCGGCAGTGCCAGCGAACCGAGCGACTGGAAACCGATCTGGACTGACTTGCCGGCGGCGGCCGCAGCTGCGCGCAGCTCCTCAAAGGCGGACATTGAGGCGGCAGTGGGCTTTTCCAGATAGACGTCGGCGCCTGCCGCCAGAGCGGCCAGGCCCAGCGGTGCATGGGTTTGAATGGGTGTGGCGATGATGACCACATCCGGCGAGACTCCAGCAGAGAGCAGCTCCGCCAGATCATGGAAAATCTTGACGTCTTCGGCCAAGCGTCCCGGTGCTGGAGGGTTGGGATCAGCCACGGCCACCAATTTCAAGGCCCCTGCAGCCGCCAAACGGTCTAGATTGATCAAATGGTGGGCGCCAAAGCCATGAACTCCCACAAGTGCGATCCGGGGGAGCGAGGTGGGCCTGGCGTGGGAGGTCTGCGCCGTAAGAAGGTTTTCCATGCTGCCCATGCGTTTGATCGGTCTCCATCTGTGCTTGCTTTCACGGAGGGCAAAAGCGAATTGGGTAGAGGTGCCCCGGGCCCTTTGACAGCACAACCCGGGGGTGCGAAAGTGATCGCCACCACGTTAAGTGAAACGTATCAAAAATGCGTTATGTGGTCAATATGAGCTGCTAGCCGCCCGCGCATCGTGACCCCGGCAAGGGGCCGCCTCGGCATACACCATTACAGTGGAAATCGAGGCGGCCCCTGACTGGCCCAGCGGGGCTCTCAGCAGCTACTTGGCGAACGTGTGGGTCCAGCTGGATTGGCTGCCTGTTGTGATGGAGAAATGGGGCTTGGGCACCGCCGTCACCGTCACTGTGCGCTGCTTGACCTTGGTGGAGCCTGGCTTCGCTTTGACCCCGTCGAGGTAATAGTCCATCGAGCTTGAGTTCGGTGTAATGACTATCCCGTGGGGGGGATTTCCCGGCATTGACAAAAGTCGGTGCCGCAGGAGTTTCGGCTGTGGTGAGCAAGGGGACCTTGGTGAAGTCCATGTCACTGGCAAGGTAATAGCTGGTGTAGGCGGGTTGGTTGTAGGTGGTGTTCTGCCGCGCAATTTCAACCCGGTATTGCGGATCGTGCATGAGCGTGGTCAGTTTGTGGTTCGCCACCTCAGTGCTTGTGTAGATGCGGAGCGCACTGGAATCTGCGGTCCGCACCAGCAGTTCTTCGCGCCAGTCACCGAAAACGTCAGCCACTAATGACGCCGTGCCCTTGGTGCCGTTGTTGGTGCGCGTGCCACTGGCGGTCAACACCGTACCCTTTGCCCAATCGTCAATGGTCGGTGTGGAATCGCCGCTGCCATTGACGATTTGGGTGGTCAGTTGGGCGGACCATCGGATGGACTGGTTGGTTCCCGGGGTTGATGCTGACAAGTTCTGGCCGGTGGCGCTGAGCAACCCGCTGGCTTCGGTTCCGCCGGGCATGCTCGACCAAACTTCCATGCCGGCCACGTCGGGGCGCACATCACCAATCATGCCGCGGCCGGTGTCCTTCCCCGAGTAGGCGCTGAAGATCAGCTCCCCGGTTGCCGCGTCACGCATGGCTGAACCGTAGGGGGCACTTGTGGCCCCTTCGTGGACTGTGAAGATCTCCAGTCCGGGCCGGTTGGGGTCAATATCGGCCACGTGCATGGCGTCGCCGTGCCCCAGGCGTGCGCTTTCACCCGGGGCGCTGCTCAGTGGTGGCAGGTCGTCGAAGGAGCTGTACAGGACCGAACCGTCGTCGTCGATCGTGGCCGAGCCGTAGACAATCTCCTGCTTGCCATCGCCGTCAACGTCCGCAGCGCTCAGGGAATGGAAGCCTTGCGTAGTGATCTTGCCGTACACGGGGTCTGTTCCGTCACGACCATGCGGGGAGTCCTTGAAGGGATTGCTCATGGGGGCGTGCCCGCTGTCAATGAGCCAACGCTGCTTGAGCGTTTTTCCGTTCCAGTCGTAGCTGGCCATGGTGGTGCGGGTGTAGTAGCCGCGGGCAAATACGGCCGATGGCCGCTTGCCGTCGAGATAGGCAACGCCGGCCAGGAAGCGGTCCACACGGTTGCCGGGTTCGATCCGGGACATTGCGTAGTCGCCCCACATCAGCCCGTCGTCTCCGCGCCCGGGCTCGTAACGTACCGTCTGGAGTTCCTTGCCGGTGGCGCTGTCAAATACGGTGAGGTACTCGGGGCCGGCCAGGATAAACCCTTCAAAGGTTCGCAATTTGTTGTTTGCGCTGCGCGACGGCGCGTAGACGTCCATGAAGTAGTCCACCAAATCCTCTGCGTCGGTGCGGGACAGGGGGTAGCTGTGGGTCACGGGGATGCCGAGAGCTTGTTCAATCGTTGCTGGCCAGTTGCCGGCCACCACTTCCGGGTGCTTTGACCAGCCCTGAAACATTTCCACCAGGTGCTCGTGGTAGCCGGCGGCGCTGAGGCGGTAGTCGTCCTGGTTGGAGTAGCCGGCCTTGATGTCATCCTTGGGCAGCGTCACGAACGACTGCTTCTGGACTTTTCCATCCGCTGTGTAGCTGGTCGACTTTGTGCCAGGTGCCGTCTTGAGGATGGTTTCAGAACGGCCGTCGCCGTCGAAGTCGTAGACCATGAACTGGGTGTAGTGGGCGCCGGCCCGGATGTTCACACCCAGGTCTATCCGGTTGAGCAGCGTGCCGTTGAGCTTATAGGTGTCCAGGTAGACAGTTCCGGTGTAGCCCACCTGGGAGACGTCCTTGGCGTTGGACGGATCCCATTTAACGATAAATTCGTAGGCACCGTCTCCGTCCACATCGCCCACGGAAACGTCGCTGGCGGAGTAGCTGAACGGGGCGCCGGCGGGGGTGACGCCGTCGGCAGGTTTCTGCAACGGAATGTCGTGATAACCCTTTTCCCAGGCCGTGGTGGTGCTGCTTTGGGTAAGTTCGATGCCGTTCACTACCGCGGCCACTGAATATCGAGATGACGCCGATCCTGAGGTGTCCGCGAAATTGGTGCTGTCCGTGACGATGGCCAGCTTGACGCCGTCACGGTAGACGGCGAAGTTCGGGCCAGTCATTCCTGTTTCTGATGCGCCGGTGGTTTCCGGGGCGAGCAGCCGCCAACTGAGGAATACGCCTTCGCTGGTGGAGACCGCCACGAGTCCCCGGTCCAAGGCTTCAAGTTGTACGGCGCTCGTCTTTGGGGGCTCGTGGTTGGCTGCGCTGGCTGGCTGTGCGGCGCCTAACACCAAAGCTGCGCAGGCCGTCACCGCCAAGGCCGTGCGGAATGGGTGTTTATTGAGATTCATCATTGAATCCATCTCTGGGCGGTTCGCCCCTCATTGGGATAACGCTTTCCGTCGCCGAGCGTAGCCATCAGGAAAGGGTCAGGTCAAGAGATATTCGGCAATTGATACGATTCACTATCTATTCGGACAGGATGCTGGGGGTGCAATCTTTGCGTCAGCTAAGGCGCCGCCGTGACGGGATTCGCCCCTACTGGGCCGTGCTGGCCCGGACGATCAATTCGGGCTTGAAGACCACCGAACGCGGCTTGGCGTCCGGGGTTTCCAACTGTTCTGCCAGAAGTTCAATGGCTGTCTGGCCAATGAGTGTGGTGGGCTGCCGGATTGAGGTCAGGGGCACCACGGCGGAGGCGGCAAAGTCGATGTCGTCATAGCCCACCAAGGCAACGTCTTGGGGGATTCGCAGGGTGTGGAGCATGGTCAGCGACTGCATGACGCCCAGGGCCAGGAGGTCATTGGCGCAAAACAGGCCGTCGGGCAGCAGCTCGCGCTCGCGCTCCACGAGGGCATCGCCCACCTCGCGGCCAGCCAGAACCGTCAAGTCGCTGGCCTGCAGGACCTCCAGAGTTGCCCCGGGAACTTCCAGGACGGCGCGCTGGGCGCCGGCCAGACGGTCGGTGACCTGGTGAAATTGTTGCGGCCCGGCCACGAAGGCTACTCTGCGCCGGCCAATGTCCAGCAGGTGCTTGGTGGCCATGTAGCCGCCGGAGACGTCGTCAATGGAGACGGAGCTGAACTGCCCCTCGCTTGAGGGGCTGTCCACCAGGACCACCTTGATGCCCCGCGCTGCCAGCGCAGCCAACCGCGCGGAGGTATCGGAGACCGGGGAGATGAGCACGCCTTGTACCCGCTGCTCCTCGAACAGGTCAATGTAGTGCTGCTCGCGGCCGGTGTTGTGGCCGCTATTGCCCAGGACTACAGCATTGCCGCTTTTCGCGGCGGCGTCTTCTGCCGCCCTGGAAATGGAGGAGAAGAAGGGGTTGCCAATGTCCAGCACAATCAGGCCAATGGTGCGACTGTGCCCGGCGCGCAGCTGGCGTGCCACGTCATTGCGCACAAAGCCGAGTTCTGAGATGGAGTCCAGAACCCGGGCTCGGGTCCGCTCGGCAACCCGGTCCGGGTAGTTCAGGACGTTCGAGACTGTGCCTACGGCCACGCCCGCGTGATTTGCTACATCTTTAATGCTTGCTGCCCGCATGAAATCTCTCCACCTTCGATACCCAATTAAAGGCAGTTTTCATGCCGGGCCATGGTTGACATTGCTTCGTGCTCAAGTGTACTTTGAATCGTACTAATGAATCGTTTCAAGAGTTTGGAAGCAAAATGCGTGTTTGTTTTCGTTCCGCAGTGGATCCCAGCAAGATCCCGGCCTACAAGCTGGCCCATGCGCAGGTGTGGCCGGAAATGCTGCGCGAGCTCAAGGCAGCCGGGTGGAATGACTACACGCTGCACCTGGGTGCGGACGGGCTCTTGATCGGTTTTGTTGACTGCGACGATCTTGACGCCGCACGTGCCCGGATGGCCCTCACCGGGGTGAACGCCCGGTGGCAGGAGCAGATGGCGAAGCTCTTCCCGGCCGCCGATGGTGCGCCGGATGAGGGATTCATCGTGATGGAAGAAGTTTTTAATCTGGAAGACCAGCTGGCCGCCGTCAGCGATCACAACGAAGGAACAGCTAAATGACGGATTTTGCAGCGGCCCTGGGTCGCTTGGATGAACTGGCCATCGAGGTCCCCTCATGGGCCTATGGAAATTCAGGCACCCGTTTCAAGGTGTTCGGCACACCGGGCACACCCCGCACTGTGCAGGAGAAAATTGCCGACGCCGCCCAGGTGCACAAACTCACGGGGCTGGCGCCGTCGGTGGCCCTGCACATTCCGTGGGACAAGGTCGATGACTATTCGGAGTTGAACAGTTACGCCGCCGATCTTGGCGTGGGCCTGGGCACCATCAATTCCAATACTTTCCAGGATGATGTTTACAAGTTCGGTTCCCTCACGCACCTCGATGCGCAAGTGCGCCGCCAAGCCATTGACCACCACTTCGAATGCATCGATGTCATGGACGCCACGGGTTCCAAGGACTTGAAGATTTGGCTCGCCGACGGCACCAACTACCCCGGACAGGGGGACATGCGCGGACGCCAGGACCGCCTCGCCGAATCCCTGCAGGAAATTTACGCCCGCCTGGGCGATGACCAGCGTTTGGTGCTGGAATACAAGTTTTTTGAGCCGGCTTTTTATCACACGGACGTCCCGGACTGGGGAACATCCTACGCACACACCCTGGCCTTGGGTGAGAAGGCGCTGGTCTGCCTGGACACGGGCCACCACGCCCCCGGCACCAACATTGAATTCATCGTGGCCCAGCTGCTGCGCCTGGGCAAACTCGGTTCCTTTGACTTCAACTCCCGCTTCTACGCGGACGATGATCTCATTGTGGGTGCTGCCGACCCTTACCAGTTGTTCCGCATCATGTATGAAGTGATTCGCGGTGATGGTCTGGGTCCTGATTCTGGTGTGGCGCTCATGCTGGACCAGTGCCACAACCTGGAGGAAAAGATTCCCGGCCAGATCCGCTCGGTGCTCAATGTGCAGGAAATGACTGCCCGCGCCCTGCTCGTGGACAGGGTCGCCCTGGCCGAGGCCCAAGCAGCCGGGGATGTGCTGGGAGCCAACGCTGTATTCTCCGACGCCTTCTACACGGATGTCCGCCCAGTTTTGGCAGACTGGCGTGAATCCCGCGGCCTGCCCGCAGACCCGCTGGCCGCCTTTGCCGCCAGCGGCTACCAGAAACTGATTAATGACCAGCGCGTGGGCGGCACCCAGGCCGGATGGGGAGCATAGCCATGACCGGCACAACCAATACCGCAGCGGCCCCCGCCAATGTTTCCGGGGTCGAGCCCGCGAATGGCACCCATCCCGCCGTGGCCGATTTGATTGCCCGATCCAACCGGTTGGGTGCGGATAAGCGCAACACCAACTATGCCGGCGGAAACACCTCGGCCAAGGGTACGGCGACGGATCCGGTCACCGGTGAGCCTGTGGAGCTTTTGTGGGTCAAAGGCTCCGGCGGGGACCTGGGCACGCTGGCGGAATCAGGTTTGGCCGTGCTGCGTCTGGACCGCATGCGTGCCATGGTCAACACGTACCCGGGTGTTGAACGCGAAGATGAAATGGTCGCGGCCTTTGACTACTGCCTGCACGGCAAAGGTGGTGCCGCGCCGTCGATCGACACGGCCATGCACGGCCTGGTTGATGCCGCCCACGTGGACCACCTGCACCCGGATTCCGGTATCGCCATTGCAACCGCGGCCGACGGCGAAGCACTGACGGCCAAGATTTTTGGGAGCAAGGTGGCGTGGGTTCCGTGGCGCCGCCCCGGATTCCAACTGGGCCTGGACATTGCGGCCATCAAGGAGAACAACCCCGAGGCGATCGGCACCATCCTCGGTGGCCACGGCATCACCGCTTGGGGCGATACCAGTGAAGAAGCCGAAGCCAACTCCCTGTGGATCATTGAAACCGCAGAGGCGTACATCAACGCCCACGGCCGCACGCGCCCCTTCGGAGCGGAATTGCCCGGCTACGCTGCCTTGTCCGACGCCGAGCGAAAGGCCAAGGCTGCCGCCCTGGCCCCGACCATCCGCGGACTGGCCTCCACGGACAAGGCCGCGGTGGGGCATTTCAGCGACGATTCCGCCGTGCTGGAGTTCCTGGCGTCAGTCGAACACCCGCGGCTGGGCGCGTTGGGCACAAGCTGCCCGGACCACTTCCTGCGCACCAAGGTCAAGCCCCTGATCCTGGACCTGCCTGCCGACGCTTCGGTGGAGGCATCCATCGCTCGCCTGAAGGAACTCCACACGGAGTACCGCACGGATTACGCTGCCTACTACCAGCGCAATGCGGTTGCTGATTCTCCCGCCATGCGCGGGGCCGATCCAGCCATTGTGCTGATCCCGGGCGTGGGCATGTTCTCCTATGGCGCCAACAAGCAGACCGCACGCGTGGCCGGCGAGTTCTACCTCAACGCCATCAACGTCATGCGCGGCGCCGAGTCACTCTCCACCTACGCACCCATTGACGAGGCCGAGAAGTTTCGGATCGAATACTGGGCGTTGGAAGAAGCGAAGCTGGCGCGCCTGCCCAAGGCCAAGTCCCACGCAAGCCGCATCGCCCTGGTGACCGGGGCGGCGTCGGGCATTGGAAAAGCCATTGCCACCCGTCTTGCCGCGGAGGGTGCCTGCGTTGTCATTGCGGACCTGAACCTTGACGCGGCCCAGGCCGTGGCCCAGGAGTTGGGTGGGCCGGACGTGGCCATCGGCATTCGCGCCGATGTCACGGATGAATCCGCCGTTCAGGGCGCCGTGGATGCCGCCGTACTGGCCTTCGGCGGGCTGGATCTGGTGGTCAACAATGCCGGGCTGTCCATCTCCAAACCCTTGCTGGAAACCAGCGAAAAGGACTGGGATCTGCAGCACAACGTCATGGCCAAGGGCTCCTTCCTGGTCTCCAAGGCTGCGGCAAAGGTGCTGATCGAGCAGGACATGGGCGGGGACATCATCTACATTTCCTCGAAGAATTCGGTGTTTGCCGGACCCAACAACATTGCTTACTCGGCCACGAAGGCGGACCAAGCCCACCAAGTGCGCCTGCTGGCTGCCGAACTGGGCGAATACGGCGTCCGCGTGAACGGCATCAACCCCGACGGCGTGGTTCGCGGCTCCGGCATCTTTGCCGGGGGATGGGGGGCCAAGCGGGCGGCTGTGTACGGGGTGGATGAGGAGAAGCTGGGTGAGTATTACGCCCAGCGGACGCTGCTCAAGCGTGAGGTGCTGCCGGAAAACGTGGCCAACGCCGCGGCAGTACTGACCTCCGCCGAACTCTCCCACACCACGGGGCTGCACATTCCCGTCGACGCCGGCGTGGCAGCAGCCTTCCTGCGATGACAGACATGAGAGCCGCGGAGCCGGCATCTTCTCGGCGACTTCCCGACCCTCGGCCGCGGGCGGCCTCCGGTCTTGGGTCCACGGGCGCGCGGGACCCGCTGCGAGCTCGCGAGCAGTGGGAGCGCCCGGGGATTGACGTCGCCTCCGAAGAAACCAGCCCCGCGGCTCCGTTGTTTGCCGCCGTCGATATTGGGGCGTCCTCGGGACGGGTCATTGTGGGCAATATCGGCAGTGGTGAGGTGTCGCTGGAAGTGGTGCACCGTTTCCCCAACGGTGTCATGGAACACCCCGCGCCAGAACACGGCAGTCTCCACTGGGATCTGGATGGGCTCTTCGACCAGGTCCTGGTGGGGCTCGCCGCGGCGGCAGAGTATGCCGCCACGGTGGTCGGGCAGATCGCCAGTATCGGCATCGATACCTGGGCCGTGGACTACGGTCTCATTGATGCCGACGGTGCCATGGCCGGGCCTCCGTTTAGCTACCGCGATGGCCGCGGAGCCAAACAGGTTGTCAGCGTCCATGAACGGATCAGTCCGGAACAGCTGTACCAGACCACTGGTCTGCAGCACCTGCCCTTCAACACCATCTACCAACTGGCCGCTGAACAGGCTGCCGGTCAGGATCTCACCGCCCGGCACGCGCTGCTGATTCCGGACCTGATCGCGTTCAAACTCACGGGTGTGCGGCGCGCAGAGTCAACCAACGCCTCCACCACGGGGCTCTTTGATGCCGTGGCCGGGGAGTGGGCCACGGAATTCCTGGCTGCTCTGGGACTGCCGGCGGAGTTGTTCCCGCCGCTGGTTGAGCCCGGGGACACCATCGGCACGCTTCGCCCGGAGATTGCCGCGCACACCGGGTTACCAGCAACAACCACGGTGGTGGCCGTTGGGTCGCACGACACTGCCTCTGCCGTTGCCGCTGTGCCGGCTGCGGGCAAGAATTTTGCCTACATCTCCTCCGGCACCTGGTCGCTGGTGGGTGTTGAATTGGCTATACCGGTTCTGAGTGAGGCCAGCCGCCTGGCGAACTTCACCAACGAGCGCGGCGTGGACGGAACCATCCGCTACCTGCGCAATGTGGGCGGCCTGTGGCTGCTCAGCGAATCCATGCGCTCCTGGGATGAAGCTGCGGCCAGCGCTGGGACTGTGGCGCCCTCGCTCACGGAGCTGTTGGTCGCGGCAGCAGCTGAACCGCCCGGCGGGCCGCGCATCGACGTGGATTCGCAGGAGTTCATTGCCCCGGGCGGGATGCCCGGGCGCGTCCGGGCCGCCGTGCACGCCAAGGGAGGTGCCCTGGATACCCGGCCGGCCGCCGTCGTGCGCTGCATTCTGGAAAGCCTTGCCGCAGCCTATGCGGCAACCGTTCGGGAAGCTGCTGAACTCTCTGGACAGGCTGTTGAGGTTATCCACATTGTGGGCGGCGGATCTCAAAATGAGCTGCTGTGTCAGCTCACCGCCAACGCCACGGGCCTGCCCGTGGAGGCCGGGCCCGTGGAAGCCACGGCTTTGGGAAACGTGCTGATCCAGGCCCGGGCAGCCGGCGCCGCACCGGCTACCCGGGGTGAATTGCGGGCAGTAGTGGCCGCGAGTCACCAGTGTGTCAGGTACCTGCCCATCAGCTGATTGTCACCGGAACCAGTGCGCTGTGACGGATGCCCACGCTGGAAATCTCCAGTGTGGGCCGCTGCGGGCGGATGCTTTCTTCGACGTAGATGGCTGCGCCGGGGTCATAGGCAAAAGCCCTGATGGAAAGCCCATGGAGCAACAGTTCATCGCGATGCTCGCTCAGATCCATCTCCCAGGGCAGGCCATTCCAGTAGTTGTCCGAAACTAGGCGTCCACCCACCAAGGCCCTGGCGCAATCGCCCACCCAATCGATGTGCAGCACGTTCTTCGTGCCTACTGGGAGCTGCTCAGCGGCAAAGGTGATGTCAAAGCGGGCGCTTTGCTCGTAGTCCTCAGTCAAAGGCGCCGCAGCCCTGTTCTGCGGACCTCCGCTGCGCCTTGGCGCCAGCACGACGGCGTCACGCACCGTGTGGACGTGGACGGTGGTTTCCACAGCCGAGGCAGGCAGGTGCAGGGAGAACTCACGGAACGGCCCGTGGTCCTCCAGCCGCCGAATGTCCGGTGCCACCGAGCCGGGCACGGCCAGAAGTGACTCCACAGCAGGAAACACGCCAAGTGTCTGTTGCACTGCAGCGTCCAGATGCAGTTGCCCGTCCCGGACCAGCAGGGATTCGGCCAGAATGAGCCGGGGCACCCCGTCCACCTCCGTCTTCCAGAGGCGTAGTGCGGCCGCCTCGGTGATGAGAAGAATGCTCAGATTCTCGGTGACGGCCAGCTCAACCTGGCTTGCTTCCACAGACGAAGCCAGCCGCACCCTGCGCAGCGAACCGTCGTCATTGGCGAGGTCGAGCACGAAGACGGGTTCGATCCCCGCTGTGCGTGAAAAGACAACAACCTTCTTCTGGCCCGCCACCACACTGGTGACAAGCTGCGCCGTCGAACTGTGCAACGTGGCGCCCCTCCCCAGATCAAGGTTGAACGGCCAGACGAAATACGCGCCTGCCGGGATTGTGACGGGATTTTCCGGCCCCGTGACAGTATTTCCATCAGTCAAGGTCACACGGAACTGGACCTCCTCCTTGGCGGCCAAGGCGTCAGTGGAGGGCTGGTGGTTGTTGACGAAGATGAATCCTGCATGGCCGTCACTGCGCACTGACCACCTGAGCGTTTCCACGTCGTCGAGATTCTCAGGAAGCAGCTGCGGCAAGGTCAGCGGCATGCCAGCCAGCTCCGGGCCAACTTCGGCAAGGAACAGATGCTGGGCACGCAGCCTGTGGTAGCTCTCCCTGAGCTGGCCGTGCTCGCCCACGGGTGCCTGAAAGTCGTAACTGATGACTGGGAGATCGTTGGGGTAGCCGGTTTCAATGGATTCCTGCAGGGAAGACAACTCACCCACCGGATGGGATGCCCCGTGGTACATGTAGTAGCCCTGCCACGCTGATCCGCTTCCCACTTTGGCCAGGGCCAGGGCGGCAACGTCATGGGCGGGGATGATGGGTCGCCGGTGGTAGGCCGACGGCATCCCGGAGCCAAGCTCGCAGGTCGCATAGGGGTACCGGGTGCTGTCGGTGCCCTGGCCCAGCGAGGCAGTGGTGCGCAGATCTGCTCCGATGCTGTGATCGTCACGGATGTCAGTGAAGAAGTAGTGCTTTCTGCTGCCCCTGGCCCACCCCGGATGGGCATCCTCCCAGAAGGCTTCCGGGTAGCCGCCATAGAGCGGCAAAACTTCATTCTCCGGCAGTTCGGCTCCGCCCCATGCAGTGGCTGTCCACAGGGGAGCGTCCATGCCCAAGCCCAGGGCCAGTTCCTTGAGCGTTAGAATATGTGCGCTCTGGTCATAGAGTTCGTTCTCCACCTGGATGGCAACTATTGGTCCGCCGGTACCGAAATACAGGCCATCGAGTTGCCGGGCAATCTCGGTGAAGAAGGGGCGAACATGGTCCAGATACGCCTCATCGTTGCTGCGGTGCTGAAGCGGCAACGCTTGGAGCCAGTCGGGGAAACCGCCATTGCGTGCTTCTCCGTGGACCCATGGGCCGATCCTCACCACGGCGTCCAAACCCAGTTCGGCGCACAGGCCAATAAAGGCACGCAGATCACGGTTTCCGGACCAGACAAAGGACTCTTGGCGCTCCTGATGATGCTGCCAAAATACATACGTTGAAACAACAGTGATGCCGCCCTCCCTCATGCGTTCAAGCTCAAGGCGCCACAGCTTTGCGTCGTAGCGGCTGAAATGAAATTCGCCCATGACGGGAAACCAGGCCTTGCCATCCCTGATGAGTTTCTGGCTGTCCACCCGGATGCGAGGGTTTCCCATCCGGAGGTGACCGGCAACGGCTGGCGCTGGCTGGCGAACTACTGCGTGGTGCATGGCGGGGGTTCCTTCTGGCAAGAGTGGACCGCGTGGGAAAGCGATTACCGTCTTAAGCGGAAATGATTTGGAAACTCCTTGCAAACTATCAGCAATCATGTTTGTATCGATTCAGATGTGGGTTAGCTCACAGCTTGCTTGAAGGTGGTGCCGCGACTTGCGGCCCCGCCCGGCCGAGTGGCCGTTTGGGCTGAATCAATTCCTCGCGCTCGACAGGGGATATCTGTGACTCTATTGTGAATCGATTCAAAGTTGAATGTGAATCACTGCATGGATTTTCGACCGGCTATGTCACCGCAACATCTTTCTTTATCAAGGAGTGATGCAATGCAGTTCCCGTCCCATTTCCGATATTTACTTCGCCCGGCCATAGCCGGAACCGCCGTATGTGGGCTGGTCCTTATGGGTGTGCCAGCCCTGGCCGCCGAGCAGAAGGCGCTCTGGTCATTCGACTTCGGCACAACAAGTAGTGCCATAGGTGAGGGATGGGCGGGGGTCAACGAAGCCACCCGCTACAGCGCCGCCACCGGATTCGGCATTGTGCCCGTTGCGGGCGTCGCCCCCGTGTCCCGGAACCGCACCGCTACTGTGCCGGACGCCGTCGCCAATGACTTTGTCCTGGGCGCCTCGTGGGGGTTCGTTGCTGATGTTTCCAATGGCATCTACGACGTCGAGGTGCAATCCGGCGACCAACTGGCTGGCACCTCAACCACCAAGACAAGCATTGCCTTGGAAGGACAGAGCGCCGGCACAATCCAAGCCCGCCAAGCTGTGGTGACCCAAACCTGGCAAACAACAGTGAGTGACGGCCAGCTCACCATTGATATCACCGGCGAAGGTGCCGGAGGCTACGTCAACGCGGTGGTCATCAAGGCGGCACAGACGCAGCCACCTGCCACCACCGGTGCCCCAACGCCCACGTCCGCACCAACCCCCACAACGGCGCCGTCGGCGCTTCTTGCGCCCACCGCCGTGCGCATGGCCCATGTCACCGACGCATCCGTGATGCTGCGTTGGAATGAAGTCAAGGACGCCAAAGGCTATGTGGTCTCTCGCTCAGACAGTGTGTCGGGCACCTACGCGAAGGTCGCCGAGACCACCGGCGATGTCTTTGTCACCGACGCTGTGGACACCACCAAAGTCCACTACTACCAAGTCCAAGCCAAAGGTGGCGACGGACTTTCAAAGCCATCGGCGGCAGCAGTATCCTCACTTTCATCTCCTGCGCCGGTCCTGCCCGAGGATGGCGTGCTCACCTTCGACTTCGGCAACGGCGCCGTGGCAAGCAACAGTGTTGGTATCAAAGCCACAACCGCCTACACAGCCAAGAACCGGGCGGGATTTATTGATCCATCCGCTGTCACAGCTACGGACAGGGGAACAGCCGATGCCCTACGCAGCGACTTTGCCACTGTTGGGGACACCGAATTTGTTGTGGACCTGCCCAATGGCGACTACACAGTTGACTTGATAGCCGGCGATGCAACGGGCGCCACGGATATCTCCATCGCCGCTGAGCAGATGGCAAAAGTTCAGCAAACAGCCAGGACGGCCGGGAACTATCTGGAAATGTCCTTTGATATTGCTGTGGTTGACGGCCAGCTGAACCTGGAATTTGGCGGCACGGCCCCCAACATCAACGCTGTGGTCCTGACGCAAAAGTCGCCACGGCTTGCCGGAACCAAACCCACAGTGTGGGTGACCGGGGACTCCACAGTGCAAAGCTACACCTCCGACTATGCCCCGCAGGCAGGCTGGGGCCAGATGCTCCCGCGCTACTTGTCCGAGGACGTCACAGTGGAAAACAAGGCCATCGGAGGCCGCAGCTCGAAGAATTTCATCAGCCAGGGCCGCCTGGATGAAGTGCTGCGCGGCATCCGTCCGGGCGACTACCTCTTTGTTCAGTTTGGCCACAATGACAACAGCAAGGGTGTTGATGACAGATACGCCGCCCCGGCCGACTACGCCGAATACTTGCGCACCTATGTGGACGGAGCCCGGCAACGTGGGGCCACACCCATCATTGTGACACCAGTTTCCCGCCGCTCCTTCGATGCAGCCACCGGCAAGTTCAATGTTTCCTTCCCCGACTATGTGGCAGCAGCCAGTGGGTTGGCCAGCCAAAGCAAAACGGCGCTAGTGGACCTGTCGGCGCTGTCCAAGACATACCTTGACAGCATTGGCCCCGAAGCGGCCCTCTCGGTGTTCTTGCACGTGCCGGCAGGTGTTTACCCGTCCCGGCCCAGCGGCACGGCCGACGACACCCACTTCCAGGAATATGGTGCCATCGCGATGGCGCGGCTGGTGGCCACAGGCATTTCAGCCCTGGACATGCCATTGGCTGATGAGGTGGTGGCCGCTGAACCGCCCGCCGCTGTGCCCGCGGCCCCGGCAAAGCTGGTGGCCGGATCCATTTCAAATGCTGGTGCCCAGCTAAGTTGGTCAGCCGTCACAGGGGCAGACATCTATAAGGTCTTCCGTAAGGACGCAGCCGCAGGTGATGGCGGCTGGGCGTTGGTGTCCACTTCGACGCTGCCCCAATCCACTGTGGGAAACCTGGCAGAAGGCGCGTCCTACGACTTCCGTGTGGTGGCCGTCAACGGCCGCGGTGACTCCACGCCGTCGAACATTGTGCGCATCCAGACAAAGGCGCCCCTGTACAAATTCGATGTCCAACTTGCCGGGAATCCGCTGATGCCCGGATACACCGAAGTCAACGAAAAGTCCCTGTACACCAAGGAAATTGGCTGGGGGTTCCTTGACCTTGCCGGTTTGGGCGGGCGGGACAGGGGCAGCAACTTCGACCCGGCACCGAACAATGTGGAGCGGGACTTCCTCCTGCCCGCGGCAACGCACCAGTTTGTGGTGGACGTTCCCAACGGCAGTTACGCCGTCAAGACGTACAACGGTGACTGGATTGGCAGCTCAAAATCGACTGTCCTGCTGGAAGGGAAGGACTTCGGTGCTTCCAATGCGGGCAAGGGTTCGGTATCGGCAAAGATCAGCCAGCCCGTCCAGGTCCTCGACGGTCAACTGAACTTGGTCATGGGCGGGGACTCATCGCGGCTCAACGGCATTGAGATTACGCCTCTGCTGCTGGCCCCCACCTCTTTGAAGGCCGACGGCGTCAGCATCGAAACCGGATCTGCAACAGTTCGTTTGTCCTGGGTGGGCACAGATGCTGCCAACTACAGGGTGTACCGAAAGTCCGCCACGGCGGACAAGGCGGAGGCCCTGGGTGACACCACAACAGCTTCCTTTACTGACACCAAAGCAGAGATCGGGCTCGAGTACAGCTACTACGTCGCGGCGTTGGATCTTTCCGGCAGTGAGTCAGTGGCATCGAACAAGATCTCCGTGACAACTGTTGATCCGTCGGTAGCAAAAGCTGCCGTGCCGGGAAAACCCACGCTGGGCAAAGTCAACAAGAATGACCTGACGCTGGCGTGGAAGCCTGTCCAGAATGCACTTTTCTACCAAGTATTCAGGGCTGATGCGAAGGCTGATGGCAGTTTTGGCGACTTCAAGCTGGTGGGCCGGGCAGGCACGCCGGAATACACCGACAACTCAGTGTTGACCACCATTGCCTACAAGTACGCGGTTGCCTCAGTCAATGGAGGCGGTGTCTCGGACCAATCTGAGACAGTCACTTCCGGCGCTGTGACCACGTTGGTGCGGCAGGCCGAGCGGTTGGACAGGGCCCCGGTCGCCGTTGACACCGAAAAGGGTGTCTACCTGGGGTGGCGCATGCTGGGCCTTGACCCGGATTCCATCGCCTTCAATGTTTACCGTGATGGCGTGAAGATCACCGACGCCCCTGTTACGGGAAGCACCAACCTGCTCGACGCCGACGGAACATCCAAGGCCCGCTACAGGATCTCAACCGTCCTCAATGGTGCCGAGCTGTGGGCTACTGAAAGCTTCACTGTGTGGGACGCCCAAACATTGGATGTTCCACTGCAAAAGCCGGCCGATGACTACACCAAGGACGGGCAGCCGTACAGTTACCGCGCCTCCGATGCATCCATTGGCGACGTCGATGGCGATGGCAGCTACGAGATCATCTTGAAGTGGGATCCCACCCTCTCCAAGGACAATTCGCAGGCCGGCTATACGGGCATTGTGTACGTTGACGCATACAAGTTGGACGGGACGCGATTGTGGCGGATAGATCTGGGCAAGAACATCCGCGCTGGAGCCCACTACACACAGTTCCAGGTCTACGACCTCAACGGTGATGGCAAGGCCGAGGTTACCCTCAAGACGGCCGATGGAACAGTGGACGGTGCTGGCACGGTGATTGGTGATCCGCGGGCAGACTACAGGAATTCCTCCGGCTACATTCTTTCTGGTCCCGAATACGTGACAGTGTTCAACGGGGCAACAGGCGCCGCGATTGACACCATCGACTACACACCTGAACGCGGCGACGTTGGTGCCTGGGGTGACGCCTATGGCAATCGAGTGGACCGTTTCCTCGCAGGGGTGGCCTACCTCGACGGCGAACACCCCAGTGTGATCTTCAGCCGCGGCTACTACACCCGCACAGTCGTTGCCGCCTACGATTTTGACGGCACAACCCTGAGCAAGCGGTGGACCTTTGACTCCAACAGCGCTGGTGATGAATACCGTGGCCAAGGAAACCACCAGTTCTCCGTCGCCGATGTTGATGGTGACCAGAAAGACGAGATTGTCTTTGGCTCCATGACCATCGATGACAACGGATCGGTCCTGTACAACACCAAGTTGGGGCACGGCGATGCCATCCACGTCTCGGATCTGGATCCGTCACGGCCAGGCATGGAGGTGTTCGCCGTTCATGAGGAGGCGCCGTCCAAGCACGGTATTGGCGCCACGTTCCGCGACGCAGCCACCGGCGAAGTCCTCTGGTCAATCCCGGCCACCAAGGACACCGGGCGCGGAGCGGCAGCAGACATTGATCCAACTCAGCAAGGCGCCGAAGCATGGGCGATTGGCGGGACTGCCGCATGGAATTCACCAGTGGGTGAACTGCACGCAGCCGATGGTGCACTGATCGGAACAAGCATTCCGGCCGCAAACTTTCTCACCTGGTGGGACGGTGACCTGCTGCGCGAGATCACTGACCACGAGTGGACGGACGCAAGCCGAACTGGAGTGCCCACCATTTCCAAGTGGGACTGGACAACAAACACCAGCAAGGAGATCTACCGCGCTGCGGGAACCCTGACAAACAATGACACCAAGGGAAGCCCATCACTTCAGGCGGATCTGTTCGGTGACTGGCGCGAGGAAATTGTTACGCGCCTGGATGATTCCTCGGCATTGCGGATCGCCACCACCGTTGATCTGACGGATCACCGCCTGCGGACCTTGCAGTCGGACCCCGTCTACCGGTTGGGGGTGGCATGGCAAAACACCGCCTACAACCAGCCACCGCACACCTCCTACTTCCTGGGTGTTGGGATGACGGCGCCCAAGGCGCCCAGCATCGCCTACACCGGAAGTGAGCCAGCGCCGGGGGCACCTGTGAATCCGGAACCGTCGCAGCCTCCAACTGAGCTGCCAACGGGGCCAGCCACGGCACCAACGTCCACTGTTGATCCACCGACGGCAAGTGGCGCCGCAACGAACAGTGCGGCAGCTGGTTCCAGCAGTGGCAGTGAACTTTCAGCCACTGGTGCCAGCGGCCTCTTGCCCATGCTGGCCGTTGGTGTGGTTGTGCTCCTAGTTGGTGCGCTGCTCATGCGCCGTCGGCGATCCCACGGCTAGGTATGCAAACCATGAATGAACAGTCTTACCTCGCATAACTGCGCTTGAGCGGCTTGTTGGCGGTTTCCCAACCGCCAACAAGCCGCTCAAGCGCAGTCGTGGCGCTGAAGCGCATTAATGCACCCAAAACACAGGCGAAGACAACGCATAGGACGTAGGATGTCTCTAGCAAAGTGTTTGTCCGGATCCTGTGCCGGGCCCTGACTGGAACGGAACCTGAGCCATGCCACAGTTCGATTTGCCCCTCGAGAAGCTTCGCACTTTCTCCGCAGCACTCACTGCGCCCGAAGACTTTGACAGCTTCTGGGACGACACCATTGCCGAAGCTCGCGAATTTCCGCTGAAAGCCAACTTCACCCCGGTGGAGAACATGCTGAGCGTCATCGACAGCTTTGACGCCACCTTTGCCGGCTTCGACGGCGCCCCCATCAAAGGATGGCTGCACCTGCCCGCCAACCGCACCACGGGCCGGAAACTGCCCGTGGTGGTCCAATACATTGGCTACTCCGGTGGTCGCGGACTGGTCCAGCAGGACACCTCCTGGGCCCAAGCCGGGTACGCGCACTTCATCATGGACAGCCGCGGCCAGGGCTATGGCGGCTTGCTCGGCGACACCCCGGATCCGCACCCCTCCGCAGGCGAGGTGGCACACCCTGGTTTGATGACGCGTGGCATCAGCTCCCGTGAGGGCTACTACTACCGCCGCCTCTACGTGGATGCCTTCCGTGCCATTGAGGCAGCCCAATCCCATGAGGAAGTGGATGAATCCACGGTCATCCTCACCGGCGTCAGCCAGGGCGGTGGGCTGGCCATAGCGGCAGCTGGTTTGGCCGCGGGCAGGCTCGACGGCGTCGTGGCGCTCATGCCCGACGTCCCCTTCCTGCAGGACTTCCCGCGCTCCATCGACGTTGCTGTGCGCGGCCCCTACCCGGAAATCGCCGCCTTCCTCAAGCGCCACCGCACTGACTATGAACCGTTCCTGGAAGTGCTGAACTATTTCGACGGAGTGCACTTCGCCGCGCGCACCAGCGTCCCCGCGCTGTACTCCTGCGCCGGCCAGGATGACGTGTGCCCGCCTACAACCGTGTTTGGCTCCTACAACGGCTACGGCAGCTCAGCGGCCCAGCCACCGGCCAAAGAAATGGCGTACTACCGCTTCAACAACCATGAAGGCGGGCAGGAGCACCACTGGCTCCGGCAGCTGCATTACGTGGCCGATTTGCTGGCCGGCTAAATGTCGGCGTATGGTTTGGGCATGACAAACCGTTGGTATGCGTATTTTTCGTTGGCTCTGGAGGGGCCCGCGTCTAACTGACACGCATCCAATCACCTTCAGAGCCAACAGGACAGAGAATTCATTCTCTGTCCTTCGCCATTTCCAGGCGGGCTCCGAAGAGGGGTCCGCTGCCAGCCCGCAGCAAAGGAACCCCTCATGAGCATCACAGCAGCCACCGAACCGGCCCACCAATCCACCGCCAATCTGCGCGTCAGCCGCTTCACGGCGCTGCCGTCCCCCACCGAGCTTGAAGCTGCGCTTCCGCTGGACGCCCACGCAAGCAACGTCGTCGAACGCGGCCGTGACCAGGTGCGGGCCATCATGGACGGCGTGGATGACAGGCTGCTGGTCATTGTGGGCCCGTGCTCCATTCATGATCCCAAGGCAGGGTTGGAATACGCCCGCCGGCTCGCTGCCACGGCCAAGGAGCACGAGGAAGACCTGCTGATCGTGATGCGTGCCTACTTCGAGAAGCCGCGCACCACCGTGGGTTGGAAGGGTCTGATCAACGATCCGATGCTGGATGGCAGCCACGACGTCGCCAAGGGCTTGGAGATGGCGCGCGACTTCCTGCTGAAGGTGGCCCAGCTGGGACTGCCCACGGGCACCGAGTTCCTTGAGCCGATCAGCCCGCAGTACACGGCCGACCTGATTTCCTGGGGTGCCATCGGCGCGCGGACCACCGAGAGCCAGATCCACCGCCAGCTCAGCTCCGGACTGTCCATGCCCATCGGGTTCAAGAATGGGACCGACGGCGACCTTCAAGTCTCGCTCGATGCCTGCAACGCTGCCAGTGCGCCCCAGTCATTCCTGGGCATTGACGGCAACGGCCGCGCGTCCCTGGTCAGCACCGAAGGCAACCAGGACACCCACGTGATTCTGCGCGGCGGGCGCAAGGGCCCCAACTACCGTGCGGCCGACGTGGCTGACGCCGCCGCGCAGGCCTGCGGCGCCGGCATTAATCCGCGACTCATTGTTGATGCCAGCCACGCCAACTCCGGCAAGAGCCACCACCGCCAGGCCGAGGTGGCCTTGGAAATTGGTGCTCAGCTGGAAGTAGACGACGCCTCCGCACACAACATTGCCGGGGTCATGCTGGAGAGTTTCCTGATGGGCGGGGCCCAAAACCTCAATGTTGAGCAGGTTGCCGCCGGAACCGCTGAGCTGAACTACGGCCAGAGTGTCACCGACGCCTGCATGGACTGGGATGTCAGCGCCGATGTGCTGGCCAACCTTGCACGCAGCTCACGGGCGCGCCGCAACAACAGCGCAAGCGCTGCCTAACGTCCGCGCGCTTGGCAAAGTTGCACTTGGCAAAGATGCACTGGACACCTATCACAGTGGCCCCTTCTGCCCCTAGAGTTAGCGCTAGAGGCAGAAGGCGCTGTGAGTCGGACGCTTGAAGAGTCTTTTGCCAGCGAACATCGAGGTACGGTCATGACACAGGATCAGAATTTCTCCGATGTGCACTTCTTGACGGTTCAAGAAGTTGCCGCTCTTATGCGCGTGTCAAACATGACCGTGTACCGAATGGTGCACGCCGGAGAGCTCCCGGCTGTCCGCTTTGGCAGGTCATACAGGGTGCCGCAGAACGCGGTTGAGGCGTTCCTCAAGGGTGCGGTGGTGGATGGCACAGGGACTGCTGGAACTTCCGGTTCGGCGCAGACCGGTTAGGCACGGTAGTCTAGGAAAGATCCATTTTCGGCTTTGACCGATTCCTGCGATCGGTCGACCTAATCGTTTGGGCCTCATTTGGGGCCTTCTATGCAGTTTGTGAGGAACTTTCATGGGTTCAGTAGTTAAGAAGCGCCGCAAGCGGATGTCCAAGAAGAAGCACCGTAAGCAGCTTCGCAAGACGCGTCACCAGCGTCGTAACAAGAAGTAAATCTTCTTTTTTTGCGAAAGCACCCGTTCACCTTTCGGTGGACGGGTGCTTTTTTCATGTCCGACGGCGGCGCTGACGACTCAGCGGCGGCGGACGATCGAGATGCCCTTCCACAGACCGTAGACAGCGCCTACTCCGGTGGCTGCCTTCAGTCCCAGTGTTGCTGCGCGACGCCCGGAGCGGTAGTCGTAGATGGGCCAGTTGTTGTCACGGGCATGTTTGCGCAGTTTTGCGTCGGGGTTGATGGCCACCGGGTTTCCCACAGCGGTGAGCAGGGGAATGTCGTTATAAGAGTCGCTGTAGGCCCAGCACCGGGCGAGGTCCAAACCTTCGCGTTCGGCCAGTTCACGAACAGCCCGTCCCTTGGCAGGACCGTGCAGGATCTCGCCCACCAGGCGTCCTGTGTACACGCCGTCTTCAATTTCTGCCACGGTGCCTAGGGCACCGGTCAGGTTCAGGCGCGCGGCGATAACGCCGGCAACCTCCACTGGGGTGGCTGTCACCAGCCAAACTTGCCGGCCGGATTTCAGGTGTTCTTGTGTGAGGGCCTTGGTGCCGGGCCAGATCTTGGAGACGATCATTTCGTCAAAGACCTCTTCACCCAGCTGGCGAACAAATTCGGCGCTGATGCCGGCAGCGAGTTTTTGTGCAGAATCCTGAACCGAATGAACGTCGTTCATGTTTTCGCCGCGCAGGATGAATTTGGTTTGCTTCCAACCGAAGCCGGCAGCGTCACCGAGGGTGAAGGCGCGCTTTTGATACATCTTGCGGGCCACATGGAACAAGCTGGCACCCTTCATCAGGGTGTTGTCCACATCAAAGAAAGCTGCCTCGCCCTGGTGGTGCGCAGTGGTCGAGGTGGCCTCGGCACTGTTGGTAATCACGTCGGGCATGGATCGAGTCTAGTCAATCCAGCCCGTCTATGCCGCTCACGCCACTTGAAGTGGGGCTTAACTGTGGTGAAACTTTCATTTCTCGGCAGCGGAGGCACGCAGCTGGCTGGCAAATCGCGTGCCAGCTGTGCGAACCCGTCCAGACGAGTACCGTTGTAGGCATGGATTCTGCTCCCGACACCGCAAAAAATCAAACCACTCCCACCCGCCGTGTTCCGCGGCTGGAGCTGGTGACCAAGGAGGGCTGCCACCTGTGTGACGACGCCCGCGAGGTGCTCACCCAGGTGGCTGGTGGGCTGGGTCTGGACTGGTCTGAGCTCAGCCTTGACGGCGATGCCGCGCTCACGGCCCGTTATGGTGAGGAAATTCCTGTTGTCCTGGTGGACGGAATTCAGCGTGATTTTTGGCAGATCGACCCCGTTCGCCTCCGCACCATCCTGGAGCGGGCTATGGCGGACGCCTAGAACGGTGCAACGCGAGGCCGTCCGCTGCCCCTGTTGTTGTCTGCCGGGTCAAGGTGCGGCTTTTGGTGAGGACCAAGGACAGGTCATACAGTAGTTTAAACGGTCTAAGGCCAACGGCGGATCTTGCGGACACCTGTTCCTCACCTGGGGCGGCCTAGTTTGAGAATGTGGAGTGTTTTCTTGATCCCAGTGCAGACCCCGGGTGACCAGCCGGCCGAACAGGCCCGGCAGCTGCCCCCCGCCACGGTGTCCCGCCTGACCTTGTACTTGCGCACACTCAATGCCCTGCTTGCTGACGGAGTGGAGAACGTCTCCTCTGAAGCCCTGGCCGAATCCGCCGGAGTGGGCTCAGCAAATGTCCGCAAGGACCTCTCCCACTTGGGTTCCTACGGCACACGCGGTGTTGGCTATGAGGTTGCGAATTTGAGCCGGCAGATCGCCCAGGCACTCGGTCTGACCCACGAGTGGCGGGTGGCCATAGTTGGTGCCGGTAACCTGGGCAGGGCCCTTGCCCGGTATGCCGGGTTCGAATCGCGCGGATTTGATGTTGTGGCGTTGCTCGATGCTGATCAATTGCTGGTGGGGAACGAGATCGGTTGGCTGCGGGTCAGCGACGTGGCGCATCTTGAATCAGTTTTGGCAGGCACCCGGGCCAACATGGTGGTCCTGGCGCTTCCTGCCGCGGTGGCACAATCCGTGTGCGACAGGGTGGTGGCGGCTGGTGTCCACAGCATTCTCAGCTTTGCACCCGTGGCCCTGAGTGTCCCGGACAACGTGAACCTGCGCAAAGTGGACATGGCCACTGAGCTGCAGATCCTGGCCTACCACGCCCAGCGCCTGCAGGACCCGACCTTGGAGCAGGACAGCCCGGGCACTTAGTCGGGGGCAACGTTTGCGCACAGCCCTTTTTGCCTCGTGAACGGGGAGTAGTTGTTGATGTTTTACTCAAACATCAACAACTACTCCCCGTTCACGAGGCCACGAGGCCGGGCAGGCGTGGGAGAAGATTACAGGTTGGCACCCTTGCGGGCCTTGTGAGCCAGGAAGAACTCCTTGGCGGGGGAGCGGTGCAGGAAAACCACAGCTACCAATCCCAGCCCAATCTGGACGAAGCTGAGGGGATTCAGCTGCCCCAGCATCAGCAGCGAAAAGCACGCCAGCACAAGGGCTGTGGTCCGGGCCCACGTGGCACCGCGTCGAATTTTGATGGCCAGCCAAAAATAAACCACCGTCATGGCAATGCTGATTACGAACGCCATGAACAAGGCTGCGTTGACGATGGCCGGGTCCGCATAGGCCTCCGTCAAGGCCGGGTAATCCGACATGGATGCCCGGAGAGTTTCCATGACGCTTTCCTTGACTGCCGGTACCAGCAGCACCAGCAGCAGCGCCACCACGGATGCCGCCTGCAGGATGCCGGCGGTCATGATCAAGCGGACCGCCAGAATGACACGGGCAGGAGGCACCAAGGCTGACTGCGGGTCAACGGAGCCACCACCAGTGTTGGCGGCGGGGCCACCCTGAAATCCGGGGTATTGGGACGCCTGGGGCAGTGCCGCTGACGAGGAGAGTGCTGCCTGGGCGTCCTTGACGTCCTGCGGCGGTTCCCATCCGGCAGGGGCGTACTGGCCATAGCGGGGGACACCGGGGGCTATTTCCCCATAGCTTCCCGGGCGGGGAGTGGGGTGCTCTTGGGATTCTTCACCGGGTGTGGTCATGGCAGCTGCTCTTTCAGTTTTGCCGCGGCGGGCTGAACACTTGTGCCAGGAAGCTGGCCAGGCAAAGAGAAAGGCCGCGGTGGGGTTTGCTCTAAACCCTACGCGACCTCTGTCTTTGCTCACTACTTCTTGTTGCTAAGGCGTGACTCCCCTGGCCCGGGAGTTAAGCCAGGCCGTTGATTCTGGTAGCCACATCAACACAGCGGCCACAATGCCGAGCAGGCCACCGCCAGCGCCGAAGAACAGCAAAACGATGCTCAGGAAGGCGATGACCGACAACGCCATCCGGGCCCACTGCATGCCTTCCTTGAGCTTCATGGCGCAAATGATTATGGCAGCTATAAGAACCAGGGAAATGATGGCAACAACGATTCCCTTGACGCCCTGCGCACGGATCTCGGCTCCGCTGCCCGGGACGGTGATGCCGAAGATGGAATTGTCCCTGGCGCCCAACGCGAACAATGAACCGATCAGCAAGAAGAACGTGCCCAGCAGCCACAGGCCTGCCGAGACCAGCCAGATGATGTAGGAGATCTTCAGTAGCTGCGGCAGACCGTCCATCTTGAAGATCCCGCCAAAGCCGCCCACCGGCATGACGTCATTCATTGAATGGGGAGTGTCTTTTGGCATTTCAAACTTGGAGTCTCCGGCCGGTCGGGGAGCGGGCTGCTGATAGCCGGGCGGCGGAGATTGATACCCGGGCTGTTGATACCCGGGCGGCGGAGCGTGGTAGCCGGGCTGTTGATATCCCGGAGGCGGCATGGATCCGGCCGGAGGGGGTGCCTGTGGCCCGGGTGTTTGGTACCCCGGTGGCGGCGTCTGTGGCCCGGGTGCCTGATGACCGGGGGCGGCAGTGTTGGGATCAGGCTGGGAACCGGCAGGAGACGGTTGCGAGCCTGAGTGCTCGGTACCTTCAAACTCATTCGGTGTGCTCATAGCAGTACCCTAGTCCTGGCCCAAGCACTTGTATAGGTGTACTAAGTGGTAGTACGAATGCCGGCCCGCCACAGTGGCGAACCGGCATTCGTATTACGGGTGTTGAAGGTTATGCAGCCTTGACGAAGGCAACGTCCAAGGTGATGGTGACCTTATCGGAGACCAATACGCCGCCAGCTTCCAGGGCTGCGTTCCAGGTCAGGCCGAATTCCTTGCGGCTGATGACGGTCTTGGCTTCGAAGCCTGCGCGGGTCAGGCCGAACGGGTCAACAGCAACGCCGTTGAACTCGCCCTTGAAGGTGACGGTCTTGGAGATGCCGCGGATGGTCAGCTCGCCGGTCAGTTCGAAGTCCTCGGCGTCACCTGAAACGCTGGAGGAAACGAAGGAGAGGGTGGGGAACGTCTCGACGTCGAAGAAGTCGGCGCTCTTGACGTGGCCGTCGCGGCCGGCGTCGCCTGAGCTGAAGCTGGCTGCCTGGATGGTGGCGGTCACTGAGGACTCGGCGAGGGTTTCGCCGAGCGTCAGTGCGCCTTCAACGTCGGTGAACTGGCCGCGAACCTTGGAGATGCCTGCGTGGCGGACTACGAAGCCCACGGTGCTGTGTGAGGTGTCGAGGTTCCAGATGCCCTGTGCGAGGCCGGTGGATTCAATGGTGGTTACTGACATGTGGATCTCCTTGGGGAAAGTTTTGCGTTGAAAGTTGCGCTTCGGACATCCGCAGTGGTTGCCCATCGATAGGTATAAGCATGCGTTTGTATCTAATATTCCCGTGTTCCAAAAAAACTTTAGCGGCAACGGATTAACCCCTAACCAACTAACTTTGAGAAACTGGGAAACATGTCCCGAGTAACTGTTCATCTTTTGCGCCACGGCGAGGTTTTCAACCCCGATGGCGTGCTCTACGGCCGGCTTCCCGAATTTCATCTTTCGGAGCGTGGCCGGGCCATGGCTGACATGGTCGCCGAGCATTTTGCGGCCCAGGCGGCCGACGGCGCAGCCCCCGTTTACCTGGTGGCCTCACCGCTGACCCGGGCGCAGGAAACGGCGCAGCCCACGGCTGCTGCACTGGGCCTGGAGATCGTGACGGATCCGCGCATCATCGAGGCGGAGAACCACTTTGAGGGCCTGGCTATGAGCAAGGCTGAGCTGCGCAAGCCCAAGCATTGGCCTTATTTTGTGAACCCGTTCAGGCCGTCATGGGGTGAAGCGTACGCGGCCCAAGCCGAACGCATGCTCGAAGCGGCACGGGATGCCCGCCGTCGTGCCTTCGAATTGGGCGGCGACGGCGCGCAGGCCATCATGGTCAGCCACCAGCTGCCCATTTGGGCCACCCGCCGCAGCGCCGAGGGCAAGCCGCTGTGGCATGACCCGCGCAACCGCGAGTGCACGCTGGCGTCCCTGACCTCCTTGACATTCGACGGCGACGACGTGGTGGATGTTCTCTACAGCGAACCTGCTGCGGTGCTGCTGCCCGGTGCCGCAACCACCCCCGGCGCCTAGCCTTACCGTCACAAGGCACACAGCTGACAATCAGCTTTTCGACGTAGCGTAGAACATAATGCCGTTTCTGCGCCTGCGCGATGGCTTCCCCTAAGAATGAAAGGCACCATCGTGACTTCCTCGATGAGCCGGCGATCATTGATGGCCACTGGTGGCGCCGCGTTGGCGGTAGTCCTGGCTGCCTGCACTGGCAAGGACCCCCTGGCAGAGCAGGCAAACGCCGGAGACAACAAGAATTACATTGCCGGCGACGGTTCAGTGACGGAATACGGTGCCGCTGACCGCAAAGAACCGGTTGAGTTCACGGGTACCCTCTTCGACGGCAAAAAAGTTGACGCGGCAGATTTCCTCGGCCAGGTCACGGTGCTGAATTTCTGGTACGCGGCCTGCGCCCCCTGCCGTTTGGAAGCCCCGGACATGCAGTCGCTCAACACCGAATTCAGTGCCAAGGGCGTGGAGTTCCTGGGCGTGAATGTGCGCGATGAAAAGGCCACGGCCGAAGCGTTTGAGCGCAATTTTGGCCTGACATACCCCAGTATCGTGGACAAGGACGGCGGTGTTTTGCTGGCGCTGACCAAGTTTGTGCCCCCGGCCGCCGTTCCCACCACTCTGGTGCTGGATAAAAAGGGCCGCGTCTGCGCCCGCATCCTGGGCGTTGCGGACAAGGGCACCCTGAAGGCCCTCCTCACCACGGCCCTGGCCGAAAACTAGCGGCCACCCACCCTTCATGAACAATCCATTTGCTGAGACAATCCTCAGCGGCTCCATGCTTCTGGCCATGCCCGTTGCCTTACTGGCCGGGCTTGTCTCCTTCCTCTCACCCTGCGTGCTGCCGCTGGTTCCCGGGTACCTGGGCTACGTTAGCGGGCTCAGCGGGGCCGACTTGCAGGATCAGCGCCGCGGCCGGATGTTCGCTGGGATTGGCTTGTTCGTGCTGGGCTTCTCAGTGGTTTTCATGCTGATAGGCGCGGTCTTTGGCCAGCTGGGTGCGTGGCTCATGGGGCCCGACGCCGCATGGGTCACCCAGGTGCTGGGCGTCGTGGTCATTTTCATGGGTGTTGTGTTCTTGGGCGGCATGAGCTGGTTCCAAGGTGAAGCGAAGATCCACGCGAAACCCCCGGCAGGGCTGTGGGGCGCACCCATTTTGGGGCTAACCTTTGGATTGGGCTGGGCTCCGTGCATTGGCCCCACCTTCAGTGCAGTACAGCTGCTGGCGTTTTCAGACGGGCCCAATGCGGCCAAGGGCGCATTCCTGACCTTTGTTTACTGCCTGGGACTTGGCCTGCCGTTCCTGCTGATCGCCCTGGGTGCACGAAAGGGACTGGGCGCCTTGGCGTTCTTCCGCAAGCACCGCCGCGGACTGCAGTTCTTTGGCGGCGGCCTGTTGATTGTGTTGGGCTTGTTGATGGTCTCCGGCTTGTGGGGCACGTGGATCAATCAACTGCAGTTTTGGTTTGCTAACGAAGTGAGATTGCCAATCTAATGAAAGAGACAGTGGTGGAAGAGCCCAAGCCGGCGAAAGAGCCCAAGCGCAAGAAGCCGCAGCCAGCTGGCGGCGACGTTGTGCTGCCCCAACTCGGGCTCATCGGCATGCTGCGCTGGGCCTGGCGGCAGCTGACAAGCATGCGCACCGCCTTGTTCCTGCTGTTGATGCTGGCCGTGGCGGCCGTGCCTGGCTCCTTGTTCCCGCAGCGCTCAACCAACGCTGCCGAAGTGACCCAGTATTTGAAGGACAACCCCACCTCGGGGCCCATCATGGACTGGTTCAAACTCTTTGACGTGTACTCCTCGCCCTGGTTTGCCGCCATCTACCTGCTGCTGTTCACCTCCTTGATTGGCTGTGTTCTGCCCCGCGCCAAGATTCACTACAAGGCCATGCGCTCCGCACCCCCGCGCACCCCCAAGCGACTTTCCCGGCTTGCCGAATACGGCACGGTGGAAATCCCGGCCGGGAGCGGAATCGACGCACACACTGCTGTGGAGGACGCAGCGGCCGTGTTGAAGTCCCGCCGCTACCGAGTGGATGTGCGTGACCTGGACACCGAGCGGCCCTCTGTGGGTGCCGAGATTGGCTTCCTTAAGGAAGTGGGCAACCTGATCTTCCACACGGCCATGATTGGTGTTCTGGCGGCCGTTGGATTCAGCGGATTGTTCGGATACAGTGGCCAGCGCGTTTTGGTGGAGGGTGAAACCTTTGTCAACACCCTCACGAGCTATGACACGTTCACGCCGGGAGCCAATTTCAGCGGCGACAAATTGAGCCCCTATTCGGCGCAGTTGGATCGCTTGGTGGTCAAGTACGACAGGTCAACGCAGGCCCACTATGGCCAGCCTCTGGACTTCACTGCCACGCTGAGCGTCAAGGACGGCCCCGGTGCTGAGTCTGAAACCAAGACACTGAAGGTCAACGAGCCAGTTTCCCTGGGCGGGACCAATCTGTACTTGGTGGGCAACGGCTACGCCCCGGTAGTCACCGTCAAGGATGGCAAGGGAGATGTGGCTTTCCAAGGTCCCGTCATCACCATTCCAACGGACGGCGCCTACACCTCCTTGATGGTGATCAAGGTGCCCGACGCCAAGCCCAACCAACTTGGATTTGTGGGCTTCTTCCTGCCCACGGCACTCATCGATGAAAAGGGTGTGGCCTTCGGCTCGGACCCCGATCCGTTCAACCCACAGCTGAACCTCAATTCCTACACAGGCGATCTGGGGCTGGACAACGGTGTGCCACGCAACGTCTACACCCTGGACACCTCCACGATGACTGAGATTAACTCACGCAACGTGGACGCCGGCGGCATTGTGTTGGTTCCAGGCCAGAGCTACACGCTGCCTGATGGCAACGGCAGCATCAGTTTTGACGGCATCAAGCGATTCGCGGCCCTGGATATCAGGCACGATCCGGGCCAAGCCTACGTCTTGGTCTTCGCAGTCCTGGCCCTGGCCGGGCTCATCGGTTCCCTGTTCCTGAACCGCCGCCGTGTGTGGGTGCGAACGGGCAACCATCCCGACGGGCGCACCATGGTGGAATTTGGCCTCCTGGCCCGCGGCGAGGACCACCGCCTGGCCGGCGAATACGCAGCCATTAACAAGGCACTGCACGCCAAATGGCTGGTGCCGATGGACGCGCAGGAGCAAAATGGTGACCAGGCACCAGCAACAAACAACGATTCCGCACCAATAGACTCCGCGCAACAAGTCCCCGCGGCAAGTAAGGATCAGTAATGCAAGAGATCAACGAAGGCTTCGGGCTGCTCAGCTACCAGCTCATGCTGACAGCAGGGTTCGCTTATCTGGTGGCTTTTTGCGCCTACACCTGGGACTTGGTGACCTTTAGCCAGGCCGTCAAGAGGGGCCTGGCCGGCGAACAGGACGCCGCAGACAAGACCCTTAGCAGCAAGGAAGCCGCTCTTGTTGGCGCCAGGGCCGCGGCAGGGCAGGGCCTGGAAGGAGGCCCGCAGGACAAGGGTGTGCGTCCCAGCAGCAAAACCCATGCCGGCGCCAACGGCGTCACCGCCGGCGATTCCATGCGCTACGGCAAAGAGCGGCGTGTTGTTGCCCGGGTGGCCGTGGCACTGACTGTGGTTGCCGTCGTCGTGCAAGGCATTGCAGTGGTGCTCCGTGGCGCGGCTGCGGGACGGGTTCCGTGGGGCAACATGTACGAGTTCTGCACCACCGGCTCATTCGCCGTGGTTGTTGTGTTCCTGCTGGTACTGACCCGCCGTGACCTGCGCTTCCTGGGCACCTTTGTCATTGGCTTGGTGATGGTGATGATTGTTGCCGCGCACGTGTCCTTCTACACCCCCGTGGGTCATTTGGTGCCGGCGCTGCAAAGCTACTGGCTGATCATCCACGTCTCCATCGCCGTGCTCTCCTCAGCATTCTTTACTCTCACCTTTGCCATGTCGGTGCTGCAGCTGTTCCAGGCCCGCCGCGAGGCATCCATTGCCGCCGGCAAGAAGGACAAGTTTGTGGTGATGCGTCTGGTTCCCACCGCGCTGAGCCTAGAAAACCTCTCCTACCGCATCAACGGCATCGCGTTCGTGGGATGGACGGTGACAGTCATGTTCGGCTCCATTTGGGCCGAAAAGGCCTGGGGACGCTTCTGGGGCTGGGACACCAAGGAAGTATGGTCATTCGTGATCTGGGTGGTCTACGCCGGCTACCTGCACGCCCGCGCCACGAAGGGCTGGACGGGCACCCGTGCGGCCTGGTTGTCCATTGTTGGCTACCTCTGCGTGGTCTTCAACTTCACCATTGTGAACATGTACTTCTCCGGCCTGCACTCCTACGCCGGGGTTGGCAGCTAGCAACAACATTGGAGCCACCTGGCTCCAAAGTTGTGAAAAGCTTGGTTCATGCATTCCGTGATCCCCACCCCTGCACAACTCGTCTGGCAGCGAGACGCCATGGGGGCGTTCTTCCACTTCGGCTTGAACACCTTCCATGGCAAGGAATGGAGCGATGGGACCCTGCCTGCGGCGTCCTTCAACCCCACCGAGCTGGACGCCGAACAGTGGGTCCACACCGCAGCGTCCATGGGTGCCAAATATGTTGTTGTGACGGCCAAGCACCACGACGGCTTCTGCCTGTGGCCCACGGCCACCACGGAGTATTCCGTGGCATCCTCGCCCTGGCGCGGGGGTGATGGTGACGTTGTGGCCGAGGTGGCCGCTGCATGCCGGAAGTTCGGCATGAAGCTGGGCATTTACCTCTCGCCCTGGGACAGAAACGCCGCGTGCTACCCGGACAGGGAAGCTTACGACGATTTTTACCTGGCCCAGCTGCGTGAGCTGTGCAGCAGCTACGGTGAGCTGGCAGAGCTGTGGTTCGACGGCGCCGGCTCGCAGGGGCGTGAATATGACTGGGAGCGCATCAGCGCGCTGATCGCCGAGTTGCAGCCCGAAGCCATGGTCTTCAACATGGGCGCCCCCACCATCCGCTGGGTGGGAAATGAGGACGGCCTGGCCGCCGACCCCGTGCACTACGTGGTGGCTGAAACCAACTTCTCCAATTACACGGTCCACTCGGCGGCCCTCACCGAGGCCCTGTACCTGCCGCCGGAATGCGATGTGTCGCTGCGTCGCGGCTGGTTCTGGCACCCGGAGGACGAGCCGAAGGAACTGGACCACCTGCTGGCCATTTACTACCGTTCCATTGGGCTGGGCGCCAATTTGCTGCTCAACCTGCCCCCGGACACGCGCGGGCTGATTCCGGCCCAGGACGTTGCCCGGCTGGGGGAGTTTTCCACTGAAGTTCGACGCCGTTTCCAGACTCCGCTTACCGCCGCGCTCAGCGCTGCGGGTGACGGTACCTGGCTTGCCGACTTCGGCGCCGAGATTGCTTTTGACCATCTGCGCCTGAGCGAAGATTTGGTGACGGGCCAGCGTGTGGCCCACCACTTGGTCTTGACCGAGGACGGCCGGCTCGTGGTTGAGGCCGGGACCATCGGGACCCAACGAATCCACGTCGTCGAGCCTGTGAGGGCTGCACAGCTGATCATTCACCTCGAGGGTGAGGAGCCGCTGCTCACGGCCGTCACGGCGTTCAGCACGGGCGTCAGTCACGTCCCGGCGATCAATTATCTAGCCACCACCGAGGCCCCGAAATGAGGCTTCAGGCGCTAGCCCAAGCGAAGCGCAGCGCCGGCGCGAATGTAGGTGCGGGTGCGGTGGTAAAATCGGGTCTAGCACGCACAAACTTTTAGCGATACCGGTCTAGCTTCTGGCCGAAAGAATCGCACTAGAAGGCCTCGCTCCGTCGACGGCCTGACGCCCATATCACCAATAAAGTCTGGAATCCCATGAGAAGAACTGCTCGCCAAACTCCGCCCGCCCTTGCCGAAGGCGCCATGCGCATCGTCGCCCTCGGTGGATTGGGGGAGATCGGCCGCAACATGACCGTCTTCGAATTTGCCGGAAAGCTGCTGATCGTTGACTGCGGCGTGCTCTTCCCCGAGGAGCACCACCCCGGCGTTGACGTCATCATCCCCGACTTCTCCTACCTGAAGGACCGCTGGGCGGACGTGGTTGGCCTGGTGCTGACCCACGGCCACGAGGACCACATTGGCGGTGTTCCGTACCTGCTCAAGCACCGTGGCGACATCCCTGTCATCTCCGCCAAGCTGACTCTGGCCTTCCTGAAGACCAAGCTGGACGAGCACAGGATCAAGGGCAAGATGATCACTGTCAAGGAAGGTGACCGTCGCAAGTTTGGCCCGTTCGACGTCGAATTCCTGGCCGTCAACCACTCCATCCCGGACGGCCTGGCCGTTGCCATTCGCACCCCTGCCGGCCTGGTGCTGGAAACCGGTGACTTCAAGATGGACCAGTTCCCGCTGGACAAGCGCATCACCGACCTTGCCGGCTTCGCCCGTCTGGGTGAGGAAGGCGTTGACTTGTTCATGCCTGACTCCACCAACGCCGAAGTTCCCGGCTTCCTGGCCGCCGAGGCGGACCTGATTCCGGCCATCGACCAGGTCATGCGCACCGCGCCGCGCCGCGTCGTTGTCTCCAGCTTCGCCAGCCACGTGCACCGCATCCAGCAGATCATTGACTCTGCGCACAAGTACAACCGCAAGATCGCTTTTGTGGGCCGCTCCATGGTCCGCAACATGGGCACCGCCCGCGACCTCGGCTACCTGAAGATCCCCCGCGGCATGCTCGTTGACGCCAAGGAACTTGAGCGCATGGCCCCCAACAAGGCCGTGCTCATTTGCACCGGTTCACAGGGTGAGCCCATGGCAGCACTGGCACGCATGGCCAGCGGTGACCACCAGATCAACCTGACCGAGGGCGACACCGTCCTGCTGGCCAGCTCGCTGGTCCCCGGCAACGAGTCCTCGATCTACCGTCTGATCAACGACCTCACCAAGCAGGGTGCCAATGTTGTCCACAAGGGCAACGCGAAGGTGCACGTCTCCGGCCACGCCAGCGCCGGCGAGCTCGTCTACTGCTACAACCTGGTCCGCCCCAAGAACGTGATGCCGGTCCATGGTGAATACCGCCACCTGAAGGCCAACGCCGAGCTGGCGGTCCGCACCGGCGTCGACCCCAAGAATGCATTCATCGTTGAGGACGGCACCACCATTGACCTCAAGGACGGCGTTGCCAAGGTCACCGGCAGCGTTCCCGCAGCCTACGTCTACGTGGAAAACATGGTGCCCGGCGCGGCAACGGAGGAGTCCCTCCAGGACCGCCTCCGTCTGGCCGAGGACGGTGCTGTCACCGTACTGCTGATCGTCAACCCTGACAATGGCAAGATTGAAGAAGACCCGGAATACTTCCCCGTAGGTTTCAACCTCACGCCGAAGGACATTGAAAAGGCCACCGGGATCGTGGAGAAGACCATCTCCGGGCTCCGCGGCGAGAAGACGGGCCATGGCGCCGAAAAGGCCGTCGCCGAAGCCCTGCTGCGCTGGTCCGACCGCGCGCTGCGCCGCAAGCCGGTGTACACGGTCATCATCGTCGAGTCCTAAGTAGGACCGCACCTAGAAGGCCCGGTCGCTGCCCCCTCGCCGTCATGGAGGTGGGGCAGCGGCCGGGCCTTCGGTTTTCCTGCCACACGCCGTCAGAGGGCCCCTTGCAGGCTATCTGCTGATGGCTTCCGCGGTGACGGCATCCAAGGTGGCGGTGTCCACATCCTGTGAGGGACCCTGCAGGTAGCGCTGCAGGGAATCATCCATGGCGTTGAGCCAGCGCGTGTGGTGCTTGGCAGCCAGGGTTCCGGTGACAACCGAGCGGTGGCTCATGTCCCGGTAGCCTAGGATGTCAGTCGCCTTGTGGCCCATCCAGTCCTTGAACAACTGCGAGACGGCGGCTAGGTCAAACGGCGGGTAGTCGGTGGCGGCAATGAGCTCACGCAAGTATTCCGACTGGAAATCGGCCTCGGCGTTGTGGTCCAGCAAGGCGGCCTGGAGTCCCAGCCAACGTTCGATGTCCGCTTCGCGAGCCTCGAGCGACGGCAGTTCCACGGCCCCCGTCATGACGTCGCGGGCAAACCAGGCCTGCGCATCAAACATGTTGAACGTGTAGTACTGGTCCTGCGCGCCCAGGTAAAACAGGTTGGTGTTTTGCTGCCACACCACGCCCTTGTACAGGTTGGCCGGGTACAGCACGTTCTTGGATTTCAAGGCCAGATCACTGGGAAGGAACGGGTACTTGTGCTGGTACCCCGTGCACAGTACGACGGCGTCAAAGTCGCCGCTGCTGCCGTCACTGAAGTGGGCCGTGTTCGCGTCAAAGTGTGTGACCAGCGGACGCTCCACCGTGTTTTCTGGCCAGTCGAAGCCCATGGGGGCTGAGCGGTAGCTGAAGGTGACTGATGCCGCGCCCATCTTGTGGGACTGCATGCCGATGTCCTCGGCTGAATAGCTGCTGCCAATCAAGAGAATGTTCTTGCCGGCAAAGCGTTCTGCGCCACGGAAATCGTGGGCATGCAGGACTTCGCCGGGGAAGGAATTGATGCCCGTAAATTCGGGGGCAGCGGGGAAGGAGAAATGCCCTGTGGAGACAACCAGCTTGTCAAAGATGTGCTCCGAGGTGCTTCCGGTGGGGAGGTCTTCCACGGTGAGGGTGAATTCCTGCGTCAGCTCATTGTAGGAAACCCACCGTGCGGCCGTCTGGAACTGCACATACTTGCGGACATCGGATTTTTCCACCCGCCCCTTGATGTACTCAAAGAGGACTTCGCGCGGCGGGAAGGAAGAAATGGCGCGGCCAAAGTGCTCATCAAAGGAGTAGTCGGAGAATTCCAGGCATTCCTTGGGGCCGTTGGACCACAGGTGGCGGTACATGCTGGAGTGGATGGGTTCGCCGTGTGCGTCCAGACCCGTGCGCCAGCTGCTGTTCCATTGGCCGCCCCAGTCGTCCTGCTTTTCAAAGCACATGATGTGGGGGATCTCCGCGCCGTTCTGGCGGGCTGATTCAAATGCCCGCAGCTGTGCCATGCCGCTGGGGCCTGCTCCAATGATTCCGACTCGTAATGTCATGGTGCTCTCCTGATCCCTTGGATTCTTTGTGTCGCTGATAAAAACGATGCTTCGAATCCATGTCCGCCAGAAAGTACTAGAAAGGGCCAAAAGGGCGCATCTGTGGCGAAACATCAAGGCGCAAGGTGCGCGGCGGCAGAGGTGGCTGCGGCAGTAATCTGGCGGATGGCCGCCAGTGGTTCTTCAAGGAGCTCATACGCATCAAGGCCAAAACGGCGTCAAATGGTAGTCCGGAACCAGGTATTGGTGCGTTTTACGCACCAAGATTCGACAAGCAGTTGTTGCAAATCCAAGAAACAACAACTTGTTACCCATTGCAACATTTTAGAAATGTTAAGTCAAAATCCGGCAATAGATAAGGAAAGCTAACTCATTGGGGCCGCGGCACCCGAGGGTGCCGCGGCGCGTTTTGGGTGTCGGTTTCCGTGGTTACAGTTCGGTGACCTTGCCGTCGCGGACGTCCCAGCGGGCGTCCAGGCGGACGTTCTCCAGCAGCCGGCGGTCATGGGTGACCAGCAAAAGGGTGCCCTCGTAACTTTCCAGCGCCTCTTCAAGCTGCTCAATGGCCGGCAGGTCAAGGTGGTTGGTGGGCTCATCGAGCACCAGCACGTTGACGCCGCGGGCCTGCAGCAGCGCCAGTGAGGCCCGGGTGCGTTCGCCGGGGGAGAGGGCAGCGACGGTGCTGGTGACCTGATCGGCCTTGAGCCCAAATTTGGCCAGCAACGTGCGGACCTCAGCTTGGTTCAGCTCGGGGACTAGTAACTCAAAGGCTGCGCCCAGGGGTGTGTCCTCGGGGAACTGGCTGCGGGCCTGGTCAATTTCACCCAAGGCCACATTGGCGCCCAAGGAAGCCGTGCCGGTGTCCGGCGTTGCGTGTCCCAGCAGGAGTCTGAGCAAGGTGGACTTGCCGGCACCATTGGGGCCCGTGATGCCAATCCTTTCACCCGCGTTGACCTGCGCCGACACAGGTCCCAGGGTGAAGTTGCCCTGCTGCACCACGGCCTCATTCAAGGTGGAAACAACTGTGCTGGAACGGGTGGCGGCACCAATGCTGAACTGCAGCGCCCACTCCTTGCGCGGCTCCTCCACCTCATCGAGGCGGGCAATCCGGGACTCCATTTGCCGGACCTTTTGTGCCTGCTTTTCGCTGGACTCGGCGCTGGCGCGGCGGCGGATCTTGTCATTGTCGGGGGACTTCTTCAGGGCGTTGCGCACGCCCTGCGAACTCCATTCGCGCTGGGTGCGGGCACGCCCCACCAAATCAGCCTTCTTGTCGGCAAACTCGTCATACGCCTCGCGGGCATGCCGCTTGGCGATGGCGCGCTCCTCCAGGAAGGAATCGTACCCGCCGTCGTACACGGCAACGTTGTTCTGGGCCAGGTCCAACTCAACCACGGAGGTGATGCAGCGGGCCAGAAACTCCCTGTCATGGGAGACCAGGACAACGCCGCCGCGCAAACCGGTGACGAACTGCTCCAGCCGGGCCAGACCGGCCAGATCCAGGTCATTGGTGGGCTCATCCAGCAGCACCATGTCAAAGCGGCTCAGCAGCAGCGCAGCAAGGGCCACGCGGGCAGCCTGGCCACCGGAAAGGCCGGTCATGAGAGCCTCGGGGCCAACATCCAGGCCAAGTTCGGCAAGGGTGGCGGGGATTCGCTCATCCAGATCGGCGGCTCCGCAGGCCAGCCAGTGGTCCAGGGCGTTGGAGTAGTTGTCGTCGTCCTCGGAGTTGCCCGAGCCCAGCTTCTCAGCTGAGGATTCCATGGCTTCGGTGGCCTCGCTGCAGCCTGTGCGGCGGCCAATGTAGGCGGCAATGCTTTCGCCGTCGAGGCGCTCGTGCTCCTGCGGCAACCAGCCAACGAAGGCATCCTGTGGCGCCGTACTGACGGTGCCGCCCTGGGGTTTGTCGGCTCCGGCCAGCAGACGTAAAAGGGTGGATTTCCCGGCGCCGTTGGCACCCACCACGCCAATGACATCGCCGGGGGCCACAGTGAAGGAAAGATTGCTGAATAAGGTGCGGTGGGCGTGGCCTCCGGAGAGGTCCTTCACCACAAGTGTTGCGCTCATGATTCAATCTTAAGTTGCTTCCGGCCACTGCCCTGACGGTGGTGGCCCACATCTCGCCCCACCCCACCCAACTGTGACGCACTTGTTGTGCAAATTGCGCCGTTTTGCGACAACAAGTGCGTCACAGTTGGGGGACGGGCGCGGAGGCTCGTCGACGGGCCCAGCTCGAGAGAATGTTGCCGCATGTGACGAGGGGTTTGAATCCGGCGCGCTGCGGCGGGCAGACTGGTGGACAGAATCAAGAGTCCCGATCATGCGGCCCAGGCCGATCGGGCGGCAACCCTCAAAACCATAGTGGGGTGCCCCTGGTGACGATTCGACACTCGTGCGGCAAAGGACTGCGCGGTGTAAGTATGGCGCGGTGCCCGGCACTCGCCTTCACACGAAGGAACCCTCATGACTGAATCCGCTATGTGTAGCTATGCGACACCCGTCAGTGCCGTGGTCACCAAGGCCTGACGTTTCATCCCCGCACCGGGTGCGAGATCGAGGAAAAAGCAGAAGGAATCGACGGCACCGCGCAGCGGATCATGAAAGAACTTGTCAGCGGATGCTGGCGGTGAGCACCAGTTCATCGCCGGCATCGCGCTGCGCCTGAAGTTCGGCCTCCATGCCGGCCTTGGTATAGCTGCCGGTGAAGATGGGGGTGCCCGGTTCAAAGGCTGCACCGTTGCTCAAGGATCCGGCGTCAACGGCGTCATAACCCAGACTGTCCACAAACTCCAACACCAAGGCGCGCGTATCGTCGTCGTCCGCGGCAACGGCCAGCGCGCGGCGGTCGGGCGTACCGGCGTCGCGGGCGTCCAGCTCAAGCTCATGGTAGCCAATGTGGTTCAGCGACTTGGCCACGAGGGCGCCGGGCACGTGGGCGTGCACCATTTCAGAGCTCGACGGCGCATCCTCCAGCTCCGGCATGTCACCGTTGGTGTCGCGCCAGTAATTCATGGTGTCCACCACGTGCTTTCCGGCGAGAGCGTCCGGGTTCAGGGTGCGGAACTTGTGCAGCGGCACCGACAAAACCACCAGATCGGCCTCGGCCATGGCTTTCTCAGCTGTAACAGCAACGGCGCCGGGGGCCATGACGGAAATGATCAACGAAATGTCCTTGGGATCACCGGATGCCGCTATCAGTACACGGTAACCAGCCTTCAGGGCTTGGCGGGCAACGCCGGTGCCCACCTTGCCGGCGCCCAGGATGCCAACGGTCTGCATAGTCATGCGATCAAACTTCCTTCATGTACGTTGCTTTACAGATCATCTTATCTGAATATGATCTGTTGTAAAGCCCAGTTATCCGTTATGATGGGTGCCATGAGTAACAGTCCAACCGAGCAGCGCCCCTCCGTCGATGCCCAGGAAGACTTTGGCTGGACACTGGGCGTTTTGGTCCGCAATTACCAAAACGCCTCGACGGCAGCCATGGGGGAATTCCTGCACGGCGCGCGTGGCTATCAGGTGCTTGTTGCCGTGGTGGGCGGGGAGCTGCCCAACCAGCTGGCGCTGGCCCAGCACCTGGGCATTGACCGCACAGTCATGACGTACTTGATCGATGACTTTGTCAAGGAGGGCCTGGTGGAACGCCAGCTGAACCCGGCCGACCGCAGGGCCCGCATTGTGGTGGCCACCAACGCTGGCAACAAGGCACTCGCTGATTTGCAACTGCGCGTGGCGGGAGCTGAAAACGCCGTGCTGGGCGCCTTGGCCGCCGAAGAACGCGAGCTGTTCCGGACACTGCTGCGCCGCGTGGCCTGCGATGCCCCGCCCGTTTCCGCGCATGATCTGGGTGCCTGTGAAGCCGTGGAGCAGATGCTGGGAACCTAAGGACGTCGCTAGTCTCCCCTGCCGGTGTCAGCGTCCATGTTTGAGCGCCGGGCCCATGGTGGCGCCGGGAGAGTACGAGCACTCGATCAGCAATTGAGGCAGCGGGTTGTTTTTCTTGTCGATCTGGTCAATCAAGACATCCACTCCCAGTCGGCCAAGTTCATCGGCCGGGGAAATGAGCACGGCCATTTCCGGCTCTGACATGCTTGCCGTGTCCAGCGAGGAGGCCAAGGCTAGGACGGAAATATCCTGCGGTAACCGGTAGCCTGCCTGTTGGAGCCCGGCAACAAAACCCGGACCAGCATGTTCATTCATCATCAAAACGCCGGTTGTTTCGGGGTGCTTTGCCGCAAATTCCTTGGCCAGCTCGCGGCCTCCTGCCGATGAATGCACGCCACTCATGATGGCGCCGGAGAGGCCGCGTTGGGCTGTGACTTCCCCGAACGCCTTGCGAGTTCTGGCGACCGGACCGTAGCCGCCGAGCAGCTGGTTGCCAACTCCGCCGTCGATGAGCACCAGGTCGGTGTGCCCGAGTTCAACCAGCCTGTCAATGGCGTTCTCCACGGCGGATTCAAAGTCAACGTCAACAAAGGGAATCCCTGTGGTGTCCCGGGTACGCCCGATCAAGGCGAAGGGGACGGCGCTTCCGGATAGTTCGGACACGCGGGGGTCATCGAGTTGGACTTCCATCAGTACCACGCCGTCCACCAGCCCTGAGGATGTTAGCTCGGTGACTGCCTCGGCGTCGTTACTCATGGGCCACAGCACCAGGTTGTAGCCCCGGAGCCGGGCCTGGTCGGCGGCGCTGGTGAAAAATCGCACCGACGTGGGAGAGAAGCGGTGCTGCAAGGCTGGGTACAGCAATGCGAGTACGTGGGTGCGGCCCCTGGCCAGCGCGCTACCGACGGCATTGCGGCGGTAGCCCAGATCCTTCATGGCCGCCTCCACCTTGGCCCGGGTTTTGGGCGAGACGGGTTTTGAGTCGTTGATGGTAAATGACACGGTCGCCAAGGACACGTTCGCCAGATTGGCGACATCCTGCATGGTTGCCACGTTGCTCCTCCCAAGTGTTCTGGGTCTAAGCTACCTCACCCAACTCTAATCAAAGTGTGCTCCAGGGAAGACACAAAGTAAAGCGCTTTACTTTTTCCTTGACACAACGGCATTGGCACAGGCATGATCAATGTCACACCCTAAGTAAAGCGCTTTACCGTGAACACTTTGGACCTAACCCAGGAACCATCAATGGCGAGAATTCCCTCCCGTCAGCGAACGCCGGGCGCCGCCCGGTCCGTAAGGAACCGCCGTCGAACTTTAGGAAAATTGCTTGATTCTCCGCCGCTATGCGAGGGCGGAATCGTTCACAACCAAGGCACCGCATCACGTAACCGAGCAAAGGAGCTACCCGTGAAGAAACAAACTAAGACCCGCCTGAGCAAGTTCTTGGCCATGGCAGCAATCGCACCCTTCGTCCTGACAGCCTGTGGCGGCGGCGGCAACAGCGCCTCCGGTGACGCAAGCAGCCTGACCCTCATGGACTACTACAACAACGATCCAGACAAGGCCCTGATCCAAACGGCCATCGATAAATGCGCCGCAGATATTGGTGTCACGATTACCCGTGAAGTGGTGCCCGGCAAGGACCTGATTCAAAAGGTCTTGCAGAAGTCGTCCTCCAAGACTCTGCCGGACATCTTGATGCTGGACAACCCGGACGTGCAGGAGATTGCCTCCACCGGAGGCCTTGCCCCGCTCAGTGACTTCGATGTGGATACCTCCGGGTTTGCCCAGGGCATGCTCGACGCCGGCACCTACGAAGGCGAGGTCTACGGACTGGCACCCACGGCCAACACCTTGGGCTTGTTCTACAACAAGAAGCTCCTGGCCGACGCTGGCCTGAAGCCGCCCACAACATGGGAGGAACTCAAGACAACAGCCGCCACGCTGACCGCCGGCGACCAGTACGGTCTGGCGTTCTCCGCCATAGCCACCTACGAGGGAGCATGGCAGTTCCTGCCGTTCATGTGGACCAATGGCGGCAGCGAAACTGAGTTGGATTCGCCTGAAAACAAAGAGGCGTTGCAGCTCTGGAAGGACCTGATCGACAGCGGTGCGGTCTCCAAGGGCGCCATCAACTGGGGCCAGGGCGATGTTAAGGACCAGTTCATGTCTGGCAAGGCAGCCATGATGATCAACGGACCGTGGCAGATTCCGGCACTCAACGATGACGCCGCCCTGGAATGGGGATCCGTTCAGGTGCCTGTCAACAAGGCCGGCCAGACGCCCACAGCACCTTTGGGTGGCGAGGTTTGGACCATTCCGCAGACAGGGGACAAGGCCAAGCAGGCCAAGGCCGCTGAATTCATCAGTTGCTTCACCGCAGGAGATACCCAGGTGGCATTGGGCTCCGAACGCTACACGGTACCCACCAAGCCCGAGCTTGCCAAGGAATATGTCGCCAAGATGCCCGACATGGAATCGTTCACCGAGCAGATCGCCAACGCACGCTCACGCACGGGCAACCTCGGCGCCGAATGGCCCAAGGCGGCAACCGCCATCTACACGGCCATCCAGCTGGTGCTGACGGACAAGGCCAGCGTTGATGAGGCCTTCGCTCAAGCTGCCAAGGGCTAACGCCACCACCATTTCGACGCCGGTTCCGCACCCAACGTTGCTGCGGAACCGGCAGAGAGGCCACCATGACTTCCCTTTCAACCGACGCGCCCGCTGCGTCCACCGCCCGATCCGGCAAGAGGGCGGCTACACCTGAATCGCGGCCGCGGCAGAGTTTCTGGGCCCGCGAAAATATCGCCAAAATTCTTTTCGTAGTGCCTGCTGGCTTGTACATGCTGCTGTTCTTTGGCTACCCCGTGGCCAAGAACCTCGTCATGAGCATGCAGGACTACACAACCAAGACCTTCTTCACCGGCGAAGCCCCGTGGGTTGGATTCCAGAACTACATAACAGTCATCAGCTCAAATCTGTTTGGGCCGGCGTTGCTCAACACGGCACTGTTCACTATTGCCTCCATTGCCGGCCAGTTCGCAATTGGGCTCGCGCTGGCATGTTTCTTCAACCGCAACTTTCCGCTCAGCCGCTTCCTGCGGGCCATGCTGCTGCTCCCGTGGCTGCTGCCACTGATTGTAGCCAGTGCCACATGGCGCTCCATCCTTGATCAGGACTCCGGAATCCTGAACCAATTCCTGGGTACGTTTGGCGTCCCCGCCATCCCGTGGCTGACAAGCCCCGACGTGGCACTGCTCGCCGTCATCCTTGTCAACATCTGGGTGGGCATTCCCTTCAACGTCACGTTGCTTTACGGCGGACTCCAAGACATCCCGGCGGAACTCTATGAGGCTGGGCAACTGGACGGCGCCACCGGGTGGAAGGCGTTTCGGTACATCACCTGGCCCAACCTTCGCCCGGTTGTCAGTGTGGTGCTGATTCTGGGAGTTGTCTACACCATCAAGGTTTTGGACATCATTTTGGGTCTGACGAACGGTGGCCCGGCAAACTCGACCCAAACCATTGCTGTGCGGTCCTACCAGGAATCGTTCGTCAATTTCGAGTTCGGGGTGGGTGCCGCATTCTCCAATATTCTGATCATCATTTCCCTCGTGTTCGCCGTCATCTACCTGCGGGCAAATCGCCGCGCTGTCGATGAGTAGGAGACCTCAATGACTACTGCAACCCTGAACCACAGCAGTGTTCGCGTGAGCGCGCTGCGACGTAAAGCCATCAAAACCCGGGCCTCCACCGTCCTGGGAATCCTTTTCCTGGCCTTCATGTTGTTCCCCATCTATTGGATGGTCAACGCCTCGCTGCAACCATCCGGCAACACCCTCTCAGCGGACTTCTTCCCATGGAATCCGAGTTTTGCCGGCTATGAAAAGGCCATCGCAGATCAAGGCAAGAATCTGCTGACAAGTCTTGTCATTGCCCTCGGAACGGTTGTTGTGACACTTGCCATCGCAGCGCCGGCAGCCTACGCCCTGGCCCAGTTCAAATTTCGCTGGATTAGTTGGGCGTTGCTTGCCATCCTGATCGCCCAGATGATCCCGGGCGTTGTTATCGCCAATGCCCTGTATGCCGCCTACAACAATCTGGGACTTTTGAACTCCATCCCCGGTCTTGTTTTGGCAGATGCAAGCCATGCCATCCCGTTCGCCATCTTGATCATGCGGGCATCGATGATGAGCATCCCGGCGTCGATCATTGAGGCTGCGCGCGTGGACGGGGCAGGCCAAGTCCGGGCCTTTTTCTCCATCGCCATGCCCATCGCCAAAAATGCCCTCATCACGGCAGGCCTTTTTGCCTTCCTCTTCGCCTGGAGCGACTTCTTGTTTGCGTTGACGCTGACTACCACCGATGAGATTCGCCCCGTGACGCTGGGCATCTACCAGTACCTCGGCACCCAAGTCTCCAACTGGAGCGCCGTCATGGCAACTGCCGTGTTGTCCTCGTTGCCAGCCATCGTGCTCTTGGTGGTGGCACAGAAGTACATCGCCGCCGGGGCAACCGGTGGAGCCGTGAAATAGCCCCCAAACGTGCACCCCCTACAACTTACGCAACACCATGAAAAAGGAAAGTGAACACCAATGTCTGCAATCGCTAACCCGGAAACCCCCATCAACGTCGTCGTGTGGGGAGAAAACCGGCACGAACAAGTGGAGCAGAGCGTTCGGGACATCTACCCGAACGGCATGCACACCACCATTAAAGAAGGCATCGAAGAGAACCTGGGCGCAGCTGTTGCCGTGACCACAGTGACTCTGGATGATCCAGAACACGGTCTGACGGAGGAAGTTCTTGCCGCCACCGACGTCCTGATCTGGTGGGGCCATGCCGCCCACGATGAAGTCTCCGATGAGGTGGTTGAGCGCGTGCACAAGCATGTACTGGCAGGTATGGGCCTGCTGGTGTTGCACTCGGGCCACTGGTCCAAGATCTTCGGCAAGCTCATGGGGACCTCCTGCACCCTGCGCTGGCGTTCGGAGCAAGACCGCGAACTCGTGTGGACAGTAGACCCCACCCACCCCATTGCCCAGGGCGTGCCGCACCCGTTCATCATTCCGGCCCAGGAAATGTACGGCGAGTACTTCGACGTCCCCGCACCGGATGAGCTCATCTTCCTCTCTACCTTCACCGGCGGGGAAGTGTTCCGCAGCGGCATGACCTACCGTCGCGGATTCGGCAAGATCTTCTTCTTCAGTCCCGGCGACCAGGACTACCCCGTCTACCACCAGAAGGAAGTCCGTAAAGTCATTGCCAACGGAGTTCAATGGGCCAAGACGCTTCGCCCGGAACGCGCCGAGCCTGTGCTGTTGCGCTATGAAACCGAAGACTTCTACAACGGCAAAGGCTACCAGGGGGCGATTGCACATTGAGCACTTTTGCCACCACTGATACTCCCGGCCGGCTGCGCCTGGTCCAAGTTGGTGCCGGCGGCATGGGGAAGGCCTGGATCGAGGCGATCACGGCAAACCCGGACGTGGAATTGGTGGGCCTGGTTGATCTGAACACGGACACCGCCCACGCGGCGCTTGCCGAGAAGGGACTTGCTGGCGTCCTGGTGGGGACCAGTGTCAGCGACGTCGCCGCAGCAACTGGTGCCCACGCGGTGGTCAATGTGACAGTGCCCGTGGCCCACCACCCTGTCAATGTTGAGGCCATGTTTGCCGGCCTGCCGGTGTTGTGTGAGAAACCGGCCGCACCGACCGTTGCCGAGGCGCTGTCCCTGGCCGCCAGCGCGGAAGCCAGTGGCCAGCTGCTGATGATCAGCCAGTCCCGTCGCTACTTCAACTCCCTGACCCAGCTCAAGGCAGTCACCGGCGAGCTGGGGGAGATCGGGGTCATCACCACCGAGTTCTTCAAGGCGCCGCACTTCGGCGGATTCCGCGAGGACATGGACCACGTGTTGTTGGTGGATATGGCCATTCACCCGTTCGACGCCGTCCGTCACCTCACGGGCCAGGACCCAGTCAGCGTGTACTGCGAGGAATTCAACCCCGCCTGGAGCTGGTACAAGGCCGACGCCGCGGCTACCGCCATCTTCGAATTCTCCAGCGGCCTGCGCTATGTGTACTCAGGTTCCTGGTGCGCGGACGGCCAAGAAACCTCGTGGAACGGGCAGTGGCGGGTCAACGGGGAACGGGGGACGGCGCGTTGGGACGGCGAGCAGGCGCCTGTTGTTGACGCCGTCGATGCGGCCGGCGGCAAGCTTGGGGTGCCGGCAGTCGCCGCCGGTCCCGAGCAGATCGCCGGATCACTGGCCGAGTTCGTCTCCGCGATCCGCACAGGCAAGGTGCCGGACGGGGAGATTCATGCCAATGTGCATTCGCTGGCCATGGTGGAAGCGGCAGTGCTTTCCGCCGAAACCGGACAGCGCGTGCGGATTGACGACGTCCTGACGGCTGCTTATGAGCAGGCGCTGGTCGCCGAAAAGAATGCCGAGGTCAAAGCTGTCCTGGCGGCTTGGGGATCACCGCTGGGCCGCCTCGCCTGCCGGGCGGAAGCCATCAGTCGCTAATCGGTGAGCGATGTGACGGCCGGTCGCGTGGGTAGGGTGAGCCCTTCCTGCGCGGCCTGCGTCTGCGTCGTTGTGTTTCCGCGAGCGGCGATGGAAACGCTCAGCTAGATCTACAACCCGGACTGACATTGGGGGAATGATGCACGGGCCATCAGCGAGTCCTTGCCATCACTCATCGGCACCGTCCAGGCCGATTCAGCGGTCCTGCCCAGCGTCCAACGACAGCCAGTTTTCTCGTGTTGCCAACGCGGCCCCATCGGCATCCCCAACACTGGCGAGCTTGATGATCTGTGCGTGCACCGTCACTGAATGCCGGGCATCGTCAGTGCTGAAGCGCTGGTACTCGCTGCGCCGGAGCACGGGCATGGCCTGTTCCAGGACCACCGGAATCATGGCGTTTCCTGATGCGTCAACCATCACGGCATGAAACTTGTCGTCGGCAGTCAGGGCGGCATCGACGTCGTCCGCATCCAGCGCTGCGGAGAAGCCTGCGTTCGCAGCAACCATGGCGGCAATCTGGTTCGGGCCCAAGGCGGGCACGGCCAGTCGGGCGGCCAGCTCATGCATTGCGGCCACCACTTGCTGGGCGTTGCGGGTTGACTGCGCGTCAAGCGGGGCCACGATGGTTGCCCGGCCCGGTGTGGTGACAACAAGACCGGCGCGCTCAAGGCGTAGCAACGCCTCACGAATGGGGGTCCTGCTGACGCCCAGCCATGACTCCAGTTCGGGGTCCTTGAGGCGTTCGCCCGGGGCAAAGATGCCGTCAATAATGGCATTGCGGATGGAATCGTAGACATCATCGCGCAGCAGGGACCGCTTGTGAATGCCGTGCGGCAGGGGAGTGGGCATGCAACATAGGATATATCGCCGTAGGTCTCTCGAGGCGTTCTTGGAATGGCCCGGCCCCAAATTGCTTGCAACCAGCTGCCCAGCTGCGCAAAGCGCGAAAACCCTTGACAGCCACGCACAAAGCGTATGCAATATATTGCATACGCAAAAGGAGGTGTGCTCCCGCCGAGCAGCACCCACCCAAGCTCCGACCCGACAAGGACCTCCCATGGCCATCGCCGATTTTGAACGCTATCCGCTAACCTTCGGGCCCAGCCCCATCCACGATCTGCCCAGGCTGAGCAACCACCTGGGCGGGGCCAAAATTTGGGCCAAACGCGAAGACGTGAACAGCGGGCTGGCCTTTGGCGGCAACAAAACGCGCAAGCTTGAGTACATTGTTCCGGACGCCATCGCCCAAGGTGCCGACACCCTGGTCTCCATTGGCGGCTACCAGTCCAACCACACCCGCCAGGTGGCTGCCGTTGCGGCAAAAATTGGTATGAAGGCGCGCCTGGTGCAGGAAAACTGGGTGGACTGGCCGGATCCACTGAGCGACCGCGTGGGCAATATTCAGCTTTCCCGCATCATGGGCGCCGATGTCCGTCTCGATGCGGCCGGCTTTGATATTGGCATTCGCAGCAGCTGGGAGCAAGCCATCAAGGATGTAGAGGACTCCGGCGGCAAACCTTATCCCATCCCGGCTGGCGCCTCGGAGCACCACTTGGGTGGCCTGGGTTTCGCCAATTGGGCCTATGAAGTTCAGGCGCAAGAAGAAGAAATGGGCGTCTTCTTCGACACCATCATTGTTTGCACTGTCACCGGGTCCACCCACGCCGGCATGATCGCCGGCTTTGCCGGGCAGGACCGTCCCCGCCGCGTCATCGGCATTGACGCCTCCGCCACCATCGAGAAGACCCGCGCGCAGGTGGCCCGCATAGCCCGCCACACAGCGGCGCTGATAGGGCTGGGACGCGAACTGCGCGACGACGAGATCACCGTCCTTGAAGGGTGGGCCGGAGACCTCTACGGTATTCCCGTGGAGTCCACCATGGAAGCAATCCGCCTCTCTGGCTCCCTCGAAGGCATGATCATCGACCCCGTCTACGAAGGAAAGTCGATGGCCGGACTCATCGACCTGGTCCGCGCCAAGGACATCCCCGCCACCAGCAATGTCCTTTACGCGCACCTGGGCGGACAGTTGGCGCTGAACGCCTACAGTGGCCTGTTCCGCTAATCCGAGCACGACGTCGGGCACCCACTTCCCGCTGACGGTCAAGCCGGCGCGGGGCCGGGCTGCGGCTTGTCACCCGCAGTACCACCGTGGGCCCGCCACTGCTGCGCGAGATACGCCCTGTCCAGCTCATGCGATTCAGCCACCGAAACCTCCCAATGCAGGCCCCCGTCCGAGCTGATCCTCTCCGAACCGCACGCCCCAAAGCGGGAATCTGGGGCGGATCAGGGCGGGACAGCGCGGCTCTTCCACAAGTGAAGTTTTTTGCGTTACAGTTTCATATTGTGAGTTAGAGAACAGCAGCCCCAATCCGTCCGTTGATCGCCGCGCTTCGATGCGCCGCTTGATCGCGTTAGACACGTCTGCCAAACCCCCATTTTTTAGAAGGCTTTTGTGCGCTCATTTCCTTATCCGGATGCCGGCAGTCCCGACCTCCGTTCACCCTCGCGGTTCCTGTGGTGGCTTGCCAAGGCCCAACGGGCAACCTTGCTTCTTGGCATCATCTACGGCTCCCTCTGGACGGTGTCCCAGGCGCTGATCCCGTATGTCCTGGGCCAGGCCATTGACTTGGGCATTGTTGCCGGGAACTTCAGGGCACTTGCAGGATGGGTGGCCCTGCTCCTTGGTCTGACGCTCATCCAGGCGGTGACCTCAACGTTGCGGCACCGGGCGGCGGTGAGCAACTGGATGCAAGCCGCTTTCAGGTGCTCGCAGTTGATCGGCTACAAGGTCACCCGCAGCGGCGACGCCCTGCCGCAAAAATTCTCTACCGGCGAGGTGGTCTCCACCTCCGCCTCCGATGCCATGCGCATCGGGGAAATCTTTGACGTCTCGGCCCGGCTGGCCGGTTCCATAGTGGGCTACCTGCTGGTGGCGTTCCTGGTGTTTCAGTCCTCGTGGCAATTGGGCCTGGTGGTGCTTTTCGGCGTTCCCCTCTGCGGCGCCATGCTGTTGTTCGTGATCCGGCCCCTGCAAAAACGGCAGAAGGACCAACGTGATGCCGCCGGAAAGATGACGGCCCTGGGAGCCGACACCGTGACCGGTTTGCGTGTGCTGCGCGGAATTGGCGGGGAGCACATCTTCGTGGAGCGGTACCGGGAGCGCTCCCGGGAAACACAGCTGGCCGGGAACAAGGTGGCCTACTCCCTCGCCGACCTTGACGCAGCCCAGGTGCTGGTGGTGGGTGTCTTCAGCGTCGCCTTCACCTGGATTGGTGCCATGCAGGCACTGTCAGGCCAAATTGAGACCGGCCAGCTGGTGGCGCTGTACGGGTACGCCGTCTTCCTGGTCTCGCCCATCCGCACCGCCTCCGACGCCGTCTCGCGTTTCATCCGCGCAAACGTGGGGGCCCGGCGCATCATTGATGTTCTGGCCACGCCCTCTGCCGTGCACGACGGCGGCACAACAGTTGGCGCGCCCTCTGCGCCGAGCGCCTTGCTGGACAGCAGCTCAGGGGCGCTGATCCAGCCTGGCCTGCTCACGGGCATCGTCTCGGCGGACCCGGCGGCGTCGGCGGAGCTTGCCCGCCGCCTTGGCCGCTTTGAAGATGCGGTGCTGCGCGAGGCCCAGGTGTTGTGGGGCGAGGCCGCCCTGCACCTGGTCCCGCTCGGTGATGTGCGCTCGCGCATTGTGGTTTCCGACGCCGAACCGCAACTGTTCACCGGCACCCTGCGTGAAGAGCTGGACCCGTCGGGGCGGCACAACGACGCCGGCATCATGGCGGCCATTGACGTGGCCAGCGCCGCCGACGTCTTTGACGGGCTGGAGCACGGCCTCGACGATGAAGTCACCGAGAAGGGCCGCGGCTTCTCCGGCGGTCAGCGTCAGCGCCTGGCCCTGGCCCGCGCCCTCCTGACCGGGGCCGAGGTGCTGGTGCTCATTGAACCGACCAGCGCGGTGGACGCGCACACGGAATCCCGGATTGCCACCGCACTGAAAACGGAGCGGCGCACGGAGGCCAACACCACCGTGGTGGTGACGGCCAGCCCGCTCATGCTCGGCGCCATGGACACGGTTTATTTCCTCGACAGCGAGGAGCGGCTGACCCAGGGGACACACCACCAACTTTTGGCGACGGTGCCGGACTACCGCAACGTGGTGATCCGCGGCGCCGGCATGGACGGCCATGCAGATCGCGGGCACGAACCGGACGGCCCCGCAGATGACAACCACAGCACCTCGAGCAGCGAAGGGCAGCGCTAATGGCTGAGAATAAACTTCCCGTAGCGGATTCGGCGCAGGTCAAGGCCGAAGGTGTCCGGCTCATGCGCCAGCACAGCAAGCCGCTGACAATGGTGGTGGGACTCTATGTCCTGGCTGCCATCGCGGGCCTGGCCGGCCCGTTCCTGCTGGGCCGGCTGGTGGACGCCATCACCGGCGGCACCACCGCCGGGTTTGTCACCAATGTTGCCCTGGCGCTGGCAGCCTTTGTGGTGGTGCAAACGTTCCTGGCGCGCTGGGCCCGGCGCAAGGGCATGGTGCTTGGCGAAAAAGTCTTTGCCCAGCTGCGCGAGGAATTCATGGAGCAGGTGACCTCGCTGCCGCTGTCCACGGTGGAAAAGGCCGGCACCGGCGACCTTGTCTCCCGCACCACCAACGACGTCGACGCCGTCTCCCACACCGTCAGGTTTGGCGTGCCGCAGGTGCTGGTTTCGGTGGCCACCATTGCGCTGACAGTTGCCGCGGCAATCTTTACCAGCCCGCTGCTGGCGCTGGCCTTGCTGGTGGGTGCGCCCATGCTGATCCCCGTGACACGGTGGTACCTCAAACGTGCCACCCCCGGCTACCTGCGCGAACGTGAAAGCTACGCTGTCCTCAACGGCGCCATCACCGAGACCATCGAGGGTGCCCGCACCGTTGATGCGTTGAGCCTGGGCCCGCACCGCCGGGGCCGGATCGACGCGGCACTGCGCCGTTGCTTTGACGTGGAAAAGTACACGCTGGGCCTGCGCACCGTGCTGTTCCCGGTGGCCGAATTTTCCTTCTGGCTTCCAGTGGCGGCTGTCCTGTTGTGGGGTGGCTGGCTTGCCTCCAACGGAACAGTGAGCGCCGGCATGGTGGCCACCGTGGCACTGTACGCCATGCAGCTGATCGACCCCGTGGACACCTTGATCATGTGGATTGATGAAATCCAGGTGGGCGCGTCCTCGCTGGCCCGCATTGTGGGCATCCGCAACGTGGCCGGTGACAGGACAGCCACCGACGCCCATCCGGCGGATGAATCCCTGGTGGTGGATGAGGTTCGCTACGCCTACCGTGAGGGCCGCGACGTGCTCCACGGGATCGACCTGACGCTGGTTCCCGGGGAGCGCCTTGCCATGGTTGGCCCGTCCGGTGCCGGCAAGTCCACGCTGGGCCGCCTGATTGCGGGCATCCACCCGCCCACGGCCGGTTCGGTCAAAGTGGGCGGGGTTCCGCTGGTTGACAGGCCGCTGGATGAGTTGCACCGAGAGGTGGCCCTGGTGACGCAGGAGCACCACATTTTTGTGGGAACCCTGGCGGACAATCTTCGCCTGGGCAAGGCCGGCGCTACAGACGCCGAGCTTGAAAAGGCCCTGGCCGACGTCGGATCCCTGGGTTGGGTGCGCGCCCTGCCCCAGGGACTGGCCACGGAGGTGGGCTCGGGCGCCCACACCTTGACGCCGGGGCAGGCCCAGGAAATGGCGCTTGCCCGCCTGGTGCTGGCCGATCCGCACACGCTGGTGCTGGATGAGGCGACGTCGCTGATCGACCCGGCGGCGGCGCGCGAGCTGGAATTTTCGCTGAGCGCAGTGCTCAGCGGCCGGACGGTGGTGGCCATTGCGCACAGGCTGCACACCGCGCACGACGCCGACCGGGTGGCGGTGGTGGAAAAGGGGCGGATCTCCGAGCTCGGATCCCATGACGAGCTGCTGGCCCAGGGTGGCGCCTATGCGGCCCTGTGGAATTCCTGGCGGCAGGACGCCTAGATCAGGCCCTACTGCCGCGTCCGAATTCGGCGTAACGTGGGCAGAGGGGGCGATTTGGACCGGACGGCCCGAACCGAAACCGGCTTGACCACTGGAGGAGCGTTCGAAAAAGATGCCTGACAAACAGCCACACCACCACGAACACAAGAAGCTGGATAAGGGCCACGCCATCAAGGCCAAGCGTGCCCAGAAGAAGTCGCGCGGCGCCGCGGATGAGTCCGCCGATCCCGTTGCCCACATTGTCAAAAAGCGCTAGCTCGGCAAGGCCCCCAGCCAGCTATATGCGTATGCATGGAATAGCTGGCTGGGGGTCCGTGTTGTGACCAGTATGGAAACGAACTTCAAAAAACGCATTGGATTCCTGTCCTTTGGCCACTACGGCAGAGGCCGTGGCTCACAAACCAACACGGCAGCAGATTCACTGCACCAGGCCATCGACCTGGCGGTTGCCGCGGAGGAGATGGGCATCGACGGGGCATTCTTTCGGGTGCACCACTTTGCCCGCCAGCAGGCAGCACCGTTCCCCTTGATGGCGGCCATTGCCGCGCGCACCAGCCGGATTGAGATCGGCACCGGCGTTATTGACATGCGCTATGAGAACCCGCTTTACATGGCCGAGCAGGCGGCCGCCACAGATTTGATCAGCGACGGCCGGCTGCAGATCGGTGTGAGTCGTGGTTCACCCGAGCCTGCCGCCAACGGCGCGGCTGACTTTGGGTATCACCCGCTCGACGGCGAGACCGGCGCCGACATGGCCCGGCGCCACACTGCAAGCTTCAGGCACGCCATTTCCGGTGCTGGCGTGGCCGAACCCGCCGAGCACGCCTCCATGGGTGGGGAACGGCTGCTGCGCATTGAGCCGCAGTCGCCGGGGCTTTCCCAGCGGATTTGGTGGGGTGCCGGATCTCGCGGCACAGCCGTGTGGGCGGCTCAGCAGGGCGTGAACTTGATGAGTTCCACGCTGCTGACCGAGGATACCGGCGTTCCTTTCGACCAGCTCCAGGCCGAGCAGATTCAGCTTTTCCGTGATGAGTGGGCTGCGGCGGGGCATGACTTCACGCCGCGTGTTTCGGTCAGCCGCAGCGTCATTCCCGTGGTTGACGACGTCGACCAAATGTACTTTGGGCTCCGCGCGCAGGCTGACAGCAAGGACCAGGTGGGCATCATTGACGGCCTGGTCTCGCGCTTTGGCAAGAGCTATATTGGCGATCCTGCCGCACTGGCACAGGAGTTGGCGGCCGACGCGGCAGTGCAGGCTGCAGACACCGTGATGCTGACAGTGCCCAACCAGCTTGGTGTTGCCTACAACACCAAAATGTTGGAGAACATTGCCAAGTACATTGCCCCGGCCATTGGCTGGACGCCGAACCGCTGATCGACCGGGCTGATTTAGTGGTCCCCGCGCAGCCGGTCCATCTCCCGGCGGTCTTTCTTGGTGGGTCGGCCTGTGCCGCGGTCGCGCTGTGGCAGGCCAAGGGCCGGCAGGACGGGTCGCGGGGGAGTGTGGTCGGTGAAGCAGTGTGAGGCGGCCTCGGCACCAACGCGCTTGTTGATGAGCTGGCGGACTTCCAGAATCCTGTCATAGCCGGGCTGACGGACCCGGACGGTATCCCCGGGCACCACCGTGTGCGAGGCCTTGGCGTTGACATCGTTAAGTTTCACGTGGCCCGCGCGGCAGGCGGCCGTGGCCATCGAACGCGTCTTGTAGGCCCTGATGGCCCACAACCACGCATCAATGCGGACGGAGGCCCGGACAGTTTTTGGAATGCTCATGATGGAATCCACTCTAGCGCCGGACGGCGAGTCAGACGGAATGCGCCGGGGGCCTGCCGAACGGGCAGTAGTTGTTGATGTTCCTTGGAAACATCAACAACTACTGCCCGTTCGCGAGGCAAGCTCGGTATGTGGGGCTCAGTCCTGGTTGCTGAACGCAGCGTCGAAGGACAGGGCCGACGGGGCAAAGTCGAACTTCTTCAGCGCAGCCAGCGCCTCGGGCGCCCCCTGGAGCCTGTCCATGCCCGCGTCCTCCCACTCGATGGAGATGGGGCCGTCATAACCAATGGCGGTCAAGGCGCGGAAGGATGATTCCCAGGGCACATCGCCGCGTCCGGCCGAGACAAAGTCCCAGCCGCGGCGCGGATCGCCCCACGGCAGGTGGGAACCCATCACGGTGTTCCGGCCCGTGGGGCGCAGCTTCGTGTCCTTGCAGTCAACGTGGTAGATCCGGTCCTTGAAGTCCCAGATGAAGGAGACCGGGTCGATCCCCTGCCACATGAAGTGGGAGGGGTCCCAGTTCAGCCCAAACGCCGGACGGTGGCCGATGGCCTCGAGCGTCCGCACCGTGGTCCAGTAGTCATAGGCGATTTCGGAGGGGTGCACCTCGTGGGCGAAGCGCACACCGCATTCGTCAAAGACGTCAAGGATGGGGTTCCAGCGGTCGGCGAAGTCCTGGTAGCCGGCCTCGATCACCGATTCCGGAACGGGTGGGAACATGGCAACGTACTGCCAAATGGAGGAGCCCGTGAAGCCCACAACGGTGTTGACGCCCAGAGCCTGAGCCAAACGCGCCGTGAGTTTCATTTCCTCGGCGGCACGCTGGCGCACGCCCTCGGGATCGCCGTCGCCCCACACCTTGGTGCCAACAATGGCCTGGTGCCGGAAATCGATGGGGTCATCGCACACGGCCTGGCCCTTGAGGTGGTTGGAGATGGCCCACACCTTCAAGCCATAACGTTCCAACAGGGCCAACTTGCCGGAGACGTAGCCGGGCTCGTCCCAACGCCACGGGTCAAGATGGTCACCGGAGCACGCGATTTCCAGGCCGTCATAGCCCCACTCGGAGGCCAGGCGCGCCACGTCTTCCAGGGGGAGATCGGCCCACTGGCCGGTGAATAAGGTGTAAGGGCGGGGCATGGTGTTAGTCCTTTGAGACGAGTTGGGGTGCGGCGGTGGGAACTGTGGCGCCGCCAGCTGCCGAGGAGGCTTCAATGGCGGCGAGAACACGTTGCACGCCCAAACCTTCCTCGAACGACGGCGACGGGTCAGTGCCGTTGGCAATGTTCAGCAGGAAGTCACGGATCTGATGGGTAAAACTGTGCTCCCAGCCAATCACATGCCCCTGCGGCCACCAGCCGGAAATGTAGGGGTGTTCGGGTTCAGTGACCAAAATGCGCCGGAATCCTTGAACCTCAACGGGGTCGGTGCCGTTGAGGAAGTACAGCTCGTTGGGGTTCTCCAGATTAAACGTAATTGACCCGGCTGTGCCATAAACTTCCAGGCGCAGCGCATTCTTTTGCCCCAGCGCCACGCGCGAAACGTCCACACTGGCCACGGCGCCGCCGTCCATGGTCAACGTGGCCCAAGCTGCGTCGTCGACAGTTACTTGCTCGGGGCCATCAGGGCCGGGGCGCTCGGTGACAAAGGTGTGCAGCCGGCCAGAGACGTCGGCCACGGTGTCATTGAGCAAATATTGCACCTGATCCACCGCATGCGAGGCGATGTCGCCCAGCGCACCTGAACCAGCGGTTTCCTTGCGCAGCCGCCAGGTCATGGGGGCTGAGTCGTCAACCAGCCAGTCCTGCAGGTACGACGCGCGGATCTGGCGAACGGTGCCCAGCTCGCCGGCGGCGATGAGCTTCCGTGCCAGGGCCAGAGCAGGCACCCGGCGGTAATTGAAGCCAACCATTGACCGCACGCCAACGGAGCGGGCCGCCTGTGCCGCCGCCACCATGGCCAAAGATTCGGCCATGGAATTGGCCAGCGGCTTTTCCACCAGGACATGCTTGCCCGCGGCAAGTGCCGCCGTCGCAATCTCAGCGTGCAGCCAGCCCGGGGCACAAATGTCAACAATGTCTATGTCATCGCGGGCAATGACCTCCCGCCAGTCCGTGGCGGATTCGCTCCAGCCGTACTTGTGCGCGGCTGCGGCCACGGCGGCCGCATCGCGTCCCACCAAGACTTTTTGTTCAAAGTTGGGGACGTCAAAGTGATTGGCCACTGTGCGCCAGGCGTTGGAGTGTGCCTGGCCCATAAACGCATAGCCAATCGCGGCAACACCCAAGGTGCGGGAGGTCTGGAGGGAGGTCATGTCAGCGATTCCTAGAGGGTTGCTTCGGTGGGGTTCCAGTCCGCGGGCAGTGCCGGGGAAGCTGGTGCAGTGCTCTGGACGGAGACGAATTCGCCGCTTTCCACGGACTCGGCGATGGAGACCATTGCATCGAGCACGTGGTACGCCAGTTCGCCCGGCACCCGGTGGGGGACGCCTGCGCGGATGGAACGGGCCATGTCCAGCACTCCCATGCCGCGGCCTTGGGCGGGTCCCTCGGCGGCGATGGTGGTCCACTCGTCCTCGCCGCGCTGGCACAGCTGAATCTCGCCGTCGAAGTTGTTGGGGTCGGGCAATGAGATGGTGCCCTCGGTGCCGGTGATTTCCACAAAGCCCGTGCGCGCCTTGGGAGATTCGAAGCTGTACACGCTGTGCGAGGAAGCGCCGGATTCAAACTGGGCGATGGCGCTGACATGGGTGGGCACCTCGACGTCGAACACCTCGCCTTCCTTGGGACCTGAACCAACTGTCCGGGTGGAGAAGGCGGTACTTCCGACGGCGGCCACCTTGGCGATGGGGCCAAAGGTCTGGATGAGTGCGGTCAGGTAGTACGGGGCCATATCAAACAAGGGCCCGGCACCTGTCTGGAACAAGAAGGCCGGATTCGGGTGCCAGGATTCCGGCCCGGGGGACTGGAACATGGTCAGTGCCGTCAACGGCGTGCCAATGGCTCCGGAATCGATGAGGCGGCGGGCCGTTTGCAGGCCAGCGCCAAGGAAGGTGTCCGGGGCGCAACCGAGGCGCATCCCTGCAGCCTGGGCCTCCTTCAACAGGCCCAGCCCGCTGTCGCGATCCAGTGAGAACGGCTTTTCCGTCCATACATGCTTGCCAGCCCGTACTGCTGCCGTGGCAACCTCAACGTGGGCTGCCGGGATGGTCAGGTTCACCACGATCTCAACGTCCGGGTGGTTCAAGGCAACGTCAACGCTGCCGGAAGTTTCAATGCCGTATTCTGCGGCACGTGCGGCGGCGGCCTCTTCGAAGAGGTCAGCCACCACGAGTACCTTGATGTCGGGAAAGGTGGTGAGATTATCCAGGTATTGCTTGCTGATGTTGCCAGCGCCGATTACGGCGACGCCAACGGGTCCTGTTGTTGCCATGAGGATCAGGCCTTTCCGGCATTGAGGAAGGCAAGGCTCGCAGCGATGCCGTCGAAGATGTCGCCTTCGTAGTCGTCAAATTCCACTACGCCAACTTCCAACGACTTGGCGGCGCCGATGACGTCCCAGATGGGCACCTCGCCCTGGCCGGCCGGCAGCTGGGCCTTGGTGTCATTGTTCAAGGGGCCGTCCTTGATATGGATGTATTTCACGCGTTCACCCAAGCTGGTCAAGATGTCAACGGCGTTGGCTCCGCCCACGGAAACCCAGTACGTGTCCACCTCCAGTACCAGTTCGGGGTCAAGCAGCGTTTCAAAGTATTCCAGGGCCGTGGTGCCGTTGATCTTGGACTCCAGCTCCCACGCATGATTGTGGTAACCCACCCGGACACCGTATTCGGCACCCTTCTTGGCTGCGGCATTGAGGCCGTCGGCAATCTTTTGGATGTCCTCGGCGGATTGCCACTGTTCGGCAGCGATGAAGGGGTCAATGACTGTGGTGATGCCTAGTTTGTTGGCTGCGGCAAAAATTTCGTCCTGATCGGCGCTCAACAACGGTGCATGACCTGATGGAGCAGTGATGCCATTTTCAGCGAAGGCGGCGGCGAGGGCATCGGCCGTGGCTACAAAGTTGTAGGGCTCCACCTTGGTAAAACCTAGTTCTGCCACGCGGGCAATGGTTCCGGGCAGGTCCTCTTCAAGGGGCTTGCGCACGGTGTAAAGCTGCAGAGAATACGTCACTGGGGTCTCCTGAAAGCATGGATGAGTGTTCCATTCCAAGCTAGGGGAACTTTTGTCGAGCGTCAAGCAAAAGTTTGTGAAACGTCGTGGGACTATCGGATTGTGACAGATAGAAGCCTGTGTGTTATCTATTGTGAATGCCAATGAAACCAGTGCAACCCCTGTCCCGTGGCGCGTCCTCCAGCGGTGCGCAGGGCCCCGATTTCAGTGGGCAGCCCTATGGCTACTCGCGTGCGGGGGATGTGTTCCAACTTTTGCGCGACGGACGCGCCCGGACCAGGGCGGAATTGGCGGAAATAACAGGCCTTGCCCGGTCCACGGTGGCGGCTCGCATTGATTCCCTCACCGCCGCCGGGCTGATTGGCCCCGCAGGTGAGGCCGTCTCCTCAGGTGGCCGGCCGCCGTCGCGCTTTGCCTTTCAGCCATCGGCACGGGTCATCCTGGCCGTTGATGTTGGCGCAACGCACGTCTTGATTGCGTTGCTGGATCTTCGTGGCACAGTGCTGAGCGAGCTGCGCGAGACCATGGACATCGCCGCAGGTCCCACCGCGGTGCTCGATCAGGTGTTGGAGCTCTGCGGTCAGCTGTTCCAGCAGGCTGGCCGCCACGAACGGGAACTCGTGGGGATGGGCATGGGCTTGCCCGGGCCAGTGGAGCACTCATCCGGGAAGCCGGCCAGCCCGCCTATCATGCCGGGCTGGGATGGGTTTGACGTTCCTGCGTATGTGCAGAAGCGCTTCGCCGTGGATGTGCTGGTGGACAACGACGTGAACATCATGGCCCTCGGGGAACGCGCGTCGTACTGGCCCGACGCCGAGAACCTCCTATTCATCAAGGTTGCCACGGGCATTGGCGCAGGCATCATCAGCGGCGGGCTGCTCCAGCGCGGTGCTGACGGAACAGCTGGCGACATTGGCCATGTGCGCGTCCCGCGCGGCGGCGAGGTCATGTGCCGCTGCGGCAACTTCGGCTGTCTGGAAGCCATGGCGTCGGGCCCTGCAGTGGCGGCGGCCCTGGCAGCTGCGGGCGTTCCCGCGGTGAGCGGTGAGGACGTGCTGGACCTGGCTCGGCGCGGGAATTTGGTTGCGATCTCAGCCATGCGCCAGGCCGGCCGGGACATCGGCGATGTGCTTGCAGCCTGCGTAAATCTGCTCAACCCCTCGGTCATTGTGATTGGCGGCGGACTGGCCTCGGCGGGTGAATACCTCCTGGCCGGCGTGCGCGAAATTGTGTACCAACGTTCCTTGCCGCTGGCCACTGCCCGCTTGCGTATAGTACAGTCCATGGCGGCGGGGCATGCCGGTGTGCTCGGCGCCGGGCACATGGTCATTGACCACGTGCTCTCCGCCTCCAACGTGGAACACCTGGTCCAAGTGCAGCAGCAATAGGAGCTTCCCCGGGGCCAATGTGGCGATCGCCGATCTGGCGCACCAGCAGGGGATCTCCGAAGCAGCTGTCTCCTACGCGCTCAACGGCAGGGCCGGGTGTGGGTCACGTCTAGCTTCATATGCAACACCTGACGATCAAAACAAGATGATTGATTAACCGGCTCAGGGTGGTGCTCCACTGTGGTCTGAAGCGTCCAATAAACCCCTCACATTCATAAGTTTTCAAAGAAATGCCATCTTTTGAATGATGCTCGGCATAAGTTCCTCGAGATCTAATTCTTGTTCGGCACCTGGCTCGTCGTTGGATATGCCGGCGTGGGCTCAGACGCCAGCTTAGGGGAGGGTCCCCATCGTGAGCTTGGTGGTAGCCGTTTTGCCGTCCCGTACGTAGGTGACCTGAACGGTGTCGCCGGCCTTCCGGGCCAGCGTGACTTCGGTGAGCACAGCGATGCTCGTGGCTGGCCGATCGTCCAGCAGCGTCACCACATCGCTGGGTTGGAGTCCGGCCTTGGCGGCGGGGCCCCCGGGGGCCACGGCTTGCAGGTATAGGCCGGCCGATACGCCCAACTTTGCTGCGGCCTCGGGTGGCAGCGGAACAGCGCTCACGCCGAAGAAGGGGTAGGCCACAGTGCCCGTCTCAATGAGTTGATCGGTGATGCGTGCGGCCAGATCCACGGGGACGGCGAAGCCGATACCCACGCTGCCGCTGGCAATCTGCGCCTCGTTGGGGATGGTGGCGATGGCTGTGTTGATGCCGATCAGTTTCCCGGCGCAGTCAACCAGTGCGCCGCCGGAGTTTCCTGGATTGATGGAGGCATCAGTTTGGATGGCGCCAACAAGTATCGCGGTTGTGTCATCGTCGCTGGGAACCGGTACATTCCGGCCCAGCGCGCTGACAATGCCGGAGGTTACTGTGCTTGAGAGGCCCAAGGGGGCGCCGAGCGCCACCACCGGCTGGCCCACCAGGACGTCACCGGACTTCCCAAGCTCAACGGTGGGCAGCACCTCGGTGGACTTTACCTTCAGGACAGCTAGATCCGACTTGGGGTCACGGCCAACAAGGTCAACCTCGGAGCTCCTGCCATCGCTGAACAACACCTCAATGGTGCCGCCATCCGCGGCTGCAGAAATGACGTGGTTGTTCGTCATGATGTAGCCCTCCTTGCGGACAATGACACCACTTCCGACGCCGCCCACCTCACCATTGCTGACGGAGACAGTGACCACTCCGGGCAGCACTTGATGGGCAACGGCTGTGGAGTCACAGGCCCCGGCAACGGCCGCAACGCTTGTGGTCGCCGGACGCGTCAACAGGTAGGCGATCCAGCCACCGGCCAGCCCCGCTACCAGCGCCACGGCAACGGCACTGGCGATAACAGCCGATAGCGGCAGGCGCCTGAACCAGGGGATGCTGGGCGTTTGGTGCATGGCGGGCTCCGTTCGAGACAACAGCGGAAACTTTAGGAATGCCCAGCCTACGGCACCGACTCCGTCTATTTGTGAGATGTCGCCCAAACAAAAAGCGGGCCAGCCGGTGGAAACCGGCCAGCCCGCCAAGGCGCTGTTTTAGATGGCGCAGCCGTCGGGCCCGCACACCTCGGCATCTGATCCAGCGGCCACCATGGTCAGCGGATTGGCTTCCTGCCACGCTTCTTCCAGTGCCTGCGTAAACATGGCAGCAGGCTGGGCTCCGGAAATGCCGTATTTCCTGTCGATGACAAAGAACGGCACACCCGTCACGCCAATGGCACGGGCTTCGGCAAAGTCGTGGCGGACCTCGTCGGCGTACTTGTCGGTGTCCAGCGCCTCGTTGATCTCGATGGCGTCCAGTCCTGCCTCGGTGCCAACCTTTATCAGGGCCTCGCGGTTGCCAATGTCCACCCCATGCTCAAAGTGGGCCGAGAGCAGGGCTTCCTTGACGGCGTCGCCCTTTCCCTGGGCAGCAGCCAAATGCAGCAGCTGGTGGGCGTTGAAGCTGTTGGCCACCACCACGTCGTCGAACTTGTAGTGCAGGCCTTCGGCGGCAGCCTGCTCGGTGACGTGGGCGAACATGCCGGCAACCTGCGCCGGGTCCATGCCCTTGCGGTCGCTCAGGTAGCTCAGCTCGGTGCCGTCATAGTGCTCGGGGATGGTGGGGTCCAGCTGGTAGCTGCGCCACTGCACCTCCACGGAATCCTTGTGCGGGAAAGCGTTCAGGGCGGTTTCAAAACGGCGCTTGCCGATGTAGCACCAGGGGCAGGCCACATCGGACCAGATCTCAATCTTCATACTTCGCCCAACCGGTGGAGTGCGGCGAATATTCCAGCACCGCGCCACGCGAACGGGGAGTAGTTGTTGATGTTCGCCGTGAACATCAACAACTACTCCCCGTTCGACGGGAACTAATGGTGATTCACCGGGACCCGGATCTCGGGCCTGCAGTGGCGTCGCACCCGGTGAATCAACCAAATCTAGACTGCGGCCAGTTCCCTCTCGCCAACGGGGGCCGGTTCGGGAGTTTCGTGGAGGTAATTGGCGTACGCCGAGGTGGTCAGGAAGGCCGGGAAGTCCTCACCCAGGGCTACTGCTTCGAAGATCTCCAGGGCGTCGTTGAACCTGTCGGCGTCGAAGCGGGGCATCTTCTCAAACTCCTCCGCCAGCATCTCCTTCACCCAGTCAAAGGTGATGAGTTCGCCGGTGTCGGTGATGGCTTCGCTGTGGATCCACTGCCAGATCTGTGACCGTGAGATCTCGGCCGTGGCGGCGTCCTCCATGAGGTTGTTCAGTGCAACGGCGCCATGGCCGCGCAGCCAGGACTCAATGTACTGGATGCCCACCCAGATGTTGTCGCGGATGCCCTGCTCGGTGATGTTGCCTTGGGTGCCGGCAATGTCCAGCAAGGCCCTGTCGTCGAGTTCGACGTCGTCCCGGGTGCGGCTGAGCTGGTTTGGGTTCCAGCCAAGAACCTCATCAAAGACCTCCATGGCCACCGGAACCAGGTCCGGGTGGGCCACCCAGGAGCCGTCAAAGCCGTCGTTGGCCTCCGGGTCGCGGCGGTTGGGCACAAACGCCGCCATGCCGCCAATGGCCATGGCGCCGCGGCTGTGGCAGGCGCGGACCAGCTGTTCGGTGTAGGCGCGCATGAACGGGGCCGTCATGGTGATCTGGTTCCGGTCCGGGAGCACAAAGCGCGGGCCACGGGTGCGGAAGTTCTTGATCACCGAGAACAGGTAATCCCAGCGGCCGGCATTCAGGCCCGAGGCATGGTCGCGCAGTTCGTAGAGGATTTCCTCCATCTCAAAGGCGGCCGTGATGGTCTCGATGAGAACGGTGGCGCGGATGGTGCCCTGCGGGATGCCCAGCAGATCCTGGGCCTGAATGAAGATGTCATTCCAGAGGCGTGCCTCCAAGTGGTTTTCAATCTTCGGCAGGTAAAAGTACGGGCCCTTGCCCTGGGCCATCAATCGGCGTGCATTGTGGAAGAAGTACAGGCCGAAGTCCACAATGCCGCCGGCCATGGGCTTGCCGTTGATGAGCAGGTGCTTTTCCTCCAGGTGCCAGCCGCGGGGGCGGACCACGATGGTGGGCAGCGCCTCGGCCGGTGCCAGCTTGTACTCCTTGCCCTCGGGGCTGGTGAAGTCGATGCGACGCTCCAGGGCGTCGATCAGATTCAGCTGGCCCCGGATCACATTGCCCCAGGTGGGTGTGGATGAGTCCTCCATGTCGGCCAGCCACACCTTGGCTCCGGAATTCAGGGCGTTGATGGTCATCTTCTGATCAACCGGTCCGGTGATTTCAACGCGACGGTCCTCCAAACCCGGTGCCGGCGGGGCAACCCGCCAGTTTGGATCCTCCCGAATGTGGGAAGTGTGGCTGAGGTAGCGGGGATCGGAGCCGCTCAAGATCTGCGTGCGGCGTGTTTTGCGGGCCGCCAAAAGTTCTACGCGTCGGGCAGTGGTGCTGCGGTTCAGTGCCGCGATGAAATCCAGCGCCTCGGGGGTGAGGATTTCGTTTTGGCGGTGGATGGGCGGTGCTGTCAGGGTGATGCCGTTGAACGTGATTCCGTTCAGGCTGTTCGTTGAGTTCATGGGATGCGCTCCAAGTCTGGGGTAACTGTGACGCAGTTGTTGCTAAAAACGCGGACATTTTCAGCAACAACTGCGTCACAGTTGGGGGTTAGTGGAACTGCTGGGCTTCGGTGGAGCCGGCCAGTGCGAGGGTGCCGCTGTTAGGGTTCAGGGCGCTCGCAACCAGATCGAAGTAGCCTGTGCCTACTTCGCGCTGGTGTTTGGTAGCGGTGTAGCCGCGGTCTTCGGAGTCGAATTCGCGCTCCTGCAGTTCGACGTAGGCGCTCATCCCGTCCCGGGCGTAACCGTGGGCGAGGTCAAACATCGAGTAGTTCAGGGCGTGGAAGCCAGCCAGGGTGATGAACTGGAACTTGAAGCCCATGGCGCCGAGTTCGCGTTGGAACTTGGCAATCGTGGCGTCGTCCAAATGTTTTCTCCAGTTGAACGACGGCGAGCAGTTGTAGGCAAGCATCTGGTCGGGGAATTCGGCGTGGACGGCGTCGGCAAATTTCTTCGCCAGCGCCAGGTCCGGGGTGCCGGTTTCCATCCAGATGAGATCGGCGTGCGGTGCATAGGCCAGGGCCCGGGCAATACACGGTTCAATTCCGTTGCGCACATGGTAGAAACCTTCGGGGGTGCGCTCGCCGGTGATGAACGGCTTGTCGCGGTCATCCACATCTGAGGTGATCAAGGTGGCGGCCTCGGCGTCGGTGCGGGCAATGATGACCGAGGGGACACCGGCGACGTCGGATGCGAGCCGTGCCGCGTTCAGCGTGCGGACATGCTGGGCCGTGGGAATCAAAACCTTGCCGCCCAGGTGACCGCACTTCTTTTCGCTGGCCAGCTGGTCTTCCCAGTGCACTCCTGCTGCGCCGGCGCCAATCATGGACTTCATGAGCTCGTAGGCGTTCAGCGGCCCACCAAAGCCGGCCTCGGCGTCGGCCACGATCGGCACCAGCCAGTCCTCGACGCTCTGCTTGCCTTCGGAGAATTCGATCTGGTCGGCGCGCAGCAGTGCGTTGTTGATGCGTCGGACCACCGTGGGGACCGAGTTCACCGGGTAGAGGGACTGGTCCGGGTAGGTGTTGCCGGACGTGTTGGCATCGGCGGCAACCTGCCAGCCGGAAAGGTAAATCGCCTTCAGCCCGGCCTTGACCTGCTGCACAGCCTGGTTGCCGGTCAGGGCGCCGAGTGCGTTGGTGTAGCCGTCGGGGCCGGCATTGCGCAGCTGGTCCCAGAGCTTTTCCGCGCCACGGCGGGCCAGGGTTTGTTCCTCGGTGACCCGTCCGCGCAGCTTCACGACGTCGGCGCCGGTGTAAGTGCGCTCAATCCCTTCCCAGCGGGGGTTGGCCAACCACTCAAGTTCGAGGGCTGCGGCAGCTTGTGCATTGCTCTGCTCGGGTGTCATTGCGGGTTCAAATGCTGCGCTCATGGTCTCGCTCCTTTGCGATGGGGATGATCGGTGATTGAAACCCGAGATCCGGTGTTCTTCTTCGTGATTTCTACTATTCAGAAGTTTTCAAGAGGTTTCTAGGGGTAAACACTGGAAAGATTGTCACTTCTTCACGTATCGTCAAGAAATGACGAATGTGGGATGGAACACAGCCGAGGTGCGGGAGCCGCGCGGCAAGGACGCCGCTGCAAACAGCGAGCTGGACATCATTTCGCTGGGCCGACGCGTGCGGCACCTGCGCAAGAATCTGGGCATGACCCTTGACGATCTGGGCGAGAAAGTGGGGGCTGCGCCGTCGCAACTTTCCTTGATTGAGAACGGCAAGCGCGAGCCCAAACTGACGCTGCTCCAGCACCTGGCCGTGGCACTGGGAGTGGGGCTCGACCAGCTGCTGGGAGCAGAGCCGCCCAGCAGGCGCGCCGCGCTGGAAATTGAGCTCGAACGGGCGCAGCGCGGGCCGCTGTACCAGTCGCTGGGACTGCCCACAGTGCGCGTCAGTTCGCGGCTTTCCACCGAAGTGCTGGAGTCGCTGGTGGGCCTGCAGCATGAGTTGGAGCGGCGCCTGGATGAGCAGTCGGCCACGCCGGAGGAAGCACGCCGGGCCAACAATGAATTGCGGATGGAAATGCGCGAGCGCAACAACTATTACCCGGAGATTGAGCGCCAGGCCCAGGAGCTGTTGACCAAGGTGGGTCACGACAGGGGCCCGCTGTCCCACCACGTGGCCGCCGACGTGGCCGAACACCTGGGTTTTGACCTGCATTACGTGGGAGATTTGCCGCATTCCACCCGCTCGGTAACGGATTTGAAGAATCGCCGAATTTATCTCACCCAGGGACAGCGCTCCGACCACGACCCCCGGTCGGTGCTGCTGCAGGCACTGGGGCACTACGTTTTGGGGCATCAGACGCCAACGAACTACGCAGACTTTTTGCGCCAGCGCGTGTACACCAACTACTTCGCCGCGTCCTTGTTGATGCCCGAGCGGGCCACGGTGGACTTCCTCAAGGAGGCCAAGGCCGCCAAGGAACTGGCCATCGAGGACATCCGCGACGCCTTCGCCGTCTCCTATGAGACGGCCGCACACAGGTTCACCAACCTGGCCACGGAGCATTTGGGCATCACCACGCACTTCCAAAAGGTGCATGAGTCCGGGATCATCCACAAGGCTTATGAGAACGACGGCGTGAACTTCCCTGCCGATCACACCGGCGCCATCGAAGGGCAGGCAGTGTGCCGGTTCTGGACCTCGCGGGCCGTCTTTGATGTGCCGGACAAGTTCCGGGCCTTCAACCAGTACACGGACACGGCCGTGGGAACGTATTGGTGCACGGCCCGCACCGAGCGCCATTCCTCGGGCGAGTACTCGCTGAGCATCGGTGTGCCGTATGCGCACGTGAAGTGGTTCCGGGGCAGGGAAACCACCGAGCGCTCTCAATCCAAGTGCCCTGATCCGGGCTGCTGCCGCAGGCCGCCGGCGGAACTATCCGCGGAATGGGCCGGCAACGCCTGGCCGTCCACGCGGGCCAACTCGCACCTGCTGGCGGCCATGCCGCAAGGGGCTTTTCCCGGCGTCGACGAGACTGAGGTCTACAGATTCCTGGCAGCCCACGAAGGGCGGTAAACGGGCGGCTGCCAAGTCTTCGCCTGACGTTCACTTGGCGCACAGGCACAATGACCGCTGGGAGACATAGCGTGAAGGTGTCAACAGCACCAAGGCTCCCAACAGTGAGGAAATTTCATGACTACGCAACAACTCCCTGTCATTTTGACCATCGAAGGCGCAGCCGCCAGCAACGAAGATGTTGTAGGGGACAACGTGGAGGTGGTGAACGCCATGTACCAGGCGCTTCTCAACGCTGAGGAAATCGCACCGGATGCCCTGCGCAGCTACTTCGTGGACTTCTACCTGACCCAGATGCTCGAGGGCGGCTTTGCCCAGTATGTGTTCATGACCCCGGACCGGGACGAACTGGACAACTACATTCGCGAGGGCCTGGAGGGCATGAGCGCCAAGGAGCACCTGGCACTGTTCGAGCGCACCATTGAACACTACGACTCCCTGTCCGAAACAGACATGGAGGCCTACCTTGAAGGTGAAAGCGATGAGGAGTCCGGCCCGTCCGACGCCGTTGCCACCATGGAAGCTCTCGACGGTGAGTTTGAGGAACTGCTGGAGTCCGAAGACGTTACAGGGCTCAACGCCGTGTGGCTGCGTAGCCAGCCGGGGCTGCTGGTGCTCGATGAGCAGGAACTTCAAGCACATATCGCTACACGCGTGGCAGGGATTCCGAACCTGGCGCAGCGCCAGGCCGAAGCCGAAGAGGCAGAGCTGGAGGATGCGCCCGATTTTGAGCTCATTATCCGCGAACTCTGCGCCGAGGCGGGTCACGAGCTGGAGAAGATCACCATGGGCGATCCCAACTTTGAGCACAACGGCGAGACTGTTTTGGCCTGGCACTTCAGGACAGACCAGGGCGAGTTCATCATGCTTGAGGGCGACGCCGAAGCCGTCATGATCCACCCTGAAACCAAGGAAGTCCTTGCCACGGTGGAATTCGAGCTTGAAGAAGACTTCGTCGACGCGTAGCTGACGCCTCCAACGCGGCCAGGTGCCCATAGGAATGCCGTTCCAGCAGGACAACCCGGCCCCGGGCGGACATCCCAGCGAGAAGCGGTGCCGCCGGCAGGGGAGTCGGCCCAAAGAGCGGATTGGTGCAGCCGTGCCGTAGGGTCAAACGCATGAATGATCTCAAATGGACAGCCACGGCCCCTGCCAGCAAAGCGTGGAAGGCAATGCCCTTTGCCCCCGGCATTTACAAGATATACCTGACAGGTGCCCTGCCCAAGGACGCAAACTGGCCCGCGGAGCTGGCCCCGCTGAAACGCGGTGACTTGCTGTATGTGGGCAAGGCCACCAACTTGCGCAGCCGCGCCAAGCACCACGCGGTGCAAACCTCCAAGTCCACGTTGCGCCGCTCTCTGGCGGCCATTCTGGGGTTGCAGGCGCAGTGGCACGGAAAATCCGCCCATCCCCGGCTGACCGACGTGGACGAAGAAGTGCTCAGCGCCTGGATTGTGGCCAACCTTGGCATGGCGTTTGCCGTGGTGGACGACCTTGAGCCCGTCGCGGCCCTTGAAGACGCCATGCGCGAAGAACTCTGCCCGCCCTTGAACCGTGACGGCCGCACGCCCGAGCAGTTGCACGTCTCTGAGGCCGCTGGCGCCTCGCAGCGCAACGCACTCCGCGACAAGGGCTGAGCAGTCCGCAGCAACGCGCTGCCAGACCCCGATCCCTTGACCGTTGATGGTTTCCGCACCATGCTGGCAGTAGTTACTGCCAAGTAAGCCGGAGACTCAACGAAGAGGACCACCATGCCCCACCACGGCACGCCCGCACCGACTACCCTCGGCCAGAGGTTCCTGGGCAAAGCGGCCGTCATTACGGGTGCCAGCCGGGGGATCGGGCTGGCGGTGGCGCAGCGACTCGCCGCCGAGGGGGCCAGCGTCCTTATTACGGCGCGCCACCAGGAACAGCTGGATGAGGCGCTCGCAGCCCTTGGCGGAAACGCGATCGCCCTTGCCGGGCACGCGGATGACCCGGACCACCGTGCGGAGGTGCTGGCCGCCGTCGAACATCATTTTGGCGGGCTGGACGTCCTGGTCAACAACGCCGGCATCAACCCCGTGTTCGGGCCGCTGGAAACGGCGGACTTAGACGCGGCGCGCAAGATATTTGAGGTCAACATTCTGGGCACCCTGGCCTGGACGCAAGCTGTGCTGGCACATCCCGGGCTGGGTTTCCGGCAGCGGCGCGGGAATGTGGTGAATGTGTCCTCTGTCAGTGGCGACGTGCCCGCACCCGGCCTGGGCTTGTATGGCATCAGCAAGGCAGCTGTCTCCCACCTGACCCGCACGCTGTCCATGGAGCTGGCGCCGGATATCCGGGTGAATGCGGTGGCCCCCGCCGTGGTCAAGACCACGTTTGCCCGCGCCCTGTACGAAGGCCGCGAGGCGGAGGTTGCCGCGGCGTATCCGCTGGGACGGTTGGGGGAGCCCGACGACGTGGCTGCAGCAGTTGCCTACCTCGCCTGCGCCGATGCCTCCTGGGTGACGGGTCAGATCCTCACGCTCGACGGCGGCCTGCGCAACGCGGGCGGGCTCGGCTGAGCGTGGCTTTTGTGGGAAAGACACGGCCGTCAGGCAACTTCAAAGGCAAGGAGCAGCACGTGAACAGCACACCCCAGGCCGGGCTGTACCCGGAGTCCGTGGAGGAGCTGCGGCGGCGCACGCGGGACTTCATCCGTGGCACAGTGCTCCCCGCCGAACCGCGGCCGGGCCAGGCGCTGAATCTGACGGTCCGGCGCGATCTGGCGCAGGCTGCGCGGGAAGCAGGGGTGTTTGCCCCGCACATGCCGGTTGAGTACGGCGGCCAGGGGCTGGCCCTGGAGCATTGCTCGCCAGTGTTTCAGGAGGCAGGATATTCGCCGATCGGCCCGGCGGTGCTCAATTGCATGGCGCCGGATGAAGGCAATATGCACATGCTGAACCTGATCGGCACAGGTGAACAAAAGAAGCGTTTTCTGGCCCCGCTGGCCGCCGGTGAGATCAGCTCGTGCTTTGCCATGTCTGAGCCGCATCCCGGTGCCGGGTCGGACCCGGAGGCCCTGGCCACCACCGCCGTCCGCGACGGCAGCGGCTGGCGAATCGACGGGCACAAGCGCTTCACCAGCGGCGCCACGTTCGCCGGGTTTGCCATAGTCATGGCGCGCACGGGTGCGGACGGCGCCACCGGCAAGGGGGCACCGGACGGCGCCACCATCTTCCTGGTGCCAATGGACACGCCGGGCGTGCGGCTCGGCGCCCCCATTCACACCACTGACAGGTACCTGCCCGGCGGGCATCCGCATGTGCATTTCGACGGCGTCCACGTCCCAGGTTCGGCTGTTCTTGGCGAGGTAGGACTGGGATTCACGTATGCGCAGCTGCGGCTTGGCCCGGCCCGGCTGACGCATTGCATGCGCTGGCTGGGGCTGGCCCGGCGTGCCATGGACATCATGCTGGACCGTGCCAACACGCGGGAGATCTTTGGCGCCCATCTTTCGCAGCTGGGCATCGCGCAGGAGATGATTGCCCAGTCCTGCATCGACCTTGAGACCTCCGACGCCATTATTGCCAAGTGCGCGTCCCTGCTGGCCGTGGACCCGAAGGCTGGTTCGGCCTTGTCCTCCATGGCCAAGGTGCACTGCTCCGAAGCTGTCTACAGGGTGATCGACAGGGCCGTGCAGCTGTGCGGGGGCGACGGCGTGTCCGACGGATTGCCGCTGGCGCAGTACCTGAACGAGGTGCGCCCCTTCCGGATCTACGACGGTTCCACCGAAACCCACAAATGGGCCATCGCCCGGCGGGCGGTCTCCAGCAGGCGCCGTGCTGTTGAGGGCGGCGAACCGTTCCAGGGCGCGGTCCACAACCACGACGGAGAACGCTGATGGGCCGTATGCAGGACATTGTGCAGACAACAGCGGAAGTCGCCCGGACGGAACGGCCACCCCTTCTGATCCTTGAACGGGTGGAGGAATTTCTGGATGCCGCCGGCATCGGGTCCGGACCGGTGCATGCGCACCGCATTGGCGAGGGACAGTCCAACGTGACCTTCCGCATTAAAAGGCATGCGGCCGACGTCGTGCTTCGCAGGGGGCCAAGGCCACCGTTGCCACCGACTACGCACGACATGGTTCGGGAAGCGCATATCCAGTCACTGTTGGCGCCGCTGGGCATACCGGTGCCCAAAATCTTGGCCGTATGCGCGGACGCCAACGTGCTGGGTGTGCCGTTTTACGTGATGAGCCATGTGGACGGAGACGTGGTGACGGACACCGTGCCGGAGCATTTGGACGCTCCCGCACAGCGCCGTGCCACGAGTGAGGCAGCCGCCGACATGGTCGTGAGGCTGCATTCGGTGGATATCGAAAGCGGCGACATTGCCGGGATTGGGCGCCCTGACGGATACCTGAAACGGCAGGTACAGCGGTTTTCGGCGCTGTGGGAGATGGTTGGCAGCCGTGAACTTCCGCAGGTGGCCCAGCTGGCGCACTGGCTTGAGGCGAACCGGCCGGTCACCCAGCGCAATACGGTAATCCATGGCGACTACCGGCTGGGGAACCTGATGTTCAGCCGGCAGGGCCCAGCCCACGTGAAGTCGGTGCTGGACTGGGAGATGGCCACCCTGGGCGATCCCTTGGCGGACTTGGGCTACCTGACGGCCACGTACGCGCAGGCCGGCACCCCCGCCACGCTATTGGAACTGACGCCCGTGACGGCGCAGCCGGGCTACCTCAACCGTGCCGACATGGCGCAGCGCTACAACGCGCACTTTGACCTGGACCTGTCCGCGCTGCCCTGGTACCAGACGCTGGCGCTCTGGAAGGCGGCCATTTTCAGCGAGGCGATCCACACGCGGTGGAAGCGCGGGGAACGCGCGGACGGTTCGGCGTTCGGGGCCGCACTGGAGGCGGGCGTGCCGCGGCTGCTCGAGGCGGCAGCAGCCCACGCAGCCAAACTGCCGTAACTTATCCTTCGTATCCGGGCAACGGTGCGGCGGCCCCGGATCACACGCAGGTGTCGAGCCACTGCCGGATCAGTCGTTCCTCTTCGCTGCCTGTGGTGGGCAACCGTAGAAGAGGGATCTGGTGAGTGGCGCAGATCGCATCCTTGTGGGCGTCCCGAACTTGCTGCCGGGGGTCGTTTTCATGGAACGCGAAGCCGTCGACCTCGATGGCGAAGACCGGCCTGTTGCTGATTCGGTTGTAAACCACGAAATCGAGAGTCGTTGCCCGGTGCCTGACGTAGGCTGCCTGCTCGGCGGTGAGCCTGGTGAGGTCCGGTAGAAGGTTGCGCAGGACGACCTGGTCCGCCACGGTGAAATCGCCATACGGCCCTTCTGTGAGGATCTCGTTGAGCACAGTCCAAACAATGTCCTCGGAAGCGAATCCGGTCCGCTTCCTCAGCCGGCCTGCCAGCGGCCTCAGACGAGGCGAGTAGTCCTTGTACAACAGGTCGAAAACGGACACGATTGTGCTCTCAAAAACCTCCTGCCCCGGATCGTGATACTGGATGTAGTCGATTAGATCCCGCAGGTTGCGGCTCTTGGGCAGCATGCCGCTGTTGGTGACGAGCACGAATTGCTTCTGGGCGCGCGAGACTGCCACGTTGACCAAGTGGGGGTCGTCCACGAAGTCCAGACCGTTTCTGCCGTTGACGTTCTCGTTCAAGACCGTGCTCATGATGACCACTTCCTTCTCGCGGCCCTGGAACTTGTGGACTGTACTTGCCTGAATGCCAGTCAACTGTTCGGTGAATTTGCCGGCCTGGAGCCGGTACGGCGTTGCAATGCCGATCTTGTCCTTGTCGGTGTCGGCAAAGTATTGCTGGATCACGTCCTGGACCACAACGTCAATCTCCCGTTGGTTTGAACGCCCGCCTCCTTGATGTTCGCGCATGTGATTTCCCGCAGCGGTGCGCACGATTCTCAAAGGGCGCGCCCCGGGCCCACTGCTCGTGAAGGGAACGAGCTGTCCGTTGTAGAACTTCTTGTTGCAGAATCCGATGATTGTCGGATCACAGCGATAGTGCTCCCGGAGCATTGTTCGGGGCAGGGCGTCGCCATAAAGCGCTATCAAGGAGGACAAGATGTTGTGTTGCTGATAGTCGTAGGCCGGTGCCGGTGATGGAATTGCACGGTCGGACGCCGCCTTGTCGGCGATGTGCTGGAGCTGGCGGAGATCACCCACGACGATCACATTGCGTGCATGTTTTAGCGCCAGTCCGGCCGCTAGCAGATCGACCTGGGACGCCTCATCGATGATGAGATAGTCCAGAAGGAACCCCTCGGGGAGGCTCCAGCCCAACGAGTGGCACGTGCTGAGAATGACGGGGTAGTCCCGGGTGAACTGCGCGAACTGCTGCTTGTACGTCGTTGGCCCGTAAATTTCCGCTGACAATGGGGCGTAGCGCTGTTGGAGGCCGGCTCGAAGCGCCTGGGATGAAAGCTGCCGGTGTTCCTTGGCCAGTGATGCAGTGTCGGCCTGTTCCAGCGTTTGTTCGGCCTGCCGGATTTCGTGCCGAAGCTCGCTGATCTTGTTGTCGTAGTACGCGCGCTGCAGGCGAAGCACCGAGTCAGTGTCATACGGATCCAGGGACCGGGCAGATCCGTACCGAAAGTATCCCCTGACTTTCCGGAGCAGGCGCCGGATGGGACCATCGTCCGCACGCCACAGCGCCGTCTCGGCCAGGTAGTCAAGGATGCGTCCCGAGGACTGTTGCAGGAGCGGGAGTCCCGCAAGCTCTGCTGGCGCATGGTTATGGAGATATCGGCCGAAATGACGACGTTCGAGTTGGTAGGCATCGCTCTCCTGCCGCAACTGGGCCAAACGCCTCTCGGTCTCCTGCAATAGTTGCAAGCGCTGGTCTGCGTCAGCGATCTGTTCATCCGGCGGCATCGGCACCGCCCCGCCGTCGAAAAGACCGGCGACTTCCGCGTTTCTGGCCGCTTGACCGGCAAAAAACTCCGCCCTCTTTTCCTTGCGGCCCAATCCCGCAACCACATAGTCGATCCCCTCCTCCGCAAGTTTTTCCCGGACATTGTCCACGGCAGAATTGGTGAATGAGACGACGCCGACAGTGGCGCCGGGCGTGGCAATGATGTTGGCGATCAGGTTCAGGATCGTTTGCGTCTTACCGGTGCCCGGTGGCCCGTCGATCACCGAAACAGGGTGGCTCAAGCACGTCCCGACGGCCTCGCGCTGGCTAAGGTTTGCCGAGAACGGGAAGATCATCGTGCCGACTTTGTCCGACGATTCAATGTGTCCGCCGTTGAGGTACCTGCCCAACACGCTCTGCGAATCGACGAAGCCCAAACGCTCAAAGGACGGCCGGTTCGGGCTGTCCTGGACCAGACCGGACACGATGCTTCGCCAATAGTCGAGAATGCTCGATGCCTGGGGCGACCCCGCGGCGTTCTGGCGGAAATCGATCTCGTGATCCGGGTAACTTCGATAGGCCACCTGTCCCGCTGTGGTGTAGAAAATTCGCCACCAGGGTCCATCGGGACCGTCAAAGCGCCACACTTCGGTAAGACTGTTCCAGAGGGCGCCGTTCACCGCGACCCTGATGCCCGCGTTGAGCGGTATGGCCCTTGGGTCCCACAGGATTGCCGCCTTTTCTGCCCGGTACCGATACTCCTTTTCCCGATTCTGCACCATGAATGTGAGGTAAACGTAGGACGGGTCCGCTCGATAGCTGACAACATCCCGGGTCTTGTCCGCCCAGGCACCTGTCGCGCCGGAACGGACAAGGACGGCCTGGCGGCGCGGATCAATCACGGCAGCTTCTCCCCAATCAGCTATTGGAACACTCTTTTCGAAGTCTACTCACCATGGACAAGCAGGAAGTGGCCGCTGCCCGGACCTTCAGCGTCGCATAATGCGCAACGCCAGCACCGCGGCGTGCGCATGGCCCAAGTTAACTTCGGCTATGCGCAAGCGGGGGTGCTGGCGCTGCGCCACTGTCATTCCTGCGCAAGCCAGGCGGCTGGCAACGCGCATGGGCATGCGCAAGAGATTTCGCGTGCACTTCACATGAATCTTGCCACACACTTGCGTGAGGTGGCACACACAATTATGCTTAGTGTGCACTATTAGAACTTTGTGTTCAGATAGTGAACGAATTTACATGGTGGTGAAGAAGCCGCCCACAGTGCAGTGAGGAGATTCTTGTGCAGTTCCACCACCACGGATACGTATCCGGTGACCCGCGCATTCAAGCGGCGGCAGGTACCGGCATTGACCGTCCCGAGGAGCTTCCCGACGAGGTGGATGTGCTTATTGTCGGCTCGGGCCCGGCTGGCATGCTGACCGCGGCCCAGCTCGCCCAGTTCCCCGGCATCACCACGCGCCTGGTGGAACGCCGCGACGGACGGCTGGCGATCGGCCAAGCCGACGGCATCCAGGCCCGCAGTGTCGAGACCTTCCAAGCCTTTGGCTTTGCCGAGGCGATCACTGCGGAGGCCTACTGGATCACCGAGATGGCGTTCTGGCGCCCGGACACCGAGAACCCCACACACATTGTCCGCGGTGGCCGTGCCAAGGACGACGCAACTGGCATCAGCGAGTTCAAGCACCTGATCGTCAACCAGGCCCGCGTGCTCGACTACTTTGCCGACGTCGCCAAGAACTCCGCCGCCCGACTGACCCCAGATTTTGGCTGGGATTTCCAAGGTCTCGAAGTTGCCGACGAGGGCGACTATCCGGTGAAGGTCACACTTGTGCGGAGCGCCGGACCGGACGAGGGCATGGAGAAGACGGTGCACGCCAAATACGTGGTGGGCTGCGACGGCGCCCGCAGCAAGGTCCGCGCCTCGATCGGTTGCACCATGGCAGGGGACCAGGCCAACCACGCCTGGGGCGTCATGGACGTGCTGGCCAAGACCGACTTCCCCGATATCCGCACCAAGTGCGCCATCCAGTCGCACGACGGCGGTTCCATCCTGCTCATTCCGCGCGAGGGCGGGCATCTCTTCCGCATGTACGTTGACCTCGGCGTGGTGCCCGAGGGCGACAATGGCAACGTCCGCAAGACAAGCGTCGAGGAAATGATCGCCAAGGCCAACGCCATCATCACCCCCTATACGCTGGAGGTGCGCAACGTCGCCTGGCACAGCGTGTACGAGGTGGGCCACCGCCTCACCGACCGCTTCGATGACCTGCTCCCCGAGCAGCTTGGCGAGCGCACCCCGCGCGTTTTCATCACCGGCGACGCCTGCCACACGCACTCCGCCAAGGCCGGCCAGGGCATGAACGTCTCCATGCAGGACGGTTTCAACATCGGCTGGAAGCTCGCCCACGTCCTTGAGGGGCGCAGTCCGGAGAGCTTGTTGTCCACCTACTCGGCCGAACGCCAGGTTGTGGCAAAGAACCTCATCGATTTTGACAAGGAATGGTCCACGATGATGGCCAAGAAACCCGAGGAGTTTGACAGCCCGTCAGCCCTGGAGGACTTCTACGTGCGCACCGCCGAATTCCCTGCCGGCTTCATGACCGAGTACACCCCCTCGCTGATCACGGGCGTTGCCACGCACCAGGAGCTGGCCACCGGGTTCCCGTTGGGCAAGCGCTTCAAGTCGGCACTTGCCGCCCGGGTCTGCGACACGAATCCGATGCACCTGGGCCACCATGCCACGGCTGACGGCCGGTGGCGCATCTACGTCTTCGCCGACCCTTCTCCGGCCGGCGCTGCCTCGCCTGTCGCGGACTTCGCCGAATGGCTCTCCACTTCGCCGCAGTCACCCCTCGCGGCAACACCCAACGGACTCGACGCCGATGCCTGGTTCGATGTGAAGGTTATCTACCAGCAAAGACATGAGGACATCGACATCAACGCTGTTCCGGCAGTGTTCAAGCCGGAGGTTGGACCGTTCAAGCTGACCGAATACGAGAAGGTCTACGGGACGGTCCCCGGCGCCGACATCTTCGATGAGCGCGGGCTCTCCCGCGACGGCGTGGTCGTCGTGGTCCGCCCGGACCAGTACGTGGCGAACGTCCTGCCGCTCACGGCCACGGCCGAACTGGGTCAGTTCTTCGCCCAGATCCACTCGGGCGCACGCGTCTAGCAGCGCCCAGCAAAAATAAGGTGGGCCCCGCGGCAATTCGCTGCGGGGCCCACCTGCCGTTCCGGACGCACCCCGGTCGATCTGAACGCCACCGGCCTGCAGGAAACGGCACAGGAAATCCTCAAGTATGCCCCGGACGCATTCGGCAAAGTAGTCGGCATCAACCTCACCGGCGTCTTTTACGGGCTCAAGCACGTCCTGAAGGTCATGCGTGTGCAGGGGTAGGCGCCGTCGTGAACACCGCCTCTGTCGGCGGCATCCGCGGGGTGGGCAGCCAGTCCGGCCACGCCGCCGCCAGGCACGGAGTGGTGGGCCTGACCCGCAACTCAGCCATCGAGTACGGCCAGTCCCACAAGTACTAAGTGCCCGGGCTAACCCAGATCGACGACCTTGAATCCCGGGGATCCGTCCAGCGAGTGCTTGCGGGCCGAGCAGTGCGCGCCACAACAATGCGGCCCCTGGCTATCAAGCCGGGGGCCGCACGGCACAGCCTTTAAGGGGCGTGCGTTCTAGTCCTGATACGGATCCGCGATGCCGATGTACTGGGTAGTGGTGTATTCAGCAATGCCTTCAGAGCCGCCTTCACGGCCTAAGCCCGAGTGCTTGACCCCGCCAAACGGTGCGGCCGCGTTGGAGATGACGCCGGCATTGAAGCCCACCATGCCGAATTCCAGTTGTTCGCTCACCCGCAGCAGGCGGGAGAAGTCCCGCGTGTACAGGTAGGCGGCCAAGCCGTATTCGGTGGAGTTGGCGATCCTGATGGCATCAGCTTCGTCGGTGAATGTGGTCACGGGGGCCACCGGGCCAAAGATTTCCTGCTGCAGGATCGCGGCGTCGTTGGGCACATTACCCAGGACGGTGGGCTGGTAGAAGTAGCCTTCGCCCTCGACGACGTCGCCACCGGCCAAGATTGTGGCACCTTCGGCGACGGCGGCGGTGACCAGTGCATGGATGCCGGCGCGCGCCTTTTCCTCGATCATCGGGCCGACGTCGGTGCCGCCCTCCGTGCCTCGACCCACCGTCAGGGCCCCGATGCGGGCGGCCAGCTTGGACGTGAATTCGGCGGCCACTGAAGCGTGGACCAGGAAACGATTGGCGGCCGTGCAGGCTTCGCCCATGTTGCGCATCTTGGCGGCCATGGCACCGTCAACGGCCTTTTCCAGGTCGGCGTCCTCGAAAACGAGGAAGGGGGCGTTGCCGCCCAGTTCCATGGAGGTCCGCAAGACGTTTTCGGTCGCGTCGGCCATGAGGCTCTTGCCCACGGCGGTAGATCCGGTGAAGGAAATTTTGCGGAGGCGTGAATCCTTCAGTAGCGGACCCGAGATGGCCGCTGCGCTGGAGCCGGAGACCACGTTCAGCACGCCGTCGGGCAGCCCGGCCTCCTGCATGACTTGCGCAAACAGCTGGGCAGTCAGCGGTGTCAGTTTCGCAGGTTTGAGCACCATGGTGCAGCCTGCCGCAACGGCCGGGCCCACCTTGCGCGTGGCCATGGCCAGCGGGAAGTTCCACGGCGTGATCAACAGGCACGGGCCCACGGGCTTGTGCTGGACCAAAATCTTGTTTTTGCCCTCGGGGCTGGTGAGGTAGCGGCCATAGTCGCGCACGGCTTCTTCTGAATACCAGCGCAGGAACTCGGCACCGTAGGCCACCTCGCCGCGGGCCTCGGCCAGCGGCTTGCCCATTTCCAGCGTCATGAGCAGTGCGAAGTCCTCGGTCCGCGCGGTGACGAGTTCGAAGGCCTTGCGTAGGATCTCGCCCCGAACGCGCGGTGCTGTCCGGGCCCAACTGGCCTGGGCTGCGGACGCAGCATCGAGGGCGGCGATGGCGTCCTCGCTGCCGCCGTCGGCGATGGAAGCCAGGACGCGGCCGGTGGCTGGATCGTGGACATCCAGGGTCTTGCCGCCGGCGGCGTCGCGCCATTGGCCGTTGATAAGCAGCCCGGTGGGTACCGAAGCAAGCAGCTCCGCTTCTCGGCTAGCTGTAATGGTCATGCGTTTGCTCCTTGAAAAATCGAAAAGAGGGTGGTTTCGACGGGCTCAACCATCGACGGGTCAGTAGCTTGATGTGGGGCCGGTGCCGGGGGCCTGCACATATTTGGCAGCAAGGGCTTCGCCGCCGCGCGCAAGCAGTGCCACATCCGCGCCTACAAGGATGAAGTCCACACCGGCCGCCAGGTAGCGGCGCGCCGTGGCCTCGGCAAAGGCGTTGACACCCACGGGTTTGCCGGCGGCTTTGGCGGCGTTGATGCAATGTTCGACGGCGGCCACCACGTCAGGGTGTTCCTGCTGTCCCAGCACGCCCATGGACGCGGCGAGGTCCGAGGGGCCGATGAAGACGGCGTCGATCCCGTCAACGGCTAGAATCTCCGCCACGTTGTCAACGGCCTGTGCCGACTCGATCTGGACGACCACCGTGATGGTTTCGGACGCGTGGGCCAGGTAGTCCGGGATGCGGTTCCAGCGGGCCGAACGGGCCAGGGCCGAGCCCACGCCGCGGACGCCAAGAGGCGGGTATCGGGTAGCTGATACCGCAGCCGCAGCCTCGTCGGCGGTGTGCACCATGGGGATGAGGAGGGACTGCGCGCCGAGATCAAGGTATTGCTTGATGATCACGGCGTCGTTAACGGGCGGACGCACCACGGCCGTGACGGGGTAACCGCGTACGGCTTGGAGCTGAGCGAGGATCCCCTCGAGACCGTTGGGGCTGTGTTCGGCGTCGATCAGGAGCCAGTCCAAACCGGCGCCGGCACAAATTTCGGCCACTAGCGGGCTGCCCGAGCACACCCACATGCCCGATAGGGGACGGTCGGCCGAGACCAATGCGTCCCTGAATGACGGGTCGGAATTTATTCGAACTGGCATGTGATGGTCCCCAACTGCCCGTAGTCGGCAAACACCGTGTCGCCTGCATGGACCCACATGGGGCGGGTGAAGGAGCCGGCGAGAATGAGTTCCCCGGCCTTGAGGGATTCCCCATGGGGGGCGATCTTGTTGGCCAACCAGGACACGCCCGACGCCGGGTGGTTCAGTACCCCGGCCGCCACCCCGGTCTCCTCGACTGTTTGGTTCTTATACAGGATGGCCGAGATCCAGCGCAGGTCCAGGGCGTCCGGCTTTACCGGATTTCCGCCTACCACCATGGCACCCATGGCAGCATTGTCGCTGATGGTGTCCACGATGGTCCGGCCCTCCATTTCGATCCGCGAATCGAGGATCTCCAGGGCCGGAACCACATATTCGGTGGCCCGGAGGACATCGAAGATGGTAGCGTCCGGGCCACTGATGTCATCCTTGAGCAGGAACGCCAGCTCCACCTCGATGCGTGGATGGGAATACTGCTTCCATGCGATTGTGGCCCCATTTTCCAGGATCATGTCCTTGAAGATGATGCCGAAGTCCGGCTCCGTGATGCCCGTGGCGTACTGCATGGCCTTGGACGTCAGGCCAATTTTGTGACCGCCCAGCACCCGGCCGGATGCTTCACATCGCTGTCGCCACAAACTCTGGACCCGGTAGGAGTCCTCCACCGTCATGTCCGGGTAACGGGCCGTCAGCCGCGGCATCGGCGTCCGGGTGCGGCCCGCATCGACCAGTTCATCGGCGATGCGGGCAATCGTTGCGTCATCAAGCATGGTGTGTCTCCTATTATCAAAGGCTTAGATCCTAGTTCCGGCGAAGGACCTTCGATCTAGAGCTGGTGGCCCATCTTGAAGCCGATTTCCTCGCCCGGATCGCCGGTCATCGCGTCGCCCGGCCCGCGGGTGTAGGAGAAGCCGTCGGCACCTACGGTCACCTCCATCTCCGAGGAGTGGGTGCGCTTGACGACGTCCTGCGGCTTGCCGTCAAGGTCAAGGACCAGGGAGGCCTCGGTGTACCAGGACGGTACAACCGGGTTGCCCCACCAGTCGCGGCGCTGGTTGTCGTGCACGTCCCAGGTGATGACCGGGTTGTCCGGGTCACCGGTGTAGTAATCCTGGGTGTAGATCTCGATGCGGTGGTCATCCGGGTCCAGGATGTAGAGGTAGAACGCGTTGGAGACGCCATGGCGTCCCGGGCCGCGCTCGATGCGGTCGGACATGCGCAGCGCGCCCATCTTGTCGCAGATCTGGATGATGTTGTGCTTCTCGTGGGTGGAGAAGGCAACGTGGTGCATGCGCGGGCCGTCGCCGCCGGTCAGGGCGGTGTCGTGCACGGTGCCCTTGCGGTGCATCCAGGCTGCGTAGGTGACGCCCTGGTCGTCCTGGATGTCCTCGGTGACGCGGAAGCCCAGGTCCTCGAGGTACTTGCGGCCGCGCGGGACATCGGGGGTGACCTGGTTGAAGTGGTCCAGGCGGACCAGCTCGCCGGCCGAATAGATGTCGTAGCGCTGGTGCAGGCGTTCGACGTGCGTGGACTCGAAGAAGAACTCGTACGGGAAGCCCAGCGGATCCTCGACGCGGACAGAGTCGCCGATGCCGCGCACGAAGCCTTCGGTGCGGCGCTCGGTGCGGCAGCCCAGTTCCTTGTAATAGGCCTCGGCGGCGTCGACGTCAGCGTTGGAGCGCACACGGTAGGAGAATGCTGCCACCGCTGCGATCGGGCCGAGGGTCAGTACCAGGTTGTGGTGGATGAACTCCTCGAAGGAGCGCAGGTAGATCTGCTTGTCGTCCTCGTAGGACACGTGCAGGCCGAGAAGGTCGACGTAGAACGCACGGGACTTGGCCAGATCGGTGACCACGATTTCCATGTACGCGCAGCGCAGGATATCGGGAGCCGGGACGGAGGGCTTGGGGATGACGTTGGACATGATTCGCTCCTTTGCGGAAAAACCGGAAAAACTGGGTGGGGGTGCGGGTTAGGCGCCGAATTTGGGGGTGTGGACCGTGCCGAGGGTGATGTGCACAGCCTGCTGGTCCGTGTAGAAGTCGATGGAGCGGAAGCCGCCCTCATGTCCCAGGCCGGAAGCCTTGACGCCGCCGAACGGGGTCCGCAGATCCCGGACGTTGTGGCTGTTCAACCACACCATGCCGGCTTCGACGTTCTGGGAAAAGTTGTGGGCGCGGGTGAGGTTCTGCGTCCAGATGTAAGCAGCCAGGCCGTACTTGACGCCGTTCGCCAAAGCCAGCGCCTCGTCGTCGTTCTCAAACGGGGTGATGGCGACTACGGGACCGAAGATTTCCTCTTGGAAGATTCGAGCCTCGGGCAAGACATCCGCGAAGACGGTGGGGGAGACGTAGTTGCCGGTCTCCAGGCCTTCGGGACGGCCACCGCCGGCAAGCAGGCGGCCCTCGGTCTTGCCAATTTCCACGTAGGACATGACCTTGTTGTAGTGCTCCGGGTGAACCAGCGCACCCACCTCGGTCTTGGGGTCGTGGGGGTCGCCCACCACAATGTTCTTGGCCCGTGCGGCGAACTTTTCACAGAATTCGTCGTAAATGGACTGCTCCACCAAGATGCGGGACCCGGCAGTGCAGCGTTCGCCGTTGAGGGAGAAGACGCCGAACAATGCGGAGTCAATCGCGGCGTCGAGATCGGCGTCGGCGAAGACCACGCAGGGGCTCTTGCCGCCGAGTTCCATGGACAGGCCCTTAAGTCCGGTCGCGGCGTTGCGGAAGATGGTCTGACCCGTGGTGGTTTCACCCGTGAAGGAGATCAGCGGCACGCCGGGGTGTTTGACGAGCGAATCGCCGGCCTCTTCGCCAAGTCCGTTGACCAGGTTGAAGACGCCCTGCGGCAGGCCAGCTTCTTCAAAGATGGTGGCCCACAAGGAGGCGGACAGCGGGGTGAACTCGGCGGGCTTGAGCACCACTGTGCAACCGGAGGCCAGCGCCGGGGCGAGCTTCCAGGACTCGAGCATGAACGGCGTGTTCCAGGGCGTAATAAGTCCGGCAACGCCGATCGGCTTGCGGTTGACGTAGTTGATCTGGGCGCCGGGGACCTTCATGGCGTCGTCGAACTGGGCAACGATCAGGTCTGCGAAGAAGCGGAAGTTTTCCGCGGCTCGGAGAGCCTGGCCGCGGGCCTGGGTGATTGGCAGGCCGGAGTCGAACGTTTCCAGTTCGGCCAGGCGCGCTTCCTGGGCCTCAACGGCATCGGCGATCTTGTTCAGGATGCGGGCGCGCTCACGTGGCTTCATCCGCGGCCACGGGCCGTTGTTGAAGGCCTCGGTGGCGGCGGCCACGGCCAGGTCGATGTCAGCCTTTTGCCCGGCGGCGGCCGTGGCGTAGTTGCCGTTGGAGACGGGGTCCAGCACGTCAAAGGTCTCCCCGCCAACGGAATCGACAAATTTGCCGTCGATGTAGTGCTGGATGTGGGTGGGCAGGTTGTCCGGAAGGTAGTGCTCAGCCATGATGAATGCTCTTTTCTGCGTCGTTGCCGAGATCAGCGATGGGTTGTGGATGATTGCATTAGTAGGAGAGGGCCAGTGGTCCTTGGGCCTGTTGTTCGGGAGTGCTGCGTGCCAGATAGGCGTCCAGAGTGGATGCGCGGTGGGCGCGGGCGGCCCGTTCGATGTCTTCGACGGGGGCGCCGCTCTCGAGTATTTGCAGCAGCCCTTCATGCTCGGCCACGGATTCACTGGCCCGTCCCGGGACATAACTGAACGTGGATGAGCGCAGAGCCTGGAGCCGGTTCCAACCGCGGTGGACGAGGTCCAGGATGTGCGGGTTCGGGCAGTTCTCAAACAACACGCTATGGAATTGCTGATTTAGTGAGGTGAAGCGGACCGGGTCAAAATTATTCAGACACTCGCGCATCTGTGCGTTGATGGCCCGTGCGCGCGTAATGTCCGATGCCGTAATCAACGGGGCGGACAACGCTGTGGCTGCGCCTTCCACAATGCTCAGCGTCTGCATCGTATACAGGTACTCCGTCGGGTCGATCCCGGCCACCGTGGCGCCGACATTGCGTTCAAATGTCACGAAATTTTCCGCCTCGAGCCGGCGGATTGCCTCGCGCACCGGCACCACGCTGCAGCCCAGATCTGCGGCCAGCGCGGCCAGCACCAGCCGGTAGCCCGGGGTGAACTCGCCGCCGAGAATTTTGGCTTTGATGGCGGTGTACGCCTGCTCTGACTTACTGATCGAGGGTGAGCCCGCGTTCCGCTCGGTCACGGCTGCGCCGCCGGGTTGGGATGCGTGGCGGCCCACTCGGCGAACTTCGCCTTCCACGCCGCATTCATCGGGTACAGGCCCTCGACGCTGTGGCCTTGGGTGACCATTTCAGCGATGTAAGTTTCCTCGTGTTCCTGGATGATGGCGGCGTCTGCAACCTCTTCTGCCAACGACGGCGGGATCACGAGGACCCCGTCCGAGTCGCCAACGATGATGTCACCGGGCTGGACGGTGGCGCCACCGCAGGAGATGGTCAGGTCCGTGTCCCACGGAATGTGCTTGCGGCCCAAAACGGCCGGATGCGCGCCAGTGAAAAAGGTGGGCATGTCCAATGCCGCCACAGCGGCAACGTCGCGCACACCGCCGTCGGTCACGATGGCCGCGGCGCCCTTGATCTGGGCGCGCAGGGCCAGGATGTCCCCGACAGTTCCCGTTCCGGGCTCGCCGCGGGCCTCCATGACCAACACATCGCCCTCATTGAGCGTGTTGATGATGCGTTTCTGGGCGTTGTAACCGCCGCCATGGGCCTTGAACAGGTCCTCGCGGTTGGGCACGTAGCGCAGGGTGCGGGCGGTGCCGGCGATCCGCAGTTCCGGGCGGGTGGACTTGAGCCCGTCGATGCTGACGTTGTTCAAGCCGCGCTGGCGCAACTGGGCGCTGAGCGTTGCCGTGCCAACGCTGGTCAGCTTGCGCTTGAGCTCCGCGCTGAGGCCCTTTGGTGCCAGACCAGCGGCTTCGGCGGAGCCCCAGGCCTCCTCCCGGTCGCCGTCGGTGGTCTTGGGTTTGTTGCCGAAGTCCGCCAGCTCTTCGGTGCCCTGGACGACGGCGGTGCGTAGCCGTCCTGTGCTCAGCCCCGCGGCCGGGGCGTCGACTTCGACCTCGATGACATCTCCGGGGCCGGCAACCGAGGAGCCTGCAGGAGTCCCGGTCAAGATCACGTCCCCTGGTTCCAGCGTCATGAGCTGAGACAGGTCGGCCACGATCTGGCTGAAGGGGAAGATCAATCCGGCGGTGGTGTCGGACTGGACCAGGTTCCCGTTGAGCCAGGTCCGCACGCGCAGGTCCGCCGGGTCAACAGCGTCCGCCGGGATGAGAGCCGGGCCGAACGGGGTGAAGCCGTCGCCGGACTTGGACCGTACATTGGAACCCTTGTCCGCGTATTTGAGGTCATACACACCAAGATCGTTGCTTGCCGTGACATGCCCAACATGTGACCAGGCGTCGTCGACGCTGACACGGCGTGCCGCAGTGCCAATGACAAGGGCGATCTCGCCCTCATAGGCGAGCAACTCGCAGCCGGCAGGACGTTCGATCTCCGAGCCGCTCAGGCTCAACGACGATGAGGCCTTCAGGAAGTAGGAAGGCTTGGCCGGGGTGCGGCCGCGCTGGTCGGCACGCGACTGGTACGCCAGATGGACGGCGATGACCTTGCCGGCCTGCTTGACGGTGGCTGCGGTGACTTGTTCCACGGAACACTCCTGGGATGGTGGGTTGCTGGCCCTGAGAATAAGATACGAAATCGTATACAATCATCGTAGTCATGTTACCTCGGTCACGTCAACCCTACGACGAGGCTCATGTAAAGTGCTCGCGAAATGGGGCGGGTGCCTCAGTTGAGAATTGCTAGCGAAATCTCTTGGGCATGCCCCAGGTGGCTTTGCCCATGCGCGTTGCCAGTGGCTTCGCTTGCGCAGGAATGACAGTGGCGCATTGCCAGCACCCCCGTTGGCGCATAGCCGAAGTGGCTTTGCCCATGCGCGTTGGCAGCGGCTTCGCTTGCGCATGTCCCTGGTGGCTTTGCCTATACGCATTGCAGGCCTCTTCACTTGCGCAGGAATGACAGTGGCGCAGTGCCAGCACCCCCGTTGGCGCATAGCCGAAGTGGCTTTGCCCATGCGCGTTGGCAGCGGCTTCGCTGGCGCTGCGCATCATGCGCAGATGAAGGTCCGGGCAGCGGCCACGACAAGCCACACTGGAATGATTCCGCGAGCAACTTGAGATGATGCACCACGCCCTAAAAGTAACCCCACATCCAGCCCCATTTGGATGTCTGCAGGGTCGCTTGGAGGCAGCTCCGCGGTGTCTGATGTGGCGCTGTGTGTTGGCCGGTGGCCCTCAGTCATACCCGGCGCATGCTCGGTGTGCAGGCCACTTACTGGAGTTGGGCCTCGACAGCACGTGCGCTGCCCACGAGGCGCGCACCGATGGTGCTCGGATCGCCACCGGACCCCAGAAAGACTACACAGATGGCTGCCGGCATGCCTCCGGGGACGTGGATGGGCGCGGCAATCGCAGAAACTCCGGGAAGGACTTCGTCGTGGCTCGTGGCGAAACCGGCGGTCCGGGCGGCACGCGCCTCGGGGCGGTAGGGCAGGCCCGGTGCCAGCCGCGCCCACGCGTCCTCACTCATGGCGGACTGGATGGCAATTCCGGGCGCGCCGGAGCTGAAGGAATGACGCGTGCCCGGTCGCTGGGCCAGGGTTGCCCCTGAATGGCGGGGCTCCACTGTCAGAAGGGTCACCGAATCGCGGTGATCCCAGACGGCAATGAACGCCGTCATGGACAATTCGTTGGCAAGCTCAGTCAGCTCGGGAAGGGCCGCTGTTTGCAGATCGCGTGCGACGCCGCGGGCCAGGGCTGCCAATCCCGGGCCGGCCTGGACACGGCCGGCGTCGTCCCTGATTAGCAGTGAGTGATCTTCGAGGGTGCGCAGTATCCGGTAGGCAATGGAGCGATGCACGCCCAGCGCATCGGACAGTTCGGCGATGGTCATGGGGGATTGGGACTCGGCCAGAATTTCCAGGGCGCGGATGCCGCGTGACAGGGTTTGCGAATGGGCAGGGGCCTTCGCCTCGCGGCCGTCTACTGCATCTAAATTCACGTCGTCATCCTTCTTAGTCGCCGGAGAGTGGTTGCCCTTGCGGCCATGGCGTTGATTGTTCTGTATTAGGAACGTCAATCGAATTATAGAACTTATTCTCTGGCATACAGGTGGGGCGCGGGCAAATGCGGAGGGGCCGTACGGCAGATACCGTGCAGCCCCTCCGCATCATTAAGCGAAATCTCAGGCGGAGGTGTCCGGTGCCCCGCCGTAGCCGATGCCACGGTAGATGTCCGGGCGGTCCTTCTTGAGCTTCAGGCCCCAGAACAGCCCCGCAATGCCGGGCACAACCACCAGTGCCGGCAGGATCCACGAGAGCGCCGAGTTGCCATCGGAGCCGATCAGGACATTGAAATTGACCACGATCAGCACGAACACTGCACCGAGTGTCAGTGCCGACAGTGTCGGCGCGATCACCCGGATCCACAGGGAGTACCCGGCCGCGTGCTTGCGGAAGTAGCCAATGACGGCCACCGAAATCAGGACCAGGAGCAGCACCAGGCCGAAGGCTGCGGTGTTCGTCAGCCACGTGAAGAAGGTGAGCACGGGGTACAGCTCGCCGAGCGGGGATCCAATCCCGGCGACGGCAAACACGGCCAGCATGACCAGGGCCAGTACTGACTGAGCCAGCGACCCGGCCACCGGGGCGTGCCGTGCGTTGACGCGGGCAAATCTGCGTGGCAGAACGCTTTCGCGCCCCAGCGAGAACACATACCGGGCCACCGCATTATGGAAGGCGATCAGGGCGGCCAGCAGGCTCGTAATGAACAAGACCTGGGCAATGTCGGAGATAAACACGGCGCCGTGACCGGAGAGGAAGGCGAACAGCAAATCGGGGCCATACTTTTGTGATTCTCCAATGATCTGGCTGGGGCCTGTGCCGATGGTCATGGCCCAGGCGGAGAATGCATAGAAGACGGAAATGATGCCAACCGCAATGAACGTGGCCCGGGCGATGGACCGGGCGGGATCCTTCGCCTCTTCGCTGTAGATTGCGGCCGATTCAAAGCCCATGAAGGCCGCCATGCTAAAGGCCAAGGCTGCGCCGACGCCGGTGGTGAACAAGTCCGACGGGGCCAATCCGGCGCCGCTGACACCCTCCGGGCTCACAGCGAGGGCGATCACGTCGAAAACGATGACGGCAACAAATTCCAGCCCCACGAGCACGCCGATGATCTTGGCGGACAGGTCAACCTTGTTGATCCCCAGCCAGCCAACAATGGCGAAGCCAACCAGTGCCGCCGCCCACCACGGGACGTTGAGTCCAAGCTTGGCATTGACGAAGGACGCCGCGGCAAAGCCGAACAGGCCGTAGATTCCGATCTGCATCGCGTTGTAGGAGATCAGCGCAACCCAGGCGGCTCCGACCCCGGTGGCCCGGCCCAGGCCCTGTGCAATGTAGGCGTAGAAGGCGCCGGCGTTGCGGATATGGGCACTCATGGCTGCGTAGCCAACGGCGAACAGGGCCAGGCAAACGCCGAGGACGATGAAGGAAAGAGGTATTCCGACGTTTCCGGTGACGGCGAAGTTGCTGGGAATGCCTCCGGCCACCACCGTCAACGGCGCGGATGCTGCGATGATCATGCAGACGAGGGCGGGCACGCCGAGCGTGCGCTTGCTGAGTCCTTTGCCGGTCCCGCGGCCGGCGTTGGTGCCGGTGGACGGGAGAGTCTTTTCCTGTGACATTAAAACCTCCATTGGGAGAATAAAGATGTCTTGAGTGTGTCACCTATCACACATGCTGGCTTGTTGTTCGCGGCACCGCCGTTGACTAACCGTGCAGGACTTCCGCGGAGCCCACAAGGACCAGGGCCTGACAAGGCGGGGGCCGCCACCAAAATGGTGAAGGCCCCCGCCGACGTGCTGTGATGGCGCTGTTAGCCATTGATGACCTGCGGCACGCCCAAGGCTTTGAGGCCTTCGACGCCGAATTCGAGTCCGTAGCCGGACTGCTTTGCCCCGCCAAAGGGGATGCGGGGGTCCACTCCGCCGTGGGAGTTGATCCAGACGGTGCCGGCTTGGAGGCGGGCCGCGACACTGCGGGCCGCGTCAAGGTCGGCGGACCAAACGGAGGCGCCGAGTCCGACGTCGAGCCCGTTGGCCATCGCCACTGCCTCGTCGACGGAGCTGTACCGGATGATGGGCAGGGCCGGGCCGAACTGTTCCTCGGCAACCAGTGGATTGTTGTTCTCGATGTCGGCCACGAGCGTGGTGGGGTAGAAGTAGCCCGGCTGTCCTGTTTCCGGGTTTCCGCCCAGCAGCACACGTGCGCCCGAGTCCTTGGCGGCCTCCACGAGGCGGGCAACGATGTCCAATTGCGCCTTGTTCTGCAGTGGGCCGAGCATGTTGTTTTCGTCAAGGCCCACGCCCATGGGCATGGCGGCGGCCACGGCCGTGAGTTCTTCGCAGACGGCGTCGTAGATGTCCTCGTGGACATAAAGGCGCTTCAGGGCCGCGCAGGTCTGGCCGGTGTTGATGAACGCACCCCAGAACAGGTTCTCGGCGATGGCCTTGGGATCGGCGTCCGGGAGTACGATTCCGGCGTCGTTGCCACCAAGCTCAAGGGTCAGGCGCTTGACCGTGCCAGCCGAGGACTTGATGATCGCCTTGCCCGTTGCCGTGGAACCGGTGAACATGATCTTGCCGATCGCGGGGTGTTCGGCCAGTCGGGCGCCAACATCCCTGCCGCCGCTGACGGCTGAAAGCAGGCCCTCGGGGAGTTCCTGGTTTAGCACGTGGACCAGCGCCAGCACGCTTAGCGGGGTGTACTCGGAGGGTTTGACGACCACGGCATTGCCCATGCGCAAGGCCGGGGCGATCTGCCAGATGGTGATCATCATGGGCCAGTTCCAGGGCCCGATGGCACCGACCACACCGATGGGCCGGTAATGGATTTGGGCGTGGGTCGCCCCGTCGTCAACCACGGTCTCGGCGGCCAGCTCGGTTGCCGCGGTGGCACGCAGCCAGGCCGCGCAGGCGCCGACCTCGAAGCGGGCGTTCGGGCCGTTCAGCGGCTTTCCCTGCTCGCGGGAGAGCAGGCGGGCGAGTTCTTCGGCAGAGCGGTCGACGGCGTCGGCCGCCTTGAGCAGTACGGCACTGCGTGCCTCATGGCCAAGAGCGGCCCACGCAGGCTGGGCCGCAGTTGCCGAAGCGATGGCACGTTCCAAATCCTCGACCGTATGGACCGGTGCCTCGCCGACGATTTCGCCCGTGGCGGGGTCCAACATGGTCCTGGTCTCGCCGGAGACCGGTGTAATCGCCGTGAGAAGGTCAGTGTACGTTTCCATGGATGCTCCAGTTCGGGTCAGTAAGTGCAACGCCGGTGGGGGCGCTGCAGTGATAATTCAAGTCTTGCCGACCATCCGGGCACCGGTCTTGTCGATCCGTGAAGACCTGTTGCCCCCAGGCGAACACCTGCAGGCCCGATCAGCGGGACGAGCGGTTTTTGCCTTCAGGTGCGACTGTTGGACAGGCGATATGTACTGGGAGGTTCGCCAAAGGCGTCGCGGAAGACGCGGCTAAAATGCGCCGCGTCCACGAATCCCCAACGGGCGGCTATGGTGCTGACCGGGCGGTGGGCCAGGAGGGGGTCGCGCAGCTCGCGCCGGCAATTCTCGAGCCGGCGTGTGCGGATCCAGTGGGCCACAGTGGTTCCTGCCTCCTGGAAAACATTGTGCAGGTGCCGGGTGGAGATGAAGTGGGCGGAGGCGACGCTTGCCGGGGACAGGTCCGGATCGGCCAGATTGGCCTCGATGAAACGGCGGATCCTGCCCAGAAGTTCCTCATGCGGGCGCCCGGGGCCGCGCTCTGCCTGGTCCAGTTCCGCCGCAAACAGTGTGCTCAGAAGGTCCACGGTGTTGTGGGCCAGGCGGTGCCCGCTGGGTCCGGAAAGTACTTCTAGGTTGTCTGCCAGTTGTGTCATGAAGGGGCTGATCATCCGTCCAAGTCCCTTGTCGGCGGCCATCCGTGTTGCTGTCAGGTGACCCACTGAACCGGCCGGCAGGTCGAGGGCATCGTGGGGAAACATCAACACCAGAGTGCGGCAATCGGATTCGAAGGCCAGCGTATAAGGGCGGCTGGTGTCATACACGGCAAGGTCGCCAGGTTGCAGGACGGCTTCGCGGTTGTCCTGGACCAGAATCCCGGTGCCAGCCAGCTGCAGGTTGAGTTTGAAATAGAGACGGTCCGAACTGGCAATGAGCGACGGGGTGCGGTGCACGCTGTGACCGGTGGCCGTCACCTCAATGATGGACAGTTCGTCGAGGAGCCGGGAGCGCAGCCTTCCGTGAAAGTGGTCCGGGTCGCTGGAGCGGACGTGCAGCGGCACAAACGACTTGGAAATGAGGTCGTGCCATGCGGCAAAGGAATGGGCCACAGCGGTTTGCACGCCGTCGGCGGTTTCAAGTGTGGAGTTCATTCGAAATTCCCTTGTGTTGGGCAACACTTTTCCACCACTCTAGTGACTCATGTGGTCCCTGTCACTTATTTTCAACAGTCGGCGAATAAAAATTACCACTACCGGCTCTCAATTGCGTGGGCGGGGTCCAGGAGCAGCAGGTACGCGTCCAGCTGGGCGTTCAACTGGGCTGGCAAATGTTCCCCGGGTGACATGGCGGCAATGATCTGGGCGCCCAAGAGTATGCACATCAGCTGGTTGATGATGTCCTCGTCCTTGATTGGTACTGTGACTTCGCCCCTGCTTCGCGCCTGGCGCAGGTGCACTTGCAGTCCGGCGCGCCACTGGTGCATGGATGATTCATGCAGTTCGGTCTTGGTGGCATCAGTGAGGGCTTTCTGCCAGAAGGGGATGACAATCCGGGCCTCGTTGATGCGGTCCTCGTCCAGCGGCAGCACCTCCTGGCAGAAGCCGTGCAGCGCCTCTATGCCCACTTTTCCGGCGGTCCGCTCCGCAATGCGCTGGTTGGTCCGATTGAAGACGTGCCCGAACGCGAAGGTGATGAGGCTGTCCTTCGTGGGGAAGTAGGGCTTCAGTGCACCATTGGCAAAGCCTGCCTCCGCAGCGATCTCACGCATGGTGGCGCCCTCGATCCCGTGCTGGGCAATGATGCGCCAGGTGGCGTCGACCAGCTCGAGCCGCCGCTGGTCATGGTTGACAATTTTCGGCAATTCATTTCTCCAGACGGGCGGTGCGGACCGGGCGATATGGCTTGATCCCTTGTGATGCATCTTACGTGTGTGTATTCTCTACAACCATAGAATAAAAAAACGTGAACGACCGGTTTCCGGCCGCCCACCCACGAAAAGAGCAGTCATGACAGTCACCAACGACGTCGACGTCGCGCCACTCGCGCTGGCCTCGGCCGCTGAAATTACCTCCGTGCGAGAAATCCTTCAGACCGCCGGGCTACTGGGGGAGTCAGCGCGCATCGCTTATCTGGGTCTCTTGGATCCACCTCGGGGGCAGCAGGACGACTCGTCAGTGAACCGCCGATACCGCGTTTTTCTGCACGACGTTTCCGGCGGTGTGCCCAAGGATGCTGTGGTTTCGGTGACCAGCGGCACCGTGGAGTCCGCCGTCGAGCTGGACACGGCGGTCACGGGGGAGCTGCCCGTTCTGGAAGAAGAGTTCGCTGCGGTGGAGGAAATTCTTGCCACGCACCCCGAATGGCTAAAGGCCCTTGCGGTTCGAAAGTTGGACGTTGCCAAGGTGCGCGTGGCACCCCTGTCCGCGGGTGTTTTTGACTACCCCGAAGAAAAGGGACGACGCATTCTGCGCGGGCTTGCCTTTGTTCAGGACTTCCCGGAAGACAGCGCCTGGGCGCACCCGGTGGACGGCCTGGTTGCCTACGTTGATGTGACCAACAAGACCGTTGATGCGGTGCTGGACTTTGGTGCGGTCCCCGTCCCCGCCGAACATGGCAACTACGCGGACCCCGGGCTGACTGGTCCCCTGCGGGAAACACAAAAGCCGATCAGCATCACGCAACCTGATGGCCCCAGTTTTGTACTCACAGGCGGTAACCACATCGAGTGGGAGAAGTGGAGCCTTGACGTTGGGTTCGACGCCCGTGAAGGAGTGGTCCTGCACAACCTGGCGTTCAATGACGGCGGGCGGAAACGTTCCATCATCAACCGCGCATCCATCGCCGAGATGGTGGTGCCCTATGGCGACCCCTCTCCCGTGCGGTCCTGGCAAAACTACTTCGATACCGGCGAATACCAGGTGGGCCAATACGCCAACTCCTTGGAGCTTGGCTGCGACTGCCTCGGCGAGATCACCTACCTAAGCCCCGTCATCAGCGACGCCTTCGGCAACCCCCGCGAGATCCGCAACGGCATCTGCATGCATGAGGAAGACTGGTCCATCCTCTCCAAGCATTCGGATCTGTGGACCGGGATTGACTACACTCGGCGCAACCGCCGCATGGTGATCTCCTTCTTCACGACCATTGGCAACTACGACTACGGCTTTTACTGGTACCTCTACCTGGATGGCACCATCGAGTTCGAGGCCAAGGCCACCGGCATCGTCTTCACCAGCGCCTACCCCGGCAAGGGGTACCCCTATGCCTCCGAATTGGCGCCGGGGCTCGGCGCGCCGTACCACCAGCACCTGTTCGGGGCGCGCCTTGACATGGCCGTGGACGGGCTGGTCAATAGGGTGGAAGAGGAAGACGTGGTTCGCGTGCCGATGGGCGTCGGGAATGAACGCGGCAATGCATTCACCCGCAAGCGCACCGTTCTGGCCACGGAGTCCCAGGCAGTCCGCGAGGCGGACATGCGCGCCGGCCGGACCTGGGTTGTTTCCAACCCAACCTCACTGAATCGGCTGGGGGAGCCGGTGGCCTACAAGCTTCATCCCCAGGGCCAGCCCATGCTGTTGGCTGACCCGGAATCCTCGGTGGCCCAGCGTGCCACATTTGCCACGAAAGACCTGTGGGTGACGCAATTTGCGCAGGAGGAGCGCTACCCGACGGGTGACTTCGTCAACCAGCATTCAGGCGGGGCGGGGCTGCCGTCATTCATTGCGGCGGACCGTGATCTCGACGGCCAGGACATTGTCCTCTGGCACACCTTTGGGCTGACGCATTTCCCTCGCGTGGAGGACTGGCCCATCATGCCTGTCGACACTGTGGGCTTCAAACTACGCCCGGAGGGCTTCTTTGACCGCAGCCCGGTCCTTGACGTGCCGGCCAGCAGCCCGGCCGGTGCCAGCCATTGTGGTGGAGCTGGCGGCGATGACAACTGCCACTGCTGACACGGTAAACAGGGCCAGCAGTGCCAGAACCATTAGAGATGGGCGGGCCGGGCTGCCGGTCCGCCTGTGCGCGGCCGTCGCAGTGGCATCCGTCGGGGCACATGTGTTGATGGCGTGGGTGCACCGCGCCATGCTGTGGGAAAGTGCGTTGATGCTGCTCATGGCCGCCGTCTGCCTTCCGTGCGCCGTGGCCATGTGGCGCCGCGGCCACGAGCAGGCAGTGCAGGGTCTTTTCGTGATGTCCCTGGTCATGGTGGCCGTGCACACTGGATTTCTCTTGGGGCCGGGTTCCATGGCGGGGCCCCACCACGCCGGCGTGGGGTCGATGGTCACCCGGACGGCTGGCTCGCATCCGCAGCCTTCCGCGATGTTGGGCATCGTAGCCCTTGAACTGGCCGTGGCAATGCTGGCGGCGTTGGTGATGCGGCGCTCGCGAACATGCACCGCGCAATAGCTGGTCCCTACGCCGGGCCAAGCCAACTGCGTGCTGCCCAATCAGCTCCAGGAGAATACTGAGTCAACGGCATTGTAAATAGTTGTGAAGTGGGAAGGATCGGAGCCGCACGCGGGAAAGCACTTCGGTGTGCATAGTTGGAGCCATAAGGCCGCAGTCCCCCTGACAATGCCCGACGGCGGTTTGCCACCGCAGCCATGGCCGGTGTCGCCGTCTACATCGGCATCGACGTCGTGCTCCAGTTTCTGCCGCCGCACTACAGTGTGGTCAGCGCCGCCGAAAGCAACCTGGCCGTAATCCCTTTTGGGTGGATCATGAAGCTGAGTTTTCCGGGCCGGGCCGTCACCACCTTCGCGGTCATGGCTGCCCGGTCTGGCACCAGAGATCGCGAATGCCTCCTACAACGCGACGGGAATCCGAATTCGGTTCGATGACCCGATCAAGCCCCCAGTATGGGGTGGTCGTGAATTACGGCTCTACCAGGTTTTCTGTGAAGAATGCACGAAGGCCGCCGCTCTTGATGCCCGCAAGAGTCAGACCCCGGTAGTCGGACGTCATTCCGGCAGGAGGTGGTTTGGGAGCCTGTTTCCCGGCGCACGGCCGCGGATTTCGAGCAGATCCCGGGCATGGGAGTGCAAGCGCTTGTCTTCATCTGACAGGGGAACCCAGTGCGGAACCGGCAGTGAGTTGCCGGCGTCGTCCCGTGTCACCATCACGGTCAGGCAGTAGGTGGTCAGGTTCATCTCATGTCCTTTGGGATCGCCTGACCTGACGTGGACTGCGATGTGCATGCCCTTCGTTCCCGTGTAGACCAGCCGGGCCTCGACTTCCACCACGTGGCCGATCAGCAGTGGCCGGTAGAACCGAACGCCGCCGGAGAATACCGCCACGGTGTCGTTCCCGCAGTAGCGTGATGCGCACACATATGCTGCTTCATCGATCCACTTCATCACGATCCCGCCGTGAACCTTGCCACCCCAGTTCACGTCCGTGGGGGCGGCCATGAATCTCAAGACCACACGCTCGGCCGTCCCGGCATCGGTGTATTCCTGCGCCTTCATGGCCGCCACAACCTCCTCCCGGACTTTGATCCGGGCCAGGGCATTATCGCGGTGTTCAATCTCCTCCTGCGTGGCGGGCTCAAAGGGCGTCACCGCAGTTGGTTTGCCGTCCGGGCCCACGGCCACGAATATCACGATGCACTGACTGCGCATCGTGGGGATTCCACCCCTAGGATCGCCCGAGGACACCACAGTGCGAATGTGCATCGATGAGCGTCCGGTATAGACAATCGTTGCCTCCACCTCCACCATGTCTCCGCTATTGACAGGGTCCGCAAAGTGGATGTTGCCCACATAGGCCGTCACGCAATAGGACTTAGCCCAGCCCACCGCAGCGGCGTAGGCCGCCTTGTCCACCCACTCCAGCACAGTGCCGGCATCCACAGAGCCGCTGTGGCCGACGTCAGTGGGGGCCGCAAGGAAACGAAGGGTCACGGAATTGGCGCCAGTCTCGCTCATGAAACGAGTCTATTGAAGTGATGGAAGGTCTAAATGCGAACAAGTCTCATACGCTGTTTCTCCCGTCACATTCATACCTCTTGAAATCCTTCGTTTCCGAGCATGGCAGCCAGACCGCCAGCCCAACCACCCTGGACAAAGTACGACGGCGGCACCCACGCAAGGTGGGTGCCGCCGTCGTACTTCCCTTGGGTATTACCGCGTAGAAGCAGCGGCTGGCTTGCGCTTGTCAAAGATGGTGGCGCCAACCTCCTGCTCGTGCTGGTTGGTAATGCTGAGGTCTATCCCGGAGCGGTCCTTGAGCATGATGACCGCGGCCAGGCCGATGAGCGTGGTGAGCAGCAGGTAGCCGGAGATGGCGAGGCTGGTGCCGGTGGCCTGCAGCAGCCACTGGGCGATCAAGGGGGAGAAAGCCCCGCCCAGAATGGCGCCGAGGGCGTAGGAGATGGAAACGCCGGAAAAACGCACCGAGGCCGGGAAGATCTCGCTGTACCAGGCGGCCTGCGGGCCATAGGTCAGGCCGAGGCCAAAGGTCAGCAGCAGCAGCGCCAGGTACAGGGCCCAGAGTTCGCCGGTGTTGATCAGCAGGAACAGTGGAAACACCGTGAGGGCCATGACGGTGTACCCGATAATGTAGGTGCGCTTACGCCCAATTTTGTCGGCCATGCCGCCTGCCAGAGCCGTGAAGATGAGCCACATGGCTGCCGCAAATGTCATGGCGAGCAATACGGGGGTCTTCCCCAGGCCCACGATGCCGTCGGGGTTGGTGGCGTAGCTGGGGATGAACCCTCCCGTGGCCATGTAGCCGACGGCGTTGTTGCCGACAAAAACCAGAGCAGCCAGGATGACCAGGCGCCAATGCTTGCGGAACAGCTCGAGGATGGGAACCTTGGGCTGCAGCTTCATTTCTGCGATTTCCAGGAAAACCGGGCTCTCCTCCACGGCGCGGCGCACAAAGTAGCCAACGCCGATCAGGACGAAGCTGAGCAGGAACGGGATGCGCCAGCCCCACTCCAGGAAAGCGTCGCCGGGGGCGATGACCCCTGTCATCAGCGCCGTGACGCCGGAAGCCAGCAGCAGACCCAAGGGGACGCCCAGCTGCGGGAACGAGCCAGCCCGTCCGCGCTTGTTGGCGGGTGCATGCTCAACAGCCATCAGGACGGCGCCGCCCCATTCGCCACCTGCCGAGATGCCCTGCAGGATGCGCAGGATCAGCAACATTATGGGAGCCAGCACGCCCGCCGTGGCATAGGTGGGCAGCAAGCCGATGAGCATGGTGCTGAGGCCCATCAGCAAAAGGGTCAGCACGAGCATGGCCTTGCGGCCAATCTTGTCGCCGTAGTGGCCGGCCAGGAACGCGCCGAGCGGGCGGAACAGGAAGCTGATGCCCACGGAAGCGAAGGCAAGCAGCAGACCGATCTGGGCGCCAGCCGGCCCAAAGAACAGCTGGGCAAACACCAGGCCGGCGGCTGTGGCGTAGATGAAATAGTCGTACCACTCGACGGTGGTGCCGATGAGGGTTGCAAACGCGACGCGTCTCTGCGTGCGCCGTGTGTCGACTGCTCTTGAGCTGCTCATGGTTGTAGTCCTTGAATTTGGTCCGAAGATACCGGCCGGCCCCTGCGCACCATTGCGGTTGCGGACCGAGTGACGGTATGTAATCAGTGTCACAGTAAAATTACCGTGAGTAAACTTATGAAAGTAGTCAAACTTATTCGGTTTTATGAAAGTAGGATGCCTTGTCCAAGTTCACTCTGCGCCAGTTGGAACTGTTTGTGGCGCTGGCAGACTTTTCCACGCTCAGCGACGCGGCAGCCTCCCTGCATTTCTCCGAGTCCGCGCTCTCACAGGCAATTACACGACTGGAACGCGCGGTAGGCGAGCAGCTGTGCATCCGCCGCAAGGCGAGGGGACTGAAGCTGACCCCTGCCGGGGAATACTTTGCTGTACGGGCCCGGGCGCTTCTGACCGAGGCGGAGGACCTGGTAGCTGAGATGAGCGGGGCGGCCGGGCAGCTGAAGGGACCGGTCAAGCTGGGCTGCTTCGCCAGCTTCGCCGCCAGTGTTTTGCCCGCCATATTGGGAGGATTCCCCAAACTCCATCCCGGCGTGGATGTGGAGGTCGTGGTGGGCACACATGACGAGTTGCTGCCCGCGCTGGAGAACGGCCGACTGGACCTGGCCATTGTTTACGACATGCAGCTGCCGCTTGGATTGCAGCGCCAAACCATCTATGAAACCGAGCTGCAGGCGGTGCTGCCCGTTGACCATCCGCTGACGCGGCAGGAAACTGTCGATTTGCCTGAGCTGGCCCAGGAACCGTTGATCATGTACGACTCCAGCCCCAGTACGGCCAACACCCACCGGGTCTTTGCGGACCGCGGCCTTCGCCCGACCATTGTGGCGCACATGCCACAGATCATTCTGGTCCAAGCCCTGGTGGGTCGCGGGTTGGGCTACGGGCTCTTGATGTCCCGTCCGAACTGGTCACCGATCTCCATGGAGGGACTCCCGGTGGCGGTGCGCCCGCTGTCTCCACCGGTCAGCCAGACCACCATGTCGGCTATTTGGCTCGAGGGTTCCCGGCTCAGTCCCCGCGCGCAGGCACTGCTTGATTTTACTGTCGAGACGTTCAGGGTTCCGCCGGACTAGCCTGGCCGCTGTTGAGTGTTGGAGGCAGCCGCCGGCCACGCAGCAAGGCTGCCGTAGTTGCAGCCTGCAGGTCTAGAGAGCCAGCCCATTCAGCCGCTTTTTGACGGCCGCTGCGTCAAACGAGTCCGGGTCGATGTCTTGGCCCTTGCGCAGCCCAAGCCACGCGCGGATGTTCCGGTGCTCCGGATGGTTGGCATCGCGGGAGGTGGCCACCTTGTCCATCCAACCGTGCGGACCGAATGAGTCTTCTTGTGGTGCGTGTCCGGCGCCCTCGGTGAGCTGCGGTAGCTTTCCTGGCTCAGCCGCCGGCAAGACTTCCTCCAGCGTGATGGTGTGCTCCCAATCGTCGCCAAAGTCGTACTGGTAATGCATGGCGTCAGAGGGTGCCGATAGCAAGGAATTCAAGGGAACATTCCTTTCATCCAAGGGAGGCGTACCCCAATGATCGGCCTCGGGATCGTCGGGGGCATAGTGAACCCCTGTGGTGTGATCACCGATCCGGAATTCATGCAGGTGGCGGTCCTCCCACGCGAACAGGCGCTGAATGACCTGGTGAAGCTCGTCCAGGGCGATCTCGGCGGGAACATGCACACGGCGCCACACGGCCGGAGTGATGCCATCGACCTGGATTTTGAGCTGGTAGGTGGCTTCCGACGGCGCACGGGTGGCTGCCCGGTTCTGCGCTGCGGCCTCCGCTGCGAGTTCCTCCGTCTTGTCATCGAGGAGCCTTAGCGCGGAGGCGAGTGGACTGCGCAGGGCTGGCGGGACCACGATGTGTGCGCCGATCTCCACCAGGCCCTCCTCGGCCGCCTGGCGGATCTGCGAACCCACCACCACTGCCTGAAATGCCCTGGGATCGGTGAGGATACTTGGCCCAAAGAGGGTGTCCGCTTCCACGGGCTTGTTGGACGCGGCGTCCGCCAGGGCCATGGCAACCAAGGCATGGATCGATTCTTCGGGGTCAAAGGCGCCGTAGGGGATGACGAAGTCGTAGTACAGGAAGTAGGCCAGCACCTCGGTGTCATGCTCGGCGCCGGCAGGATTGGTGCGCAGCTGCTTGCCGATTCGGCTCGCCTTGACGTGGTTCGCCGAGACAACAATCAACCTCGCATCAATCAGCGCTTGCCAGTATTGCATCAGGCGCGGCAGCTCGACCATGGAGGTCACCCGCCGTGGCGCGTCAGGGGCTGCCATGGGATCGTGCCTGGACGTGGCTGATCCGACGGCATTCATGCCGACGCAGGCGGCGGCCTCGGCGATGTCCTTGCGGAGCAAAAGCCGCGAGTCTGTGAGCTTGCGGCCCTCGCCAATCCACGCCAGCAGTGCTACGGCGCGTTGCACGAAAACCAGTTCCGCGCGTGCGGCGCCAGCCTCCTGCGGCGTGAGCTGCGGGAGAGCCACATATTTCGAAAGCGCGCTGCTAGCTGCCGCGCGTTCCGGGCCTGTCATGTGCAACAGCTGTGCCAGATCGTTTTGGGTCCCCGTCCAGGCAAGTGTTGATGACAGGAACTGCAGGTACGTGTTCAGGGCCAGCCCGATGCCTAGCCGCATTTCAGGGTGGAATTCCCCCGCAGATTCAAGAATTTTAGCCGTCATGGGGACTTCAAGGTTGCTTGCATCCACGGCAGGGACGCTTTGGGCGTAGTTCTTGAAGAAGTTCATCAACAGTTCGCAAAGCCAGTCGAGCTGTTCAGGGTCCACGCCTGCTGCGTCGGCCCAGGCGCGGAATGCGGGCAGGATGGGATCCAGTGCCCGCTGCGCCACAGCATCCGTGAAGGAGAGCACTGATTTGGGCTTGGCGGATGCTGCCGGATTGCCGGAGCGGGACGTCTGGGACTTCTTAGCCACGTGATTCCTTCGAGGGACGGAGACTGTTAAGTTCAACCGTAACCGTAACCGTAACCGGATTGCGGCGTGGGGCGGGGGCGGGCGCCTGGGCGAGTCACGCCGTCGTGCACGCCGGGAGCGCGGCCGCCCCTGGATGGGGGTGCCCAGATGACACATGATGATCACAGAGATTCTCCTTTGATTTTCAGTGGTCCGCGCTGACGGCAATGCGGCAGGAGGACATGGAGGACTCCGCAGAGCTGGAGGACATCTATGTGCGGACGTTCGAGTTTCCGGCAGGCTTCATGGCCCAGTCCCAGCCGTCCATGATCGTGGCTGACGCCGTGCACCAGAAGCTGGCCACCGGATTCCCGGTCGGCAAACGGTTCAAGTCGGTGCCGGTGGTCAGGGTGGCTGACTCCAACCCGGCGCAGTTGGGCCGCCACCACCGGGCCGACGGCCGCTGGCGCATCTACGCCTTTGCGGATGCCGCGGCAGTGCGGGAACGGTCCTTTCTGGCGGACTGGGCCCGGTGGCTGTCCGCATCTACCGAGTCGCCGCTGCTGAAATACACTCCTGCGGGGGCGGACATCGACAAGGAGTTTGACGTGAAGCTCATTGCCCAGCAGGACTTTGAGGGCGTTGACCTGCGTCGTGTGCCAGCGACGTTCATGGCGCGCACCGGCCCGTTTGGGCTCGTCGACTACGAGCTGGTCTAAGCATCGGATCCGGCCAATGACATCTTTGAGGCTCGCGGGATTGACCGCGGCGGTGCTGTGGTGGTGGTCCGCCCGGGGGCTGGCCGATTTCTTCGATGTGATCATGCTTCCGCGGCGTTAAAGTGGGCGGGCATGGATGTCCCATCAGAGGGCTCACTTCTTGCGTGGCCACCACGACTAACGAAGTCTGAATGACCTTGAAATAGTGTCCCGCACAGGGCCCGCGGGATTCTATCGATCGAAGCAACACCGGACGGCTCTTACGGGACGGCCCAATACGAGGCGCGACAACACTGCAGGTCAGCACGGGATTTGTCCGGTCAAGGACCCTCTTGCGGGACCCTGGCCGGGGTGCTGGCGTTTGTCGCGTGCAAATCATCCCGTCCACGACACGACGGTCATCACCGAACGGATGAGAACACCACCCCTGATCCGACGGGAACAACGGGGTGGTCACCGCCCGATGCACATCACTCAAACGATGAAAACCCTGGAACAGAAGAGTCATGCCTATGGTCGTGCGTCAATCAAGGCGGATATGGGAGACATGCCCTAGTCACCGGCCATCGACCGCAGCGCCGCGAGGTGCCCATCGAAGGCCCGGCGACCCTGCGCGGTGAGCTTGACCGTTGTCGTCTGGCGCGCGTCCGTACGTTGCGGGGAGGCTTGTTTGCTTGTGACGAGATAGCCGATTTCGACGAGGTTTCTTACGGTCTTTGACAGGTTGGCCTCGCTGATCTCCAGGGTTGCGGCAATTGCAGCGAAGTCCGCCTCGGCAAGCGGGCGCAGCATTGCACACAGGCGCAGCCGGGTTGGTGCGTGGATCGCCTCATTAAAGTAGGGCTCAGCCCGCATGGCGCACCTCGGCAGCATACGCGCGGTCATATTCCACGATGATGAGTGCGGTGGCGACACCCGCGGCCACAGCTACGCCGACAATCCACCCGATCAGACCGAGCAGCGCGAGCACCAGGCTGATCATCAGCGAGAAGAAAATGATTACGAAGAGCGCAACCAACAACCAGAGCCCGCGAGGACCCGCCGGTCGGGTAATGCCGAGGCCACTGCGCTTGCGGAAAAGCACCTCAACACCGATGAAGATCCCCATGCTGAGCACAAAGGGCAGCCATGCCCATGCCAGCCCGGCCGCGGGGGCCACGATGATAAGCGCAGCGCCCAAGCCCTGCGCAGGTGCAACCCACCACGTTTCTGCAGTGACTCGTTCACCGATCCGATCACGGTCGGTACTGATCGCCTTGAGCGACTCACGCACGGATGCTGGGTCCCGTGGATTCTCCAATTGACTTTCCATGCGGTTGAGTCAATCACTTTACTTGCGGTTAAGCAACTTCGTGCTGACTTGCAGACCATCAGCAACCGCTTCACGATTTCCCAGACCAGTTGTTCTGCTCAACGATCGATCGTGACGACGAAACCAGCTTCATCCCTGATCCCTGCCAAGGTTGCGAGCAGGGAAGCCAATAGCGCCGGCGGCATGCAGTGATTCGTCCAGGCCTGGGTGCGGTCGAGCAACAGCTGCCGCGAACCGTGCTTCTGCCAGGAACCGATGGATGACCCCGTCCGCTACACGACGGTCACCACCTAACGGATGACCACACCGCCCCTCATTCGACGGCAATAGCGGGGCGATCACCGCCCACTGCACATCACTAACCTCCGACGAAGAGCCGTCCCACTGCGCGTTCCCTGAAAGAAGGGCATCGGCCTGTTCAATCGATGCCACAAAAGCTCTGAGTGAAACTGATCAGGGCCCTGCTCCCGTATGGCAGACTCACTTCAAGCCACATTTTGCTGGTTGAGCATCAAGTGAGGGGTTCGAAACAAATGGGTACATGGGACGCGTCAGTCTTTGGTAACGACGACGCCGCTGACTATCTCTACGAGCTTGACAACGCTGACACCTTCGCGAAGATTGTCCCAGTTCTCGAAGCTGCCTTGGATTTTGTACTAGACGCTTTAGATGAGATCGAGGCGCCGGCGGGGGCAGTGGGAATCGCAGCCGCCGCACTCGTGGCCGCCTGGGAGGAACCATCTCTGCTCGGAAGCAAAACCACGGACGTGCTATTACCTTGGCCACGAACAAACGATCCGGTGCCTGAGCGTCTCAGAACGAAGGCATCACAGGTACTAGACCGGATGCAGGACGTGAGAGGCAATGAGTTGGCAGAACTGTGGGAAGAATCAGGAGAATTCCCAGAGTTTAGCGCCGAGGTATCGCACTGGCGTTCGCGTCTAGGCGACTAAGGATTCGGCAGCTGCTGTAGCCTCTAGGGCAAACGAGTTGGCCACAGCCACTCTGTGGCACAAGACCCGTCGATTTCTAGACGTCATTGCTTTGACAGCACACCAAGAGCCTGTCAATAATGGCTTCTCGATCCCAAGCCGCTGTTATTTCAAGTCCCTCATGTTCATTGTCCTGTGACCATCGCATTTCCCCTTTGTAATAGATCCTGTAATGTCCAGTAACCCAGTCTTTGATCGAGCTAGGCGGTGGCCAGTCATCGTCTTCGTCAAGACCGGGATCATGCCCAACCACGGGACTGTCGCGAGAACTGAGAACATCAGAATAAACGTCAATGGTGAATAAAAAATCGCGACTACCTTCGGGTGGAGTCTTTGGAACCGATGACATCACAGCATAGACAGCATAGAAGGACACTGAACTGTCTCGTAGCGCCCGGCACTATGCATGCTTGCCATTGGGAAGTGAAAACTGGACGACGTCACCAACAAGGGGAACTTTCCTAACCAACGCGCACCACCAGCCCGGGACCGTCTTATGCGGCGCTCCGCATGCAGGACAATTTTCCCCGGATGGGGCATCAGGCCGGCACGATACTTGCATTGCGGGCAGATGTCGAGGAGGCCCTCCGTGGCTTCCACGACGGACATTTCCTGGTGATTGCCTCAGAGAGGTGCCCGATGTGCCGAGTTCGAGGAGCATCCTGCGCTGCGGGCGGGCGCCATGCGGAGCCACCACAGATGCCGACCATGGGTCAACCCAAAACTGACGCCCAACCTGGGGCAAGGCTGTGTTCCGCTGAGATTTCTTGTCCTGCGGCCTCGACACACGTTTATCTGTGCAGCCGAATCGTCGATAGTGGCCTGCCCAACCAAGCACGACACCACCGCGCTGCCGGCCAGCCGGAGGGTTCCTGAGTGCTGAATTTCTTGGTTTTCTTGACGTGATGGGGACGTTGGTCCCGCATACAGCTCTTGTGTGTTTCAGCCACCGGCAGCGGCTGGCATCATTTAGGGGATGAGTTGGTCGGCTCGGTAGCGGTCGAACAGCGAGATGAAAGCGTCGAATGTCCGGCGGTACCCGGTAAAGCCGGCGGCCCTACTTTTGCCCATGTCTGCCACCACTTCAATGTTGCGGCCCAGGTCCCCGTCCGTATGCCACCATGAAGCCATCCGGTCCAGATGCTGTTCGGCCAGCCCGTGCCGCAGTGCCAGCTCTCGCCACTGGTCCTCCCGCCCCTTCATCGCCTGCTCGAGGGGCCGTGGGGCCCGATGGTACCCCTCCCATTCGACGCCGAAATGGGCGGCGAGCTTCGGCCACATCCAGCGCCACCGGAAGACGTCCCCGTTGACGATGTTGAAGGCCTCATTGGCAGCACCGGGGGTCGTCGAAGCCCACAGCATGTGTTCGGCCAGTAGACCGGCGTCTGTCATGTCTGTCAGCCCGTTCCACTGCGTCTCGGAGCCCGGGAAGACAAATGGTTCTCCCGTTGCCCTGCACAGGGTCGCCTGCGCGGCGAGCGTGAGCCCCATGTTCATGGCGTTACCTACGGCGTGTCCAATGACGGTGTGCGCGCGGTGCACGGACCACGTGAACCCCTGTTCCGAGGATGCCGCGAACAGCTCGTCTTCCTGTGCGTAGTAGAAGTTCCGGACGGGCAGTCGCGGTTCCTCCTCGTGGAACGGCGTATCCGCCATCTCCCCGGCAGCGTAGGCCTCGAAGGGGCCGAGGTAGTGCTTGAGTCCTGTCATGAGGGCCACGTGTGCCACGGGCTTGCCCCGAAGAGCGGCCAAGAGGCCGCGCAGCATCCCGGCGTTGACGGCAATGTTCTCTTCTTCCGTGTCCTGCCGCGACCAGGCCGTGAAGAACACGTGCGTTGGACGCTCCGGAGCGAGAATGGCTGCTACAGACTCGGGGGAGGTCAGGTCCGCGGAAAGCCAGCGCACGCCGTCGCGATTGGCGCCGGGCTTGCGGGCCAGTGCCAGCACCGACCAGCCTGCGGCGGAGAGGGTTTCCACAAGTGCGGACCCGGCGATGCCCGAGGCTCCGACCACGAGCGCCGTTCGCTGTCCATCCTGGACTGTTTGGTTCACGATTGTCATACTGGTGGCAAGCGACGGTACAGGTGAGATATTCCCGGCTATCCGCGCAGGGGTAGGCTATCGGGCCGCAGAACAAGGCTGCCAGTTGCAACGGGACAGGCGCAGATGCGACGTCAAACCGTTGGACGCAGAACCGACGTTCGATTCTGTTGCGGGGCCCTGACAGAGTTAGGGCATGGATATCACTTGGCTGCTCGTTGTATTACTACTCATCGTCCTCTTCTCGAGCATCAGCATCGGCATCAGCATCAGCATCGTCAGTGCAGTGCATCGGATTCGTGATGCGAGCGAAAAGCTGTCTCGATCCTCAAGGACCAGTCCGCTCGACAGGCCACGGAGAATCGTTCATACCCTGCGGAAGCCGGTCGGCTCCGATTCTGCTCCAACCCCGGGAGCGACTGGGCGCGGATCGGCTTCTCCGGGATCGGTCTCAGCGAGCTGGCCAGATGGCCATCGCCAACGTCCCGGGTCCCATCAGAGCTCGCCCAGTGTTGTTGGCCGAGCCCGTGTCCGTGGCAGGACCGCTACGGGGCACTGGCGCACTCATCCTCAGCGCTCTACGGAACCGCCGGGCCCCCACCTGGCCTCCATCTTCAGAGTTGATGTGTGAAATTCTTGTCCTCATGGCTAAGCTCCTTTTTGTTGACGGGCCATAGGGAGATTCCGCAGGACCCATTCACTAGGTAGACGACACACACCAAGATTGCGTGAGGTCCTATCCCGTCCCGACGATTTGTCGCGGAAAATTTGCGGCACTTGCCTTTGGCAGTCGCGGGGTGGTGCGCAAACGCATTCCGGACTATCTTCTAGCCACCGACAGGGGGCCGCTGGTGGTGGCAGCGCTTCCCCGACCGCGCGGAGGAATCGCGCTCAGCGGCGCTTTTCGTACCTGGTCAGCACCACCCCGCCGGGAAAGGTCCGCGTCTCTACCAGATTCAGGTTTACCCAACTATCCAGCGCGGTGAAGAACGGCGTGCCACCACCCCGCCGGTGACCAGACGGGTGTTCCAGTCCACCTTCACCGTCGCCGAGGAGAACACCACTGTCGGCGTGTCCCGCCAGTTCCGCGCGAGCTCGATCTGCGCCGGGGTGGCATTGGGCTGCTGGTCGCCTGTCGGCCAGTGGGAACTCATGGCGTCCCACAGCTTGCGCCCATAGAGCAACAAGCCGATCGCCCGCTCCTGATCGAGCCACCACCGAAATAGCTGATCGCTCGGGACGCTCCACCCGATGTCGCCGCCGGGCGCGGGAAACGCATCGGTGCGGCCGAGGATAGGAAAACGCACAAGATAAGGATGATGACGTGCAATGGCAGTGCTACTTGTAGTAGTTGCGGGCGTCATGGAACTTTGTCGTGCCGCACACGATCAGCAGCATCCTGTCCCTCATGGCGATATCGTGTCTGCCAATGTTGCGGATGCTATAGCCTTCGGTCCTCGTTTCAACTGAGCTGTCCGGTGAAAGCTGATCATGCGGTGGCGCGCCATTCCGCACAGAAAACCTGCAAATTTTCTTCAGCATGTGTCGATCTGGCCTAGCGCCGTTCGACCTATAGGTGAGAAGGTCGAAGGGCGACTTTCCAGAACCAAGGAGTACGAGATGGCCAAGTACATGCTGATCATGCGCGCGACGGACGAGTCGTTCGCGAACTTCACGAGCGTCGACTTCACCGAGATCCTCGAGGCAATGGGCAAGTTCAACGACGAGCTGATCCGTGCCGGCGTCCTGCTGGCGGCCGAAGGCCTCGACGACGCGAGTAAAGGGGTCGTCGTCGACTTCACGGAGGACACGCCGGTCGTGACTGACGGCCCCTATGGGGAGACCAAGGAACTGTTTAACGGCTACTACATCCTCGACGTGGCGTCGATCCAGGAGGCAGTCGAATGGGCCAAGCGCGCGCCGATGACCGCGGGAAGCAAAACCGAGATCCGTCGCGTGCCGTCGATCGATGAGTTCCCACAGGACAACGTCTGGATCCAAAAGGAGCGCGCCTGGCGCGAGCAGACCGGGCAGCTCTGATCTAGTGAGCATGTCAGAGGCGCGGCGGGCCGTCGAGGCGGTGTGGCGTATGGACTCGGCCCGCCTCGTCGGCGCCCTCGCCCGATATGCAGGCGACTTCTCGCTGGCTGAAGACCTCGCGCAGGAGGCCCTTGCCGAGGCGCTGGTCTCCTGGTCTGTCGATGGGGTTCCTGCCCAGCCGACCGGATGGCTGCTCACCACAGGCCGCCGCCGGGCCATCGACGCCTTTCGGCGCCGGTCCGCCCGTGACGAACGGTATGCCCTGCTTGCCCGAGACCTCGACGAGGAGTTGCCCGGCGTGGATGCACTTTTCGACCCTGATGCGATTGACGACGACGTGTTGGCGTTGATGTTCATCTCGTGCCATCCGGTGCTGTCGAAGGAGGCCCGGATCGCATTGACGCTGCGGGTCGTCGGCGGACTCAGTACAGAGGAGATAGCCAAAGCCTTCCTCGTCCCCGTGCCAACGATTCAGGCGCGCGTCACCCGCGCCAAGAAGACGCTGGCCGCCGCGCAAGTACCGTTCGCTGTGCCCGAACCGCAGGAGTTGTCCGAGCGACTCGGCTCGGTACTTCAGGTTATCTACCTCATATTCACAGAGGGGTCGTTCGCATCGGGCGGCGACGAGTGGATTCGCACAGATCTGGCCGACGAGGCGCGCCGGCTAGCTCGCGTGCTGGTTCGGCTCAAGCCTGTGCCCGAGGTTTTCGGACTGCTCGCACTGTTGGAACTCACTGCCGCCCGATTTCCTGCACGACTCGACGCGTCCGGCCACCCGGTGCTTCTGGAGGAACAAGACCGGCTGCTGTGGGACCAATCCGCGATCCAGCGCGGACGCGCAGCACTCGGACGAGCGGTCATGGCCGGACGTGGACTGGGCACATACAGCCTCCAGGCCTCCATTGCTGAGTGTCACGCACTGGCGCGCTCGGTTGCTGAGACCGACTGGCAGCGGATCGTCATCCTCTACGAAGCCCTCGGACGGCTGACGCCGTCGCCCATCATCGAACTCAATCGAGCGGTCGCGGTCGCGATGGCCTCCGGTCCAGCTGAGGGTCTCGTGTTGGTCGACGCGATAGCGGCACGGGGCGAGCTGACCGGCTCCCACTTGCTCCCCTCGATCCGCGGCGAACTACTCATCCGACTTGGCCGTCCGGACGAGGCTCGGGCAGCACTCGAACAGGCCATCGTGCTGTGTGGCAACGAAGTCGAAAGCGCGGCGTTTCAGCGCAAGATCAACGGTGTGACCCATTCGAACTGCTAGTGCCGATGCCAAAGCAAGCCAGCACAACCTGACGATGTTCCTCGAGAGCAGTCCCGCTAAGTGTTGCTACAGTCAAGAATTTTCAAAGCACCGGAAGGAGAATATGTAAAATGTCGCTCAAGAATGCTGACGCAAAAGTCACCCAATACATCGAAAACTCTGGGGATTTTGCCAGACCCATCCTCAATCACCTTCGAGAGTTGATCCATAAAAACTGCCCCGAAGTCGTGGAGTCAGTTAAGTGGGCTATCCCGCATTTTGACTACAAAAACGATTTTATGTGCGTCCTGGCCTCAGCTAAGAATCACTGTTCGCTTACATTCATAAAGTCTGAATTTATGAGCGATCCCCGGTTTGCTGGCGGCAAAAAGGTGAAGCCGGGTCAGCGCTTCATGAGCAGAATTACGAGCATGTCCGAGTTGCCGTCAGATGAAGAGCTCGCAGGCTTCGTCAAACAAGCGATGGATTTGAACGATAAAGGCGTAAAACTCGACAAGACTGCCAAAGCTGCGCCGAGCAGCGAACCATTGGACACTCCGGCATATTTTCTGGAAGCACTTTCGAGAAATTCCGTTGCAAAACAAGTTTTTGAAAACCAATCAACGTCATTCCGCAAGAACTATATCGTGTGGCTAGAAAGTGCAAAGACCGATGCCACACGACAACGGCGCGTCGCTGAAGCCCTGGAGTGGATCGCCGAAGGCAAGGGCCGATTCTGGAAATACGAAAAATAGATCGGCGCTTTCGAGCTGCTGGCGCAATCGCCAGCGCCGATACCAATCAGGCGACCCCAAAGCAAACAGCGCCACCGGCGTCCTGCTCCGCAAGACGTTCCTGTTACGGACGCAGAAGGCTGTGCAGGCGAGTACTGAAATTTGTGCAGACGACTTCTGAAACGACAGTTTCTCAAATTTCCGAAGTCGTCTGCACACACTCCAGTGAACGACCCCCCCCATCTGTGAAAGTTCACCCGGAGTTGAGAACGAATCCGAGCGTCACACTCGGCGGGCGTATCCAGGCCGGATTCGTGCGCTGACACTTCCGCTAAGCGGCGAGGTTGTTTATCCTCGGACCATGAGCGGTTCAATCGAAGCCGTGGTCTGGCTGGCTGTCGGTTCGGTGAAAACGCACTGCGCACATCAAGGGAGAGCAACGAGATGAGACCACTTCGATACTCGATCAACGTCACGCTCGACGGCTGCTGCCATCACGAGGCAGGGCTCCCCCCGGACGAGGAGTCGATGCGCTACTGGACCGCTGAGATGGAGCGAGCCGATGCCCTGCTGTTCGGCCGGGTGACCTACGAGATGATGGAGTCGGCGTGGCGGAAGCCGGCCACGGGCACGTGGCCTGGCTGGGTGGATGGTTGGCAAATCCCGTTCGCCGAGACCATCGACCAGGCCAAGAAGTACGTCGTTTCGAGCACGCTCAGCGGGGTCGATTGGAATGCCGAGCTCGTGCGAGGCGACTTGGGGCAAACGGTTCAGCGGCTCAAGCAGGAGTCAGGCGAGGGCCTGTGGGTTGGTGGCGTGACGCTCCCCTTGGCGTTGGCGGATCTGAGATTGATCGACGAGTACGAGTTCATCGTGCAGCCGGTCCTTGCCGGACATGGGCCGACGTTGCTCGCCGGTCTGCACGAGCGCATCCAGCTCGAGCTCGTGGGGCACCATGAGTTCCGGTCGGGAGCGATCGCCCTGCGATACCGTCCTACGCGAGTAACGGCTTGACGTGATTAGTCCGGGCACGTTGGTCGCTGCCTCGCGACGAAGCAACGGTTTTCGTGCCTGAGATGAACTCTTCGTTCTCGGCCGCCACTGCAAACGCTTAGAACAAAGCCCCGACGACTTCAGCTACGTCCAAGCCACAGCCTCACACGCGACACCCCTTTCGGGGCGGCACTAGTCATCCAAGGGAAAGACCATTCATTCTGGTTTGTGGTGGGACACGGTGGAAACTAAGCGTTAGTTATTCGATGAATTCCCTAGATACCCAAAGTTCGGGCATGCCGCAGGGCGTCGGCCAGTTGGTCCACCGCGTGAGCCGATGCAGCCGTTCCGACGTCGGCGAAAGACCCCATCCCGGCGTACAGAGTCAGAGCGTTGGAGGCCGCCGCACGGAGAGTACGCGCATCGGTCACGTCGATGAACTGCCCATCGAGCCAATCGGCGGTGGAGTTTCTCTGCTCGTCGTGCTCTGAACGAGCAACGGTGCGGACCTCCGCAATCGCGACGAGAATGTCATCACGGACTTCGTTAACGGACGAGTGCTTGCTGTTCATGAGTCAAGCCTACGGGCGGTACCGAACAGCGACACTTCGTCTGCACCTTGCAATGAATCCGTCTCCCAACATGCGATACCTTTAGCGACGCCTCCCAGGAAAACGAACCGCGTAGGTCGTTCCCCGCGGGACGGTTGAACTACCTTCGCTTCACCGCGTTTGAGTTCGCAGTGCCCCAGATGATGCACAGTGCAAACATTTGTGCACAAGAGATGAGCGCGACGAGCGCGTTGAAAAAGACTAGGGCCAACACAACTTCAAAAACGGTAAGAATCAAGGCGGCAGCGCCAACCGTTGCAAACCCTTGCTTCGCAAGCTCGCGGTCACGTTCGTCGCGGTACTCGATGGCGTTGAGGCGAGTGATGTCGCGGGAGTTTGGGCGGCGCGCGTACAGTGCAGCGCCGAGTCCGCAAAGGCCGACAGTGAGCAGTAAAACCGCAAAGGACCAGTTTTGTGTGAGGGCCGTAGCAGTTGCCCCAGCGACGAACGTGCTGACCAAAGCGATATTAGTAGTCGAAATGGGCAAGCGCTTAGTGGTCTGCAATGTGAAACACTTCCTCAACGGTGGACTCAAAGTATCGGGCTAGACGAACTGCAAGAGAGCCGGCATCAACATGCGATGCACGCTGTCCCAGCCAGGGTTCCACTTATGGACGCCCCAGTGCAGCGCACACGGCTTTGGACAACCAGTGGAGTCGCCTTCGAGAGATGGCAGATTCTCAGTTGGGGGAATTTGGGTCGATGTTGAACCGCGCAAGGAGCCTCTAGCGGGCAGCTGCCGAATTAGTGAATGCTCTCCCGCATGCTGGGAATGACCGCCTGATTGCTTGGAGTGTCTTCTGCAACTGTTGCTTGTTGACCTGCGCCCGACGTCGTTGACATGCTAGGTACACGCTGAGCGCTTAAGGAAGGACCATCCCATGCGGAAACTCGTGTACTACGTGGCCACGACCCTTGACGGCTATATCGCTGGTCCGGACGGTGGTGACCCAAGTGGGGCTGATTGCTTCCCGATCACGCCCGATGTCATCCAATTCATCGTCGAGCAGTACCCCGAAACCCTTCCCGAGCCAGCACGTGCAGCGCTGGGCATCGACGGGCCCGGCCAGACATTCGACACGGTCCTGGAAGGGCGTGCGAGCTACGAGGTAGGCCTTGCAGCGGGCCTCACCGACGCGTACCCGCACCTGCGCCATCTCGTGTTCTCGACCACGCTGGAAAGCCGCGATCCCGCCGTCGAGATTGTCGGCTCCGGCGCCGTGGACCGCGTACGCGCGCTCAAGGCCGAAGCGGGCAAGGACCTGTGGCTGGTGGGCGGCGGCACACTGGCTCATTCGCTGCTGCCAGAGATTGACCGGCTCGTGCTCAAGCAGAATCGGTCCATCATCGGATCCGGCATCCCGCTCTTCAATGGCCCTTTCCAGTCCCACATGTTCCGGCCTGTTGACGAGACCCTACTCGAATCCGGCATGCGAGTCCTCACCTACGACCGCGCCTGACCCAAGCCCTGACAGTGTTCAACTAGGACGAGACCCACCTACCGGGACGCCCAGATGTCTCCTCGAGGGTCCCCGGCCGGAACTGCAGACCAGGCCATTCGCCGCCCGCACCCTCACGGTCAGCTGAGCCGCTCAGCCAAAGCCACGATGATTCCCTCCGGCCCGCGCACGTAGGCCATTCGCCAGATGCCTTCGTATTCGCCGATGCCACCGACCAGCCCGTAGCCCTCCGTGGCCAGCCGATCGACCTGCGCCTGGAGATCATCGACTTCAAAAGACAAACTGCGCAACCCGAGCTCGTTGGCCATGGCGTACGGCGAGCCCTGCCTGGGGACGGGCCGGACGAAGCTGGAAAGCTCCACGGCCGTGCCGCCGTCGGGCGTTCGCAACATTAAGATCTCTGTGCGGGAATCCGGGATCGCTATGACCGTGTCGATGAACTCGCCCTCCACGAATGTCCGGCCCTCGATCTCGAGCCCTAGCCCGACGAAGAACGCCGCTACCTTCTCGAGGTCTTCAACGGTGACACCGACGTGGTCGAACCGAATGATCCGCGACATAAGCACAGCCTCCAAGTGTTCGTTCTGCATACACGGCCCAACACCGAGCTTACGGCGAATTCACACAGCCAGGAAGGCTCGTGGCGCGCGGGCAGAAGCTGTCCCCAAGCAAGGGACGCTCTGCCGGGCATCACGCGCGGGCCCGGTGTGCGATCCCGAGACGGGAAAAGTGCCCTTCTGCTTGGACTATTTCGACGTCAATACACCTGCGTTTTCGATACGACCAACGGTTGCCGCCGTCGTACCCCAGCACCCAAACCCTCTCGCAGCAACGATTAGCGCAGGGTCTTCATGGCCGCGCCCAGTCGGCGGACACCCTCACGCAGGGATTCCTCCGTTTCAAAGGAGAAGGCCACACGCAGCTGGTTTTCGCCTGCCGGATGGGCGAAGAATGCGCTGCCCGGGACAAAGACCACCCCGGAGGCAATGGCTGGTTGGAGCAGGGCGTCTGTTGAAATTCCCTCCGGCAGGGTGATCCAGGTAAAGAATCCGCCGCTTGGCTTGGTCCAGGTGGTGCCTGCCGGCATGAATTCCGCCAGGGCCGTCATGACGGCGTCGCACCGCTTGGCATAAACCAAGCAGGCTTCCCTGACGTGTTGGCGCCAGTCGAATCCCGTGATGTAGCTTTCCACTAGCATCTGGCTCAGCACGGAGGGGCAAATGGTGGTGGCCTCGGCCGCCAGCTGGAGGCGCCGGCGCACTTCTTCTGGAGCTAGGACCCAGCCCACGCGCAACCCCGGAGAAAAAATCTTGGAGAACGATCCCAGATAGATTACGTTCTCGGGATCCAAGGTGTGCAGGGCGGCAGTGTACGAGCCGTCAAAACTCAGCAGTCCGTAGGGATTGTCCTCCACGATGGCCACGTTCTCGGAACGGCAGATGTCCACAATTTGTTGGCGCCGCTCCACGGCAAGGGTGGTTCCGGCGGGGTTGTTGAAGTTGGGGATGGTGTACAGGAACTTGATGGTTTTCCCGGCCGCCTTGAGGGAATCTATGGTGGTCGAAAGCAGCTCCGGCACGAGCCCCTTGTCATCCATGGCGACCTGAACGATGTCGGCCTGCAAGCCTTCGAAGGTTCCCAACGCGCCCACATACGTAGGGCCCTCGGCCAAGATGACATCCCCGGGATTGCAAAACAGCTTGGTGATAAGTTCAAGCCCCATCTGCGAACCGGACGTCACCTGGACGTTTTCCGGCTGGGCCGTGATGCCTTCCACGGCCATGATTTGGGTGATCAGGGCCTGCAGCTCGGGGGTGCCGGCGCCCGAACCGTACTGCAGGGCATCCAGGCCGTGCTCGGAGATGACGGTGTGGGCCATGTCCGCAATCTGCCCAATGGGCAGGCCCGTCAGGTCAGGGTTGCCGCCGGCGAGGGAAATCATGTTGGGCTGCATGGAGACTTCAAAAACTTCGCGCACGGGGGATGGGTGGTAGCCATCAGCCCTGTCGGCGAAGCGGTGGGTGTGCAACGATGCGGTGGCAATCTCAGTCATGACGTCCTTTGGGAAGTGGTTGGTGGGCCTGGCAGGGGTTAGCGAGCGGCTGTTGCGGCCTGTGATTTGTGGCTGACAAAATCTTGTTCGTCAATGCCAAATTCGTGGGCCGCGAACCGCCTCAGGGTTTCGATCATTTTTGCGGGGCTGTGGTTGTAAATGCCGTTGAGAGTCTGGATGGCAAGCCCGTCAACCACCGCAAGTAGGAGAGTGGCCAGCACCTCGGGATCGTGGAAGGGGCGGATCAATCCCTCCCTGACGGCTTCATCGAGGGTTGCCTCAAAGATGCCCCGCCAAGCGAGCAGAGCCGTCGCCACGTGCACCCGGATGTTTTCATCCTTGTGTGCCGCCGAGTAAACCTCGATCCAAAACCCCCATGCCTGCTCAAAGCTGGTTTCACCTTCGACGGCGAACGTGAGCAAGTCAAATAGCCGCTCCAGGGTGCCCGTGCTGGCTGAATGGATGTTCTGCCATTCCCGCACGGATGCGCCGGTCCTGTACTCCACCGTGGCAAGCACTAGGCGCTCGCGAGTCCTGAAGTAGTGCTGGATCATTCCCACGCTGAAGCTGGTGGCCTCGGAAACCGCACCAAAGGTGCAACGATCCACGCCTTTTGTGGCGATGATACCAGCGGCATGGGCCACGATGGTTTCGCGGCGCTCTGCAATGGCCTCATCGGTCACGGCGTGAGTCCGTTTGCGTGGCTCTTGGTTCATGGTGTCCCCTTTAGAGTTCTGCGAATGAATCCTCAAACGCGGATGCTGCACGGCGCGCCTTCGATCGGGTCGCTGCCTGCCCGATTAGTTTTCAGCAAACAGTGGGTTGGTTCAACTGAGAGCTTGACAGTGCTCTCCGTCACACAAATAATAAGTTACACATATTATTTACACAACTCTACATTTCCCCACTGGAGACCTGATGAATAAGAACACCCTCCTGACTAAGACCGCACTAGTCATTTCGTGCGCCGCTCTGGTCTTCACTGCTTCCGGCTGCACCAACTCGGAAGCCCCGGAACCGGTGGTCAACTCATCAGGAGGCACAGCCCAAGTGTTGGGTGCGGGAGGCCAGGATGCGGCTAAGGCCGTACAGGCCGATGCTGCCGTGCAGGCATTGCTGCCAGCGAATATCAAGGCGGCCGGAACCATGAAGCTGGTTACCGACCCAACCTATGCTCCCATCGATTTCACCGACAACAACGGCAATATTATTGGCCTGGAGCCGGATATGGCCTTGGCTGTTGCCAACAAGATGGGCATCAAAGTTGAGATCACCAAGGGCGATTTCAACGGCATTCTTGCCGGCTTGGAGTCCAAGCGTTACGACGCCTCCTGGGCGGCCTTCTCCATCACCCCGGACAGAACTGCCGTGGTGGATATGGTCAGTTACATGAAGGGTGGCACCTCAGTGATCGTCAAGCGAGGCACCGAGGGTGACTTCCACGAACAGCTTGATTTGTGTGGCAAGACAGTGACAGCACAAACTGGCACCACCCAAGCATTGACAGTGATGCCGGCCTTTGAAAAGGCCTGCCTCGAAGCCGGGAAGGAACCCATCACGCCCCTGCTGCTGCCGCAGCAGGACAGTGCGAATCAGGCCATCGCCTCCAACCGGGCCCAAGCTATGCTGGCAGATAACGCCTTGACGGCCTACTACTCACAGATCCAGCCCGAGGCGTTTGCGCAGATCGACTCCATCCTGGTGGATCCGTCCCTGGTGGGCGTCGCCATGGCCAAGGGTGACGGGCAGTTGGCCAAGACCTTCCAAGCAGCCATCCAATCACTCATGGATGACGGCACGTACGGCAAGATCATGGGCGCCTGGAACCTGGCCCCTTCCTCCATCACGACCTCAGAGATTAACCCGACGGTGGCGAGCTAAGTGGCTGAACCAGTAGTGGATATCCCGGTGAAACGATCCCACGATTTCCTGTCCCTGACCACCAAACCGATCCTGAAGCGCCGCCGCCCGGGCCAGCTTGTTGCCGTTGTTGTGGTGCTGTTCGCCATTGTTTATGGTGTCTATGTCCTGTTCACTAATCCGGGATTTGGCTGGCCCACGGTGGGCAAATACCTCTTTGACAAGCGAATCCTGGGCGGCCTGATGGTCACCTTGGAACTGACCATCATCGCCATGGTGATCGGCTTTGTTGTGGGGCTGCTGGTGGCCGTCATGCGCATGTCAGACAACTGGTTGCTGCGCGCCGTCTCCGGTGCCTACATTTGGTTCTTCCGCGGCACTCCGCTGCTGGTCCAGTTGCTGTTCTGGGGCTTCGCGGCGGTCCTTTTCCCCAAAATTGGTTTGGGTATCCCGTGGGGACCAACCTTCGTTGAGTGGAATACCAATGACCTCATCCCCTTGTTTGCCGCAGCAATCCTTGGGCTTGGCCTGAACGAGGGCGCCTACATGGCGGAAATTGTGCGGGCCGGGCTGCTCAGTGTCTCAGCAGGGCAGTCAGAAGCATCCCGGGCCATGGGCTTTAGCCACATGAGCACCTTGAGGTTCGTGGTGATTCCGCAGGCCATGAAGGTCATCATCCCGCCCGTGGGCAATGAGGTCATCTCCATGCTGAAAACCACGTCGCTGGTGATAGTCATCGGTGTTGGCGACCTGCTCTACAACACCCAGCAAATTTACGCCCAGAATCTCAAGCAGATCCCGCTGCTCATCGTGGCCAGCCTCTGGTACATCCTGTTGACCACCATTTTGACCCTGGGCCAGTCCCGGCTGGAAAAGAAGTACTCCAAGGGCAACGCCCTCCTGCTTGGAAAGGCCCAACGATAATGTCCACAGTGCAATTTCTCAACGTCCACAAGAGCTTTGGTCAGGTGGAAGTCCTCAAAGGCATCAACTTGACGGTTGAAGAGCAGCAGGTGGTGTGCCTGATTGGGCCCTCGGGATCAGGGAAGTCCACCCTGCTGCGGTGCGTCAACCATTTGGAGATGACCACCTCCGGGGCCATTACCGTGGGCGGGCGCATGATCGGCTATGACGTGTATGGGGACAGGCTTCGGGAGGCGTCGCAGCTTGAGATCAACCGGCGCCGCTCCAAGATCGGGATGGTGTTCCAGTCATTCAACCTCTTTGGCCACATGACGGCCAAGGAAAACGTGATGTTTGGGCCCATCAAACTGCTCAAAATGAGCAAAAAGGATGCGCAAGCGCACGCCGAGGAACTGTTGAAAAAAGTTGGCCTGTCCGACCGCATGGACAACTACCCCTCGCAACTCTCAGGCGGGCAACAACAACGGGTGGCCATTGCCAGGGCGCTGTCCATGAAGCCCGAAGTTATGCTCTTTGACGAGCCCACGTCCGCCTTGGACCCCGAACTGGTCGGTGAGGTTCTGGACGTGATGAATCAACTGGCACGGGACGGGATGACGATGATAGTTGTTACCCACGAGATGGGATTTGCGCGGGAGATGGGCGACGTTGTGGTGTTCATGGACAACGGCGTCATTGTTGAACAAGGTGATCCCCACGAGGTGCTGGGCAACCCCCAGCATGAGCGCACCAAGTCCTTTCTGGCCAAAGTGCTCTAGCACGGCTGCAGTGGAGCAGGCCCGCCAACGACTACTGAAAGTATGCCCTTGACCTCGCAGAGCACTTCCGACCACAATGCCCGGGCAGAACAAGCACTGCGGGCGAATCTGCCCAGAGTGTTGGCGTTCAGCCACAAACTCCATGAGAACCCGGAGCTGGGCTTTGCGGAATTCCAGGCCGTTCAGTGGCTGGCGCAGGAACTGGCTGCGGTGCCGGGAGCACGGGTGCAGGCAGGCCTTGGTTCTCTTCCCACTGCGTTGCGGGCGGAGGTGGGAAGTGGGCCGCTGGTGCTCACCATTTGCGCCGAATACGATGCCCTTCCCGGCTTGGGCCACGCCTGCGGCCACAATGTCATTGCCGCAGCGGCCTTGGGAGCGTTCATTGCCCTGGCTCCTGTGGCAGATGACCTGGGCCTGACAGTGCGGCTCCTGGGCACTCCAGCGGAGGAAAACGGCGGCGGCAAAGTCCTCATGCTGGAGCAGGGTGACTTTGCCGGCACGCACGCGGCCATGATGATCCATCCCGGGGATGTTGATGAACTGGAAATGCTCCCCTATGCCTGTGCCGGCTACAAGATCCAGTACTTTGGCAGGGGCGCCCACGCGTCGGCGAGCCCGTGGGAGGGGATCAATGCCCTAGACGCCATGACGATTGCCATGACGGCCGTGGGCCTGGCCAGGCAGCAGTTGGAACCCGGCCAGCAAATTCACGGCTACATTGACTCCGCCGGCACCGCGCCCAATGTCATCCCCGACCACGCTGCAGGCGAGTGGATGGTCCGAGCCCATGATGTTGAATCACTGGCCCGGGCCACGGCTGTTCTGACGCGCTGCATGGATGCTGGCGCGCTGGCGACGGGAGCCCGACTGGAGATGGTGCAGCACGGACCCATCTACGCGGAGCTGCGCACCGACCCCGCCATGGTCGGCTTGTTTGGCGCAAATTCGGCGCTTCTGGGGCGTCCGCTCAAACCTGCCGGAAGGCGGGGCGGCTCCACCGACATGGCCAATGTTTCGCATGAGTATCCCACCATCCACCCCATGATCAGCCTGGGGGAGGGCTGCCCGGGGATCCACGACAGCTCGTTTGCTGATGTTGCAGCCTCGGCCCAGGGAGACCACGTCATCTGGGACGGGGCCCTGGCCATGGCCTGGACCTGCGTGGACTTGGCCAGCGACCCGCGACAACGGCTGCGACTCATGAATCCGGCCTAGTCCGCACCCCAAACGCCCCATTGCTGAGCGAGCGTCAGGCTTGGGCCACGTACAGCAGCTGCTTGTTGACGAATTCCTCCATGCCCAGCGGACCCAGTTCGCGCCCGAAGCCTGAGCGCTTCACGCCACCAAAGGGCATACCCGCACCCTCGCCGGCGGGTGCGTTGACGGCCACCATGCCGGAGATGATTTGTTGGGCCACGGCCAATGCCCGCTCGCCATCGGGACTAAAGACTGCACCGCCCAGGCCGTAGTCGGAATTGTTGGCCAGGGCCACGGCCTCGGCGTCGTTGGAGACCTTGTAGACAACCACCACGGGACCAAAGAGCTCTTCGCTGAACGCGCGCATCTCCGGTGTGACACCGCTCAACACGGTGGGGGCCAGGTAGTAGCCCGGCTGGTCTGCCCGCACGCCGCCGGAATGCAGGGTTGCGCCTTTGCTAACGGCATCGTTGATCTGGGCGAGCAGGCCCTCAACGGCAGCTTCGGATGACAGTGGAACGTAGGTTTCGGCGTCGTCCTCCACAGGGTTGCCCGGCGCTAGAGCCGCAGCTTGGTCCGTCAATTCCTGCACAAACTCGTCGTGGATGCTGTCCATGACAATGATCCGCTTGTTGGAGTTGCAGGCCTGCCCGGCGTTCTCCATCCGGGTTTGGAAGGCGGCCTGCGCCGAGGCCTTCACATCGTCACTGGCCAGGACAATGTAGGGATCGGAACCGCCAAGCTCCAGGACCACCTTTTTCAGGTTGCGCCCGGCAATTTGGGCCACGGCAGCACCGGCCCGTTCGGAACCCGTCAGGGAAACACCCTGAACGCGGGGATCGGAGATGATGGTCTCGATCTGCGCGTGGGACGCGAAAAGGTTGATGTAGGCACCCGCGGGCAGGCCGGCGTCGAGCATGAGCTGCTCAATGGCCAGCGCCGACCGCGGGCAGTTCTCGGCGTGCTTGAGAATAATGGTGTTGCCCAGCACCAGGTTGGGGGCCGCAAACCTGGCCACCTGGTAGTACGGGTAGTTCCAGGGCATGATGCCCAGCAGTGGGCCAATGGGGCGCTTTTGGATCAGTGCCTGCGCGCCACCGATGGCCTTGATGGGCTGGTCCGCGGCCAGCGAGGGGCCTTCCTGCGCGTAGTAGCTGAAAATTTCGGCGCAGTACTCGGCCTCGCCCACTGATTCGGCGAGCCGCTTGCCCATCTCCTCGGTGATGATGGCGGCCAGCTCTTCCTTGCGTGCTTCGAACAGCTCGGCAATGCGGGAGACGACGGCGGCGCGCTCGGTGATGGGGACCTGGCGCCAGCTGCTGAACGCCTGCTCGGACCGGGCCAAGGCATCCTGGATCTGGGCGTCCGTGGCGGTGGGGAACTCTTCGACGACGGCGCCGGTGGCCGGGTTGGTCACCCGGTAGTGCTGGGAAGAGCTGTTGCTGGGAACTGATGCTTGGGGCACGGTGCGTCCTCTTCTTGAAGATGGTGGTGGGGCGGCTACACGCCTGTGGCGCGGGATACTTCAAAGCATGCCCCATGGGCAAGCATTTGAAACATCCCACGCCACAGGCCAGGCACAACGTTGTAGAAAATTACTGCCCGGCAACCTTGGGGTACCAGACGCGCTCGCCGTCGGGAGCAAGTGCATAGTCGGGCCAGGCGAATTCCGTGGGCGGCATGAAGTCAAGGGGCAAGAGTGCCGGCATGGGATCTTGGGCAACGCGGATATCGAATTCGCTCTTCGCCGCCGCCACAAGCTCGGGGCGTGTCAGAAGGTCAACGAAGGTGCCGGCGATGGTCTTGCCGGCCACCTCGATGGTGGGGTCAATGGTTGCCGCGATCCCGCCCAGCGCGTTCATGACCCAGCCGGGGTAGGCGCCCTGGCCGGGAGCGGGCTTGAGCGCCGGTCGGGACACGTAGAACCGGACGGTGGGGGCGTAGTGGGTCATCTCTACATAGTCATCACTGGTCCAGTTCTTTTGCCACGGCGCCAAATGCTCGCGCAGCGCAGCTTCGGCGTCCTGGGGGCTGATCAGTGCTTCGCACTCGTCCAGGAACGGCTTGGCCATGGGTTCAACGCCCAGGGTTTTTTGGATCCGCTGGGCGGCGGCAATTGCCTCAGGTCCATACTGCGGGGCACCCACCTGCTCCAGGTTTGCGTACAAGGCCTCGGCCAATGCGTGGTTGGTGCGGCCCGGCCGGTTGCGGGCCACCCAGGTGGTTTCCAAACGGCAATGGGCCATGGCAGCGGCATGCTCGGCGTTGCGGTCAAGCACCGTTAGCACGTGCTCGGCCATTTCCAGGGTGGGGCAGCGCCAGGAGTACTGGATCTGGGCAATGCCCGCCGGCAGGTTGTCCGCCGTCGCCTGCCCCTGGGTGAAGATGGCATCGGAAAGTGACCAGCCGCCAAAACTGGGCAGCATGGCGTCCTGCATGATCCGAGTGGAGGTGTACATGCTCATCAAGGCAACATTGGCGCCCGGGGCGCGTGCCGCGGAATGGGAAGCCGGGATGGGGGAGTTCGGGTTTGCGGACAGCTGCCAGGTCTCCGGCTCGTCACAGACAAAGGTGTAGACCTTGCTGTAATAGCTGCCGCACTGGGTGTCCCAGCGGGCAGTGTTGCACAGCGGCAGCATATAGAAAGGGTGGAAGCTGACGATGGCGTCGACGCCGTCGTAGTAGCCGCGCAGGCCGTGGACCACCTTGGAACCCTGGACCTTTTCGGCCGGCTCGCCCGTGTACTTCAGGGTGCCGGCAATGCCGTGCACCGCCATGGCGTGCTTGGTGCCCAGCAAGCCGGCCAGGGTGGAGATACCCAAGGCGGAGTGCGGGTCGGTGTGACCGGGGGCGTAGGGGCTGAGGCCCTCGCGAGGTGAGCGCTCGGTGCCGGCCGACTGGCAGTTACCGGGCACGGCGTCGTACTCGGCGTAGGTGAGAAGCACCGGGCCGCCGTCGCCAAACGACCACTCCGCGCTGAAGGCGGTGGGCATGCTGGCACTTCCGGACTCCACCGTGAAACCTTCGAGCCGCAGCAAATCCACGTACCACTGGGCTGACTTGTATTCGCGCCAGGCAGGCTCCGCCAAGTCCCAAATGTGCTTGTGCCAGAGCGAAAGCTTGCCCATGTTGTCGTCAATCCACTGCTGCGCAGTGGCCTTGGTGGCCGCCGTCAGGGCGGGACCGGCATCGAGTTCTGTTGAAGAAAGGGTCATGGTGGCTTCCTAGTTCCCTTCTGGAGTGGTGGTGGCGCTGAACAGTTCCACGGGGACGTGCAGCAGCTGCAGTCCGCGGGCCTGCACGGCCTTTTGCAAGGTCGGGGCGAAATCGACAGCATCGGTGATGCGGTGTCCGGTGCCTCCGAAGGCTGTGGCGAGTGCCGCCCAGTCGGGCTGGACCAGGTCCACGCCCACGGCCGGGATGCCGCGGTCGGCCTGATTCGAACGGATCTCCGCGTAGCCGCCGTTGTCAACGCACACCACCACCAGGTCCAGGCGCTGCTCCACGGCCGTGATCAACTCCTGCACGGCGAACATAAGGGCACCGTCGCCGAGGATGCAGACCACGGCGCGGTCCGGCGAGGCAATCTTTGCCCCGATCGACGCCGGGAGGCCGTATCCCAGCGTTGCATAGGCCGGGGTGTAGAGGAAGGAGTGCGGGTGTTCCTGCGGGATGAACGACGCCGTCCCCAGGTACGTGATCTGTGAGGAGTCGCCACCCACAATGGTGTTGGCGGGCAACACCGAGGCAGCCTCCTCGGCGATGCGGCTCAATTCCGGGGACAGGGCCCGTGCCTGGGTGCGCAATGCCGCGCGCACCGCCGCCAGATCGGCTGCGGGACGGTCCTGGGCGCCAATTTCTTCAATCAGCTGCTCAACTATCATGGCCGACTCGCCAATCAGGGCCACATCCGAGCTGACGTTCTTGTTGGCCTGCGAACCGAGGATGTCCACGCGGATCACCGTGCCGCGGGGGGCAAGCTTGCCGCCCCACATTTCGGACTCGCCCACCTTGGAGCCAATGATCAACAGGACGTCGGCGTTGTCGCACAAATCCTGCGCGGCGGGCAGCCTGATGTCCGAGCCCAGGGAAAGTGGGTGTGACTCGGGCAGGGAACCCTTGCCGTTGAGGGTTGTCACCACGGGTGCCTGCAGCAACTGGGCCAAGGCAGCCACGTGGGCGCCGGCACGGATGGAGCCACCGCCTGCCAAAATGACGGGGTTTACTGACTCGCGCAGCAACTTCGCCGCCGTGGTCAGGGCTTCCGCCTCAGCACCCTGGCCGGCGCGCAGCGGCCGGGCCTCCAGCAACACGGCAGCGCAGTCGGATTCGCTTTCGAGAATGTTCAGCGGCACTTCAATGTGCACGGGCCGCGGGCGGCCGTAGCGGAACATTTCAAAGGCGTCGTGGATGGCTGCAACGGCGTCGGTGGCTGAATGGACGCGGCGGCTCCATTCCACGATGGCTCCGGCAGCCGCCGTCGAATCCTTGGTTTCATGCAGCGAACCAATATCAGCAAACTCCTCACCCTCCGGGACGCCGGGGGAGAGGATGATCAGGGGCCGTGACTCGCAGTAGGCAGTGCCTGCAGCCGAAAGGGCGTTCAGCAGGCCAGGGCCGGAGGTGGTGATGACAACGCCGGGCAGTCCGCTCTGCTGTGCCCAGCCATCGGCACCGTAACCGGCGCCTTGCTCGTGGCGGGTGGTGACGGGGCGCATGTCCAGGGGAGCAAGGTGCCGGTAAAACTCAAGGTTGTGGGTGCCGGGAATCCCGAAGATGGTGTCAACGCCATAGTTGCGCAGCGTCTTCAAAATGGAGTAACCGGCGTTGTTGGTGATGGGCATGCTCTCAACGGCGGTGTTGAGCTCTGTTGCTTGGGTCTGCATGGGATTCTCCTGTCAGGAATTCACTGCGTGAAGGGCGGAAGGGGTGTTGGCGGGCACGTGCCGGTCCGTCTGGTTGCTGTCGGCGCCCTGATCGGCAGTGTACTGGCAGGTCCCGTCGATCCAGGTTGCCAGGACGCCAATGGAGGAGATTCGATCGGCGGCGAAGGTGAGGGGATCCTGGGCCAGGACGGCGAAATCGGCCTTCTTGCCCACAGCGAGCGAGCCCAGGTCATCCTCGCGACCCAAGGCCTTGGCGGCGTTGATGGTGTGGGCGGCCAGCGCCTCAGCGGCTGTGATGCACAAGTTGTTGGCACCGAGCTTGTGGCCGTTGCGGGTCACCCGGGTCACGGCAGCCTGGATGGCTTCCAGGGGGCGGGGCTCGGCCACGGGGGCGTCGGAGCTGATGGTGACGGGGACCCCGGCGGCAATGAATTCCCCCAGCGGGTTGAACCGTTCGCCGGGGGTGCCGATGGCCTGCTGCACGCCCTCACCCCAGTTGTAGTAGTGCTGCGGCTGGTTGACAGGGTAGATGCCTGCCGCGGCCATGCGATTAATCTGATCAAGGGTGGGCAGGCCGCAGTGTTCAATCCTGTGGCGGGCGTCGGCGTCGGGATGCTCCGCCAGCGCCGATTCAATGGAACCGATGACCATTTCAATGGCTGTGGGTGACTGGGCGTGCGTTGCTGTCTGCAAGCCCGCCGCGTGGGCTTTGCGGATGAGCTCCTTGTACGCTGACGGCTCGTGGTAGAGCTGGCCGGTGCGGCAGGGATCGCCCACATAGCCGTCGGGGAAGTAGGCAGTCCAGCCGCCCAGCGTGCCGTCGGCGTAGAGCTTGATGCCGGCGAAGCTCAGGTGAGCGTTGCCAAACTGGCCGTGCAGGCCCATATCCAGTGCGTCGTCGAGCAAGTGCGAGAGCAGGTACATGCTCACACGAACCTTGAGCTGGTTCTCCGCGGCCAGGCGCAGGTACATATCAAACTCACGGCGGGACACCTGAGCGTCACCAATACTCGTCACACCTCCCGCCAGGAAGCTCTCCTGGGCCACGCCGAGCTGGCGCAGGTGCTCGGCCGGCTCGTCGGCCAGGTGAAAATTGGGTCCGTGGTGGCCAATCTTGACCCCGTCAACGCCGGTGAGGATGTTGCAGGCGGCGTCTGACAGTTCACCCGTCAGCTCGCCGCTGCCATCGCGGAAAAACTCGCCGCCGTCCGGGTTGGGGGTGGCGGAGGTGATCCCGTTGAGCTCAAATGTGTAGGAGTTGACCACACCGCCATGCCCGGAGGCGTTCATCAGGTACACCTCACGGTCAAGCGCGACGGCGTCGAGCTCAAAGCGGGTGGGGTGGCGTTCCTCGAGCAGGTTCCTGTGCTCATAACCGTAACCGCGCACGGGCAAGCCATTGGGGATCTTCGCGGCCGCTTCCTTCAGCAATTCCACAATTTCACCGATGGTGGAGGCCTTGTCCGGCCCGCAGTCCACCCAGCTCATCATCTGCCCATACATCAGTGGATGGGCGTGGGCGTCAATGAATCCGGGCACGATGGTGGCCCCGGCAAAGTCACGGAAATCGGGGTACTGGCCGCCGTGCTCCGCTGCCGCCTCGCGGCAGTGCGCCAGGGAGCCGACGGCGACAATCTCAGGACCGATCATCAAGAACGCTTCGGCGTTTGGCGCCGTGGGATCCATAGTGTGGATTTTGCTGGCCGTGACGATGGTGGGACGGTGCCCAAACGGGCGGCTTTCAAAGGCTGTGAGTTTACGCAAGAACTTCTCTCCTAGGAATCGGAGGGTGGGTGAATGGTTTAGGGGAGTTCGACGACGGGGGAGTCCGGGCGTCCAGTGGACTTCCACGAGGCCACGTTTTGAGCTTGTTGGCGGACATACTCGGTTTCCGTGAAGTACGAGAAGTAGGCCATGTGGGGTGTGATGAGGATGCGGGGGTTGCCCAGCAGGGGGTGTTCGCCCTGGATCGGCGGCTCAACATCGAGCACATCCAGGCCAGCCCCCGCCAGATGCCCGGAGGCAATCGAGTCACGCAGCGCCTGCGAATCAACCAGTGCACCGCGGCTGACATTGATCAGGAAAGACCCGGCTGGCATGGCGGCCAGAAACTCGGTGTTGATCATGTCCGCGGTGTCATCCGTCAATGGCATGTGCAGCGAAAGGACATTGGCGGTGTCCCGCACCCCTTCCAAGGTGGTGCGCCTGATGCCGGCCTCGGCTAGACGTTGGCGCACCTCGAGCGTGTCCGGCAGCGCGGGGTCGTAGCCCACCACATCGCCAAATACCCCTGCTGCCATTTCGGCGAAGCGGGTGCCTATGCGGCCCAGGCCCAGAATGCCCAGCCGCGTCTGGCTCAGTCGCGGCGGAATGATGGTGTCCCGCTGATTCCAGTGTCCGGATTGCACCGTGGCGCTGTAGAAAGGCAGGCCACGCGTCACAGCCAAGGTGAGGGCCAGGGCGTGGGTGGCAACTTCTTCCGTGGCTGCGCCGGGAATGTTAGTGACCCAGATGCTACGCTCCCGGGCCGCTTCAACGTCAACGTTGTTGAAGCCCATGGACAGCAACGCGATGACCTTCAAGGACGCCATGGCATCCATGATCTCGGCCGTGATGGCGGCATACCCCACCAGCAAGGCTGTGGCATCGTGGGCCTCGGCGGCAATGCGCGCCGGATCCTGGGTGTTCAAGTAGTCAACGCTGAACCCGCAATCCTCCAGCAACCGCATCCCGGCGAGGAATTCGACGTCGTCCATGTCTGTGTAGACGGCCCGCAGGGTCTTCGCCGGCGCTTCCGGCGGTTTGGAGGGGTGGAGGGTGCTAATGGACATGGCTGAGGAACTTCCTGGTGCGTTCGTGCTGGGGATTTTCAAAGAACTGCTCGGGTTCGGCCTGCTCCACGATGACGCCGCCGTCAAAGAGGGTGACCTGGTTGGCCACGCGGCGCGCAAAACGCACCTCGTGGGTGACAACGATCATGGTCATGCCGGACTCGGCCAGGTTTTCCATGACCTCCAGGACTTCGCCCACCAGTTCCGGATCCAGTGCCGAGGTGGGCTCATCGAAGAGCATCACGGAGGGGTTCATGACCAGCGCGCGGGCAATCGCCACCCGCTGCTGCTGCCCACCGGAAAGCTCCGAAGGGTAGTGGTCTGCCCGGTTGTCCAGACCCACCTTTTGCAGCATTTCCCTGGCCTGGGCGCGGGCTTCGTGGTGCGAGATGCCTTTGACGCTTGTCAGCCCCAGCATCACGTTGCGCTCGGCGCTCAGGTGCGGGAACAGGTTGAAGCGTTGGAAGACCATGCCCACTTCCTGCCTTTGGATGGCGAGAGCCCGCTCCGGCAGATGCAGCACTTTCCCCTTGTGCTCGCGGCTGCCGATCCTGCTGCCCTTGAGTAGGATCTCCCCGGAGTCGGCCGGTTCCAGCAGGGCCATCAGGCGCAGCATGGTGGACTTGCCCGAGCCGGAGGGGCCCAGAACTGCCTTGACCTGGCCCTTGTTGATGTCGAACTCCACGCCCTTGAGGACCTGGTTGCCGTTGTAGGTTTTGTGAAGGTCCCGCACTTGAAGGACTGCTTGCGTTGTCATGGTGTGCTCCTGGGCAGGGCTGGTGACGGTGTTCATGAGATACCTACCTGGGTGGCGACGACGGGTTCAGCGGTCTTCTTGACTTTTGCCGTTTTGGAGGTCCACGCGAACTTCTTCTCCAAACGGTTTTGCAGGAACGAGAGAATGGTGACAATCACCAGGTAGTAGACGATGGCCGCTGCGTAGTATTCGGCGTAGCGGAAGGTGATGTTCACACCCACCTGGGCGGTTGTGAGCAGCTCGCGCAGCGAGATGACCGAAGCCAAGGATGAGTATTTGATCAGTCCGATGAACTCGTTGCCTGTAGGTGGGAGCGCAATCCTGATGGCCTGGGGCAGGACCACCTTGATCATCACCTTTGCGGGGGACATGCCCAACGCCCGACCGGCCAGCGCCTGGCCGTCATCGACGCTCAGCAGTGCCGAACGAATAATTTCTGACATGAAGGCCGCTTCGACCAGACCCAACCCCACGGAGGCTGCGATGAAGGGAGAGAACCAATCGGCGCGCAGTGCGGGAATCATCTGCGGAAGGGCGTTCCACATGATCAACAGCACCAACAGGGCAGGGATGGCCCGGAAGAACCAGACATAGAAGTGGGCAGGTGCCCGCAAGTACGGCTGTTTGGCCGTGCGGCCAATGGCCATGAAGAAGCCGATGACGGTTGCGAGGATGAGGGCGACGATGGCCACCGCCACCGACAAGGCCGCGCCCTTGATGTAGTCGACGCTGACTAGCTGCTCGAAGAAGATGTTTGGATCAAAAAACATTGTCTGTGTACTCTCGTGCGAATGGTGGGCGGGGCCCACTGCTAAGTGCGGACTGAGCAGCACCGGGGTGTGGTGCGGGGAATGTACCGGGCGGGATCGTGGCCCTAATTACTTGACGTCAAGAATGGTTGGGTCAAGGTTGTACTTGGTGGCGACCTTGGCCAGTGAGCCGTCGTCCTTGAGGGCTTTGAAGGCCGCAGCAATGGCAGGGGTCAAGGTGCTGCCCTTCTTGCTGAACACACCAAAGGTGGTGTCGGGGTCGAAGACCTGATTGGCCATTTCCAACTTGCCCTGGTTTTGGGTGACCATGTAGGCGGCGGCCACATTGGTTTCCACCAGGACCTCAGCCTTGCCGTTGATCACTGCCAGGACGGTGTCTGAAGTTTTGGGGTACTCGGAGAGTATCGGGGCGCTCTTGCCGGCCTTGGTGCATTCCTCGCCCATCGCGGTTATTGATGCTGCGTTGCTGGACGCGGCCTGGGCCACAACCTTCCTGCCACAGAGATCCATTTTGCTCTTGAGCTCGCCGGCCAGCCCCGGGGCTGCCAATGCTGCCGGGCCCGCGTTCATGATGGGTGCCGCATCAGCCACCTCCAGGCGTGCGGGGCTGGTGTAAAGACCGCCAAGAATCATGTCACAGCGTCCGCTTTGCAAGCCCGGCATGAGTCCGTCAAATGAGGTGACCTCGAATTTGATCTTGACGCCCCAGTAGTCGGCCAAGGCGCGCCCGGCATCGGCGTCGAAGCCAACAATGTCCCCGCCGGAACCGTCGGCGTAGTACTCAAGCGGGGGGTACTCCGGGTCGATGCACAAAGTTACCTGGCCGGCGTTGACCAGATCCTTGGGCGTATTGCTGTTTCCGACTGCAGCTTCTTCCCCAATGGAAGCTGAACAGCCGGAAAGTGCCAGCAGGCCGATGGAAGCCGCTGCAGCAAGTTTGAAGAAATTCGCCATTGTAGTTCTCCTGAAAGTGAGGCATTGCTGCACGCTTGGTGGTGTCAGCGGGGATGTCTCATCCAGTGTGTGACACGCAGCACGTTAAGTCAACAAATTATTGGAATATCTCAGTATCTGTTCCAATGTTGCACAGGAGTTTCGGGTAAACCGCTGCAAGTTGTTGGAATTGTTCCAGTCTTGTTAATTATTTGTCATCAGTGGCGTGATTGCTGATATAAAGATGGAATGGATACTTTGGACAGATCGCTTGTACATCAGCTGCAAGCTGACGGGAGGGCCTCCTACAGCGACCTGGCCAAATCCGTGGGCAGCAACCGCGCGCATGTGGCCGCCCGGGTCAACGAACTGTTGGCCTCGGGCAAGGTGAAGGTCATAGCTGCCGTTCACCCGCGGGTTCTTGGCTTCGAGGTGCTGGCCCACTTGGCAGTGCAGGTTTCCGGGGACAATGAGGAAACCCTGCGGGGGATCGATGCCCTGGATTCTGCCGTGTACATCTCCGAAACCACCGGAACCCACCAAATAGTGGTTGAGGTGCGCATGGGCACCATGGGGGAGCTGTACCAGACAGTGGCCCTTGTCAGTGCCCTTCCCGCGGTCACTGGCGTCAACGTTTTGTTGTACGAGCGGGTTATCCGCAGCCTGTTTCTGGGTGAAGAACCAGTGCTGGAGCGCCTGTCACTGGACCAAACAGACATCGACGTCCTGCGGATCCTCCAGCAGGACGGGCGGACAGGTTTCGCCGAGATTGGTGAAGCAGTGGGCGTCTCCATGAGCACCTGCAGGACGCGGGCGTTGCGGCTCATTGACGCAAATATCATGCAAATTGGCGCCATCACCCGGCGAAACGGGACCTCGGGCTCCATTGTTTTTGGCTGCGGCATGTCATTGATTGGCGACGCCTCACCCGAGGTTGTCCGCTTGTTAGCCAACGTGGATGGTGTTGAATTCGTTGCCCGGACCATTGGCCGGTATTCCCTGGTGGCAACCATAGCCACGGATTCACAGCACGCCTACAACCACATCGTGGCCCAGTTGAGGTCATTGGCCGGGGTTCGCCACATTGACACCTGGCTGCACACCCGGATCGTTCAGGAACGCTACGAGAACACGTTGGACCAGTTGGCGACGTTGATAGGGCACTGAATTCTTCCGAAAGTTCGACGGCGGCACGCGCCTTCTGTGGTGAAGGTGCGTGCCGCCGTCGTACTTTAAGGGAAAATCAGTCGGTGCCGGGCTGGATCTGGTCCGCAGCGCCAGGGCCCGTGGCCTTGATGGGGAAATCGTCCTTGAGCATGTCGAAGACATCCGGGCGCCAGGCTGGCGGCACCTGAACGAATTCGCCCACGGTGACCAGCCCCTCCTGTGCCCACTGGGCGATGTTTTGGGCGATCGCCAGCACGTCCGGGTCCGCGGCGTCCGGCTCCTCGAGGGCCTGGACGAGCAACTCGGCCTCGGGCGGGGCCTCGGAGGCGGCCTGGGTCAGCCAATCGGCCATGTCAAGGTGCCACTCCTCGTAGTCGCCTTCCTCGGATCCTTCGAGGGTCATGATGTAGATGAATTGGCCCATGAGGTCCCGCATGGCAAGGAGCATGTCGTCTTCGCCGGCAAGGGCCAGTGCGGCCGGGGTGGGGCGGAGGTGGTTTTCCTCGACGGACACCAGGCCCGCCACATTCAGCAGTTCCCAGTACAAATCCAGCCGGGCGGCGAGGTGGTCTTGGGGCGTGGTGACCTTGGCTGCGCCCAGCTTCCCTATCCCGCTGTGGGCCAGGGCCGCCAAGGCGTCCGGGGTCGCCTCCATGGTGCCGTCAGCTGTCAGCTCGCGGCCGTCACCCAGCCACTGAAGCAGGGCCAGCGTGTTCTTCCACAGAGGGGATTTCGCGGCCGTTTCAACCATTTCCTCCCGGCTGAGCACTGGAATGAAGACGTCGGCGAACTCCCAGTCCTCCGGGGACACCTCATCGCTGTCGAAGTCCGAGCCGGGCCCGCCGGTTTGATTGCACACGTCCCGAACTACATCCAGGTCCTCCGGCGCGCCGGTCCAGAGGCGCATTTGGTCCAGATAGTTGGCGTAGTCGCGCACGCCGCTGCGCATGCCCATGACTCCCACCGGGTTGGCGTCGGCCGTCACGTCCATGACCTCTTGGACCGCTGCGGGCACCAGGGCCGTGGGATCCATGTGTGGTTCCACAATGCGGTACATGTCGAAGAAGTCGTCCAGGATCAACAGGCTCATGTCGATCGACTTGTCCGGGCGGCCCTGGGATTCCAGCCAGGCAACAAAGCCCGGCGACAGGGCGATCATGGCGCGTTCCAGCCGGGCATCGGCCGACGGCGTGGCATGCGTCCGGGTGGCCGCGTCGGCAGCCGCTTTTACGGGATTGCCGAAACGGGACTTCTTGGTGCTCTTGGGCTTCTTGGCCACTGCATTCCTTGGGATAGCGGGAGGGTTCCCTTAAAGGTAACGTCAAAGTCGATGCAGCGCTGGCCGGCATGGTGCCGGTGGGGATGCATCGTCAGGTACGCCACACCCAAAACGCTCGCTCACACTATGTGAGCGAGCGTCGTCCGAAAGTGCCTCATATGTGAGCGAGCGTCGAAAGAGGGTGGTTCCTAGGCGGTGAATGGCGTGAGCACAATCTTGCCGGAGCCGTGGCCGGACATGCTGGCCGCGAACGCGGCGGCGGCCTCCTCCATGGGGAAGGTCTGCGCAACGTCCACGCCGAGGCTGCCATCCTCAACCAGCACGCTCAGGCGCTCCAGTTCAGCGGCGTCGGGGCGAACCCAGATGTACTGCCCGCCGTGGCCAAGAACAGTCCAGTCCGCGATGGATACGTGCCGGCCGCCTTCCTTGAGCAGGGCCAAGGTGTCCTCAAGGACGCCGCCGGCAAAGTCGGCCACGGCATCGACGCCGTCGGGAGCCAGCGTGCGCACGCGCGCCACCAAACCCGCGCCATATTCCACCGGCTCGGCACCCAGTTCACGCAGGCGATCATGGTTTTTGGTCGATCCCGTGGCAATGACGCGCGCGCCGGCCAGTGCTGCCAGCTGGATGGCCGTGCGGCCTACGCTGCCGGAACCGTTGTGGATCAACAGGGTTTGGCCTGCTGCCGTGCCCAAGGCGTCGAGTGTGCGCTGGGCCGTCATGCCCGTCAGCGGCAGGGCTGCGGCCTGCTCCCAGGACAGCGATTTGGGCTTGTGGGCAACGGCGGCTGCCGGCAGGGCGATGAGCTCGGCAAAGCTGCCACCCTGGACGGTGTCGCGGCGTCCGTAGGAGTAGACCTCATCGCCCACCTTGAACTCGGGAGTGTCAAAACCTACTGCTTCCACCACGCCGGCAACATCCCAGCCCGGGGTCACGGGGAAGTTGACGTCCATGAGCGGATCCAGCCCGCCGGACATGACCTTCCAATCAACGGGGTTCACGCCGGCTGCCTTGACCCGGATCAGCACAGCGCCGGGGGAGACCTTGGGCGTGGGTCGCTCGGTTTGTACCAAAACTTCGGTGCCGCCATATTGTGCGTAGGTCATGGCCTTCATGGTTGAGCTCATGGTGTGAGTCCTTATCGTCGTGTGGATACCTTGCTTATGTAGTGCCAAACCCGCGAGCTGCGCCGAAGATTCCCGTGCTGTTGGGCGCCGAACCCGTCACCGGTTTGGCGCAACACTGTTCTGTGCCGAAGTGCCGGGGAGTTTGACGCAGAGCGGAACGGTTCGTTGAGGTGACTGTAGGCTTCGCGTATGAGCGATATCACCGTCCAGCGCTACGCCTATGGCCCCGATCCTACCCAGTGGGCAGAGCTGTTCCTACCCTTTCAACGGAGCCTGGAAGGCGTTGTTGTGGTGATCCACGGCGGGTACTGGCGCAGCGCCTACTCTGCCGATTTGGGTGCGCCGTTGGCCGCCGATTTGGCGCGGCATGGGGTGGCTGCGTGGAACCTGGAGTACCGGCGCATGGGCAATGGCGGCGGCTGGCCCACCACGTTCCTTGACGTGGCAGCGGGCATTGACGCACTGGCCATCGCTGCCTCCGAGCATGGCCTGGGCCTTGGCTCCGTGGTGATTTTGGGTCATTCGGCCGGCGGGCAACTGGGCGTCTGGGCCGCGGGCCGTTCCACCTTCCCGGCGGGGGCGGTGGGTGCGCAACCCGCGGTGGCGGTGACCGGCGTCGTGAGTCAGTCGGGGCTGCTGAACCTGGGCCAGGCGCAGCAGCTGGGGCTCAGTAACAATGCCGTGACGGCGCTGCTGGGGCCAAACGTGGCGTTTGCGGATCCGCTCGCAGCGGTGCCTCTGCCCGTGCCGGTTCTTGCCATCCATGCCGTGCACGACGCCGACGTCCCCGCCTCCCAGAGCGAAAGTTACGTTGCCGCTGCTGTGGAGGCGGGCGGAGACGCGCGGCTGATCAGGGTGCCGGGGGACCATATGGACCTGATTGACGTCGGCTCGGCGTCGTACGACATCTGTCGGGAACTTGTGTTGGGGCTGCTGGGCCGGGCGTAGGGTGGGTGGGTGAGCACCTGAAGGAAAAGGAAAAGGCATGCCCAAGAACACCCGCAAGATTGAGTCCGGCATTGAGACGGACTTCAGCGACAAGATGAGCTATGGCAGCTACCTTGCGCTGGATACCCTGCTGAGCGCCCAACAGCCCGTCAGCAAGCCCGAGCACCATGATGAAATGCTGTTCATCATCCAGCACCAAACCTCCGAACTGTGGCTGAAACTGGTGCTCCACGAGCTGCGGGCCGTGCGCCTTTACCTGGCCGAGGACAATCTGCGGGCGGCCATGAAGGGCGTGGCCCGGATCAAGCACATCCAGCGCTCGTTGACCGAGCAGTGGAGCGTGCTGGCCACCTTGACGCCCAGCGAATACGCCCAGTTTCGTGGCGACCTGGGTGCCTCCTCCGGGTTCCAGTCCTACCAGTACCGGGCCGTGGAATTCCTGCTGGGCAACAAGAACGCCGGCATGCTCAAGGTGTTCGCGGGGGACCCCGCAGCCCAGGAACTGCTCGCTGAGCTGCTGGAAAGTTCCAGCGTGTACGACGAATTCCTGCGCCTGCTGGCGCGCCGCGGATTTGCCGTACCCGCCGAAATCCTGGACCGCGACGTCACCCGTGCCCACGTGTTCAACGCCGAGCTGGTGCAGCTGTTCAAGATTGTGTACGAAGCACCGGACGAGCATTGGGACCTGTACGAGGCCTGCGAGGAACTCGTTGACCTGGAGGACAACTTCCAGCTGTGGCGTTTCCGGCACATGAAAACCGTGATGCGTACCATCGGCATGAAGCACGGAACGGGCGGCTCCTCCGGTGTGGGCTTCCTGCAGCGGGCGCTTGAGCTGACGTTTTTCCCGGAACTGTTTGCTGTGCGGACCGAAATCGGGCAATAAGACTTTGCGCCAGCGCGCCGTAGCATGCTGATGTGGTGCCGCTGTCACAGGGGCGCCACATCCGTCTGGCTATGGTGCGCGCAACTAGCTGGTTTGTTCCTGCCAGCGCCGCTGAGCCGCAGCGTCAAGGGCCGCTTCCACCCAGCGGCCCATGCGGGCGTAGGCCTGTGCCCTGATCTCCGCAGGGGAGAGGAACACGTCATGGAAGGCTCCGGGAATCCTGTGCAGCGTCACGTCCAGGCCCAGATCAAGGGAGCGTTTGGCCACGGAGTCCACGTTCAGCACCACATCGGCGGCCAGGGCGTTGGCGGACCACCTGGGTTGCAGGTAGCTCTTGTCGGACAGCATCACCAGCACCGGGGCCTTGATACCTAGGCCGCGCGCCAGCTGCGCCTGTCCCTGGAACACGGCGTTCAAAAATGCCGGAGTGACGGGGAAGCCGCGGTCCGGGCGCCATTCTGATGAGTAGTCCCATTCGCCGTCGTACCGTTTTGACACGGCCCGGGTGTAGAAGCCGGGATCGATGGGTGGCAGGGGCGCCAGCGGCTTGAATCGGCTGCGCGCGGAAATGAGGGGTGCCACCATGGCCCGGCCCATTTCGGTGGCTTGAAATTCCAGCCACGGGCTGTTCAGGACCACAGCTGCAGCCGCGTCGGGATGCCGTGCCGCCCACAGGCTCAGGGTGAGGCCGCCCGTGGAGTGACCCAGTAGAACCAGTGGACGTTCGCGGGGGACCTGGTGCGGAACGGGGCGTTCGCGGCCCGTCAGCGCGTCAAAGGCGGCGCTGAGTCGTTGTTTGGCTTGCTCGAGGAACGCCATTTCAAAGGATTGCGCATCGGCAGGCTCCTGGGCCGCAGGCTGGGCCAGCACTTCTTCGGTGACCGGGCGCCGCCCCATGGCCGCCAGCGCGGCGGCAAGGTCGTCGTCGTACTCGGTCAGGGAAGCAACCTGGCCCGGGACAAGCCCCGGGCGCAGGCTGCGGCCGTAATTGTGCAGATCCAGCGCATAAAAGTTTGCGCCAGCCTGGTGCCAGAATTCGGCAAGTTCGCGCTGGAAAAAATAGTCGCTCCAGCCATGGACATACAGGATGTCGGCCCCCGCGAGAGGCCGCGGGTTCCCTTCCGGGGCATCACCCACATAGCGGACCAGCGTGGCCGGAGCGCCGGCGGGCAGGTCGAGGGTGAGCTGTTGAAAGTTCGGGCCGAGGACATCCTGCTGCCATGAGGTCATAGTTCGATGCTAGCGGGCTATGACCAGTATCCGAGCGCAAACTCGGCGATGATCACCGAAAGCAGGAACGACGCCGTGATCGCCACAAGGCCCACCGGGACAATCTTCCAGCCAATATTCTTCAGCAATGGCACATCCTTGCCTAGGGACAGTCCTGCCAGGGTCAGCATGACGGTGGCGATGGAGAGGAAGTCGACGGCGGAGACCAGCTTGACCAGCGGCTCGCCGGCAAAGAACCACGGGCTGGAAATGTAGGCGCCAATGGTGGTGATCCAAATGATGGCCGAGACCTTCCGGGACACCTTGCCCAGGAACAGGCCCAGCAGGACCAAGCCCATCAGCACGGCGTAGCCGCCAAGGACATTCCAGTGCAGGCCCTTGGCCGCCACCGATGCTGTGGCCACACCCAGGATGGTCAATACGCTCAGGGAAACCCACAGGGGCAGCTTGACCTCGGCGGATGACTGGGCCACCTTTTCGCGGAATTCGCGGTTCATTTCGTCTTCTGCGGCGGCAGCGGCGCTCTGCTCGGCCGTGGGGGCAACAGCGGCAGCGTTGGCGGTAACAAGGGCTTCTGCTGCGCGGGTCTTGCGGGTGAGTAGATTGTAGAACTTCTCCGCCAGGGGCAGGGAAACGTAGATGCCCACGTAGACGCCCAGGATGGTGGTGATCAGGTTGGAGACAGCCGCCATGCCGAGGATGGCTTGTTCGTCGCCCGGGTAAGCCTCAATGATGCTGGCCGCGGAGGCAGCCATCATGGAGCCGGAACCAACGCCGGAACCCATGGCCAAGGCCAGCGGGTTAAAGATGCCCCAGTTGGCCACCAGGGACGTCAGCAAGGTGATGAAAACGGCGCCAAAGAGTGTACCGAAAACGTACATGGCCAAAACGCCGCGGTACTGGTCGGAGTCTGGCCCGTACTTCTCGGAAACCATGGCAAAGGACGGTTCACGGTCCAGTGAGAAGGTGGCGCCCACCGTGGCCTTGCCCATGCGCAGCAGCACTGCCAAGGGAAGTGCCAACATCACGGTGCCAAGCAGGTGGCCGATTTCCTGCAGCAGCAGGGCGGGCCCCGCCTTGATCAGGACCGGAAGGCTGGGGCCAATGTTGAAAGCCAGGCGGGCCACCAGCAACATGACGGCCACACCCACCAGAGCGGAGGCCACTTTTTGCAGATCCAGGCCCAGAGGCTTGAACTTTTGAACAGAGATCAGCAGCCCCACAATCAGGCCCCAGACCATCGGGAAGATGACGATTGAGCCGATGCCGACGTTGATCTTCGCGGAGCCGATGAACTGCACGGCCAAGGCGATGATCAAGGCCAGCAGGGCAATGGGAAGTGTTTCTTTTAACCCGACTTTGGCGGGTGCGATGCGAGTGCTCATGCTGTGTGTTCCTCGGATAAGGCCGTGCCGTAGGCGGCGGCAATGAATCGGGTGCGTTGTTCTGGGTTGGTGGCAGCGTCTGCCGTGGTCCAGGCCAGGGCGACTGCTGCCTCAAACATGACGTCGTAGGCGGCCGGGGTGTCGGCCAGGGCGGCGAAGGCGTGGGAGTGGATGGGGACGTCGGCGCCGGGGATGCTCAACCACGGGTGCAGGCTGGGGATGACCTGGGAAATGTTGCCCATGTCGGTGGAGCCGCCGCCCAGCCCTGCTGCCGGTGAGGTGTCCTTGCCGAAGACGTCCATGGCTGCCGTCCAGTGAGCCGCAAGGTCGTCGTCCTGCAGCAGCGGCTCGTAAAGGGGCTCGGTGGGCTCAATGGACAAGCCAGTGCCGGTGGCCAGGGCGGCACCCTCGAAGCAGTTCCGGACCCGGACCAGCAGCGATTCGTACTCCGGCAGGGTGAAGGCGCGGCATTCAAATTCCACCACGGCCTTTTCGGGGATGATGTTCGTGACGTGGCCGGCCTCGGCCACGTACATGGCGATGCGGTGGTCGCCCGGAATTTGCTGGCGCAGCAGGCCCACAGCCACTTGGCTCAGCACGGCGGCGTCGGCGGCGTTCACGCCCAGGTGCGGCGCTGCTGCGGCGTGCGCGGCCTTGCCGGTGAACGTTGCACGGTAGCGGCCCACGGCTTGCGCGCTGGTTCCGGCGGGGTTGTAAGTGATGCCATCCTGGACCGGGTGAACCATAAGGGAGAGGCCCACGCCGTCGAACGCACCGTCAGCGAGCATAATGGCCTTGCCGCCGCCGTGCTCCTCGGCGGGGGTGCCGATGGCCTTGAGCGTGATGCCCAGACTGTCCGCGAGCGGTGCCAGAGCCAGGGCCGCGGCCACTGAGGCGCCGGCGATCAGGTTGTGGCCGCAAGCGTGGCCGATCTGCGGGAGGGCGTCGTACTCGATACACAAGGCAACAGTCAGCGCGCCGCTGCCCACGGTGGCCGTGAACGCCGTCGGAAGTCCCGAGGTGCCCATCTCAACTTCGAAGCCGCCCTCACGCAGCAATGCGGCGATCCCGGCAGAGGCGCGGACCTCCTCAAAGGAGAGTTCCGGGTGTGCGTGGATGGCGCGGGCCAGGAGGTGGACTTTTTCATGCCAATGTTCGACGCCGGACGCCAGCTCGGCGTGGACGCCGGCTGCTGCGGCGGTGATGTCGGTCAGGTTCATGGTGGAGTTTCCTTGGGTGTGGCGGGAGGGTGGAGTCGGGAGTGAGAGTGGCTAGTCCAGGTGGATGTCCAGGTCTTTCCAGAGCTGTTGGGAGCGGCGGATGGTCTCCCGGCTGCGCTCCGGGTGGGCGGCCTGCATGCCGGCGAGCAGGCCGTACACCACGGAGGTGGTGGCCGTGACGGACTGGAAGAACGCGATGCCCTCGGAGGGGACAATCAGCAAATGCTCAGCAATGGCGGCCAGCCGGCCGCGGCGCATGTCGCTGATGGCGATGATGGTGGCCCCTGCCCGGTGCGCAGACTCGGCGGCGGCAATCATCTGGCCAATGGAGCGCCAAATGTTGATGACCACCATGACGTCGCCCGGTCCCAGCGAGTTCGTGCTGGTCACCAAGTGGACGCCCGCCCGGCTTTCAACGCTGATGGGGTACCCCATGGTGGCCCCCAGGTGGGCCATGACACCCGCGGGTGCGGCGTAGGAGCCATGGCCCACCACCAGGATCGACTTCGCCGCGGCCAGCGTGGCGATGGTGGCCTCGACCTCGGCCGGCTCATTGCTGTCCAGGGTTAGGCGGAGGTTTTCAATGTCCCGGGTCAAGGCAGCCCGCAGGGGGCTGCTGTGCTCGCCGTGCTGGACCAAGGTGTCCTCGGTGGAAATCTTCACCAGATACCGTGAGCGCAATTCGCGCTGCAGATCCGGCCAGCCCGCAAATCCCAGGGCCTGGGCGGCGCGGACCACGGTGGAGTTGTTGACCTGGGCACGGGCGGCAATTTCCGCAATTTCGGCATAGGAGGCCAGTTGCGGGTTGCGCATGATCACATCCGCAACCCGGCTCTGGGCCTTGGGGAGGGCCGTGCCAGCCATGATGTCATCGAGCCAATCAACGCCGGGCCCGGTGGGGTCCATGCGGGTGTGAGTGGCATCTGCGTCGGGGTCCGCTGCGGGGCTCGGCAACGTGGCATCAGGCACATTCGCGGGCTGGGGTGTTAGGTGGGTCACTCCGCAATTATGATTGCAGAATTAAAGTTTTGCAATCCCAATTGCAAAATGTCCATTTTTGGACACATCCTGCGCCTGCGGTGGCGTGGAGCGGGGGAACTCTGGGCGCACGCAACTCGACGCTGGCACACAGGAGTATGCCGGCGTCGAAGGTTGGGCGATGTTAGTTAGCAGGCGGGGCTTACGGCTGGGGTTCGAGCATAAGGCGCCGGTTCTCGGCAAACGCGTCCGCCGTGTGCTCGTCGAAGGCAGCGCAGTGGCCACCCACCAGGGCCTCCACGGCTGCCTCGATGCGGGGAGTTTCCGCGGCCTGGCCGGCCTGGATCTGGCCGACAGGCCCCACCACGATGTAGCCCCACTCGTACAGTGCATCGCAGCCCAGGGCGCAGGTCAGCATGGCATTGGACGCGTAGTCCATGCGTTCCTGATCGTTGCATTCGGGGCGGGGTTTGATGTGGCCAGCAATCAGCAACCGGGCCGGGTACTGTTCGCCACACAGGGCGCACGGGGCAGTCAGGCGTCCCCGCAGCAAGTTCTTGCGCAGATGGGCCTGTTCCAAGCGGATGGTCGTCAGGGTCTTTTCATCCGGCTCATCGGCGCCCCACACGCTGCCGGGCAGGCCGCGCAGGCTTGTTGCCGACGATTGCGGGGCTGTGACACCAGCCTCGGCCAGAAGCTCCTGCCCCTCCTCGACGGAAAGGGCGGAAATGTAGCGCTGCGCAGGTTTGCCGGCTGCATTGAAGGGTCCGGGCCCGCCGTCGGCCGTGATGTCGGCTGCGCGTTGGCGGTGCAGCTGCAAGTTTTCTGCCAGCGGGTGTGTACGCACCAACCAGCCTTGGTCGGGTTCTTCGAGATGCTTCTCATATCCCGCAGGGCGCGGACTGTCCTGCCACTGGTCCGTGACCACGCTAATGGCCCGCACGTAGGGGCCGAAGTAGTTGAACACCACGTCGCCCTTGCGAAGTTCCTTGATGATCTCCCGCTCTGCATCCCCGTCGGGGGCCGGGCAACTCCAGAGGGTTCCATCGTCGATGGCTGACTCATAGTTGCGGCCGTGGCTGACCCACCAGTAATTCATTTTTGTAACTCCTAGCGTCCTCGCATGGCATTCGGCGTTCCGTTTCAGCCTAGCCCCTAGGGTGCCCGGGTGGGCAGAATGTGCAGCTCATGGCAGAATTGGGGATGGCCCGGGTGCAGACGGGTCCAGTGATAATACAGCCGACAGGCCCAACCTCCTTGCGGAGGCGCCGGTATGAGCAAACCACTTAGCTACAGAAATTTGAGACTTCATCATGTCCTCGCTGCAAAGCAACGCTTCGGCAACCCCTCTTTCATCAGGCGCCCGCGCCACACCCTCCTTCGCCGCCGTCGGAAGTCCCTACTTTGGGATCCTGTTGGCGTGCATGGCAGTGATTGTTATTCTCTCCAACATTGGCGCCTCCAAGGGCGTGCTTTTTGGGCCCATCGTGACCGACGGCGGGTTCTTCCTGTTCCCGTTCGCCTACATATTGGGTGATGTCATCAGCGAGATTTATGGTTTCAAGGTGGCCCGCAAAGCCATTCTGACCACCTTTGCGCTGTCCATTTTCGCTTCCCTGACCTACTGGGTGATCATTGCGCTGCCCGGATTCACCGACGACTACGGAGTCACCAAGCAGCAGGCAATGGAAGACGCGCTGGGGCCGGTGCCGCAAATTGTGCTGGCCAGCCTGCTCGCGTTCCTGGCCGGGCAAACCATCAATTCCACGATCATGGTCAGGCTCAAAGCGCGTCACGGCGAACGTAAACTGTGGGCCCGTCTCATGGGCTCCAGTGGTGTTGGCGAATTTGTTGACACGCTGATCTTCTGCGCCATTGCCGCGCCCGTCATTGGCATTGTGGGCTTCGGGATGTTCGCCAACTACGTGGTGGTGGGCTTTGTGTACAAGGTGGGTTTGCAGTACCTGCTGATCCCCGTCACCGCTGCCGCGATCGGCTGGTTCAAGCGCCACGAGCCGACGTACGTCGCGGCCTAAAAGACCACATCGGCAGCAAATTTCGGTGGCGGGCCTACTTTTTCGGGTAGTAGCGGCGCAATGTCTCGGCCTTGAACGCGAAGAATGTGCCGTCCTCGATGGCGAGACGGGCGTCGTCGACCATTTTCACCACGAAACGCTCGTTGTGGATGGAAATCAAGGTCGCCGACACCATCTCCTTGGCCTTGTACAGGTGGTGAATGTAGGCGCGCGTGTAGTTCTCGCACGTGTAGCAGTCGCATTCCTCGGACAGGGGCGTGAAATCGCGCTTGTACTTGGCGCCGGAGAGGTTAAAGCGGCCGTCAGGGGTGTAGAAGGCCGAGGTACGGGCCACCCGGGTGGGGGAGACGCAGTCAAAGGTGTCGGCCCCGTTTTCGATGGCCGTGAAGATGTCATCGGGTTCGGAAATGCCCAACAGGTGGCGCGGCTTGTTCTCGGGCAGTTCCTCGGAGCACCAGCGCACAATGGTGCCCAGGTTTTCCTTCTCCAACGCCCCGCCGATGCCGTAACCGTCAAAGTTCATTTCGCCCAAATCATGGGAGGCCTTGCGGCGCAGGTCCTCATACTGGGCGCCCTGAATCACGCCAAACAATGCCTGGTACGGCTTGCCCACGCGCTCCTCGGTGAGGCTGAAATGCTCGGCAATGCAGCGCAGCGCCCAAAGCCGCGTCCTTTCCAGTGACATCTCCTGGTAGCCGCGCGAGTTCAGCAGCGTGGTCAGCTCATCGAAGGCAAACATGATGTCCGCGCCGATCTGGTGCTGGACCTGCATCGACACCTCGGGGGTGAAGCGGTGCATGTCCCCGTTCAGGTGCGACTTGAACCAGACGCCGTCGTCGTCAATGTGCGCCAAACGCTCCTTGCCGACGGCCACCGAATCATCGGCACCGGCGTGGGGGGAGGACGCCACAGCGTCCATGTTGATGACCTTCTTGAAGCCGGAACCCAGGCTCATGACCTGGAAGCCGCCGCTGTCGGTGAAGGTGGGGCCCTGCCAATTCATGAATTTGCCCAGCCCGCCGGCAGCGTCCAGAAGGTCGGCGCCCGGCTGCAGGTACAGGTGGTAGGCGTTGGAGAGCAGCGCCTGCGCGCCCAGCTCGGCCATGGACTCGGGAAGCACCGACTTCACGGTTGCCTTGGTGCCCACAGCAATGAAGGCGGGGGTCTTGATGGTTCCGTGGGGTGTGGTGATGACGCCCGTGCGGCCCTGAAACTCCCCGCCGTTGAGCGCAATCTGGTCGGCGCCCGGTGAGCACGTCTCGTTCAGCCGTGTGGTGACGTCAAAGCTGAATTCACTTTGCGACGCCGGACGGGCGGGGATGGTGCCGGGTGCGCCTGTGGGATCGGGCGCGAGGAAATTTGTAACAGTTTCAGGGGAGGACATGGTTCCATTTTGCCAGTGTTTGCCCGCATCCCCTTCCGAAGGTGTCCAACGCAACCCGCCGCACCCGTTTATTCGTCGGAGTAGTGGTCTTCCATGAAGGCGTCCCACTGTGCGGCGATGGCGTCAAAGTGGTGGGCGCCCAGTCCATAGGTGGTGGCGCAGATTTGGGCGCCGGGGTGTTCTCGCACGCCGGGCAGGGGCGCCTGTGCAGCCATGATCAGCAGCCCGTCGCCGTGCTCAGCGTAGTCGGCCACGGTCAGCCCCACCTGGGTTTCCGTGCGGTACCAAACTTTTCCCGCCAGCGTGGCGCCCGTGTTGAGCGTGATCTCGTAGGCTTCACCGGCTTCCGGCAGCCAGCCGGTGTCGATGCCCAAGGCGTCCCAGAGATTGGTGTGGGCCGCGCTGGTGCCATCAACATACAGGGTGCGCCGGGGTGTTTTAGGGTGGCGTTCCACGGCGAACTTGAGCTGGTGCACGAACATGGTCCAGCCCTCGGTCACGTCGGCATCGTATTTGGCCCACTCACCGGTGGTGACCCCCCGGGTCAGCGTGAGCAAGGTGCCATCGGGCCGGGGCTCAAGGACAAAGACGTCGCCCATTTCCAGCTCCAACCGCAAATGGTCGGCGCTTTCGGTAACGGAAGAAAAGTAGATCTGCGTAATCTCCTCACCCAGGCCGTCGATGTCCCAGCCGTGCCACTGCGCAACCCGTGACGGTTCCCGGAGCATGCGCCACAGCTGTTCGGCGTCGGCATTGATGAGCAGAGAAATCTCGGTGGCAGCCATGGAAGGTAATCTACGCCGGATACGCGAAACCGGCTAGTGTGGCGCGCGGACTGCTACCGGCCCAAGCCCGCATAGGAGATGGCCTGGCGCACCAGAGCCCCGCGGCCGCCCACAAATTCCGATTGCACATCCTCGCTGAGCACCTCTTCGGGCGTCATCCAGGTCAGTTCCAGGGCGTCCTGGCGTGGTTCGCATTCGCCCGTGACGGGGATGACGTACACCATGGCCACAGCGTGCTGGCGTTCGTCCGTGAAACCGGTCTCTGAAGGGGACGGCAAATACTCGGCCACCGTGAACGGCAGCGGACTGACAGGCAGCTGCGGGAACGCCAGCGGGCCCAAGTCCTTTTCAATGTGGCGGATCAGCGCGGCCCGGATGGTCTCGCGGTACAGCACACGCCCCGAGACCAAGGTGCGCACCATGGCGCCTTCCTCGTCAGCCTGGAGCAGCAAACCAATTTCGTTGACATAGCCCAGCGGGTCGATGCGCACCGGAACCACCTCCACATAAACCATGGGAAGTCGGTTGCGGGCCTCATACAGGTCTTCGTTGGACAGCCAGCCGGGATATGGATCAGGAGTACGGACGCTCATACCTAAGTTCTACCCCATCCGCGCCCCACTCGCCGCCTCCGTTCCGCTAAGCGCATCAAAATTCCAGCGAATCCACAATCCGAAGGGTTCCGCCGTGCGGGTTTTGGACCACCACAACGTCCCCGTCAAGGGAGGCCGGCACCCCCGCAGCGGCGAGTTGGGCAGCCAAGGCGGTGAGGTCGCCGTCGTACTTAAATCCAAGTTCGACGCCGGAGCCCTCACCCAGGCGGGCGGCCGTCAGACCGCCGTTCTTGGCGTGAAAGAGGGTGGGCGCGTCGGGACGCCCGGCCACCGGCCTCGCGCCGATGTCCGCCAGGACCTTTTCAGCCTCCCCGACATCCGGGGCGCTCCACAGCTGCACCACCGTCAGAGGGCTGGTGGCTGGCTCGGCGGAGGGGGTGTCCACCACGGGGTCGGCCAGGAACGTGAAACCGTCCGGGGCAATGACGCGCGCGGTGGGGCCGTGGCCGGAATCAACCAGCTCGGCGTGCGTCCCATCGGCAAGCGTGCGGCGGACAAAGATCGGGGCGTCACGGATTTCAAAGCCCAGCGCAGCAGTGCCGTCCTGCTCCCCTGGAAGGACCCCCTGCAGACCAACTTTTCCGTTACCTGAATCGAAGACCTGCCAATCGCCGGCGTCCTGGACACGCCACATGCCCAGCGCAAGCAGCAGTTGCGAGTACTCAGCGAGCTTTGAGGTGTAGAGGACTGGACGGGCGCGCAGCATGGTCTCTCCTGAAGAAGTGTTTACTTCCAATTATCAACCCAACGGCGCCCATCGTGGCGATATTGTTGGACCATGGTTGAACTTCCGGAGCTGCTCCTTGCCGACGCCGGTGCCTGGCGGGCGTGGCTGAGCGAAAATCACGCCTCAAGTCCCGGCGTCCGCTTGGTGCTGCACAAAAAGGGCGGTTCCGTGACGGAGCTCAGCTATGCGGGGGCCCTCGATGCGGCACTGTGTTTTGGCTGGATTGACGGGGTTGCGGGTAAGCGCGACGACGGCAGTCACCTGCGGCGGTTTACCCCGCGCACCAAGTCCAGCAAGTGGTCCAAGATCAATACGGGCCATTTTGACCGGCTGGTTGACGCCGGCCTGATGGAAGCTGCAGGGCGTGCGGCCGCCGATGCCGCCAAGGCGGATGGACGCTGGGAAGCTGCCTATGAGGGGCAGGCCAGTGCCGAGTTTCCCGCGGACTTGGCGGCTGCCATTGCGGCAAATCCACAGGCGCAGGCCATGTTTGACGTGCTCACGGCCACCAACAGGTATGCCCTGATTTACCGCACCACCAGCGTCAAGACGCCGACTATCAGGGCAGCAAACGTTGCACGCTTTGTGCAGATGCTTGCCAGCGGCGAGACTCCGTACCCGCAAAAACGCAAGCCTGCCGGCGCGACGTAGCACTGCCCGGCACCGGTGTGGCCCGGCACCGGTGTGGCCCGGCGCGGCACGGCCTACTGGGCGAGCACCCCAACGCCGTCGCGCGCCTCGAAAATCAGCTGGGTCTCGGTTTGGCGCACCACCCGGTGGACGGTGATGTGTTTGAGCACCAGATCGCGCAGGGCCTCGGGATTCTCCGCCGCCACGTGCAGGTGGAAGTCATCTTCACCGGCGACATGAAACGCGGCGATGACGCCGGGAACCTGCGTCAGCTGACTGTACAAGGTGTTCACATGCTCGGCGTTGTGGCTGCCCAGCCGCACCTTGACAATGGCTTGCAGTGGGAATCCCAGCGCCTCAAGGCTCAGCTTGACCCGGGTTCCCACAATGACACCGGCGTCCCTGAGCGTTCGCAGCCGGTATGCGCAGGTGGACTCGGCAAGGCCCAGCCGTGAGGCAATGGCCTTGTTGGTGAGGCCGCTGTCCGTGAGCAACGCCCGCAGGATGGCCAGATCCAGGGGATCCAGTCCGGCAGCACCCTTGGGTGTTTGTGCTTTCTGCAAGGTGCCTCCCGTAGAGCCGGTATCCCTTGGTGGAAATGCTTGATTTGGCTCACTTTATTACTCATTCATTCAAATATCTAGATAAATGTTGTTCACACGTTCATTGTTGAGCCATGAATAGCGAATTTTTGAACCCCGATTCCGTGGCCGTGCATGGTGGCCGTGAGGACCTGCAGGCGCTGGGTGTCCACGCGCTTCCCCTTGACCTGTCCACCACGAACCCGCTTCCCGACATTGAACGGGGCGGGGATTCCTATGAGTCCATGGCGCTCGGCGGGCATCCCCTGGCCGACGGCGGCTCCGTGTACGCGCGGTTGTGGAACCCCACGGTTGCCCGCTTTGAATGCGCCCTGGCCCAATTGGAAAAGGCGCAGGCGGGGGTTGCCTTCTCCTCGGGGATGGCAGCCATGACCGCTGCCATCCTGGCCAGCAAGGCCACCGCCCACGTCACGGCCCAAGATGGTGGACGCAGCACCGGCCAGCCGCATGTGGTTGCCGTTCGTCCGCTGTACGGCGGCACCGACCACCTCCTGGCCTCCGGCCTCTTGGGAGTGGAGGTGACCTTCTGCACGGAAAACGAGGTTGCCGCCGCCATGCGCAACAGCACCGTCCTGGTGGTTTTGGAAACGCCGGCAAACCCCACCCTTGATCTGGTCGACATTCGCAACGTGGTGGCTCAGGCGGGCGGCGTGGACGTCCTGGTCGACAACACCTTCGCCACGCCCATCCTGCAAAACCCCATCAGCCTGGGTGCCGCCATGTCCCTGCACAGCGCCACCAAGTACATTGGCGGCCACGGCGATGCCGTGGGTGGTGTCATCGCCTGCAGCGAGAAAACCGCAGAAGCGCTGCGCCGGGTCCGCGCCATCACCGGGGCCATCTTGCACCCGCTGGGAGCGTACTTGCTGCACCGCGGCCTGACCACGCTGCCCATTCGTGTGCGCAGTCAGCAAGAGAGCGCCCGTGTCATTGCCGCCTGGCTGGCCAACCATCCGGCGGTGGAGAAGGTCTATTTCCCGGGGAGCGACGGCGATCCACGGTCCCTGCTGCAGCACCAGATGCGTGGTCCCGGAGCCATGGTTGCGATCACCCTGCGCGGCGGCTTTGACGCGGCCAACCGATTTACCTCGGCCGTGCAACTGTTCACCCATGCGGTTTCGCTGGGCGGCGTGGACTCACTCATCCAGCACCCCGCCGCGCTCACCCACCGCCCGGTTGCCCCGGAGGCCCGGCCTGGTGCCAACCTTGTCCGCCTCTCGATCGGTCTGGAGGACGTTGCTGACCTCATCGCCGATCTGGACCAGGCGCTCAGCCCGCTGGGGTGCTCCGCGTCGGACCCCCGGGTGGAAGCCGCGGTGCTGTAGGGGAAAAATGGGCATCGCGGTCTGGGACCAGTCCGTCCACAGCTGGTTCGTGGCCCGGCGCAGTCATGGGGCACCGATCCTCTGGGAAATCGTCACCGCGGTGGTGCTCGCGTACCTGTTGCTTTCGCGCCACAGCACCACCGTGCTCCGGGCGGTTGCGGTGATTGCCGCCGTCGTGCTGATCCCGGCGGTAGCCATCAGCCGGCTCTACCTGGGCTTTCACTGGTTCAGCGTCGTCATGGCCTCCGTGGCGCTGGCTGTGGTGATGCTGGGGCGGGTCCTGGCTGTGGACACGTGGCAGCCGCTGCAAAAATACTCCATCGCTGCACGGCGGCCGAAAGCTGTTCCGGAGCCTGCCCGGCAACTGCCGCAGCCGTCTCCCTGACCATGTCCGACGCCGTTTCCCGGGTTTTCGCCGGCAGCCTCTCCTCGCGCGCGGCCAGGGCAAGATAGCGGCACAGAATGCCTGTGAAGAGACTGCCGTCGCCGCCTCCCGGCTCCAAGCGAATCCCCTCCCCGGGCGTGCGGAGTTGGCGGGCAACCGCGTCAATCAGCCCGGCGGCTTGGTCCAGGTACTCGGGCTGCCCCAGTTCCAGCAGTGCGGCCAGAATGGGGCCCTGGTTGTACGTGTAGATGGTGTTTTCAACGTCGCGGCCCGTGGCTGATGGGTGGATGCCGTCCACATAGAGCCCCAACTCCGGGTCAAAGAGTTCGCTGCGCAGCCACTCAACAATGCTCCGGGCCCTATCCACCTCGCCCATCCGGGTGAAGTGGAGTGCGGCGGGACCGTTGGCCGGGGTGTTCTTGAAATCACGTTTGCGGGACCAGTAGATGCCGCCGCCAAGGACCATGTCATGGGCAAGGTGCAGCTGTTTGTGCAGGGCGCTGACGGCGAACCGGGCCAGCGGTGCGCGGCGGCCCTTAACCTGCAGGTGGAGGTCGTTGAGCCGCGCGGCTGCCAGCGCCAGCCAGGCCATGTCGTCATAAAAATAGTTGGGAAAGCGCAGAAAGTTGCGGATCATGATGCCGCGCAGCAGGCGTTGTGCGCGTTGGAGTTCCTTGGCTGCGGCCGCTCCTTTTCCTGTGCTGAGCGCGAGCTGGGCCGCATCGATCATGGCGTCCAGATAGTGGGCCTGCCACCAGTAGTTCCAGGGGGATTGCGGGGTTGAACGCCGGCGGCTGGCTACTTGCCCATCACCGGCGGCGTCAACGGCGCCTAGCCAAGTTCCGGGCAGGCCCATGAGGCGGTGGCCAAAGCGGGTATTCACGTCCGAGCCGGCTTGTTCGGCGAGCGCCGCCCAGTGGGCGGCTGTGGCCCCGGCCGTGGTGGGCTGGAAGTGGTTGCCTGTCATGGCACCAAGCGTACTGTTTGGCCGTTCCGAAAAGCTCCGTCACGCGGGTCCGCCACCACAGAATTTCAGTTAGTATTCATTAACGCAATCATTTCTGGGCCCGGTTCGCTTCGGGCCAGCCTCAACGAGGAGGATCCATGGAAATTTCACACAATGGCACCGTTGCGCTGATTACTGGCGCTGCGTCCGGCTTGGGCGAGGCAACGGCGAGGCGGCTGCATGCGGCGGGGGCCGGCGTCGTACTCCTTGACCTGCCAAGCTCGAAAGGCGCAGAACTGGCGGCGGAGCTGGGGGAGCGGGTCGTGTTTGCCCCGGCCGACGTCACCAATGAGGCGCAGGTTCAGGCCGCGGTGGAGGCTGCCGCGTGGCTCGGGACGCTGCGGGTGGTGGTCAACTGTGCAGGTATTGCCACCCCCGGCAAGGTGCTGGGGCGCGACGGCGTACTGCCGCTGGAGCAGTTCAGCCGCGTCATCCAAATCAACCTCATAGGCACGTTCAACGTGGTGCGGCTGGCTGCCGCGGCCATGGCGGCGGCTGAACCGCTGGCCGGAGAGTTCGGCCCCGAGCGCGGCGTCATTGTGAACACGGCGTCCGTGGCGGCCTTTGACGGGCAGATTGGCCAGCCTGCCTACGCCGCATCCAAGGGGGCGGTGGCGGCCATGACTTTGCCGTTGGCCCGCGAGCTGGCGCGGTCGCTGATCCGTGTGGTCACCATTGCGCCGGGCATTTTTGAGACTCCCATGCTGGCGGGGCTGCCGCAGGCCGCGCAGGATTCGCTGGGCCAGCAGGTGCCGCACCCCTCACGCTTGGGCAAGCCCGCCGAGTACGCGGCCCTGGTGGAGCACATTTGCGCCAACGCCATGCTCAACGGCGAGACCATCCGTCTGGACGGCGCCATCCGGATGGCACCAAAATGACATTTTCTCCGGGAGAGCTGCCCGGCGCCGACTTTTACGGTTTTGCGGCGTCGCTGAGTGCTGACGAACAAGCCAAATTGGCGCAGTTGCGTGTTTTCCTGGCCACTGAAGTGACCCCGCACGCCGTCGGCTGGTGGAACAACGCCGAATTCCCTGCGCAGATTCTGCCCAAGATTGCCGCCTTGGAGCTGGCAGCACCGGACCGCCGCCGGTTCAGCCACTTGTTCACTGGCCTGGTGGTGGCCGAAATGACGCGGGCGGACACCTCCTTGGCCACGTTCTTCCTGGTCCACCACGACCTTTTTGTCCAAGCCCTCATCGACTTTGGCACGCCGGAACAAAAGGAGCGGATGCTCCCGGACGCCATTTCCCTGCGCAGCACCGGCGCCTTTGCCCTGACGGAGCCCGACCATGGCAGCGACGTGGCGGGCGGGATGGTCACCATAGCCCGGCGGGTCATTGACGACTCCGGGACCCACTGGGTGGTCAACGGCGCCAAACGCTGGATTGGCAATGGCACGTTTTGCGACCGCATGCTGCTCTGGGCCAAGGATGCCGATACCGGGCAGGTGCGGGGCTTCTTCCTGGACGCCACGCTGCCCGGGGTGACGCGTACCAAGATTGAAAACAAGATTGCCTTGCGGACCGTGCAAAACGCACACATCACCCTGGTGGACGTGCGCGTTCCGGAACACGACAGACTCGCATCCGTGAATTCATTCGAGGACATCAACAAGCTGCTGCTCAGCTCGCGGATCTCCGTGGCCTGGCAGGCGGTGGGGCAACAGCTGGCAGCCTTTGACGTGGCCCGGGCCTACGCCGTGGAACGCAAGCAGTTCGGGAAACCGCTCGCTGCCTTCCAGATGATCCAGGACCAGTTGGTCAAAATGCTGGGCAACGCTACGTCGTCGCTCGCCATGATGGTCCGCATTGCCGCCCTGCAGGACGGTGCGCCCGGATCTACAGGTTCCGTAGCTTCGGCAGCGGGACCCACCATGGCCCAGGTGGCGCTCGCGAAGGCGCACACCACTGCCGCCATGCGCGAAACCGTGGCCATGGGCCGGTCCATCCTGGGTGGCAACGGCATTGTCAGCGACTTTGGCATGGCGAAGATCTTCGCCGACGCCGAGGCCATCTACACCTACGAGGGATCGCACCAGATCAACACGCTCATCGCCGGCCGGGCCATCACAGGCGTATCAGCCATCGTCTAGCCCTCCTTGCAACTAGCCCGCAGAAAACGCCGAAAAACACGTCCAAATCGTGAATTTTCGGCGTTTTCTGCGGGTCAGTTCTGTGGGGCAACGCGCACGAGATGAGCGCTGGTGATGAAGGGCAGTTGCCCAGGGCCTATGCGCAAAGCTGAAATCTGCGGTGACGCATGACCCCTACAGTGCGCCCCGACTTTGACCATGCGCTTCGCTAGCGGCCAGCACGGCGCAGCTTTGTCACTGGCGCCATGCTGGGTAACCGCCCAGCGCATAGCCAAAGTGGCTTCGAGTCATGCGCCATGCCAGCACTCAAGTAGGCGCATAAACTGCCGCCACACCACAGGCACAAGTGGCTGCGCGGTTTTGCTTAGCGCAGGTTGCACTCGCCGCCTTCCACGGACACCGGCAAGGTGTTGCCCTCCGACGGCGCCGGGCACGTGCCATAGTCAGTGAACGCGCTGGGGTAATTGATGGTGCGGTTGAAATCCACCACCACTGAATTATCGGGACGAGGCTTGGTCAGCTCCAGCTTGCGCCAATGCGAGCCGGTAGTGTCCGTGGCGTCGGCAAACGTGACTATCAGCGAACCCAAGGGGCCTTGTTCCGCGGCCAAGCGGTAGGCGTTGCCGGCAAGGTCAAAAACAACGTCGCCCACCAAGACAACCATTCCGGGAACCTCCGGATGCGCCGTCTTGATGGCCGCAGTGCGCGGCGCGCTGTATGGTTCAAACTTTCCGGTGACCACCAGGGCGGGGTCGTAGTCAAAGACAGGCACAGCCGTGAATTCTGTCAGGGTGGGGGACTGAGGATCGCGGGTGCGGATCATGTACCGGTTGGCCCGCATGCCCAGTTCAACAACAACGGATCCGGATTTTACCCACAGGACGGATTCTTCGTCGGACAGCTGGACGGAAATGGTGCCCACCACCGCTTCCCCGCTTTCCATCAGCGTCAGGTGATCCTCGGCGCTGGCGGTGAGGAACGCCGTCGTGCCTTCAAAACTCCACAGCCCGGGGAGGTGTTGCAGGGGAGACGGGACCGGCGGCAACCACTGGAAGGAGGTGAGCGTGAGCCAGCCGTGAGGGGCGGCGAGCGCCGCGTTGCGGCCTTGGCGGAACCGTTCCCAGCGCTGGGTGAGGCGGTCGAGTTCGGTGCTGTGCGTGCTCATGGGGCTCCTTGCAAACTGTGGTGTTGCTCTACGGTAGGCACAACCCTTGGGGTCATATTGCTATTCCGGGGTGAAAGAATGGTGCCATGGCTACAAACTCACCCAACACAGCGCTGAACAAGGACATGACCCGGTTTGAACTGGGCACTACCGCCCCGCTGGACGCCGAGCGCACCCAACTGACATTGACCCGGCACTACGCCGTGACGCCCGAGGTGCTGTGGCTCATGCTGACCGATCCGGAAAAGACCCCCCTGTGGTGGGCCAAGGTCCGTGGGAAGGCCAAGACAGGGTCCTCCTTTGACTTGAAATGGCTCAACGTCAAAGACGAAGGCCACGGGATCGAGACCGACTGGTGGAACGGGCGCGTCATCAACGCTGCAGAGCCGCACGTCCTGGAACTCTCCAACTCCATGCACGGGACCATTCGCGTGGAGCTCACCCCCACCGAGACCGGCACACAGATGGTGTTCAGCAACATCATTTCCGTTCCGGATGAGGTGGTGCTGATGTCCCTGGCCGGATGGCATGTTCACCTGGATCATTTGCAGGAAGCGCTGGAAGGCAAAAGCGTTGACTGGCAGCACTGGTGGGATGACTTTTTCCCGTGCTGGCAGCAGATCCACGCCCTTTACACGGCGGCCCAGCGCTGACACTATTTGAGACGGATTGGCTCCGGCGCACCATCCCCAAGTAGGATCCAAGCGGCCCTGTCTTGGGCCCTACCGTATCCAACGTCGCATACGAGCACCCCAGATTCACAGACCGTAAGGACGCTGACTCATGAGCTCAGACTTGCAAGCAAACCTGCCGGGCACCTCGCAGGACCCGGAGCAGGACACCGATCTACGCCGCGACGTGCGCCGCGTCAGCACCTTGCTGGGCGAATCGCTGGTCCGCCAGCACGGCCCCGAGTTGCTCGCCATGGTGGAGCAGGTCCGTCTGCTGACGAAGGAATCCAAGGAAGCTGCCCGCGGCGAAAGCGGCACAGGCCCTTGGAGTGCCAACGACGTCGCCGTGCAGGTCCGCGAAGTACTCGCCTCCCTGCCGTTGGAGCAGGCAACCGACCTGGTCCGCGCCTTTGCGTTCTACTTCCACCTGGCCAACGCCGCCGAGCAGGTGCACCGCGTGCGCAGCCTGCGCAGCCGCGCGGACAAGGACGGCTGGCTCGCCAAGGCCGTCACCGAGATTGCCGACAAGGCCGGCAAGGACGCGCTGCAAAAGGTTGTCAACGAGCTGGACGTGCGCCCCATTTTCACGGCCCACCCCACCGAAGCATCCAGGCGCTCGGTGCTGGATAAGATCCGCAAGCTCTCCGACATCCTGTCCACACCCTCCGAGGAAGGCAGCAGCACCCGCGCCCGCCAGGACCGGAAATTGGCTGAGATCATCGACCAGATGTGGCAGACGGATGAACTGCGCAAGGTCCGCCCCACCCCCTTGGATGAGGCCCGCAACGCTATTTACTACCTGCGCAACATCCTCACCGACGCCATGCCGGAGGTGCTGACCGAACTCAGTGACCTGCTGGCCGAGCACGGTGTTTCACTGCCTGCCGACGCGGCCCCGCTGCGTTTCGGCACCTGGATCGGTGGCGACCGCGATGGCAACCCCAACGTCACCCCCGAGGTGACGCGCGACGTGTTGATCCTGCAGAACCAAAACGCCGTGAAGATCTCCCTGGTGCTCATCGACGAGCTGCTCAGCGTCCTCTCCAACTCCAGCGCCCTGTGTGGTGCTGATGCGGAGCTGACCGATTCCATCGCCACCGATCTGGCGAACCTGCCCCACATTGATCCCCGCGTCCTTGAACTCAACGCCGACGAGCCCTACCGCCTCAAGCTCACCTGCATCAAGGCCAAACTGATCAACACGCAAAAGCGCGTGGCCAATGACTCCTACCATGAGGTGGGCCGCGATTACAGCGAGACCGCGGAGCTCATTGCCGACCTGGAGTTGCTGGAAGTTTCGCTGCGCAACAATTCTGCGGCGTTGGTGGCCGACGGCGCCCTCGCCTCGGTGCGCCGGGCCATCTCCTCCTTCGGCCTGCATCTTGCCACCTTGGACATTCGCGAGCACGCAGACTACCACCACGACGCCGTCGGGCAGCTCATGGACCGTGTTGGCGAGCTGGGCACACCCTACGCCGAGCTGGACCGTGCTGGGCGCCTGGCCGTGCTGAGCACCGAGCTGGCCAGCCACCGCCCGCTGTCCGGCCACCCCATCAAGCTCGATGGCATTGCCGACGGCACGTACGACGTCTTCCGTGTAGTCCGCCGCGCCCTGCGCACGTACGGCCCGGACGTCATCGAAACGTACATTATCTCCATGACCCGCGGCGCCGACGACGTGCTGGCGGCTGCTGTGCTGGGCCGCGAGGCCGGTTTGGTGCAGCTCACGGGCGATAACCGCTACGCCAAGATCGGCTTTGCCCCGCTGTTGGAAACTGTTGACGAGCTGCGTGCCTCGGCAGAAATTGTCGACCAGCTGCTCTCCGACCCGTCCTACCGCGAGCTGGTCCGCCTCCGCGGCGACGTGCAGGAAATCATGCTCGGCTACTCGGACTCCAACAAGGAATCCGGCGTCATGACCAGCCAGTGGGAAATCCACAAGACCCAGCGCAAGCTGCGCGACGTTGCCGTCAAGCACGGCGTGAACGTGCGCATGTTCCACGGCCGCGGCGGCTCCGTTGGCCGTGGTGGCGGACCCACCTACGACGCCATCCTGGCCCAGCCCAATGGCGTGCTTGAAGGCGCCATCAAGTTCACCGAGCAGGGCGAGGTCATCTCCGACAAGTACTCCCTGCCAGAACTGGCCCGTGAAAACCTTGAGCTGTCACTGGCTGCCGTGATGCAGGGTTCGGCCCTGCACCAGGCCCCGCGCCACTCGGACGATGACCTGGGCCGCTTCGGCGAAATCATGGAAGTTGTCTCCGACGCAGCCTTTGGCACGTACCGGACCTTGATTGACCATGAGGACCTGCCGGCCTACTTCCTGGCATCCACACCGGTGGAGCAGCTGGGCTCTTTGAATATTGGTTCACGCCCATCCAAGCGCCCCGACTCGGGCTCCGGCCTGGGCGGATTGCGCGCCATTCCGTGGGTGTTTGGCTGGACCCAGTCACGCCAGATCGTGCCGGGCTGGTTCGGTGTTGGCTCGGGCCTGAAGGCCGCCCGCGAGGCCGGCCGTGGTGCTGAGCTGAAGGAAATGCTGGCGCACTGGCACTTCTTCTCCTCCACCATCTCCAACGTGGAAATGACCCTGGCCAAGACGGACATGGACATTGCCGCGCACTACGTGGCCACGCTGGTTCCGGAACCGCTGCACCACCTCTTTGCGGCCATTCGCGCCGAGTATGACCTCACGGTTGCAGAAGTTCAGCTGCTTACGGGCGAGACCGAGCTGCTGGACAACCAGCCGTTGCTCAAGCGCTCACTGAACGTCCGCGACCAGTACCTGGATCCCATTTCCTACCTGCAGGTGGAATTGCTGCGCCGCGTTCGTGAAGCCGACATCACCAAGGCCGACGTGGACGAGCGCCTGCAACGCGCCATGCTCATCACCATCAACGGAGTGGCCGCCGGCCTGCGCAACACCGGCTAACCTGCACCCGCTCCCACTTTTTTGGGAAAAGACGGCGCTTGCGCAAAAAGACACCGCTCCACCGGCGTCCCTTTGCGCAAGCGCCGTCTTTTTTGCGTGGTGCCCCATTCCTCTAGGCTGGAACCATGCCTTCCTTCCGCGCCACCATCCAAATCACCGGCCTGCGCCCGGGCCACGCTCCCGAGGAAGTCATGGATGTGGCGGTTGCCGCCGTTGGGGCCGCCCATGTGGTGGAGGCCAATCAGCTGGACATTGTGGCCGGAACCCCGCGCATCACGGTGCGTTTCATGGTGGAGGCCAGCGAGTACGACGCCGAGAACCAGCTTGCGCGCAACGCTGCGGTTTCCATGGCGCACGGGATCAATACTGTGGCCACCACTGGCGCGCTGCGCACCGCCCGCCGCTCGGCTGGAAAGTGGCTCCCCCTCTAGTTCAATGCAACTAGCCCTCCCCGCGCCCTCCCTGCCCTCGCAAGCTCGGCCAGGGAACCCTCGGGCGCGGGGGCCCACCAAACGCCGAAAAATCTATAAAAAACGCCATTTTTCGCCGTTTTCTGCGGGCTAGTTTGACATGTGACGCGGATCACGTGAAATTCACCGTGAGGATTTCGTCACTCGGTACGCCTTATCCATGTAGGCGCCGCCAGGCACCGAGTTTGAAGCAATCCAAACACGAAGAATTTCTGGAGTGATTATTTTGACTATTCAGCCTCAGCCCAAGAACCCCGCTGCAACAAACAACCCTGCAGCCAATAGCGCAGCAACAAAGCAGACCGGCACCAGCCGTGGCACCACCACGGTGGCAGACGGCGTAGTCGCCAAGGTCGCCGGCATTGCCGCCCAGGACATCCCGGGAGTGTTTGCCCTCGGCGGTGGAGCAGCCCGGGCACTGGGATCGCTCCGCGAGGCCGTTGGCCAGAAGGATCTCACCCAGGGCGTCAGCGTCGAAGTGGGCCAGACGCAGGTTGCAGTGGATGTCACCATCGTGGTGGAATACCCGCACCCGTTGCAAAAGGTTGCCGATGCTGTCCGTGACGCCATCTACTCGGCCGTTGAGGACGTAGTGGGCATGGAAGTCACCGAAGTCAACGTGTCCATCACGGACATCCACATCGACTCCGACGAAGCCGATGAGACGCCCGCCCAGGTCAATCGCACCGACCACGACGAGCAGCGTGAACCGCGCGGCTCCCGCGTCTCATGACCCCCGCCCAGACGGGAACGGCCGTAGCCGCCGTGCTGGCCATTAGCGCACTGGCGTTTGGCTTCTGGGCCATGCTGTTGGTGGCGATTTTCATGGTCATCGGTGCCGTAGTGGGCGGTGCCGTGGCCGGCCGGTCATTGGGCCGCACAGTGGATCTGCGGGGCGTTGTTGATGCCCTTCGCGGGAAGCGCACCTCCTCATGAGTGCCGGCACGCTGGCCTCGGTGCGCGGTGACAGTCAGCAGATCCGCCCCACCACGCGTGCCGGGTACACCACTATTTCCCCAGGCACCATGACGCAACTGATCACAGCGGTTGCCGCCGAGGCCTGCAACGTCCCCAGCAAGGATGTCCGGGCCAGCCTGCGCGACGAGCAAGGACAACTCAGCGTCCAGCTCGCCGTGCCCCTGGCTCTATGGGACCCCGCGCGGATGGGGAACGACGGCGGCACCATCTTTGAGCGGGCGGCTGCGGCTAGGGCGCTGGTTGCCGCACGCATTCAAGAGCTTGCCGGAACCGATGTGCGGCGGGTGGACATCCGCTACACCGGCATTCATGGCCAGGACCACAGAAAAGTCAGGAGAGTCCAGTGAGTAATGCGCCAGCAAGCAAGGCACCAGCAAAATTGCAACGAGCTGTGCGCCGGCTGGGCCTGCGCGAAACCCACTCCAGCAGGGCGGCCCTTTCGATCGTTACCGCGGCGGTGCTGGTGGCAGTGTTGGTGTGGCTGATGGTGGAGATGGTCCTCTCGGCCACGGGAAATGCAGCTCTGCTGATGTCCCCGGCTGAGCTTGCAAGGCGCACAGCCACCGTTGCCACGGAAACTATCCCGGGTGCCCTGGTGGCAGCCGGTACGGTGCTGGCAGTTCTGGGCATAGCCTTGCTGGCGGCAGCCGTAGTGCCAGGGCGCAAAGCACGGCACATCATGGGAAACCCCGGGGGAACCAGCAACCCGCGTTCTGCCGTGGTGGTTGACAGCGAAGTGTTGGCAGCGGCAGTTTCCCGGATCGCCCGCACGGTGGCCAAGATAGCGCCGGAACAAGTGTCCAGCAGCGTTGGGCGCAAGCGTATCGACGTTGTGCTCCAGCCGGGCTCCGGCCTGGCAGCGGACGCGGATAGCGTCAAGGAAGCCGTGGAACGTGAAGTGGCCGGCTACGGACTTCGCCGTCCACTGGCGGTCACCGTGTCCACTCCGCAGACCAAAGCGAGCCTGCACCAGGCGGTGGGCGCATGAACGGCACCCGCCGCGGACTGAACCGCACGCTTCTGGCCTTGCTGGGCCTGCTGCTCATCGCAGCCGCAGGCCTGGGAATACTTGCCGGCACCAGCAGGGGATTCGCCCTGTCCTGGACCGAGGCCGGCATGGACGTCTGGGCCCGCATCCAGGAACGGCTGGGTGCGGCCCGGATACCCGGAACAGAGATCAGCTGGTGGACAGTTGCTGTGTTTTCGCTGCTTCTGTTCGCCACCGTGCTGCTGGTGTGCTGGATTGCCTCGCAGGGGACCGGCCGCAGCAACCAGGTGGCACAGATGCAAAGCGAGGCAGGGGACACCACTGTGGACACTGCCGTGGTGAGCCAAGCCGTGAAGGCTGCCTTGGCACAGAATACCCACGTGCTGTCAACGTCCCTGCAGTCCTGGAAAACCAAGGGCGGCTCCGGAATCACAGGCACCGGGCTGAAACTCAGTGTCCAGGCCCGCAAGGGAGCCTCACCGGTGGAACTGGCCAACGACGTCGAACATCTGGTCACGGAAATCGACGCGCTGCTGGGCACCCAAATCCCGGTGCTGGTCCGCATCACGTCCGGCACCCGCAGTAAATTTGCCCGCAGCGAACGCGTGGCGTAAGAAAATAACCCTATGCAGCAATCAATAAGGAGTACATTATGGGACTGAATGAGAAGATCAGCAACAGTGCAGAAAAGGGACTCGGCGCGACCAAGGAAAAGGCTGGCCACGTGTTGGGCAACCCGGATCTGGAACAGGAGGGCCGCGTGGATCAGGCATCAGCGTCGACCAAGCAGGCTGGCGAAAAGATCAAGGACGCGGCCGGCGAGGTAGGCGGGGACATCAAGAGTGCCGCCCAGAAACTCAAAGACGGCTTCAACAAGTAACTAGCTTGAACTCGCAAATAACCGAACGAGGAGAACATCATGGGTTTCTTTAGTTTCATTCTTCTGGGCCTCATTGTGGGCGTCATCGTCAAAGCCGTCATGCCGGGCAAGGTGGGCGGCGGTTGGGTCACCAGCATCATCTTGGGTGTTGTTGGCGCCATTGTTGGCGGTTTCCTGGGAACGCTCATCTTCCGCACGGATCTGGGCTCCTTCTTCGACATCCGGACGTGGCTGCTGTCCATCGGCGGCGGTCTTGTGGTTGCAGCAGGGTACGGCGCCATCAAGGGCCGCAACTAAACACCGTGCAGCATTGGCCGGCAGGAGCTTCCGTTCTGCCGGCCAATGCTGCGCATGGGCTCATCGTTGTCCATGGGGGCAACGCTGTTGAGCACCGAGCACGGACATGGCGGGGACATCAAGAGAGGCCAATACCGGTGACACGATTACACAATCCAACGGGCAAGCTCGCCGACGCCCCTGACGCTGTTCTGGCGGAGCGGGCCGGCGACGGCGATGTGGCCGCATTTGAGGCCCTGGCCCGGCGGCATGGACCGCTGATGCGGGCCTATGCCCGGCGCCTTGCCCGGACCTACGACGAGGCCGACGACGTAGTGCAGGACGCGCTGATCACGGCGTGGAAGGACATTGGGTCTCTGCAGGACGGGACAGCGGTAAAAGCGTGGCTGATGCGGATCGTGGGGCGTCGGGCGGTGGATGCGGGCCGGCGTCGAAAGTCCCATGGGAATGTGGACGAGCAGCCGGAGACGGCCGACAAGGCTCCCACTCCCGATCAGGCGGCCGTTGCGGGCTCCGCGCGGCAGGCGTTGAGTACTGCGCTGGCCCGGCTGCCCGAGGAACAACGACGATGTTGGGTCTTGAAGGAATTTGGTGGGCAGTCCTATGAGGAAATTGCCGAGGCGCTGGGCATCAGTGCCGCCAGTGTTCGTGGCCGGCTGGCCAGGGCACGGACAACGCTTGTGAAGGAAATGGAGGAATGGCGATGAACCACACGCAAGATTGCGGCAGGCACATCGAAGACCTCAGTGATTACCTGGACACTGGCGCCTCCCCGGACGCAGAACACATTGACCACTGCCCGCAATGCCAGGCGCGGCTGGCGGGGCTTCGCAGCCTCAATGCTGCGGCCATGGAGTTGCTGGACGACGACGTGGCCAGCGCAAGTGCCGGGGATACAGGTTGGTTGGATGGCATCTTGGCAAACTTGAAGCTGGAGACCCGGGCCGGACGGTCCATTCCCTTGGAAGGCGGCGATATGGAGGACTTGAGCGCGACTGAAGGCTCAGTCATTGCCATGGTTCGCGCCGTGGGAGACTCCCTGGGCGGGGTGCTCATTGGGCGCTGCCGGCTTGAGGGTGATGTGAGCGTCCCCGGTGCGCCCGTGGAAGTGAACATTAACGTCTCAGCCCGTTACGGCTACCAGCTGCCGTCGCTGGCGCAGGAACTGCGGGAAGCTGTTTTGGCGCAAATTTTGGTACAAACTGAACTGAATATTGCAGCCGTCAACGTGGCATTCACCGACATGCGCCCGCCATTGGGGGACGGTACCCGGAATGCAGAGGCGCCTGAAAGCACAGAAGAGGGAAAGCAGTGAGCTTGGAGGAAGACATCCACAACATGGTGCTGGGTGCGGACGGGGTAGCCGCCGTGTACTCCGCGGATCCGCTCTGGCTCAATGCCGTCAAGGCGTTGGGGGCGCTGTTGGGACCAAACGGTGAGCCAGCGCCGGTGCCCTTTGTTGTGTGCACCGAGGAAGCTGGCCTGGCCGACGACGAGTCCGGTGCGGGTGCCACGCGGCCCGTCATGAGTGTCCAAGTGCGGATCGGCACCGACGGCACGCTGCCGGCGCCCGCCACAGCGCGTTCGGTGGCGGCCCTGATACGTGCACAGGTGGCGCTGCAGCGACCCGAGGTGGATGTCAGGGCAGTGGTGGCGATCGCCGCGATCGGTTCCTGACCCGCTTTGCAACTAACCCGCAGAAAACGCCGAAAATCGCACCAAAATCGCGAATTTTCGACGTTTTCTGCGGGTTAGTTGTGGTTCGGGAAGGCTGCAAGCTCCAGCTTCGAGGAGTACGTCACGGGTTCGCGGGTCAGCGGGTCAATGAAGGAAATGCTGTGGGCCAGCAGCTGTAACGGTTTGGTGTAGTCATCCGGCGCCTTTTCGTGCAGGACGGGGTAGAACGAATCGTTGAGGATCCCGATGCCTTGGGATGCCATGTGCACGCGCAACTGGTGCGTCTTGCCCGTGTGCGGGGCCAAGTCATACAGGCCAAGCTTCTCGCCTGTAGATTCATCCACGCGCGTGTCCATGAGCTCAATCCGGGTTTCGGCGTTGGGCTCGCCGGGAACTTCCTGGGCTAATAGGTAGGTGCGCGATTTGATCATGCGGCTGTGCACCACCAACGGCAGTTCCAGGTCTTCGCGGACGGGTGCCACTGCGCGGTACGTCTTTTGGATGCGCCGCTTCTCAAACAGTGTTTGGTACTTGCCGCGGGTGTCCGGGTTGGCCGAGAACAGCAGCACTCCGGCGGTCATCCTGTCCAGCCGGTGCATGGGCACCAGCTCGGGCAAATCCAGGAGCACCCGCAAACGCACCAGCGCCGATTCCTGCACGTACATGCCCCCGGGCGTGGTGGGCAAAAAGTGCGGCTTGTCCACCACAACAAGGTCGTCGTCGTGGTGTAACACGGACAGTTCCACGGGCAGGCGTTCTTCCACGGGGACTTCGCGGTAGTACCAAATGAACATGTGCTGGTTCAGCGGTGTTGCGGGGGTGATAATTTCGCCGTCCAGCGCCATGACTTCGCCGCGTTCAAACCTGTCCACAATCCCGGCCGGGTCAACATGGCCGAACTTTTCCAGCACAAACTCCATGGCTGTTGTCCAGGGACCCTCATCGGGGATGCGCACGCGGGTGGCATTGACGCCATTGCGCACGGGAAGGGGAGATTTCATCACCATTCAAGGGTACCGACGGTTCGTCATGGCGCTGACCATGCCCCTGACAACTGTGCGGATGCTCCAAAGCACGGGGCCGCCCGCACCCGCTGATCGCCTAGGCTGGAAGCAACACTGCCGGAAGGACTGTCTGTGTCTGATCAATTCATCGCACACCCCTCACGCCGGATGGTGGTGGCAGGCGCCCTGGCCGTGCTCGGACCGGCCCTCGCCGGATGCGGATTCTCGGTCCGCAAGTCAAGCGGACCACCCGACTTCACCCCGGAGGAGTTGGTGGACAACGCCGAACTCTCCACCCTTGACGAGCTCGGGATCGCCCGGGCCAAGGCATCACGGTCCCTCCGCCTGGACTTTCGCGCCGGGTCCATCGCCAAGTCCGACGTCGGGCTGCCGGACACAGCGTATGGCCCCGACGTCATCGCCAACGAAGGGGAGAAACTTCGGCTGACCATCGCGGGAAGCAGCGGCACGCTCGAGGCAGACACCAACCATGTTCGCTTCGTGACAACAGACAGCAGCCCGGTGTTGGATGTTGTCCACTATTTCCTGACGGCAGAAACTCTTGACGAATATGTGGCATTGTTGCGAGATGCCGTGCACAGTTACGGCCTTGACTCAGACCCGGTGCAACGCTGGATTACCAGCACTCAAGAGGAGCCCGGCAAGAAGTCAAGCTATGCCGTTGGTGTCGGGAAAGCCTTGGGGTTCAACGTTGAATACGATCTCCGCTACGACGGCAGCAAGACCACGCAGGTCATCATTGTGGGCGTTTCAAAACTGACATGACCAGGCAGCTGCCTTCAGCGGATGTTGCTGGCGGCCCCGACATTGAAATAAGGAATCCGGAACCATGGCAAAACCCTTGGACAGCACATTGTGGGCCCTTGCGCATGCTGAGCGTGCGGCCCTGGCTGACGATTTGGCCGGACTCACCACTGAGCAATGGCATCTGCACACGCTGTGCGGGCAGTGGGATGTTGAACAGGTGGTTGCGCATCTGAGTGCGGCGGCGAGCGTGGGCCAGTGGCAATGGATGCGCAGCATGCTGGGTGCGCGCTTTCGGCCTGACATCCACAATCAACGCCGTCTGCAGGAGCACCTCGGCAGCACCCCGGCTGAGACTCTTGACCGGTTCCGTGCCGTCATCAACAGCAGCCTCGCGCCATCGTCCCACACCCCGGCATACCTGGGAGAAATCCTTGTCCACGCCCAAGACATCCGCCAACCACTAGGGCTGACCCGCACACCGTCGATTGAGGCGTTGACGCCGGTTGCGGAATTCTACGCGAGCCGCAATTTCGCAGTGGCCAGCGGCAGCAACGCCAAAGGCCTGCAGCTGAAGGCAAACGACGGGCCCTTCGCTGCTGGTGTTGGAGCCCTGGTCACCGGGACGACCCTGGCCCTGGTCATGGCAATGGCCGGACGCGCGCCCTACCTCGAGGAGCTGGAGGGACCCGGCGTGCAGATCCTCAAGTCACGGGTCATGGGTACCGGGCACTGACCGCCAGACGCCACCCATGGCATGATGTTGCCATGGGTGATCTGGAGGTCAAACGGTTGGCCCGCGGCGACGAGGCCGTGGCCGCCGTTTTGTTTGCCATGATGGCTGCGGTCTTTGACGAGGGCAGTGCGCCGCTCTCCGAGGAATACGTGCGGAAGCTGCTCGGCACTGATTCCTTCTGGGCAATGGCGGCATTTGACGGTGCGGACGTGGTGGGCGGCCTCACTGCCCACACCCTGCCGATGACCCGGTCCCCGTCGTCGGAGGTGTTTATTTACGATCTTGCGGTCCGCGAAGACCACCAGCGGCAGGGCGTCGCAACCCGGCTGGTGGATGAATTACGCACTGGCGCTGCCCGGATAGGCATCTACGACGTATTTGTCCCGGCCGACAATGAGGACGCGGGTGCGTTGGAATTTTACCGAGCCCAGGGTGCTGACGCCGTACCCGTCACGTTCTTCACCTTCACACGCTAGAGACCGCCGGGGCCTGGCAGCGCGGACACCAGTAAATGTCCCGCGCCGCCCGTGCGGGGTTTGCCGGATCGGCCAGGGTTGCGTGCCTGATCAGCGAGCCGCATCGCTTGCACGGTTTCCCGGCCAGCCCGTACACCCATGCCGCGGCATCGCCCCGCGCCGGACCGCCCGTGGTGGACCGCAACGACCTGTCCTTGTTGGCCTCAAGCAGCCGCTTGGCCAGCGCCACCATCCGCGGCAAGTCTGGCACCTCGGCCACTGCAACAGCAGGGTGCACGCCGCCCAGGAAGCACAGGTCATTGCGGTAAATGTTGCCGATTCCGGCCAGGTTTCGTTGATCCAGCAGTGCCAGTCCAATGGCCTGGTCCGGGTTGGCAAGCAGACGGCGCAGGGCCTCCTGCGCGTCCCAATCCGGCCCCAGCAGGTCAGGCCCAAGATGCCCGACGGCGGCCGCGGCCTCGGCCGGCGTGAGGACTTCCAGCGTGCCCAGAGAAAACCCCACCGCCGTTGCCAGCTCCGTTTGCAGCACCACGCGCGCCGTGAATGCGGGCCGCCGCCAGCGCCCGGCCCGGCCGCCCGGGGCCACAGGATAAATGTCCCAGTGGCCTTCCATGGACAAATGCGAATGGATGACAGCTCTGGCTCCATTGGCACTGCCGCCCACCATCATGAGCAGGTGCTTGCCCCTTGACTGGACGGACGTCACTGGCTGACCGCTGAAGTTCAATGTTGCGTACGCAGGCACCCGGAAGTCAGTGGCTGTCAGGGTTTGTCCCTCAAGGACGGCGCGCAGATCCCGGGCCTGCCGCCAGACGGTGTCGCCCTCAGGCACGGATCCGCACTCCGCTGGGGGAACTGTAGGCTCCGGCAGCCAACAACGCCGCTGCCAGGGGGGTGTCCAGAATCCCGGCGCCGTTCACTTTTTCAATGGCCATCTTGTCGATGGCGCCACGCTTGACCACCTGAACCAGGGCGGCGCCCGCCAGGGAAATGAGGGCCGGATCGTCACTGAAGCACAGCAGCGTGCGCCCGCCGCGTTCCACGTACAGGACCAGTGCGCCGTCGACCATCACCACCAGCGCGCCGGCCTTGCGCCCGGGTCGGTGACCGGAATCCAGTGGCGGCCAGCTCAGTGCGGCACCGTAGGGATTGGCGGGGTCTGTGGCGGCCAGAGCCAAGGCCTGCGGCGCGCGGTGGCCCAGGGCTGCGTCCTCGCTGAAGGTCCGGAGCCTGTCCACGGTGGCGGAGACGGCAAACTGGGCGGCCCCCAGATGCTCGATGAAGTAGCCGCGGCGGCACTTTCCGGTTTCCTCCAGCCGGGCCAGCACCTTGTACATGAGCCCAAACCCGCCAGGGATTCCCTGATTCATGACGGAACCGCGCGTCACCACCCCATACCTGTCCAGGAACAGCTCGGCCAGGGCGTGGCTGCGCAGCGTGGTCTGTGTGCTGGGCTCCGTGGTTGGATCAGCCAGTGAAGTGGGCAGTGCGCTCCAGCGGCCGGCACCCAGCGGGGGAACCCCGCGTTGCGCGCCCGCAGCCCGCCCCGGCAGCCGGCCATAGCGCCCAGCCCGGGCAGGGCGCAGCCGCGAGGGGGGCGCTTTTTGCTTGTGCGCCGTATGCCCGCCGGCCAACATGGCACGAACAGGGGCAAACGTGTCATTGCTGATCAGCCCGGCCCACAACAGGTCCCACAAAGCGGCAGTGAGCTCGTTATCGGAGGGCACAACGTCGGGGCCTTGGGCGGCCATCTCGCGCAGCTGGTGGAAGAAGTACGCGCCCCCGTTGCTCAAGGCAGCCAAAACACCCTGATGGAGCTCGGCGGGGGTGAAATCCTGGGCCGGCGGCAGGGTCAGCTCGGCGGATTCGGCCACATGCAGGCTCAGCCAGCCGTCGTTGGAACCCAGGGAGCCGGCGCCGGAGACCAGGACCTCGCCCGTGGCCGTCAGCTCATCCAGCATGGCCGGACGGTAGTCCGCCACCCGCGCCGCCAACACCAGCTGCTCCCACGCCGACGCCGGAATGGGCACCCCCGCCAGTTGGTCAACCACTGTCAGCACGCCGTCCAAACCTCGTAAGGCTGGTGCGTTGGATGCCGCCGTGACGTGCTGCCAGGCGGGCAGGAACCGCGCAAAAGTGCTGGCGTCCACGGGCTCAACCTCCGCCCGCAACGCGGCGAGGGACCGGCTGCGCAGCTGCCGCAACACCTGAATGTCGCACCACTCGGAGCCGCCATCGGGGCGTGCGAAACCAGCCGGCAAAAACTCACCCTCGGTGACGCGTTTGTCTGTTGCGAGCCGGGCCAATCCTGAATGGACGACGGCGACCCCAAGGCCCAGCCGAGCGGCCACGTCCGCCGCGGTGAAGGGGCCGTGGGTGCGGGCATAGCGGCCTATGAGGTCCCCGAGCGGATCGGCCACGGGTTCGATGAATGCCAGCGGCACGCCCATGGGCAGCGGGATGCCAAGGGCGTCGCGCAGCCGGGCCGCGTCCTCGATGGCGGCGAACCGTTCCTCGCCCGCCATGTTCACGCGCAGGGCGCGGTTCGCGGAGACGAGTTCGGCCAGGTGCGCGGCGGACTCGGCGAGATGCTCAGCCGAGGCAGCAGGCTCGGGCAAAGTCCCGGCGTCGTTGCTCCCCGCATCGCTGGACGGGACAAGCCTCGCGGCAACCTCGCTGACGGTGAGCGGGCCCAAGAGGCGCAGCAGGTCCGCCACGCCTTCGAGTCCGCGGGCGCGGCGGTCGCTGTCCTTGCCACTGCCGGCGAGGCGCTGCAGCTGGGCTTCGGTGGTGGCAATGACGCCGGGGTCCAGGAGTTCGCGCAGCTCGGCCCTGCCCAGCAGCTCATCCAGCAGCGCGGGGTCCAGGGACAGTGCTGCCGCGCGTCGCTCGGCCAGCGGGGAATCGCCCTCATAGAGGAAGCTGGCCACATACCCAAAGAGCAGCGAGCGGGCAAAGGGGGAGGGCTCGCTGGTGGTGGTTTCCACCATGCGCAGCTCGCGGCGCTCAATGCTGGTGGCGATGGCCTTCAGCGCGGGGAGGTCGTATACATCCTGCAGGCATTCGCGCACTGTTTCCAGCACGATGGGGAACTGCGGGTACTTCCGCGCCACATCCAACAGTTGGGCGGAGCGTTGGCGCTGCTGCCACAGGGGCGAGCGCTTGCCGGGGTTTTGCCGGGGCAGCAGCAGTGCCCGGGCGGCGCATTCGCGGAAGCGGCTGGCAAAAAGGGCCGAGCCGCCCACCTCCGCCGTGACAATCCCATCCAGTTCATCGGGTTCAAAGATGAACAGTTCTGCGCCCGGCGGTTCGTCGTCCATGAGGGGCACCCGCAGCACAATGCCGTCGTCGGACGCCATGGCTGAGCCGTCCAAGCCGTAGCGTTCGTGCAGCCGGGCGGCCACGGCCAAGGCCCACGGGGCGTGGACCGGCATGCCGAAGGGGCTGTGCAGGACCACACGCCAGTCGCCCAGCTCGTCATGGAAGCGTTCCACCATGAGTGTCTTGTCATCGGGGACCTGTGTGGTGGCGGCCTTTTGCTCATCCAGGTAGCCCAGCAGGTTGTTGGCGGCCCATTCGTCCAGGCCCGTGGCCGTGCACCTGGCCAGCGCCTTTTTGCGTGGCGCCGCACTGACCTCTCGGATGAAAGCACCCAGCGCCTTGCCCAGCTCCACCGGGCGCCCCAGGGAATCGCCCTTCCAAAATGGCAGCTTGCCCGGCTGGCCAAACGCGGGGGAGACCAGCACCCGGTCAAAGGTGATGTCCTCAATCTTCCAGCTCGTGGCACCCAGGGCAAACACGTCGCCCACCCGGGATTCGTAGACCATCTCCTCGTCGAGTTCGCCCACGCGGCGCCCGCCCTTGTTGGCTGCCCCGGCGGCCCCTGGTTCCTCCGAACCAATAATGAACACGCCAAACAGGCCACGGTCCGGGATGGTCCCGCCGGAGGTGACGGCCAGCCGTTGCGCTCCGGGCCGTCCAGTGATGGTGCCGGCCGTCCTGTCCCAGACGATGCGCGGGCGCAGCTCGGCAAACTCATCGGAGGGGTACCGCCCTGCCAGCAGATCCAAGGTGGCGTCAAAGGCCGAACGCGGCAGGGCCAAAAATGGCGCACTGCGGCGAACGGTGTCAAACCATTCGTCCACATCCAGAGGCTCCAGCGCCGTGGCGGCCACGGTTTGCTGGGCCAAAATATCCAGCGGGTTTGCCGGGATGGAGAGCGGCTCTATTTGGCCGGCCAGCATCCGCTCCACGGTCACGGCCGAGTGCAGCAGATCGGCCCTGTGCTTGGGGAACAAGATTCCGTCGGAAATCTCGCCCACCTGGTGCCCTGCGCGGCCCACACGCTGCAAACCGCTGGCCACCGACGGCGGCGACTCCACCTGAATCACCAGGTCCACGGCGCCCATGTCAATGCCCAATTCCAGGCTGGAGGTGGCCACCACGGCACGCAAGCGCCCGGACTTGAGATCGTCCTCAATGAGCGCCCGCTGCTCCTTGGACACCGATCCGTGGTGCGCCTTCGCCAGCACGTTGGGTGCACCGGCCACGGAGCCGGCCTGCGCCATCATTTCCGCCGGCAGCCTCGTGGGGGACGGCCCTGACTCAGGCGCGGACCGCCACTGTTGCGCCGGGGAGGGTTCGACGTCGGCCTCGGTCGCGCCTGTCAGGGAAGCAAGTTCCAGCCGCTCCACGTAAATCTCGTTGAGTCTGCCTGTGAGCCGCTCGGCCAGTCGGCGCGAGTTGGCGAAGATGATGGTGGATTTCTTGGCCAGCACGGCGTCCACAATTTTTTCCTCCACATGCGGCCAGATGGAGGCATTGGGCGCAAGGCCGGAAGCCGGGCCAAGATCGTGGGCAGCGGCCAGCGCAGGCAACTCTGTCATATCCGCAACGGGTACGGTGACGGCCAGGTTCCAGTTTTTGGTGCTGGGCGGGGCCACGACGGTCACGGGTGCGTTGCCGCCCAGGAAACGGGCCACGGTGGAGTGTGGTTCAACCGTGGCGGACAGGCCAATGCGTTGGGCGGGGGTGTCCAGAAGGGCGTCGAGGCGTTCCAGCGAAACAGCCAAATGTGCGCCGCGCTTGGTGCCGGCCACCGCGTGGACCTCGTCAATGATGACAGTGTGCACGTCGGTGAGGGTTTCGCGCGCCTTGGACGTCAGCATCAAATACAGGGATTCCGGCGTGGTGATCAGAATGTCCGGGGGATGACTGAGCAGGCGGCGGCGTTCATTGGTCGGGGTGTCCCCGGAGCGGACTCCCACGGTGACATGCGGTGCTTCCACACCCAGCCGGGCAGCGGTTTGGGTGATCCCAATGAGGGGTGCGCGCAGGTTCCGCTCCACGTCCACGCCCAAAGCTTTCAGGGGGGAGATGTACAGGACACGGGTGCCTTTTTTGAACGGGGGTGCAGCTGAAGCCGGGGAGCCCGGTGCAGGGGAGGTGTCCGCCGTCGAACCTTCCCTGGCAATGAGTCCGTCCAGGGACCACAGGAAGGCGGCGAGTGTCTTGCCTGAACCGGTGGGTGCCACCACCAAGGAATGTGCGCCGCTGGCAATGGCGTCCCAAGCCCCGGACTGGGCTGGTGTTGGGGAGCCGAACGCGCCAAGAAACCATTCGCGCGTGGGTGCTGCGAATTGGTTCATGACTGCTGTTGGCGAAGTTGCTTGCACGGCTCCATCATGCCGCATTGGACTGACATTGTGGCACTGGACACCGGCTCGTCACATGCTGCGGGGTAGACGTGTCGCGCGTGACACGCCGTACTGTCGGCGAGTGTCTGTGCCTAGCGGTAATCTAATCGGTAGGGGTGGCAATGGTTGCCGTTGCCAGTCCATAGTTTTGTTGCGCGACTGGCCGTACTCCTGAAGCATACGATGGCCGGGAGGACAAGGCAGTGAAGACAAAGCATATTGGGAACAATTGGGTCCCTATGCTTGGTTTGTCGTTGCTGTTTCTCGTTTCCGGGGCCATCAGCATGGTGGCTGGGCGCGGCAATGGCGCCTTTGCCGGTGTTTTTGTTGTGGGCACCCTGGTGGTTGGTGCCGCCAGCGCCGGGTGGCTGTGGAAGCACCCCTCATGGTGGCTGGCCCCACGCAATCACTACTTGTACCTTGCCGGCGGAACGCTGTTGGGAGTCCTGCTAAGCGCCCTGATTCCCTTCCTGCACGGCTGCGGCCCCTGGGTTGTGCTTGGCGCGGCAATAGTCACATACGGCAAGTTTGAACGGTTCCGCTTCCTGATGACTTTGGGCGGCAGCGTGGCGTTTGCCGGCCTGCTGGCCATGGTGATTCAAGCAGACGTTCTGGGCGGCGCACTTCACCTGCTCTCGGCTGGCATCCTGGCTTTTGCCGCCAACAAACTCTACGTGCTGCGCCACGGAACCCGCCGGGAATCGCAGGACAGCGACCCCGGATTCATTGGCTCCTTCGAAGAGTTTGATCCCGAAGAAGCACTCCGCCCCTAGCGTGCGCAAACCAGCAAGCGCAAACGAGCGTGCATAAACCTACGGCTGGAACGCTCCGATGCTCAGCAGCTTGATGGCGTCATTGCTGCACGCCGTCAAAGCGTGGGGGATCGCCAGGCTGTCGGTTGCGCTCGGTGGGTAGACCAGAACTGAATCGGCCTGAACTTGCTGGCAGTCCTGGTAGTTGCCGGCCTGGGTGTAGCGCAAAACTGCTGCTGCGCTTTGCCCCGGCGCCAGCGTGATGGGCCCGTTGGAAGGTGCCTGCGGGTCACGTTCGGCCGGCGCGCCGATGGGCGTGATGCTGCCGGCCTGGACCATGGAAACCCCGGGATAGCCATCCAAGATGCAATCCGCGCCGGAAGAATTGGCCACGATCAACTTCATGAAAATGTGCCCCGCCGCGCCGCCGCCCGAATCATCCAGTGAGCCCGTCAAGAATGCAGCCGTGCATAGTGGAGTGGCTGCCGGTGTGCTCGCCGAGGTGCTGGGGGCCGCGGTTGGCGCGGACGACGGCGTCCCTTCAGTGCTGCTGGCGGTTGCCGTTGCGCTGGGCCTGGAACTGGAAGCTTCGGGAGTCGGCGGGGTGTTCTGCGGGCCACACGCTGTCAATGATGCCCCTATGCCGAGGACTGCGAGCAAGGCGAGTGCCTGACTGTTGCGGAATCGGCCGGTGTGGGTGCGCTGAGCGGAAGTCATGCCTCCACTTTTGCCGTCAGAGGTTCCCGAGTCAACCGGCCCCGCCGTAAAGCCCCGTAGCTGAAACTCGTCCCGCGGGGCAGCAGGTCAGCGTCAAAGCTGGCTGCCCCGCGGGATGGAGCGAAAAGGGGCGGTTATGCCTTGCGGCTGGTGCGCCAGAATGCCAGGCCACCGAGGATCAGCCCGGCCAGCCCGGCACCCAGGCCCAGCCAGGCCGGCCAGGTGGTTCCGGCGTCGCTCGCGGAAGCGGAAGAAGCAACAGAAGCAGCAGCATCGTGGCCGTCGTGGGCGTCCTGCGCCACCGCGGCAGTGACGGTCAGTTCGGGTGCCGGGGCTTTCACGGAATCGTGGTCGGCACCAGCGGCAGGGATTTCCTTCCAGTCCGTCTGGCCGGTTTCACATGTCTGCAAGGTGGGGAAATGCAAGGTAGTTCCGGCCGTTTCGGGCAATTGCACCGACAAGGTGAACGTGTCGCGCTGGTGGTCGGCCAGCGGTGTCTTGGCCGTGTAGGTGATGGACTCGGTGCGCTCACTGATCTTGCTGCCGTTGGCCAGGGTCCGTGGGGTTTCCAGCTTTTGCTGGGCCGTGGTGATGGTCCAGTTCGGGTTGACCGTGGGCGTGGCGTCGTTGAGCTCATCGGGCAAGGTGATGGTGACGGCGGTGGTGGGGGATCCTTCGCAGCCGTGGCCTACCGAGAATGTCACCAGCGAGTAGGCGCCGGCGGCTGTTTCGGTGGGGGTGGCGCTGACGTGGGCGGAGGCACTGCCCAGCCCCAGCATCATCAGGGACGTGGTGGCGCCAACGGCAAGAGTGGTCTTGAGGGTACGGGAAATACGCATGGGTGAAACCTTTCGAACGCGCAAGGGCGCAAAGTACAGGGGGAATGACACCCTGCGAGTTGTTCGAAGGGTGCTAGGCGAAAATTGTTGCCGGCGCGGGTGGCCCGCGGCGCGTGTCGGGGCGCAGATTGCGCCACGGCAGCCGGGGGAGGGGGCGCGGAATGACTCTGGGGCGGGCACTTTGTACCCGCAGGACATGGACGACGGCGGCACGCTGGTAGAGCGGTCGAAGCCAGTTGGCGAGGGACCAGAGTGCGTTTTCGCCGTAGGCCAGCAGCGTGGCTGTGGCCAGTGTGGCCGTGATGTGGGCTGCCCACATCCAGCCGGACATTGCCCCGGCGTGGCCCAGGTGTTCCAGACCCGGTGCTGCCGTGGTGTTCACCGCTGCCAGCAGAGCTGCCGTGTTCGCTTCCGCGGACAGGCCGTGCTGATGCAGGCCCGCAGTCCCGGGAGCTGCCGTGGCGCTGTGGGAAAGCGTTTCAAACGCCTGGTGCAACACCACCTGGCTGCTGCCCAACAAGGCAACCATGGCCGGCAGGGTTAGTCGGAAATGTGTGGCAACGGTTGAGCACAGCACGTGCAGCGCCAGGAGCGCAACCATGATGCCTGGTGCGGGCAAGGTGCCACCTGCCACAAGGTGTGCCCCGGCGGCCAAGCCAAGAACTGTGGCGCCAACGGAAACGGTCCGGAGCAACCTGAAAGGAGCGTTGTGCACACTGCTCCCTTCGACTCGGACAACTGTCCTAGCTTATCGAGGAATTTCCGTTCCTTGCACCTGGGGTTTCCGAGGGAGCCCCGCGGTGAAAAACGCCGGGCAGGCGCACAGTGAAAGTGGTGTGGCCTGGCGCGCTGGTCACGGTCACTGTGCCGCCGTGTGAGCGCACCAGCCCCTGCACAATGCTCAGGCCCAAGCCGGTGCTGCCGGCGGTGGCGGTGCGGGCCTGGTCTGCGCGTGAAAACCTGTCAAAGATGACCTCTTGGAAGGCAGCGTCAATGCCGGGGCCGTTGTCACTGACGTCGAGCACGCAGGTGCCGTCAGCGGTTTGGGACAAGGAGGTGTGGACGGTTGTTCCGGCAGGGGTGTGTTTGGCGGCGTTGGCCAGCAGGTTCAGGAGCACCTGGCGCAGGGATGTGTCGTCACATGAAACGTCAACCGGCTCGTCGGGGACCGTGAAGCTCCACTGGTGGTCGTCGTTGACCATCTGGATGTCATTCACGGCCTCCATGACCAGCGGGCTCATGTTGACGGGCGCGGCTGGGGCGCCATGTTTCTGCCCCGCGACGCCTTTGGGACCCTGCTGGGCTTCATCCAGCCTGGCCAGGGTGAGCAGATCTTCCACCAGGCGGCTCATGCGCACCGACTGGTCCTGCACCCGGCTCAGGGATGTTTGGCCGTCGGTGCTGAGGGGTTCCGTCATGGACAGCAGCTCCGCATAGCCGCGAATGGCCGTCAGCGGTGTGCGCAGTTCATGGCTTGCATCGGCAACAAAACGTCGCAGTTTGGTTTCGCTGCGCTGCCTGGCCTCCAAGGCGTGGGATACGTTCTCCAGCATGGCATTGAAGGCGTTCCCCACATTGCCCACCTCGGTGCCGGGGCGTGCAGCATTCTCCGGGACCCGGGCGCTCAAGGCGACCTCACCGGCGTCGAGCCTTAGCGTGGCAACCTTGGTGGCGGTGTCCGAGAGCTGGGCCAGTGGGCGCATGTTGCGCCGGATGATGACTGTGCCGGCCCAGCCCAGGACCATGAGCCCGGCCAGGGAGACCAGAACAATGGACAGCACCAGTGTGTTCAAGGTCTGTTGGGTGGCGGCCAGGGGCAGGCCCGTGATGAGGATGTCACCGTTGGGGACGGCCTGCGCCTGGAGCCGGTATTCGCCCAGGGAGAGCCGCTTGGTGCTGAGGTCGCCGTTGGTGGACAGCCCGGCCAGGATGTCGGCGTCGGCCGTTGTCAGCTGCTGGCGCGTGCCGGAGCCGGAAAGGATTCCTGCATAGTGGACCACACCGTTGCTCAGGACTGCGCTGAGCTGGCCGGCGCTGGTGGCGCGGGCGTTGAGGGGGTCGGGCAGGGCGCCGTTGGGGGACTGGCCGGAGCCGGTATAAAAGGCTGTGGTGCGCACGGCGGCCTGCTGAAGTGAAGAGTCCAGCTGGTTGTTCACCGTGACGCTCAAGGTGGTGTAGCTGACTAGGCCCACCAGGGCGCAGATGACTGTCAGCAGGGCCAGCATGATCGCCACGAGGCGGGTGCTCAGATGCCAGCTGCCGGGGTGCAGGAGGGCCCGGGCCTGGGTGAATTTGAGGTTGTTTACAGGCATGGCTTGATCACATAGCCGGAGCCTCGAACGGTGTGAATCATGGGTTCCTGCTCGGCGTCGACTTTCTTGCGGAGGTAGGAGATGTAGAGTTCCACAATGTTGCTTTGGCCACCGAAATCGTAGTTCCACACGCGGTCCAGAATGCGTGACTTACTCAAGACGTGGCGGGGGTTCTCCATGAGGAACTTCAATAGTTCAAACTCCGTGGTGGTCAGCGAAATGTCCACACCACTGCGCTGGACCACCTTCGTGTCCTTGTTCAGGGTCAAATCCCCCACGCTCAGCAGGGCGAACTGCGGGGCCATGATGCCTGAGCGCTGGACGATCCGGTGGAGCCTGAGCAGAACTTCCTTCATGCTGAAGGGTTTGCTGACGTAGTCGTCGCCGCCAGCCTGGAGGCCCGTGACTTTGTCCGCCACAGCGTCCTTGGCCGTCAGGAACAGCGCCGGCACGTCGGGGTAGATGGTGCGGATCCGCTGCAGCAGTTCTACCCCGTCCATGCCCGGCATCATGACATCCAGGACCAGAACATCGGGCATGAACTCGCGCGAAATCTTTAACGCCTCGAAGCCGTCGTGGGCCACGGCCACTTCCCAGCCGATAATTTCCAGGCCCCGGCGCATCAAGTCAGCCAGTTCCGGTTCGTCATCCACCACCAGGGCGCGGATGGGTTCGCCGTCTGCCCGGCTGAGCTTGGGGGTTGCTGATGCTGGAGTGGGAAGGGCCATGACTCCATTCTCTGGCATCCACCCCGACGTTTACTGAATGATTCCCGAGTGTTCTCTGTGCCCTGTTTCCGGGCCGCCCAATGTCTTTGTTCGGCGTTGCCGTCGGTACGGCAGGCGCCCATACTGAAGGAAACTTATCCAGGACTCAGGGGTGGCACCATGGAAACTGACAATTCAGCCGTTCAAGCTGTCATCATGGATGTCCATGTGCCAGCGGGAGTCGCAGGTCCGGAACCCCTCGATTTTGACGTTCGCTGCTTCCTGGTTCCCCATCCCGATGGGGTTGTCCTCATCGACACGGGCATGCCCGGCAGCGTGGGGCTGATCGGCGAAGCTCTGGCGGGAATCGACGCCTCATGGCGGGACATCAGTGACATTGTTCTTACGCACTCACACCTGGACCACATTGGCGGACTTGCTGACATTTGGGGGATGACCCATAACCCTCTTGTCTGGGCCGGCGTTGAGGATCACGCCCAGATTCCGCATGAAACAGGCTTACGGGCGCTCGCGGAAGGAGCACCAGTTCGAGGGCTCGTTGCGTTGGCAACTCCGGGACATACGCCAGGCCACCGCAGCCTGTTCCATGCGCAGAGTTCATTGCTGTTCCCCGGTGATGTGGCGGGCAGCGATGGGTCTGTCATTCGCCGGTCACCCGAAGCATTCACTCACGACCTGGACCAGGCACAGGAGTCGCTTATTCGTATAGCGGCACTCCACGCGGAGCGGGTGTTGTTCTCCCACGGTGCCGAGGTGGCCAACCCCTTTGGCGCATTGAAGGGCTTGCTGGCGGGTCCGCAATAGGGCCTGCTGGAGGTCCTTGGAGGAATCGTCTTGGATTCGTTACAGGAGCCGGAGCGGCCGTTCGCCCACCTGGACGCTGATTTCCTGGCCCCAGGAGGCGGTCAGACGGTCATCCTCCATGCCGTCGCCAAACACCACCAGTTGATCGGAGGCCACAGTGATGCGCAGGGATTCACCTGCTTCCAGCACTCCCTCGGTCAGGGACGTTCCGGTGATGGGGGAGGGCCAGGCCTCGCGAACAAACCATGCGAGCTGAGGTGACGTGGGGGCCGGCAGGGCGCGCCCGCCGCGTTCGAGGGCGATGGATGCGCACCAGCCAGTGGCGCCAGTGCCCGTGGACACGATCAGCCCGGAGGAGGAATGGCGCTCGGCCCGGCCGTCCGCCGTCGTGAGTTGATAGCGGGCCGACTGGTGTGAGGCGTGTCCAATGAAGACCTCATTGAGCCCGGAGAGCTCCTGGCCGTCGTCGAGCCGGGCCGTCACGGTGGCAAGCTCCTCGCAGCGCAACTGCTCCAAGCCAGCTGTCTGGTTCAGGACCTGCAGCAACCGGGCTGCGGCGGCGGGTGAATGCCGCACTAGGATACCCGGATTCACACCGGGCTCGGGGTCGATACCCAGGACGGGCTGGCCGTTGAGGTACTTGGCCACGTTGGCCACGAGCCCGTCCTGGCCCACCACGGCGATGATGTCCTCGGGGGTGAGCATGAACCTGCTGAGGTCTGCACGTTCCACCTCGGCACGGCGCCACTCGGCCGGAATGGCCGCGCGGACAGTGGCCAAGGCTGTCATGAGATGCTCATGGCGTTCCTGGACGTCGTTGATGGTGCGGCCGCGGGTGCGCAGGAAAAACTCGGCCTGACCGCGGGTGGCGTGCCGGTCCAGGAGTTCTTGCAGCTCGGTGCGCCGGTAGACAATGACAAGGCGGCGGGTTGGCATGGCGGGCTTACCTTTCGTTGCGGGCTGTCACAGCGGCTGGTTGGGGCTGGACTGCCGGAGCGTCCTTGAACAGGCCGGCCAGTGCGCCGCTCAGGAGGTCCGGTGTGATGGTGAGGTTGCCGATGTTGGGCAGTGATCCGGCGGCCTCGCGGAAGGCCAGGGCCAGCAAGGTGGCTTGGTCCATGCCCTGGTAGACCTCCATGGTGGCGGCCTCTTTGGCTGCGGCGGCTTCACCCACGATGCGAACCTGGTTTGCCTCCGCGGTGGCGCTGATTCCCTGGCGTTCTGCGGCAGCATGGGCCTGGATGAGTCCGGCGGCGGCGCGCTCCTCGGCCTCCCTGCGTGAGTTGATGCCTTCCTGGGTGACCAGGTTTTCGCGCCGGGTGGCCAGTTCAATCTGGCTGGCCATTTCATTTTCGGAGATGGTCCGTTCGCGTTCGACGGCGACTGCCCGGCGTTCGTACACGGCCCGGTCGGCTTCGGCCTGGAGCTGTTCCCGGACCGGGGTCTGCAGGGCGCGTTCCACGTCGGACTCCGGGCGGACCGCCAGAACCTGCACTCCGAGGATCTCGATGCCGGTGGACATGAGCCTGCTGTCCGTGCGGAGAGCCTCGGTGAGGACGTTGCGGAGCTGGCTGACACCGTGTTCCAGTGCCTGGGCCAGGGTGGTGGCGGCGATTTGGTCGATCGCATGGCTTTGGCAGAGCTGGCCAATGATGGTGGCCACCTGTTCCTTGCCGGCGGCGGGAGGTGCGCCTGCGCCCTGGAGGCCGAAGTCGAGGCGGCTGGAGACGGAAACGGGGTCGATGAAGCGGTAGGTCACGTTGGCCTGGACGCTGACGTCCTGGTGGTCGCGGGTGATGGCGTGGAAAAGGGTGGGCAGTTCCTGATCGTCAACGGGGACCTCGCTCAACACGGAATTTGCCGGCCGGAACCAGAAAGCTTGGCCCACGCCCTGGTGCTTGACTGCGCCTTTTTGCAGGTGCACCACGTAGCCGGTGGGGCTGCCCAAGAAGTGGCTGATCCAGGGGTAGCGCTTGATGCTGGCCATGAGGTGCTCCTTGAATTCTTTAGTTGTCGTCACTTTGACGATAATAAAACTATAGGACCACTGCTTACTTATTGTCAATGTGACGATAAGTATCTACGATGGGTTCATGCCTGATTCATACCCGGCGCCTGCGCGCTTCCCGGTGACTGTCGACGTCGTCGCACTCACCATCCTCGGCGGCGCCCTGCACGTGCTGCTCATTACCCGCCTCCTCGAGCCCTTCCGGGGGACGCTGGCGTTGCCGGGAGGATTTGTACTGGCCGCTGAGGACCTAGTCGCGGCGGCGCGGCGTGAGTTGGCGGAGGAGACCGGCGTGGAGCAAGTCCCCGGGCATTTGGAGCAGTTGGGGAGTTATGGTCCTGCAGGGCGCGATCCCCGTGGGGATGTACTCACGGTGGCGCACCTCCTAATGGCGCCGAACTTCCCCGTATTGGCGGCAGGGAGCGACGCCGAACATGCCGCGTGGTATCCGGTTGGCAACGTCATGGACGGCAGTTTGGAGCTCGCCTTCGACCACAGGCAGATTCTTGACGATGCCGTGGAGCGGGCAAAATCGAAGCTCGAGTATTCGCCGCTGGGGGCTGCGTTTTGCGGCGAGGAATTCACCATTGCTCAGCTCCGCGCCGTGTATGAAGCCGTCTGGGGCACCCGCTTGGATCCGCGGAACTTCCACCGCAAAGCCACAGGCACCCCTGGATTCCTGGAGGACACCGGCCAGATGTTCATGGGCGACGCCGGACGCCCGGCAGCCCTGTTTCGGCTGGCGCCCGCGGCTCGGGCCTCGGCAGGTCAGCCAACGCGTGCCGTGCTGAACCCGCCGCTCATGCGCCCGCACGGCTGAGGCTGGCGGCTTCCAACTTTTTTGCTGGCATTCAGCTAGACATTTACTGAAAGGTTCCCGAATGTGACCTGTGTCCTATACTGGCCGTTGGCGAGTCCAGGCGAAACTTCGCCCCATGACAGTCCAACTACTTGTTGAGGAACAACATGACCACCAACTTTTCTGCGGGGACCAGTAAGGCTCGATGGCGTCCGACAAAATCTTTTTGGATTACAGCGGGGGTTTGGCTTCTGCTCCTGATCATCATGCTGGCCACAGGCGTCTCCGGCGCGTTCGGCGTCTGGCTCGTATTGTTCGCACTGTTTTTGATCGTGACGGCCCTCTATGCGCTGCTGTTTGGCCGCAGGTCTTGGCTCGGACTGCCCAGCCGCAAGGGAGCGGGTGCTGCAGTGGGTGCGGGTGTTGTCGCCTTGGTTGTGGGAGGGGTGGTTGCTGCTGCAGCAGGTCCTGTGCCCAGTACCATCACGCCACTTGCGGATACAAGAGCCGTAGCGACCACGACAGCGTCGCCGTCCCCTACCCCTACCCCCACGCCCAAAAGCAAGCTGCTCACCGAGTGCGTCTCCGACGGCACATCGTTTGTTGAGCCCGGCGGCACCCTAAAATGCGCCAAGAATGACAAGGGCGTGCTGGTGTGGATGACGGAGAAGGACGCCAAGAAACTTGTGGCAGAGCAGGTCCAAGCCACCAAGGCTGCCGAAGAAAAGCTTGCTTCGGACAAGGCTGCGGCAGTAGTGGCTGAGGCGGCCAGTGCGGAAGCGGCCAGGGTCGCGGCCGCCGATGCAGCTGCGCAGCAGGCCGCCTTAGATGAGGCCGCGCGGCTGGCGGCAGAACAGGCAGCCCAGCAACAGGCGCCTGCAATTCAGCCGCTCGGTGAGGCTCCTGCCCCTGCCGGGGCCTACTACGCGAACTGTGATGCCGCCAGGGCTGCCGGTGCGGCTCCCCTCTACGTGGGCCAGCCGGGCTACCGTTCTGGGATGGACGGGGACAACGATGGAATTGCTTGCGAGCCCAAGAGGTAGCCGCTGACATAGCGAGATTACTTGGCCAAAAGGCCCTTGTCGCATCCCTGAACAGGGACGCGACAAGGGCCTTTTGGCTTTCAGTGGCGAATCCTTCAACTAGCCGAGGCCCAGCTAGGTGCTCGCGTCACGGCGCAGCACTAGGTCATCACGCAACATCCGAATCTCATCCCGCAGGGATTGCAACTCTTCTGTTGTGATTTCTTGAGACTTAGTCTCCTGTGCGGACACCTTCTCCACCAGCCAGCTGGCCAAGGTGGCGGTGACCACACCGAGCAGGGCAATCCCGCCGATCATCAGTCCCACAGCTATGGAGCGTCCCAGCAGCGTTGTTGGCGTTAGATCGCCATACCCAACAGTGGTGATGGTGACAAAGGCCCACCACAATGCGTCCCCGAAGGAGGCGATGGAAGCGTCAGGTGAGGCCTTTTCGGCGTCGTACATGGCAAGCGCGCCAACATAGACCAGCAGGGCAGATGAGGCGATCACATAGATGACCACGCGACCGCGCAGGGCATTGCCAGCCACGCGCTGCAGAACGCTGATAAGGGTGACCAGCCGGAGAATTCGCAACGGTCGGAGCATGGGAAGCGCCACAACAGCCAGAACGTGAAGGTTGTGCAGGAACCAGCGGGCCTTCTGCGGAGCAAGCATCAACGAAACAACGTAGTCAATCAGGAAAAATCCCCACGTCGCGGCGAGGAACCAGCCTGCCACGTCCGAGGCTGGCCCCGTCATCAGAACCTGCACCGAATACGCGGCCAAAAAGAGGATGGCAGTGACCATCAGTGGCCAGTCAGTCAATGATTTCCAGCGTTGCAACGTCATCGCGTGATCTTATCGTGGGTGCCCGGTTCACGGCGGCGTCAGTTGGTACAAACAAGTACTCCGTGAAAAGCAAGTAGTCACCACTCGCGTTTTCCCTGAGATTGCTGCATAGCCTGAGCCTTGTGCACCGGCCGCCGGCCGAGTGCAGTGATGTATTCCTGCATCATCACCACAAACCCTGGGGGTTTCCATGAGCAATATGAGATCTGCGTCCCTTTCCTCGCGCAGGCTGGCCAGCGCTGCCATCATGACTGGTGTTGTCACCAGCATGTTGGTGTTTGCGCCTCCTGCGACTGCCGTTTCCAGCCCATCAGGGGGCATCTGCAACGGCGTCATCAACCAGCTGGCCCACCGCGGAGTGGTCCAGGAGAACTTGCTGAAGGCCGCCGCAAAAAAGAACGCCGCCATCATCACACAGTTGCAGGCCGAGCGTGCCCAGCTTCAAACCAGCGCAAATGATCTCGCCGCACAAATTGTGGCCGGGAACCAGGCGATCGCCAGCATTGAAGCACAGGGAGTGCAGCTGGACGCTGAACTGGCTGCCGCAAATACTGATCTGGCCGCGCTGCAGGCGGAGCAGGCAACCACTCAGCAGGCCATTGCGGAAGCAGAAACAAGCATCGAGAATTTGAACGCGGAGAAGGACGCCGTGCAGGCCCAGCTCACGCCTCTGCAGTCACAGCTCGAGGCCAGCCAAGCCGCTGTGGGGCAGCTGAACGCCCAAGCTCAGGTGGCTGCCAGCCAGGTGGTGGCCAAGACGGCCGAAGTTGTTGCAGCGCAAGGCGAACTTGCAACGCTGCAAGACGCCGCCAGCGATGCTGCCGCCCAGCTCGCTGCCAAGAACATGCAGATCGCCGACGCCCATGCCGCATTGGTCGATCTTGTCCAAATCGCCGATGCCGCCGATGCTGCCGTCGCAGCTGCGACGCAGGCAGTCACGGACGCCGTTACCGAGCTCAGCCGTTTGGAAGACCTCGGCACCGCAGCCCAGACCGAACTCGATGCCCAGACGGTCAAGGTCAGCGAGGCAAACGCTGCCCTAGCGGTTTTGCAGACTGCCGTCACCAGCGCAACGGAAGCAGTCACTGTCAAGAATGGGGAGATCACGCAGGCGCAGGGAGAACTGACCACCCTCCAAACTGCCGCTGCTGCCGCAGCTGCCGCGGTCACGGCCAAGAACACGGAAATTACGCAGGCGCAGGTAGCGTTGGCTGGTTTGACGGCGGCGGCGGTTGATGCAGCCGCTGCTGTTTCCAACAACACAGCGATGATCACCGCCGCCAACGCCAGTATTGCCACGCTGCAGGGCCAGATCACTGCTGGGAACTCGAGTATTGCCGCGAAGCGGGCGCAGCTTGCGACGGCGCAAGGCACGCTGACCACCTTGCAGGCCAATGCGGCCACGCTTACCGCCGAGATCGCCGCGCTTGAGCACAGGATTGCCACCGAGTTTCCGCCCACCAGCAATGGCAAGAAAAAGCAGGAACTGATGGCCGAGCGTGACCTCAAGCAGGTCTCACTTACTTCCATCACAACTCAGATCACAGCCAAGACAGGCGAAATCGCCGCTTACCAGGGCGACCTGACAGCGCTGCAGTCCGCCGTCAACGCGCTGAACTCCCAGCTGCAGGTCAAACAGCAGGCCAGCAGTGCACTGCAGCAGCAGTCGGCTCCGCTGCAGGCCGCCTTGGACGCGGCGAACGCTGCGGTGGCCACCAAGCAGGGAGACATCGCAACCCTGCAGGGGCAGCTTCCGGCGCTTCAGGCTGGCGCAACCCTCGCAAACGCTTCCGTGACCGACAAGGCGCGGGAGTTGAGCAACTTGCAGGGCCAGTTGCCGGCACTCCAGGACGCTGAGGATTCTGCAAAGGCCGCTGTTGTGGTGCAGAAACAGGTGGTCGCCGCACTCGAGGCCACGCTGCCGTCGTTGACCGAGGGCTTGGCAGCAGCCCACGCCGCAATTGATGCCCAAAGGTCCGTGCTGGGGGGTCTGCAGGGCCAGTTGGTCGACGCCCAGAACGCCGCGGTGGCGGCCGAGGGGGCCGTGGCCACCAAGAGTGCCGAACTTGCCACACTCAATGGCGAATTGCCGGCGCTCCAGGAAGCGGTGGACAATACAAACGCGTCCGTGGCCATCAAGCAGGGCGACATTGCCGCTCTAAACATCGCTGTGACTCACCTGCTCGCCATTCTTTCGGGGATCAATGCGCAGATCACTGCGCAGGAGGCCGATGTTTTGGCGCTGCAGGGGCAGGTGGCGCCGTTGCTGGCACGGCTGAATTTCCTCAACGGTGAAATCACCGCTGCGGACGCCGCGCTGGCGGCGCTGCAGGGGCAGCTGACGTCGCTGGACAGGCAGGTTACCGCTGCGCAGGCAACCCTCCGTGACCTGGAGGCCCAGAAAAAAACCAACAAGGACGCGGTCAAGTCCCAGAAGGACTTGGTCAGGGGCCTGCAGGACCAGCTGGGATCGGTGCAGAGGCAGATCGGGGCCATTGACGGCCAGATCGCGCTGGGTGGCTGCGCTGCTTGATTTGGGTACAGCAAAGGCCCCTGCTTCCCTTATAAACAAAGGGAAGCAGGGGCCTTGCGCATTGGCGGTGACGGTGGGATTTGAAACCCTTAGTTCGCGCAGGTCCCGGCCACGAAGGGCGAAAACAAGCCGTTTTCAATCATCCGCAGTCACCCGAAATCAGACCAAATCATGGATAAATGTGGGCAGATTGTGGGCACCGCAGCCGGATATCAGATGAAGGGTGAGGGGTTGCGCAGCTAGTACGATAGAAGCAATTAGAACGGCATCCGAATGACTTTACATGTGGTTGCCGAACCGCTGGGCTGGAAGGAAGTCGCGTTGACCGCGTCCACTGAGCAAGACGTTGAGAGCGTCGATCGTGAATTCTCACGGCTTCGCGGTGAAGTCAATGCATACGAAAAGACTTGGTTCAACAAGATGGTTGAACCCCAGAGCTCGTTTCTTAGAAGCAGGCCCGGTCTCAAGTTGGAGCTGACACAGGCCGCCGTCAAAGGGCAAGTAATTTTCACATCACACGTGTACAAGATGCAGGATGTGTGGCACGGAGACAGGGCGCAAGTCCATTCCAGCGTTGTTCAACAGGTTGGTCCCCAGCCGGAACGGGGGATTTTGGGCTCCGCCGAAGGTGTCTATATTCTGCTGGGTCTACCTGGATCAGGGAAGTCTTCGACTCTCCGCCCAATGGTCGATGGTCATGCGAAAGGTGTTTCCGGGCCGCCGCTGATCAGCGACGCCGATGAAATACGGGTCAAGCTTCCTGAATACTCCAGCGGATTGGGATCTGCCGTGGTGCAGCCGGAAACGGCCGAACTGGCATACGAACCCATGAATGGTCTCTTTGGTGGTCATGATGGGATGCAGGGATTGGTACTTTCGGACGGCCGGGTTGCCATAGTGGACGTCATTGGGGATGCAAGCTATATCCCCGACACGGTGAAACGCGTCGCTGGTCAAGGTCGCAGAGTCTATGTCATGCTTGCGAGCTGTCCCCTGGAAGAATGTGTTCGGAGGGTGAAGACTCGGGCTGTTGAAACTGGCCGATACGTTGATCTTGGGTTCGTTCGGTCCAAAGATGGAGCTCCTGAACGTGCACTTCGTGCCGCAATTGACACTGGCGTACTGGCTGGGTGGGCTATCGTTGATACTTCTGGGGCTAGTCCGCGCGTTGTAACAAACACCATGGAACTCTAGTGTCCGCACTGTCGACGTGGCAGAGTGTCAACTAGAGGAACCGCTCAGGGCTAGTCCGGAATTTAGCGGTTCTGGATAGGAAGGAGAATCGGCTATGAATACAGAGCAAACGACCGCAATTGCGGATGCTTCCGAGCAGCTCGCGTATGCATCATTGTCCGGTGATCCTGCGGCCATAGAAGCTGCCAGGAACTCACTTCGAGATGCGCAGGCCATGCAAGGCGACGCAGCCGATCGAGCCACGATGGACGAACTCGTTCGGGTTGATCCTGTCAGCGCCGCTGCTTTGGGCTGGTTATCGTCCCCGGAGCTAGAAGCCATTGTCTTGGCACGACCCTCAGAGTTCTTGTACCCGGAGGAAGTCGCAGCTGTTGTCGCGTCCCCAGGTTCGCTACGACTGGTAGTTCTGGCCAGGAGGGAAGGTCGAGCTTTCGCTGACATCGAAGCAGAATTTAAGATCCGCGATCAATCTAACTATGCCCTAGCCGCAAGAGGCAACGTTCAAAATGCCATTGCCTACGTGAAGCAGTTTGAACAGCAGGACACCCGACGAAACGCGAATCTCAACAACGCTCGTAGACCGCGGATTTGAACGCCGATATTGAGCGTGTTCTTAGTTCGCAAGCGCTAGCCAGTCGTTTCGTGCAAGAGCACTCGTTAGTGCCCCCGGTTGATGTTCATGCGCTCGTTGCAGAATACGCTGATATTCTTGAACAACCGATCCTCAATAGTCCAGACATTGATGCTGTTCTTCTGGGGCTGGACTCTGGGGATAGACGCATCCTACTAAACGGAAATAGGGCTCCCACGCGAATCCGTTTTACGTTAGCTCATGAATTAGGGCATATTGCCCTTGGTTGGCACATAGCCCATGAGCTGGTGTGCGAGCCAGAAGAATCAGACCCAACAGTCTTAGCGCCTCGGGATTCGAGGCAAGGTCAAGCTACCGCAGACCGACGTCGGCAGGAACGAGAAGCCAACGCTTTTGCCGCCAGAATTCTTGTTCCTGCGGAATTCATCAACGCCATCAGGGCGCTGCCTGTACCCGAAATGCTGGTGCGTCTGGAGGACGCTCAAGTCTCCGCATATGTTGGTTTGCGGGTGCTTTCTGAAGAACTACCCGCAGGGTACGTCTTTGCACTTCGTGAGAAAGATGACAATCGCGTCGAATGCTGGTGGACATCCCGAACCGACGTTCACTCTTCACATCCATATGCTGTGCCCGGTATTCGAAAAGGTCAGGCTGTAGATTCGAGTGCCATGGGGCATGAATTGCAAGATTCTGGTTGGGCTCATCACCAAGGGCGCTTGGTTTGGTGGGGGAAAACCCGAACGACAATTGAAGTGCCTGAAGGTACGAGTAACTGGCGAGAAATACGAGACGAGATACTAAGCGAAGTATGTAGCTCCTCGGATTCAAAGACAAGTCTCATGCAATCTCTCGGAGGCGTTGTTGGCAATTTGAAGCCAATTTCGCAGGATATTGAGTCAATTGCATCCGAACTGAAAATGAGACTCGAAAGGAAATCCGCGAACGACGGCGCCGGCCCCATGGCGGATTTTGTAGCCCATGATCAGTTCCTGCCTTTCGTCTATGCACATGCGCGATCGACTCTAGAAAATAAGAAGCGCAAGAAGCCACGTAGACGAACCTCGGACCAGCAAGATGGTGCTGGCCTTTCGAAAAGTCCCGGCTTCTAGTCGCGGAGCATGCTCCCTTCCGGCAATGGTTCCAGCATTGATAGCAGACGTCGCCCACTTCAGCTGTGCTACATGCCCAGCGCCCCCAAGCAACTAGGGACGGGGGAACCGCCTACGGCGAGCAGCGGCCAACGGCTCCACCGGCACGGCCAGTGGACCACCATCTAAACCAGGACGTGCTTCGTCAGGCTCGGCACTGTCACCGGCCGAAACTTGACTAGTTGTCTGGGAACTCTTCGTTCTGAACTGCCCGAGGTGCATCAATCCGGCTCCGGTCACTACAGGACTTGGCGGTCTGGGTGTTGCAGGAGAGCGGAGGGCCGTCGTGCTGCCAGAATGGGTGGCATGAGCGAAAGTTACCTGGGAGCCCCTCGGCCCCGTGTCCTTGTCCAGGGACTTACTGATGAAGAAATCGAAATTATTCGACCACTCGCTGGCAGTCTGCGCGCAGTGGAAAGCTTTTACGATGTCCATGCAGAAGAGCACGATGTTCTCATCATCACAGATGCCAATTTCACTGAAGGTGGGCGTGCCTTCCATCGGCGAATTGTATTTGCAGCAAAACCTGAACCATTCGAGGCTGGACCCTATTTACCGACATCTTCAGGATATTCAGGGAGATCTCGCCCAAATACGAAGGTTCGCACGCAGTTCAAACCGAGCCTTGGAATAGAGGTCACGCCATTTGCGCGTGAGCAGGGCTTGGAGTCGCTCGTCCGCCGCAGTTGCGTCCCAACAACGGGAGCGACCTACACGGGGTTCAATACGCCGGTCTGGCCGGAACGCACTAGCCATGCTCTTGTTCGTGAACGTCTTTCGAGTCCGCTAACGCTCGCCGCCTTCCTTGAAAGGGACAACCCTGACCTAGGACCAGACTCAGCACTCTGGCTGCCTGATTCTGCAAGGTCTGCTCTGAAGGAATGGGTTGCCTTCGCTTTTGCCCGATGGCGGAGCACCGAACCTGACGTATTTCCGGAGTCGGCAGAATGGATGAGTTCGAATGACTGGGCATCGTTGGACGAGATTGATTTGCGGCGCCAGCTCACCGAGTTCAACGGACTACAAGCGCGCCTGCACGAGCAAGCCGAGAATGAACGGCTACGGCTGACAGATGCCATCGCAATAGCCGAACAAGAGGGCCAGTCCTGGAGACACCTTATCTCCGAAACCGGTGACCAGCTCGTAGCAGCAGTAAAAAATGCCCTGGAACTATTCGAATTCACGGTAATCGACTCGGACGATCTGCCTCAGCACAAAGGGAAGAAACGCGAAGATCTCCGGGTGTCGGACGGGGACTGGATAGCGCTCGTGGAAGTCAAAGGATATAGGCGCGCAGCAAAGTCCAATGATTTGCAACAGGTCTCCAGCGCGAGCGTAGCGTTTGCAGTAGACGAGGGACGTGCACCGGATGCCCTCTGGTACGTGCCGAATGTCTATCGGGACGTTGACCCCGCTCAGCGTGAAGTGGCCTTGGTCGGGCGTGAGGATGACCTCGTGGCATTCGGAGAGAACCACAAGGGGTGTCTTATCGACACTCGTGACTTGTTCGCGCTGCGACAGCGCGTCGTACTCGGCCAGATCACTTCGGCTGATGCGCGTGCTGAGCTTAAAACTGCTGTTTCACGATACTCAATCGACGCTGGGGTCAGCGGTCTACGAACTACGGCTAACACCAACGGAGCCAGTACCACCGTGCCAAAGGCCGCGATGTAGGTCGGAACCAAGAATCCTTACCTCAACATTCCGCCACTAGCCTGACGGTCAGCAAGAGCACTAGCCAGGGCACGTGGACGGCTCCGCAACCAGCACACGCAGGTCGGCGGCACCAGCGAGAGCGAGCGAGCGCTGGAGCAGAGCCGCCAGTATGACCAGAGTCCAGACCAGAGCAGGGCCCCGGCACTAAAAGAGCCCACACCCCAACCTAAGATGGATGGAACGACAAACAATGCCGATACAAGGATGGGGACAATGGCAACGATAAAATGTGGATGGTGCGGAACCAGCGGGCACGCTTCCGAGATGGGACCTGGTATTAGGCCTGCCTATCGGGCCGGGCTTCCTTATCACTTGCCCACCATTCAAAGCGCCTTTACCTGCGACAACTGCGACAGACTGGTTATTGGCAGCTACTTCGGGATTGAATACCCCGGTTTCTCAACTGACGAGGTCATCGGCCCGGATGACATCGAAGAATTTTGGCGGCGCAACCCGCCAACGAAGTGGTCCCCGGAGTATGTGCAAGGACAGCAATATGCCGATGTCCCAGAGCATATTGCAAGCGCGGCGGGCGAAGCGCACAAGAACGCGAGCGTTGGCAGTAACATGTCGGCGATACTCATGGCTCGAACCGTCTTGGAAGCGACTGCGAAGGACAAGGATGTCACGAGCGGTAGTCTCTATCAGAAGATAGATGCCCTGGCCGAGAAAGAGCTAATTCGTCGGAGTACTCAGAGTGCCGCGCACGTTATCCGGGACTTTGGTAACGACATGGCGCATGGAGACATCTCCAAGCTTGTCGACCCTGAGGATGCCGAGGCGCTCCTGACTCTGATGGATTTGGTACTACACGAGATATACCAAATGACCGCCACTACGGATGCACTCAAAGCAAAGTTCGCGGCCCGCAAGAAACCCGAGGACAGGCAAAACTGACAGCACTGGTGCTTGCCTCGCTCAATGATTCTGAACCCCTCCGTGCCCAGCTTCCAGCTTCTACTAATGCCGCGTGCACAATGGGTCACGAGTTCGACATACCAAGTTATTCAGGGCTTCATCTTGCTAGTTATATAAATCATTTCAATCGCTTCATCTAGGCCATCAAAGCGAAAGGTGATAATAATACGTTTGCAGCAGCCGCTATCATGCCTGCGATACCGGTGCTGCTTTTTGGATTGGTATCGGTTTGAGATTGTTGCGTAGAGAAATTTATTGGATTAGTGGTAGAAAGAACTAATCCCGGAATTTCCAGGTACAGAGGATTCATAACGCCAACCCTATTCGCACCGTAACCGTGCACTTGAGGATTCCGCTTTAGCCACGGTGAACCGTTCGACTAGGACTAGGTCCAGTCGGAGCAGATCCAGCAGCGGCAGCACCACCGGGGGCAGCTCGGCCAGCTCGACGAGGCCATCAACAGCGAGGTGTAAGAAAATCCGTGAGCACGGGCGTGGAGCCGAATATGCTGAGAGCGGTTTCGATTTGAACGCATGGCGCGAGTTCTTCCGAGGCGGTTCCGCGCTACCGTCCCGGGACGGCGAAAGAGTGAGATCTCTGAGTGCGGAACGCTCAGCGCTTTGTCTTCGTTGCTGTCGTCGCGCCGCGGCTAGAGCTCGGAAAGTGGCACGCACGCCGTGCCGAATGACGGTATGGTAGCAAGGCTCGTCATTCGGCACGGAATTTGCCCGGGCAAAGAGCGGCTCAGCGGAACGGAATCTCGCTGTAGGTGACCTTGACATCATGCAGGCCATGGAATCCAAGCAGCTGCTTCAGGCTCTCTACAGCAGCCAAACTGTAGGGAGAGGGGCCGACGCGAATCTCCTGAATGGGTAGCGTGCCCGGCTTGGTGGCGTACCGGTGGTCCGAATCGTCCTCGCTCGGGGCCGTCAATTTAATGTAGGGCATGATGCCATAGGGTCCGGGCCTGTGGCACACAAACTTCCAATCAGGGGCCAGCCACACCACAACCCTTTCTTCCTTTTCGTCCAGAAAACCGGCGTTCTTGATGAGGTGCAACGACTCATTCATCAGGTAAAGCTGCATCCAGAAACCGATAGAACTCTTGCCATCGGTCGCTGCCTCTGCAGACTGACGGAGACGGGCGAATATTTCCGAAATTAGATCCTTCTGCTGGCTTTGGTCGTACACAACCGGCTTCCAGCCGCTGTTCTCGACACGTTCGGTATCCGGGTCATTGATCACAATGGGGGACCCATCAGGGTGCAATGCAACATTGCCTTCCGCGTCCGAGTCATACATGTTCTCGTAGTAGTCGCTTGGGGGATACGGATGCTCAGTCACCTCTATGCCGTCTTTGGGCACCGTTGGAATCATCGGGACCAGAGGGACTCTTTTGTCGAAACCGACTGCGAAACTCACCTGGTGCCGACCGTAGTTCCGCCACAAGGTGAGGCTGTCAGGGTCTGTGGAGCCCGAAAGGACGAAGGCGTCCTTCGTCCTGGAGTCCTCCTTGGGTATGTGCTGTTCAAGCAGTTGGGCGACTGGCTCGGGCAGCGTTTCTCGCTGTTCATCGAAGTGCTTTCGAAGCTCTTTGTTACCGCTCAGCAGCTCATCCACGTCGTTCATGAAGGCGGCCGAGCTGGCCCACAGCTCATTGTTGGTGATGATGTTCATCAAGGCAGCGCCGTCGGTGTAATGCCAGACGAGGTTCGAGTTTTCGTTATCTCCCATGGAGGGAGCTTATGCGAACAAGGAGGGGTGCTTGCTTCTCAGGCCCGCAAGCGTCTAGTGGGCGCAATCTGAGGATGATGCACGCTAGGGTTTTGCTTGTTCCGGGCAACACCTGCGCTTGCAAATGAAAAGCACTCTTGAAGGGGATTTTGGTGGCCGCTGCCTTTTGGGCCTTGATACTGCTGGGACTGGTTGTCGGGGTTGCCGGAATCAGAAGCTGCCACGCGGTTCCCCGGCATTGGCCTCAAGTTGAGGGGCTGTGGCTTGGGCCAAGGCTGGAATTTTCGTCAGACAAACATCAGTACACAGATGAAAATCAACGGCTGCATTACCGTGAGTCCCAGGTAAAAGTCATGTGGCGCCTAGGGAATGGCACGCGCTGCCGAGTCGCCTACTACCCCAGTGATTCATCAATTTCACGCCCAGCTCAGCTCAGCTCAGAGTTGGTGGGTGCTTCCTCCTTGGATCAGCGGCTCTCTACGTTGTTGCCGGAGTAGTTTTTCTGAAACTGAGGATTTGATCCACCGGTACGAGCGGCCATGGCATATTCACAGGCCAATGCCAGGAGTTGCCGTATTTGACAGCACGACCTGCTGACCGTGCGAACAAGCTGGTCATGCTGGCTCCCTTTCTAGTCCTTCTACCATTCGCAGAGGGCATCGGAAAGGGCCGCCAGCACAACCTGCAGGTCGGCGTTGACGCTGGCGTAGCTGTGACCCGGGGAGGTGGACTCAATGAGCCCGTACATCGGCAGGCTTTGTCCAAGCCCTGTCAGGTGTCCTGGGATGGAGTAATGCATGCACCGGTTGCGTAGGGGGCGGAGCGACCCAATGCGAGTCGATTCCGGTGAGTCAAGCGCGTCACCAATCCCACGCATACTCGCATTGTTCGCGAGGTGCGGATACTTGCGACGAACTTCATCCAGTGAGCTGAGGGCGTGCGAAGCGGTGACAAACTGGACGCGGAATACCGGATTACTGAAAGGCCCTTCCACCGGTTTGAAGACATATAGACAACTGTTGACGGAGCCCTCGATGAAGCAGAGGATGTCCTTTAGCGCGAGTGGGAATTCATGCTCGAACCGGTTCTTGAAGTAGGTGGTCCGGTCAATACTCATGGACGTTGGTGGGGCACCCCACTCATTCACGGGCAGCACTGAGTATTCGGGCTCATGCCCGAATCCAAGAAGTATGACTGCCGCCGCCTCACCGACTCCTGTGCCAAAGCCGGTGGCATGCTCTTTTGAGGTCGAGTGATCGGCACCGAACTGGCTTGCATGCTGGAACTGAGCCGAACGGGTGGTGGTAAATACTCGGCCGTCTCTGGCCTCAAGCTCGAAATGACGGCCAATAGCCTGCGCACGGCTGTGTTCTTGGTCTATGCGTTCAAAGTCCTGAAACACTCCGTCGTACAGCTTTTGATTGTCATCAAGCAACTTGACTGTGTGTCTTGCCCCTTCAATCTCTGCACCAAACTTCAGCTTGATTGCCTTGGCCGGGACGACGCGCTTTCTACTCAGCATGTCCATCCCTTCATGAACAATCCGGGCCATGTGGGGAGCTAGGGCATGGCCCAAGGTCCCCCGCCAGTCCTCTTCGGTATCCGTGGCATGAGCAAGCGAAACTAACCAGTTAACGTCGTCTCGAAGCATCCGTATGTCTAAGGATGACCAGTCCTGTCGGGCTGTGGTTTCGCTTTCTTGCCGCTCATGATTCCGACGTTAGTGCATGGGTATGCAATGGTGCGGCTTGAGTAGTCAATTTCCACGCTGTATGTCCTTGGCGCGTGTTATCTGATCATGAGTGCAGGGTCGAAATACTCGTTCAACTCATGAGTTGCTGCAAACATCGGCGAACAGGTTGCCGGTGCGTCCCGACATTTCATCCCTCGAATTGGCCTATTGCGAGGCCCTGCTGGTATTCATGACTAATGGCTGACAGCAGCGACTCGCTCACTCCGCCAGCAGCAGGGCCACAGGCAGCGAGGCCGCGGCGATGCAGCCCAAGGCAACGGCTAGGCCAACACCTGCAGGGCCACGGACAGCACGGCCACCAACGAATTTCGGAACCAGCTCCACCAGACCCGGGTGGCAACTAGGCCAACGAGCCGCGGCCACCAGCTCGGCCAGCTCGGCCAGCTCGGCTAAGCCAAGGCGACGGATCGGCCAACGGCAACTCGGCCACCAGATCCACCAGACCGCGGCGAAAGCTCGACCACCTGCACCAGCTCGGTTACCGGCTCCACGAGTCCACGGCGACGGCCACGAGCTCCAGCTCGGCCAGATCGACCAAGCCACGGCGCCGGCTCGACCATCGGCCACCAGCCCCACAACGGCAACGGACATGGCTCGGCCACGGCGACCGCGACTAGGGTGGCTCGTGACGGCAGCGTGACGACACATTTTTCGATACCGACACCACATAACCGCTGGTCAGAGCCACATCATGACACAATGACGGCGATGACAGCATATCCGAGAAACTATCTGAACTAGGCCCCAATGACGCTTAGCCCGTTCAGCTGTGGCACCTCCCGCCGATCGACCCGGACGCCGAGGCCCTCCCGTTGCCCCTGTGTACCCCTTCAAAGCAGCCAACGACGGAACGCGAGGAAAAGTAACCTCAAAAGCAAAGTTGACGCTCTCCGTTGGCTCCAAAAGTTCTGGGCGCTTGCGTTTTGAACTGATCGTCACCTAAGCTTGTGCACATTGCCGAACCAAGTTCGGCTTGTTTGTCATGCCCAAAAAGGAAAGAAGAGAAGCGCGCTGATTCTCACCAATCATCCTGCATACCTCTAGATCCGGGCACATTCCCTTTTTTCGCCAGAATCCGGTCAATTCCTGCACCGTTCGACGCGGCAGGATTCCTACCCAGGCGACCGCCTGACTTGGGAAATGTTCCTTTTTTTGTAGGTGACCGGGGGGATATTTCCAGCTTGGCGCGGGGTGGATCGGGGGACTTGAATCAGAAAAACGACCCCCTCTCCCTGAACCAAGGCCAGTCGAGTTGACTCATACTTTCAGCAGACAGCAATTACACAAGTGGCGACTGAACCATGGCGGCATCGCCTGTTCTTCTTTAGAGAGTTTCTCTGATGTGTCGTCATTGCTGTCATGCGGTCATATTCTTGCCCTGACCTGCGGTTATGCTGTGACGGCTCCTTGGGGTCGCTGTCATTGTCCCGCCATTCTGCTGTCATGTTCTGCCAGCGGCGGCCAGGGGAACTGCTCGGCCAACAGCGACGGCACCGGATCGGGCATGGCCACCAGGGCAACGGCGGCATCGCCTGTTCTTCTTTAGAGAGTTTCTCTGATGTGTCGTCATTGCTGTCATGGGGTCATATTCTTGCCCTGACCTGCGGTTATGCTGTGACGGCTCCTTGGGGTCGCTGTCATTGTCCCGCCATTCTGCTGTCATGTGTTCTGCCAGCGGCGGCCAGGGGAACTGCTCGGCCAACAGCGACGGCCCGGGGACTGCTTGACCAGCCCCAGCTCGACCGACAGTCAACGGCCGTGGCAGGTAGCGGAGGCAATTCGGGCACGGCCACCAAGGTGGGGACATCTCGGCCGACGGCGAAAGCACCGGATCGGGCCTTGGCCGCCAGGGCCAACGTTTCTCAGCACATGCCCGGAACGCAGCCAACGGCAACCAGCCCGACTAGGGCGACCACCCGGTCGCCCTAGCACTTTTCGTTCTGCACTGGGGGAGTTTCCCTTACTCGCCATCATCGCAAGGCAACTTGGAGGAGGATTTCCAACGGCGTTGGTTGTCTACGAATGTTCTATTTTTGGGAACTCAAGACGATTTATAGCCGTTCGGCGCTGTTTGTCCGAGACGAGTGTGTAGATCTGTGTAGTCGCCAGAGTCTGGTGTCGCATGAGTTCTTGAACGATACGGATGTCCGTTCCTTGATCGAGGAGGGTCGTTGCATACCAGTGCCGTAGTTGGTGTGGGGTTGCGTGGACCCCGGCACGCTCCATGGCTCGTTTGATTGAAATGCTAATGGCATATGGCTGGACAGGTTCGTTCTTATAGATGGGGCTCGGAAACCAGTATCCAAATTGCGGCCAATTTTCCATGGCCAACATCAGCTCGGGAGCGATTGGAAGTTGGTGCGTTCGGCTCCCTTTCCCTGTGACAGTCAGGGTGGCGCTGTACCTGTCTACGTCCTCGCCGCGGAACTTTGCGATCTCATGAACTCGAAGCCCGGCGAATGCTGCCAGCAAGATCTGCATCCTAGTATTCATCCGCTTGGTTGATCCAAGCGTTCTGCTCAGTTGCTCGGTGCTGATTGGGCGAGGCGTTGCGAGTTTGCGTTTCGGGGACGGGACCTTCTGAGTCGGGTCGTCGATTCGCTGTTCAGAACGTATCAACCATGTGAAGTAGGCCTTGAGAGCCACGAAGTATGTAGATTTCGTCACTGTGGTTATGTCAGTTCGCGATAGGAAAGAGATGATGCGCTTCGAATCAAGCTCCTTGGGGCTAATACCAGAGCGTTGCACTAGGGCTGTCAGTATTCCCGCCCTCTCCTTGATTGTTCTCTCGGACAAGCCTTGAGCATTTTGCCAGCGTCGCCAATCTTGAAGCGTCTCTGAAAGGTCAAGGGTTAGCCTTGCAGCGCTTGTAATCGTCGTCATATTGGTTCTTAGTCCTTGTCAAATAATTCAGTTGGTTCGTTACAGGTGGGGTGAACTCTGACGCCCTGGGCTACATGTGAGGGGTGGAGTTGTTCGAAGCACGACTGGCACAACGGAATCTCAGCCTTGCTGAGCGTGTACCGCCTGGACGTTGATGTTCGATGGGTAGTCACAGTGATGCCCACGCTCTTTAGTGCAATCGTGTTTCTCTTCAGGGAACCACCTGCCGCCCCAGGAGTCTTGGGCCAGTTCTGGGGGCGCGGGCTAGGCGAGATCTTTTCGAGAAGTTCTGTTGTTGTGCCTGTCCAAGCTCCGCATTCTTCAACGAGGTCACGGATTGCGGATGCAAATAGATTCCCTTCGATAACGTCGAGTGCTGCCGACTCGGTTCTAATCAAGTAGTCCGATAGCGTTTGCCACTCGGTGACTTGGTCAATTGCCGCCAAGACACGTGCAAAGTCAGCCATTCGTGGCATCTTTTCCAGTTGCACGCTCGGCAATACTCTCAATACGGCGGAAAGTAGATCTAGGATTACCCCATGGGTAGACTGACGGATTGAATCAAACTCAGCCTTAACTTCCTTTTCTGTTCTCCGTCCGCTCTCAGGAATCGGTTCTAGGTCAACCTTCAATAGTCTGTCGCTAACATCTCCTTGCAGAGAGCCAGGATCGATGGTTGTCAACGCAATAACTCGTCTGAAATGTAGAACTGTAACATCTGAATCGCTGTAGTTTTCCCGCTTGATGTACCCGTCGCCCGTTACCGCCTTGCACAATGCGTCCTGAAATGAAGGCTTCAGGCTAGATACGTTGTCCAATCCGATGACCGGCGCATTGTATGCATTGGTCGCCCAGTCATCCGCCTTATCCGGCACGTTCTGACTTGGTACGGGCGAAGGGCTGATCAACGTGATTAGCGTGTTCATTGCAGTTGTCTTAGCCGTCCCCTGCTGGCCGTACAGCCCAAGTATCGGGTGTGGAATGTCAGTAATGCAGGCAGCTACCAGCCAACCAACTAGCAGGCGGAATCCGCTTTCGGATACATTCAAGAGGTTTCGAAAGCCTTCCAGGTTTCCACCTCGCGCCGGGCGTGGCATAGGCGACATTAGACCTGTCCGACGAAAGAGTACGGGAGAGGTGTCTATTATTTTCCAGCCCTCAGGAGTGATCGCTATCGCCTCCCCATTTGGCGTGCCCAAGTCGATGTAGTGGGTACCCGCTTGGTCTGCTGCGAATCGCAAAAACACGGGCTCCTCGGGAGCTATCATCGCGTCTCCTTCCAGGACCATCATCATTTCCTGTATCGCTGATGACGATGCTGTGCGCCCTTTTTGCGAGTAGTAGAGAGTAGACAGTTGATTACGGAGACCACCTGCCGTTCCCTTGATTGGCATAGCGATTCCGGGAAGATCATGCCTGACGGCGTAAATCTTGCCCTCCGTGCTTTTTACCATTCGGTAGAGTTTCTTGGCCATTTCAACGAGTTCAGCGGACTGGGTAGGAGCCCTCCTCTGATTTGGCCGACTAGTGGCGCCCATGGCGCGGTCTGCCGCGGGCGGCTCATGTTGTGCGGGCTGAATATAGGGATCATCCAAGATCGAGGCATCATCCGGGATGGGACCGTCTAGTTCTTCGTCGTGGGGAATCGGGACCAAAGAGTATGGCGGGTTCTCACTCATTTCGTGGACCGATCAGGTAGTAGGCGTGAAGTTGAGCAAGGTAGGAAATTTGTTCTGGGCCTGTCATCCTGGCCGCCCTTTTGGCTATCCTGTAGCGGTCATAGCCAGTGATCGGCAGAGTCAACGCAAGGAGACCGACCATTTCACTGGCGAGACTAAATGTTTCGTGGTCGCGCAGATGATGGATCCCCGCTGGGTCAAGTGCTGTTTCAGAGGCCAGGAGTGGACGCACAAGGCAGGAGATCTGGTTTTTCCCCATATTCAGGGGTGAGATTGGACGGAATCCCATGACGAACAATTCGCCAATGAAGGCCATTTTCAGGTGAACCGGGCTCATTCGGTGCGGGCGAATTTCCCGCACCTTAGGATCGCCTTGAGCGTGGAGGTGGACACTGACTTTCAAGAGTTTCGAGCTAGCGGAATCACGCACAGCAAAAGCAGGAATCACGCTGGTGTCCTCGGGGTCTAAGTAGCTCAACACATCATTGGTCGTCAACACTGAGGGGCGATCCTTGAGTAATGAGCGGAGAGTTGTTCCACCGCAAGGAACGGATGATGTATTCATCGTCGGTTCCGCCAATCGGCCTGAAGCTCGACCCAAGCCCACATGCCGAGAAAGACTGTCAGGGTGATATGCATAATGAGCATTCCTATTCACTCCCAATAGTCGAGTCAGCAGCGCTGGTGCTATGGCTGTCTTGCTCTTGGGCAAGGATGACTACGGCTCGGCTGATGGCATCCGCGATTGCTGAGACGCCGGTCAGAGACAGGTCATACTGGTCAATATTGACGGAACAAGTGACAGGGGTGCGGCTCGTTGAATCGGGGGTGAAGTAATCCGATTGGCTAAGCCAAACTGCACCATCGTTTGAAGAAGAATTCTCCAGTAGGTCCACTTCGTAGTGCCGCGCAACGGCATTTTTTTCCACGGGGGAGGTCACAAAAGACCATGCCCGGTCCGCAACGCTCGTAACTCTGGTGGCCCACGCGGGTTTGGCAGGTAGCTCGACTCCGATGGCGTCGGCGTGGAATCCTTGGCCCACAGCTTCCCAATCCGACTCAACCATGAATCCGATGGAGTGCACTGCGTTTCTGATGCCAGACAGTGATTCATCCAGATCCACCAGGCTTGCAAATTTCAGTGTCTGGATACCATTGGCCGACGAGATCTCCACAGTCCACCAATCGGCAGTGACTCCCGCAACTGTCCGGGATACCGACTGCGCGAATACCGTAGCCAACTCGTCGCCGCTGGCCATGGACGACGGTTGCGGGGCAGAACAGAAATAGCACTTATCTGTCGGTGCATTCTCCCAAGTGCTCGGCCAGATGAAATCATGCACTCCAGTGCCGCTGCCGGGGCATTCGATCGCGGTCACTTGGTAACTCGAGTGTCAGTGCGAGAAAAGGAATTTGCATCGAGATAGTCCTGAACGTCACTAAGCCTGTAGAGAACTTTTCGGCCCACTTTGACGAAGTTGACGCCGCCGCCGTTGTACCTCAGGTTTGCCAGCGCTGCCGGGGTGGTGTGTAGCAGGTCAGCAGTCTGCTGCGGTGTGAGCACTTCAAGATCTGTGCCCGTGTATGGAGATGCAGTCATCTCATTCACTTCCTCAAGTAGATTATTAGTCGAGTTTCAATAACACTGTAAATTATTGAGGAAGCACTCAAGGTCTGTCAAGTCAACATTTAGCCTTATTTCCGTACTTAAAACACCTTGATGCTGCATGAGTCTCAGACTGTCAAGTAGACGGATACTTGGCTACTATCGACTGGTGAGCGAAGCAGAGAAATTAGCAACCGTTGTTGGACGCCAAGCGAAGAAGATACGCATGGATGCGGGATGGACCTTGGAGGATATCGCCCGCTGGGCTCGTCGCCGTGGGCTCAAGTGGAGCACTGCCAGGGTGGTGGAATTTGAGAATGGGAAAATTCCGCTGACCCTGGGGACGTTGCTGATTGTGTGTGAAGCGCTGTCGGGAACCAAGACGCTGATTGACACTCGGACAGTGAAACTATCCGACTTGATCCCGGAATCGGGAGTGGTTCAGCTCAATGCCGACTTTTCAACGGATGCCGCGTTAGTGAAAGGCATCCTTGCTGGCCAAGATGTGCAGCTGTATGGAACTGCGGAGGTGGATGAACTCCTTGAAGAGCAAACTAGGGCCCTGAGCATGGTCAACGCGGCCATGGATCTGGCGCCGAAAAACTCGAACAAGCTCATGATGAGAATCGAGCACCAGCATGGCCTTGCGGAAAAGCGCCTAGCCAAATCGTTGGGATTAAGTTCAGTTGAGCTGGTCGCCTGTGAAGCCTCCTTGTGGGGCCAATCAATGAGCGCAGAACGGGCGCAACGGGCCGATGAAGACGCGACCCCTCAAAAACTGGGGAGGATCACGCGGGAACTCAAGGCCGAAATTCAGGATTATTTGAAGTCGAAAAGAGGGGCACTAAGTGGCGACGATTGAGTCTTATGCCACGGCTGGCGGCAAGCGCTACCGCGTGCGCTATCGGACGCCGGCACGTAAGCAGACTGATAAGCGTGGCTTCAAAACTAAGCGGGACGCTGAAGCGTTCGCGGCGACGGTTGAAGTATCCAAGCTGCGCGGTGAGTACATCGACGCGACGGCGGCACGGCTAACGATTGCAGAACTTGGCGCGGAATGGCTGACCAGACAAACGCACCTGAAACCGTCGTCCTATCGTCCGGTGGAGTCTGCTTGGCGGCTCCACGTTGAACCGCTCTGGGGTGTCCAGGCTGTAGCGGATATTCGAAAGACAGCTGTTCAGCAATGGGTGTCGGAGCTGACCACCGGTGACGGGAAGGGGCGTAAGCCCAAGAGTGCAACAGTCGTGATCCGAGCCTATGGCATTCTGGCGAGCATTCTAGATTCTGCTGTGGATGACCGGCGGATTCTGAGCAACCCGTCGCGCGGAGTGAATCTCCCCCGCAAGACCAAAAAGCCCCACGTCTATCTGACGCATGAGCAAGTACATGCCCTTGCGATGACCAGCAAATATCCCACGCTCGTCCTTGTGCTGGCGTACTGCGGCTTGCGTTGGGGTGAAGCGGTGGGACTGCGGGTAAAGGATCTGGACATGCTGCGCCGGCGTATCAACGTCACAGAAAACGCTGTAGAGGTTGGATAGAAAATTGAAATAGGCACGCCCAAGAATCACAAACGCCGAGCCGTGCCATTCCCTCAGTTCCTAGGGGATTCTCTGGCAAAACAGTGTGAAGGCAAAAAACGTGACGACTTGGTGTTCCCAGGTGGAGACGGTAAGCATCTACGGTCAGCCCGCGTGCACGAGGATAGGCAAAGCTGGTTCGGTGGAGCGGTAATTAGATCCGGGATTCCCCGAATCACTCCCCACGACCTACGGCATACAGCGGCAAGTTTCGCTGTGAGCGCTGGGGCAAACGTCAAAGCAGTGCAAAGAATGTTGGGCCATAGCAGCGCCGCCATGACACTAGACACCTATGCAGACCTGTTTGACGACGACCTAGACGCCGTAGCCGACGCGCTACATAAGGCGGTATCGCTTTCAAGTGTGGGCAAAATGTGGGCAAACACCGAATCTTAGAAACAGCGAAGGCCCCTGCTTCCCTTATAAACAAAGGGAAGCAGGGGCCTTGCGACTTGGCGGTGACGGTGGGATTTGAACCCACGTCAGGCTCTCACCTGAACAACATTTCGAGTGTTGCACCTTCGGCCGCTCGGACACGTCACCAACGCGTCAACAATACCGGTTCAAAGCCCCACAACAAAAATGAGCCCACAGACAAGCGCTCACATGGGGCAAGATAGCCCTATGGACAGCGCAATGCGACGTGCCTGGAGCTGGCACAAACAAGGTTTGGACGGATCATTGGCCGGCAGCAACGCCGCAACTGTGTTGGGCAACGCCGGGTGGGCACGGTCCATCGGCGGCGCCAACCCCTACCTGACACTTTTCTCCCGCGCGGGCATTCGCAGGGAAGAGGTTGACGCCGACGTGGTGGCCCTGCGCATCCATGAACTTCCGACGGCGCGCGGCTGCACCTATGTGCTGGGCGCACCCGATTTTGACTGGGCGCTGACGCTCGGAAAGCCAGCTGCCGAGTCCACGCTGAAAGTCTTGGACAGACTAGGGGTGGCCAGGGACGAAGTCCACGCCCTTGAAGCGCAAACTTTGCAGGTCCTGCAGGATGCTGCCACCAGCGGCGAGGGGCCCCTAGATCCCAAACAGCTCAAGGAACTACTGGGCGACGCCGTGCGCAGCCTGGGCGAGGAGGGCAAGAAGAAAGGTGCCTCCACCACGCTGCCCACCGTTCTGGGTCTGCTGCAAGCCGATGGCCGCATCCGCAGGGTCCCCGTCAATGGCAGGCTCGACCAGCAACGCTACGCCTACGCGGCCTGGGGCCTGCCGCCATCGCCGGAGTCGCCCGAGCAGGCCCGGGCCAAACTGATGGAGAACTATCTGGGCTGGACGGGCGGAGCCACGCTCAAACAGACCCAGTGGTTTACCGCGTTCACAGTGGCACAGACCAAGGCTGCGCTCGCAGCCGCCCAGGCGGTGGAGGCCCACGGGATGTGGATGCTGCCAGCCGACGCGCAGAAGGCAGCAGACTTTGTCCCTGAAAAGGAGGAGCAAATCCAACTCCTTGCCAGCAGCGATTCACTGTTCCTGCTTCGCCGCAATGCTGCCGAGCACGTTGCCGACGAGGATGCTGACCTGAAGTTCCTCGACGCCAAACTCTCGCTTCAGGGCGATTTGCCCGACCACCCCATTGTGGACCGCGGCCGCATCATTGGCCTGTGGCAGTACGATCCCGGCCAGGAACGCATTGCCCACTGGCTCTTCAGCGCGCCCACCAGCGCCGTGATGCACAAGATCCAGGAGGTGGCGGCGTTCATTCGCGAGGACCTGCGCGACTTCCGCACCTTCAGCCTTGATTCGCCGCAAAGCCGGCAAAAGCGGATCGACGCCCTCAACGCGGCGGGCTGAAAGTGGCTAGGGTGGTGCGGTCGCGGATAGCAGCGGTGTTGGCATCGCTGGGGCTGTCTTGCCTCGCGTTGGCCGCCTGTACGCAGCCGGGAATGTCGCAGCCGTGCCTCCCACCGTCGTTCTCGCTCAGCCCCGCCACAGCCAAGTCCGGCGCGAGCATCACCGTCGCGGCGGATGACGCCAGCTGCAACCCACGGTACGGTGAGAACGCCCAGATTCAGGTGGAAGTGTACGACGGTTCCGGCGCCAAAGTTCTTGAGACGCTGGCGCCCATGAACGACGCCGGTGCGTTCAGTGTGAGCCTCGACCTGCCGACTGATGCAGTCCCCGGCGAGGGCATGGTGGCCGCCTACCCTTACAACGTGGATTGGTGTGATGACATGGGGCGGAACAACCGCGTTGGGGCCCTTGGTGCGCAGGAAATCACGCTGGTGTCCTGCGCGATCCCGTCCATGCCGCTCCGGATTGAGCCGTAGCGGGCCGTCTCTTAGCGGTGTCCGCTGAAAAAGTCCTTCAGCAGCGCCGCACATTCGTCCTCGCGAACACCGGGAAAAACTTCCACCCAATGGTTGAGCCGGCGTTCCCGGAGCACGTCAAACACTGATCCTGCCGCCCCAGCCTTCTCATCCCACGCCCCAAAAACAACGCGCGGCACCCTCGCCAGCACAATGGCCCCGGCACACATGGTGCACGGCTCCAGCGTGACCACCAGTGTGCAGTCATTCAACCGCCAAGAACCCAGTTTCGCTGCGGCTTCGCGGATCGCCACCACCTCGGCATGGGCCGTGGGGTCTCCGTGCGCTTCACGTTCGTTGCGCCCCAAACCCAGGACGTCGCCGTCGGGCCCTAGGACGACGGCGCCAATGGGGACATCCCCTGTGGTCAGGGCCCGGCGGGCTTCCGTGAGGGCAAGGCCCATCCATCCGGCGTGAAAAGCCGTGGCGGTGGTCTCGATTGGGTGAGATTTCTCGGTGTTGGGCACGGCTCAATGGTAGCTTTTATTCATGCGCGTACTGGTTGCGGATCATCCGCTAATTGCCCACAAGTTGACTGTCCTGCGGAACAAGGACACTCCGTCCTCCGTTTTCCGTCAGCTGACCGAAGAACTTGTCACCTTGTTGGCCTATGAAGCAACGCGGGAAGTTCGCGTGGAACCGGTCAACATTGAGACACCCGTGACCTCCACCGTGGGTACCGGCCTGAGTAAGCCCACACCGTTGGTGGTGCCGATCCTGCGCGCAGGACTTGGCATGTTGGAGGGCATGACCCGTCTGCTGCCCACCGCCGAGGTTGGTTTCCTGGGTATGGCCCGCAACGAGGAAACCCTCGAGGCCATCACCTACGCCGAGCGCCTCCCCGAGGACCTCACCGGCCGCCAGGTCTACGTGCTGGACCCCATGCTGGCCACCGGCGGCACCTTGATCGAAGCCTTCAAGTTCCTCTTTGACCGCGGCGCCGCAGACATCACCTGCATCTGCCTGCTGGCCGCACCGGAAGGTCTGGCCAAGCTCGAGGCCGCCCACGGCGACCGCGACAACGTGCACGTAGTTCTTGCCTCGATCGATGAGGGCCTGGATGAGAACTCCTACATCGTGCCCGGACTGGGCGACGCCGGCGACCGCCTCTATGGCGTAGCGGAGTAATCCCCAACCCCTCCCACCGCTCGCAAGCTCGCGGCGGGGCCCTCGGGGTTGTGGGCCCATCAACCCCTCCCACCGCTCGCAAGCTCGCGGCGGGGCCCTCGGGGTTGTGGGCCCACCAACCCCTATTCCAAAAATGCCGCCGTTCCCGCTTTTTGCCACCGATAGACAGGTGGCATTTTGCGGGAACGGCGGCATTTTTCGTAGGGGAGGCCACGAGTGGCTACAGCAGCGAGCGCAGCGGCGTCCAGCCCACGGGCAGCGGACCCTTAATGGCAGCTCGGTGCCTATCGGCATCGGCTGACCAGCCCTGGGCGGCATGTGAACCGGCGTCGCCAACGGCTCCGCGCGCCATCCGGAAGCCCACATCTTCCAGGACGGCATCCGGGGCGCTGCCGCGGCGCACGGAGGACCGGGCGCTCCATGAAGGATCATCCCAGCCGGCACCCCGCAAACTTCTGTAATCGCCGTAGCGGGCCGTGTCGGCGTAATCCCAGCACCATTCCCACACGTTGCCGATCATGTCGAACAAGCCAAAGCTGTTCCCGGCCTTGCCAGCAACTGGTTGAGGCCCCTCAACCTCATCCAGTGCTGTCCAGGCAATAGCGGAGAGCGAACCGTAGATGGGTGTCACGGTGCCCGCGCGAGCCGCCCATTCCCATTCGGCCTCGGTGGGCAGCCGGTAGCCGTCAGCGCTGACATCCCAGCCCACCTCACGACCGCTCACACTGTAGGCGGGCGCATAGCCAGCCAGAGTGGAGGCGGCGTTGCACCACTGCACGGCGTCGAACCAGGTGACGGGGTGCGCAGGCACGCTGGCAGCTAAAGGCGAGGCTCCGGCGTCGTCCATGACAGCACGCCAAGTGGCCGAGGTGACCTGCGTCCGGCCCAGCCAAAATGGTGTCAATGAAACGTCGCGGGTGGATTCCGATCGGGCGTCGCGCAGCGCAATGCTGCCGCCGGGGATAGGCATCAGCGCATCCGGATCCGAAAAATCACCAGTCACAATCACTCAGCCCCTAGTTCAAGAAGTTGCTTAGTACCAGCCCACGGATTCGGAGTGGCCCCAGGCGCCACACGGTGAACCGTAGCGGCCTTCGATGTAGCTCAAACCCCAGCGGATCTGGGTCTGGAAGTTGGTGCTCCAGTCGCTGCCTTCGCTGTCCATCTTGTTGGCCGGCAGGGACTGGGCAATGCCGTAGGCGCCGCTGGAGGCGTTCTCTGCCGAGGTGAGCCATTCGGACTCGCGCTGCCAGAGCAGGGTGAGGCAGCTCATCTGGTCAGCGCCCCAGCCATGGGCGGCCATTTGCCCGGAGGCGTAGGCCTTTGCGGCGGCGGGGTCATCCACGGCAACAGGGGCAGGCGCTGCGGTAACGGCTTTGACCTGCTCCGCTTCGGCCTTGACGGCGGCAGGAGTGGCCGCGGCCTTTGGCGAAGAGCTGACAGCGATGCCGGGGAAGCTAATGGCAGCATCCGTGGGAACTGACACGGCCGGTGCCGGAACCGAGCGGTCCACGGCGGAAACCAGGCTGGTGTTGCCCTGGTCGGAAAGAGTGTTTTCCACGGACTGTGCCACGGAGCCGGCTGCCACCAACGCGCCGAGCACTGCCACGGCAGCCATGCATTTGGCGGTGGCCGCTACGGGGGAGGATTTGCTGGCTGCGCGTGTTCCGTTGCTTGCGGAAGCGAGCCCAAAAAGGGAGGGACGGCGGGTTGATTCGGCGCGACGACGGCCGCGCTGCTGTGGTGCAGACATAGTTGTAGCCTCTCTACGCCTGCGAGGTGAGCTGTCGGGAACGGACTAGAGAATCCGGCTACGCAGTAATGGCAGGCAGAGTTCACTGCTTGAAAGAACTGCGGTGGCTTAACCCCAAGGGCTTCCATATGGAAGGCCCGCAAAGATTGGGTCCCCCGTCTCTGCCATGGGAATGGAGGGAAATGGGCGGCGGCAGAGCTCGGCGATCCGTCCATTTGTGCCAAAAATCGTAGGTGATTCAGCAGGCACAAATATCAGACTAGTCCATAAGGACAGTCATGTCACGTTTTGGTAACAACCTTTGTAGTGGGGTGAGTGGCATGGTGAGCAATCTTTCATTTACTTAGCAATGCTAACCATCTAGGGTGAAAAGCAAGACGATACGAAACTTTTTCTTTAGGTAGCTGACACGTGATGACTGAAACTTCTCTAAGCACTACGACGCCGGACAGGGCAGCTTTGGCGTCCCGCAAGCCCATCGGCGTGGCACCCCTGGCAGCTGAATTGCGGGTGGCGATTATGCGCACCTCCCGGCGGCTGCGGGCCGAGGCTGCCACCAGGGAGATCAGCCCGGGGCAGTATTCGGTTCTGGCGGCCGTGCTCAGAGGTCCGCAAACTGTGGGCTGGCTGGCTGTGCGCGAGCAGATTCAAGCGCCCTCCATGACACGGATTGTGAATGCGCTGGCTGAAGCCGGGCTGGTGAGCCGCGAAGAGAATCCCCAGGACAAGCGCCAGGTGCTGGTTCAAATTACCGAGTCAGGAGCCGCCGCGCTGCTGCGGGCACGCTCAAAACGAACCGCCTGGCTGGCCAAGCGCGTGGCGGACCTAACCCCGAAGCAGCGTGCAACACTGCACGAGGCAGCTCTGATTTTGCAGGAGATGAGCTCCTAAATGAGTTCCATGTTCCGTTCGCTGAGAGTTTTCAACTACCGGCTCTGGGTGACAGGAGCCCTGGTGTCCAATATCGGTACCTGGATGCAGCGCGTCGCCCAGGACTGGCTGGTCCTGACGGTCCTCACCAATCATTCAGGCACCGCTGCCGGCATTACCACGGGCCTGCAATTCTTGCCCATCGTGTTCCTGGGGCCCTACGCAGGGCTGGTGGGCGACCGCGTCAACAAGAGGAAACTGCTGCTCATCACCCAAACCGCCATGGGAATTTGTGCGCTTTTGTTGGGAATATTGGTTGTCACGGGGGCTGTACAACTGTGGCACGTTTATGTATTGGCCACCCTGCTGGGTGTGGCCAGCGCCTTCGATGCCCCCTCACGTCAGGCGTTTGTGTCCCAGGTGGTTGCCAAGGAGGATGTGCCCAACGCCGTGGCGCTCAACAGTGCGTCCTTCAACCTGGCCCGCCTGGCAGGGCCCGGCGTTGCGGGTCTGGTCATTGCGCTGGTGGGAACGGGGCCGGCCTTCTTGATCAATGCCGCGAGCTTTGCTGCCGTGATCGTCTCGCTGTGGCGCATGCGCACCAGCGAGCTCATTCCCGCAGTGCGGGTGCCCCGGGCCAAGGGGCAGATTCGTGAAGGCTTTGTTTACATCAGGCAGCGCCCGGATTTGATGATGATCATGGTGCTGGTGTTCCTGGTGGCCACCTTTGGGATGAACTTTCAAATCACCAACGCACTCATGGCCACGGCAGTTTTCCATGTGGGGCCGGGGGAGTACGGGCTGCTTGGCTCGGTCATGGCCATTGGCACCCTGGCTGCGGCGTTGCTGGCTGCCAGGCGCAAGACCATGCGCATGGTCTACATCGTCGGTGGCGCGCTGGCCTTCGGCGTGACGGTGGGCGTGGCCGCCTTCATGCCCAGCTTTGCCCTCTACGCCATTGCCCTGGTGCCGGTGGGGTTGGCCTCACTGACGTTCATGAACGCGTGCAATACCACCGTGCAGCTGACCACCGACTCCGCCATGCGTGGACGCGTGCTGGCCGTCTATATGGTGGTGATGCAGGGCGGGACGCCCATTGGAGCGCCGTTGGTGGGGTGGATCGCCACGGAATTCGGCCCCCGCTGGTCGCTGGGCTTGGGCGGCGTTGTGGCAGTTGTTGCTGGTCTTGCTGCGCTGCTGATGCTGAACAAGCGCAACAACGTCACGATGCGGGAGCAAATTGCTGCCCTCCGCCCGTTCGCCTTGGCGCGGGCACTCCACCGCTAGCTGCCGGCCACGAGGCACCCCCAGCCAGCCAAGGTCCTACGTCCAGCGCTTTAGGTAAACATTTGTTTACCTAGCGTAAAAAACTGGGAAAAAGCTGGGTTTCAGTGGGAACTTGTCGAGGGCATAGTAATCGTGCAAAAACTTGGTTTGAACAAAATTATCAAAATAGTGAGTCCAGCAAAATATGTGCGCGTGCATTACGCGATTATGGTGATTATCTTTGACTCAAATCGTCATTTTCCGTCAAATTGAGAGTAAAACTACAATGTAAGGTTCATCACAAATTAGAGCACAATCTCACATGCTGGACGTTTGGGGTCTTTGTTACTTGCAAGGATGCTTTGTTACGTAGGACACTGACGTATGTGAACACCCACTCAGTGAATTCTGCAGCAGCAGCAACTGTCCGCCTCGAAGCGAGGGGACAGTTTTTGCGCAGTTGTCGAATGCAGGCCTAGATCGCAATACCTGGAAGCCATTGGGGGATGTAGCAACACATGGCAAATTTCAGGCTTTGGCCCATGGGCTGGCCCTCGTAAAGAGGGCAATAAAGCTCTGGATTCTCAGAGCTGAAGGAAGCATTCGCGCCGTCGAGTACGGCCATACACCTTAGGTAGTTCAATGTCAGTAGCATCCGGATACGTCCACATCTCCGTTAGAAACGCCGCCAAGGCCGTTGCCCGCAACAGCAGTCAGGGCGCGCTGGCCCATTCTGCTCATACTGAGCACCCCGGATACTCAGGCGCCTACCGTCCCGACACGACCACTGCCGCATCCCGGCTGCGTGCTGTCCCCGCAGCTGAGGGCTACCCCATGACGGCGCCCACCCCGGTGATTGCCGGCGGCGACAAACTGCGCGGTGTCAGCCCGGACAATGTGGCACGAGGATTTGTTCTGTACGTCGGCGTGGATGAAGACACGGCCGCCGCAGCCGGAACGTCCCTGGCCAAACTGGCGCAGGACATCCGTGCCTACGCTCAAAGCCTGGTGCCGCAAGCCCAGAGCTACGCAGCCGTGGCGATTGCGCCGTCGGACGCTGTTGGCACCGCCTTGGACGTTGTCCGCTCCACCTTTGGAGACCCCACCGTGGCCAGCCGCCAACGCCAGGAAACAGTTCGCGTCCCGGTTGCCGATCAGCGACCCACGGGCGTCCTGATCGATCTGGCCCGCCGCGAAGTGCACCTCGACGGTGACACCCTGAACCTCACGTTCAAGGAATTCGAGCTGCTGAACTACCTGGTGGAAAACGGCACTCGTACAGTGGGCCGCGACGAACTCCTTGAGGGCCTCTGGAGCAACGCCGACGAGGTCCCCAACGAGCGCACCATCGACGTTCACATCCGCCGCCTGCGCTCCAAGCTGGGCCGCCTGGCCAACACCGTCCGCACCGTCCGCGGCGAAGGCTACCGCTTCTACGAGCACCCCGAAGTGGTTGTTTGGGCCGCCCCGGAATACTCCATCTGACGCTGGTCCCGGACTAGTTCCGGCACGTACGACGGCGGTTGTCTCACCTTAGGTGTGGCAACCGCCGTCGTACTGCTTTAAGTGTCACTAAACTGTGAACATGAGCGAACACCACATTAAAAAGTTGATCTTGATGCGCCATGCCAAGGCGGCTTTTCCGCTGGGTGTGGAAGACCACGACAGGCCGTTGGCCCAGCGCGGCCATACTGAAGCGCCGCTGGCCGGCAAATGGCTGGTGGAGAACTCGGTGCTCCCCGACTTCATCCTGTGTTCCTCTGCCCTGCGAACCCGACAAACCTGCACCTGGGTGTGCCAGCAATTGGCGGACAAGGCTCCCACACCCAAGCTCGAGACAGCGCTCTACGCCGCCGGGGCCACCTCCATGCTCTCGGTGGTCAACCATGTGCCGGAAACCGTGAACACGCTCATGGTGATCAGTCACATGCCCGGCATCCAGTCCCTGGCCCTGCGCCTGGCCTCACGGGATTCGGATCAGGACGCCTACATGGACCTGGCGTCAGGCTTCCCCACCAGCGGATTCGCCGTCTTTGACTACACCGGTGACTGGGCAACCCTTGACGGTCAGGATGCCCAGCTGAGCAACTTTGTGGTGCCGCGCTAGGCCCCAGTGGGTGGGCTCCAGCGCTTAGGTTCTACGCCTCGATCTCCGGCATCAACGTCTTCAGCGTCCACGTCTTCTTCTTGTTCACGGCCGCCCAGGCAAACAGCAAACCGAGCACCGTGTAGCCCAGCAGACCCAACACAATGGGTATCAACGGCGCCAAATCCGCGCCATAAATCAGGTGCCGCATGCCCTCCACCACATGCCCCATGGGCAGGATCTGATGCATGATGTGCAGCGGTTCGGGCGTGGTCTGCCACGGGAAAGTGCCGCCGGAGGAAACCAGCTGGAGCACCAGCAAGATCAGCACCACAAACTTCCCCGGCGTGCCCAGAAGCGCCACAATTCCCTGAATCAGGGCGGTAAACGCCAGCGACGCCAGCAACAACAGACCCAGGGTCAGCCACGGGTGGCTCGGCTCCAGCCCCAACCCAAACTTCACTACCGCGTACAGCAGCAGGGCCTGCCCCGTGGCGACTGCGGCAAATGGCAGCCAGCCGCCCACGGCAATCTTCCAGGACGGGGCGTTGGAGGCCAGGGCGCGCACAGTCAAAGGCCGCATGACCTGGACCAGCATAAACGCACCAATCCACAGGGCCAGGACCAGGAAGAACGGCGCCAGGCCGGATCCGTAGTTCGCGGCCTTGGCCTGCGAGATGGAATCCACGCGGATGGGATCGGCAATGACGCCGGCTGCGTTGAGCTTGTCCTTGTCGTTGGGATCCGGCACCGAACCTGCGCCGCTGAGCAACTGTTTGGACAATTCGGCAGCGCCAGTGGAAAGCTTGCCGGACCCGTCTTTCAAATCGCCCGCACCGGTGTTGAGCTTGGTGGCGCCGGCCGCCAACTGGTTTGCTCCGTCCAAGGCTGATTCTTGCCCGTCTGCCAAAGTGGCCGCACCTGCGGAAAGCTCCCCGGCCCCGGCATGGGCCTGGGCAATCGCAGCGGTGAGTGTCGGCGTGGCGCCGGCCAGCTTGGCAGCACCTTCTGCCACGGCGGCGGAGCCGTCGGCCAGTTTTTGGATGTCGGCTGCGTCCGTGGCCAGCTGATTCCTTAAATCGGTGACGGTGGGACTCGTCGCTGCGCCGGCCAGCGAGGAGCGGATCGCCGCCGCCTGTGCTTGTGTGAGAACTCCGTCGCTGAGTAGTTGTGTCAGCTTGTCGTTGATAGCCGCCGTGGCAGCGGCATCCACCTTCCCTGCCGTCCCAATGGCGCCCTGGACTTTATCATTCAACGCAGCGTTGCCGGCCGCCACCGCGGCGGCACCGGCGGAGAGTTTCTTGGTGTCATCGGGCAGTGTTGCGGTTTGGGATTCCAGCTGGCCCAAGCCCTTGTCCAGGGCTGCGGCACCAGCCTGAAGCTGCTTGGCACCGGTCACTAGCTTCGTTTGGCCCGCCACCAGGTCATTGGTGCCGTTGCGAAGGTCCCCCGTGCCGGTTTTCAGCGTCCCAACTCCCGTGTCCAAGGTGGCGGCACCCTCGGCGAGCTGTTGGGCGCCGTCGGCCGCTTTCACCAGCTGGGCATGGATGGTCCCGTAGCCGCTCAACAAAGAGTTGGCCGTCTGCAGTCCCACCTGCTGCGCCACCGACGCGTGGACCTGGGTGGTTACCTTGTCCACAATGGAGGTCAACAGATAGTTGTTGGCGTCGTTGGTGGTCACGCTCATCATGGCCTGTGTGGCCGAGTCAAAATTCTCCGGCGACGCCAGATTGGCAGAAAAATCCTTCGGAATCACCAGGGCAAAGGCAAACTCGCCGTTCTTCACGCCCTCATTGGCCTCGGCAGGAGTGTCCACCAGCCGCCAGTCGAACTTGTGGCCCTCCACCAAATTTTCCGCCACATCCTCGCCAACGCGCAGTTCCTTGCCGTCCTTGGTGACAACACCTTCATCCTGGACCACCACGGCGGCCTTGAGCTGATCCAAATTGCCGTAGGGATCCCAGTTGGCGTACAGGTACACGGCACCATAGAGCAGCGGGACCATCACCATGGCCACAATCGTGAGCTTGGGCAGCAGGCCGCCCGTCATGCGCTTGAGTTCGGACAAGGCCAATCGGAAGACTGTCACTGGATTTCCTCCGTGGTGTGCTTTGCTGTTTCACTGGCGGGTGTTTCGACGGCGGGTGTTTCGACGGCGGGTGAGTCCGCAGCGGGCTCGTCCGGTTCCGGCTCCGGTTCCGCAGCTACGGCGGCAGGGGGCTCCACGCCGTCGGACACGGCATGCGCATGGGCGTTGCCGGCAACTGCGGCGCAACCGTCCCAATCATCGGGCAGCCTGCCCACCACGCCAACCACCATCAAGGGTCGGAGCGGGGCATCGGCGGGTGCATCGGGGTCCAAGCCCAAGGAGCCGCTGGCCGTCCGCTCCAGGAGGGGCAGCCAGGCGGAGACGTCTGCTGTGTGGCGGTCAGGGGAGTCCACAACCACCACGTCAACATCCTTGTTGGCCAGCGCCAATTCAAGTTGCAGGTGCAGGAGCCGGGCGGGTTCAAGTTCCTCCACCCATTTCTCCAAGATGTCCCTGAAGCCGTGCTTGACCAGCCACTCCGTGGGGCGCGTGCGGTCGCGGAACTTGAAGGGGACCAGCGCCAGGTCCTCCGATGTCAGGGACCGCACGGTGAGATGGTTCTCGGGGGCATTGACGTCAGGGGCGTCCACAATGGCGCTGCGGCGTCGCAGGGACACCATGGATCCGTCGTGTCCCAGGGACACAGTGCCCGTGGAAGGCTTCATGCGGCCCGTCAAGGCCAGGGCAAGGGCTGTGCGCCGCTCCTGGCCGTCGGCTTGAATCAGGAGCACTTGTGCCTTGCGTGCCTCCACGGAGGTCGCGGGAAGCAGCGTGTGCCTGCGCCCATCGATGTGCAACTGGTGAGCAACGAGCATTGGGCGCTCCTTAGGAGATGGGGTCAGCTGCACAAAATTATCAGTGCTGACCAGTCAGTGCAAAATTCAGGCGGATTCGTTCACCAGCCACTTTTCCACACGAGCGCGTCCAACCCGCGACTGCCCCGCCGCATTCACCTCCAATTCCAAACAGCAGCTGATGCGGGTTGCTGGCCCCGGGACCCGCATCAGCTGCAGTTTCAAAGCTCCCCAGGGCCCAAAGAAGGCGGCCTCCCCGCGTTTTGACGCGAGGAGGCCGCCCTGGCCGGCACAAGCCGGAGAAATCAGTCGTTCAGTGCTGCCTTGAACCATCCGGTGATGGTTGACGGGTGGGTGATGGCGGTGCCAACAACCACGGCGAAGGCTCCGGCGTCCATGGCTGCACGGGCCTGGGCGGGGGAGTGGATGCGGCCCTCGGCGATGAGCGGCTTGCCCAGGTCTGCGGCAGCAATCTCGGCCAGCAGTTCCAGATCGGGGCCCTCGGTCTTGGGGCGCTCGCCCGAGTAGCCTGCCAAGGTGGTGCCGATCAGGTCAGCTCCGGCTTCTACGGCAGCAACGGCGTCGTCGAAGGAACCACAGTCCGCCATGACAAGGGCATTGGATTCGGCGTGGATGCCGGCGATGGTCTCGGCAAGGCTCAAACCGTCCGGGCGGGGGCGGCGGGTTCCGTCAATGGCCACAATGTGGGCACCGGCATTGGCACAAGCCAGCGCATGGCGCAGCGTGGGGGTGATGAAGACGCCGTCGTGGCCGTCCTTCCACAAACCAATGACGGGAACTTCCACTGCTGCGCGGGTGAACTGGATGTCCGCAATGCCCTGGACGCGGATGGCGCCCGCTCCGCCAATGACGGCCGACGCCGCAACCTGGGCTGTGGTGCGCGGGTCACGCATGGGTTCGCCCGGGTAAGCCTGTGCGGAAACCACAAGTTGTCCGGCGAGAGAATCGAGGTTGGTAAGTTTCAGCGTCACGGTGACTCCTAGAAAGTAGAACTAATTATTGAGCAAAGACCAAGGACGCCGCGCCAACAATGGCGGCTGTGTTGCCCAGCGAGGCACGCACCACGGGCACGGCGGCCAGCGGTGCCAGCAGCTCGGCGCGCAGAGCTTTCTCCATGGCATTCCACCAGAGATCGCCGGCGTCCGCCAATCCACCGGAGACCACAACAACTGCTGGGTCCAGGATGTTGATCAAACCGCCCACGGCTTGTCCGGCAGCGGCAGCCGCTATGGCAATGACCTGCAGTGCCAGCTCGTCGCCGGCCCGGGCTGAATCAAACACTGCGCGGGTGTCGGTGAGGGCCGCGCTGCCGCCTTCCCGCAAGTACGCTGCGTGGATGGCGGGACCGGAGGAGATGGCTTCAACGTGACCGGAATGGCCGCAGGAGCAGGGCAGTGCCGTGCCGCGATGGACGGCGAAGGGCGACGCGAAGTGCCCCACATGCCCGCCTACAAAGTGCTGGCCCAGCAACGGCTGGCCATTAACCACAAAGCTGCCGCCAACGCCGGTACCAAAGGCAACCATGAGGGCCGTGGAGGCGCCGGCGCCGGCACCGTGCCACGCCTCGCCCAGAGCATGGGCGTGCACGTCATTGACCACGGCGCACGGCAGTCCCAGACGCTGGGTGAGGCCCGCCGTGATGTGGGTTCCGGTCCAGCCCAGGATGGCGTCGGTGGCGGAGATGACAGTGCCCTCGGCGGCGTTGATGACGCCTGCCGAGCCAACGCCCACGGCGTCAACCACCAGGCCCTGCGCACCGGCACGTTCAATGAGTGAGCGCACCATGGCTGCCGTGGCGTCCAGAATGGCTTCACCGCCGTCGCGGTTCAACGTGGGGATCTGATCGGTGAGCAGCACCGAACCGTCCTGCGCCACAACCCCGGCGGCTGTTTTGGTTCCGCCAAGGTCAACGCCAACTACGTACCGCATAGTGAATCCTTCAGAGTAAAAACGTTCAAAGCAAAAAAGATGCACCCATTCACCAACTGACCCGCAGAAAACGGCGAAAATCATCCATTTCGGAGTGATTTTCGGCGTTTTCTGCGGGTCAGTTGTAAAAGGAGTGTTAGATCAAGCCCGTGCGCTCAAGGATAACCTTGATGGCTGCGGTCTCGTCCTCGTCCAGGGAGAGCATGGGGGCGCTCATGACGTTTGTCTTGATGATGCCCATCAGGACCAGGGCGGTCTTGAACGCGCCCAAGCCTGCAGCATTGCCGGACAAGCGGCCGGGCTTCGGGGTGTAAACGATGTTGAAGACATCGGCGATGCGGTCCTGTTCGGCAGCTACACCGGCCCAGTCGCCTGCAACGGAGAGGTCGTACATGCGGCGGTAAGCAGCCGGGTCAACGTTACCCAGGCCCGGAACTACACCCTGTGCGCCGCCGAGCAGTGCACCGTCAACAACCACTTCGTGGCCGGTGAAGATATCAAAGTTCGGGATGTCCTTGGCGCCGATGAGCAGCTGACGGAAGGAAACATCGTCACCGGAGGAGTCCTTGACACCGGCAATGACGCCTTCGCGGCCCAGCTCCAGGAGCAGGTCGGTGGGCATCTTGAAGTGGGTGCGGACCGGAACGTCGTAGACGAACACGGGCACGTCAACAGCCGAGGCCACGGTGCGGATGTGGCGCCCGGTCTCTTCAGCGTTGCTGATGGCGTAGTACTGGCTGGTTGCCACGATGGCGTCGGCGCCCAGGGAGACCATGCGGCGTGCTTCTTCAACAACACGGTTGGTGGTCTGCTCAACAGCACCAACCAACAGCGGGACCTGTCCGGCGTTAACGCCGGCAATGGTCTTCAGCACGGTGTCGCGCTCGTCGTTGGTCTGGTGGGTCACTTCGCCGGAGGAGCCGTTGACGAACAGGCCAGTGACGCCGCCGTCGAGCAGGTGGCGGGTGAGGTTCTCCAAGGAGGGAACGTCAATGGCGCCATCAGCGGTGCGGGGGGTGCATACGGGAGGGATTACGCCCTGGAAACGAGAAGCGACGGTAGTCACGTGAATTACTCCAAAATTGTGTTGATTAGTAGAAAATTAGGGGCCCGCGCGCCCTAGGAGGGCGCGGGGACTAGATGTGCAGAAGCGACGGCGCAGCGCCGAGGAGCTTCTTCGTGTAGTCGTTGGACGGGTTGTCGAAGATCTGCTCAGCCGAGCCCTGTTCAACAATCTGGCCGTAGTACATGACGCAAATGCGGTCAGAAACGTAGCGGACCGTCTGGATGTCATGGCTGATGAAAACCATGCCCAGGTTCAGTTCCTTCTTCAGGTCAGAGAGCAGGTTCAGCACCTGTGCGCGGACGGAGACATCCAGTGCGGAGGTGGGCTCATCGGCCACTATGATGTCCGGGTCCAGTGCCAGTGCGCGGGCAATAGCTACGCGCTGGCGCTGTCCGCCGGAAACTTGCGACGGCGTGACCTCGGCTGCCGACTGCGGCAAGCCAACCAGCGAGAGCAGTTCGGCGACCTTGGCCAGGCGCGATGCGCCGTTGCCAATGCCGTGAATAGCCAACGGATCAACCAGGATGTCCTGGATGGTCATGCGCGGGTTCAGTGCCGTGGAAGGGTCCTGGAAGACCACCGAAACAGACCGGCCAAATTCCTTGCGCATGCTTGCGTTGCGCTTGATGGCCGGCTTGCCGTGGAACAGTACCTGACCGGAGGTGGGTTCCTGCAGACCAACCAGCACCGAGGCCAGCGTGGACTTGCCACAGCCGGATTCGCCAACAATGCCCACGGTCTCGCCGCGGCTGATGGAGAAGTCAACGCCATTGACGGCCTTGACGTAGCTGGGCTTGAACAACCCGCCAGAACGTGTCCGGTGGTGGACGTGCAGGTCCTTGAGTTCGATAACCGGGGTGGTAGCGGAAACGGGCGCTGTGTGCTTGCTCATTATGCGTTTTCCTTGTCTGTTCCGGAAACTGCCAGTGCATCCTCGGGCCTGTGGCTCGCCCAGAAGTGGTCAGTTGTCACGCCGTCGCGGGTGATGGGGACAAACGCCAGCTTCTGGCTCGGATCAGCGTCGGGGCGTTGTGAACGGCCGGCAAACCTGTCGCCCAGGGCAAACTCGCGGGGTGAAGGAACAGTTCCCGGAATCTGGTGCAGGCGGACGGCGTCGGACTCGATGGAGAGAACGGCGCCCAGCAGGCCACGGGTGTATTCGTGGGTGGGGTGGGTCAACAGCTCGGAAGCTTGTGCGGATTCCACCACCTGGCCGGCGTACATGACGGTGATCTTATGGGCCAGGGAGGCCACCAGGGCAAGGTCATGGCTGACGAAGACCATGGCGAAGCCGAGCTGCTCGCGCAGTTCGTTCAGCAGGTCAACAACCTGCTTCTGAACTGTTACATCCAAAGCCGTGGTGGGCTCATCGGCAACCACAATCTTCGGTGAACGGGACAGCGCCATCGCGATCAGCACGCGCTGGCGCTGGCCGCCGGAAAGCTCGTGCGGGTAGCTCTTGAGCGTGCGCACCGGATCCAGCTTCACAAGTTCCAGCAGTTCAGCAGGCGTCTTGCGGCCGTTGCGGCGGGTCAGCTGCAACATCTGCTCCTTGATCAGCATGGACGGGTTGAGCGAGCTCAACGCATCCTGGTAGACCATGGCGATCTGCTCGCCGCGCAGGCCCTCGTAGGCCTTAGCGGAGCTGTGCTTCGTGGCAGGATCCAGAAGTTCCTTGCCGTCAAAGGTGATGGAACCAGTCACCTCAGCCGTCTTGGGCAGCAGGCCCATGATGGCCAGGGAGGTGATGGACTTGCCGCAACCGGATTCGCCCACCAGACCCATGGTTTCGCCTTCACGGACAGTGAAGGAGACGTTGTCCACAATGGGGGTCTGATCGAAGCGGCCCGGGAAGCGGATGGAGAGGTTCTTGACTTCCAAGATCACCCGGGCATCCGGGCCAACCTGGGGGAGGCGGTCCGCACGGGACTTTTCAACAGCCTGCAGAAGCAGCAGTTCCTTGTTCAGGGCCACGAACGGGTCCTCAATGGCTGCCCGTGCTGCAGCATCAGCCTTGGCGAGTTCCAGAGCGGCAGCTGCCGAACCGTCGTCGTCCTTCACACGAGCGGCCTTCTTCAGCTTCGGGTTCACCATGGCGTCGGTGAGGCCTTCAGCCAGAATGTTCAAGGCAAGTACCGTGAGCAGGATGACCATACCGGCGAAGGTGGTTGCCCACCAGCCGCCGGAGAGAACCAGGTTACGTCCGTAGGAGATGACGTTGCCCCAGCTGGGGTTCGGGTCCTGGATGCCTGCACCCAGGAAGGACAAGGATGCTTCCAAGATGATGGCGTCGGCAACCATGACAGTTGCAAACACCAGCACGGGGGCTGCTGTGTTGCGCACAATGTGCTTGAGCAGGATGTAGGCGCGGCCGGCACCAATGACACGTTCGGCCCGGACATAGTCCTCGCCGTACTGGGCCAGGACGTTGGCGCGCACCACGCGGGCAATCTGCGGGGTGTAGATGATGCCGATGGCCAAGATGATGGTGGGCACCGAGTTGCCGAATGCTGTCAACAGCACGGCGGCAAGGGCAATGCCGGGGAATGCCATCAGTACGTCCATGATGCGCATGATGGTTTCGTTGACGGCTTTGGTGGATGTTGCGGCCAAGGAACCCAGCGTGCCACCAACAATGATGGCCAGGGCAACCGCGCCGAGACCGATCATCAGGGACGCCTGGGCACCGTACATCAGGCGGGAGAGAATGTCGCGGCCAATGCGGTCAGTTCCGAACAGGTGCACTGCGCTGGGTGCCTGCGCCGGATCGCCTGTTTCCAAGGGATCGTGCGGGGCAATCCAGGGTGCCAGAATGGCCACAACGGCAATGAAGATCAGGAAGAGAAGGGCCAACTTGGAGCCCAGTGTCAGGGCCTTGAAGCGCAGGCCCGGCGCGCTTAGCCGTTCGGCAAGTTTGCTACGCATGACTTAGACCGTCCTGATTCGGGGATTGATGAGCAGGTAAAGAAGGTCCACCAGAATGTTCACGAGTACGAACGTGACGGCAATGACGAGCACAACGCCCTGCACCAGGTTGGTGTCAACGCTGGTGATGCCGTTGAGGATCTGCTGACCCATGCCCGGCAGAGAGAAGATCATTTCAATCACGACGGCGCCGCCGAGCAGGTAGCCGATGCGAAGACCCAGCACTGTCACCGGGGTGACAAGGGCGTTGCGCAAGACGTTCTTGGAAACAACAGTGGTGTAGGGGACGCCGTTGCCGATGGCAGTGCGGACGTAGTCCCTGTCCAGTTCCTCAACCATGGAGGTGCGGACCACACGGATCAGGGAGGCAGAAACGGGGATTGCCAGGGCCAGTGCCGGCAGTGTCATGGAGCTGAGCCAGCCCATGAAGCCATCGTCCGGGTCGGCAAGGCCGCCTGAGGGGAACCAGGAGTTGTCGCCCAGTGCGAACCACTGGATGAGCAAGATGCCCAACCAGAAGGACGGGGTGGCGATGGCTGCGACTGAGAAGACGCGGATGGCCTGGTCAACCCAGGTGTCGCGGTACAGGGCCGCAAGGACACCGAAGACGAGGGAGATCACGACTGCTATCACAACGCCAAGGAATGTCAGCTGGAGCGTGACGGGGAAGGCGCTGGCGATGACTTCGGTGATGGGCTTTGCGGGGGGCAAAGTGGTGCCGAAGTCGCCCGTGATGAGCTTGCCCAGGTAGGTGAAGTATTGAATGAAGAGGGGATCGTTGAATCCGTTGACTTCGCGGTATTGATCGAGAGCCTCTTGTGAGGCTCCTTCACCAAGCGCGGCAACGGCACGGTCACCGGGAGCGAACTGCAGTACTACGAAGACGAGCAGGGTGACACCCAGGATCATCAACGGTAGTGCTGCGAGCCGGCGTCCCAGCAGTCGCAAAAAGTTTGCCAATGTACTAACTCCGGTTCTATTTGCAACACCTCAGGGGGGACTGTGTGCTGCGTCATAGGATAAATGGTCTCAGACGGGAGGGGCCGTGGCCAGGAACGGCCACAGCCCCTCCGGTCTGTGAAAAGCGGACGAACCTAGGAGGTCCGGCCAACTCCGATGAATGCAACGCCCGTGGTGGGCAGCGGTGCGAAGCCGCTGAGCTTCTTGCTGTCCCAAGCTGTGGGCAGCTTGCGGTGGAAGATCGGGTACAACGGTGCTTCTTCAGCGATGATGTTGATGATCTCGCTGTAGAGCTTCTTGGCGTCAGCCTCGGAAGCGGCCAGAGCAGCGTTGAGCTTGGTCTGAACTTCCTTGTATTCTGCAGAGTCGTTCCAGGCGAAGCGGTTCTTGGCCCAGGTGTCTCCGCGGAAGAACCAGCTCAGCAGGATGTCAGCGTCGTTACCGAACACCGAGGGATCGCCGGGGGCGGCAACGACGTCGTACTTCAGGCCGCCAACCTTGTCCGGACCGTAGACTGCTGAAGACTGCAGGGGCTCAAGGGTGGTTTCAACACCAATGGCATCCCAGTTCTTCTTGATCAACGGCACAACATCCTTGACCCACGCGGTATCCGTGCTGGTCAAGGTCAGCTTCAAGCCGCTGACGCCTGCGCCGGACAGCAAGGACTTGGCCTTGTCGGCGTCGTAGGTGTAAACGGTGGAAGCCTTCTGGTAATTCGGGCTGCCTTCCTGGAAGTAGGAGGAAGCGGCCGTCGCGTTGCCCAGCAGGGCAGTCTTGATGATGCTTTCCTTGTCCAGGGCGTAGTGCAGTGCCTGGCGGACTTCCTTCTTGTCGAAGGGAGCCTTGCTCAAGTTGAACATGAGGAACATGAGGCCGAAGGACTGCACGGCTTCAACATCAACCTTGGACTTGAGCGCGTCAACGTCCAAGTAGGGGACATCTTCGATTGCCTGGACGCGGCCGGACTGCATGGCAGTAACGCGGGCTGAAGCGTCGGAGAGCAGGAACCAGGTCATGTCCTTGGCCAGTGCCGGCATCGGGCCGTTGTACTCGTCGTTGCGAGCGAAGACGATCTTGTCGTCCTTGGCTGCGGAAACGAACTTGTACGGGCCGGTACCGATCGGCTTGGCGTCGAAGGCCTTCTGGTCAGCCGAGGCGGTTGCCTTGGGGACAACCTTGACCACCGAGATGCGCGGGCCAAAGCCGGCGAACGGGGTGTTCAGCTTGAATTCGACAGTCTTCTCGTCAACCTTGGTGACGGATTCAATGAAGAAGATGAACTGTGCGAACAGTGCCTTGTTGGCCGGGTCCTTGACACGCTCGAACGAGTAGACAACGTCGTCGGTGGTGACCGGGGTACCGTCGTGGAACTTGGCGCCGTCGCGGATGGTGACCTGGTAAGTGGTGTCGTCAACCTTCTTGGGGTCGGCTGCAGCCAAGGCGTTGTAGGGCTTGCGCGTTGCCGGGTGAAGTTCCACCAAGCCTTCGAAGATGTGCAGGTTGGCGGCCAGCGGGGTGGCGCCGGAGGAGCTCATCGGGTCGAAGCCGGTGGACAGTGAGTAGGAGATGCCAGCTTCGATGCTGAGATCCTTGTTCACGGCAGCCGTTGTGGCGCTGTCTTTGGGAGCGTCATTGGATCCGCAAGCTGCAAGGGTTGCGGTGAAAGCGGTTGCTGCACCAAGGACACCAGCGGCCTTGAGGAAGGTACGCCGCGATGCGGGTGTCGCAGGCAGGTTCTGAAGAGTATTGCTCATTCTGTTGACTCACCATTTCGTCTGTTTTATATCGGATGTAGGACGTCCGATGCTTATGATGAAACTGTAATAGCCATCACAGGGATTGGTCAAGTGAGTCCACGGTCTCATTTTGGTCTCGGTTGCCCGCAGCGGGCCATGGCGCGCAAAATAACATTGCTATGGTGTAGGCAAGTTGTCGGACATCCGATATTCTATGGTTTGGATCACGTTGGCGCTCAGTTGGCGCCAACGGCACGTGAGTCGCAGAGCTCCTCGCTTGGGGATACCGGGCAGTTTGTCCCGTCATCACTACTAAAGTGAGTAAAGCGTTGTACATGCGACGAATATTTCGGAGGAGTTTTGTTGTCCATTTCGACGGTAGCACCCAAGGCCCGCTTCAGCGCGCAGGTGCGGCTTCGCGCCTTGCAGGCAGACATCATGGAACTCATCTTGGACAGAGACCTTGACGCCGGCGATCCACTGCCCACCGAGAGTGAACTCTCTGAAGTTCTCGGTGTTGGCCGCAATACACTGCGTGAATCGTTGAAGGTATTGCAGGCCCTGGGCGTCATTGAAATCCGCCACGGTTTTGGCATGTTTGTGGCACCTAGCAACTTTGACGCACTTGCTGACGGGCTGACCTTCCGCGGCCGCCTGTCGCTGCGTCATGAGGGTCTTGAAGCGTTGCAGCTTGTTGACATCCGCCAGGCATTGGAGGCTGGCCTCATCAGCGCCTGCATAGCGGTAGTCACGGACGAGCACTTGGTCCGCATTGAGGCTGCTGTGGTGAGAATGGAGGAGCTTGCAGAACGCTCTGAATCCTTCCCCGAAGCCGATGCTGAATTCCACCGGTTGCTTTTTGAGCCCTTGAACAACGACCTTCTGATGAACTTGATGAGCGTTTTTTGGAAGGTTTACCGCAAGATCCACGTGGAGATCGGCACCGGCGGCACCGACCTGGTTCATACGGCATCCCAGCACAGGGACATCTACAACGCGGTCGCTGCCAAGGATGCCAAGACCGCAGCCAAGCTCCTGCGCACCCACTTTGACGGCATCCGGGCCAAGATCCACCTCTTCGTCGACGCCGAATAATTCTCCCCTCAAACTAGCCCGCAGAAAACGGCGAAAATATGCGTTTTTGACGCGATTTTCGGCGTTTTCTGCGGGCTAGTTTGGTTTGCGGGCTTGACGATCTGAGTGGCGCCAACCCGGGGGCCCGCATAAGCCGGGGCGACTTTGGGCATGCGCGCTACTGGTACCAGGCCTGGCGCCAGTGTCAAAGCTGCGCCGCACTGGCTCCCGGCGCGACGCATAGCCAAAGTCGTCGTGCCCAGAATAGGGTCTATGCGCCACACTCGTTTCCACGGCTGCGCATAAGCCACAGCAGAATTTTCAGGTGCCACTGGCGCGGCCAGGTCGCCCACCAGCTGACTCAACTGACCCGCAGAAAACGCCGAAAAATCGAGGAAATCCCCGATTTTTCGGCGTTTTCTGCGGGCCAGTTTGGTTTGCGGGCTTGACGGTCTGAGTGGCGCCAAGCCCGGGGCCCGCATCTCGGCGATACTGTGACTATGAGTGTGCGTAAAGTTTTAGTGTCCGGATATGAGGTTGTCACCACAGACACCGACTACCAGTCTGGGCGGACTTTTCTGCTGGTCCACGGGATTGGCATGGGGATCTCCTATTTTGCCCAGCTGAGTGCTTCCTTGGAATCCCATGGACGTGTGGTGGCCATTGACTTGCCTGGCTTTGGCGACGCTCCCGAACCAGCCCGCGCGCTCACCATGGCCGCCATGGGCAAGGTTCTCATTGATTTTGTTGAGTTGGAGGAGCTGGGTCACCCGGTCCTTGTGGGCCATTCCATGGGCACGCAGGTGGTGGCGGAAGCCGCCGCGCAAAGACCAGACCTTTTCCCTGAAGTGGTGTTGGTGGCACCAACAGTGAACAGGCATGAGCGCACAGTTCGCAGGCAGGCCTTGCGCATGGCGCAGGACCTTTTCGGCGAAAGCCCCCAAGTCTTGGGCATAGGCATGCGCAACTATGCCAAAACAGGTCCGCGCTGGTTCATCAAGAAGCTACGCAGCATGATGGATCACGCCATTGAGGACACCTTGGTGAAAATCCAGGCTCACACGCTGGTTATCCGGGGCAAACGAGATCCCGTATGTCCCCTCGTGTGGGTTGAGGAAGTCACTGCGTTGATCCCCAATGCCACCATGGTGGAAGTGGACAACCGCGGGCACGAAACCATGGTCAAGGACGGTGCCTGCGTGGCCGGCTACATTCTGGACCACATCTTGCACGTGGACCACGCATGAAGCTGCTGCTGCGAGGGTGGTGGTGGATGGTGGACTACCTGTATGCCGGATGGTGGCAACTACGCTCAATCTTTCGACGCCGCTGCCCTGACAGCTATGCCGTGGGAGAGCCGTCGCTGCCGGCCATCGTGCTGCTACCTGGCGTCTACGAGACCTGGATCTTCTTGGAACCTGCCGCGCAACGGCTCAATGCCTTGGGTTACCGGGTGTTCTCCGTCCCGGGGTTGGGGATCAATGGACGGGCCATTCCGGAGTCCGCTGAAATCCTCGCCAGAACGCTGGCTGATCTGGCGTCCGTGCAAGGCGTTTCGCGCTGCATCCTGCTGGCGCACAGCAAGGGCGGGTTGATTGGCAAGCATGCCATGCTGGACGCGGCGTTGACCCACCCGGACGACGCCGGACCAGCCGTTGCCGCGCTGGCTCGCCCGATGGAAATCTTGGGGATGGTAGCCATAGGTGCGCCGTTCTCCGGATCCTTGTATGCCCGGTACATGATTTCGCGGACGCTTCGTCATTTTTCACCAGACGACACGGTTCTGCTTTCTCTGCAGGCAGCGACGGACGTCAACGCCCACGTGGTGTCCATCTATTCCGAATTTGATCCGCACATTCCCGGCGGCAGCGCACTGCCAGGGGCCGTCAACGTGGAAGTGCCCGTCTCCGGGCACTTCCGCACGCTGTCGGACAAAACGGTTCTCGCCGCCGTCGAACAGGCAGTGGTGAAGCTGGGCAATCAGCCCTAACAACTGGCCCGCAGTAGTCCACACCCGTTCCCCAACTTCGTCCCTCTCTGATGGTTATTGGCAGGTCTGGTATCCGCTGGCAGGATTGATGCAGGACTGCCGTGGCTTATGCGCAGCCGTGGAAACGTGTGTGGCGCATATACCGCATTCTGGGCGCGCCTGCTTTGGTTATGCGTCGCGCCGGGTGCCAGTGCGGCGCAGCTGTGACACTGGCGCCATGCCCGGTATCAGTAGCGCGCATGCCCAAAGCAGAAACCACACAGCTGGTCACCAGCAGACGCTTGAAGAGCCGTGGGCAGCTCGGATACGAGGTCACCCGCAGCCAAACTGCCCAACCCAACCTATTTACGCATCAGTTGTCCAAGGGGCTCAGTCCTCGGCAATAGTTAACAAAAAAACGGCCCACCGAAGTGGACCGCTTTTTTCTAAAGTGCGCGCGAAGGGACTCGAACCCCCAACCTCCTGATCCGTAGTCAGGTGCTCTATCCGTTGAGCTACGCACGCATATTTTGTTTCTTTGTTTCTTTGTTTTGTTTCCGACCCTCGGGCCGTGAATAACTATAGCCCAACTTTTCTCTGGTGTACAAATCGAGAAGGCGTAAATCGGCGGTGTCCTCCACCACTAGACCGGTCTACGTGATCTGGATCACAAATGTTGGCCGTAACAAAAATGATATCCCGCGAAAACTAGAGGTTTTGCCCACCAAAGAGGTCCATACATCCCATGTCCCATACCTAAAATCGCCGGATCCCGCCCCCTAGCCTTTAGATACCACCTACCCATTCGATGAAGGGAAAGCCAATGGGCCACGCGCCAGTGCAGGAAATCGTTGAGCAAGCAATGACCACCCATAAGGGCCTCGCCGCCTGGGTTGGCGAAGTAGCAGCTCTCACCCTGCCGGATCACATTCGTTGGGTGGACGGGTCCGTGGAGGAACAAGCCCTGCTCACTGACCACCTGGTGGCAGAGGGAACTCTCACCCGGCTGAACCCCGAGCTCTTCCCTAATTCCTTCGCAGCCTTCTCGGACCCCAAGGATGTGGCCCGAGTTGAAGGAAGAACGTTCATTTGTTCAGAAAATGAGCGCGACGCCGGATTCACCAATAATTGGATGGACCCGGCAGCTATGAAGGACATCCTGAACGAGAAATTTGCCGGCAGCATGCGCGGACGCACCATGTTCGTCATTCCGTTTGTGATGGGCCCGCTCGACGCCGAGGATCCCAAGTTTGGTGTGGAGATCACCGATTCCGCCTACGTCGTGGCATCCATGCGCATCATGGCCAACATTGGTACTGACGTTTTGCGCAAGATGGAGGACACCAACGCATTCTTTGTCCCCGCCTTGCATTCGGTGGGTGCCCCGCTGGCTCCCGGCGAAGCGGATGTTGCGTGGCCGTGCAACGAGGAAAAGTGGATTGTGCACTTCCCCGAGGAGCGCTCCATCTTCTCCTTCGGCTCCGGCTACGGCGGCAACGCACTGTTGGGCAAGAAATGCTTTGCGTTGCGCATCGCATCGGTCATGGCCCGCGATGAAGGCTGGCTGGCCGAGCACATGCTCATCCTCAAGCTCACCAGCCCGGCGGACAAGACTTACCACGTGGCGGCTGCATTCCCCTCAGCCTGCGGCAAGACCAACCTGGCCCTGCTGGAACCCACCCTCCCGGGTTGGAAGGCAGAGACACTAGGTGATGACATCAATTGGATGCGCTTTGGCAAGGAAGGTGAACTTCGTGCCGTGAATCCCGAGGCCGGCCTCTTTGGTGTGGCGCCGGGAACGGGCTGGCACACCAACCCGAACGCCATGGCGGCCATCTCCAAGGGCAACTCCATTTTCACCAACGTTGCCTTGACCGACGACGGCGGTGTCTGGTGGGAGGGTATGACGAAGGAAGTGCCGACGCACCTGACCGACTGGCAGGGCAATGACTGGACGCCGGAATCCGACCGTCCGGCAGCACACCCCAACTCACGGTTCTGCACGCCCATCGACCAGGTGGACATGCTTTCCAAGGACTACTTCAACCCGGAAGGCGTTGAGATCAACGCCATCTTGTTCGGTGGCCGCCGCAAGACAACCATTCCCTTGGTCACCCAGGCCCGTGACTGGACCCACGGTATCTTCATGGGCTCAACGCTCTCTTCGGAGACCACGGCCGCGGCAACTGGTGCCGTTGGCGTGGTGCGCCGCGATCCCATGGCCATGCTGCCTTTCATCGGCTACGACGCCGGTGACTACCTCAAGCACTGGATTGACCTCTCCGCCAAGGCTGATCAGGCGCGCCTGCCGAAGATCTTCCTGGTGAACTGGTTCCGCCGCACGGCCGATGGCGGCTTTGCGTGGCCCGGATTCGGTGAGAACACCCGTGTGCTCAAGTGGGTAGTTGACCGTATTGAGGGTACCGCTGAGGCAGTGGAGACACCCATTGGCTTTGTCCCGGCCGTTGGTTCACTGGATCTGACGGGTTTGGATGTCAGCCCCGCTGACCTGGCGGACGCGCTCAGGGTGGAGCCCAGTGAATGGGAATCAGAGCTTGCAGGCATCCAGGAGTGGTACGCCCGCTTCGGTGATTCGCTGCCGGAACAGTTGGCGGAAGAGCTCAAGGACTTGAAGGCCCGCTTCGGCGCCTAGGAGCAAAGCACAACTGACCCGCAGAAAACGGCGAAAATAGCGTCAAAAACGCATATTTTCGCCGTTTTCTGCGGGTCAGTTGTTTAATTTAGGCGCCGGCCAACCAGAGATCGGGGCCGAAGACCTCGTAGTGGATTTTGGTTGACGGGATTCCCGCCTCGATCGCCTGGTTCCGGATCGCCTTCATGAACGGCAGCGGGCCGCAGACGTACATGGAGGCATTGGCGGGCAGGTCCAGGCCTTCCAGAGACATGAAGCCCTTGTGGAAACCGGCGGCAGGCTCTTCCAGCCACAGCTGCAACTGTGCCCCGTCAATGGCCGCAACATCGGCCGTCATCTGATCACGCAACGCCCAGGCGTCAAGGTTCTTCTCGGCGTGCAGCACCAAAACTTCGCGGTCCGCTCCCGCAGCCGCCAAGGACCGCAGCGCCGACGCCGAGGGGGTGCAGCCAATCCCTGCCGTGGCAAACACCACCGGACCTGCGCCGTCGAGCGTCACATCGCCGTAAGGATTGGAAAGTTCGACGACGTCGCCTACCTTTACATGGCCGTGCAGCACGGGTGAGACCTCGCCGCCGTCGTCCCGCTTGGTGGTGAACACGCGCCGGGTGGTGGACTCAACATCGGCGCTGAGTGAGTACTGGCGGCACTGGAGCAGCCCGTCCGGGAGGGCAAGCCTGACCGAGACAAACTGTCCGGGGCGGGCAACCGTGACGGCGGTGGCATCGGCCGGTTCCAGCACAAAGGTGATGGCGTCGGTGCCCGCGGGGTTCTTTTCAACAACCCTCCACGGCATCCACACTTTGTCATTGGCCTGAATGGCGTAGAGGCCCTTCTCGAGCTTGATCAAGGCGTTGGCCATGAGCCAGTACACCTCGGTCCAGGCTTCGGCGATCTCGGCCGTGATGACATCCGCCAGCTCCTCAGCGATGGCCTCAAAGAGGTACTTGTAGACGATGCTGTACTGGTCTTCGGTGATGCCCAGAGAGGTGTGCTTGTGCGCGATCCGGCTGAGCATCTGCTCCGGGATGAGGTCAGGGTTGGCAATCAGTGCCGTGGCGAATCCGGCGATGGATCCGGCCAGGGCCTTCTGCTGCTCGCCATTGTTTTGGTTGGCGCGGCTGAACAGTCCGTTCAGGAGCTCGGGGTGGGCGGTCAGCATGCGGGTGTAAAAATTAGGTGTGATGGCGCCCAGGCGGGAACCTACCAGTGGCAGTGTTGCGGCAATGAGTGGGCGGGACTTTTCCGAAAGCATGCTTACTCCTTGGGTGTGATTCATGGTGATAATCCCAAAGTAGCATTTCAGATGCAACTTTAAAGCCACAATTTCTACGAGTTGTAGAAAAGTGTTGATTTGTGGCGGTTTAGCTGGGTCGCACTGTGCTCAAGGTCACAGGCACGGGGCCGTCTGCAGTCTTTCGGGCCAGGCTGTAGATGGTGACATTGTCCAACGAAGCGTAGAAGGCTTCGCGGGCATGATTCAGTGCACCGCGCAGCCCGCACTCGTGAATGAGGGGGCATGCGCCCATGTCCGTCTGGCATTCTGCAACGTCACTGTGGGAGTCCAAAACACGAAGAACACGGCCCACAGTGGCCTTCTTGCCGTCGGCGGAGATGCGCACGCCGCCGCTGCGGCCACGGATGGCCTCAACCAGACCCATCTGCCGCAGCTTCAGGACGGCCTTGCTGACATGGTTGTACGGTGTCCCCACAGCCTCGGCAAGCTCCCGAGTGGTGGGCAGCTCATGCTCCGGCACGGAGGAGAGCACCGTGAGCAGGCGCAGGCTCACATCCGAAAAGCTGTTGATGCGCACTAGGCAGGCCAGATCACTTTATCGCCGGCTTCCAGAAACGGGTTGCCGAACTCCCATCCAGTGGGTGTCTGGCGGTACGGGCGGACGGCTGAAACGCACACACCAGTGCTGTGCTCGGCCATGACGTGGATGGCGTCCGTCGCGTCATCGGGCAGGTGGATGTCACAGACCACGGCGGCAGCCTTGTTTTGATCGCCCTGCTGGGTCAAGGCTTCAAACAGGTCGGCCACCATTTGGTCGGCGTCGAGCTCTTTTTCCTCATCGCCCTCCACCGTGTTGGGGGCCACGGCAACCAGGTTGAGTTCGTCGTCGTGCTTGAGGACAAGGCCCACCGGCAAAAAGGCGCCGTGGGTCTCAAGCTGTTCCCCGGCAACACCAAAAGCCGTGCCAATGAGCTTGTTCAAGTCCTCTTGGACCAGTCGCTCGGCCGGGGTTTGCTCGGTGCTGTTTGGCTCCATGGATACTCCTAAAAATGGTGCGGTTACGTGGGTGATCTCGATGCCGACAGCGTCGCAGCTGCTATTGGCGCACCAAGTCGAGGATGGCGTCGCGGAGATCGGCCATGGTGGTGGCATCGACAGCTTCGGCGTTCAGGCGTAGGAAGGGCTCGGTGTTGGAGGCGCGAAGGTTGAACCACCAGGTGCCGTCCTTGGCCGTGAACGTGACGCCATCGAGCTCGTCAACCACCACATCCTCGGTGGTGTACGCGGCGCGAACCCGGGCCACCGCTGCGGGGACATCGGCCAGCTGCGAGTTGATCTCACCGCTGGAGACGTACGGCTCATATTCGCGGCCCAGCTCGGACAGGGGCCCCTCCTGCTCGCCCAAGGCAGCCAGGACGTGCATGGCTGCGAGCATGCCGGTGTCTGCGTTGAAGAAGTCGCGGAAGTAGTAGTGCGCGGAGTGCTCGCCACCGAAAACGGCGCCTTCCTCAGCCATGGTTGCCTTGATGAAGGAGTGGCCAACACGGGTGCGCACGGCCCGGCCGCCGTCGTGCTCGATCAGTTCAGGCACGGCGCGTGAGGTGATGAGGTTGTGAATGACTGTGGGTTGTTCCTCGCCGAGTGCCTTGGCGCGGGCAATTTCGCGCCGGGCCACCAAGGCCGTCACGGCCGACGGCGACAGGGGTGCGCCGAGCTCGTCAATGACAAAGCACCTGTCGGCGTCGCCGTCGAAGGCCAGACCAATGTCGGCGCCATGGGCAACGACGGCGGCCTGCAGGTCCAGCAGGTTGGCCGGCTCCAGCGGGTTGGCCGGGTGGTTCGGGAAGGTGCCATCGAGCTCAAAGTACAGCGGGACAATCTCGAAGGGCAGCCCCGGCAGCAGGGCTTCGCCCAGAACTGCGGGGGTTGTCATGCCAGCCATGCCGTTGCCGGCGTCGACCACAATCTTCAGTGGGCGGGAGCCGGTGAGGTCAACGAGCTTGCGCAGGTACTCGGAGTAGTCCTGCAATACGTCTTGTTCGCCTTGGGTTCCGGTGGTGGATGCTGCCGGAATGCCGTTGGCCAGGTACTGCTGGGCCAGGTCGCGAATCTCGGTCAAACCGGTTTCGGAGGAAAGGGGCACGGCTCCGGCGCGGGTCATTTTCATGCCGTTGTATTCGGCCGGGTTGTGGCTGGCGGTGAACACCACGCCGGCGGCGTTGAGCACGCCGGAGGCGAAGTAGAGCTCGTCGGTGGAGATCAGCCCGAGCATGACCACGTCGGCGCCGCGGCGTGACGCGCCGTCGGCAAACGCCTGTGCGAATTCGGGGGAGGAGGGGCGCATGTCCCCGCCGATCAACACGGTTTGACCTTTCAGTGCAAGCACATCTACAAAGGCTGCGCCCGCTGCCCGTACCGAATCGGCGGTGATGGTTTTGCCAACAAGGCCACGAACGTCGTAAGCCTTAAAGGAGGAGGACAGGTCAAGCTGCGAATTATCTTCAGTAGTCACCCGTCCATGGTACCGCCGGTGGCCAAACCCAAAAGTTATCCACAGCTTTGTTGAGCCATGTGATCCAGTGTCGGTGGGCGCTGGAATACTGGGTGAATGACATTGCAACCAGCCCACGGACCAATTTCGGTTGTTCAACCAGCCGCCACCACTGACACGCGCGCCCAAGCGCAAGTCGTGCTGCAGGCACTGGTGGGGCGCGCGGATGCTGATTTTCACGACGGCCAGTTTGAGGCTATTGAGGCGTTGGTGGATTCCGGCCGCCGGGCGCTGGTTGTCCAACGGACCGGTTGGGGGAAGTCGGCCGTGTACTTTGTGGCCTCGCTCTTGTTGCGCTCCCGGGGTGCCGGGCCAACCTTGATTGTCTCGCCCCTGCTGGCCTTGATGCGGGACCAGGTGGCAGCCGCCGAGCGGGCAGGCGTGCGTGCCATGGCCATTAACTCGGCCAATGCCACCGAGTGGGGTGATGTCACTGCGGCGTTGGACGCCGATGAGGTGGATGTGTTGCTGGTGTCGCCGGAACGCCTGACCAACCCGTCTTTTCGGGAGAACCAGCTGCCCACCTTGATCCAGCGCACCGGCTTGCTGGTGATTGATGAGGCCCACTGCATTTCCGACTGGGGGCACGACTTCCGTCCCGACTACCGGCGCATTGCTGACCTGATTGCCCAGTTGCCAGCCTCCGTGCCGGTGTTGGCCACCACCGCCACGGCGAATTCCCGGGTGGTTGCCGACATCGAAGAGCAGTTGGGCAAGGGGGTGTTCACCATTCGAGGCCCGCTGGCACGCAAGTCACTGCGGCTCGGCGTCCTGCGGCTGGCTGACTCCCGCGACAGGCTGGGCTGGCTGCTGACGCATCTGGCGGAGCTGCCTGGCAGCGGCATCATTTACACGCTGACCGTCTCAGCCGCCGAGGACACTGCCCGGTTGCTGGCCGAGGCGGGTCACGTGGTCAAGGCGTACACCGGCCGCACCGACACCATGGACCGCGAGGCACTGGAGGAAGCCCTCAAGAACAACCAGGTCAAGGCCTTGGTGGCCACGAGTGCCTTGGGTATGGGGTTCGACAAACCTGACCTGGGCTTCGTGGTTCACTTGGGCGCGCCGTCGTCCCCTGTGGCCTACTACCAGCAGGTGGGCCGCGCCGGCCGTGGCAGCGCCAACGCCGATGTGCTGCTTCTGCCGGGAACCGAGGACGCGGAGATTTGGAAATACTTCGCCACTGCCTCCATGCCAGCCCAGGACAAGGCCATGGCGGTGCTGACAGCCTTGGGTGAATCGCCCAAGCCCATGTCGACGCCGGCCTTGGAGGCGCGGGTGGATCTGCGACGGACACCCTTGGAGCTGCTGCTGAAGGTATTGGCCGTGGACGGGGCCGTGCGCCGGGTCACTGGTGGGTGGGAATCAACAGGCCAACCGTGGGTTTATGACGCGGAGCGCTATGAACGCATTGCCCAGGCGCGGGTGGATGAGCAGCAGTCCATGGTGGAGTACGAGCGCATGTCCGGTTGCCGGATGGAGTACTTGGCTGCGGCGCTTGACGATTCCACGGCGTCCCCGTGCGGGAGGTGCGACAACTGCGCCGGGCGTTGGTTCAGTGCAGAGGTCATTTCCAGTGCCTCCGAGGCGGCCGGGGAGGCGCTGCGCCATGCCGGGCTGCCGCTGGAACCGCGGGCCATGTGGCCCACCGGAATCAACAGGCTTGGTGTCCCCGTCAAAGGCAAGCTCAAGGCCGATGAGCTGATCTCAACGGGGCGGATTCTGGCCAGGCTCACCGACCTTGGCTGGGGCAATTCCCTGCGGGCCATGTTCGCCGCGGGTGCACAGGATGCGCCCATCGATCCTGCCATGGCCCACGCCGTGGTGGCCGTGCTGCGGGAGTGGGGCCAGGCTGGTTGGGAAGGAGCCGGACGCCCGGTGGCTGTTGTGTCGATGCCCTCGCGCAGCAAGCCACTGTTGCTACAGTCCTTTGCGGAGGCCATCTGCCACATTGGCAGGCTGCCGTATCTGGGCGAAATGTCCCTGGAATTTGGTGGACCCACGGGGCAGCGTGGCGGCAACAGCGCCTACCGCCTGGCCGGTGTCTGGGACCGCTTCAGTGTGGGCCCGGCACTTGGCGAGGCGCTCGCCGCCTATCCTGGCGGCCCGGTATTGCTGCTCGATGACCTGGTGGACAGCCGCTGGACGGTCACGGTGGCGGGTCGGGCACTGCGCCAAGCCGGAGCCGATCAAGTCCTGCCCCTGGTGCTCGCGCAGGCCGGCTAATCCCCACGCCCGAATCAACGCTCGCTCACCAACGGGGCTGAATCGGGAAACGCTCGCTCACCTGATGAGCGAGCGTTGCCAAAAAGTGCCCCGTTAGTGAGCGAGCGTCGCTTGGGGTTATGCCTCGACGGGGCGCAGGCGCAGGGCTTGCATGCCGCCGTCGACGGCTATGGAGGTGCCGGTGGTGGAACCTGACAGCGGGCTGGCCAGGTAAGCCACGGCGCCGGCAACTTCTTCGGCGCTGACCAGCCGGCCGTGGGGCTGGCGGGCGTTCAGTGCAGCGCGCTCGGCGGCCGGGTCATCGGCCGCAGAGAGCAGCCGGCCAACCCACGGGGTGTCGGCCGTGCCAGGGTTGACGCAGTTCACGCGCACCCCTTCGCGCAGGTGATCGGCAGCCATGGCCTGGGTCAGGGACAGTACCGCACCCTTGGTGGCTGAGTACAGGGCCCGCTGGGGCAGGCCGGCGGTTGCTGCAATGGAGCAGATGTTGACAATGGCCGCGCTGGGGGACTGGCGCATGTGCGGCAGGGCGGCGCGGGAAACCCGGACCATGCCGATGACGTTGATATTCCAAACGCGCGCCCATTCGGCGTCGTCGTTGTCCTCAACGGAGCCGATGGCGCCAATGCCGGCGTTGTTGACAACAATGTCCACGCCACCAAAGGCCGCCACGGTGCCGTCGATGGCCGCCTTGACCGAGGTGTCCTCAGATACGTCGCAGGCAAAGCCGAGCTGGCCTTCGGGAAGATTCTTTGGGTTCAGGTCAAGGACAGAAACCTGTGCGCCCATGGCCTGCAGTTTTGCCGCAATGGCTGCACCAATTCCTGATGCACCGCCCGTGACAACAGCTGTCAGTGTTGAAAGTTCCTGGCTCATTTATGCCTCCTGCGAAGTAGAAGTAGCGGTTCCGGCGCGGAAGAATTCCTGGCGCTGGCGTCCCAGGCCAGCAATTTCAACTTCCACAACGTCGCCGTCCTGGATGTAGGGGAAGCGGCCGGAGAGGGCCACACCTTCAGGGGTTCCTGTCAGGATGACGTCGCCCGGTTCCAACACCATGTACTGGCTCAAGTGGTGGATGATGGTGGGCACGTCAAAGATCAAGTCCGCCGTGTTGGAATCCTGGCGCGGCTCACCGTTGACCCAGCTGCGCAGCTGCAAGTTGTTGGCGTCGATGTCGGCGGCCGGAACAAGCCACGGGCCCAACGGTGTGGACTTGGGCAGGGACTTGCCCTTGGTCCACTGGCCTGCGGCGCCCGGGAGCTGATATTCACGCTCGGAGAGGTCGTTGGCAACCACGTAGCCAGCAACGGCGGCAGCGGCTTCCTTGAGGGTGGAGAGGTAGCTGACTTCACTGCCCACCACAATGCCCAGCTCAACTTCCCAGTCATATTTTGCGGAAAGTGGCGGGATCGGTGAAGCGTCAAACGGGCCGGCAACTGTGTTGTTCGGCTTCAGGAAAACAACGGGGATGGTGGGCGGCAAGGCGCCCGACTCTGCCGCGTGGGCGGCGTAGTTCATGCCGATGCAGATGACACTGTTGGGCCGCGCAATGGGGGAGCCGATGCGCAGTGCGGCGGCATTCTCCAGCACCGGCAAGGCGCCCTTGTCCAGTGCTTCGCGCAAGGCGGCCAGACCCTTGTTGGCCAAGAACGGGCCGTCAATGGTGCTGGTTACCGAGCTCGCATCGTAGCTTTGCTCGGTTCCGGTGGAGTCGGCGGCAATGACAACGGGAATTTCCCGCCCCTGCTCGCCAAGGCGTGCAATCTTCATGAAATTCATATCCTCTACAGCCGCTTGTTCGGCGCGGTTCTTATGGTTGATGATCCATTGCGGGATCTTAACATCTGAGCTTTCAGGCAACTTTACCCACACTATGTGGCTATTTCAGCTACATGTTCTATATTGACATGTAAAACATCGGATGTTTAGCTTGTTCTAACTTTTTCAGCACATTTATCTGATTTCTATAGGGAGCAGCCCGTGAGTACAGTCATTGCCGTGGAGACCAGCGACGTTCGTTTCCCGACGTCGCGCAATTTGGACGGCTCTGACGCCATGAATCCAGACCCCGACTACTCGGCGGCCTACCTTCGTGTGGTGACAGACAGCGAGGATGGTCTTGAGGGCCACGGTTTTGTTTTCACCATTGGCCGCGGCAATGATGTGGAAACAGCAGCCATCAAGGCGCTGACCCCTTACTTGCTGGGCCGCAATGTTGAAGAGTTGCTCGCGGACATGGGCGGCACCTGGAAGGAGCTGACCCATGATTCCCAGCTACGCTGGTTGGGCCCGGAAAAGGGTGTCATGCACATGGCCATCGGTGCTGTTGTCAACGCGTTGTGGGACCTGAAATCCAAGCGTGCGGGTCTGCCATTGTGGCAGCTGCTTGCCACCATGTCCCCGGAAGAATTGGTTGACCTGGTCGACTTCCGCTACCTGACGGACGCCATGACCCGCGAAGAAGCACTGGATATTTTGCGGGCGTCAGAAGCTGGCCGCGAGGAGCGCACCGCCACGTTGCTGGCTGAAGGCTACCCGGGCTACACCACCACACCCGGCTGGTTGGGCTACTCGGATGAGAAGCTGACACGCCTGGCACACGAGGCTGTTGCCGCTGGCTTCAAGCAGATCAAGCTGAAGGTGGGTGCCGATCTGGACGATGACATTCGCCGACTGCGGACAGCACGTGCCGCCGTCGGACCTGATATTAAGGTGGCAGTGGATGCCAACCAGCGCTGGGACGTGGCGCAGGCCATCGAGTGGATGTCGCACCTGGCAGAATTTGATATCGCCTGGATTGAAGAGCCCACCAGCCCGGATGACATTTTGGGCCACGCGGCCATTGCCCGCGGCGTTGCACCCATCCCGGTGGCAACGGGCGAGCATGTGCAAAACCGTGTGGTTTTCAAGCAGATGCTCCAGGCGGACGCCTTGCAGGTGCTCCAAATTGATGCAGCCCGTGTGGCCGGCGTCAATGAAAACGTTGCCATCTTGCTGCTGGCCGCCAAATTTGGTGTCAGGGTCTGCCCCCACGCCGGCGGTGTGGGCTTGTGTGAGGCCGTCCAGCACCTGTCCATGTTTGACTTTGTAGCAGTGTCCGGCAAGAAAGATGACCGCATGATCGAGTTTGTGGACCACCTCCACGAACACTTTGTCACCCCCATCGATGTGCACCACGGCTGCTACTGGCCGCCGCTGGCTCCCGGAGGTGGAAGCGAAATGTATGCCGCCTCGGTGGCCGAGTACACCTTCCCCGACGGAGAATTTTGGGTGGCAGACGCCGCACAGCACGCAGAACAGAAGGAATTGGTCTAGCATCATGGCAGCAACGCCTCCCACCCAGGTTGTTATCCCGCATGCGCCCTGGTTCACCGACGATCGCCTCGGCATGTTTGTTCACTGGGGTTTGTATTCCCTGGCTGCCCGGCATGAATGGGTGATGTACCGGGAGAGCATGAGCGTGGGCGAGTACAGCAAGTACTTTGAACACTTTGACCCGGACCTCTACGATCCGCGGGAGTGGGCGGCGGCAGCCAAGAATGCCGGCATGAAGTACGTGGTCCTGACCACCAAGCACCACGACGGTTTTGCCCTCTGGGATTCCGCTCTCACGGAGTACAAGTCAACCAACACCCCGTGCGGGCGGGACCTGCTGACGCCTTATGTGGCCGCGTTGCGTGAGGCCGGCCTGAAAGTTGGCTTCTACCATTCGGTCATTGACTGGCACCACCCGGATTACACCATCGACGGCAACCACGCTGACAGGAACAATCCGCACTGGCAGGAGTTGAACAAGACTCGCGACGGCGCCAAGTACAGGGAGTACCTGCACGGCCAGGTGCGCGAGCTGCTGAGCAATTACGGGCAGATCGACTACTTGTTCTTTGACTTCTCGTACCCGGATGTTGCCACTGCCAACCCCGACGGCGGAGCCAAGTTCGCCGGCAAGGGCGCCAACGATTGGGGTTCCGTGGAGCTCATGGAAATGATCCGCGACCTCCAGCCGGGCATTGTGGTCAATGACAGGCTCAACGTTCCCGGTGACTTTGTGACCCCCGAGCAGTACCAGCCCGCCGGCGCCATGCTCAGTGGCGGCAAGGAAGTTCCCTGGGAAGCCTGCCAAACGCTCAACGGCAGTTGGGGATATGACAGGGACAACCTGGACTACAAGTCCTCCGAGCAGCTGATCCACATGCTCATTGACGGCGTCTCCAAGGGTGGCAACCTGCTGCTCAACGTTGGCCCCACCGCCCGTGGGCAGATTGACCCGCGGGCACACCAGGCACTGGCAGGCATTGGGGGCTGGATGCACTTGCACAGCCGCTCCATCTACGGGGCCGGGGCCGCGGGCATCACCGCGCCACAAGATGCGCGCTACACCTTGCGCGGAAACCGACTGTACCTGCACCTGTTCGCGTGGCCGTTCCAGTTCATCCACCTGCCGGGGCTGGCGGGCAAGGTGCGTTATGCGCAACTGCTCAACGACGCCTCTGAAGTGGCCATGATGGTGCTGGACCCGGGGCAGGCTGCCGGGCATATGACACCCGCCGGCCAGGCATCGGGAACCTTGACCCTCAAACTCCCCGTCCAGCGGCCCGGCGTGGCCGTCCCCGTCATTGAGCTATTCCTGAACGACGAAAGCGATGCGTCATGACCCAGAAAATTGCGCTCCACACCAGGTTGTTGCCCGGCAAGGAGGCTGAGTATGATTCCGTCCACGCCACGATTGGCGGCGATCTTGACGCTGCCTTGCGCACCGCCGGGGTCACGAGCTGGAACATTTGGCGCAGCGGCCGGGAGCTTTTCCACGTGGTGGAGGTGGCCGACTACCAGGCAATGCGCAAGGAATTGGCGCTTAACCCCGTCAACATTGCCTGGCAGGCCGTCATGAGCGAACTGCTCGAGGTTGAAGACGACTACTCAGGCGATGACATGGGCCTGGCGAAAGTGTGGGAACTGCCATGAGCCTGCCGGAGTTGGGCCGCCTGGGTTTTGGTGGCGCAGGAATCGGAAACCTGTACCGAGCCATGTCCGACGACGTTGCTGACGCCACCCTTGCTGCCAGCTGGGACGCCGGCATCAGGTACTTTGACACGGCACCGCACTACGGCTTGGGGCTGTCCGAACGCCGCCTTGGCGCCTTCCTGACCACCAAGCCGCGCGATGAATTTGTCATCTCCACCAAGGTGGGGCGGATCCTGGAACCCGTGGCCAACCCCTCCGGTGCCAGGGACTCGCAGGGCTTTGACGTGCCGGCAGACGTTGTTCGGCGCTGGGATCCCTCAGAAGCTGGGATTCGCCGCAGCATTGAGGATTCCCTGGAACGCACGGGCCTTGACCGGATCGATATTGCCTACCTCCACGACCCCGATGTTTACGATCTTGACGCGGGCATCAAGCAAGCCTTGCCGGCCTTGGAAAAATTGCGGGCCGAAGGGCTGGTCGCAGCCATTGGTGTGGGCGCCAACTCCGCCGACGCCTTGCGCGAGTGCGTGCTCGGCGCCGACCTTGATGTGATCATGCTGGCCGGGCGCTACTCCCTGCTGGAACAGCCAGCCGCCACCGACTTGCTGCCGCTATGCCAAGAACGCAACGTGATGGTAGCCAATTGCGGTGTGTACAACTCCGGCCTGCTGGCCCGCCCCGTGGTGCCGGAGCACGCCAACTACAACTACGCACCGGCACCGGCGAACATCCTGGCCAAAGCCAAGGCCCTCGCCGCCTGCTGCGACGAGTTTGGCGTGGAACTGCCCGCGGCCGCCCTGCAATTCGCGGCGGCGCACCCGGCCGTATGCAATGTGGTGGTTGGCGCGTCCACCGCGGAGCAGATCAGCCAAACCGCAGCGCGGATGGCAGCGGAGATTCCGGCCGCATTGTGGGCAGCCCTGGTTGCCCGAGGACTGCTTGGCGAAAGCCTGGTCCATGTCTAGCCTCAACGCGGCTGAACGGTCAGCGCCGCTGCGGCTGGATTCCCATCTGCACCTGTGGGCGCTGGGCGATGGGCAGTATTCCTGGGTGCAGCCCGCCCACGGCATTCTGTACGACACCTTTACCCCGGAGATGGCCCGGCAGGCGCTCGCGGCACAAGGGGTTGGCCAAGCCATTTTGGTGCAGGCCGATGACACTGCTGCCGACACCGAAGCCATGCTGGCCGCAGCAGCCGCCCATGACTGGATTGTTGGCGTGGTGGGATGGCTGCCCTTGGAGGAACCATCTGCGGCGGCAGCCCTCTTGGAACGGTGGGCGGAGAACGACAAGTTTTGCGGTGTCCGCACCTTGATCCATAGCGACCCGCGCCCCCATGTGCTGGAGTTGGAAACAGTGCGTGCATCGCTGGCTCTGTTGGCGAGGGCGGGCATCCCCTTTGATGTGCCCGACGCCTTTCCCCGGCACCTGCGACAGGTGGCAGATCTTGCCGCGGCCATGCCCGAGCTGATGATTGTTGTGGACCATCTGGGAAAGCCGCCGCGGGGTGGCACTGCTGAGCAAATGCAACTATGGGCGAAACAATTGGGCGACGTTGCCGCTCTGCCAAACACGGTCGCTAAAGTATCTGGGTTGCACACGGACGCGGCGGAGTTTTCCGCCCAAGCCCTGGAGCAGGTCTGGGACGTGGCGCTGGAGGCCTTCGGTCCGCACCGGCTCATGTTTGGCGGCGACTGGCCGGTGAGTTTGCTCGGCGGCAGCTATGCGCAAACTATCCAGCTCGCGGCCACCCTGATGGACTCCTTGAGCGAAGCGGAATCACAGGCCTTCTGGGCTGGAACTGCACAACGCGTGTATAAGCGATAACATTTCCGTAAACATCGGATGTATTAGCGTAAAAAGTATGTATTTGTGTCGCAGGTAACATACCATGGTGAAAGTTGAACGGCATCGGCGGCCAAAGTGTCCGCCAAATCAGGCGGGATTCCGGCATTTTCATGGGCGAAAAGACTGATTTCGATCAACGACATAAGGCTTCAAAAGAGGTCTGATGTCAGATCTTTTGAATTGAAGCTTGAGAGGGCAGTATGAGTAATCAACTTCTCCGGATCTCCGGGGTGAACAAGAGCTTCCCCGGCGTCAAGGCGCTATCAGAGATGCAGCTGGAGCTGGGGCACAATGAGGTACTGGCCCTTGTTGGCGAGAATGGTGCTGGCAAGTCCACCCTGATGAAACTGCTCTCCGGCATCTACGTCCCGGATTCGGGCACCTTTGAAATTGATGGCGAGCCAGTCAACATCAATGGCACCAAGCATGCGCAGGAACTGGGCATCAGCATCATCCACCAGGAATTCAACCTGATGGCGGACCTGACAGTGGCCCAGAACATTTACATTGGCCGCGAACCGCGCGTCGGGGGCCTCTTCCTGAGCGAACGCGCCCTCAACCGCAAGGCCCGCCTGCTCTTTGACAGGATCAACATTGACCTTGATCCCAAGGCCAGGGTGGGCGATCTGACTGTTGCCAAGCAGCAGATGGTGGAAATTGCCAAGGCCCTGTCCTACAAGTCCCGGATCCTGATCATGGACGAGCCCACGGCTGCACTCAACGACGCCGAAGTGGCCACCTTGCACGATCTGATCCGCAATTTCACGAACGAAAAAACCGGTGTCATCTACATTTCGCACCGCATGGATGAGCTCAAGGCCATCTCCAACCGCATCACTGTGATTCGCGACGGCGAATACATCGACACCGTGGGCACGGCCGAAACCACCATGCGTGAGGTCATCAACCTCATGGTGGGGCGTGAAATTTCCGGCAACCAGCGTCCGGAACCCACCACACCGTCGAACGATGTGGTGCTGAAGGTCAGCGGGCTGTCCACCAAATCCCTGCTGCGGGACATCAACTTTGAACTGCACAAGGGCGAGATTCTTGGTTTCGCCGGCCTGATGGGTGCCGGACGCACCGAGATTGCGCGTGCCATTGTTGGCGCTGACAGCATCTCGGCCGGCACCATTGAGCTCAACGGGAAGCCAGTGAAGATCAGCAATCCGGCCGTTGCCGCCAGCCTGGGCGTGGGGTACCTTTCCGAGGACCGCAAGCACCTGGGCCTGCTGTTGGAGCGCGACGTCAAGGACAACATCGCCCTGAGCTCCTTGAAAATGTTCAGCCGCATGGGTGTGCTGGACAACAAGGCCATGAAATCAACGGCCTCCACCTATATCGACAAGCTGCGGATTAAAACCCCCTCCAGCGGCCAGATCGCCAAGAACCTTTCAGGTGGCAACCAGCAAAAGATTGTCATTGCCAAGTGGCTCGTCAAGGACTGCGATGTGTTGATCTTTGATGAACCAACCCGGGGAATCGATGTTGGCGCCAAGGAGGAAATCTACGCACTCCTGAACGATCTGGTGGCCCAGGGCAAATCCATCATCATGATTTCCTCGGAACTTCCCGAAGTCCTGCGCCTCTCGCATCGCATTGCCGTGATGAGTGCAGGCCGCCTCACCGGGTTCCTGAGCAATGCCGAAGCCAACCAGGAAAACATCATGGAACTGGCAACACAAAACAGTGGGAGTTCAGTGCTGACACCCCTACCAACCTCCAGCGCGCAGCGCTCCACGACGTAAGAAAGTACGGCAAACAATGACGTTGACAAAGGACGCTGCGCAAGCTGCCCAGATTGCCAGTAACAAGAAATCAGAAATGAACACCCGGCTCCGGGCCAGCTTCCAACAGCTTCTAGCTTTCGCCAGCTTGTTGGCATTGGTGTTGTTCTTCTCCGTGGCCAACGCCAACTTCTACCAGGCCGCAAACCTCTCCAACATCCTGCTCTCCACCGTTGTGACGGGCCTGTTGGCACTGGGCACCACATTCGTCATCATTACCGGCGGTATTGACCTGTCCATCGGAACGGGCATGACCTTGTGCTCGGTGATGACGGCTGTGTTCATGACCCAGATGGGCATGCCCATGATTGTGGGCGTGCTGTGTGGTGTTTTGTTCGGTGCCCTGATGGGTGGGATCAACGGCTTCTTAGTTGCCGTGATGAAAATACCCCCCTTCATTGCAACGTTGGCCATGATGATGGTGGCTGCGGGCCTGGCTTTGGTCATCTCCGGCACCAAGCCCGTCTACACCACAGAGGTTGAGGGCTTCCAGAAGATCTTCGCCCTGGGCAAGTCCATCCCCGGCCTGGTCATCCCCAATGCCGTGTTCATCTTGTTTGCAGCCGCCGTCGTGGCCGGCCTGCTGCTGTCCAAGACTGTTTTGGGCCGCTACACCTACTCGATTGGCAGCAATGAGGCGGCCACGGCTCTTTCCGGCGTGAACGTCACCAAGTGGACTGTGCTGATCTACACGGTTGCAGGAACTTTCACCGGTCTGGCCGGCGTCATCGCCACGGCACGCTTAAACTCAGCCCAGCCCGCGGGCGGTGCAGGCCTGGAGCTCCAGGCGATTGCCGCCGTCGTCATTGGTGGCACTTCCCTGGCCGGCGGCAAGGGCTCCATCATCGGCACCGTGATTGGTGCGTTGATCATGTCCGTGCTGACCAATGGCCTGTCCATCATGTCCATCCCGCAGGAATGGCAGCAGGTAGCTGTCGGTGTAGTCATTCTCCTGGCCGTGTACCTGGACATGATGCGCCGCAAAAAGGCCGCCAACTAGTTTTCCACAAACAGCAGCACCCCATTTGTTCACGTGTTTATACGAAGGAGTTAGACCCCCATGCAAAGAAGAAAATTTCTGGCCTTGGCCTCAGTAGCTGCCCTGTCCTTGAGCGTTGCTGCTTGTGACACGGCTGCCACCCCCGCAGCTGGCGGCGCCGCAGCCACCAACGGCAAGACGTACATCGCGATTGTTTCCAAGGGCTTCCAGCACCAGTTCTGGCAGTCAGTGAAGCAGGGTGCAGAGAACGCTGCCAAGGAATTCAACGTTGAAATCTCCTTCGAAGGTCCCGACAAGGAAACCAACGTTCAGCAGCAGATGGACCAGCTGAATAACGCCATGGCCAAGAACCCGCAGGCGCTGGCCCTGGCCGCCTTGGACTCCAAGGCAGCTGAAGGCATTCTGCAGGACGCCAAGGGCAAAAACATTCCCGTCATTGCCTTTGACTCCGGCGTGGATTCGGATATTCCGTTGGCTACCGCCTCCACCGACAACAAGGCTGCTGCCGCCGAAGCTGCAAAGCACATGGCCGAGCTGTTGGGCAAGAAGGGTGAGATCGCCATCATCGGCCACTCCCAGACAGCCACCTCAGGCACCGACCGCCGCGACGGCTTCGTTGACTACTTGAAGACCAATGCGCCGGACATCAAGATCGTTGACATCCAGTACGCCGACGGCGACCAGGCCAAGTCCACCGACGCCGCCAAGTCCATCATGACCGCCTACCCGAACCTGGCTGGCATGTACGGCACCAACGAAGGTGCCGCGATCGGCGTCGTCAACGCTGTGAAGGAAGCCGGGAAGACCGGCAAGCTCACCATTGTTGGCTTCGACTCCGGCAAGGCCCAGATGGACGCCATCAAGGACGGCCTCATGGCAGGCGCCGTGACCCAGAACCCCGTTGGCATTGGCTACGAGACCGTCAAGGCAGCCGTTGCCGCCATCAAGGGTGAAACGGTGGAGAAGGTCATTGACACCGGCTTCTACTGGTACGACAAGACCAACATTGCCGATCCCAAGATCGCCGCGAACCTCTACGAGTAGCCTCCAGCAACTGACCCGCAGAAAACGGCGAAAATTCACGATTTTGACGTGATTTTCGGCGTTTTCTGCGGGTCAGTTTGTTTTTAACGTTCGACGCCGGTGCTTGCCTTCATGTGCCGGCTCGCCGAGGGCGTGCCAAACTTCGCCCCTACGTGCCGAGGGCGTGCCAAACTGGCGGGGGCGTATGAAATTTCATACGCCCCCGCCAGCTTGGCACGCCGTCACGCCTATTGCGGTGTTAGAGGGCTTGGCGGAGCCAGTGCTCCACGCCGCTGATGTGCACTGTCAGCAGGGACTTGGTCAGTTCGGCGTCGCCGCGCTCCAGGGCCTCGATGATGGCTGCGTGCTCCGAGAGTGTCCTGTCCACGGCCTTCTCCTGGGTGAGGCCGCGCCAGATGCGTGCGCGCACAGTGCTGCTGGAGAGCCCGTCCAGAACGCTGGACAAGTAGGAGTTGTTGGCCGCTGTGGCAATGAGTTCATGGAAGACGAGGTCGTGGTCAACCAAGGACTCAACACTGGTTTCATCGTTGATGTTCTCCATGGTGGCCCGCAGTGCAGCAATTTGCTCGGGCGTGATGCGACCGGCGGCTATGGCGGCAGCGGCGGGTTCCAAGATGCGGCGGACTTCAAAGATGTCCAGGATGGATTCGTCCTGGTGCAGGTCCACGATGAAGGTCATGGCCTCGGTGAGCAGCTTGGGTTCAAGGCTTGTCACATACGTTCCGTCGCCGCGGCGCACATCGAGGACCCGGATGATCTCCAGTGCCTTGACGGCTTCACGCAAGGAGCTGCGGGAAAGTCCCAGCTTCTCGCTGAGTTCCTTTTCCGGCGGCAATCGATCCCCGGCGCAGAGCTCCCCGGAGATGATCATTTCCTTGATTCTGGTGATTGCTTCGTCAGTTACGGCCATGGAACCAGTCTAATGGTCTGATGTTTATTTTTGCGGGCCAACGCGCAGTTGGCGGCACGGCAAGTCCCTACAAAAATGCACCCCCAACAAGGTTGAGGGTGCATTTTCACTGCGGAGACGGGGAGATTTGAACTCCCGGTGGAGTTGTGCCCCACACTTCATTAGCAGTGAAGCCCATTCGGCCGCTCTGGCACGTCTCCAGCACTGGCTAAGGTAGAAGCCCCTAACCAGCATCCCAAACTTTACCCATGAGAGGGCCCTCAATGCAAAACGAGGGGACGGGTGGCGCCTTTACCGACGCAATTACTGCAGATAATTACAATCCGCCGGTGAGTGCCCGCCACAAAAATTCGTGCGACGCCGTGTGGAGTCGGGCTGCTTGCTCATTGTTGCCGGCCCCCGCGTGGCCGCCCTCCAATGCCTCATGGAACCACACGTCAATGCCCATGGCTTCCATCCGGGCAGCCATCTTGCGCGCCTGCACCGGTCCCACCCGGTCATCGGAGGTCGCCGTCCAAATGAACGTTGCCGGATACTGAACGTCGGACCGCAGCAGGTGGTACGGCGAGAACGTCTTGATGAACTCCCATTGCTCGGGCACGTCGGGGTCGCCGTATTCAGCCATCCAGGAGGCGCCTGCTGAGAGCTTCGTGTAGCGGCGCATGTCCAGCAGCGGGACGCCGCAAGACACGGCGCCAAAGAGCGTGGGGTGGTGCGTGAGCATGTTGCCCACCAGCAGCCCGCCGTTGCTGCCGCCCGCGCAACCCAGGTGCGCAGGTGATGCCACGCCGCGGGCCGACAGGTCACGGGCCACAGCGGCAAAGTCGTCGTAGGCGCGGTGACGGTTTTCCTGCAGTGCGGCCGTGTGCCAGCTGGGCCCGTACTCACCGCCGCCACGGATGTTCGCCACCACGTACACGCCGCCGCGATCCAGCCACGTCCGGCCCACGGTGCCGCTGTAGGCGGGGGTGCGGGACACCTCAAAGCCGCCGTACCCGCTCAGCAAGGTGGGGTTCGCGCCGTCGAGCCGCAGATCCTTGGGCCCCACCTGAAAGTACGGTACGCGGGTGCCGTCGGCCGAGACCGCAAAGTGTTGTTCCACGCTGTATTTTTCGGCCGTGAAGAACGACGGCGCCTCCCGCACTAGCGTCGCCGGCGCCACCGGGGTGCCGGTGGCGTGGGTGCCAAGACCTGCGGGCAGGGTTCCGCGGTACACGGTGGAGGGGGTGAGGAAGCCCGTGGCAATGAGCCAGTAGTCGTTGCCGGCCGTGGCGTCCTCGGAATCCACGGCGTAAGCATCCACGGAATGCAGAGGTGGGCAGGCGTCAAGTTCCTGGACAGCCCAATCCGCGGCAGGGTTCAGCACCAGGATCTTGGAGGACACATCCGCCAGCAAGTTCAGCAGGAGGTAGTCCTGGGTCCAGCTCCATGACTGCAGCGACTGGGCCGACGTGGGGGCAAAGACGGTGCGCAAGTCCCGGCTGCCAGCCAGGAAAGCAGCCAACTCAATGGCCAGCAGGGTCCCGGCGGCATGGACAGCGCCGTCAAGAGCCCAATCGTTGCGCGGGCGCAACAGGAGCCACTGGTGGTGCAGTGAAACGTTCATGCTGTCCGGGACGTCGATGTGCACCCAGTCGTCACCCACGCGCAGGTAGCTGCGCGAGTTGAAGAAATCCAGCACATCGTAGGCAACGTCCCGTTCAAATCCGGGTGTGCTGCTGTGGGAAACGCCGCCGCTGAGGTGGTCCACGGGAACCGCGAACAGCGGCTCCTTGACGGTCAAATCCGCCAGGGACTCGCCGCGGCGCAGTACACGTGTGGCGGCCGGGTAGGAGGAGGTGGTCATGGACCCCTCGCCGGTGTCAGTTCCCACGTACAGGGTGTCGGCATCACGCCAGCTCAGGCGGGTCTTCGCGGCGGGAAGGTTAAAGCCGCCCTCCACAAAACTGCGGGTGGGCAGGTCAAACTCCCTGTACGCCACCGCGTCGCCGCCGTCGGGGGACAGTGCCACCATGGCGCGCCGGTACTCCTGTCCGGGTGCCGGGCGCAGCAGCGAGGCCCCCGCCCACAGCCATTGGGCATCCTCCGCCTCGCACAGGGCGTCAACGTCCAGCAGGATCTGCCAGTCAGGGGATTCGCCCAGGTAGCTCTCCCAGCTGGTGCGCCGCCAGAGCCCGCGCGGGTTGGTCTCATCGCGCCAGAAGTTGTAATACCAGTCGCCGCGTTTGGACACCATGGGGATCCTGTCCTTGGAGTCCAACACCTCCAACACGGATGCTTCAAGAGCCGCATAGCCCGGAGTCAGCAGTGCGGAGTCGGTGCGTGCATTGCGCTCGCGGACCCAGGCCATGGCGGCTTCGCCGTGAATGTCCTCCAACCAGAGGTTCTCATCGGCGGGCTCGGGGGCAATGTTCAAAGGTGTTGGTGCTTGCGTCATAACCCCATCCTAGGCACCCACGCGGGCGCCCGTTCACGGTTCCGCCAGCGGCGTTGGGACGCATCAGTTAAGCTCAAGGGGTGAAATCTTTGGGTGCGCAGACTGTGGTTATTGTGGGGGCGGGGCCCCGCGGGACTTCCGTCATGGAACGCCTGCTGGCCCAGTACGTGAACAAGCGGTCAGCGCACGAGTTGCACATCCACCTGGTGGATCCCTTTCCGCCGGGTGCCGGGCATGTGTGGCGCACCGGGCAATCACGGCTGTACCTGATGAACACCCAGAGCTTTTTCCCCACCTTGATCCCGGACCAGGGTGTGTCTGCCCTGCCGTTGGCCGGTTCCAGTTTCAACGAGTGGCGTGCTGCCCAGAGGGAACAGCCCGCGGACATGCTCACTGCCGAAGACAAGGCCGAACTTGCCGCGCTCGCAGCCACCGGATTCCCCAGCCGGGCCCTCTACGGCCGCTACCTGAGCTGGTCCTTTGAGCGGCTCGTGGCCCAGCTGCCCCATAACGTCACACTCACAGTCCACGCCACTGAGGCGAAGCGGGTGGCGAGGGACCACGAAAACGGTGGGTTCGACGTCGCACTTCTGGACGGGGAGAAACTGCACGCCCATCAGGTGGTGCTGGCTGTGGGCCATGTGGAATCGAAACTGAACCCCGCCCAGCGTGCCCTGCGTGACGACGCCCGCGCCAACGGACTGACGTACCTGCCGCCAGCCGTGCCCAATGACGTGAATTGGGCGCAGCTTCCCGCGGGTGCCACTGTCCTGGTGCGCGGCATGGGGCTGAACTTCTTTGACGTTCTGGGCCAGCTCACCGAGGGGCGCGGCGGCACTTTTGAACCCACGGGACAGCCAGCCGGCGAGGCGCTGAGATACGTGGCCTCGGGGCAGGAACCCGTCATTGTGGGGGCCTCCCGGCGCGGCACCCCGTACCGGGCCAAGGCGGAGCTTCAGAGCTACTATCCGCACAGTGTCACCTTGCGTTTTCTGGGTGAGGACGCGGTTGCCGCCATCAAAGCCATGGGCGCCACGGCCGGGTTTGACCACGATATTTGGCCGCTGCTGCACCGCGACACCCTCTGGGCGTACTACACCACGCTGGCGCGGACCCGTCCTGAGACTGTCTCGGCGCAGTTGCTGCCGGAGCTGGATGCACTGCTGCATGCCGGGCTCGACGGCGGCGACCCTGGGTGGGCTCTGCGGCTCAAGGACCTGCTGGTGCAGCACGTCCACGTTGACCACATCCTTGATTTGCGGGGCCTTGCCCGGCCGTTGACCAAGCACCCGCTGCGCCCCGGCACAAACCACAGATTCTCCTCCCATGCACAGATGGACGCGGCCGTGCTGGCATACCTGAGCGCCGATGCTGCCGGTTCGGCCCGCGGCGAGGATGACCCCGTCAAGATGGCCATTGGTGCGCTCAATGCCGGGCGGGCCATCATCAAGTCGCTCGTGGCGGACAAGGGAATCACTCAGGTTTCCTGGCTCGGGGAGCTGCGCGGCTGGTTCGAGGGCTTCGTGGAGGGGCTGGCCAGCGGGCCTCCTGCAGTGCGCATGGAGCAGCTGGCGGCACTGGTGCGGGCCGGTGTGGTCCATTTTGCCGGCCCCGACCCGGTCTTTAGAATCGAGCACGGGCTGTTTAGCGTCAATTCGCCCTGGGTCGCCGACCATCCGTGGGAAGCCAGCTATTTGGTGGAGGCGCTGGCCCCGGCGAACCAAATCGTGAACAGCGACTCACTGTTGCTGACAAACTTGCTCGCCGACGGTTTGGCACGTCCCCGCGTCATGCTCCCGTCCGACGGCGAACCCGTTGTGACCAGCGGCCTGGACGTCTCGGCGCCGCCGTACAGGCCCCTGGACGGCACGGGCGTCCCCGTTGACGGATTGTATGTCCTGGGACTGCAGTTGTCCTCGGTGCAATGGGGCACTGCCATCGCCGCCGAGGCTTCGGCGAAGTACCGCAGCGGCTACCGCACCGTCCTGGACGCCGACGCGATCGCCGCAGACATTCTGGCCTGATCGATCTTCCCTGACACGACCGCGCCCGTCCCCGCTTTTCGCGCCCGTAGGAACGGGTGCGAAAAGCGGGGACGGGCGCGGTGATGCATCGGATGGGCCCACGCTGGCAGGGTGCCAGTGGGGATCAGTGCTTGGCGGCCGCCTTGCGCCGTGACGCCAGGGCAACTCCGGCACCAGCACCGAGCAGGACCAGTGCGCCCAAGCCCAGCGGAAGTGCTGCGGTTCCCGTGGCAGCAAGGTCGCCCGAGCCCGAGCCGTTGCCCGCACCCGCACCGGCCGTCGCAGAAGGTGACGTTCCCGGCGTCGTGCTGGTGGAGGGCGCCGGAACGCCCGTATCCGCAGTAACCGGGATGGTGATCGGCAGGCGGGCGTAGCTTCCACCATCAGTGGTGATGACAAAGCGGCCGGCGTTGAGCTTTTCCGGGACCGTAAAGCTCAGTGTTGCCACACCCCCGGTGACCGGTGAGGTGCCCAGCTCGGACGGCAGGACCGCGCCGGCCAGGATGGCGAAACCGGTTCCGCCGCCACTGCCCGAAGGCTCGTAGCGGAGTGTGACCTGGGTGGACTTGGTGACTCCCAGCGAGGTCAGGTCCAGCTTGTTCAGGCCGAGGCTGACTTTTTGGCCTTCCGTGACAGTGGCCGGTGCGTTGACAACGTCCACGCCGCGGCGGGAGAAGTCTGGCGTAATCGGCGTTGTGGCCGACTTTTCACCCAGGTACTTGATCCAGGCGTCCCGGTCAATCAAACCGGAATCCTTGGTGTTGCTGCCTTCCGTGAAGACGCGGAAGTTGTCGCCGCCTGTTGCCAGGAAGCTGAACGTACCCACGCGGTAGGACCGTGCGGGATCCAGCGGTGCACCGTTGATGACCACGGAGGTGATGTGGTCGCCCAGCTTGCGGGTGGAATCGTAGGTGTAGTCCACATTGGAGGACAGGCCAAGGTTCAGGAACGGGCGGCTGGGGATGCTGCCATCCGCGTTGGTCTGCCACTGCTGCTCCAGCATGGTCTTCACCTGGGCTCCGGTCAGGGAGGTGGTCCACAGGTTGTTCACGAACGGCAACACGGCGTTGGCGTTCGCATAGCTGACCACGCCGTCCTCGAAGCCCGCATTCTTGTACAGCAGGTCCGCACGGAGTCCGCCGGGATTGACGACGCCGATCTCGGCTCCGCCGGTCTGCTCACCCTTGAGGGCGTCCAGGAGCGAGTTGCCCACCAGGTTGCCCAAAGCGGACTCACTGGCGCGGTCATCACGTGTGTACTTGCCCGTTGCGGCGTCGAAGGTCTGTGCCGTGGTGATGTCGGCGGAGATCTTGCCGACAGGAACACTGCCGGCAACCTTGGCATCGGCCAGAGCCTTGTCCGTGATGGTCTTGACTGCTTCAACACGGGGGAATTCGGCTACCAGTGCGGCGTCGTCGGCCTTGGTGCGGGGTTCGTTCTTCTGGGTGTAGGAGACAACATTGTTGTCCGCGTCGACCGTCAAGACGATTTGGCCGATGAACTCGCCGTAGCTTCCGGTCTGGAGCACGGGGCGAGTCTTCAATGCCGCATCAGCAGCAGCGCCCGGGATCGCAGCGTCCCACGCGTACTGCTTGTGCGTGTGGCCCGTGAAGATGGCGTTGACCGATGCGCTGGTCTTGGTCACAATCTCCTTGAACATGCCCTCGGTGGCGATTTCTTCCGCCAAGGTTGCCTTCTCGGGCGTTCCGGCACCGGCACCGTCGTGGTATTCGGCCACGATGACATCGGCGAGCTTGCCGTCGGTGATCTTCTTGGCCACGCGGTTCACGGCTTCAACAGGGTCACCGAAGTCCAGCATGGAGATGCCGGACGGGGTGACCAAGGTGGGGGTTTCCTGCGTGATGGCGCCGATGATGGCAACCTTCACCCCATTGACGCTCACGATCTTGTATTCATCGAGCGCAGGCGTGGTGGTGCCCTTCGCGTACACGTTGGCGCCGAGGTAGTCCCAGTCGGCCGCAGCGGTGACGCGCCCGTCCAGGTCTGCATAGCCCTTGTCGAACTCGTGATTTCCGACGGCGGATGCCTGCAGCTTCAGTGCGTTGAGGACGTCAATGGTGGGCTTGTCGTTCTGGGAAGCCGAGGCGAACAAGCTGGCACCAATGTTGTCGCCGGCGGAAAGGAAAGCCGTGTTGGCGTCACCGGCGGCTGCGCGGAGCTGCTCAACCGTGCCGGCAAACTTCACTGTGTTGGCGTCGATGCGGCCGTGGAAGTCATTGATGTTCAGGAGGTTGATGTCCTTGGTTGCCGCCGGAACGTCACCCAGGTTCAGGCCCACCACCACGGGGTCATGGTCGGAGGCAGAGTATTGGCCAGCCGTGTAGAAATCGGTGGCGTTGTACTTGTAGCGGCTGTAGCCCATGGCAATTGATTCGGCGGAGTTGATGTTCCAGATGTCCGCGCCGGTGATCAGCGCTTCTGCGGCAGGCGAGGCAAGGACATGGTCCAGCGAGCCGACCACGCCACCGAAGCTGTAGGAGTGTTTTCCGGTCTTGGGATCCTGGTCCACGTAGCCAGCAGCCGTCATGACATTGATGGGGTCTTCAAAACTGTAAGCGTTGAAGTCACCCATCAGCAGCACCTTGTCGGTGTTCTGGTCCTGCTGCAGCTTGGTGGAGAAGGCAACAAGTGCCTGGGCCTGGGCTGTGCGGGCAAGGTTTGAATTGCCCTGGCCCTGATCGGTGTCATTGCCAATGGCTGAGCCCTTGGACTTGAAGTGGTTGACGATCAGCAGCACCTTGGCTGAATCCTCGGCACCCACGGGCTTGAAAGACTGGGCCAGCGGCTGCCGGGCAATGCCTGTGAACGCCTTGTCGTCCAGAATGACGGAATCGCCTACGGGCTCGGCAACGTTCTTCTTGAAGATGTATGCCGTGCGGATGACGTCTTCAATCGCTTCGGCGGGTCGCGTTGCGGGGGAGCGGACGTAGTCCCAGACCCCCGGCGTTGCAGCATTGAGAGCGCCAACCAGGGTAGCTAGGGCGCTGTCGCGGTCTTTGCCGAACTTGGCTGAGTTCTCTACTTCTTCCAGCGAGAGCACGTCAGCGCCGGAAGCGTTGATGCCGGCCACGATCTTGTCCTGCTGGCGCTGGAGGTTCGCCGCATCAGCAGCGCCGCGCTGGTCGCAGCCGCCCCTGACGCTGATCTTGTTGCCGTTGTAGTCCGTGTAGAACTGGCATGAGGGGTTCTTGTCGCCAGTCTCCGTGAAGTAGTTTTGCACGTTGAAGGAGGCAACCTTGAGGTTTCCGCCAACGGGCTTCGGTGCGTCGGCGCGGGTGTTCCCGAAAGCGATGGGTTGCACGGTGCCGGCATTCGCAGGCGTGAGTGCTTCCAAGGGCTGGAACTTGTAGGCGTTGTTGCGGTTGTCGAAGATGACCGGGGCCATGAATTCTGAGGTGGAGCCGATGCGCATCGGCGTTGCCTGACTCAACCAGGGAAGCGGCACCAAGGAACCGGCGGCGCTGAGGAAATTGGTGCTGGCGCCGTCGTCGAGCTTGATGGCACGGGCAGTGTTCTCGGCAACTGCGGCGGTGTACGCGGCTGAACCGTAGGGTGCCACCGCAGTGGGCTGAACCAGCGGCGTGGTTCCGGTGGCCAAGCCAACCTCACCGTAGTTGTTCAGTGAATAGTTGTCCGTGATGGTGAAGTTACCCTGGGGCGCAACGAGCATGCCCTCAAGGGTTTCACGCTGCGCGACGGACCCAGGCACGGTGATGACAGCCGCCTTGACCTCCGTGGCAGGTTCGGAGAGCTGGGTCATTCCGCCAGCAGCAACATCAATCTCTGTAGTGGTTGCGGTGTCTGAAGCGCCGCCGAATTCCTTGACCAGACCAGTGACCTGGACGTAGTCACCAATCTTGACGGTGGCCACCGTGGCGGGGGAGTACACAAACACACCATCGGAAACCTTATGCGTGGCGAGGTCAAGGTCGCCGCCGGTGCCCGGAGTCTGAATGAAGTAACCGTTGAAGCCGCCGCTGGGGTAGGCCGCAGTAACTTTGCCCTTGGTGGTGACACTGGTGCCCACCAAGGGGCTCGCTGCGCCGTTGCCCTGAATCTCGGCGATGGTCTTGGACCCGGAATCAACCGGTGGAGCGGGTGGTTCGGCGCCGCCACCGGTGCCAACCGGCGAGGGAGCCGCCGTGGTGAAGTCTGCCGCGTTGCTGTTCGTATCGGCAAAGCCCGTGCGGTTCAGTGAGGAGGAAGCGTTCGCAGCCGAGGACGCCGCGGTTTCAAAGCTGTTGGAGGTGCCATAACCGAGCAGGTCCACCACATCGGCGGTTCCCACCAATGATCCGGTGGGGAGATCGGCCGGAAGTCGTGACGCTTGGCTGGAGAGGATGAGCGTGCCGCCGCCACCGGCAAAAGCAAAACCGCTCGAATCCGCGTCGCTGGTAGGCAGTTCACTGCCCACAACTCCATTGGAGTTGCCCTTGATCAGGTAATAGTCGTTGGCCTTGATGGTGCCGGTCAGGGCTGTCAGCCCGGTGGGTGCCGCCTGGCCGGTGGTGGAGCGGTACTGCAGCGACCAGCCGTTGAGGCTGATGTCGGCACCTGTGGGGTTGTACAGTTCCACGAACTTGTTCTTGTAGGTGGCGTTGGCGCTGCCACCGTTGAGATAAGCCTCGTTAATGACCACGTGCGGTGCGGCCAAGGCACCTGGCAGGGCGACAGCGGGGGCGAGCGCGCCGCTTGGGGCGAGTGCCGCCGTCGCACTTTCAGTGGGTGTGGAAGCGGCAGCCCCGGTGGATTCGGTGTTTGCCGTGTCGTCTGTGGCCAGGGCGGGTGAAACCGCCAGCGGGGCCACCGCCAGGCCAAGGGCCAGTACGGCGCCCAACCCAGCCTTGATGAAGGTGTTGCTCGTCATGTCTCCAACTCTCAAAAGTGTGGCGTTCCCCAACGCCGTGAGTGATGATGATCCGCAGTTTTCAAGGGTGGAGGACGGCACAAGGCGGCCCTCAACCTGCCGCGCGGGAATGTGTTTGAGCCAAACACGTGAATGTGAATCAACCATGAACGGACGGCCGCGGTCAATGAAATACCAGGGGTTTTGTTGAAAACCAGTCAAAAGGTTAGGGCGGCCCGACGGCGGCCGGGGCAAAAGAAAAGGGAAGCAGCCTCGTGATGAGACTGCTTCCCTTCATACGCGCGGAAGGTGCGAGATTCGAACTCGCGGTACGGGGTTACCGCACACTGGTTTTCAAGACCAGCTCCATCGGCCGCTCGGACAACCTTCCTTACCCTAGTAGTGTTTCATAAGCAGGGCTGTGCCACCAAAATGAGCGGCGGCACAACGAGGATTCACGGGTACTTGAAGGCGATGGAGAAGGTCATGAAGGCGATTATTACAACGGGTGCCGGCGGGCCGGAAGTTTTGGCTCTCACGGAGGCGCCAGCTCCGGTGCCGGGCCCGGGCGAGGTGCTCATTGACGTGGTTGCCGCGGGAATCAACCGTGCTGACGTGCAGCAGCGGCGTGGCTTCTATCCGCCGCCGCCGGGCGCATCGCAGATTTTGGGCCTTGAAGTGTCCGGCCGGATAGCCGCCTTTGGCCCGAATGTGACCAAGCCTTTCAGCCTGGGCGACAAGGTTGTGGCGTTGCTCACAGGTGGCGGTTACGCGGCCCAGGTGGCCGTCCCGGCTGGCCAGGTGCTGCCCCTGCCCGAGGGAATCGACGTTGTCACGGCCGCCGCCCTGCCCGAAGTTGCCGCCACCGTGCATTCAAACCTGTTCATGACGGCGCAGCTGCAGGCCGGGGAAACTGTCTTGATTCATGGCGGTGCCGGCGGTATTGGCGCCATGGCCATTCAGCTGGCGAAGGCTGCCGGCGCCCGCGTCATCGCCACGGCCGGCAGTGACGAGAAGGCCGCCATGCTCACCGGCTACCTCGGCGCGGACCTGGCCATCAACTACCGCACCCAGGACTTTGTGGAACGGGTCCGCGAATTCACCGGCGGGCTCGGCGCAAACGTGATCCTCGACGTCGTCGGGGCTAAGTATTTGGCGCGCAATGTGGAATCACTGGCCACCTATGGCCGCCTGGTGGTCATCGGCCTGCAGGGAGGTGCGACGGCGGAACTCAACTTGGGCGCGCTGCTCACCAAGCGCGCGGCCATCATCGGAACCACGCTGCGGGCCCGCCCGGTAGATGAGAAGACGGCCATCATGGAGGGCGTGCGCGATAGCGTCTGGCCGCTGGTGGCCAGCGGAGCCGTCAAGCCCATGGTGGACAAGACGTTCCCGCTGACCCAGGTTGCCGCGGCACACGAGTACTTTGATTCGGGCGCCCATGTGGGCAAGGTGCTGCTGACGCTGTAGCGCTTAGCGGCCTGCATTCGAAAAATGCGCCCCGTTCCGCTTCCGGCGCCCCGTTGACCGGGCGCCGGAAGCGGAACGGGGCGCTTTTATTCGATGGTCGTTTGGCGCTGCGCCACTGCGCGCTGGCTTTTCCTATTTGCCGTGGTTGCGCTGACGCGGGGCCCTGATCTTCGGCGTGCGTCCGTCGATCTGCGCAAGCAACCGCTGCTTTTGGGGACTGTCGGGGCGCGCCCGGATGACAGTGATCTCTCGCTGCGAGTATGGCGCGGTTCGCTCCGGGTGAGCCGATGCCCGCCACTCGCGGTACCAGCGTGGTCCGAGGAAGGGCGGCCACCAGAAGGAGGAGCAAGCGACTCCCAAGAGGGGTGGCATCATTAGGCACGCAATGAAAGGGCCCCTCGCAAGATTCTCGTAGTCGGAGTACTTCAGCAGGGTTTCCAGCAGTATGACAAGCAAAAAGACCCCGCCTGAGGCCATCTTGAAGGGCCAATTGACCAGATGCCCAGGGTAACTGTAGAAGACCCAACCGCGGCGTTTTCCGTTCAGTCCACACCAGGTGGCCATGAAGGATGCGGCGGCGAGCGCCGCTGAAAATATGACCAAAAAAATGTGGCCCTCGGTCATGTCGGAAAATTCGGGGAGCACGGTGCCTTTCGTCCTTTCGGGTGACTAAAAGGTAGCAAGCAAGCCGCAGAGATGTCATTTTGGCGAAAGTCCCAGTCAGCGCTTGCGTTGACCATACTCAGTAGCTACATTAGGCATACGCGGTATGTATACCGTTGTCGTGAGGGTTCGTTGGGGGCTCTCGCGCCGAACAAGGGGGCTGCAGATGTCCATTAAGCATTCATTACTAGCGTTATTGGCGGAAAGTCCGCGCTATGGTTACCAGCTGCGCGGCGAGTTCGAGGAGCGGACAGGTTCCACGTGGCCGCTGAACATTGGGCAGGTGTACACCACCCTTGACCGTCTGGAGCGGGATGCCCTGGTGGAAAAGGAAGGCGACGACGGCGAAGGTCACGTCATCTACAGCATCACCGACGCCGGGCGCACCGAGGTGATGGGTTGGTTTGCCCAGCCAGTTGCCGCAACAAACCCGCCGCGCAATGAGCTGGCCATCAAGCTGGCGCTGGCCCTGACGCTCGCCGACGTGAACGTTTCCGCCGTCGTTCAGGCACAGCGCACAGCCTCCATGAAACTGTTGCAGGACTACACCCGCCAACGCCGAGCCGCGGCCACCCATGCTGGCACACAACTCTCCGGCGAGCCCGGCACGGGCAACGCCAACGACGCAGCCTGGCTGCTGGTGTTGGATTCGCTCATTTTCACCACGGAAGCCGAGGTCCGCTGGCTGGACCACTGCGAAGGCTGGATGGCCAAACGCGCAGCATCGGCGGGCACAGCAGCCAAGCCGGCCCAGGCACGCGCCACTGCTGACACGGCGGTGGTCAAATGAGCAACGAAATTTTGCAGCTTGAAAGCGTCAGCCGGACCTATGGTGAAGGCGCCATGTCCGTGGCGGCTCTGCGCAGCGTGAGCCTGACCATCAACGCCGGCGAGTTCGTGGCGGTCATGGGGCCCTCGGGGTCCGGAAAGTCCTCGCTCCTGACGCTCGCCGGCGGCCTGGACAAGGCCACCAGTGGAGAAATTTTCGTGGAAGGAACCCCGTTGGGAGGGCTCAGCATCAACGCGCTGGCCAGGTTGCGCCGTCGTGCCGTGGGATACGTCTTTCAGGACTTCAACCTTGTCCCCACATTGACGGCCGCCGAAAATGTTGCCTTGCCCCGGGAACTTGATGGCATTCCTGCCCGCAAGGCCCGCCGCCAGGCCAAGGATGCGCTGCGCCTGGTGGGCATTGAGGACTTGGCTGACAGGTTCATGGATCAAATGTCTGGGGGCCAGCAGCAGCGTGTGGCCATTGCCCGCGCCATTGTGGGCAACCGCCGTCTGATTCTTGCTGATGAGCCCACGGGCGCGCTGGATTCGGCCACGGGTGACGGCATCCTGGAAGTGTTGCGTAGCCGGGCTGAGGCCGGGGCCGCCGTCGTCATGGTCACGCATGAGGCCAGGCACGCCGGCTGGGCTGACAGGGTGGTGTTCCTCAAGGACGGCCGCATTGTTGACGAGGCCGCCTCGCAGCAGGACCCGTCAGTGCTGTTGGCTGGATGGGCGCACTGAGGTGGCGCTTGACCTGACGCCCGTCAAAGGGGGCGGGCAGCACCGGCTGCGCCTTGCCTTGACCATGGCATGGCGGGACATTCGCCGCCACAAGGGGCGTTCGGCATTGATTGTTGCTCTGATCGCGCTGCCCATCTTTGCCATGTCCTTCGCAGCCACGGCGGGCATGAGCACTCAGGCCACCCCAGCCGAAACTGTCGCCATGGAGCTGGGCCAGACCCAAGGGCGTTTGACAGACATGGGTGCCCAGAACTCCACGTCAGTGCAATCCGTTCAGGGTGACCTGAGCTTCGGGCTGGGTGCCCCCGGGGTTGGGCCCGACCCCGCCTTCGCGGCGACTGCCCCCGTAGATGCCGTACCGGCTGGCTTCACCACCATCCTTTGGCAGACAGCAACCGTCCACACGCCTGTGGGCAAGGCTCAGGTGGAGGTGCCCATCACCGTCACCGATGTTCTCAACCCCGCCTTCACGGGCAAGTACACGCTGCTCGACGGCGTGGCACCAGCCTCCGATCGTCAAGCACTGGCAAGTCGCGGCCTCATGGAGCGATTCGGATTGAAGCTTGGCGAGGAATTGACGACGTCGGCCGGCACCTTTGAGATTGTCGGCACCATCCGCCCCGAGCGCCAGGGTGACGGGGAGTCGTACCTATTCCTGAGCCCAAAGCAGATCCCGGCAGCGCTAGCGGCGGAGCTGAGCCCCGCCGTCGTTTATCTTGCGGGGGACAAGTCGTTGAAATGGGCCGATGCCAAGGCCTTCAACGCTAAGGGCATCACTTTGACATCCCGCAGTCTTCTTCTGGACCCGCCCAACAAGGCGGAGCTGGGAGCCGATGCCGGGAGCATGAATGGTGACTGGCGGCAGGGCAACATGGTCACCACAATTCTGGCAGCTTCTCTCATCGGAGTCCTGGCCCTCATGGAAGTGGGGCTGCTGGCCGGCGCCGCCTTTGCGGTAGGGGCCAGAAAGCAGCAGCGCGACCTCGCCTTGCTTGCCGCATCGGGTGCGGAAAGCTCCATGGTGCGGACAACCGTTACGGCCAGCGGTTTGTGGTTGGGCTTGGCCGGCGGCATGGTGGGGGCCGTGCTGGGCAGCATTGCCGCAGCAGTGCTGGTGTTGGTGGTCCGGGGGCAGGGCAGCGCCATGTTCCCTGGCTTGCACGTCACGTGGCTGCCGGCCCTTGGCCTAGTCCTCCTGGGAGTTGTGGCAGGCCTTGTTGCGGCCATGGTGCCCGCCCGCGCCGTTGCCAGGCAAGCCACGCTGTCAGCGCTAAAATCTGGGCGGACGGCCGAGCTGCCGTCCAAGTGGACCAAGTGGGTTGGTCTGGGCTTCTTGGGGTTGGCGGCCGTGGTCATGGGAGCCGGGGCTGTAGTGAGCTTCACGGTGAGGGGGCAGGTCGACTCCTATGTGTGGTTGCCGCTCAGCTCAGGCCTCATCATTGGCGGTGCCGTGGCGCTGGTTGTTGGCCTGATTTGCTTGACGGGAAGCATCGTTGCGTTACTTACGGCCAGGACGTCCTGGCTGCCCGTTCCACTGAGACTGGCTGCCCGGGATTCGGCCCGCAACCGTGGACGCACGGTTCCGGCCGTCGCCGCAGTGCTGGCGGCAGCCACGCTGTCAGGGGCACTCATGGTGGGCACCGCCAGTGCCATGCAGGACAGCAGCAATAACCACCAGTGGCAGTACAACCTGAACCAAACCGGCGTGCCGCTGGAATTTGTGAAAGCCAAAATCACAGACATGGGCGGTGGGGCGCAGCGGTGGGAATCACAGGGACTGGCCACCGTGAACTCCAAGGAAGCCACCAACCTCATGGTTGATGCCCTGGGCCCCGCCATCACAACCCACGTCTTGCGGGGCACGCCCGCAAACACCCAGTGCGAGTTGGACCAACAGGAACTCGCCATGGAAAACAACTCCGGGCACGAGCTGCCCAATGCCGCACCATGCCCCAAGTGGGCGCTCGCGGAACCTGCAACAAACCGCTGCGAAGTGGCGTCGGACAGGAAACCAGCAGATCTCGTTGACTGGCGTTGCACCGGGGCCATGGGCAACAGCAGCTATGGCAGCAACATCCCCGCCATTATCGCCGGAGGGGAAAAAGAACTAGCTGCCTTGTTGGGGCGGGCGCCCAGCGCCGATGCCCTGCAGACATTGCGGAGTGGCGGCATGGTCATCACCAACAAGGTCTATCTACAGCAAGACGGCACCGCGAAGGTCATCACCTTTGATCCATCGTCGCCCGGGAACCGCGACCAAGATGTTCCCGGCACTCCCGGCAGGCAGTACATGCGACCACTCGTGACACCACTGAGTTCGCGGTCGCTGCCGGCGGTAGTGGAAGCGCCGGAGAAGAACCTTAACTTCTACGGTGTCGTTTCGCCCGAAACGGCGGCGGCCATGGACATGCCTGTGAGTGACCAGACCCTGTTGGTCACGGCACCCAAGAGCCTTAGCCAGGCGGAAACGGACCAGGTCCAATCCGCCATGGCTCCAATTTTGGGCCAGTACAACAGTGTCTTCTTTGAAAAGGGTCCCGCCGGCAACATAGCGAGCATCCTCTGGCTCATTGTTGCTGGCGGGGCCCTCATCACGCTCAGCGCAGCCGGCATTACCGCCGGTCTGGCGCTCGCCGACGGCCGTAATGACCATGCGACCCTGGCCAGCATTGGGGCAGACACGCAGCTGCGCAAGGCCATCTCTGGTTCGCAAACGCTGATGACCGCCATGCTGGGGACAGTATTGGGCGTCTTTGCCGGGGCGGTGCCAACTATTGTGGTGTTGTCCTTGCAGCGTGGCTTCCCCATCGTCATCCCCTGGCTGCAAATAGCTGCGTTGATGATCCTGGTCCCGCTGTTCGGTGCAGCCGCCGCGTGGCTCCTCACCAAGGGCAAACTGCCCATGACGCGGAGGCAAACCCTGGTCTGAGCCACCGAACGAGGGACTTCCGAGCAAAATGCCGCCGTTTGACGGAATTGCCGTTCGTCGCGTCAACGCTACCTTTGACAGATTTTCATGCATGATCCGCAGCACACCGCCCGTGTGCTGCGGGTCATACTGCTACCGTCAAGTGGCCATATTTAAGTCTTAGCGTAGGGAAAATCATGACACTGCCGTCACAGAGGGCCGCCGATCCGGGCGATATTCTCGTTCAGGATCCAGAGTTGCCGCCCGTGGCAGTTGATCTTGACGCTGAGGCGGAAAAGCAAAAGTGGACGCCGCTGAAGATTGCCCTTTGGGCTGCCATCGCGCTTCTGGGCGGTGTCGCGTGGGTTGTTTTGGCGGTGGTTCGCGGAGAATCCGTCAACGCCATCTGGTTTGTCTTCGCCGCAGTGTGCACCTACCTGATCGGCTACCGTTTTTACTCCAAGGTCATTGAAAAGTACCTGATCCGGCCCAATGACTTCCGGGCCACCCCGGCCGAATACAAGGCTGACGGCAAGGACTTTGTCCCCACGGACCGCAACGTGCTCTTTGGCCACCACTTTGCCGCCATTGCCGGCGCAGGTCCCTTGGTGGGGCCCATCCTTGCAGCCCAAATGGGTTACCTGCCAGGCACCATCTGGATCATTGTCGGCGTCGTCCTTGCCGGCGCCGTGCAGGACTACCTTGTTCTCTTCTTCTCCATGCGCCGCGGCGGCCGTTCCCTGGGCCAGATGGCCCGCGAAGAGCTCGGCGTCATCGGCGGCACTGCCGCACTCATCGCCACGTTGCTGATCATGATCATCATTGTGGCCGTCCTGGCGCTGGTGGTTGTCAATGCCCTGGGTGAATCCCCGTGGGGCGTGTTCTCGGTGTCCATGACCATCCCGATCGCCTTGTTCATGGGCGTATACCTGCGCTACCTGCGCCCCGGCAAGGTCATGGAAGTGTCCTTGATCGGCGTGGTGTTGCTGCTGGCAGCCATTGTGGGCGGCGGCATGGTTGCTGCCACCGAGTGGGGCGCGGCGACCTTCCACCTGGACAGGACCACACTGGCATGGGCCGTCATCATCTACGGGTTCATTGCCGCAATCCTGCCCGTCTGGCTGCTGCTGGCACCGCGCGACTACCTTTCCACCTTCATGAAGATCGGCACCATCGTGATGCTGGCCGGCTCCATTGTGCTGGTCCGCCCCGAAATCAACGTCCCCGCATTCAGCGAGTTCGCTGGCCGCTCGGACGGTCCGGTGTTCTCCGGATCCTTGTTCCCGTTCCTATTTGTCACCATCGCCTGCGGCGCCCTGTCCGGTTTCCACGCGTTGATTGCCTCAGGCACCACGCCCAAACTGATCGAAAAAGAGCGCCAAGCCCGCTACATCGGCTACGGCGGCATGCTCATGGAATCCTTCGTGGCCATTATGGCGCTGGTGGCTGCACTGTCGATCGACCGTGGCATCTACTTCGCCATGAACTCCTCCTCTGGAGCCACCGGCGGCACCATTGAGGGTGCGGCCGCGTTTGTGAACTCCCTAGGTCTCACGGGCGTCAGCGTTGACGCCGCCACGCTAGCCCAAACCGCGTCCGACGTCGGCGAGGAGTCCATCGTGTCCCGCACCGGCGGCGCACCAACACTGGCAGTGGGGCTGGCCCACATCATGCAGCAGGTGGCCGGCGGCAAGGCCATGATGAGCTTCTGGTACCACTTCGCCATCATGTTTGAGGCACTGTTCATCCTGACAGCCGTGGATGCCGGAACCCGCGTGGCCCGCTTCATGCTCCAGGATTCCATTGGTAACTTCATCCCCAAGTTCAAGGACACGTCCTGGCGGCTGGGCTCGTGGATCACCACGGGCATCATGGTGGCCGGCTGGGGCGCCATCCTGATCATGGGCGTGACCGATCCGCTCGGCGGCATCAACACCTTGTTCCCGCTGTTCGGCATCGCCAACCAGCTCCTGGCCGCCATTGCGCTGGCCGTTTGCCTGACCATCGTTTCCAAGAACACGCGCATCAAGTACCTGTGGATGGTGGCGCTGCCGCTGGTCTTTGTCACAGTTGTGACAGTGGTGGCTTCCTTCCAGAAGATCTTCTCCACGGTCCCTGCTGTGGGCTACTGGGCGCAACACCTGGCGTTCAAGCAGGCGCTGGCGGACGGAAAGACCACGTTCGGCAACGCCAAGACCGTGGAAGCCATGGAAGCCGTGGTCCGCAACTCGGCCGTTCAGGGCACCTTGTCCATCATCTTTGTGGTGCTGTCCATCATTGTGATTACGACGGCGGTCAGGGTCACCATCCGCTCCATCAAGGCAGGCGGCGGAGTCAGCAAGGAAGACCCGGCCGTTGCATCGCGCATCTTCGCGCCGGCCTCCATGGCAGCCACAGCCACGGAAAAGGCCATCCTGAAGGAATGGGCCGAATCGGGCAAGCAACCGGTGCGGTCCGGGCACTAGCTGTGGATTCGCTGCGCCGGGCTGGCGGTGCCTTGGGCGCCGTCGGCAAGTACCTCAAGGGGGTCCTGGGGGAGGACAGCTATGAGAAGTACCTTGACCACCACGGGGCCACCGGATGCGCCACAGAACCCATGACGCTCAAGGAGTTCTGGCGCGACAAAACTGACCGCCAGGACGCAAATCCGGAGGGCCGCTGCTGCTAACGCGGCGATCCCTGCCGCCGACGGCGTGCCAAAGTGGCGGGGGTGGGTGAAATTTCATGCGCCCCCGCCACTTTGGCACGGCCTCGGGGAATGGTGGGGCTGTTCCTGGTTTCGTGTTCCGAGGGGAGGGCCCGGGACGGAACCGGCGCCTCCGTGAGAGACTTTCACTATGACTGACAAGGCGCACACACAGGCTAAAGGTTTGGCCGGGGAGGGGAAGATCATGGACAGCATTGCACCCTCCCTGGCGGGAGGACCAGCAGGAGGACCAACGCGCTCGGGAATGCCGGATGAGTCGCTCGGCAAACCCGTGAGCGTCGCCGACATGGTTGACCAGCCAGCCAAGGTGATGCGCATTGGCACCATGGTCAAACAACTGCTGGACGAAGTGAAAAGCGCGCCGCTCGATGATGCCGCCCGGACCCGGCTCGCTGAAATCCATGAGCGGTCCATCACCGAACTCGAGGACGGCCTGGCCCCGGAACTCGTAGCCGAACTGCACCGGCTGAGCCTGCCGTTTACCGATGAAAAGGCGCCCTCGGACGCAGAACTTCGCATTGCCCAAGCGCAGTTGGTGGGGTGGTTGGAGGGTTTGTTCCACGGCATCCAGACAGCCTTGGCGGCCCAGTCCATGGCGAACCAGCAACTTGCAGCAAGGCTGGCCATGCATCAGCTTGCCCCTGGAACAGTGATTGCCCCGGGTGTTGTGGTGGGTGAAAACGGTGAACCGCGCCGCGCTCCTGCGGGGCAGTCGGGCGTACCCATCGGCGGTTCAGGCAGTGAGCCAGCATCTGGCGATTCGGATTCCGGTGGCCCCGGACAATACCTCTGACGCGCATGCTCAAGGGACTCTTCAGCGTCAACAGGCAGGCCAAGCGCGACGACGCCGACCTCGGCAAGGGTGTGTGGCGCCGCGCCCACGACAGATTCCGTCGCGGCCTTGACCGCTTCCATCAAATGCTTGAGGGATTGGCGGAGGCAGTGCCAGACGCCTCGGCGTCCACGGAAGTGGCCCGGCAATCAGCCCAAAACTATGAGGCCATGGTGCAGTTGGCCAACAGCCTTGCCGAGCTCCTGCCCGAGGTGCGCAGCATTGCCACCCAAGCCCAAACCGTGGGGCCCAGCGAAGGGATGGAGATCCCCGCAGGCAGCGGCGGGTACCTCAACGACGTCCACCGTGAACTCTCACGTGCCGGCAATGCCCTGGCGGCAACAGCTGAAGCGCTGGCGTTGCTCCGGCTCGGCATGGGCGAGCCGTCCGGCGTCGAACGTAAAGCGGTGATCGTGCGCCAACACGTCAGCAGGGCACAGGAACTGCTGGCACGCAAGCAGTCAGGCGGGTAGGTCCCGGGTGGGTCGCTAGGCCCGTTTCTGGGCCCTAGCTTGACTGACTTCGTGGATCAAGTTCTCATTCTTGACGAACCGCTCGCACTCGTCTGCCACCAAAGCGCCCAGCCGGCCGCACTCGGATCCCAGCGAACCGGCAATGTGGGGTGTAAGAAACACATTCGGCAAGGTGTAGAGCGGAGATCCGGGCGCCGGAGGCTCCGGCCACGTCACATCCAACATGGCCGTCAGGTCGGGTCGGACAGCCAAGACATCTATCAGGTCCGATTCGTTTATCAGCGCCCCGCGGGCAGTGTTGATCAGTGTGGCATCCGGTTGCATGGATTCGAGTAGGTCCCTGTTCACCATGCCGCGAGTCGCCGGTAAAAGCGGGCAGTGGATGCTGACCACCTGCGAGCTCGCGAACAATTCCTGAAGGGTGACCAATTCGACGCCGGCCGCTGTTGCCTGTTCGGTTGAAGCGTAGGGGTCGTGGGCCACCACATCGACACTGAAAGCCTGAAGGAACCTGGCCACCTGGAGTCCGATCTCCCCCAGTGAGAGCAGGCCAACCCTGCTGCCATAGGTTCCGGCCAGGGGTGGGCGCTGTGCAAGCGCTCCAGCTCGTGCCGTTTCACGAGCAAGGACAGGGGCGCGCTTCAGGCTCAGCAGGATTTGGGCCAGCGTGAACTCGGCGACGGGAATGGCATTCGCTGCAGCGGCTGAAACTATGGGAATTTCCCGGGACCAGAAGTCGTCCGTGACGATTTCTTTGATCGATCCAGCAGCGAGAAGTACGGCCTTCAAGTTGGGGGCTGAGGCCAGGAAATTGGCGTCCAGCCTTGGGGCACCCCAGCTGGTCAGCAGCACGTCGACGTCATTCATAAGGTCGGGGGAAGCAGCCAACTGGATTCGATTCAGTGGCGGGTGGCAAAAATCAACTGATTCCTCCAGCCGGTCCAGGACATGGCGGGGGTATACGTCCGCACGTCGATCGTCATTCATAACCAGCAGTGCACGGAGTTTTTGAGACATGGCAATCCTTCCCGGTCCGATCATTAACATCGGATGTTTGACGTGATTCAGGTCATGCGATAGTTTTGTGGCAACCGCTTTCCAAGGTTAGCATTTTCGCCCTGTGAACGTCTGAATATTTCCTGTCCGGGGTGGAGTCGTCCATGGCATCGACCGCGCCGTTGCGATCAAGGCCCGACGGGGATTACCGGAGAGCAGTCCCAACGCGGGCCGGGCAACTAACAGGATCCAAACAATGGTCAACACGATTACGAAGGAGTATTCATGACTATCGCTGCTGAGGGAGCGAACGACGGCAAAGAGGTGCGGAAGAATCCCGAAAAACTCTTGTCTTTCAGGAAACCGGCAGAACAGTGGCTCCATGCCCTGCCTCTTGGAAATGGAAGCCTGGGGGCCATGGTCCATGGTGGGGTGCAGCGTGAGCGCATCGCACTGAACCTGGACACATTTTGGTCCGGGGGGCCCCGGAACCACAATGTCTCCGGTGGTCCGGACATTCTCCGGGCAATGCGAGGACTGATTTTTGACGGCAATGCGGACCCGTCTGGCGTGGATGCCCTCGCCCGGCAGATGCAGGGTCCAGCCACTGAATCATTCCAGCCTTTGGGCGATTTGATTATCGAGCAGCTCGACGCCATGGCAGATGAAACATCCCATGTCTACAGTCGTGAGCTGGATCTTTCCACTGCTGTTGCCACCACACACTTTGCCAGTCAGCAGGGAGGATTCTCCCGGGAGGCATTCTGTTCCCACGCAGATAATGTGCTGGTTGTCCGGCAGGTATCGACCATCAAGGGCGGGTTGAATCTGCGTGTCACGCTTCACAGTGTGCACAAGTCCGTGGCAGCACCTGATGGAGGCAGGTCTCCGCGTCCGCTGGAGCAAACCATGGGCCTGTCGGGACGCGCTCCGGATTCCATTCCCGGTATGGGCTCCGACGTCGATGCAGGCGTTTCGTACAGTCAGCAACAGGGCATGCTGTTCGACCTTGCCGCACTGGTCACTGCAGATCAGGGCGAAGTCTCACTCTGTGCTGACGGGTCGGTGGAAGTCCGGGGGGCGACGACGGTATCAATTCTGCTCAGCGCAGCTGACTCCTACATCGGCTGGTCCTCCGCACCACATGAACGGCTTGACGATCTTCGCGCTTCAAATCTGGCGATCCTGGCTGCCGCGGCCGAATTGGACCATGAAGCATTGTTGGTCCGCCACCGGGACGACAACTCAAAACTGTTCAATCGTGTTGAGTTGGACCTTGGCGGTACCGCTTCGGAGAACGCACCGCCCACGGATGAACGGCTCGTGGGCCTGAGAGCCGGATCAACGGATGCCGGCCTCGCCGAACTGCTGTTCAACTTTGGCAGGTACCTTCTAATCGCCTCCTCCAGGCCAGGAACCAAACCTGCGAACTTGCAGGGAATATGGAACGCGGACGTCCGTCCGCCTTGGCGCTCGAATTGGACCGCCAATATCAACGTGCAGATGAACTACTGGGCTGCCGAGACAACGGGGCTGGCGGAGTGCCACGAACCGCTGCTCGAATTTATCGCCGAGCTTGCAGAATCCGGCAGCCACACAGCGACGGAACTCTACGGCGCTGGCGGTTGGACCTCCCACCACAATCTCGACATTTGGGGAACCACATGGCCCGTAGGTGGGGGTGACGGCAAGCCGCGGTGGTCCATGTGGCCCCTCTCGGCGGCCTGGCTGTGCCGCCACCTCGTTGACCACAATGATTTTTCCCCGGACCCGGCATTTCGTCGGCGGGCGTGGCCGGTGATTCGAGGAGCCGCGGAGTTCCTGCTCGACTTCCTTGTGACAGATCCGCGGCCGACAGCGGCCCCCGGCGCCCTGGTGACGGCGCCCTCCACGTCACCGGAGGCCTCATTCATTGGGCCGGACGGTCAAGTGATGTCCCTGGGGGTCATGACCACCATGGACAACTGGCTGATCAGGGAGCTGTTCGGCTCCTGCCTCCGCCTCGCAGCCACTGATGCGCAGTGTGCGGCGTTGGCCACGGAAGGATTTTCCAGCCGCCTCGCAGAGGCCCTGGACAGGTTGCCGGACATCGGGTTGCTGGAGGGTGGTGGCATCAATGAATGGGAGAGCAAGTATCAGGATGAGGACCCCGGCCACCGTCACCTGTCCCATCTTTATGGACTGTACCCCTCCAACCTGGTGGATCTCCATCAGACTCCACGCATGGCCGAAGAGGCCCGACTGGCACTTGAGCGCCGACTCAAGTCAGGCGGTGGCGGAACGGGATGGAGCCAGGCGTGGGTCGCGTGCCTGTGGGCGAGGCTCGGCGACGGATCGGCAGCTTTACGAAGCATCAACTCGCTCCTGAGCGACTCCGTGGCCGACAATTTGCTGGACCTCCACCCGCCCCGGATCTTCCAGATCGATGGAAACTTTGGGGTTGCCGCTGCCATGGCCGAAATGTTGTTGCAGAGCCACAGTGGGGAAGTAAAAATACTCCCGGCCCTCCCGCCGGAATGGCCGCGGGGAAGCGTCCGCGGATTACGAGCCCGGAACGGCCTGGTTGCAGCCATTGGCTGGGCGGACGGCGTGGTTTCCTTCGTTGAGCTCGAGGGCAGGCCCCTGCAAGTGGTCCGGTTGCGACTGCCCACCCTCTCGGCCCAAGCCTTGAACATGGACGTAGTGCACACCATTCAAATTCCGGAATCCGGAAAATACCGTTTGAATCCATGCCGTCCTGCTGCGACGGCCCTCAATCACGAGGCACTGGCACATTGATGGAACATCCACTCGAAAGGAATTGTCCATGAGCTTGACCAAAATTCGCCCATCGCCGCCACCTCTGGAAGCAAGGAAAGACCTGCCTATCAGGCCCAAGCTCTCGTTGTGGTCACGGATCAAGCGCGATAAACTCCTACTTTTTTTTGCTTTGCCAGGCATAGCGTTGCTGTTGACCTTCCAATACATTCCGCTGCTCGGAAATGTGATTGCATTCCAGGACTACCAACCGTTCCTGGGGATCATGCACTCGCGATGGTCAGGCTTCGACAATTTTTCCGTCATTTTCAACGGCGACCCGGCATTTCTCAACGCCCTCAAGAACACGCTGATCATCACGGCCCTGCAAGCGGTCTTCGTTTTTCCGGCGCCAATACTGATCGCTCTTCTGCTGAACAGCCTGCTGTCGAATAGAATCCGGCAAATTGTCCAATCCATCCTGTACCTTCCGCATTTTCTCTCGTGGGTCATTGTTGTTGCTGTCTTCCAGCAGATCCTGGGCGGCTCCGGCATGATCAACAATTACTTGCGGGCAAACGGCCATGACCCCATCTCCATTATTGGAAATTCGGAACTGTTCACCACTGTGATCACGAGCCAGGTTATTTGGAAAGACACGGGTTGGGCAACGATTCTCTTTCTGGCAGCGCTCGCCCAAATTGACCGCTCCCTTTATGAGGCATCGGCCGTCGATGGTGCCAGCCGCTGGATGCAGACCTGGCACATAACCCTGCCCGGGTTGCGTTCCATTATCATCCTGCTCTTTATTTTGAAGCTGGGGGACTCCCTCACCGTCGGTTTCGAACAATTGGTCCTCCAACAGCAGGCGGTGGGGCTGGGCGTGTCAGAAGTCTTGGACACCTATGTATTCAACAACGGCATTATCGGCGGAGCGTGGGGAGTCGCGGCCGCCGTCGGGCTCGTCAAGGGCGTTGTCGGTGTGGTCCTGGTCCTTTTGGCCAATAAACTAGCCCATTTCTTCGGCGAAGAAGGAGTTTACAAATCATGAGCCGGAAAATTATTGACGGAATGCCCGCGCCCGCCATGGGGACAAGGCTGCTCAAGGGGTTCATCCTTCTCCTTATCTGCGCCGTGGTCATCGTCCCGTTCATTGGCATCATCTCGACGTCAGTGGCCTCACCGGAGCAAGTGAATAAGGCCGGTGGATTTGTCCTATTCCCGGACTCGGTGCAGTGGTCAGCCTATGCGTCCGTCCTCTCCGGGGGAGTGGTCACCCGCTCCTTGTTTGTCAGTGCAGGCATTACCGTTGTTGGAACGCTCCTCAGCCTCACAGTCACCAGCATGCTGGGCTGGGCACTGAGCCGGCGCAGCATGGTGGGCAACAAGTTCATGATCATGCTTGTCCTGTTCAGTCTGCTCTTCACCCCCGGGATGATCCCCACCTACCTGATGGTCAAGCAGCTTGGAATGCTCGATTCATACTGGGCCCTGATTGTTCCCACCATGGTTAGCGGCTTCAACGTCATTGTCATGCGTTCCTTCTTCTCAGGTATTCCCGCTGAACTTATTGATGCCGCGAGGATGGACGGTGCCGGCGAGTGGCAAATCTTCCGACGGATCGCGTTGCCTCTCTCAAAGGCAGTTATGGCGGTCATTGGCCTGTTCTACGCCGTTGGATATTGGAACTCCTTCTTCAACGCCATGCTGTACCTCAGCGATTCTGCAAAGTGGCCGTTGCAGCTTGTCTTGCGGACGTACGTGGTCAACGGCACCCAACTCGGCGAAGCCGATCTGGGAGCCCTGGACGCGGTGCTTCCGCCGGAGCCATCAATTCAAATGGCCATCCTCGTCATTGCGATTGTGCCCATTCTGCTCGTGTACCCGTTCCTGCAAAAGCACTTTGCCAAGGGCGTGATGACTGGCGCCGTCAAGGGCTAGCCAGTCGCTGATTGCCAATAATTGACTTTGAATCCACCAGAGAGATGAAACCATGAAAACTTTCCAAAAATCAGAACTGTCACGCCGCGGAATTCTTCGAGGAACCCTCGCCATGGGCGTAATCGCCGCATTTGGCGCACCGCTTCTCACCGCGTGTGGTGACGGCGGCATACCTGCCGGAGCCAATGCGGGCAACGCCTCGCTCCCGACTTTCGTTAAATTCCCTGGTGTCACTGCCGACCTGCCCGGCACCAATGCAGGCGTCACCGATGGGTATTTCACCTACCCGGCCAACCCGCCGAAAACTACCACAGGGATTCCCGGTGACGGCAAGCCCATCACCGTCATGATGCCCGCGGCCGGCGCCATCCCACCGGCCCCGGACCAGAACGCCTACGCGCAGGAGCTGAACAAGAGGTTGGGTTCCGAGCTGAAAGTGGCGTGGACACCCTCTGCCGACTGGTCCCAGAAGCTGGCCACGACCATTGCCGGCGATCAGCTTCCGGACGTCTTCAATCTGTTGAATGAAACTCCCGACTTTCCTTCGATGCTGGAGGCCAAGGCCCTGGACCTGACGCCGTATCTGGCCGGCGACGCCATCAAGAAGTATCCCGCGCTGGCCAACATCCCCACGGAAAGCTGGCGTGGGGCAGTCTTTAACGGCAAGATTTTTGGCCTGCCGATTCCCCGCGGAATAACCACATCCCGAATCCTCTACCGCAGGGAGGACATTCTTGAGCAGTTGGGGGCCACCGCCGTGCCGACCAGCTTTGCCGAATTCCTCGAACTCTGTGAAACAGTGACCGAACCCTCCAAGAACCGCTGGGCCCTTGCCAGTCTTCCCATGACGTTCGTTCAGGAAATGTACCAGCTGCCCAACAACTGGTCTGAACACGACGGGGCCTTCAGTCATCTTTTCGAACATGAAAACATGAAGGCAGCACTGGAAGCAGGCCGCCAGCTCGTTGCTGCAAAAGTTGTCAACCCTGACGCGTTCGCATCGGCGCAGGCGCAATACAAAAAATGGTTTGACGCTGGCACGGCTGTCATGGTTGAAGACAGCTTGAGCGCTTGGCAGGGATTCCAGCGCCGAGGCGTCGCCATTCCGGGGTTCAAGATGGCCGCGCACCCGGCACCCGGTGCTGACGGTGGAAGTGGCAGCTTTTGGCTCGGAGATCCCAACCACTCCATCACCGCCATCAACAAAAAGTCCAAGGACAGGGTGGAAACCATTCTGAACGTTTTCAACTGGCTGGCATCACCGTTTGGCACCGAAGAAGACATGCTCAGGCAGTATGGCGTTGAGGGGCTCGACTATGAGCTGGATGGGAGCGACCCCATTTTGACGGACCAGGGCACCCTTGAAATCAAGGCAAATCCCGTCTACCTCACCGGGTCACCAGCAACGCTGTACATCTCACAGGGTGAGGACGCAGTACGGGCCCGCCATGACGCAGAGGAAGCCCTGGTGCCCCTGGCCGTCAAGGACGCCAGCAACGGGTTGTACTCTGCGACCGCATCACGTACCGGGGCGCAACAGCTCAAGTCGATGGAGGCACTGCAAAATGACATTGTTCAGGGCCGTAAGCCGGTATCCGCTTGGGATGCAGGAGTGAAGGACTGGCAGGGCAAAGCCGGTGACAAAATGCGTTCAGAGTATGAAGAGGCGTTTGCCCAACTCAAAAACGCCTGACCCCATCCCACCATGGCCGGATCCCAATGAGCAGGCCGTGCACCTATAAATGGCTGGAACAACCTGACACGGAACGGTCCGCACACCTGAGTTCTCTACGCGCGGACCGTCCACCTGGTGAAACGAAGGCCTGCCACCGTACCCGTCCGGACGCATCGAAAAGAGCACACCATGAAATTCTCAGTATTCACCGCTTCAACACCGGAATGGACGCCGGAGGAGGCTGCAGCAACCCTCGCCGCGCAAGGGTGGGACGGGATTGAATGGCGAATCACCGATCAGGAACCAGCCGCTGAACCAGGATTCTGGGCCGGTAATAGGTCCACGTGGGCCCTCACCGGGCTGGAAAAGGTTCTGGCGCGAATCGCGGCCGTCACCTCAGCAGCCGGCCTCGAGTACTCCGGCATCGGCGGATACGTGCGGTGCGACAACCATGATGACGTTGAGCGCATCCTGGCGGCGACGGCTCACCTGGGTGCCGGGCAAGTCCGTATTGTGGTGTTGCCATTGGGCGCCTCCGCCATGGGCGGAGAGCCCACCGGGCGTGATTACCGGGACCTTTTTGCGGAAACTCGGGAGCACTTTGCCTGGGTTGCCGAACGGTCTTCGTTCCATGGCGTGAAGGCCCTGGTTGAGCTCCACCACCAGACGGTGACATCATCGCCGTCGTCCGCCCTGCGCTTGCTGGAAGGGCTGGACCCGAACCATGTTGGCGTCATCCATGATCTGGGAAACCTCGTCGTCGAAGGTGGTGAAGAAAGCCTGGCAGGGCTGCAACTTTTGGGGGACTACCTCGCCCATGTCCACGTCAAAAACGCTGCGTGGCGTCAACTCCCTGGCACGGGTGCGGAATCCGCTTGGAAACACGAGTGGTCAACCCTGCGAGGTGGAATCGCCGACGTGCCACGGTATTTCGGGGCTCTGGCTGCCGTTGGCTATGACGGCTGGGTGACAGTGGAGGACTTCTCCACCGAATTGCCCCTCGCAGAACGTACCGCCGACAATCTCGCCTATCTCCGGTCTCTCGTGCAACCGTGTTAGTCGAGGTGTGTCCGTTGGCGTTGCTGCGGCTCGGCATGGGTGAGCCGTCCGGCGTCGAACGCAAGGCAGAAATAGTGCGCCAGCACGTGAGCCGTGCTGGCCAGCTTTTACACAACAAAGCCGCTTACTGACAAGTAGCTCGGCTTAGTCACTAAAAATGACGTGAAATCGGTAGACCTGCGTCACATTGAGTTGCGCCTAAGGTGAGCCTGCCCTTCTAATGGATTGCGATCAATTTTTGTTCGCTAATTATCTCTACCGCCGAGAGGCCCCCATAATGTTTAGCAAATTGCAGTTCAGCAAAGCCGCTTTGACGGCGCTGGCTGGAGTATCCGTTCTGGCACTTGCCGCCTGCAGTGGCGCAGCGGCACCGGCCGAAAGCACAAGCGCAGCAGGCTCAGCCACTGACGCCATCACTGTTTACAACGCCCAGCATGAGTCGCTGACGCAGGCGTGGGTGGATGAGTTCACCAAGGAAACCGGCATCAAGGTCACCGTGCGCAACGGTGACGACTTGGAGCTGAGCAACCAGATCATCGCAGAAGGCGCCAAGTCGCCGGCCGATGTGTTCCTGACCGAGAATTCTCCCGCCATGACGCAGGTTGAAAATGCCGGCCTCTTCGCCGACATCAGCGCCAAGGTGCAGGAGCAGGTTCCTGCCGAGTACCGCCCCTCCACGAACAAGTGGGCCGGCATTGCCGCTCGCAGCACCGTTTTTGCCTACGACACCACCAAGCTGAAGGCTGATCAGCTGCCCAAGTCGCTCATGGACTTGGCCGATCCCGCGTGGAAGGGCCGCTGGGCCGCGTCACCGTCCGGCGCCGACTTCCAGGCGATCGTCTCCGCCATGTTGGAGCTCGAGGGTGAGGATGCAACGCTGTCCTGGTTGAAGTCCATGAAGGAAAACTTCAAGGCTTACAAGGGCAACAGCACCGCCATGAAAGCCGTCAACGCCGGCGAAGTTGAAGGCGCTGTCATCTACCACTACTACTGGTTCGGCGATCAGAACAAGACCGGCGAGAATTCCAAAAACGTGGCCATGCACTACTTCAAGAATGAAGATCCGGGCGCTTTTGTCTCCATCTCCGGCGGTGGCGTTTTGGCTTCCAGCCAGCACCAGGACAACGCCTCGAAGTTCCTTGAGTACGTCACGGGCAAGGCCGGCCAGACCATTCTGCAGACCGGCACCAGCTTTGAGTACCCGGTTGGCTCCGGCGTTGCCGCCAACGAGAAGCTGACCCCGCTGGCCGATCTTCAGGCCCCCAAGATTGACCCTGCCAAGCTGAACTCCGCCAAGGTGACTGAGCTGATGACGCAGGCTGGTCTACTGTAGTTTCAATGACCTCTGAACACAGTACGACGGCGGATGGTGCGCCGGGTGCCACAATCTCACCTAGCGCCGCTGGGGGCCGGGGTTCACGCCTGGGCCCCCGGCCCGTCGTCGTACTTTGTTTGCTGATTGCCGCGTTCTCCCTGCTGCCGCTGGGCTTCGTGGTGGTTGCCACCGCCAACGCCGGGTGGGACACCGTTGTGAAATTGGTGTTCCGCCCGCGTGTTGGCGAATTGTTGTTTAACACGCTGTCACTGGTCCTGGTCACAGTGCCGCTGTGTGTGGTGCTGGGCATTGGCGGGGCGTGGCTGGTGGAGCGCACCCGCCTGGCCGGGCACAAGGCGTGGGCGGTGTTGCTGGCGGCGCCGCTGGCCATCCCGGCCTTTGTAAACAGTTATGCCTGGGTCAGCGCCATTCCGTCCCTGGGTGGAATCTTTGGCGGCGTCCTGATTTCCGTGCTTTCCTACTTCCCGCTGGTTTACATTCCGGTGGCGGCGGTGCTGAGCAGGCTGGACCCTGCCCTGGAACAATCCGCAGCGTCACTGGGGCTGGGACCCTGGCGGGTGTTTTACAGGGTGGTGCTGCCGCAGTTGCGGCTGGCGGCGGCCGGTGGCGCATTGCTCGTGGCACTGCACCTGTTGGCTGAATACGGCGCCTTCGCCATGATTGCTTTCGACACCTTCACCACAGCCATCTACGACCAGTACCGGTCAACGTTCAACGGGGCGGCGGCCAACATGCTGGCCAGTGTACTGGTGCTGTTTTGCCTGCTGCTGCTGGTTGCTGAGTCCAAATCGCGCGGCAGCGCACGGTATGCGCGGGTGGGTGCCGGAGTGCAGTCCAACCCCACACGCCTGGCCTTGGGGATGTGGCAGCTGCCGGGGCAGTTGGCCCTGGTGGCTCTGACCGTCCTGGCATTCGGTGTGCCGCTGTGGCATGTGGGCCGCTGGCTGCTTGCCGGAGGCAGCGAAATTTGGGTCCGGGACGATCTGCTAACCGCGTTGTTGCAAACCCTTGGCTACGGCCTGGCCGGCGCCGCCCTGACCACAGTGCTGGCCTTTCCGCTGGCGTACTTGGTGGTGCGCCATCCGGGCCCCTTCAGCAAGGTCCTTGAGGCCGTCAACTACATCTCCAGCTCCATGCCGGGCATTGTGGTGGCGCTGGCGCTGGTGACAATCACCGTTCACAACGTCCCCGCCATCTACCAAACCTCGGTGGTGCTGGTGGCAGCCTACGCACTACTGTTCATGCCCCGGGCCCTGGTGAATCTGCGGGCCGGGCTGGCACAGGTGCCGCGTGAGCTCGATGAAGCGGCACAGGCATTGGGGAAGCCGCCGCTCATTGCCTTCCTGCGGGTGACGTTGCGTCTTTCGGCCCCCGCGGCCGCGGGTGGCGCTGCCTTGGTGTTCCTGGGAATTGTCAACGAACTGACGGCCACCTTGCTGCTGGCACCCAACGGCACCCGGACTTTGGCCACCGCGTTTTGGTCCCTCAGCAGCGAAATTGATTACATGGGTGCAGCGCCCTATGCGCTGTTGATGATTGTGCTCTCAGCTCCCATGACGTACTTACTTTTTGTGCAATCCAAGAAAGCCGCAGGCCAATGACGTCTCAGCCCACCAACCCCGGCGGCACCACTAACAAGGCGGGCCGGACCGCCGGTGACGTGCCGGACCACTTGCAGGTGACGGGCGTACGCAAGAATTTTGGCAGTACCGAAGTGCTTAAGGGTGTGGATTTGGCTGTGGCGCAGGGCCGCACCACGGCCATTGTTGGCCCCTCCGGTTCGGGAAAGACCACGCTACTGCGCCTGATAGCCGGTTTTTCAGCCCCCGATTCCGGCCGCATTGCCTTAGCCGGTGAGGAAGTGGCGGGCCAATCCACCTGGGTTCCGGCCCACAAGCGCAGCGTCGGATATGTGGCCCAGGATGGGGCGCTGTTCCCACATCTGAGCGTTGGCGCAAACATCGCGTTTGGCCTGCCCCTGCGGGGCAAGGCTGCCTCCCTGCGGGTGGGGGAGCTGCTGGAAATGGTGTCGATGGATGCCTCCTACGCCAAGCGCCGCCCGCACCAGCTTTCCGGCGGCCAGCAGCAGCGGGTGGCGCTGGCGCGTGCCCTGGCCCGGCAGCCCGAGCTGATGCTGCTGGATGAACCGTTCAGCGCCCTGGACGCCGGTTTGCGGGTTGCTACGCGCCGGGCCGTGGCCCAGACGCTTGAGCAGGCAGGTGTCACCACCATTTTGGTGACCCATGACCAAGCCGAGGCTTTGAGCTTTGCCGATCAAGTGGCTGTCATGCGGGACGGCAAATTGGCGCAGATCGGCAGCCCGTTTGTTGTTTACACGCGGCCCTCGGATAGGGCCACGGCCGAGTTCCTGGGGGACGCAGTGATTCTTGAGGCGTGGATGGAGGGCTCGCTGGCCCTGTGTTCACTGGGTGGAATCCCTGTGCGCCGCCCGCCTGCCCAAGGCAAGGTGAACTTGATGCTGCGCCCCGAGCAGATCCGGATTGCCAGTGGCGGGCCCATCCGCGGCCGTGTGGTGGACACCGACTACTTTGGCCCGGAAACCACTGTGCGGATCCAGCTGGAACCCATCGCGGCCGATGCAGCCCACCCCGTGGACCCGCACCAGCCGGTGGGCGGGGAGATCATCAGCATCCGGCATTGGAACGCCATGCTGGCCCGGCCGGGAACTGAACTGTTCTTGAAAGTTGTGGGGGAGGGCGTCGTCTTCCCGCTGGAGGGCTGATTCGGGCCAGTTCAGGCCCTTCACCCATTCCAAACCGCAGCTGATGCGGGTGCGACGGCGTCGCACCCGCATCAGCTGCGGTTTGGAATCAGAAGACCGGTGAGGCGGAGAATAGGACTCGGCGGCTGGCAGGGGCCGAAACCCAGCATTCATTAACCAAAAAACCCCGCCTTGGCGGGGTTTTAGTGGAGCCTCCAAACAGAATCGAACTGTTGACCTTTTCATTACGAGTGAAACGCTCTACCAACTGAGCTATGGAGGCCTGTGCTAGCTGAAAGTCCCTATTGGGGCTAGCTGCTGAACACAAGAAACAACTCTAATATGCGCGGGGCGGATGTACAAAATCGGCCCTGCCCAGAAGCTGCCCAGAAGTCAGAAGATTTAGCAGCTGGTTCCAGATGCCGGCACTTTTCCGTCCACAAAGTATGCGTCCACCGTGGATGTCAGGCATTCGTTGGCGCGGCCGTAAGCAGTGTGGCCATCGCCGTTCCACGTGACCAAAACAGCTGAGTCAAGCTGCGTGGCCAACGCCTCCGCCCACCCGTACGGTGTTGCAGGATCGCCAGTGGTGCCCACCACCAGGATGGGGCCCGCACCAGCGGCAGAGATGGGGGCGGGATTTCCCGTGGCCTGGTGCGGCCAGTATTTGCAGGACAGTCCGGAGAAGCTCAGCAACTTCCCAAAGGTGGGGGAAGCCTCTTCAAGGGCAACCGCCTGTTCGCGCATGTGGGCAATGTCCGAGTTCATGGGGTAGTCAAGGCAGTTGATGGACGTAAAAGCGGCTGCGGTGTTGGACTGGTACTTGCCGTCCGAATCGCGGTCGGCGGAGAAATCAGCCAACAGCAGCATCCCTGAGGCGTCGCCGGCGAATGCTTGTTTCAAGGCGCCCCTCAAGGGTTCCCAGAGATCGGTGGAGTACATGCCAAAGGCCAGGCCACCGGTGAACTCTGTTCCGGTGACCACACGGCCGGCAGGGGTTTCCTGCGGGGTGGCCGTGTAGACGGCCTGCAGATCGCGGATCTGCGCCATGGCTTCATCCACGGTTCCCGTGACGGGGCATTCGTTTGTTCCCAAGCAGTCCTTGGCCCAGGCCCGCAAGGCATTTTCAAAACCAACGGCCTGGCCCATGGATACCTGGTCAATGTCCAGGGACGGGTCCATGGCGCCGTCAAGGGAGAATTTTCCAACCCGGGCAGGGAATAGTCCGGCGTAGGTGGCACCTAGTTTGGTGCCGTAGGAGAACCCCATGTAGTTCAGTGCAGCGTCGCCCACAATGGCCCGCAAAATGTCCATGTCCTTGGCTGAACTGACAGTGTCAATGTATTCAAGGACTGGCCCGGAGTTTTTCTTGCACAGTTCTGTTTGGCGCTTGGTCTCGTCCTCCGCGCGGGCCAGGCCGTCGTCGGTGGACGGGTCAAAGGGCACCTGCCGGGCGGCATCCATCTGGGCGTCGTCCAGGCATTTCACGCCGGCGGAGGCTTGCACGCCGCGAGGGTCAAAGCCCACCACGTCGTAGGCGCCGCGCAGCTTGTCGGAGAAGTAGCTTTTGGCCCCGTCCTTGACCATGCTCACGCCCGAGCCGCCGGGCCCGCCGGGGTTGACCAGCATGGCGCCCAAGCGTTGTCCGGTGGCAGGCAGCCGCGTCACGGCAAGCTTGATGGAGTCCTTCGCCGGATCCTCGTAGTTCATCGGGACGTCAACCTCGGCGCATTGGAAACCGCCGTTGCACGAACTCCATGTCACGCTCTGGGTGTAGAAGTCCAGCAATTCAGCCGGCACATCACCCACAACCTCCGGCGCCGCAGAGGTCTTGACGGGCGCATCGGGCGCCAGCACTGAACACGAGCTCAGCAACAATGTTGCAATGCTGGCCGCGGCGGTGAGGAACAGGCGGTGGCGGTGGCGCCGCAATACTTTTCCGGCAGACATAGATAAATCCTTCACAGCTTAGAGCAGGCTGACTGCCATGGCTTCAAGGGCCAGCAGCGGGGCAACATTGGTGGTGGTGAGGCGTCGGCGCACGGCGTTGACGGCGTCCATGCGCTCAAGGGTTTGTTCGGGCCGGGTGCGGGCCGCAAATTCCTGCAACTGTGCACGCAGCGGGTCGTTGACGAGCTCCACGGTTTCCCGTTCGACGCCGGACCCTCCCCGGGTGTCAAGCTGCAGTACCAGCACATCCCGGTAGAAGGAGAGCAGGTCGGTCAGGGCCCGGTCCAAGTGGTCCGTCACCGAGCGCTTGCCGCGGCGTTTTTGGTCCTCTTCCAGGGCCCGGACCTGGCTGCGCATCGATGGCGGCAGTGCCCCTGTCTCTGGGGCGCCCAGGTTGCGCAGCAGCGTGGCCTTCTCGACGGCGTCGCGCTCTTCATTGGAGGAGGACGCCTCGGCCTGGGCAAGCTCCAGCAAGGACGCCGCGGCGTGAACAGCCGTGGTGACATCGCGCAGATTCAACGGCAGCCGGACAGTGGCATCACGGCGCTCCCGGGCTCCGGGGTCGCTGGCCAGGCGGCGGGCAATGCCAATATGGCTTTGGGCGGCGCGGGCAGCATTGAGGGCCAGTTCGGGGTCAATGCCGTCACGGCGCACCAGCAAGGCGGCAACATCGGCCACCGGCGGCAAGCGCAATGTCAAGGTCCTGCACCGTGAACGGATGGTGACAAGCACATCCGCCGGGCTGGGTGCGCAGAGGATCCAAATGGTCCTAGGCGGCGGCTCCTCGATGGCCTTCAGGAGCACATTGGTGGTGCGCTCGGCCATCCTGTCTGCATCGCCCACGATCATGACGCGCCAGCGGGCGGAGGACGGGCTGTCGTGGGCCTTGCGCACCAAATTGCGGGCTTCCTCGATGGAGATGGTGGTTTTTTCCGTGGCGATGAAGGTGACATCGGCATTGGTTCCGGCCAACGTGGTGTGGCACGCCTTGCAGATGCCGCAGCCTCTTGCCACCAGCTCCGGGCGTTCGCACACCAGTGCCGCGGCAAAAGCCAGCGCCGCATTGGAGCGGCCGGATCCCGGCGGGCCCGTCAAAAGCCAGGCATGTGTGGGCTTCTCCGACTGGGCTGCGCGGCGCAGCTGTGCCACCACGGAGTCCTGCCCCTGGAGGTCTACCCAGACACTCATGCGCGGCCAGCGTCGCCGGTGGCCGTCCCGGCATTTTGGGCGGAATTCTGAGCCAGGAGTGCCGTAACACGTTGTTCAATGGCCTGGGCAAGTTCCGGTATTGCATCGCCGGCGGGCAACACCAAATAGTGGTTGGGGTGTGCCGCTGCCCGCTCCAGGAATGCGGCACGAATCGTGGCGTGGAAGGCGTCAGGTTCGGATTCCAGCCTGTCTTCCTGCGCATCTCCTTCCGTGCGCCTGGACCGGCCTGCAGCAGGTGTTACATCCAGCAGGACCGTCAAATCCGGCCACAGACCGCTGGTGGCCCAATCGTTGAGTTGCACTATGGTGTCGATGCCCAGCCCCCTGCCGGCGCCTTGGTAGGCAATGGAGGAATCGGCGTAGCGGTCGCTGATGACCACCTCGCCGCGGGCCACCGCCGGGGCAATAACCTGGGTGGCATGTGCGGCCCGGGCGGCGGCAAAAATGAGAGCCTCCGTTTTGGCGTCAATCTCGCCCTGCCCATGGTCAAGGACCAGGGAGCGCAGTTTTTCACCAATGGGGGTGCCGCCTGGCTCGCGGGTGCGCACCACCGTCCGGCCCGTCTGGGTAAGGAATGTGGTGAGCAGCGCAGTTTGGGTTGATTTTCCCGCACCGTCGCCACCTTCAAAAGCGATGAATAAGCCCGGCGACGGGGCAGAAGTAGGAGTCACACCATTAGCCTACCGGCCCAAGCTGTATGGTTCCTCGAGTCATCCACAGGCCCCGCCGCCGCCACCGCCTCGCTCCTGAGCGGCGAGACGTTGACTACCCTCAAATAATCCTCAGACCGGTCCGGGCGTGGCGCAGCTGCTGGCTAGGAGGACAGGGCAGCGGTCATTCGGCTCGTATTGGTTCGCATCATTTCCAAATAGCTGCCGGCGCCCTCGCCTGGGACACTGAGTGACTCCGAGAAGAGCGGCACGATGAGCACCTTCACGTTGGCCTCTTCTGCCAAGACACGCACGAGCTTGTCCGGTTGGGAAGTGTCGGCAAAGATGGCCGGGACCCCTGCGTCCCGGACGGTGGTGGCCAAATCAAACAGGTCAGCGGCGCTGGGGGCCGCCAGTGTGGTGCCGCTGGGCATGACGGCGCCAATGACCTCCAAGCCAAAGCGGTGCGCCAGGTAGCCAAACACATGGTGGTTGGTGATGATTTTGCGCCTGTCTGGAGCCAAGGCAGCAAATTCCGTGGCCATCCACTGGTCCAGGGCGGCCACCTGTGCGCCGTAGATGGCTGCGTTGCTGTGCAGCAATCCCGGATCGGGCAGGCTCACATGCTGTGCCACGGCGTCCTCAATGGCATCCACGGCCATCACGACGCGCTGGGGGTCTGTCCAGAAGTGCGGGTCGGGTGTGCCCGCAGACCCTGCGTCCTGGATTGCGAGTGGATTGACTGCCACGCCCACCTCCAATGCCGGCACCCCTTGTTCCTTGGCTGAGTCGATGTGGGCCAGGACACCTTCCTCCAGTCCCAGACCATTGAAGACAATCAGTTGCGCCTGTTCCATCTGGCCCGCTTGGTGGGCGGATACGCCGAAGGAATGCGGATCGGCGTTCGCCTCCATGAGGACCACCACGTCGGCAGCATCGCCCACAATGTTGCGTGTGATGTCACCCAAAATATTGGTGGTGACCATGATGGTGGCTTTTTCGCTGCCCGCAGGTACCGCCGCGCAGGACGTCAACACCCCTGCTGCTGCCATGAGTGCCGCCGCCGCGATGGTTGCACGACGGCGGCCTGCCCCGGCCCGCTGCCAAGGGACTGCCAACCGCCCGCTCACAGTCCGGTCTCCGCGAGCTGGGATGTGGCTCCGGAGGTGGCGAATGTCCGGGCCACCCGCAGCTTGTCCCGGTAGTCGATTTCGTGGATGGTCTGGGTTGCGGGGTGGCTGAGGTAGGCGCGGGTGGCATCCACCAGCAGGGACGGGGGAGCGCCCTCTTCACTCTCGGGGAGAATTTTCTGCTGACTCTCCACCGTGCCCGTGAGCGTGTTAAACGCGTACAAGGTCCCGCTTCTGCCAACACCCAAGGCGGCGGAGCCGTTGCCGGCAGTGGTGGAAGCCGCCAGGGGTTCCGGGCTGGCCATGAATTGCAGCTTTGCGCTGGCCACGTCAAGGTGCCACAATCCCGCGGCGCCCGCCAATGAAACCAATTCGCTGGAGCCGGGCCGGTGGTCAAAGGCCGTGATGCGTTCGGCAGGGCTGGGATAGGGAATTTTTGTGGACGTCAGGGATCCGTCGTCGTCATTGACCACCAGGACGCCGTCGCTGCAGCCAAACACAACACCGTGCCGGGTGCTCGCATGGCCCATGAGCGACGGGCACGTGGTGGCCAGGGCTTTTTCGTCGCCCCCCGCGGAATCGAAGGCGCTGATGGTGGTGGGCAGCTTGTCCGGGCCGGGGGAGCCCGTGATCAGGACATGCCCCTTATAAGGGACCGCCAAGCCACGGTGCGGTGGCCCTGGGATGGTCGCCGCCACCTTGATTTCACCCGAGTCCAGGTCTTCCCGGGAGAGGAGCGATGTTTTCCCCGTCTGTTCCTCGAAGATCGCCACGTGGTGCCCATCGCCGGCAACGGACCCGGCCCCCAAAGATAGATCACCTGCCAACTGGCGCGCGGCGGTGCGGTAGAAGTGTTTGTGGTCGCCGTGCTCCACTGTCCACGCGCCGGTATCGATAATGTGCAGCTTCCCGGTGGTTGCTGTGTGAACAAACAAATACCGGCCGTCGTCCGCCATGGAGCTCGCGCCGGGAAGGGAAGCGCTGAAACTTTCCTCCCCGGACAGTGGATCAACCATGGTGACGGTGCCGTTTGCCGCCGAAAGGTACGGCAGCAGGCTTTGAGCTTCGCCGGTCTCTGTGGCGCCGGCAACGTAGCCGTGGGCAGCCACGCTGCTGCCAGGGACAGGGGTGTGTGCCGGTGCAGGGGCGCACGCAGCCAGGGCGGTGATGGTCAATGCTGCCATGGCGGTCAGCGTGGCTTGTTGAGAAGTCATGCGGGAAGAACCTTTCTGCACCACCGCGACGGTGGCATCAGTTTGTGAAGTCATGTGGTGGGGGCGGGTTTTGTGTCAGCGCTGGTGGGAACTGCCGGTGAACAGCGGCGTTGGCGCAGCAGGGGCCAAGCCGCCTTGATGGCGCTGGAGATGAAGAACAGCGCCACGGCCGTGGCGGCGATGGTGGCGCCGGCGGCCGTCCGTGCGTGCCATGACAGCAGGATTCCCACCATCACTGACACGCAGCCCAGAACTGCTGCGACGCCCATGACGGCTGGAATGGACTTCGCCCAGGGCAGGGCGGCCGCGGGTGGGGCGATGAGCAGGCCAAATACCAGCAAGGTGCCCACTACTTGGAACGATCCGGCCATGGCGGCTGTCACCAGCAGTAAAAGTACTGTTGCCGCAAGATCGGGGCGCATTCCCAGGGTTGCCGCCTTGCGTGCGTCAAAGGCCAGTGCCGTAAACGGACGGTGAAAAATGGCTGCCACCAGGGCTGTGGCCGCCAGAATGCCGCAGAGCAGCCAGATGTCGCTGAATTTGACGGCCAAAATGTCGCCAAAGAGAATCCCTGTCAGGTCCACGGCAAATGACCGAGAGCGCGAAATGATGATGACACCTGCCGCCAGCATCCCCACGAAGAGCAGCCCGATCGAGGTGTCGTGGGTCAGCCGCCGGTGCCGGGACATCGCTGAAACGCCGAACGCCATGGCTGCGGCGCTGACGGCTGCGCCCACTACGGGGTTGCCGCCGAGCAGCAGCGCCACGGCGATACCCGGGAGCATGCCGTGGGACATGGCGTCGCCCAGAAACGCCATGCCCCGCAATACCACCCAAGTGCCCACCATGGCGCAGAGTAGTGCGACGGCGAAACCGCCAATCAGGGCACGTTGGATAAAGGAAACGTCGAAGGGTTCAAGCAGCCAGTCCATCACTTGAGCATACTATAATGAGAATCATTATCAATTACGAAGGAGTGTGCCTTGGGTGCTGCCAGTGTTGAGAACGTTGTTTTCTCCTATGGATCGCGGCGGGTGATTGACGGTTTGGACATTCATTTCCGTGCCGGGGCGCTAACGGCTGTCAAGGGCGCCAATGGCTCGGGGAAGTCCACCTTGCTGGGTTTGATTGCCGGCACCTTGCGACCCTCGCAGGGGGCCGTTCATCTGGCCGAGGCGGCCCGTCCCGCCTTGGTGTTGCAACACAGCGCTGTTTCCCAGGCACTTCCCCTGACCGTGCGGGCGGCGGTGGAAATGGGTTGTTGGGGCAATCGCAGCTGGCTGCGCCGCCTGCGTGCGCAAGAGCGCGGGGAGGTGGCGGAGTTGCTGGACCGGCTCGGCTTGACCGAGCTGGCGCATCGCCAATTGGGGGAGCTTTCCGGTGGGCAGCGCCAGCGGGTGCTGCTGGCTCAGGGGCTTGCCCAGCGCTCAAAGCTGCTGTTGCTGGACGAGCCAACAGCGGGTGTGGATGAGCAATCGCATGCAAGGATTCGGGAGGTCATCGCCCATGAACTGGCGCGCGGGGTTGCTGTCATCGAGGTGACCCACAGCAATGCCGATGCCGCGGAAGCTGGGCGGGTGCTGGTGCTGGCGGACGGCCGCCTGGTGTCCGACTCACTGGGCGTTGCCTAGGATGTGAAGCCCTGATGCAAAAGTGCGGGTGTTGCGAGCTCCGCGGAGCCCGCAACACCCGCGCCGGGTGGATCAGACTGGCTGGATCAGCCGGAGATGCCGGTGATTTCATTGGGTGTGTGCGCCAGCGAGTGGCTTGCCGTGACGGTGGACGAGCCCAGGTCCACCACGTGGAGCAGTTTCTTGGCCGGTTCGCTCACGTAGGCGGTGGTTCCATCCACAAAGATGGCCGGGCGCGGCTGCTGCCAATCCAGGGGTTCCTCCCACGGCGCCACAACCGTGACGGCGCCGCTCTCCTTCCCGGAGTTGGCGTCATGGATGTGCAGCTTGCCGTCCGTGCCCAGAATCAGCGCGGCCCCGTCGGCACTTCTGGCCAAGGAGCGGAAGGAGTACGAGTAGTTGATGGGGACCAGCGTGAGTGTTCCGGTGGCCGTGTTGGTCAGCGAAAACGTTGCGGGGCGCTCCAATTCGGCGTTCTTGTCCTTCTTGTAGTCGCCCAGAACCACCGGCGATGCGTCGCTGCCGGCCTGATTACCGATCCTCCCATAGCGCTCGGGCGCAGTGATCTTGGTGATCTTTCCATCCTTGACCACCAGCAGGCCGTCCTGGCAGCCGACGACGACGGCCCCGCCTTGCGCCGTTGCCTCACCGTGGACCCCTGGGCAGTCATTGCTTTCCGCCAGGACTTCCCGGGTGCCGTTGCTTGCCGGCTTTGCCAGCAGCTTGACGCCTGAGCGGCTCTCACTGGTGCCCTCGGTGACCACCAGCTCGCCGCCGGCAAGTTGCACGGCCACGCCATGATGCGCGGCGCTGGTCTTGAATTCCTGTGTCGCCGGCAGGGCGCCTTGCCCAAGGTCGCCCGGATTGAAGATCTGGATGCTGCCGGTTCCGTCGTCGAACAGGACCGTGCGGCCGTCGTGGTTGACCACATGCCCCGGTTTGTTGGCCGGGAATTTGAGTTCTTCCAAGGCGGGGGTCCCCGTGAAGTGATGGAAATGGTCGCCATGCTTTTCGGACCAGCTGCCCATGTCGAGGACCTGGAACCCGCCCGCAGTGGAGACCAGCACGTGCCGGCCGTCGCCAGCCGGACTGACCCTGTTGAATCCGGACAGGGGCAGCTCGGCCGCAACCTTGCCTGTGTCCGCGTCGAGAACGCTCATGCCGCCGTCGTGGGTCAGGACCAGCCGGCTCTGGGCTGTCTCCGCTTCAGCGCCCGCCTCGGCATGTGCCGCATGGCTGGTGTGCTGGTCGGCGGCGGACGGTGTCGGCGCACTGCCGCAGGCGGACAAGGCCAATGCTGCGGCGAGTGCAAAAGCCGACAGGGCAGGTGTCGTGAGGCGCCGTGCCCGCCGGGTGGTGGTTTCTGGTGGATGGGTGTGTTGTGTGATGGTCATGACACCGATGCTAATCTTAATGAGAATCATTATCAAAACGAAGGAAAGGTGTGACGGCCAAGTGCGCGGGCCGTCGCCGTCATGAAATTGCCGCCACGGTGACGCGGGGCACTAATCTGGAGGGTATGACTCTCCACGCACCCAACCATCTTGAGAACCTCAGCCCCGACACCATGGTTGTGGCGGCAGGACGGCCGGCGCGGGAACATGATTCCCCCGTAAACCCGCCCATTGTGCTGTCCTCGACGTACGTGGGCACCGGCGCAGTGGTGGATGGGGACAGGGCCTACGGGCGCTACTCCAACCCCACTTGGGATCCGTTGGAGGAGGCGTTGTCGGAGTTGGAGGGTGCCACACTTCCGGCACTCCTCTTCAGCTCGGGCCTGGCTGCAGTTTCGGCGGCACTGTCCCTGATTCCCGTGGGCGGCGTGCTGGTCATGCCCACCCACTCCTACCAAGGTGCGCTGGTCATGGCGCAGGAGCAATCGGCAAAGGGCCTGTTCACTCTGCGTACCGTGGACATTGCCAACAATGACGAGGTCATTGCGGCCCTCACCGGCTCGGGCGAAAAGGCCGCCAGCATGCTGTGGCTGGAAAGCCCCACCAACCCCATGTTGGAGGTGGCCGACATGCAGGTCTTGTGCCGTTCGGCTCAAGCCGTGGGTGCCATCATCGTCACTGACAACACTTTCTCCACCCCGCTGGTGCAAAAGCCGCTGGAACTGGGTGCCGACGTCGTCCTGCACTCCGTCACCAAATACCTGGCCGGGCACTCGGACGTGGTGCTGGGTGCCCTGGCCACCTCCAATCCGGAGCTGCGCAGCACGCTGTTGCACCACCGCTCCATCCACGGCGCCATTGCCGGCCCGTTCGAAGCGTGGCTGGCACTGCGTGGCCTGCGCACCTTGGCGTTGCGGGTGGAACGCTCACAGGCCAGTGCCGTGGAGCTGGCTCAGCGCCTTGACCTGCACGACGCCGTGGAGCGGGTTTTGTTCCCCGGCCTGCCACTGGATCCTGGCCATAATCGCGCCAAGGCGCAAATGAACGGCTTCGGCTCCATTTTGTGCATTGAGGTCGCTGGCGGGGAAGCCGCAGCCACCGCCTTTGTTGAGGCCTTGCGGCTCTGGACTCCGGCCACGTCGTTGGGCGGCGTGGAGTCCTTGATTGAGCGCCGTCGCCGCCACGCCAACGAGCCGGAGACGGTTCCGGCCAACCTGCTGCGCCTGAGCGTGGGCATTGAAAATGTTGAGGACTTGTGGCGCGATTTGGAGCAGGCGTTTGACCAGCTTTCCGGCCCACAGTAGTTTCCCAGCAAACAGGCAGCCCGGTCAGCATCGTTGACCTGTAAGCTTGAATTGTGGCTATCTTTTTGATCTATGTAGAGTTCCTCATCCTGGTGGCCTTTGGTCTGCTCGCCCTAGGCATTCAGTTGTGGGCGCTGGGCGATTGCCTGCGCACGCCAGCCTCGGCTTTTGAGCGGGTCTACAAGAAGACCAAGACGTTCTGGACGGCACTGACCGCCGGGGCGTCCTTCTTTGGTTTCCTCTTCATCATTGGGCCCATCATGTCCCTGGGGGGTCCGGTGCCGATGGCTCCCTCGCTGGGCATGGGCATGATTCTCTGCCTGGCCGGGGTCACGGCTGCCGGTGTTTACCTGGCTGACGTCCGCCCCGTGCTGGTTGAAGTTCGCGGCCGCGGCAATGGCCAGCAAAACCGTGGATCGTCCTGGTAGCTTAAGGCGCCACGGCTGACCACGCCACGGTCAGCTCACCCAAGCGCCACCGTGAGGGTGCGCGCACCACCGGCCATCCGGCGTCGTACATTTTTTGGCACATGGACAGCCAACGCTGCCGGTTCCCAAACGATGCCAGCGGCGCCCCGGCGAGCCAATGCTGATCCAGCGCCTGCAGAAAACCGTGGATCTTTTCGCCCGGCACATTGTGGTGGATGAGTGCCTTGGGCAGCCTCTCGGCTACGTCACTGGGCAGCTCGAAGGCGCCAAAGCGCAGCGAAATGGTCAGCGATTGCGGGCCTGTGTTATCCAGCGCAACCCAGGTGGTGCGGCGGCCAATCTCATCGCACGTGCCATCCACAAAAATGCCGTGCGGGGACAGCCGGGCGCAGACCGTGTCCCAAATGAGCGCAACGTCGGCCTCATCATATTGGCGCAGCACGTTGAAGGCGCGGACCATGGTGGCCTGCCCCGGAACCGGAATCTCAAACCCGCCCACCCGGAAATCAAGGCCTTCATGCTCCAGGGGTTTGGCAATGCGGACCCGCTCGGGCTCAATTTCAATGCCCGTGACGTGCACGTCCGGGCAGACTGCCTGGAGACGCGCATACAGTTCAACGGCCGTGGCGGGGGAGCCCCCGTAGCCCAAATCGATCACCAGGGGATTGGCCTCGCGCCGCAGCCGCCACGCCTGCGGGCCTGCCAGCCAGCGGTCCACCCGGCGCAAACGATTGGGGTTGGTGGTGCCGCGGGTGACATTGCCAAAGGGCTTGTTGCGCTGGCGCGTGGCCCTGGCAGCAGGGTCCACGGAATTGCCTTTGACCCGCTGCGCACGTTGAACCACAGAACAAGTTTAGAGGTGCGCGGCAGGAGGTCCTGACCAGGGGTGGCGGGCCCGGAGCCTGAAATTATGCGCCAGACCCGCGGTGGGTTTTGCGCATGAGTGTTTATGCGCAGAACTCGCGGCGGGTTCACCGCAGAAGTTCAGGGTCAGGCCCCGCAGAAGCAGTGCCGCGTAGCAATTCAGGTCCGCGCAGCCCCGCCCGGTAGGATGAAACCATGACTTATACGCTGATTTTGCTTCGCCATGGCCACAGTGAGTGGAACGCCAAGAACCTGTTCACCGGTTGGGTGGATGTTGACCTGAATGATCAGGGCCGCACAGAGGCCGCCCGCGGCGGTGAGCTGCTGGTTGAGAACAATGTTCTCCCGGACGTGCTGTACACCTCGCGCCTCAAGCGTGCCATCAACACCGCCAACCTTGCCCTTGATGTTGCCGACCGCGGCTGGATCGACGTCAAGCGCGACTGGCGCCTGAACGAACGCCATTACGGCGCATTGCAGGGCAAGGACAAGGCCCAGACGCTGGCCGAGTACGGTGAAGATCAGTTCATGGAATGGCGTCGCAGCTACGACACCCCGCCGCCGCCCCTCTCCGATGACAGCGAGTTCTCCCAGGCCCACGACCCCCGCTACGCAGACCTGGGTGACGCCCTCCCGCGCACCGAGTGCCTCAAGGACGTCCTTGTCCGTCTGCTCCCGTACTGGGAATCAGACATCAAGGAAGACCTCAAGGCCGGCAAGACTGTTCTGGTCACGGCCCACGGCAACTCACTGCGCGCCCTGGTCAAACACCTGGACGGCATCTCGGATGAGGCCATCGCGTCCCTGAACATCCCCACGGGCATCCCGCTGGTATACGAACTGGATGAGAACTTCGCCCCCATCACTCCCGGTGGCAAGTACCTGGATCCGGAAGCTGCCGCGGCGTCCATCCAGGCCGTTGCCAATCAGGGCAAAAAGTAACTCCACCGCTTAAAGTACGACGGCGGCGGGCCACCTTTGTTGAAAAGGTGGCCCGCCGCCGTCGTACTTTAACGCAAGCGCGGCCGTCCCCAGCCGCTCCCACTTCTCGCAAGCTCGAAGCGGGTCCCTCGCGGCAGTGGGCGCGCCGGGTGTTGCTGCGACAGGCTAGACGGTGAGGAAGTCCTCGGGCTGCCATTCACCCGTCACCAGGTAGGAAACTTTGCGGGCTACGGAGACGCCGTGGTCGCCAAAGCGTTCAAAGTAGCGGCTGGCCAAGGTGACATCCACGGTTGTTGCAGCGGTTTCATTCCAGTCCGGGGCTGCCATGGTGGAGAAAACACTCTTGTGGAGTTTGTTGATCTGGCTCTTGGCGGCGGCAATGTCGCCCACCAGCTCCAAGTCGCGGGAGTCCAGCAGCTCGGTGACCTTCTCCGCAATGACGATGTCCAGACGCGCCAACTCGGCGAAGGTGCTGGTCAGCGACACCGGAATGACCTGGTTGGGGAAGCGCAGCCGGGTCAGTTGGGCAATGTGACGGGCCAAGTCGCCCATCCGTTCCAGGGACGCGCTCATCCGCAGCGAACCAACAATCATGCGCAGATCGCTGGCCACGGGGCCCTGCAAGGCAAGCACGTCAATGGCGCGTTCGTCCAGGTCGTTCTGCAGGAAATCGATGCGGGCGTCCGCGGCAATGACTTCCTGGGCTGTCTGCAGATCAGCGGCAGCGAAAGCGGTCGACGCCTTGGTGATGGCCTCGCCCACCAGGGCAGAGATCTCAATAAGGCCCTCGCCAATTTGGTGAAGTTCGGCCTGGAAAACTTTACGCACGCGTGTGTCCTTTCATGGGCAGCCCACGGGGGGCCTCAATATGTTCCAGCATGCCACTTGCATGTGAACATGAGCGCACTAAAAGGTGAACGTTTGTTGAACGAGGGCTGTGTGGAGCCAGTTTTGGCTAAAATCACCCCGCAACGGCATAGGCTGGTTGCGTGGATCCCCTGTTGGTTGGAGTAGTTGCCGGGCTTATTGGCCTGACCCTTGGCGTGTTTGGCATGCTCGCCTTTAGCATCAGCGAAAGATCGCGCAAGCAGCCGCTGGATATTGCCGAACCAACGCTGCCCGAGGGCGCTGCGGAAGTGCTTTCGGTGGTGGGCAAGGCCTTCATTGTGATTGACACGGTCGACGGCGTGGTGCGGGCCAGCCCGGGCGCCTACGCCTTCGGTTTGGTGCGCGGCCACACGGTGGTGCACAAGGAGCTGATTGAGCTGGCACACAGAGTGCGTCGTGATGGGGTCATTGAGGAACGCGACTTAATCCTGCCGCGCCAGGTTTTGCCCCATGCGGCGCCCCATCCAAGCCCCACGCCAAGCTCACATTCGGCCGGCACCCAGGGGGCGGCGGTGGAGGCCCACACCGCAAATGTGCCACAGTCATCCACAGCACCCGGGCAGGGAACCTTGGTGATTCAGGTGCGCGTGGCGCCGCTGGGCGAGGAATACATTCTCCTGCTGGCCGATGACCGCACCGAAATTGCGCGCACCGAAGCTGTCCGCAATGATTTTGTGGCCAACGTTTCCCACGAACTCAAGACACCGGTGGGCGCCATCTCGCTGCTGGCAGAGGCCCTTGAATCTGCGCCGGAGGACCAAGCCACCGTGCGCCGCTTTGCCAAGCGCATGATGACAGAATCCGCCCGCCTGGCCGCGCTGGTGCAGGACATCATTGAACTCTCACGGTTGCAGGGCAAGGACGTTGCCCGCGTGGGCACCGACGTTGACATGAATGCAGTGATCGCCGAGGCTGTGGACAGAACCCGCCTGCCGGCCCAAAGCAAGAACATCAATCTTGCCGTGGGACCGCATAAAGTTGCTGAGGTGTACGGCGACCAGGCCCAATTGGTCACGGCCCTGCGCAACCTGATCGACAACGCCGTGCGCTATTCCCCGGAAAACACTCAGGTGGGGATCGGCCTGTCGGTAGGCGACGGCGTGGTCTCCGTCAGTATTTCCGATCAGGGTGACGGGCTCTCGCCGGTCGAGCAGGACAGAATTTTTGAGCGCTTCTACCGCGTCGATGCCGCCCGATCCCGCCATACAGGTGGCACGGGGCTTGGGCTGAGCATCGTCAAACACATTGTGAGCAACCACGGCGGTGAAGTGACGGTGTGGTCGGCACCGAAAATGGGCTCAACCTTCACCGTGCGCCTGCCGCAACTTTCCCACCCAACGTCCGACGGCGGCGCTGATCACAGCGCGAACCGGCACCCCAGAATGATCTAAGGAGCGCAACAAGCGTGAGCAGAATTTTGATTGTTGAAGACGAGGATTCCATCAGCGACCCGCTGTCCTTCCTGCTGGCCAAGGAGGGCTACGAAGTCCAGGTTGTGGACAACGGTTTGGATGCCATTGTTGAATTTGAGCGCAGCGGCGCCGATCTGGTGTTGCTGGACCTGCAGCTGCCGGGCATGAGCGGCACCGAAGTGTGCAAGCACTTGCGCCAGCGCTCCAATGTTCCCGTCATCATGCTCACAGCCAAGGACTCGGAAATCGACAAGGTGGTGGGGCTGGAACTTGGCGCCGACGACTACGTGACCAAGCCTTATTCCTCCCGTGAGCTGATAGCACGCATCAGGGCCGTGCTGCGGCGCTTGGCGGAGCCGGAAGAGCTCATGAATGCCACAGTGCATGCGGGCCCGGTGCGCATGGACGTGGAGCGGCACGTTGTCAGTGTCCATGGTGAATCCGTGGCGTTCCCCCTCAAAGAGTTTGAACTCCTGGAAATGTTGCTGCGCAACGCCGGGAAGGTGCTCACCCGCGGGCAGCTCATTGACCGGGTCTGGGGTTCTGACTATGTGGGGGACACCAAGACCCTCGATGTTCACGTCAAGCGCCTTCGCAGCAAGATTGAGCCCGACCCGGCAGTGCCCAAATACCTTGTCACGGTGCGCGGATTGGGCTATAAATTCGAGCCGTAGACGGACAACCGTCAATTATGTGCACACCCTTGTCATAAGGGCGTCATATGAGCTTATAAGTTAGGTTTTGATTGCCCCAGTGTGACCCGCGCCATATGCTGTGATGGATAACATTACGGGTGGCCGCTGCGGCTGCATCAAAAATTGAGGGACCTAATTTATGAATTCCCCATCATTGAGGGCCGCACGGCGACCCCGCGGCCGCAAGGTCGTGGCGATCATGGCCACCGCCGCCATGGGACTAATGGCTGTTTCAAGCCCGGCGTTGGCACAAAATACGGCGGTCACGGCAGAATCCGTGACAACCTCGGCCTTGTCTGCCGACAAGGTCATCTTCCCCGGCAACGACGGCAAGGCACACACCGTCACTTTCGACTCCAAGTCGTTGAAGGTGGACGGCGAACGCCTCAACGTCTGGAGCGGCGAGTTCCACTATTGGCGTCTGCCCGGCACCGACGACTGGCGCGACATGTTCCAGAAGATGCGTGCCAGCGGCTTCAACGCCGTCTCGCTGTACTTCTTCTGGGGCCTGCACTCCACCGAGCCCGGCAAGTTTGATTTCACCGGCATCAAGGACATTGAACTCCTGCTGGACATGGCCGAGGAAGAAGGCCTGTACGTCATTGCCCGCCCCGGACCCTACATCAATGCTGAAGTATCCATGGGCGGCCTGCCGGCCTACTTGACCAAGAACGGCTCGCAATCCCTCCGCAGCATGGACCCGGAAGCGCTGCGCGAATCACTGAGCTGGCTCGACGCCTTCAACAAGATCGCCGTCAAGCACCAGGTCTCCGATGGTGGCGGTTCCATCGTAATGTACCAGGCAGAAAATGAGTTGTACGACGAATCCCGTGACCGGGTTCCTTTCATGAAGGAGCTCGTGAAGAAGATCAAGGGTGACGGCATCACGGTCCCCGTCTTCCACAACGACTGGGGCTTCAAGGGCGACTTCAATCCCGGAAGCGGCCGGCCGAGCGGCGGCGGCGACACCGGACTGGACTTCTACTCCTTTGACCAGTACCCCTTGGGCTTCAACTGTGCCAATCCCAACCGCGGCCAAATCCCCGACATGGAAGCGCGCTACCGTGCAGTGACGACCACCAGCCCCATGTTCATTCCCGAAGGCCAGGGCGGCGCGTTCACCCCGTGGGGCGCCAGCTTCAATACGGACAAGTGCGCCGAATTTGTTGACCCCGCCTTCACCCGTCAATACGGGGTGAACAACCTCAACAATGGCATTAACATGTTCAACTACTACATGCAGTACGGTGGCACCAACTGGGGCTGGACAGGTTCGCCGTCGTCCGGCTTCACCTCCTATGACTACGGCGCACCCATCAACGAGGACCGCCAGCTCACGCCCAAGGCGGCAGTGCAAAAGGAATTGGGCTACTTCCAAAAGGACTTCGCCCCCATCTCCAACATGGTGCCCCAGGACGGTGCACCCGTCACGGTGGACGCCGCCGCAGGCACCATCAAGTCCTACCAGCGCATCGCCACCGAGAACCTGGCCACAGATTCCGTCACGGGCAACGGCTCCCGTTTCCTGGGGTTCCGCCAAACCGACAGCAACAGCACCACCGAGCTGAAGTACTCCTTCCCCCTGACCCTGTCACCGCGACAGCAGGTCATCGTGGCAAGTTACACCAATGATGACCGGGACACCGCCGCCATCAAGTACACGGGTACGTGGGGCAAGTCCAACGGGGAAGCCTGGGCCGCCGGCAACTACAAGGGCACCGAAACGTTCAGCGAAACCACCGGCGACTCCGTTGAGTACAAGTTCACCGGCGCCGGCATCCGGGTTATTTCCGCCCAGTCCACCAACCACGGCTACGGTGATGTCTACATTGACGGTGTGAAAGTTGGCCAGACCAACACCTACCGAGGCCAGAACGCCAACTTCCAGTATGTTGCCTTCCAAAAGGAGGGTCTGGATCCCAGTGTTGAGCACACCATCAAGATTGTGGTGACAGGCCAGAAGGATGCCGCAAGCCAAGGCACCAACGTCACCATCGACGCCTTTGACGTCATCGCAGCCGCCACACCGGCCACCGTTGTGAAGCTCGACGACGTCGACCCTGCCATCCGCTACTCCGCCGTCGGTGGCGTGTCCCAGTGGGCTCACGAGACGGGCAAGAACTGGACCGTCAACGACTACAAGGGCACGGAATCGTCCAGTCCCACAGCCGGGGCGTTCTACGAGTACACCTTTAAGGCTGCCGAAATCCGCTTGATTTCCCCGCGCGCTTACAACCATGCCAAGGCGGACGTCTTCATCGACGGCGTCAAGGTGGGCGAGACCAACACCTTCAAGTCCGGAACGCCCAGCGAGGCCCAGTTCAAGGCCTTCGAAAAGAAGGGTCTTGACCCCGCCGTGGAGCACACCATCAAGGTGGTCAACACTGGCGTAAAGGGCGATCCCGCCTCGATTGGAACTTTTGTGGCGATTGACGCCATCGAGACCTCAACGCCGGGCAGCACCACCACGCCTCCGGCACCCGCGGACTCCATCACGTTCAACAGGGTCCCGCAAAAGGCAGGCACGTTCCTGAGCATGCACGGCCGCGACGCCAACATGGTCATTGCGGACTACGCCTTTGACGGACAGAAGCTCATGTACAGCACCTCGGAGCTGTTCACGAAGATGCCCGTCGCCACCGGCACACTGCTGGTACTCAACGGCGCCAAGAACGACGCCGGCGAGACGGTCCTCAAATACGCCTCCGAGCCCGCTGTCACCACCTTGGGCGGAACTGCTGTGGAGTCCGTGTGGGACGCTGCCACCAAGACGCTGCGCCTGAACTATGTGCACGGTAGTGGCACCTCGGTGAAGATCAGCGGCGGCGGCGCCCCCGAACTGCGCATTGTCACCACCGACCGTACGGCCACGGGCCAGCAGTGGAGCGTGGATGGCATCGTCAAGGGCGGCACCACCAACAAGAGCGTCATGGTTGCAGGTGTTGACCTGCTCCGCTCCGCCGAGTTCGACGGCGACACCGTCAACCTGGTGGGCGACACCAAGGCAGCGCGCGCCATCAACATTTACGTTCCGGCCGGCATCACCAAGGCCAGCTGGAATGGGCAGGCCCTGGTAACAACAGTTGGTGCCAATGGCCAGCTTGTCGCCAACCTTGGCGGACCGGCTCCGGCTGTCCTGCCGGCATTGACCAACTGGAAAGTTTCGGGTGAAAACCCGGAGTCCGCAGTGGCGTTTGATGACTCCAAGTGGCTGGTTGCCACAGCAACCACAGCCGCCAACACGCGTCAGGGCCCCGGCCCCAACCAGGGCAAGGTCCTGGACACCGCCTTCTACGGCTTCTATGAAGGCGACACCTGGTACCGAGCCAGCTTCACGGCCTCCTCAGCCGCGACCAGCATCCAGCTGCGCGGACAGGGCGGATCCGCCGGAAACATGCTCGTCTGGGTCAATGGCACCTTTGTTGGCGCCGCTGCAGCCACTGGCAGCATGCAAACCCTGCAGGTCCCTGCCGGTGTCATCAAGAACGGCGAAGCCACACTGGTTTCGGCAGTGGTCCGCAACAATGGCCAGAACCTTGACTGGAGCGACGACGGATTGTCCCGCCAGAACCGCGGCCTCTTCGACGCGGTGCTGCCCAGCAGTGGCGCCGTTACTTGGAAACTGCAGGGCGCTAAGGACAAGGCTGCTCCGGTTGATATTGCCAGGACCATGTACAACACCGGTGGTCTGTACGGTGAGCGTGCCGGTTGGTACCTCCCCTCCTACCCGGATGCGATGTGGGCCGACGCCAGCAACTTCAAGCCCGCCAAGGCCGGAGTTACCTGGTACCGCAGCAACTTTAACCTCAGCATCCCCGCCGGCACCGACACAGCCATTGGCCTGAAGGTCAACGACACCAAGTTCGACAACGGACGGCAGTCCTTTGCGCGCGCCGTCATCTACGTCAATGGCTGGAACACCGGCACCTGGGTTGGCAATGTGGGTCCGCAAAGCACGTTCACCATCCCCAGCGGATTCCTGAACAAGAGCGGCAAGAACACTCTCGCCATCGCCCTGTCCACCGAGCGCGACGCCCAGGGCCCGGATTCCTTCACCTTGGTGGATCGCGGAACCAGTCTGGGCGGCGTGCCCACCACGCTGAACACGGCCCCGGATTACACCGCGCCGGTTGTGACGGCGGCGGCTGCCAAGTCCACGGTCGACGTCGGTGAGAAGGTAGCCATCAGCGGAACGTCCGCTTTGGCAGCCATCGGAAACGGTGCAGTCACCAATGCCGTCATCACCTACGGTGACGGTACTGCGGCTGTCACGGTTCCCGTGGTCAACGGTGCGTACTCGTCCGAGCACAGCTTCGCGGCCAAGGGCAACTACGCCAATACGGTGATCATCAAGGATGCAGTTTCCGGCGCCGTCTTGGGCACCAAGGCTGTCGTCATCACCGTGGCGGAACCGGGCACCACGCCCACGGCAACGCCTTCGGCAAGTGCCACGGCAACTCCGTCCGCGACGCCGAGTGCCACTCCGTCGGCAACCCCGTCGGCAACGGCAACGCCTTCGGCAACGCCAACGCCTTCGGCTAGTACCACGGCAACTCCGTCGGCAACGCCGAGCGCCAGCGGCACGCCGTCGACCGTTCCCACCAGCACCGCCAGTGGCAACGTTAGCGATGCAACTGTGGCAGCGGGCGGGAACCTGACCATCACGGGGAAGAACTTCAAGCCCGGCACCAAGGCAACGTTCACGCTGCACTCGGAGCCGGTCCTGTTGGGCACTTCGGTGGTTGCGGCAGATGG
>NZ_PPXC01000020.1 GCF_002909445.1 Arthrobacter glacialis
CCGTCGCCGTCAAGCGTCTGGACCAGCGTGGCCCATTCATCCGCCGAGATCGTCCGGGATGGGCCCACCCACGTCACATTCTTCATGTGGGGGTCATCGGCGAAAGGGTCACTGGCCATCAGCCTGGCGAACTCGGCATCCGCACATCCCCCGTCAGCTGCCTCCGACCAGTGGTCGGGAGCCTGATCCAGAAACGGCTGACCGGCAGGGCTGGAAACCCTGTTGCTGCCGGGCCAATTGACGGTGCCCATACTCCAATTTTAGGCGCTGAACGACTTCAAGGGAAGACTTTTTAGAACATATATTCGATTTATAATCCGCAGGGAGATGGAAGTAATGGACGTTGGCCCGAACTGACGTGGAACTGTAGTGGTGGTGTCGGCAGCATCTCACTGGAATCGCAAGTCGACTGCAGCCACGCAACGCGGAGCTGCCATTGTGTGACGCTGCCGGTGCCTCAGTTGGCCTAAACTGGGACGAACTTTGCTTCGAGTATTTGGGGACACACAATCCATGCCATTTTCTGTCAACCACAGACCGTTGTTGCTGGCCGTGTTGGCAGTGTCGTTGAGCTCGTGCAGCATTTTGCCGGCGCGGGTTGCCTCCAGCCCGCCACCTCCGCCGCCACCTGAGTCCTCGCTCGGGGAGCCTGTCCCGGCGCTGGACCCTGCGGGCATTCCGGGAGCCTTGCCGGAATCCCTGCGCACGGGCACCGCCACTCCCGTGTCGGCCCGCTGGGTCTATCTCAGTGGAGCGGAGTCATACAACAACCGGTTGGATGCCGGCCTGTTGGGACTGTTTGACCACAACGCTGGTGGGCGCTACGACCCGTCCGTGCCCGACCCGGCAGTACCGCTGATGGACAGGGGCCTCAAACTAGACCACGCGATCATTGCGACAGGCGACGCGATGGTTGGAACACGAATGACCCGGTGGCAAGTGGACCGCGGAACCGAGTCCCTTGTTTCGGTCACCACTGAATTCACCAACTTGTCTACCGGGGAAATCCTGCCAGGAGCAGCGCTGATTTCCAGCGACAGCAACGAAAAGATCCGACAACTCCTGGGCGAAGCAATTGCTGCGGAGACAAAATCTTCGGCACCCTCTGACAACTCTCCAACTACCAGCGCCACGCCAGCATCAACGGCACCGGCTTCAAGCGCGCCGGCCGCCGTACCTCCGCCGGTCCAAGCATTGCTCAGTGGTGCGGCGTTTAGCCCCGTCGGTGATTTGGTGGTGCCCCTGACCATCGACCCCACAAACGGTGCCCCGCTAACTGACCCGGTGACTGTCCACATCACAGCCAAGTCCAGCACACGGCTACTTTCGGATCTTGGCAGTCGGATGCAGCAACTCGCCACGGCGCCACGGCCGCTGACGCCACTGACACTTGCTGCGGCAGGGCAAGAGCACGTCAACTGCGATGTTGTGCCGTGTGCCGCTTTGACCTACGACGACGGACCCAACGAGCAAACGAAACGTCTATTGGGTGTCCTTGCCTCCCGAAAAATCCATGCCACGTTTTTTCAACAAGGGATCTACGTTGCAACGCACCCGCAAATTTCTGCCGCTGCTGCGGCGGACGGTCATGTGCTTGCCAATCACACCATGCGCCACCCGGATCTAACGAAGCTTTCCGCAGCCGGCGTCAGGGAGGAGATTCAGGGCACCTCCGCCATTATCAACAAGATGGCCGGGGTGGCCCCGGCGTATCTACGCCCCCCATATGGCGCCAGCAACGCACGGGTCAACACCAATGCTGGGCTGCCCCTGATTAACTGGTCGGTAGATTCCCTGGACTGGCAGTCCCGAAACAAGGACATCTTTGTTCCCAAGATTCTCAAGCTCGTGAAGCCCGGGGCGATCATCCTCCAGCACGACATCCATGCGTCCACAGTTGATGGGCAAGATCAGCTGATCACTAGCTTGCAGGGAATGGGTTACCACCTGGTGACAGTCCCGCAACTCTTCCACGGCATTGAACTCCAAAACGGTCGCGCCTATTTCTGCCGCGGCACAGTGTCCCCGTGCACACCGGGCCGGTAGTCGGGTTCACACGGCAGCTAGCCACGCCGGTGCCAACAGTATGAACCCCACCTAGACACCGTCCCGCCTGGCAGGCGTCAAGGACATGTCAAAATCGCTCGGAACCGAGCAAACTGCCACGCCATCCACTTGAGCTTCGGACGGCGAATCAACAGACCTGCCACGAATCTTCAGGATCATGAATCCACAAGAACATTCGTCGGGGCAGGGCACCGAAGCGGTGCTAGTCGGGGTATGGCCGCTGGCGTTGCCGTTTCGTGGCGGATCGTTGCTGTTTGGTGGCCATGTGCCGCAGCTTTGAACCGCGACTGGACTTTGTGGGGCGGCGCGGAGCGGCTGCCGGGGCGAGGCCAGCTGCAATGATTTGGGCCAGCTTCGCCAGCGCGATCTCGCGATTGCGTAATTGGGAGCGCTGCTCCGACGCGGCCACCGTGACGGTTGAACCAACCAGCCGACGATCCAGCCGGGTGAGCAGCAACTCCCGTTGTTCATCCGAAAGTGCGGCTGACTCAGCAACATTCCATGAGAGTTCGGCCCGGCTGTCCGAGGTGTTCACATGCTGGCCGCCGGGACCCGACGACCGTGAGAACCGCCAGCTGAGCTCCTGTGCCGGGATCGTGAGCGCGGGTGAAACTTCGAGGTCCATGGTTCAAGTCTTGCACGGGGTGTCCGTTGGCGGCGCGAGGCTTCAATTCAGCCCAGGTCAAGCCGCATCAACACGCGCGGGAAACCGTTGAGGACAGAGTTGGTGTCAGCTGTCTTGGTGAAGCCGGCGCTCTCGAACAGCTTGCGGGTGCCCACGTAGGCCATGGTCAGATCCACCTTCCGGCCCTGATTATCCACCGGGTATCCCTCAAGTGCGGGAGCGCCTTGTCCCCTGGCAAAGTCGACGGCGCCTGCCAGCAGACTGTGTGAAATGCCCTTACCCCGGTGCCCGGGCCGCACCCGGATGCACCACACAGACCACACGTCCACGGAATCCACGTGCGGAATCTTTCGGTTCCGGGCAAACCCAGTGCCGGCCCGTGGCTGCACACCGGCCCACCCAACTACCTCGTCGCCGTCGTAGGCCAACACCCCGGGCGGCGGATCCTGGCGGCACAATTGCTCCACAAGTTCACCGCGAGCGGGCCCCCGCAGGGCCACGTTGTCCCTGGACGGAATGCGGTAGCTCAGGCACCAGCAAACGTTGGCATCGGGGCGTTTGGGGCCCACCATTGTCTTGACATCCTCGAACGTTGTTGCCGGGCGGACGCTGATCTTCATGAATTCACTCTCGCACCAAGATCCGGTACTGACAATGCACCCGGTCAGCTTGCCCGCCCCGGCCTGTGGTGGCTAGAGGCGGAGTTCGTACAGAATGGTGTCGCGCCATTGCCCGGCCCAAGGGCCGTGGCTCATCAAGGCTATGCGTTCGCGGCGGCCAATCTCCCGAAAGCCCGCCTTGGAGTGGAGCGCGCGGCTGGGCAGGTTCTCAACGAAAATCCCGGACTGAACAGTCCAGTACCCATTCTCACGGGCCCTGCCGATCAGCTCGTGGAGCAGGAGGGTGGCGATGCCGCGACCGCCATGCTCTGGATCAACATAGATGGAGTGCTCCACGACGCCCCGGTAGGATTCCCGTGTGGAAGTAGATGCTGCGGCAGCCCAGCCAACGACAGCACCATCGGAGTCCTCCGCCACCAGGCACAGCTCGGGCTTGCGAGAAGCGAAGAAGTCAGACTCGGCGGGGACCCGTGCCTCAAACGTGGCATTGCCTGTGGCGATTCCGTGAGCGTAGATGCGTTCCACCGCAGCCCAATCACTGCTGGCCATGAGGCGGATCTGCATGCCAGATCGTCCCGATGCTGTCATAGTGCCGTGATCATGGCGGCGGCGCGTTCCAGGGCACCGGGAACCAGGGAGTAGTACGCCCAGGTGCCGCGCTTCTCACGCTCCAGGAGTCCGGCGTCAACCAAAATCTTCAGGTGGTGGGAGACGGTGGGCTGGCCCAGGTCCAACGGTTCCGTAAGGTCACACACACAGGCTTCGCCGCCGTCGCCAGCCTTGACGATTGAAAGCAGCCGCAGCCGGTTCGGATCCGAGAGTGCCTTAAGTATCCGGGCAGATTCTTGGGCAGCCTCGGCGTTGAGCACGGACTGTCCGCCGGGTTCGCAGCAGAGTAGTTCGGTGGGTGTCTCGACCGTTAATGCAGTGTTCATGTAACCATTATGCCCATAGATTGACAATTGTCGATATAGGGGTCAATACTTTCTGTATCGACAATCATCAATCTTATGTTAGACCGGCTAGGAGCTTTGTGAGTACCAAGAGCATCACCCCTTCCATTCCCGGGGAGGCTGCCGTCGTCGGCAAACTCTCCACTCTGGACCGGTTCCTGCCGGTCTGGATCATCGCAGCCATGGTCATTGGCCTCTTGTTGGGCAAGTTCATTCCGGGTTTGAACAGCGCTCTGGATGCGGTAAAAGTCGGATCGGTGTCACTGCCCATCGCCATTGGCTTGCTGGTCATGATGTACCCGGTACTGGCAAAGGTTCGCTACAACGAAACCGGCAAAGTCATGGCCGATCGCAAGTTGTTAATCACCTCGCTGATCATCAACTGGGTAGCGGCACCGGCCTTCATGTTCGCGCTGGCGTGGATCTTTGTTCCCGACCTGCCCGAATACCGCACGGGCTTGATCATTGTTGGCCTGGCCCGTTGCATTGCCATGGTCATGATCTGGAACGATCTGGCCTGCGGTGACCGCGAAGCCGCCACCGTTTTGGTGTTGATCAACTCGGTGTTCCAGGTTTTCGCCTTCGGCGCCCTGGGCTGGTTCTACCTCCAGGTGCTCCCGGGCTGGCTGGGACTTCCGACGACGTCCGCTGACTTCTCCTTCTGGGCCATCACCGCCTCGGTGCTGATCTTCCTCGGCATCCCGCTGCTGGCAGGATTCCTGACCCGCGCGATCGGTGAGAAGGTCAAGGGCCGGGAGTGGTATGAGGGCAAGTTCCTGCCCAAGCTCGGCCCGTGGGCACTGTATGGCCTGCTGTTCACCATCGTGCTGCTCTTTGCACTCCAGGGTGACTCCATCACTTCCAATCCGCTGGATGTGGCCCGGATTGCCTTGCCACTGCTGGTGTACTTCATCGTCGTCTTCGGTGCCAGCATGATGATCGGCCGGGCCCTGAAGTTGGGATACGCGAAAACCACCACGCTTGCATTCACCGCCTCCGGCAACAACTTTGAGCTCGCCATCGCCGTAGCGATCGGAACCTTCGGCGTCACCAGCGGCCAAGCCCTGGCTGGCGTCGTCGGGCCGCTGATTGAGGTGCCAGTCCTAGTTGCCCTTGTCTACGTCGCCTTGTGGGCGCGCAAACGATTCTTCACCAACTAACCCCCACTACTTAAGGAGCATGAACTCATGAGCACCACCGAAACCACCAAAAAGCCCTCCGTTCTGTTCGTCTGCGTGCACAACGCCGGACGCTCCCAGATGGCTGCCGCCTACCTCACCACCCTCTCCAACGGGGCCATTGAGGTCCGCTCCGCCGGGTCCCAGCCGGCAGCCTCGGTCAACCCGGCTGCCGTGGAGGCCATGGCTGAAGAGGGCATCGACATGTCCACCGAGATCCCCAAGATCCTCACCACAGAAGCAGTCAAGGAATCCGACGTCGTCATCACCATGGGCTGTGGCGACACCTGCCCCTTCTTCCCCGGCAAGCGATACGAGGACTGGGAACTCGAAGATCCGGCAGGGCAGGGTGTGGACTCAGTCCGCCCCATCCGAGACGACATCAAAGCCCGCATTCAGGCCCTCATCGCCGACCTCCTGCCCGCAAGCTAGAAAAGGATCCTGTCATGACAGAACAGCTCCTCATCATTGGCTCCGGCCCCGCCGGGTACACGGCCGCAATCTACGCCGCCCGAGCTGGATTATCCCCGCTGGTCATAGCCGGTGCCGTCACTGCGGGAGGTGCGCTGATGAACACCACAGAGGTGGAGAACTTCCCGGGCTTCCCGGCCGGCATTCAAGGCCCCGAGCTCATGGACGGTCTGCAGGAGCAGGCCGAGAAGTTCGGCGCCCGCATCATCTTCGATGACGTCACCTCCACCACCCTCACCGGTCACCTCAAAAGCGTGACGACAGCTGCAGGAGACAGCTTTGAGGCCCCGGCCATTATTCTGGCCACTGGATCCGCCTATAAGGAACTTGGACTGCCCGAGGAGAAGAAGTTTTCCGGCCACGGCGTCTCCTGGTGTGCCACCTGCGATGGGTTCTTCTTCCGTGAACAAGACATCATCGTCGTCGGTGGTGGGGATTCCGCCATGGAGGAAGCCACCTTCCTGACTCGGTTCGCCAAGTCTGTCACCGTGATCGTGCGCCGCGGGGAACTGCGGGCTTCGAAGATCATGGCCCAGCGCGCCAAGGACAACCCAAAAATCCGTTTCGCCTACAACTCGGCCATCACAGCCATTCACGGCGAAATGAAGGTCAGCAGTGTGACTGTGGAGGACACCGTCACCGGGGAATCCCGCGAACTGGCTGCCACCGGCGTCTTCGTGGCCATTGGTCATGTGCCGCGGACCGAACTGGTTGTGGGACAAGTCGATTTGGATGATGAAGGGTACATTCGGGTCGATGCGCCGACCACTGTCACGAACCTCACCGGTGTCTTTGCTTGCGGGGACGCTGTGGATCACCGCTACCGCCAAGCGATCACCGCCGCCGGGACCGGCTGCGCCGCCGCCCTGGATGCAGAACGCTACCTAGCCGCCTTGGACGATGCAGACAGTATCGCCACCGCCTTGGTGGAAGAATCAGCCCACGCCTAAGCGACTCCACAGCACCACAGCAACCTGATACTTATCATCACGAGGAGAACCACGGACATGACGAATCAATTACGCGACCTGCCAGTTGCCATCATCGGAGCCGGCCCGGTAGGTCTGGCCACGGCCGCGAACCTCATCGAACGTGGCCTCACTCCGCTCATCTTTGAAAAGGGCGAGGCAGTGGGTACGGCCATTAGCAAGTGGGGGCACATCCGCCTGTTCTCTTCGTGGGAACACAACATTGACCCGGCCTCCCGGCGCCTGCTCGAGCACACCGGTTGGCGCGAACCCCGATTGACTTCTTTGCCCTTCGGAGCCGAGCTCGTGGAACAGTACCTGAATCCGCTAGCCGCTGTCCCGGCCATCAGTGCTGCTCTGCAGACCTCTTCCACCGTGACAGCTGTGAGCCGGGTTGGCATGGACAAGACCCACTCCCGTGGCCGTGACGAGCGGCCGTTCCTGGTGCGCGTCCAAACCGTAGACGGGACAGTAACCGACCACCACGTGCGCGCCGTGGTTGACACATCGGGCACGTGGGCGGACCCCAACCCCCTGGGTCAAGCCGGCCTCCCGGCGCCCGGTGAGGCTGAAGCCATCGCGGCCAGGCTCATCACCGAGCCGTTGCCGGATGTCACTGGGGCTGACCGAGCCCGATTCACTGGCAGACATGTCCTGGTCATCGGTGCTGGCCACTCGGCAGCCAACACTCTGTTGTCGCTGGGCCAGCTGGCCAAGAATGAACCGGGCACCCGGATCAGCTGGGCCGTCCGCGGCCCCGATGCCTCGCGCCTCTACGGTGGCGGAGACTTGGACGGCCTGCCGGCCCGCGGTCAGCTCGGCACCCGGCTACGTAAACTCGTTGAAGACGGACACATCGAACTGCACACCTCCTTCACGACTCTCTCCTTCACTGTCGGTCAGAGACTGGCCGTCACCGGCGCTACCCCGGACGGGGACGTGACCCTGGAGGTAGATCTGCTGATCCCCGCCACCGGGTTCCGCCCCGACCTGGACATCCTGCGCGAGATCCGCCTGGAACTGGATCCTGCCGTGGAAGCACCCCGAGATCTGGGACCTTTGATCGACCCGGAATTCCACTCCTGCGGCACAGTTCCCGCCCACGGCGCCAAGGTCCTGGCGCACCCGGACAAGGACTTCTACATTGCCGGGATGAAGTCCTACGGCCGCGCCCCCACCTTCCTGCTCGCCACCGGCTACGAGCAGGTCCGCTCCATTGTCGCCGCACTGGCCGGAGACCAGAATGCGGCCGATCAGGTTCACCTCGAGCTGCCAGAAACCGGTGTCTGCTCCACAGACCTCGGCGGCAGTTGCGACGCCCCCGCCGAAGACAACCAGGAGCAGGACGCTGCGTCATCATCGTGCTGTGCAACACCGGAACCGGTTTTGATCGGAATTCCCACCGGCCTGGCTCACGGCCGAACCGCCACCATCGCGGAGTAAGCCGAGGAAGCGGCCATGACCAATACAAAGCAGTGCCGTCGCCCGGTCTATGCTGGTAAGCGGTATCTTGATTGGAAGATCTTGACTAGAAGATCGAAGATTGTCCATACGTAAAGGCTAGGAAGGTGTCATTGTGAGCGATCACGCAGGCAAGGCAAGTTTTAGTGGTTCCCCCGTCGTCGTCGGAGTCATACCCGATCAGAATCCAGTGGTGTGGGTGAAGGCCCTGGAATTGGCGCACAGCCTAAATGCTCCACTGATTGCGGCGTTCGTGGACCCGGCCAGCTCCCGGATCGAATGGGCCCCAGGGGACTTTGTCCTGCCAAATGCGGTGAACACTGCGGTTGAGCCGGAGGAGGAAACCTCCATTGCGGCGGCGGAGCTGAAGGAAAACCTTGCAGCCGGTGCAGCCAACCATGCCACGGCGTGGTCCTTGCGAATCATCGGCGGTGACCCGGCCCTGGCGATTGGCCGACTGGCTGCTGCCGTGAAAGCCTCCACCATTGTTGTGGGTGCCAGACGACCGGGAATCATTGCCAAAGTTGATGATCTTGTCTCTGGCTCGATGTTCCACCACCTCATGACCACCCAAACCGTCCCGGTACTGGGTATCCCGTCCCCGGACGCACAATGACCAGCAAACCAGGCGTCCTGTTCGTATGCGTCAAGAACGGCGGAAAGTCCCAAATGGCCGGCGGACTCATGCGCCACCTCACCAAAGATGCCGTCACCGTTTACACCGCCGGGACCAAACCCGGCTCGTCCCTGAACTCCCAATCAGTGGAATCCCTGGTGGAATTGGGGATTGACATGGGCGCAGAACACACCAAGCCCATCACCCCCGACATGCTGGGGGACGTCAGCTTGATAGTTACCCTCGGCAGCGAGGCCGTCGTGGACCCGGTTCCCGGAATCGAAATTCGCAACTGGGACACCGATGAACCCTCTGAACGGGGGATCGAGGGGATGGAACGGATGCGCCTGGTCCGGGACGACATCAGCATCAGGGTAAGCCTCCTGGCCCAGGAAATGCTTGGGAGTGTGGGTAGCTAGTCCAGATTGATGCCGGCGGTGACGATGTCATCGAGGCCCATGACGGAGGTGATCGCCACGGGCTTCGACGGACGTGAGATGGCCAGTGCGTCCACAACTCGTGCCGCCAACACCCCCGTGGCGCTGGACTGATTGCTGCCCCAAGCCCGGCGGGTTTGGCCCGTCCTTCTGTTGGTCGCCACAATTGACCAGTCCTCGCTGCCCATCGGCGGAACCATGGTGATGAGCCGCCGGGCAGCGGGAAAGCGGGCCACGGCGCCCAGTGCCCAGGTGGCAGCGGGGGAGTCCAGGGCAAAGTAGTTGCGCACGCGGATGCTCGAGGAGTTGCCAAGGAGCAGGTGATCCGGAAAATCCGCCCTCAGGTAGCCGCGGGTTCGACCACCGTCGTGGAAAGTACGACGCTCACGCAGGTTCATGACGGGATGGTTTTCCACCGGGTTCACCAGCGGGGCCCCGATGAGCCTCTGGGTCCATTCCACTGCCGCCGGCCCGTGCTTCTCGCCGGCTCCGAGCATGAGCGCCACGTCCACGTCGTCGCCAGGCTCTTTGTCCAAGGACGCCGCCATGAGAGTGCTGAGGCCCGGAGCCAAGCCCGCCCCAAGAATCATGGACGCCTGGGGTGACTCTGAGCGCAGCTGGGCAAGGTAACCGGCACTGGCGCTGATGTCAACGAGTGTGGCCTGTGAAAGGGCCGTCCCCAACGCCGGGTTTTCCACGCCGGAGGCGTTGACTACGACGTCGTGCAGCTGGCTTGCGCGCTGCAGCTCACCCAAGTCGCTGCCACCAGCGTCAAAGCGCAGCCATCCATCGGCCGGGGTTCGCCCTGCCCGCGTGACCTCGTGGCCGGCAGCCACCAGAGCGGTGTGGAGATGCCTGCCAACGGCACCCCGGGCACCAAGCAGGAGAACCCGCACTGGTGGCGCCTTTGGGTCGTTGCCAGGGCTAGCCGGGTGCTGATCGTTGTCCATGAATCTCCAAATGTTTAGTTGGTAATTCTCCGACGATAGACGCCACCAGCCGTATTTGCAACTAAACAGTTGGGAGTTGGGCTAAGCTGAAACCATGGCTTGGGATACGGCGCGAACTCGGACACTGTTGCTCGATGCTGCCACGGAGCAGTTCGCGCAGAAGGGTTTGGCTGGGACGCGGGTTGACGCCGTCGCACGTGATGCGGGTGTCAATAAGGAGCGGATTTACCAGTATTTTGGCAATAAGGAGGGCTTGTTTGATGCTGTCTTGTTGCGAGCCTTGGAGTGTTTCCTCATGGCCGTACCACTGGAGGGTAACGGCATTGCCGCGGTGGGCGAATTCGCAGGGTGTCTCTTCGATGAATACACCGCTCGCCCGCAATTGCCGCGCCTTTTGGCGTGGGAGGGCCTGGAGCGCGGGGATCGTGAAGGCGTGACTGACCCAAGGGCTGGCGCCTGCGCGGAGAATGCGGCGCTCATCCGGGCCGCATGTCCGCAGCTGAGTGGTCCTGAGGCCACGCAGCTTTTACTGTCAATCGTCACGTTGGCCACGGGCTGGTGGGCCCTGCCGCAACTGGGAGAAATCATGTCCGGTGATGGCGTGGACGCCCGGCGTGCCGCCGTCGTCGCACAAGCGTCAGCCATGGCGGCCGGTCCGGGCCAGTAGGCCGCGGACCGACGCACACTAGGGCCGGCCTGGGAGTTAGTCCTCAGATACCGAGATGGTGACGTCGATGTTGCCCCTGGTGGCATTTGAATAGGGGCAGACTTGATGCGCGGCGTCAGCCAAGGCTTGTGCGGCCGCTGTTTCAATGCCCGGCAGCACCACTTCGAGCAGTACGGCGAGCTCAAAGCCGCCCTTGCCATTGGCGCCAATCTGGACCTGGCCGCCCACCGAGGAGTCGGTGATGTCCACCTTCTGGGTGCGCGCCACCAGCTGCAGGGCAGAGTGGAAACACGCAGCGTAGCCGGCGGCGAAGAGCTGCTCGGGGTTGGATCCTTCCCCCATGCCACCCATTTCCTTCGGGACAGACAGGCCCACGTCAATGCGGCCGTCGGAGGAGCGGACATGTCCGTTGCGGCCGGCCCCGGTGGCGAGGGCTTCGGCGGTGTACAGAGAATTCATGAGTTGCCTTTCGGTGCAGAGGAAGATGAGGCATCGAGGGTGCGGCTAGGCGAGTTTGCCAGGTCGTGGGTGGATGCCGTCAAGTGGCGCATGCCTTCGGTGATGCGGTGCAGTTCCTTGACAAGATGATCGGCCTGGTCCTGGCTGTCAAAGCCATAGGCGCCGCGCAGGCCGTGCAGCGCGGTGCGCAGTTCCTGAAGCATCGCCGCGCCGGTAGCAGTGATTTCCACCGTCACCACGCGTTCATCAGGGGACCTGCGCACCCGCGATACCAGCCCCCGCGCATCGAGCCGGCGCAGCAGGGGGGACAGGGTGCCGGAATCGAGATTCATTCTGGCGCCGAGTTCACTGACGCTAATGCCGTCGGCGGAAACGTTGGTCTCCAGCAGCACGATGTACTGCGTGTACGTCAGCTCCCATGGCTCCAAAACCACCCGGTGCGCCTTGGCCACAGCGTTGGACGCTGAATAGATCGCAAAGCAGACCATCGAATCAAGGCTGTACTCATTGTTGGGCATAGCTATAGTGTACACAACTAAATTGCGCACAATGTTGTTGCGTGAAGCGGGGCACCCGAACCCGGCCTCTCGGCGGTCGGCCTATGGTTTTCGCGCTGCCCACACGGTGCGGCTGCCCCGCACTTGCAGGTCAGTCCTGCTGGCCAGTGATTCGGGACCATCGCTGGCCAGCAGGCTGTCCAAGATGGCCAGATCCGCGGCTGTTGCCACGTCGTCCATGGCTGTGCGGATGCGCTCCAGGAACATGCGGGCGTAGCGGGAGGCCAGGTCCGGCGTCGAGTTGCCAACGGCCGTATAACTGCGCTGCTCGACGACGTCGAACCCGGCGCGTTCCAGCCCGGCCCGCCAATCGGGATGGTGATTCCAGCGCATTTGGGCCAGGGCTGCGTGCAGCCTCGCTTCCAGGGCTGCAAGTTCGGTGCCGTCCGCAAGTGTCGCCGCGGAAAGGAAGCAGGGCAGGCCGTCCATTTCAATGACCATCAGCAAGCCACCCGCATTGAGGCCGGCAAACATCTCACCCATGCTCCGTTCGGGGTCGGCAACCTCGTGGAGTGAGGAGGAGGCCCAGATGAGATCGGCGGCCGCAACCTCGGGCCAGGCGTCATCGAGATCGGCAAGAACTGTTGTCACCTGCCCGGTTAGACCATTCTTGCTAGCAGCCTCAAGCGTCTGGCCCAGCATGTCAGCCGACTTGTCCAGGGCAATGATGTGCGCGTTTTCAAAGCGCTGCGCCAGCGCCACGGTGCCCACACCCGAGCCCGATCCGGCATCGATGATGACGCCGGGGGTTGGTGTCAGCTCGACGGCCAGCGCGGTTGCCTGCTCCAAGTAGGTGCCCAGGATCAGGGCGTCCAAAGTCAGCGATTCTGCCAGGCCTGCGCCGTGCGAGTGCCCGTTGTGGTTGTCATGGCCGTGCTGGTGGTGCCCGTGAGTAGTCATGTACTCCACACTAGCCATCCCGTGCGGAAATGGCATAGGCTTTTGCGTATGACGCAAGAACTGGAGATGGACAGTGTTATCCGGCAGCGCATTCGTGGACTGCGGCTGGCCCTTGGCTGGTCGCTGGACAACCTTGCGGCCCGCTGCGGCCTCAGCCCCTCAACGCTGAGCCGCATTGAAACCGGTCACCGCAGAATTGCGCTGGACCAACTGGTGCCAATCGCCCGGGCGCTGGGCACCACGCTGGATGCGCTGGTTGAATCCGGCAGCGATGAGGATGTGGTGATCCGTCCCCAAGCGGGGCATTCCCAGGGTCTCACTGCGTGGATCCTGTCAAGCGAAGACGGCCTGCACGGCAAGACCGTGGCGAAAATGCGCATCACCCCGGAACGGCCCAACGGGGTCGAACAGCGCAGTATTCATGCCGGCCGGGATTGGTTCACTGTGCTCTCCGGGATTGCCAAGCTGGAGCTGGGGGAGCGGACCATCCTTGTCCACCCGGGCGAGGTTGCCGAGTTCTCCACCATGGTCCCGCACTTCATCGGTGCCCACGAAGGTCCCGTGGAAATCCTCACCATTTTCAACCACGATGGCGGGCGGGCCCACCTTCACGCAGGGGATCACGCCGTCGGCCAGGCAGCGCACTGACATTATGTTCCATGAGGGTGAACCACTCCTGATTAGGCTTGATCACCCTGCCGGGTGGACTAGTTCTGCATGAACATATTGGCCACGTAGAACGCAAAGCTCACGACTCCCACCGCAATGCCGGCGATGGCCAGCCCGCGGCCGCGCACCACCCCGGCGCGAATCTCACCGAGTGCCCGCACGCATAAAAACACAGCAGCAACAGCTATGAAGCCGAAAATGGCCATGCTGATGCAGGCCACAACAAAGCCGGCGATGGCTTGCTTGCTGAACGCCGGGCGCAGCGGCTGTTTGACCCCTCCGTTGCTCACGGGTGAACTGGAGGGATTTTGCTGGCTCATGTTTTCGCCTTTCGGGCGGGATGGCGGCGTCTTCAGTCAATTCTGTTGCAGCACACCGGAAAATGTTCGCTAGACACGAACCCTTTTGTAAATATGATCTGTTTGAAATATGATCTGTTTGAAATATGATCTGAAAAACAACACATTCTGAATGCTTTGGAGACAGTCATGGAAATTGGCGCATATAGTTTTGGCGACACCCCGCTCAACGCGGACGGAACGTCTCGCACAACGTCCGAGGCGATCAAGAACCTGTTTGACGCGATTGTCCATGCCGACAACGCCGGACTGGACTACTTTGGTGTGGGGGAGCACCACACTGTGACCATGCCGGCGTCGTCACCCGGGGCCATGCTGGCGGCCGCCGCGGCAGCGACCAACAACATCAAGCTGGGCAGTGCCGCCAGCATCATCAGCACCGACGATCCCGTCCGCGTCTTCCAACAGTTCGCCACCGCCGATGCCATCTCCGGAGGCGGCCGCATTGAAATCACCGCCGGCCGCGGCTCCTCCGTGGAGACCTTCCCGCTCTTTGGCTTCGATCTGCGTGACTACGACCAGCTGTACTCCGAGAAGCTCAATCTGCTGATGACCATCAACAACTCCGGCGATGAAAATGTCACCTGGGAGGGCACCGTCCGGCCCAACATTGGCAACCTGGCCGTGGTGCCGCGCCCCGTTCAAGGGAAACTGCCCCTGTGGATAGCCACTGGCGGCAGCCCGGCGTCGTCCGCCCGAGCAGGAAGCCTGGGTCTCCCCATCTCCTACGGCATCATCGGCGGGGCGCCGCACCGCTTTGCACCGTTGGCCGAGCTCTACAGGAAGTCAGCGGAACAGGCAGGACACACTGGGGATGACATCAAGGTCTCTGTGGCCGTGCTGGGTTTGGTGGCACCCACCAAGAAGGAAGCGCTGGATCGTTTCTACCAGGGCTGGCACAACCTGAACGTTGAAATGGGCCGCCTGCGCGGCTGGCCCGCCCCGGACAAGAGCGCCTACCTGGCCCAGGCGGAAGCACCCGGGGCCTACTATGTTGGCGATCCGGACGAGGTTGCCCGGCGCATTGTTCATCTGCACGGCTACATGGGGCACATGCGCCACTTCCTGCAGACAGACATCGGCGGCCTACCCCACGAGCACCTGCTGGAATCCATCACGCTGCTGGCCACAGAGGTCAAGCCCCGCGTGGAGCGACTGCTGGCCAAAAAATAGGTCCTTGGAGTGGTTCGACGGCGCATCGGGCCCCGTCGGCGCCCCACGGGGCCGGAAGGATGGCCGTTTGCTCTAGTGGCATTGCCCCGGCGGGTGCATGATGGAAGGAGGTAAACGTCAACCAGAACATCCCTGGACCTGTTTGCCTGCCGGCCTGATGACCGGGAACGGACTAAGGAATTGATGGGTCATGGACATGATGGGTTTGGCTGTGGCAATTGGCGTCATTGTTGTTGTGACGGTGATCTTGGGCTTCATTGCCACACATGGGAACAACAAGAAGCACTTTGGCTGAAGCGGACTTATTGATCAGTAGGATCCATGAGTACGCCGGCAAAGTCGATGCCACATGCGGCAGCAGCGCCGCTGTGTCCTCGATAGGGGTAGAAACCCAAATTCCGCTACGTTCGAAGTAGCGAGGTTGTGGTGCTTCCAGTCAATTCTGAGGTGTCTATCATTCTCGTTTCCCTCAGATATGCAATCGATTTCCGGTAACCATGAGTGGCTGAGTACGGCGACCCAACACGTGGGGCTGGTTGGGTCCTACATCATTGGTAGTCGCCCTGAACGTAAAGCTTCGCTTCAGCCCGCCGGCGGTTCACCAGCCCCGGCAATCCGTGATTGGTCCACAGCGCCATTTGGGCGGGTACCAGTTTGTGCTGGCCCAAGTTCACCTTTTTAAGTAGGGTCGAATCTGCGAATGCCTGAGGTCCAACGTTAAACGCAAAGCTCACCAGAGCATCAAACTTATGTTGCGTCAATGGCACGACCACTTCGGCATTGACGCTCCTGACCGCTTTGCTAGCGTCACGGTTGAGGAGGTCCAGCCCTTCCTTGTTGGTAATCCCGTCAAGAAAAATCGGCGGCTCGGATCCATTGCAGCGGCCCAGATGCACCAAATGTCCGTAACCGATGGTGCAGTGGCCTGCGGCGTCGTTGTACAGTCTGCCCCGATATCCCTCCCAGCGTGCAATGAACGCCAAACCAGCCGAGCTGAGCGCGCCATTGGCCATGGCTAAATCGCAAAGTGAACGTGATTGGTGTGGCGACCCCATGCTGAACCCCAAAATGAGGCGGGAACAACTATGCCGTTGTCCACGGAACCGCCCGGGTTGTGGATGAGCTCGGCGAGTTCATCCAGATGGGTTCTCAGCGCCCACGCGACGAATCGCTGCATGTTGGCTTCGGATCCGCTAATGTCCGCGGCCCTGTGGCGGTAGTGGAACGAGCCTTGAGTGTGGACAGCGGTCACCGGACCCCAGCGTTTCGGGGCACCGGGTGCGTCACACTCGCGAACCACCAGCTTAAAATGAGTCTCAGCAAAGGAACACGATCTCACTAGCAGTGAAGCCTGAGAGAAATCTTCCGCAACCATCAGAATTGCCTCATCTGCTGAATTGAAAAACGGTTCCACCAGTCCGCTGTCTTTTCATCTGCTGTACGCCCCAGCCCAAACGGGACGCTCTTTCCACATTTTGCGCAAAACGCGGCGTCGGTGCCCACACGGTGACCCTCGGGGCACATCATTCCACCAATGACGGCAATCCAGGATGCTGCAGCAGGAATTGCAGGCGGATTAGTCACCGCAGGAAGCTGGCTCGCCACGTCGTTCCAAATCTGTCGCGCCTCCTGCCACAAGGGATCTGCAAGTTGTTCCGCTGTGGGGTTCATGGTGACCTGCGGCATGGGTTTGAATGGATGGCGAGAATTCCATTCGCGGCTCAGCCTTTCTGCGAAAGTATCAGCATCCTCCGATGGAAAAAATTTCATTGGAACCTCCCGGTGAATCGAAATCAATGAAATGCAACCAATATCGTGATCGTAGACCCAAAAAGTCCTCAAAGGTAGCCTCAAAATGAATTCCATCAGCGCACCGTCTTGCTGATTTGCTCGAGGATTCAAAAGGCCCCGAGTGGCGCCCCAGGGTGTCCTAACTCATAGGCTGGTCCACATGGTGGATGGGTCTTGCGGATTGCCCATAGAATTGCTGCGTGTTAGATCTCCAGCCCGTTACAGTTTCCATTGCCCGCACGGTTCAGCCCGGGTACCACCGCCAATTTGCCGCATGGGCGCACGCCGGACAAGAGTTGGCGCGCGAGTGGCCCGGCTACCTGGGCTCCGGCTGGGTGCGGACGGGGCCGGACTCGGATGAATGGCATGTCATGTACCGGTTCTCCGATGTGGCCTCGCTGCGCGCCTGGGATGATTCGCACGAGCGCAGCTGGTGGATTGACAGTGCTGGCGGGCTGATGGAAATTACCCGTGTGGAGCACCGCACTGGCATTGAGGGATGGTTCGATCAGCCGGGCGACGTGTCGATCAGCGTGCCGGAAACCGTTGTGCCCCCGCGGTGGAAGCAGGCCGTGAGCATCTTCCTGCCGTTCTTCCCCCTGAGCCTGCTGTCCAACTTCCTGCTGCACCCGATCACCGGACACTGGCCACTACCGTTTGCCGTGCTCCTGAATGTCTGCCTCTTGACGCCCATCATGACGTATCTCCTGCTGCCCCTGAGCACGCGCCTGCTGAAGCCGTGGCTGCACGCACCTCGAAAGGTTCGTGAAGCCCGCTAAGGGGACCTTACTGATGCGCCTGTCCCAAGTCGGCGCTGGGCCAGTAACGCTCCAGTAACGCACGGCGCTGTGAAATAGGAGTGCGGGACCGAAGTCTGCCTGCGGGATTTATCGATTCCATGACTGTTTGTTCAATTCTTCACAGATAAGGAACACGCTATGAACCGGGAATACTTCGCACGGGGGCAGCGGAAAACGGTAGATCGCATTGAGAACGTCGTCGCGATCAAGGTCGCCGCCACGGAGCGCGGATTCAATGCAACCGAAGCCGAGAGTTTCGGGACTGAGGCCGCTGCGGGGCAGCTGGGACTGCCAGAAGACAGTTTGGCGGCTTTCGGCGCCGCGCACTGGGTGTTTGTGGAGCCGTCCGCGGACACGTCCCGATCCCTCGCGGCGTTGGATGATTTTGCTGAGGCGGACGACGCCGGCACCCTAGTCAAGCGGGAAAACGGGCGTTTCGCGATCGTCACCAAGCGCCTGACAGTCCAGCTGGCCGAGGACTACTCCGGGGAAGACGCCGAAGCAATTTTGGCTGAACGCGGCTTGACACTGCTGACGCGGCTGACATTTGCCCCGAATCTCTTTGAGGTGGACACCACGGTCCACGACGACGCGCTGGAAGCCTCTGTTGACCTGCATGAGGATCCACGGTTCACCCTGGCGGAGCCCAGTTTCGTCGAGCATGTGCCGCCGCGCGCCATACCGACTGACCCGCGTTTCGGTGAGCAGTGGCAATGGCGCAATACGGGCCAGGGCGGCGGCACACCGGGGGCCGATGTGCACGCGGAAGAGGCCTGGGACCAGACTTTCGGAGCAGGTATCAGGGTCGCCGTCATCGACAATGGCTTCAACACCGCGCACGAAGACCTCCAGAGCGCCATCGTGGGCGCCTCGGGTGCGTTCAGGACCGCAGGTGCGGGCCCGCCAACCTTCATGCAGGGTGCGGCGGCAATTCCGGCAGGTGACCATGGCACGTTCTGCGCTGGCATGGTCGGTGCCCGCCACAACAACGGCCGGGGCGGTTGCGGCGCGGCTCCGGAGTGTGAGCTCATGCTGGTGGCCTGCCTCGGTGACCAAGTGGGAACTCAGACAACCCTGGCCCGGGCCGTCGCCTATGCCGCGGATCCATCCCGGGAAGTGGCTGGTGCGGATCCGGCCACCGGTGCCGACATTTTGGTCTCGAGCCTTGGCCCCAACGGGGCCGCCTGGGACCTCACTGTTGTCTTGGAGCTTGCCCTCGAATTCGCCGCCGCGAACGGTCGCGGCGGGCGCGGTCTGGCCATCTTCTGGGCAGCCAGCAACGGCAACAACGTCGATGTCATGCAGGACGAGGTGGTCTCCCACGCCGACGTTATTGCTGTGGTCCGGTCCACCAGAATGGATCTGGAAGACAACGCCGCACGCGGACCCGAGGTTGAATTGATCGCACCAGGGGTTGCCGTGGTGAGCACCACAGGTGCCGGTGGCTACGGCCCCAGCACTGGCACCAGTTTTGCAGCCCCCTGCGCGGCTGGCTGCGCTGCCCTTGCGCTGTCCATGAACCCCGATCTGACCCGTGACCAGTTGCGTGCCATCATGCGCGACTCCGCGGACAAGATCGGCGGGGTGGCCTATGACGCCAACGGCCACAATGACGACTACGGATTTGGCAGGGTCAACGCCGCCGCGGCAGTCCAACTGGCGGTTGGCTCGGTGTCCCATGTGAGGGGCAAGGACATTGCCTTGGTGCGCCAGACTCCTGGCTGGGCCAGCATCCCTGTCGCTTTCTCCAACGGCTCCGGTGGCTGGGACATCACCAACGGTGCAGCCCCCACGTTTATTGGGAACTGGGCCAACACCCCGGGAGTGCGCATCGTGACCGGCGACTTCAACGGCAACGGACTCACCGATGTAGCCCTAGTGCGCCAGGCACCGGGCTGGGCCAGCATCCCTGTCGCATTCTCCAACGGTTCCGGTGGTTGGGACATCACCAACGGGGCAGCCCCCACTTTTATTGGGAACTGGGCCAACACCCCGGGTGTGCGCATCGTGACCGGTGACTGCAACGGCAACGGACTCACCGACATCGCCCTGGTCCGCCAAACACCGGGCTGGGCCAGCATCCCTGTCGCATTCGCCAACGGCTCCGGTGGCTGGGACATCACCAACGGGGCAGCCCCCACTTTTATTGGGAACTGGGCGAATACTCCTGGGGTCCGCATCGTGACAGGCGACTTCAACGGCAACGGACTCACCGACATAGCCCTGGTCCGCCAAACCCCCGGCTGGGCCAGCATCCCGATTGCCTTTGCCAACGGCTCTGGTGGTTGGGACATCACCAACGGGGCAGCAGCCACCTTCATTGGGAACTGGGCCAACACCCCGGGTGTGCGCATCGTGGCCGGTGACTTCAATGACAACGGGCTCACCGACATAGCCCTGGTCCGCCAAACCCCCGGCTGGGCCAGCATCCCTGTCGCATTCGCCAACGGCTCTGGTGGTTGGGACATCACCAACGGGGCAGCAGCCACGTTCATCGGAAACTGGGCCAACACCCCCGGGGTAAGACTCACCAACGGAGACTACCGCTAGCCAAGGGCCCGCCGTCGAGTTTCACTGGCACGGGAACAGTCAGCAAGGGAGCATCGATATGAGTGAAGATCCCATCATCCACTTTGAAATTCGTGCGGCCACGCTGGCGGAGATCAAGGAGTTCACCGATGAGATCCAACCGGATCTGGGATGCCGCGCGATCGCCCGGCGGGCGGAGGGCGGATTCGTCATTGATGCCTATCTGCCCGAATCCCGGCTGCAGTCATCGCGGGACGTACGCAGTGCGGCCAACGTTTCCTTGCACGTCCTGGAGAATGCGTCCGAGGTGGGCCGGGCGCGGCAGCAGGAGGTAGGCAGCAGCAACCGGTACGCGGCCAGGGGTGAGATCCCTCGGGGTCTTGGGCGGAAAGAGTAGCGGCCATGCCATACCTGAATGTTGACGAGATAGAGTCCGCGCTGGAAAACCTGGCAGCCGCCTATCCGGACTTGACCACCCTTATGACGGCGCCGAACACCACTCACGAAGGGCGAACCAGCCACATCCTGCGGCTCGGTGCTGGCGACCCGTCCGCGGACGGAGTCCTCATTCTGGGCGGCATGCATGCCCGGGAGTGGGTTCCGCCGGATGCCCTGATTTCTTTCAGTGCCGACCTCTTGGAGGCCCATGAGACCGGCACCGGATTGGGCTACGGCGGGGCCGCCTTCTCGGCCGCTGACGTGAGCAGCATCCTTGAATCGGTGAACATTTTCATCTTTGCCTGCGTGAACCCGGACGGGCGGCGTTTCAGCCAAGCCAGTCAGGCGTTGTGGCGCAAGAATCGCCGCCCCAACGGCGGCGGCGGCAGCTGTCTCGGCGTGGATATCAACCGCAATTTCGATTTCCTCTGGGACCATCTGGCAAAGTTCGCGCCGGACTCCGGCGTCAGCGCCTCGGACAACCCCTGTGATGCCAACGTGTACCGCGGACCCGCCGCCGGATCAGAACCTGAAACCCGCAATGTCGTGTGGATGCTGGACAACACACCCCAGATCCGCTGGCACATGGATGTGCACAGTGCGGTGCCTGTCATCCTGCACAGCTGGGGGAGCGATCAGAACCAAAGCACCCAACCAACCCAGACATTCCTCAACACTGCTTTCGACGCCGTACGGGGCCGAATCAACGACACCGCCTATGGGGAGTTCATCCCAGCCGAGGATCTGGACCTGGTCTCCTCCGCGAGTGCGCGCATGAACGATGCGGTAAAGGCCGTGCGGGGTGACAACTATGGGGTGGAACAGGCGTTTGGCTTGTATCCAACATCCGGCGCGAGCGACGACTATGCCTTTGCCCGTCATTTTGCTGACCCTTCCCGGTCCAAGGTGTACGGCTTCACTGTGGAATGCGGTCACAGCTTCCAGCCGACTTGGACGGAGGCAGAGGAAGTGATCAAGGAAGTTTCGGCCGGACTCATCGCCTTGTGCCTAGAAGCTGCCGAGCTGGCGGTTGGCTCGGTGTCGCATGTGAGGGGCAAGGACATTGCCTTGGTGCGCCAGACTCCTGGCTGGTCAACCATTCCGGTGGCTTTCTCCAACGGTACCGGTGGCTGGGACATCACCAACGGTGCAGCCCCCACGTTTATTGGAAACTGGGCCAACACCCCTGGGGTGCGCATCGTGACCGGTGACTTCAACGGCAACGGACTCACCGACATTGCGCTGGTTCGCCAAACCCCGGGCTGGGCGAGCATCCCGATTGCCTTTGCGAACGGTTCGGGCGGTTGGGACATCACCAACGGTGCAGCCCCCACGTTTATTGGGAACTGGGCCAACACCCCGGGTGTGCGGATCGTGACGGGTGACTTCAACGGCAACGGGCTCACCGATATTGCCCTGGTCCGCCAAACCCCGGGCTGGGCCAGCATTCCTGTCGCATTCGCGAACGGTTCCGGTGGTTGGGACATCACCAACGGTGCAGCCCCCACGTTTATTGGGAACTGGGCCAACACCCCAGGGGTGCGCATCGTGACGGGTGACTTCAACGGCAACGGGCTCACCGACATTGCCCTGGTCCGCCAAACCCCCGGCTGGGCCAGCATTCCTGTCGCTTCTTCCAACGGGTCTGGCGGCTGGGACATCACCAACGGTGCAGCAGCCACGTTCATCGGAAACTGGGCCAACACCCCCGGGGTAAGACTCACCAACGGAGACTACCGCTAGCAGCGACCCGTCTGGTCACCAGGAACAGTTGCTCAGCTTTGCAGCAGCTCCCGCAGGCCGTGAATGAGCCACGGATTCCACCACGTCCAGTCGTGCCCGCCCGTGACTGCGCTCAAGCTGATGTCCGCCCCCAGCGGCGCCAATTGGTTGAACAGCTCCTGCGACGTTTGGTGAATGTCGCTCTCGTAGATGCCCGCCTGAAGGCGCAGCACCACGCGGTCCAGCACTTTCTCCAGTGGTTGGGAAAGGTCGTAGCGCCACAGCGACGGGGACTGCGCCAGTGCCACCCCCACCAGTTGTGGGTACCTGGCCACCTGCCACAATGAAGCCAGTCCGCCGTAGCTGGCCCCGGACACAATGGTGCCGGCGGCATCGCCGCGTACGGGCAGTCGCTCACGCAACACCGGCAGCAAGTCATTCGCCACAAAATCCACGGTTCCGTTGGGGCCGCTGAGCTCATCGGATCTGGTCTCCGAATCCAGGGAATCGATCATGGCTACATGCAGGGCCGGGACGATGCTGGAGCGAATGGCCGCATCAAGGGTGTCCTTGAGATTGAGGTACTTCGCCCACACCTGACCGTCATGCAGGAGCAAGAGAGGTGTGTCGCCGTCGCGCGTCCCCACTGGAGGGGAGTAGACCCACACCGTGCGCAGGCGCCCGGACAGGGAGTCTCTGAGAGTAAGCCCCTCCAGACCGGCTGAGGAACGTGTGCCAGCAGCATCGGCTCGCTGGCTCCCGACCATGGCAGGGCTCCCGGCTGATCGGTTTGTCACGGCAGGGGCCAGCCATGGGGCCGCTGGTGCCCCGGGCAACCGGAGCACTGAGAGCGCCCCGCCGTTCATGCCGGCACCCAGCAGGGGGTTCAGCGGGTCCGGTCCGCCGGCGTCGGCAGCCGTGCGGATGGTCCGGCGGTCTGTACTGGCCTGCCACGGCGCCGGTCCGGCACCCTGGTGCGTGGTGATCCTGTATCCGCACTCCCAGTCGGCCGGCATGAGCAATGTCAGCGCCCACAGTCCGGACGCATCCACTTTCTCAAACTCGCTCGCACCCACATTTCTATGGTTGACCAGGGCATTGGCTGACAGGACCACGGCCGTGGCTTCGGGGGAGCGATGCAGGAACGTCACGGCCCTCTTTACGGGGTTGCCGTCGGGGGAAGGGCCCACCAGCGGCAAGCCACCGGGAATGCCTAGCAGATTCGACTTCGCTGTGGCGTCCAGTGCTGCCCAGTGAGCGGCGAAATGGCCCCGCAAAACTGTCACGACGGGAGCGGGGCTGGCCACCGGGTCCTTGGCGGCTGGGAAATCCTGCGCCAGGGAGCTGCCGCGAGCCCCGCTCATGCCGTCACCTCAACCGCGTCGTGCCGCACGATGCTGAGTGATTCTGTCTCACCCTCAGGTTCCAGGGGCACCACCAGGGGGCCGCCTGTGGCCGGATCCTCGATGACAACCGACTCAATGCCGTAGACCTCGCGCATGATTTCGGGTGTGGCAATTTCGCGAGGCGGTCCTTGGGCCACAATTTTTCCGTCCCTCATGGCAATCACATGGTCGGCGAACCTGAACGCCAAGGCCAGGTCATGCAAGACCGTCACCAGGGTGTAGTCCCCGGTGCGGTGCAGCCTCCTGCACAGCCGCAGCACGTCCAGCTGGTGGGCTATGTCCAAGAACGTTGTGGGCTCATCCAGCAACAAAATGGGGGTGTCTTGGGCCAGCGCCAGTGCCAGCCAAACCCGTTGGCGCTGCCCGCCGGACAGTTCGCCAACCGCCCGCTCCGCCAGATCCGTGACACCCGTAGCCGCCATGGCGTCGGCAACCTTGGCCTTGTCGTCCTCGGACCACTGGCGCAACAGGCCCTGATGCGGGAACCTGCCCCGTGCCACCAGATCGGCAACCGTGATGCCGTCCGGGGCGGACGACTGCTGGGGGAGGAGGGCCAAGCGGCGGGCCACATCGCGAGTTTTGTAGCCATGAATGTCCCGGCCGTCCAGGAAGACCTCGCCGGCCGTTGGCTTCAGGAGCCGGGACAGGGCACGCAATAGGGTGGACTTGCCGCACGCGTTGGGCCCGATGATGGCGGTGAAAGATCCGGGCGGGATCACCACGTCCAGGGCCACGGAGATTTGGCGCCCGTCATAGCCAAGGCTGAGGCCCCGACCTGACAGGACATCACCGCTTGCCGGGGCCGGTGCAGTGGTTGGTGTCTTCACGAGGATTCTCCTTTTCAGAGAAGTTTCAGTGGTTGAGAGGATTAGATTTGTTTACTGCGGGTGACCAGCCAGAGCAGGTAGCAGCCGCCCACCAGACCCGTCATCAGGCCGATCGGGACGTGCGCCTGCAACGGCAGACGCTGGGTGAGCAGATCGCAGGCCACCAGCAGGGCAGCCCCCATCAGGGCGCCGGTGCCCATGGGGACATGCACGGAACGGGTCAGGCGGGCAGCAAGTTGTGGTGCCGCCAACGCTACGAAGGCAATGGGCCCCACTGCCGCCGTTGCCACTGCTGTCAGTCCGACGGCGGCCGCCATGGAAGTCAGCCGGCTCGCCTCGACCCGCACGCCCAAGGCGCGAGCCACGTCGTCGCCCATCTCCAAAAGGCCCAGACTGCGGCCCTGGATCAGCAGGACCGGCAGCAAGAACGCGACGGCCAGCATGACGGGGATGGCGTGGTCCCAGCTTCGCCCGGCCAAAGACCCGGAGAGCCACATTTGGGCTTGGGCGGCCAAGTCTTCATCGCCCTTGCTGAGCAGGACAGTGTTCACGGCCGCCAGAAGTGCGCCAACACCAATCCCGACCAGGACCAGACGGTAGCCACCGCTCACACCGCCGCGCACTGATAGCAGATACACCACGGCGGCGGCAAGCAAGCCACCGGCAATGGCGGCTAGGGCTGTGGCAACGGGGCCGGCGTTGAAGAGGATGATTTGGGCCACCGCGCCGGTGGCGGCACCCGTGGTGAAACCGATGATGTCGGGGGAGCCCAGCGCGTTGCGGGAGATGGACTGGAAGGTTGCCCCTGCTGCGCCCAGGCAAAGGCCCACACCAATGGCCGTCACAGTGCGGGGCAGCCGGATACGTTGGATGACCAGGGTGGCCTTGGGGTCATCGGATAATCCAAAGACGGCAGCCATCACCTCGGAAAACGACAAGGAGATGGTGCCCGTCTGCATGGCCACCAGTGCCAGCAGGACCGTGGCGGCGGCTATCGCCAGCCCCACCGACACAGTGCGGTTGCGGGGCAGGCTGCGCATTTGCACCCTGAGCGGGGGTTTGGTGATGCTCACAGCTGCACCAGCTTTCGTCGTCGGGCCAGGGCGATGAACACCGGCGCCCCAATGACAGCGCTCATTACTCCGGCGCTGAGTTCCCCCGGTGCCGCAATGAAGCGTCCCAGAATATCTGCCAGCAGCAGCAGGATGGCGCCAAGGATCATCGAGAAGGGCAGGAGCCTGCTGTGGTTGGGCCCCACCAGCATGCGTGCCATGTGGGGTGCCGCCAGGCCGAGAAACCCGATCGGGCCGGCGGCTGCGGTGGCCGCACCGGCCAGTAACAAGATGGCGCCTGTTCCCAGCAGCCAGGTGGTGCGCATTTTCAGCCCGAGCGCGTTGCCCAGGTCGTTGCCGAGTGAGAGCGAATCCAGGCTCCTGGCCGTGGCGAGCCCCATGATGAGGGCCACTAAGCAGGCTCCCACTACCCACGGGACAACGTCGTAGCCGCGGCCCTGAAGGGACCCGCTGGCCCAATTGACAAAGTTGCGCAAGCGGCGTGAATCACCGGCCAGGATGATGATGCCCGTGAACGAGCCCAGCATGACGCTGAGTCCCGCACCGGCTAAAACCAGCCGAATGGGGTTGTTGCCGGCGTCGTGGGCACGGCCCAGGGCATAGACCACCAAAGATGCCGCCGCTGCCCCGGCAAAACCAAACCACATGTACTGGGCAGGGGACGTTGCGCCGAAGAAGGCAAGCCCCACAGCTACGGCTGCGGCAGCGCCGGCGTTGATGCCCAGGATTCCCGGCTCCGCCAAGGGGTTGCGGGTCAGCGCCTGCATGAGCGCGCCGGCCAAGGCCAAGGCGGCACCTACCGTGATGGCCAGGATGGTGCGGGGGAGTCGCAGCTCAACGACCAACAAGTGGGTGCTTTCAGCGGGATTGAAAGCGGTGATGGCGTTCCAGGTGTCGGCCGGCGCAATGGGGCGGCTGCCGGTGGACAGGCTGAGCAGGCTCAAGAGGAGCAGCAGGAACAGGCATAGGGCCCAGGCCATGGTGGTGACTGGGGCGCGCCTGTGTCGGGATTGAAACACCTCTAGGCGCCGCATCCGGCAGGGGGCATCATGGTGGTTCTCATTTCTTGGGGCTTGTGGGTGCGTTGTTGCGGCCGCGGGCGGGTGCAGCGTTGGTAAGCCTAACCTAAGAAGACTGCGGAACCCGCCGCCTTAATGGCAGGAGGCGAACTATTTCCTAGAACCGGCCACGCCTTCGAAAAGTGAGATGTTTCACATTCTGGGAGTTTTAGTGACGTATTTTGGACTTTTGTCACCCCCGGAGCCCTGTTGTTGGGGTGGTCATGAAAGTGACCGCCGAGCGCGAATGGTCCGCAAGAACCGCCAAATTGCGGGACATTCAAGGGCCGGGAAGGCGGCAATTGGAGCTGACGCACGCAGTAGCTGCACTATCGCTTGTTGTTGGCGCCTGTCAAGCATCAAAAAAGAAATAACGTCAGGAAAATATGACTTAAAGAACTTAGGTAAGGCTATGCTCGCTTCTGTTCACTTGCCCGAAAGTAACGGGTGCCGACACAAATCAGCGAGGCCAAGACCATGGAGTCCCCAAAAGTAGTGCTCGTGACAGGAGCAGCAAGCGGCATTGGCCGGGCCTGCGCCTGGGCCGTCCACCAGGAGAATCATCCGGCGGATGTGCTGGTGCTGGCTGACCTGGATATGCCGGGATTGGCTGAGTTGGCCAAGGATCTCACGGGCCGGCGCATCATCGCCGTTCCCACGGACGTCAGCGACCCGGTGTCTGTTGACATTCTGTTCTCGCTCATTGCCGAACGCCCCGAACCTCTGGGTGCGGTGATCCATGCGGCAGGCGTGTTGGCCACGGGATCGGCCCTGAGCGCCGGAATTGATGCTTGGCGGCGCACCATGGCCGTCAATGCCGACGGCACGTTCCTGATTGTCACCTCAGCGGCAAGGCTGCTGATGGACAGTACGGGTGCCAACAGGGCCCTGGTGCTGATAGGTTCCAACGCCGCCGGTGTGCCGCGGGCATCCATGCCCCTGTATTCCGCATCAAAGGCGGCAGCCGCCGCCCTGCTGCGTTGCGTTGGCCTGGAGCTGGCCCCCCATGGTATTCGCGCCAACACGGTGTGCCCGGGTTCCACCAACACCGCCATGCAACGTGACTTTTGGGGTGATGACCAGGTCGCCGGTGAGCAGTCAGTGCTCACCGGCGACCTGGCCCAATTCCGTGTTGGCATCCCCCTGGGCCGAATGGCCCAACCCGAAGACATTGCCAACGCAGCAGTTTTTCTCCTCTCGGAGCAGGCCCGGCACATCACCATGCAGGACATCTACGTTGACGGCGGCGCAACGCTGCGTGCGTGAACTACGCGACATTTTCAATGAAAGGCAACTCATGACTTTGCAAGAAGCAGAGTATTCAATCCCGGCGTCCGACTGGCTGCACGACCCACTGGCTGAGTACAGGCAAGGGGACTTCCTCATGTCCGGCACCGCCGGAAGCATTCTGGGCCGCGGCGGCAGCCGGCTGAGCATGGGCCCCCACAACAGTCGCCAGATCCTGGCCGGACATTTCGCGGCCGCGGGGCGGCGCTCTGCCATCGCGGGGGTCCTGCCGTTCGTCCCCGGCGGCAGTGGCGAGTTTGTGGTCATGGATTCAACCCTGCGCGGCCCCCGCCTGGCCCCGTCAGGCCCCGCGCGTGCAGTAAAGGACGGCGGCGCGGCCATGGCGCCCAATGCCCCGGATCCGCACTTCACAGCTGCCGTGGCCAAGGCGTTGACCAAGTTCACAGCTGACGGCCTGCAAAAAGTGGTGTTGGCCCGTTCCCGCAGCACCACCTTGCCGAAGCCCCTGGACATTAATCAGCTGCTGGCCCGGTTAATCAGGCAGAACCCAACAGCCTACGTTTTTGCCGCACCCTTGCCAGAAGGGCGCACCCTGGTGGGTGCCAGTCCGGAACTGCTGATCCGCCGCAACGGCACCATGGCGTTGAGCAACCCGCTGGCCGGCTCCGTTCCCCGCTGTGCTGATCCGGTGCAAGATTTGGCGAACGCCGCCGCGTTGTTGGAGTCCGCCAAGGACTTGCGTGAACACGCCATTGTGGTGGAGATGGTGGCGGAAGTCCTCAACCCCTTGTGTATCAACTTGCAGGTCCCGGCGGCTCCGGAACTGGTGCGCACCGGTTCAATGTGGCACCTGTCCAGCAAAATTTCCGGACGGCTCAAGGATCCCGAAGCCACGTCCCTGGACCTGGCTTTTGCCCTGCACCCCACACCCGCCGTATGCGGCTGGCCAACCCAGATGGCGTGCGATCTGATAGCGGAACTGGAGGAAAGCAACCGGGGCTTTTATGCCGGCGCCGTGGGCTGGATGGATGCCGCCGGGGATGGCGAATGGGCAGTGAGCATTCGCTGTGCCGACGTCTCCAATGATGATTTGCGTGTGCACGCGGGGGCCGGCATTGTCCCCGGCAGTGATCCGGAATTGGAACTTGCCGAGACCGAGGCCAAGTTCCGCACCATTCTGGCCGGTCTGGGCGTGACCCAGCCGTGAGAACGCCGGGAACCGTCGCGTGGCCGCAAACGAATGCCGATGACTACCGCCAGCGCGGCTATTGGACCGGCGAGCGCCTGGACACCATCGCTGCCGCCCATGCCGTGGAGCGGCCCTACGTCATTGCGCTGGTGGATTCCGCCGAGCGTGTCAGCTATGCCGAGTTGGAGCGCCGGGTTGCAGAGCTGGCCGCGGGTTTTGCGGCACAGGGGATTCGCCCACGCGACAGGGTCCTTCTGCAGCTGCCCAACCGTGTCTCCTTTGTGGTGAGCGCCCTGGCTCTCATGCGGGCAGGGGCCATCCCCGTTTACCTGCTGCCGGCCCACAGGATCAGCGAACTCTCCGCCATTGCCGCGCAGGCGGATCCCGTGGCCTACATTGGCCCGGCCATTCATGACGGCTTTGACTTCCGGGACATGGCCGCAGTTCTGGCCCAGGGCATTCCCGGGGGCTTGATGGTCATGATCGACGGCGCCCCGCGGGCCTCCCAGCTGGACCTGGCCCAAGTGATGCGGCTCGGTGCCGTGAGCCCCCGCCCGGTCCCGGAGGTGGACTCCTCCGACTTGGCTTTCCTGCAGCTGTCCGGGGGCACTACGGGGACCCCCAAGCTCATCCCGCGCAGCCATGACGACTACCTGTACTCGGTCCGGCGAAGCGTTGAGGTGTGCCAGTACGGCGAGAGCACGGTCTTGCTGTTGGTGTTGCCGGCTGCGCACAATTTCCCCATGAGTTCACCGGGGTTCCTGGGCGCGCTGATGGCCGGTGGGCAGGTGGTGCTGGCGGCCCACGGTGCCCCCGAGCTGGCCTTTGCCCTCATTGAGCAGGAGCAAGTGACCCACGTGCCGCTGGTTCCGCCGTTGGCCTTGGCGTGGACGCGTGCCGCCCAGAACAGCACTGCCAACTTGGCAAGTTTGGACACCATTTCGGTGGGTGGGGCCAAGTTCCTGCCCGGGGCCGCCGTCGATCTTCAACGAGTGCTGGGGGTGCGTCTGCAGCAGGTCTTTGGCATGGCGGAGGGCCTTGTTTGCTACACCCGGGCCGATGACGACGCGTTCACCGTGGCAGAGACTCAGGGCCGCCCCATGAGCGCCGACGATGAGGTGCTGATTCTTGACGACTCAGGCAACCCCGTGGCACCGGGCGATCCTGGTCACCTGCTCACCCGTGGCCCGTACACCATCCGCGGCTACTACAAGGCGCCCGTGCACAACAGCACGGCATTCACCCCCGATGGCTACTACCGCACGGGCGACATTGCCCGCCAACTTCCCAGCGGACACCTGGTGGTGGAGGGGCGCAGCAAGGACCAGATCAACCGGGGCGGGGAGAAGATCTCCGCCGAAGAGGTCGAGGACCACCTGCTGGCGCACCCCAACGTTTTCGATGCAGCCGTAGTGGCCGTCCCGGACAAGTTCCTGGGCGAAATCTCCTGCGCCGTCATCGTGGCCGACGGACCACCACCCTCACGGGCTGATGTTCATGCGTTCATTCGCGGCCGGGGAGTGGCCGCCCACAAAATACCTGACCGGGTCCACGTTGTGGCGGCGTTCCCCGTGACAGGTGTGGGCAAGAACAGCCGGGCAGAGCTGCGCCGCACCCTCAAAGATCAGCTCACCCCAAGCGCCTAACCCCCCCCAACAAAGGATTTCTCATGCACAACGAACTTCCCCCGAGTATTGCTTACACCATGCCCACCGCCGGGCAGCTGCCCCAACCAGCTGTGCCGTGGGTTTCTGACCCCAGCCGGTCTGCCCTGTTGGTCCATGACATGCAAAAGCACTTCCTGCGTCCGTTCGGCGCAGGCCAGGAGCCAGCCACCACCTTGGTGGCCAACGTTGCCACGCTCATCACGTTGGCCCGGAAACTCTCCATACCCGTGTACTACACCGCACAGCTCGCCCACCAGCAGCCCGCGGACAGGGCCCTGTTGAATGACTTTTGGGGTCCCGGGATCGGGGCCAATGAAGACGGCGCCCGCATCATTGACGAGCTGGCGCCGCAGCCCGGGGACGCGGTGCTGACCAAGTGGCGCTATTCGGCCTTCCAGCGCTCCGACCTGGCCGAGACCCTGCGGGCAACTGGCCGGGACCAACTGATCATCACAGGCGTCTACGCACACATTGGCTGCCAGGTTTCAGCTGCCGACGCCTTTATGAATGACTTCCAGGCGTTCCTGGTGTCCGACGCCGTTGCCGACTTTAGCGCCGCCCACCACGCCCAGGCGCTGGCCTGGGTGGCTGGACGCTGTGGCGTTGTCACGCCAACGGAGTCCCTGGTTGCCACTTGGGCCCAGAGGCAGGCGCTGGCTGCGAGCGCCGTCGTCAACGTCAGCGAGCGAGTGAGGGCATACGTTGCCGAGCTCATGTATGTGGACGCAGCCAGCATTGGCGACCACGACGACCTGATGGAGTTGGGCCTGGACTCCATCAGAATCATGGATCTGGTGGAAACCCTGCGCGCGGATGGTTTGGCAGCTTCCTTTGAGGTGCTGGCCGGCGCAGCCACTGTGCACGAATGGGCCAAGGCTCTGGAACTGGCCACATCAGAACTGACCACAGTGGGGGTCAACGCATGAGCGCGCCCAGCAATCCCTTTGACAACGAAGAGGGCGTGTTCCTGGTGCTGAGCAATCTGGAGCAGCAACAAAGCCTGTGGCCGGAGTTCGTGCCCGTGCCCATGGGGTGGCACATCATTTTTGGGCCGGATTCACGCACCTCCTGCACCGAGTACATCGAGCGGCAGTGGAGCGACCTGCGGCCGTTGAGCCTGCGCGAGCACGCCCGCTCCAGCGCGTCCTAGCCCACTCTTTACCGACAGGAACTTCCATGCCGTCATCGCCAACCCTTGCCCAGCACCAGCAACCACTGGATGCCCCCACCCTGCTGCCCCTGGCTGGTGCTCAACCGGGCATTTGGTATGCCCATCAGCTAGAGGGGGAGCAGAGTAATAGTTACAACGTTGCCCGCTATAGCCAGATCGACGGCGAGCTGGACTCCGCGGCGCTGGCCGAGGCAGTACGCCGAGGCCTGCAGTCGGCGGACACCTTGGCTTTCCGCTTCGGTGAAGTCGCGGGGGCACCAATGCAATGGCAAGAGCACAACAACCCTGAGGTCCTGGAAGTCATTGACCTGCGCTCCAACGGTCCCGACGGAGAGGCTGCCGCCCATGAGCTGATGGGCGCAGACCTTGGTACGGCAGTATCGCTGACCGGGGCGGATGCCCTGTACCGGCAATTGCTGCTGCGGGTGGGGGAGAGCCGTTGGTTCTGGTACCAGCGCTACCACCACATCCTGGTGGATGGTTACAGCTTCAGCGCCATCACCCGGCACATCGGTGCCCACTACGCGTCTCTGGTTCAAGGCACACCCGAACCGGCGCCTGCCTTCACTTCCTTTGCGGAGGTGTGTGCGGCAGAGGCCAGCTACCGGGGCTCCGACGCCGAGGAGGCGGATGCTGCTTTCTGGCGCGATTACTGCGCAGAGCTGCCAACGGCGTTGACCTTGGCAGTCCCCGAATCACTGACCGCAGCGCAAGGGCAAGCCCGGCGCAGCGAAATCAGCCTAGATGCTGCCCTCACTGCCAGGCTTTCGCGCATCGCCGCTGCTCACAGGGTCAGCTGGGCCGATGTACTGACCACAGCCATTGCCACTTACCTGGCGCGGATGGGCAATGCCTCCGAGGTAGTGCTGGGCATTCCGTTCATGGGGCGCATGGGAACGGCAGCCCTGCGAGCAGCCGGACCCGTCGTTGCCGTGATGCCACTGCGGCTTCACCTCCCACACGATCTGTCCCTGGGTGAGATGGCCAAGGCGACGGCGGCAGCCATGGGCGCCGTCCGCGGGCACAGCCGCTACGGCGCCGAACAGATTCTCCGCGACGCCGGACTGGTAGGCAGTGACTCTGCCCTCCACGGCCCGGTACTCAATCTCAAGATCTTCGAATACATGTTCGAACTGCCCGGAGTCACGCTTTCCACCCGCCACCTGTCCGCAGGACCCGTGGATGACCTGGAATTCGCCGTCTACAAGGACCACGGCGCCATTGTCGTCGAAATCGAAGCCGCCCCGGCCCGGTACACAGGCGCTGAACTTACACTTCACGGCGAACGCCTGCACGCCTGGATCACGGCGCTCGCAGCCAGCGATGACGTCAACCCCGCAATGGCTGTGCTTCCCTTGACCAGTGAACTCGGCACCATTGCCGGGGAATGGGGCACAGGACCCGACCTGGGCGCCTCAAAGGGTATGGGCGCCTCCTCCGGTACGCTCACCCCCACTGTCATGGAGCGCCTGGACCTACTGGTGTCCCGGCAGGGCCCGGACACGGCCCTTGTGGCAGGCGAGGACTCCCTGAGCTTCGCCGAACTGGGCCAGCGCTCCAACGCATTGGCCAGGCACCTCATCAACCGCGGCGTCGGACCAGGCCAGGTGGTCGCCGTCGCACTCCCACGCTCCATGGACACAGTGGTGAGCATCGCCGCTGTACTCACCGCGGGCGCCGCCTACCTGCCCCTGGACCTGGACTACCCCGGTGAGCGCCTTGCGTACATGCTCGGGGACGCCGCACCCCAGGTCCTTATCACCACCTGCGAACTCCAATCCACGCTGCCCTTCAACGGACACGTGGTCACCATCGACTCCCCGGCCAACCGGGAAGTCATCGCACGGGAAACCGGCGGCGCCATCCAACAAGCCGAACGGCTGCGCCCCGTCACCCCCGCCGACCTGGCCTACATCATCTACACCTCCGGCTCCACCGGAAAGCCCAAAGGTGTCATGACACCCCACACCGGGCTGTCCAACCTGATCGCAAACCATGAAGCAGGTGTCTTCGGAGAAACAGGGGAAGCGCTCGCAGGCCGTCGAGTCCGTGCAGCCCACAGTGCGTCGTTCTCCTTCGATTCCTCCTGGGAACAATTGATCTGGATGTACCTGGGCCACCAGCTGCACGTCCTGGACGATGAACAGCGCCGGGACCCGCAGGCCATTGTGGACCTGGTCCGGGCCGATCGCATCGACGCCATCGATGTCACTCCGTCCCTGGGATCGCAGTTGCTCGAATGCGGGTTGCTGGCACCGGGGGAGCACCACCCGGCCCTGATTCTCTTTGGCGGGGAGGCCGCCTCGGCGTCGTTCTGGACTGCCCTGCGCGCCCACAGCAACACCGGCACGCACAGCCACAACTTCTATGGCCCCACCGAGTACTCGGTGGACACGCTGGGGGCATCCGTTGCCGATTCCCCGCACCCCGTGGTGGGCCGCCCCATCGGCAACACCCGGGTGTACATCCTCGATGAGCGGCTGCGCCAGGTGCCCGTGGGGGTTGTTGGAGAGCTGTACATTGCCGGCGACGGCCTGGCCCGCGGCTACCTGGGCCGCCCCGGGTTGACGGCCTCACGTTTTGTGGCGGACCCGTTCGGTTCCGGCGTGCGCATGTACCGCACAGGGGATCTGGTCCGATGGCAGCGCGACGGCCAAATTGACTACCTGAGCCGCGTCGATGACCAGGTCAGGGTGCGCGGGCACAGGGTGGAGCTGGGCGAGGTGGAGGACGTCCTAGGCAGCCTGCCCAACGTGGTTTCCGCCGTGGTGATTGCCCAGGAATTGGGCCATACCAACAGGCTCATTGGCTACTTTGTACCTGCTGCCGGCAGCGAGCTGGCCGGAGAAATTGCCCCGGAGGCGCAGCTGCGCGCTCTCCTAGCGGCGTCCCTGCCTGATTACATGGTGCCCGCCGTGCTGGTGCGGATCCCTGCGCTGCCGCTGACCGTCAACGGAAAAGTTGACCGCGCAGCACTCCCCGCCCCCACGGCCCCGGCGGCCGGGCGCAGCAGACCCCCGGCCAATGACCTTGAAGCGTTGATGTGCGCGGCCGTGGCCACTGTGGTGAGCCAGCCTTCCGTGGGACCCGACGATGACTTCTTTATGCTTGGCGGCGACAGTATTTCCGCCATGGCCGTGTGCGGTGCCGCGCGCAGGGCAGGCCACCAGCTGCGCCCCCGGGATGTCTTCGCCCAAAGGACCCCCGCCGCCATGGCAAGAGCCTTGGTCCCACTGGAATCACAGCCTCGTCCCACTGTGGAGGCCACCGGCCTGGTGGACGCACTGCCCATCCAGCACTGGTTTGCCGAAACTGCCGGCCTGAGCGCCCACTGCGCGCAGGGTGTCTGTATCACCGTTCCTGGGGCGCTCACGGCTGATCTGCTCGGTGAAGCACTTGCGGAGCTGTTCCGCGTCCACCCGGCCCTGTGCGCACGTATCAGCGGCGGGGAACTGAGCATTCCGTCTCCCGAGGCGATTCCCGACGTCGTAACCCGTACCGTCGCCGACCGCACGGATCAGCCCTTGGCCACCCCGGACACGGAGTTCCCGGCGGCGGCCCTGCGCCTCGATCCGGCCACCGGCGTCATGGTTCAGGCCGCGCTGCTCGCCAGCACCCAGCCAGGGAACCGGCAGCTGGTCCTCGCCATTCACCACTTGGTGGTCGACGGCGTCTCCTGGCGCACCCTGCTGCCCGACCTTGAGCAGGCTGTCACCATGCTGCTGGCTAACCAGCGCCCCCGGCTCGAGGCTGAACAAACCTCGCTGCGCCAGTGGGGCCGGCAACTCGGTGCGCACAAGGAGTCCCGCCGCTCCGAACTGGACCACTGGTTCCGGCAACTGCAGGGCGGCACGGATCCGTTGGGCCGCGGGTCCCTCGATCCGGCGCTGGACACCCACAACTCTGCTGGGACTGCCCGCATCCTGCTCAGCACCCAGGCCACCACAGCCATCCTGGCGACCCTTCCGGAAGCGTACGCCGCCACGGTTGAGGAAACCCTGCTGGCCGTGACGGCACTGGCAGTAGCCAGCCACTTTGGCCGGCGATCCCTGCAGCTGACCCGGGAATCCCACGGGCGCCACAGCGAGGTTGACGATCTGGAACGCACCGTTGGCTGGCTCACGGATGAACACCCGCTGTTCCTGGACGTGGCCGGCATCGCTGACCGGCTGCTGGACGGCCCGGGGGATTCCGCCTCCCTGCTTCGCGTGGTCAAGCAGGCGGTGCGCTCCACCCCGGCAGACGGCATGGGCTACGGAATTCTGCGCTACCTGGATGCGGCGAATCAACCCGAACTGCGTGCCGCTGCCGCACAGAATCCGCCGGCATTGTTGGTGAATTACCTTGGCCGCTTCCAGCAGGCGGCGGGCCATTTCACCCCCGTCCAACAGGGCACAGTTTTTGTCGACGCATTTGCTGTCAGCCAGGACGGAGCCATGGCCCTGACCCATCCGCTGGAACTCAACGCCTTCCTCGACGGCGAACAGCTCGCCTTGGGGTGGACCTGGGCGGCACGGCTGCTGGATGCAGCGGATGCGGAAGCCGTGACCGCGGCCATGGAAAGCATCGCCGCAACTTTGGCAGAGTATGCCCGTTCCACGCCCGCGCTGTCGGCAGCAACCCTGGTGCCGGCCGATGTTCCCGGCACGGGCCTGAACGCAGCAGCGTTGGCCCGCATTGAGGCTGGCCACGGCCCCGCAGTGGCAGTGCTGCCGTTGGGCCCCCTCCAGCTGGGCCTGCTGTTCCACGATCAGCTCGGCGCCCAGGGCGGCAACTACAGTTCGGTGACGGTATTGGAGCTGGAAGGGAAGGTTTCCGGCGAGCGACTGCGAGCAGCACTGGAACTCATGCTGGACGCACACCCGCAGCTGGGCACCTCCTTCAACCTGGGCGTCGGCGCAGTACCTGTCCAGGTCATACCGCACCCTGCGTTCCGGGCACCCATCGACTTTGCCGAAATCCTCGTTGCCGATCACACCGACCCCGCGGCCGCCACGCGCGATCTTGAGCGCAAGGAGGCTGCACGTGCCTTTAACGTGGAGCGGGGACCGTTGCTGGCCGCCCGGCTGGTGTGGTGGACCGACGGTTCGGCACGGCTGCTCCTCAGCGCCCACCACCTCCTGGTGGATGGCTGGTCCACGCCGCTGATCGTCAAGGCCCTGCTGGAGTGCTACAACACTGGCCGCACGGGCACTTCCAATGCGCTTCAAATGTACGTGGCCGCCGCCAACGCCCGTCGCGTTGTGGAGGCAGACAGGACAGCCTGGTCGCAGGCACTTGAGGGCGCCACGCCAGCCCTGCTGGAAGGCACGCTGGTTCCTCATGCCGCTGCGGGGGAGCCGTTGGAAGCCGCCGCCACCTTGGATACTGCGCTCTGCACGGCCCTTGCCGCCATAGCTCTCAAGCACGGGGTGACGCACAATTCCGTCTTTGCCCTGGCCCACGCCCTCATGGTGTCGGAGCTGACAGGCAAGCTCGACGTCGTTTTTGGCACCACAGTCTCCGGGCGCGAGGACGAACAAAGCCACAGCGTCATTGGTCTGTTCACCAACACCGTTCCCGTCCGGGTGCAGCTCAACCCATCGCTGGCTCCAGCCGCGCACCTGGTGCAACTACAGCTTGACCAGGTGGAACTGCGTGGGCACGCCCGTCTTGGCCTGGCCGAGATTCAGCAGCTGGCCGGCACCGGCACCTTGTTCGACTCGCTGTTTGTCATGGAAAACTATCCCGGCGAGGATGGCGAATCCGCGGAGGCAGGGGGCACCGAGCTGGTGGTGACGGGCCTGGGCAACCGCGGCTACACCCACTACCCGCTGACTGTCCTGATTCTGCCCGAGAATGACTGCTACAAGGTGGTGGTGGAGCACAGGCTGGGTGCCGCCGCCGGCTCCACCATCCTGCCCCGCTTCCTGGCTGCTCTGGCGCGCATCACCTCTACTTCCAAGGAAAGCTTGGCCACCACCGCTTCCCTGCTGCCTGCGGAGAAGGCAGCCATTGACAAGCTCAACGCCACTGGACGCCCGGTTGCACCGGCGACGCTACGCGATTTGCTCGATACGCGTGGATCCACGGTGCCCAGCGCTGTGGCATTGCGTGCCGGGGACTCCACCCTCAGCTACGCCGACCTCCGCTACCAGGTGCGGGCATTGGCCACCCGCCTGCGCCGTTCAGGTGTGCGCACTGGCGACATTGTGGCTGTCAGCATTCCGCGCTCCGCCCAGTTGAGCATCGCGCTGCTGGCCGTGATTGAGGCCGGTGCCGCCTACCTGCCCCTGGATACCGGCTATCCCAAGGAACGGCTCGATTACATGCTGGCCGACGCCAAACCAACAGTTGTGCTGACAACCTCGGCCCTGGCGGCTGGTTTCCCCGAGTCCGTCACCAAGATCCTGGTACCCGAGGAGCCTACCGCGCAGCCCGCAGAAACCGACATGGGCTGGCGTGCGCAAGTCGCGTCGGAGCTGTCACCTGCGCATCCTGCCTACGTCATCTACACCTCCGGCTCAACCGGGCTGCCCAAGGGAGTGGTGGTGCCGCACGCCGCCATTGTGAACCGGCTGTTGTGGATGCAGGACGCCCATCCGCTGGACGCCAGCGATGTGGTGATTCAAAAAACGCCCTCCAGTTTTGACGTCTCTGTGTGGGAATTCTTCTGGCCCTTCATCGCCGGCGCCGCGCAGCTGGTGGCTCCTGCCGAGGCCCACAAGGACCCGGCGGAGCTCCACGCGCTGATGCGGCGCGGTGCTGTCACCACGGTGCACTTTGTGCCATCCATGCTGGCCGCCTTCCTGGCCGATTCCATCCAGGTTGGTGCCCTCCCGGCCCTGCGCCGGGTGTTCTGCAGCGGCGAGGCCCTATCGCGGGAGCTGAGCGCTGCGGCCCAGAACCGCTTCGACGTGCCCGTCCACAATTTGTACGGGCCCACCGAGGCGGCCATCGATGTGAGCTTCTTTGCCGGTGCGGAAGCTGTTGCAGGGCAAGTCTCCACCTCGGTGCCCATCGGCGCCCCGGTCTGGAACACGCAATTGCATGTATTGGACGGGATGCTGCGTCAGGTTCCACCGGGAGTGGCAGGGGAGCTGTACCTGGCCGGTGAGCAGTTGGCCACGGCTTATCTGGGCCGGCCGAGCCTCACCGCAGCCAGGTACGTCGCCAATCCCTTCGACTCCGGCGCCCGCATGTACCGCACCGGCGACATCGTGCGACGCCTGGCTAACGGGGACCTCGAATACCTGGGACGTGGCGACGAGCAAATCAAGATCCGCGGCCAGCGCATCGAACTCGGTGAGATTGAGGCCGTACTCTCAGCTGTGCCTGGTGTGGAGGCATCCGTGGTGGCCGCAAAGTCCCTGGGCGGCGCGGCGGCCATGGCGGGCGCCGACAACAGATCCCTCATTGCCTACGTGGTGCCCGGCGCGGCTGCCAGCGTGGCCGGCCCGGAGGAGTTGCTTTCGCTCTGCCGGGAGCAGTGTGCAGGGCGCCTGCCCGCACACATGATCCCGGCGTCGTTCATGGTGTTGGCGGCACTGCCCCTGACCAGCAACGGAAAACTGGACCGCAACGCCCTGCCCGTCCCAACCCTGGCAGCATCCAGTGGAAGGGCACCTGCCGGCTTGCTGGAGGAAACTGTTGCCGCTGCATTCGCCACGGTGCTGGGCTTGCCGGTGACCGGTGCCGGGGACGATTTCTTCGCCCTCGGCGGGCATTCTTTGCTGGCCATGCGGCTCGCCGCCGAGCTGGGCCGGGCGCTGGGCAGCAAGGTGCCCGTGGGCACCATCATGACAACGGGCACCGTGGAGGCCCTGGCACGGCAGATCGCCGGCGCCTCGGACGGCCGGGAGGCCTTTGCCGAGATCCTGCCCCTCCGCAGCGGCAGCACCGATCCGCTGTTCTGCATCCACCCGGCGTCGGGGTTCGCCTGGCAGTACAGGTCCCTGGCACCGTATCTGGACCCCGAACAGACGCTCATTGGGCTGCAATCACCGCGCCCCACGGGCCCTCTCGCCACATCTGCGGAACTTACAGAGGTGCACGCCCGGCATTACACCAGCATTCGCTCCGTGCAACCCCACGGGCCGTACAAGCTGTTGGGCTATTCGCTGGGCGGCACCATAGCCCAGGCCATCGCCGCGCGGCTCGCCGCCGAGGGGGAGCAGGTGGCGTTCCTGGGGCTGTTGGACACCTACCCGCCGGAAGACCAGGACTGGGGTGCAGGGGCGGAAGCGGAGATCGCCGCCGAGGCGCAGCGTGAACAGCAGGGGATCGACGGCGGCGACAACGGATCCCGTGCGGAGCAGGACGCCATGACGGCGGAGATTATTGCCAACTACAAGGACTCGGTCAGGCTGCTCTCCGCCGCCAGCACGGATCACTTCCCAGGCCGGGCCGAACTCTTCGTGGCCACCGCAACAGTGCCGGAGGGTTTCGACCCGGAACGCGCATGGGCCAAACGAGTGGACAGCCTGCGGGTCCACCCTGTGGATTGCGCCCACGAAGACATCCTGACCCCGGACACCCTGTCCACGCTCGGCCCCCAGCTGGCCAAACTACTCGCTGACATTCCCGGCACCATCCACCGAAAGGCTTCAGAATGACCACCCCAACCACCAGCGAACCCAGAGTAAAACTGCGCCTGCACCCCCTGGTGCCCCGCCTGCTCCGGGTTGTGGATGTTCAAACCCTGGCGCCCGCCATGCGCCGGATTGTGCTCAGCGGCGACGATCTGGCCCAGCCGTTTCCCTTTGAACCCCTGGCGGCCTCGGATCACGTCAAGGTGGTATTTCCCGAAATCGAGTCGGGTGAGATCCACCTGCCCACAGTGGCCGATGACCGTTTGGTGATGCCTGAGGGACGGCCCCGGCCCATTTTCCGTGACTATACGGTGCGTTCCTACGATGCCGCCGCCCGCCGGCTCACGCTCGACTTTGTGCTCCACGACCACGGGGTTGCCGGTCGCTGGGCCCAGAACGCAGCCCTGGGTGATCCGCTGGGGGTGCTGGGTCCGCGGGGCTCACACCTCTATCCGGCCGACTTTGAAAACTACCTGATAGCTGGTGATGAAACGGCCCTGCCGGCGATGGCCCGCTGGATTGAGGAATTGCCCAGTGGCGCCCGGGCAGAGGTGTTCATCAGCATTGCCCATCAGATTGAAAGGATCGCCCTAGCGGACCGTCCGGGCATCAACGTCACGTACCTGGACCGCTTGGCTCATGGACCGGCCGTGCTGATGGAAACGGTGCAAAAATTTGTCCGGCCCGAGGGGGACCTGTTCGTTTGGGTGGCGGGGGAGGCTGCTGCCATCAAACCCATCCGCCGCCATGTGCGTGACGTGTTGGAAATCCCGGCGGAGCATGTGGATATTGACGGTTACTGGAAGCAGGGAATAGCCGGACTGGACCACCACGAGCAAGATGACGATGACTGAGCCGGCCAAAAGCAGGTTCTTCACCGGGCTCGTGATTGACACCAGCCCCCTGCGCACCAGTGCGGCCTTCAGACGCATCTTCATAGCCCGCACCATCTCCATCTTTGGACTGGGCATGCTGGCCGTGGCCGTTCCGATGCAGATCTTTGAGCTGACCGGATCTACGCTCCAGGTGGGCATTGCGGCCACCGTGGAAGGGCTCTGCGCTTTCGCCGGCCTGCTGGTGGGCGGTGACCTGGCTGACAGGTTCGATCGGCGCAAAATCATTCTCTACTCACGCATGATCGGTGGCACGGGCTTTGCCGTTTTGGCCGTCAATGCCTGGCTGTCGGAACCCTCCGTGGCTGCCATTTACGTGGTGGGCGGGGTGGACGGCTTCTTCGGCGCGCTCAGCGTCACGGCGCTCATGGCGGTCACGCCAACGTTGGTGCCACGAGACAAACTTGCTGCCGCGGGTGCCCTGAACATGCTGACCGTGCGGCTGGGCACCATGGCCTCGCCGGCGTTGGGTGGGGTCATTATTGCCGCGGCCGGGGTGGGCTGGACCTATGCTGGAGCCGCCGCGGCCACCCTACTGACCATCACCTTGCTGACGGGGCTGCCATCGCTGAAACCGGACATGACCGGGCCACGCAGCCACCCGTTGCTGGCGGCCGCCCAAGGTGCGGCATTTGTTTACCGGCAGCCAGTTGTCCGGGCTGTCGTGGTGCTGGGCACTTTGGAAACCATGGCATCGGGCATCAGGATCATGCTGCCGGCGCTGGGTGTCGTGGCGTTGGGCGTTGGCGCCCAGGGCACGGGGCTCCTGTATGCGGCCGTTCCCTGTGGGGCGGTGGTTGCCACCTTGTTCAGCGGCTGGATCGGCCAGGCACGGCGCCCGGGGTGGGCCATGGCGTTGTTCTCCATTGCCTCGTTCGTTTCGCTTGCCGCCCTGGGCTTCAGTCGCGATCTGGCCAGTGCCCTGATGCTCTTGACCATTTTTGGGGCCCTGAGTTCCCTCAGCGGCATCTTGCAATACGCGCTGGTGCAGGCCCACACGCCGGATCACCTGCTGGGGCGGGTCAATGCCCTGTGGATGGCGCAGGAAGTGGGCAGCGATTCCGTGGGTGCCCTGGGCCTTGGCGGTTTGGGCCGGGCCGTCCCCGCCACCATGGCCGTGTTGATTTTCGGTACTGCGGCCACAGTTCTGGGCACTGCCGGACTGCTGGGGTTTGGCGCCCTGCGCCGCACGGGTGCCCTTGATGCAAGTTCGCCGCAGAGGTTCGACGCCGATCCCGCGCAGGCTGTCGTCTCCAGTTCTCCTGCTTCCGCCAAGCCATGACCCCGGGGAATGGGCACGGCGTGAGGGAGCCTACGCCGTCCGGCGTCGGGGAGACATGGTCCCCGGCTGCCGTTGTGTGGTTTGCTCAGGCAGCAGTTGAACCGTCAACGTCCCAGTCGGTGCTCCTGAGCCCGGCGGAACAGTCCATGGTGGCTGTGAAACGGCAGCCCGCGGACGGATACCGTTCCGCCACGGCCCGCGTGCTGCTAAAACACCTGTTGGCGCAAGAGTTTGGTATCGATCCTTTCAGCGTCAGCTTGCTGGCCCCGGAGGGGCAGGGTGGCAAGCCCGTGCTCCGCCACGGGACCGTGGCCGGATTGGCCAGGCCGCTACAGGCCAACGTTTCCCATGCCGGCGGTCAGGTCATTGTGGCCGTGACCCAGGGAGCTTCCATTGGCGTTGATGTGGAGGAACACCGGGCCACGGATTTCACCGGCTTTGACCGGGTAGCTCTTTCCGCGCAGGAACGTTCAGTAGTGGCCATCCTGCCGCCCGCCATGCGCGCCCGGCAGCGGGCAGACTTTTGGGTCCGCAAGGAAGCAGTGCTCAAAGCCTCCGGTGAGGGGCTGCTAAGGGACCCTGCGCAAATGGACTTTGCTGGGGCTGGCACACACTCCACGGCCGTGGTTGCGGGCCTTCAACCAGTAACTGTGCAGCTGATTCAAGCCCCGCAAGGTTACTCGGCGGCGCTGGCTGTGAGTGGAACTGCCGACGTCATATGTCACGAAACGACATTCTCAGCGACTCACATTGTCAATTACGCAACAAAAACATGGCCCATTAGGAACTAAGGGTAGGCTATGCTAAGTTTTCATCGACGAGCGCACGAAAATGCGGCGCTCGAACCCCTCAGGACGCATCAGTCCACACCATCACGCACCACCTGTCGAGGAGACAATACTGTGAAGTTTCAGCGCACAATCCTTCCCTTGTTCGCAGCCCTTGCTGCAGCCGGCATAGCCCTCAGTGGCTGCTCCGGAGCGGGTGAGGCAAGCAACGCCAACGCCAGTGCTGGCGCCACCGCTGCGGCCAGCGATGCCTCTTGGCCGCGCACCATCACCCACGAGGCCGGCGAAACAGTGATCCCCACCAGGCCCAAAAACATTGCCTCCACTTCGCTGAGCGTGACGGGGACCCTGCTGGCCATCGACGCCCCGGTCACCACCTCCGCTGCCACCAACCCCAGCGACGTCACAGACAAGCAGGGCTTCTTCTCCCAGTGGGCCGATGTTGCCCAGGAACGCAGCGTTGGCGTGCTCTATCCCAACCTCGAGTTCGATCTTGAAGCAGTAGTTGCTGCGGCCCCTGATTTGATTGTCGTATCCACCTCGGGAGCCGACAGCGCCGCCGACCACTACAAGGAACTCAGCGCCATTGCACCCACGATCGTGGTGAACTACGGCAGCCAGTCCTGGCAGGACCTGGCCCTGGAATTGGGCAAGGCCACCGGCACTGAGAGCTCAGCCGGTGCCGCCGTCGCCAAGTACGACGTCCATGTCAAGGACGTAGCCGCCAAAATCAAACTGCCCGCCGGCGAATCCAACATTGTCAGTTTCAATGGCGCCGGCCAGGACAACGGCGTTGCCAAGAAGACCGGCAGCCACGCTGCAGTGCTGGAATCCCTGGGCTTTAAGATCGCCGACGTTCCCGAGGGCTTGGACACCAGTGAGAAGGCACGCCAGGACTTTGCGTTTGTCTCCTTCGAAAACTTGACCAAGGCGGCCAACGGAAACACTGTGTTCCTGCTCAGTGCGGACGAAACACTTGTGAAAACCTTTGAAAGCGAAAAGGTGCTGGCCAACCTGCCCTCGGTCAAGTCCGGCCAGGTGCACGCCATGGGCCCCACATCGTTCCGCCTTGACTACTACAGCTCCACCCAGCTCGTGGATCTGCTGGGGGAGACCTTCAGCTAGGTCCACTCACAAAGTAGCACCGGAAGGGCACAATGTGGTCCCCGGAATCGTGATTCCGGGGACCACGGGTTTCAAAAAGGATGTTGACCGATCTTCCCGGATAGGCGTTGGATGCGGGGAGTACGCCATACGCGGTCGATGAAAGGCCCAACCATGAAAGTCCTAGCCTTCATTCTTTCCATGGTCGTTTCGACGGCACTGATGTTCGGCGGGATTTTCTTGATCGTTGCCCAATCTCCGGACCATTCCACGAGCTTTCAGTTACTGGCTTTCTTTGCCCTCACTGTGATGATTTATGGTCCGGTGTCTCTTGGTTCCATGCGCGCATATTGGAATGTCAAAGTGACGGAGGCAAGCCGTCACTTCTACAAGCGCTGGCTGTGGGTGGTGTTGGGCCTTGAAGTCCTGGCCGCGATAGCAATCGCTATTTTCGCCGTCTTCGTGGGTATGGGCTGGTGGCTTCCCAGTGCATTCATCGCCGTCGAGATCGTGTTGCTCGGTATTGGCGTGCTGGTCGGGGATTGGCTGCGCCGCCGTGACGAAGCCCATCCACAGCAGTTGAGCTGGGCCCCGGTGACTCGGGCAGAGATCGCCAGGAAAATCGCAATTATTGCGATCACATTTATCGTCGTGTTGATTGCCGGGATCCTCGTTCTCGGCATTGTCCGCATTGTCGGCAATGCAGAGGAATCGCTACCTGTTGGTGTGCACCTGCTCTTCGCGTTGAGTTTTGCTTCCATGGGGGCAAGCTTTGCGGGTATTAATTCCACGCTCCCATTGAACGCTCAGCTGCGGGATGCTGCCGTTCGCGACATGGGCACGATGCAGAAGGTGAGCAAAGTGGTATTGCGTAACAAGCAGATCGACCTTGATGAGAATGAGCAGATTGCTGCCGCGAAATACGCTGCCGTCATTCCGACAACCCTTGGCTTTATGGTCAGCTATTTCGCCTTGCTGTACATCGGGCTGGGAGCACAGCAAGTGGTGCGGCTAGTCTCTGGGCCAGTGGATGCATTCACGGTTGGCATGCTGGCCGCGCTTGTTGGGGTGCTCGCTTTCCTCTTCCCCTACTTCATTATCCGCGTCCGTCGAGCCCGTACATATGCCAGAGACCATGCGGACCTGCTGCCACTTGTATGAACAACATGCCACCGTATCCCCGATCCCAGAGCGGGGACGGTCATCCAGCTACACGCCATCGCCATTCCCACTTGTCTGTACATGAACGCTACTCAAACAAATGTTCACCATCGAGTGGCCTTCAGTTAGTCAACCGTTAGGAAGTGATCCGTAACCTTTTGAAGGCCGGTCAGGGAAAATCCCTGCGGCATGCAGACTTTGAAAGGCTCCATCACACAATGAAACTCTCACGCCGCTCTGTCTCCACAGTCTTGTTGAGCATGGCGCTCCTCACCGGATCTTTGGCATCTTGCTCGGCTCCCGCCGACTCAGCCAACTCCGATGCCAACGCAGGAGCCTCGGCCGGAAAGTTTGCCGTTGACGCAAACACCCTTGTTTTTGGTGTTGTCCCTGACTCGGTGGATACCGAGACCAACTACACCCCCTTGATGGATTACATCGCCAAGCAGACCGGCAAGAAGGTCGAGTACCACGAGTCAACCGACTACGCCGCGCTCATCGAAGCCGCCAACGCCGGCAAGATCGATGTCGCCTCCTTCTCAGGCTTCACCTACGTCACAGCAGTAAACCAGGGCGCCAAGCTCACCCCCATTTCTTCGATCGTCACCGAGGAGGGTGAAGAGCCCGGCTACTTCTCCCAGGCAATCGTCCCCAAGGGCAGCCCCATCAAGGACATCGCCGGCATGAAGGGCAAGAAGGTCTGCTTTGTGGATCCTTCCTCCACCTCCGGCTACTTGTTCCCCAGCTACAACCTGCTCAAGGCTGACATTGACCCGAAGAAGGACGTCACTGCCGTCTTCGCTGGCAAGCACGACGTAAGCGTCCAGAAGACTGCCGAAGGTGTTGAGTGTGAAGCCGGCTTCGCCGAAGACAGCGAAGTTGCGAAGAACGACAAGGTCACCGTCATTGGTGAAACCAAGGTTCCCGGTGCCCCCGTCGTCATGTCCTCGGACCTGCCCAAGGACCTCCAGGAGAAGCTGATCAGCACCTTGAAGGAAGTCTCGATCGACCAGATCATTGCAGCCGGTGTCGAGAACGCCGATTCGGAAGCCTTCCGCAGCGTGTTCCACGAGACCAAGCCCGTCACGGATTCCTACTACGACACCATCCGCGACATCTGCAAGACCACCAACGCAACACAGTGCCAGGCAAAAAAGTAAGTACTGGAAACTAGGAGTAAAACCATGGGCCATCCCCAAAGCTTGCCGTTACCTGCCACTGCCGGCATTGAACGCGACAGGACAGTAAAGGTTGCTTTTCTCACCAAGCTCTTCGGCGAGAACAAGGCGCTCGACGGCGTCGGCTTCGAGGCAGGCCGCGGAGAGCTCGTGGTTTTGCTCGGCCGCTCAGGATCTGGCAAATCAACACTGCTGCGTCACCTGAACGGATTGGAAGTTCCCACTTCCGGCCAGGTTCAGGTCCTCGGCGAGGACCTCTCCAGCCTGACCGGAAGTTCACTCCGCCGCTTGCGCAGCCGCGTCGGCTTCATCTTCCAGCAATTTGAGTTGGTGCCCTCCCTCACCGTGCTGGAAAATGTGCTGACCGGCTCGCTTGCGGTGGTCCGTGGACCACGCCTTGGCCTCTTCGGCTATGGCAAGGCCCGCCGCCTGACAGCCCTTGAACATCTTGAAACCGTTGGTCTGCTGCAGCTGGCCTACCAGCGCGCAGACACCCTCTCCGGCGGACAGCAGCAGCGCGTTGCCATTGCCCGCGCCCTCATGCAGGAACCGGAAATCCTGCTCGCCGATGAGCCGGTAGCCTCCCTTGACCCCGAGTCCAGCGACCAGGTCATGAACCTGATCCGCGACATCGCCCGCAGCAAGGGCCTCACCGTGGTGTGCAGCCTGCACCAGGTGGACCTGGCGCTCTCATGGGCCGACAGGATCGTAGGACTGCGCCACGGCAAGGTTGTCCTGAACACCCTCACCGAGAACATGACCCGTGAAGAAGCCATGGGCATCTACGGCCAGGTCGAAGTTGCCACCATCACCAGCGAGTTCCAGGCGATCGCCGAGGAGCTGGACACCCCCGGCCACCGTGAACGCATTGCCCGCGATCTGGCCACCGCCGCAGCCACGACTCGAGCGGGGCGCAAAGCCCCATGACCGCCACAGCTCTAACCCCCGGGCCAGTACGCGGCATCGCTGCCGGGGCCCCCAAACGCAAGATTTCGCCCGAGCGGATCAGCGCCTCGATCACCCTTGTGGTCATCCTGGTCATAGCCATCCAGGCACTTGTCGCCATCGACATCTCGATTCCCAAGATGTTTGAGAGCATGGACAACGCCGAACGCTTCTTCATCCGCGTTGGCGGCGTGACCTTCCCGCCGCTGGGGGAGTTGCTCTACCTGACAGCCCTCACCGTGGGACTGGTCCTGTGCGGCACGCTTCTGGCAGCCGTGCTCTCGGTTCCCGTGGCCATCCTCTCCGCCTCCAACACCACCCCCGGCCCGGCCTGGCGCTGGGCCGGCCGGTTCGTCGGCGTGCTCACCCGAGCCGTGCCCGACGTCGTCCTCGCCATGGTCTTTGTCCTCATGTTCTCCCTCGGCGCACTGCCCGGCATCATGGCCATTGGCATCCACTCTGTGGGCATGATCTCCAAGATGTTCGCCGACGCCATCGAACAGGTGGACGAAGGCCCGCGCCTGGCCATCCGTGCCGCCGGCGGCACCAAAACGCAGGAATTTGTGTCTGGAATCTTCCCTCAGGTCATGCCCTCCTGGGTGGCCACGGTGCTGCACCGCAACGACATCAACCTGCGCGGCTCGGTCATCCTCGGCTACGTGGGCATCATTGGCCTAGGCCGCGAAATGTCCTACGCCTTCAAGGCCATGGACTACTCGCTCGGCATGGGCTACGCGATTGTCATCTTCGCCCTGTGTGTTCTCATGGAGGTCGTGTCCAGCAGTGTTCGCTCGGTCATGCTGGGCCATGCACCCACCGGCCGTGGCATGGGCGACCGCCTGGTCCGCCGCTTCGGCAAAAAGTCGCCTCGGGAGACCATGGCCAACGCCGTCGGTTTCGCCAGTCCGGCGCAGGCGCTGGTGCGCCCTTGGACCAATGCTCGACGACGCAATGTAGTTTGGGGGATCACTTCCGTTCTGGTGGTGATAGGCAGCGTTGTCATCAGCGACATCCAGTGGCGCGACTTCATCACCTTCTGGGGCAAGGTCCCCGCCATCGCCGTGCAGTTCTGGCCGCCCACCTTCGGCAGCTACGAATACGGGACCATGCTCGATGCCATGTGGAAGACCATTGCCATTGCCCTTGCCGCCACCTTCTTGACCCTGTTGGGCTCGGTGGTGATTGGTTCACTGGCAGCCCGCAACGTGGCACCCAACGGTTTCATTCGCAGTGCCAGCCGCTTCATTCTGGTAGTGATTCGCGGCATTCCTGAGGTGATCCTCGCCATCATGCTGATCGTTGTCACGGGCTTGGGTGGCCAGGCCGGAACTTTGGCCCTGGCGATCTGTGGTGTGGGCTTATTGGGCAAGCTCATTGCCGACTCCTCCGAGGAGGTCAACCCCGGCCCAGAGCGCGCACTCACAGCAACGGGAGCCACACGCCTGCAAGTCTTTGCCGGCGCCACCTTCCCGCAGGGTGTGCAGTCCTTGATTGGCCACACCTTCTACCTGCTGGACACCAACGTCCGCGCAGCAACCATCCTGGGCATCGTGGGAGGTGGCGGCATCGGCTACTACCTGCTCAACGCCGGCCAGGGCTCCAAGTACGGCGTGGTCACGGCCATTGTCCTCATGATCCTGGCAACTGTTCTGGTCGTTGAAGGCCTGGCCATGTGGATGCGCCGGGTGTTCCGATGAGCCTATTCGATGCTGCAACTTGCCAGGGCTCACGCATCACCCTTTCACCCCCTCCCACAGCCATGGCGTGGATCAAGCAAGGCACCAAACACCAGCTCATGGCCGTACCCGAGGTCTATTTGGCGCCAGGGGATGCACTGATTGAAGTGGAGTTCGCAACGGTCTGCGGCTCCGATCTTCACACTGTTCACGGCCGCCGCAGTGCACCCACACCACTCGTGCTGGGGCACGAGCAAGTCGGCAAGGTTGTGGCCGTGGGGGAGGGCGCCCGTCGCGCCGGCGGCCAAGCATTGGCCATCGGCGACCGCGTCATCTGGTCCATCATGGTCAGCTGCGGCGACTGCGACCGCTGCCTCAAGGGCGTCCCGCAAAAGTGTCGCCAGCTGGCGAAGTACGGTCACGAACAAGTGCGCCACGGTTGGGAACTCAGCGGCGGCTTCGCCACGCACGTGCACCTGCGCTCCGGGACAACCATTGTTCCCGTAGCCTCGTCCATGCCGCGTGAAATTGCTGCACCCTTGTCTTGCGCCTCGGCGACAGCCATCGGCGCCATCGACGCAGCTGCTTCCGTCATGAATCTTGACGGTGCCACCATGCTTGTCACAGGTGCCGGTCTGGTGGGGCTCACTGTTGCCGCGGCAGCAACCGATAGGGGAGCGCGCGTCATTGTTTCCGATCCGGATCCGTCCCGTCGCGCCAACGCCCTGCGGTTCGGCGCCATTGAAACTGTTGACCCCATGAGCCCGGCCGGCCTGCCCGATTCCTTCGAGGCAGTACAGACGCGCCTGGGCCTGCAGGATGGCTTGGATGTCTCCATCGAGGCGTCCGGCTCCTCGGCGGCCGTTGCCCAGGCCATCGACTGCCTGGACATTGGCGGCGTCGCCGTTCTTGTCGGCAGCGTGCACCCAGCAGGGCGGGTTCAGCTCGATCCCGAAGCTGTGGTCCGTGGTCTGAAGACCGTCCGCGGCGTCCATAACTATGCGCCAAAGCATCTCATCGACGCCGTCGCGTACCTGGAGGAACGGCACTGCGCCTATCCCTTCGCTGAGCTGGTCGGCACCAGCTACCCGCTGTCCGAGCTGGATGAGGCCATTGCGGAAGCCACCACCGGCGGCCACGTGCGTGTAGGAATCATCCCCTAGCCGCGGGCTCGACCACCGCTGGCTCACCCACGGTGAGTGTGCAGATAATGCCCCCAAAATCCAATTTTGGGGGCATTATCTGCACACTCACCGGTGGCTTGGTCCTCATCGCCGCCGGCCTGGGCACCTGGGTGGTTGTCCGGCGTCGCTCGGCACGCTAGGCCACCAGCACGAGCCCCGTCACTGGACAGATAATGCCGCTTCCACGCGTAATGGCGGCATTATCTGTCCAGTGACGTGCGGGGGAGGGCAGCCAGGATGCAAAAAGGTGGGCCGCCCGATCATCGGGCGGCCCACCTTTTGTGTATCTTGTGAAAGTTAGACTTTCTCGCCACGCTTTTCGCGCAGGATGGTCAAGCGGTCAGCCAAGATGGTTTCCAGCTCAGGCAAGGTGCGGCGTTCCAGAAGCATGTCCCAGTGGGTGCGCACGGGCTTGTCGTTGGAGGTGTCAGGAGCCTCGCCGTTGACGAGCAGGGCTTCCTTGCCGGTCTTGGACATCCACGTTGCCGGGATTTCAGCTTCCGAGGAGAAGGTCACGAAGACCTGCTCTCCGTCGGCGCAACGGTACTCCACGCTCTGGCGAGGAGCCGGCTCAACACCGGATTCGGTCTCCATGCTCTGTGCGCCCAGGCGCATGCCACGCAGGCTACGATCGCTCATGACTTCTCCCTAAATTTGTTAACGTCTCTTGATTCAACGCGGCACTGTGCACAGTTGTTCCTGAGCGACAATGAGCGTTGAATGGCGGCCGGGCAAAAAGCCACGCGGCCAAACACTTATTATACGTGCTTGGCCGCGCCCTTGATGCAGTTGGTGGTGCTGGTGTGACGCGAGCTACTGTGCGGCACTCTCTGTTGGTTCGACGGCGTCGTCCGCGTCAGTTGCCGTGTTGCCCAAAACGTTGCCGATGCCCTTCAACGCTTCGCCCACTTCGCTGGGGATGATCCACAGCTTGTTGGACGTACCGGAGGCGATCTTGGGCAGCGTCTGCAGGTACTGGTACGCCAGCAGCTTCTGCGTGGGGTTGCCCTTGTGGATGGCACTGAAAACCTTCTGGATGGCCTGAGATTCACCATCGGCGCGCAGGATGGCCGCCTTGGCATCACCCTCAGCCTTCAAAATAGATGACTGGCGCTCACCTTCAGCAGTCAAAATGGCTGACTGCTTGGTTCCTTCGGCCGTCAGGATGGCTGCACGGCGGTCACGCTCGGCACGCATCTGCTTCTCCATTGAATCCTGGATGGACAGGGGCGGGTCAATGGCCTTGAGCTCAACTCGGCTCACGCGAATGCCCCAGCGGCCAGTGGCCTCATCGAGCACGCCACGGAGCTGGCCGTTGATCTGGTCGCGGGAGGTGAGTGCCTCTTCAAGATTCAAACCACCCACAACGTTACGCAGGGTGGTTGTTGTCAACTGCTCAACAGCCTGGATGTAGTTGGCGATCTCGTACGTGGCTGCACGAGGATCCGTCACCTGGAAGTAGACCACGGTGTCAATGGAGACCACCAGGTTGTCTTCGGTGATGACCGGCTGCGGCGGGAAGGAAACAACCTGCTCGCGCAAATCCAGCAGCGGCAACAACCGGTCCACGAATGGAATCAAGACCGTCAAGCCCGGATTGAGTGTGCGCTGGTACTTACCCAGCCGCTCCACCACGCCGGCACGGGCCTGCGGGATGATACGCACTGAACGGACTAGAACGATTACTACGAATATCAGTAGGACAAAAATTACAAATAGCCACACGAGTGTGCCAGCGTCTCCCATGAAATCCCCTCTTTTCTGTGTAAAGAATCTGTGTGCTCATACCGTCAAGGCGCGCAAGGTCAAGCCCTGCTGCACCGTTGCGGTACTCAGGCTGTTGTGGTGGCCGGTCCGGCTGATTTTTGCGCGGAGGGATAGTCGATGATGGCAGTAGCGCCGTCGATGGAGGCGACCTCCACGGTGGCTCCCACGGGTACATCCACTCCGGTGTTGATCCGTGCGGTCCAAATGTCTCCGCCGATCTTCACCAGACCTCCACTTGAACTCACGGACTCAATGACCACAGCCTTGTGGCCAATGAGCCGGTCAATGTTGGAGAGTTGGTCTGCCGGTCCGCGGTGGAGGTGGCTCATGGCCAAGGGTCTGATCAGAACCGTAGTGGCCAGGGCAACGACGCAGAAGATCACAATCTGCAGCCACAGCTCGGCGTGGAACAAGAAGGCCACCAAGGCGGCCAGTGCACCCACTGACATCAAGATGAAGTACAGGTTCAGCGTTAGCATCTCGGCAACGGCTAGGAGCAAGAAGACTGAGAGCCAGATGATCCAGCCGAAGTCATTAATCCATTCAAGCATTTCGTCCCCCTTAGAGACTGATGTGTACCTATGACACTACTACGTTGGGCTGGAAATTTCCGGCTAAATTACTGCCTGAAGGGGCATTCTTAAGGGGTCGGAACCAACGTGTTGGCCCAAACGGCCCAAGATTTTCACGCCGTCGCGCATTTGTTCATCCCTGTAGCAGAAAGGCAGGCGCAGGTACCTCTCAAAAGCGCCGTCCACGCCGAACCGGGGCCCAGGCACAAGACCAAGACCTTCGGCACGGGCGGCCAGGGCGAGCGCCGAACTGGAAATGGTTTCGGTGTTGATCCACAGGGACAGTCCGCCGTCGGGGACTTCAACTTTCCACTGCGGCAGGTGCTCCGCCAGCAGTGATACCAGCGTGTCCCGGCCGCGGCGCAGATCCAGGCTTCGACTTGCCATCATGGAGGGCAAGTCACGCAGCAAGGTGGTGGCCACCAGCTGTTCGACCAGCGGCGTGCCCAGATCCATGGCGGGCCTGTTGCGCAACAGTTGGGCCATGATGTCCCGCGGACCGCGGATCCAGCCCACGCGCAAGCCGCCCCAAGCGATTTTTCCCAAGGATCCAAGGGTCAGCACACTGGGGGAGAAGGAGGCCATGGGCGGCATGGGTCCGCGGTCAATGTCCAGCAGGGCCGTGGTCTCATCCACCACCAGGACAGTGCCTTCGCGCGCGGCCGCGGCAGCCAGATATTCGCGTTCCTGGATGGACATGCTCATGCCCGTGGGATTGTGAAAATCTGGCATGAGGAAGGCCATGCTGGGGGCGGCGCGGCGTATCTGCAACAGCGCCTGGGCCAAGTCCCAGCCGCCATCCTGGCGCACGGGAAATGCCAGGATGCGAGCCCCCATGGAGGTGAAGGTATCCAACGCGTGCGGATAGGTGGGTTGCTCCACCATGATCCGTTCGCCGGGCGAGTACAGCGTCCTGGTCACCAGGTTCAGGGCGTGTTGGGCGCCAATGGTCACCATGATTTGATCCGCCGAGGTGGGCAGCCCCCTGTCCCGATAGTGCTGAGCGATGGTTTCACGAAGGTCTGGCATGCCGACCATGTCAAAGCCGTCATGGGAGAGGTAGTTGGGCAGCTGTGCAACAGCGTCGGCGTAAGCTGCCTGAATCCCCGGATACGCGGGCGCTGTGGCCTTCGTGAAGTCAAAGGCCAGTCCATTGTGCATGCCATGCTCGCCGCGTTCACGGCCGGGCAGGCGCAAGGTGCTCCCGGAACCCCGGACGCTGTCCAGGAACCCGTCGTCGCGCAATTTGGAGTAAGCCGCGGCGACCGTGGTGCGGCTCAGATCCAAGGCCTGACTCAGCTCGCGTTCGGCCGGCAACTTGGCGCCGCTGGAAAGCCTGCCATCCATCAACAACACCCGAATGCGCTCGGCCAAGGCCCTGTAGGCGGGTGCGTTGCTGCGCCATTCGCCCAGTTCGCGCGCTAACCGTCTGCCGGTGACAAAAGAGTTCATAAATCCACATTAGTGGAATTGGCCCTTTCGCGTAAGTCCAGTTTGACTAGACTTGTCTCATGCACCAGTTTCTTACCACTACGTCCCTGCCCATCCGCCTTACCCGACTGTTCGTTGGTTTGGCCCTCTACGGAGTGGCCATCGCCCTGATGATCCGCGGAAACATTGGCGCGTCACCCTGGGACGTCTTTTCGCAGGGCATGTCCCGCACCTTTGGCCTCTCGTTTGGCGTATGGACCATCCTGATCAGTGGACTGGTCTTGTTGCTCTGGATTCCGCTCAAACAGCGGCCCGGATTTGGGACTATTGCCAACGCCTTGCTGGTGGGGGCGTTCGCGGACCTCGGATTGGCCTTGATCCCGCAGGCCACCCAACTGCCTCTGCAGCTGGCATCGTTTGCTGCCGGCTTGTTCATCTTGGCATTCGCAACGGCGCTCTACATTGGCGCCGGTCTTGGACCGGGCCCCCGCGACGGCCTTATGACAGGTCTGGTGCGCGTCACCGGACGGCCCGTGTGGCTTGTTCGTTCCGGCATTGAGCTGAGCGTTGTGGTCCTGGGTTTTTTCCTGGGTGGCGTGGTGGGCGCCGGAACCGCAGCGTTCGCCCTGGGCGTGGGACCCCTCACGCAGCTAACCCTGAAGTGGCTGCACGTTGATCTGCACGGCAAGACACCCAAATCTCAGATGGTGGATCTGGACAACCCCGATAAGCTGCAGGCCGCCGAACAGAACTAGGCCTGGCTGGTGGGGGCAAACACCGAAATTCGGAAGGCCGCCGTGGCCGCGGTCAATTCAGGAAGCTGGGCGAGTTGTTGACCCAATGCCACCGGATCCAGGTGGTGCCCAGCGGGACCCATGAGGGCCACATTGCCAACATCCGCCGGGCTCAGTTCCAGCGGACACAGCACCTCATGGCTGCTTACCAGCGAGAAGTGGCTTGCCATTGAGTGAACCAGCGCAGCTTCCTTTTCCTCTTGAATAGCCAGCAGTCCGGCAATCTTGGCAATTTCCGCCAGGTGCGCCGGCAGGGGAGTGACCACTATGAGCGAGCCGCCGGGCTTGAGGATGCGCGCAAATTCACTCGCGTTGCGCGGGGCAAAGATGACCAGGACGACGTCGGCCGTGTTGGCTCCCAGCGGCAGGGCGCGCCATAGATCCCACACAATGTTCGCCGCGCGCGGGTTCCGCCTGGCGGCGCGGCGTAGGGCGAACTTGGAAATGTCCAGTCCCACGGCGTCCACGCGGCGGCTGTCGCGGTGTTCAGGCCCGGCAACTGCTTCATTGCTGCGAGCGCCCAGGAAGCCCAATACCTGTTGCAGGTAATAGCCGGTTCCGGTGCCCGCATCCACTAGCAGGGCGGTTTCTGTGGGCGGGAGTGCGGCTTCCACCTGCCGGGCCAAGGCATCGCTGAGACCTTGGTAGTGTCCCGCGTCCAGGAACGCGTCCCGTGCATTGACCATGGCGGCGGTGTCGGGCAGGAACTTGGTGCCGTGTCCCGTCAGCAGGTTGAGGTAGCCCTGGCGGGCTACGTCAAAGCTGTGACCCTCAACGCATACCACGCTGTTGGCACCGGGCTGCGGGACAATATATTCCAGGCCGCAATGGGGGCACAACAAAGCTTCAACTACGCAGGGTTCCATGCAACCATCTTAGGTTGAGCGGGCCGCTGGGGCGGAAACTGGACCCCCGGCAGCAGGGGTCCTAGAAATGCTGGGGCCCTAGAAATTTAGCCCGGCCTGGGCCGCAGCAATGTCCGGGTTGGCCCAGTGGGCGCTGTACTGCTCGTTACTGGCCAGCGAGCGTGTGTGTGCCTTGTCTATATAGAGGGTTCCAGAAAGGTGGTCTGTCTCGTGCTGGACAATCCTGGCTTGCCACCCCGTGAACTGGCGGGTGTGTGCCGTCCCGTTTTGGTCCTGATAGGAGAGTTCCACCGCTGCGGGCCTGTCCACCACTGCCTGCCAGCCGGACATGGACAGGCATCCCTCATAGTGTGAGGCCACCTCGGAGCCAACTGCAGTGTAGTGCGGGTTGAGGATGGCGAAAAGTTCCAGGGGCTCTCGGCTGCGGGCTGCAGCGTTTTCCGGCGTGACGGGGTATTGGTCCTCGAGCACTGCCAGTTGCAGGGGGATGCCGATCTGAGGGGCGGCCAGGCCAACACCCGGGGCTGCACGCATGGTTGCGGTCATGAGCTCAACGAGGTCACGCAACTGCGCATCGTCGAGTTGTCCCGTGAAGGGCAGTGCGGCAGCGCGCAGCACGGGGTGGCCTGCCTGGACAATCGCAGGAAGCTCTCCGGCGTCGAGGACGGCAGCCACAGCCTGCTGGAGGTAAGCGTCGTCGAACAGTGGACTGCTGGAGCCGGGCTCAAGCATGCTGGTCCTCAATGCGCCAGGACCCTACGGCCGCATATCTGCTATCCATGATGGTCTCGGCGGTGCCGGCCTCCAGGTCAACTTCCAAAACAATTTTCATGCGCATACCCCTTCACGAGAATGTGTTGTCTCCCATTGTGTCAAGCATTGACTGCGGATGGTCACCCGGGCTGTGTTGCCTCGGGGCGTCGACAGTGAAATTCATAGCGTGTTCGCAGGGAGGCAGGCTGCAAGGGGGCCGCCAACAGTGCACAATAGTTGAATGAAGAACATCACCACAGAGCGACTGACGCTGCGAGCCTGGCAAGAAACCGACGTTGATTTCGTCTACGACTTGTACTCACGCTGGGTAGTGCAGCGCTTTATTGGTTCGGATCCAGCGGTCATGGTGAGCCGGGCTGAGGCCGAGGAAAGAGTTGCCCGCTTCCAAAGCATTGACCATCCCGTCCATGGCATTTGGGCTGTTGCCCGCTCGTCGGACGGACTGGTGGTGGGAACACTGTTGCTCAAGCCCATTCCCGCCTCGGGGGAGGAGCCCCTGGAGCCTTCCGACGACGTCGAAATCGGCTGGCATTTCCATCCAGACCATTGGGGCAATGGCTACGCAGGTGAAGCTGCCGCTGCTGTTTTGGAGCATGCTTTCAGCAGCGGACTGAGCCAGGTGGTGGCTGTGACAAATCCCGCCAACGAGGCTTCCCAAACGGTGTGCCGCCGCCTTGGCATGGCTCACCAGGGCCCCACTGATTCGTACTACAACGCCACCTGCGAGCTGTTCACCATAGCCAGTCCCGGCTCCAGCAACTAGTAGTATCAACGGCCGATGCGCGGCTGCTGCCTCGGTCACTAAAGTAAGCAGCGGCAGTTGGTCCGCCGGCCCAGGCCGCAAGCCTCCCGCTGACAGAAAAGAGACGCCATGAGCATCAGCAGTAATGTCGACGCACAAACCTCCCAGTTGCATGCTGCCGACTCCCATGACCTGATCCGGGTGCGAGGCGCGCGCGTGAACAACCTCAAGGACATCAGCGTAGAGATCCCCAAGCGCCGCTTGACGGTGTTCACTGGCGTCTCCGGCTCGGGCAAGAGTTCATTGGTCTTTGGCACCATTGCGGCAGAGTCCCAGCGCATGATCAACGAGACCTACAGTGCCTTTGTGCAGGGCTTCATGCCAACACTGGCCCGGCCCGATGTGGATGTGCTGGAGGGTCTTACCACCGCCATTTTGGTGGACCAGGAGCGGATGGGTGCCAACCCGCGCTCAACCGTTGGCACCGTTACGGACGCCAACGCTATGCTTCGCATTGTATTCAGCCGCCTGGCCCAGCCACACATCGGATCCCCACAGGCTTATTCCTTCAACGTGGCCTCGGTCAGTGGTGCAGGCGCCATCACCATTGAAAGGGGAGGGGAGAAGGTCAAGGAACGCCGCAGCTTCTCCGTGACCGGCGGAATGTGCCCGCGCTGTGAAGGCACGGGCAACGTCAAGGACTTCAATCTGGAAGCCCTTTTCGACGCCGGGAAGTCCCTTTCCGAGGGGGCGCTTAGCGTCCCCGGATACAGCATGGACGGCTGGTACGGGCGCATCTTCGGCGGTACCGGCTTCTTCGACATGGACAAGCCGCTTGGCAAGTACACCAAGAAGGAACTCCACGACCTGTTGTACAGGGAGCCCACCAAAGTCAAGGTTGAGGGCATCAACTTGACCTACGAGGGCATCATCCCCAAGATGCAGAAGTCCATGCTGGCCAAGGATGTGGACGCCATGCAGCCGCACATCCGCGCCTTCGTGGAGCGCGCCGTGGTCTTCACTACCTGCCCCGAGTGCGCCGGCACCCGCTTGGCCGAGCATGCCCGCAACTCCACGATCAACGGCGTCAGCATCGCCGACGCGTGTGCCATGCAGATCAGCGACCTCGCCGCGTGGGTGCGATCGCTGGAGGAGCCCTCCGTAGCTCCGCTGTTGGAGGCGCTGGGGGAGACCCTTGACTCCTTCGTGGACATCGGACTGGGCTACCTATCGCTGGACCGGCCCTCCGGAACACTGTCCGGTGGTGAGTCACAACGCACCAAAATGATTCGCCACCTGGGCTCGTCCCTGACAGACATCACCTATGTGTTCGATGAGCCCACCATTGGCCTGCACCCGCATGACATTGCCCGCATGAACACGCTCCTGCTCCAGCTTCGCGACAAGGGCAACACTGTGCTGGTGGTGGAACACAAGCCGGAAGCCATTGCCATCGCCGACCATGTCATTGATCTGGGGCCGCGCGCCGGATCCGACGGCGGTGAAGTGGTGTATCAGGGCAGCATCGAGGGGCTGCGCGCCAGTGGCACCCTGACCGGCAAGCACCTGGACGACAAGGTGTCGCTGAAGGATTCGTTCCGCAAGTCAACCGGGGCGATGGAAGTCCGGGGCGCCAACGAGAACAACCTCAAGAACGTCGACGTGAACATCCCGCTGGGCATGCTCACAGTGGTCACCGGTGTGGCCGGTTCGGGCAAGAGCTCTCTGATCCACGGTTCCGTGTCCGGCCGCGAGGGCGTGGTGACCGTGGACCAGGGCGCCATCCGTGGCTCCCGCCGCAGCAACCCCGCCACGTATACGGGCATGCTTGAACCCATCCGCAAGGCCTTTGCCAAGGCCAACGGTGTCAAGCCTGCATTGTTCAGCGCCAACTCCGAGGGCGCCTGCCCCACGTGCAACGGCGCGGGCGTCATCTACACGGACCTGGGCATGATGGCCGGCGTCTCCACCGTTTGCGAGGAGTGCGAGGGTCGACGTTTCCAGGCCGCCGTCCTGGAGTATCACCTGGGCGGGAAGAACATTAGCGAAGTGCTGGGAATGTCGATGGACGCGGCCGAGGAATTCTTCCGCGACGGCGAAGCGAAGTTGCTGGCCGCGCACAAGATCCTGTCCCGGCTGGCCGACGTCGGACTTGGTTACCTCAAGCTGGGCCAGCCGCTGACCACCCTCTCCGGCGGTGAGCGCCAGCGCATCAAATTGGCCACGCACCTGGGGGAGAAGGGCGGCGTCTACGTCCTGGACGAGCCCACCACCGGCCTGCACCTGGCCGACGTCGAAAAGCTCCTGGGGCTGTTGGACAGGCTTGTGGATTCCGGCAAGTCAGTCATCGTGATTGAGCACCACCAGGCCGTCATGGCACACGCGGACTGGATTATCGACATTGGCCCCGGCGCAGGCCACGACGGTGGAAGCATTGTCTTTGAGGGCACGCCGGCCGAGCTGGTGGCATCGCGGGCGACGCTGACGGGCCAGCACCTGGCAGCCTATGTTGGCGCCTAGCGAATTGTTAGAACATTAATTCGAATAATTCGGGGGAGTTGCCCTCAGAAGATCCCACTTCTCAGTGGTCTTCGATCACCCGGGATGGGACTGAGCTGGCATTTGTGGCTTGTGGCGCTGGTCCAGTGGTGGTAATTCTGCACGGATTGGCGGGGGAGTCGGGTGAGTTTGCGCCCACCATGGCCGCCTTGGCGCAGCAGTATCGCGTGGTGGCGCTGGACCAGCGGGGCCATGGGCGCAGCACGCGACGCCCGGCGGACGTTTCCAGGGATTCCTTTGTGCAGGACGTTGTTGCACTCATTGCTCACGTCAGCCACGATTCGCCAGTTCATCTTGTGGGGCAATCCATGGGAGCTCACACGGCCATGTTGGTGGCGGCGGCGCGGCCGGATCTCATCGATTCGCTGGTGTTGCTTGAGAGTGACGCCGGTTCCGGAACGCTGGACGACGCCGTTGGGCTGGGTGAGTTCTTTGCCAGTTGGCCCGTTCACTTTACGGACGATGCCGAGGCGTTGGCATTTCTGGGGGATTCGCCCATTGCGGCAGCCTGGGTGAAATCCCTGGAACGGCGGAACGACGGGCTCTGGCCACGGTTTGATGCCGACATCATGGAATCCTGCATCCGCCACGTGATGCGACCACGTTGGGATGAATGGGTTTCAGTGCGCGCCAGAACGCTTGTGGTGTACGCCGACGGCGGGATGTTCACCGAGGCGCACAAGCAGGAGTTCGTCAGCCGGCGTCCCGGGACTCTGCGTGCTGACTTAGCCAACGCCAGCCACGACGCCCATCTGGACCAGTTAGAAGGCTGGATCCGCATCCTGACGAGGTTCCTCAATACGGCCTGAAAGGTGCCGCTAGTCCCCTAAACTCAACCCTTTCCAAACTGGCATGCGCGGGTGTTCATGAGCGGGGAGTAGCACCTGGGCCTAAGCGCTCCAGCCCTGCCGCCCCGTAGTCGACTTGTGGATCTAGTGCCTATCGTTGATAGTCCTCAAATTCCCAGTAGCCTAATCTGCTCAATTGCTCTGCAACGTCGTTCCACGTCGGCCCTTGGCAGGCCTCCACACGGCCAAAAATATACGAACGAATGCGTTGCCAATTGAAACCATCCGCAATGAGATGATGCCGTCCATTCCAAATACCGTCACGGGCAACCAGCTCGTCAATCCAGGCCGTACTGCACACCGTAAAATCGAAGGACTCCTCCCCAGGCTCTCCTGAAGGTCCAGCCAAGAGCCTAATGCCCACTGACCAGCTCTCTTCTATGGGCCGCCAAGAGTCCAAGTCTTTGATATCGAGGCTTCCAAGCCAACGAATTGCAGCTCTCATCAGTCCGTCCCCGTATTACCCAAGTGCACATTGCCGATTGGCCCTGCGCATAGTCTGTCCTTCAACCTAGCTTTCGAAACTAGCCCGGAGAATACCTAGTTGCGGCTTCCAGGGTGGTGCTGTAACTCTACAAGTTAGTCCGCGTCCGCAAAGCGTTCCCAACTGAAACAGGATTAGGTTGGCCAATTTCGGCTTCAGAGATCATGTTTTGTTCGATGACGTCGGGAGAATATCGATGAATTCAGCCGGTATCTGGTTGGCGAGCCAGACGATGTCGCTTCCACGATAGAAGGGAAGTCCAGCAAGATTGGCTGCTTTGGCATCGATGCTGAGGATTACCGGGTTTGGTGCCTTTCGGCTTCCGACCAAGTCTGCCGTGTGGGTGTCCTTGGATAGATGCACGTATTGCCGGCCCATGGGTCGGAGACCTTCGGCCAGGATTGTGTGGGTGCTTGCCGGCGATGTCCCGTGGAATAGTTCTTCGGGCGGGACGGACTGCACCATTGCGATGACGTCGGGCGTGCTGTGGCCGTAGAGGGCCCGTATTTTGTGGCCCTGCATTTCATGGCGAGGCTTCGCGGCGGTGGCTATCATCCTTGCGAGATCATCGCGGCTCAATTCGGCCCAGCCCGGTGATTCGGCCCGAAGTGCGGTGAGCAGGCTTTCCGTAGAAGTCCAGCCGCGGTCATCAAGTTCCAGTTCGAATAGCCACGGTTCATGCCGCAAGGCCAAGGAGACTATCTTGCTTAGCTTAGTCCGATCAATCATGCCAAGCACCGAATCTCGGCAGTGCAGTGGGAGTTACTGTCATTTAGAACTCAATCAAATCGTCAATTGCAGAGTGTAGCCAGCTGTCGAAGTCTGGGAATTCGCCGCGTGCTTCCCACCCGGGTGATGCCCAGTCGTGCACGCGTGCCACTTTTCCGGTGTCCAAGTCGAAGCAGACGCAGTCGTCGTTGTCCTGGCGCTTGGCAAAGAGCAGCAGATGGCGTTTGGGATAGCGCTTGGCCATCCCGCTGTTGAGCTCACGGAGGCGATCGCCGGTCGGGATCCACCAGAGTTCCAGTTCGAATAGTCCAGCCTCCACGAGTCGGAGAAGACTGCGCGGGTAAGTGAATCCCGGCGGCAACTCCTCCGGGGTGAGCAGCAGCCCCTCCGTTTGGCCGGCATCATCGGTCGACGAGGTCACCGGCGGGGCAGGCACCGGCGACGTCGCTGCCACCTTCTTTCGAAAAAATCCCATGCCAAATGGTATCCGCTCTCATTCCGACAACGTCGCTGAAGGTTCAAGTGGGTTCCGTACTCGTCTCGCGCACCACGCAGTAACCCCGCACGTTGACGCTTCAAAAACAAGCAGTCCCAGCAAAGGTTGCCGATATGGACGGACTCTGGGTGCCTTCCGTTGGCCAGCTGTCGTCCAGTGGCTACCTAGCCCAATTCGTATTTAGCGGACGAGTTTCTCCGTTTTCTGCGGTGCCCCAACATGGACTCGGAAAACTCCGATGACATGTCCGAAGGTGAAGATGCTTTCAGGGGTTTCGCCTGACAGCTTCTACTTCAGCCACGTACTGCGCGTAAGCGGCTGCCGAATCGGTAGCATGGCGTTCGATGGTTACAGGGGAGTAGCCCAAGGCCTCGGCAATGATGGCCACGGGGGCGAGCTTGGTGAGTTCGTGGAGGGTTCCGAGTCGAGCTGCCCGGGTTTTGAACAACTTACTGAGGCGGGTTGTGAGGTATCCGGGGTTGATGTGTTGGCCAGGGGAGATTCCTCGGAATACCCAGGCGCTGTTTGGGTGTGAAGCGGTCAGGTCATGCCCTGGGCTCTCGACGAGTTCGCGCCATGGCTGGGCCAATGGATCCGGCAGTGCGATGTGGATTGTCCCGAGTTGGATGGTGACCAGTTCTTCAGTGATGGTCACGTCGTTCCAGGTTAGCCGTGCGATGTTCTCAGCCTGTTGCCCGAAGACGAGGATGAGGATCGCGGCGGCCCTGTCACGTGTCTCGAGTCCGTCTTCGTGGATGACCTGCTTGAGGGCTTCGTCCTGGCCCGTTATGGCGAGTCTTGGACTGGTGCCGCGCCGGTGCGGAACTATGGTGAGTCCAGAAGGGGCCACTTTGGTTTTGATGGCCCATTTGAGGAAGCGCTCGGCGATGCGTCTGGTCGTTGGCCCCTCGGCTTGCCATACGTCGAGGTGGGATTGCTGGAGTTCGGACAGTTTGATGCTGTGGTCTGTGAGCCAGTTCAGGAGGTCGATGGCGACTGTGACTTCTTGTTTGGCGCGGAGGAAGGTGCCGCGGGTGACTTCGTCCATGTGGTTCATCCGTCGTTGGTGGTGCCAGCGGATGTAGCGGCGGATCACTTCAACATTCTGAGGGCTCTTCACACGTTCGCGGGCTTCCACGGCCCAGCGGTCATAGCGCTTGCGGAGTTCGTCGCGTCGGGGGAGCGCCCCAAGTTCGGCAAGGAGTCCACGCACATACTCGCGGGTGCGTGAGTCTGGTAGTTCGTCGAAGGCCTCGTGAGTGATCTCTGGTGCGACGGCCAGGTTGCGGAGGAACTCGCTGACGTGCCGTTGGCGGATCCAGGTCAGGCCACTGTTGGCCCGCTTCATTGACTTCAGCGCCGCCGCCAACGGGATCAGTTCCGCGGCCATGGTTCCCGTGACCGGGTTTGTGAGGAGGTCATCCACGACGGAGCTAAGGACGCAGGTCCAGCAGCGGCCGCCACTGTGGAGTTCTTCCTCAGCTCC
>NZ_PPXC01000021.1 GCF_002909445.1 Arthrobacter glacialis
GCACAATAGAAAAACACAACCAGTGGCCCTGTTTTCAAATAGCACCACTGGCCCTATTTTCGGTTGGCGTTAACAGCTGGGGATGTACCTTCGTACAAGACGACGAACCGAAGCTCCAATCGAGGATTGCGACGGTGTCTCCATGGTTTTTCTGCCACCAGCCTTCGAAAAGCTCATGGTGCTTGACGATGAGCGCTTTGATTTTCTTGAGCTGCTTCTGGTTTGCCCAGGACTGAAGGGCGCCCTCGGATTCGCCAGTCTCGAGGTTGATCTTCACGTACTGACTGTCGGGCTCAGATTTCTTCAGAAAGTGGATATGTGGCGGCGGATGGTCATTCGGCCACACGTGAAAGCTGATGCCACCATCAAAACTCTTCCCCTCCGCAGCCAAAGCGGGGAAGAATCCCTCTTCGTCGAAAGCAGTCGGCCAGTCGTCTCTGTTCTCGCCGAATTCATACAACGCCATGCTGGCGAGTCGGTCCAGGACGTCCTGAGCCTCTAGGCGCCCCTCGGCCTCAGCCAACTGCCATCCAGCGGGTTCACCGAGGTTACGTCCCGCCCGCTCGTAGGGCGTGAGATCATCATCCTTCACTTGCACAGTCTACAAAAGGAGGGCTTGATCGCCCCTTTTATAGCGTGTTTCACGCCATCTACGATGTCCCGTAAGACGGTCCCGGATCGCGACGCATTCGAGGCGTCCTCTCACGCTGAATGACCCCAAATGTGCAGGAGGCCTTCGGAATCGCTTATACCCTGCCCGCGAAACTGTCTCACTTCGGTGGCTCAATCGCCACAGGTGCACCTGTGGCTTCGCACATTATCGGGAACGGCCGGGATTAGGCCAGGCGCTTGCTGCCGTCCGTGCCGGTGACACCCTCGGCGTCACCAAACTGGGCCGGCTCGCACGGCGCCTGCCTGATGCCAAGGACATCTTCGATGACTTCACCTTCCGCGAAGTGAAATTCAGCATCGGCGGATCCATCCACGATCCCGCCGTCCCCGTCGGTCGACTCCTCTTCAATGTCCTAGCCATGGTCGCCGGATTCGCATCTGATCTCATCCGCGCCCGTACCCGAGAGGGAATGCAGGTCGCTAAGGCCAAGGGCCGGCTTCGCGGCAAACAGCCCAAACTCTCCAAGACCAAGGAATCCCATCTCGTCTCCTTGTAACAGGGGGTGAGAACACGCCACCACTGAAATCGCTGAACTTTTCATAGTTGCCCGGAATACCGTGTATCGCATCGTCCAACGAATTCAGTGATTGCCCCGCAGCACCCCATACCGCAGTTGATGTCTGGTCCTTCCGGTATTTCGATGGAGAGTTCGTAACCCATTCGATTGCGGATGTCCGGTAGCCGCACTTCAGCCGCTGCACGCAGCACAACCAGCACCGCGATCCCACCGATCTATGTAGCGACCGGAAGCAAAGCACCGGGGCTGGGCCGCATTTTTGGGAATGGGTAGCGCTGCCCATGTCAATGTGTCTTGGTCGTCCATAGACTCGGCAAGGAGCGCACCTTGAGCTTGCATACCTTCGCAGCATCAGTTAAGGAGTCAACATGAAAACTTCTCGTTCCCGCCAGCGCCTCTCAGCTATCACCTTGGCATGCGGTCTTTTGATGGGTCTAGGGGCGGCCGTCGCCCCGGCATCGTCCGCGACACCGGCCGGCTTTACGGCGTGGCCACGGGTTTCCTATGAAGCCTGCGCCTACTGGAAGAACCAGTATGCGCAGAAAGGGTATTTGACCACCGCCTGCCATTCGTTCGCAGGCAACACCTGGAGCTTTGACTACAAACGCCAGTTGAACTGATTGATCCGCTGAGTCCTAACCTGCGGGTAGCTCCAACATGTCTCGTAACTAGTGAGGACTGCACCAATTTAATCAACAAGTTTCGAGACACAGTTTCGAGAATATCTACCAGGATAGGCCCTGCTGTAATTCCGCGGGATTTGGAGCGGACGCCAAGGGAGCTGGTCAATGGCAACGAGACGTCTCATATCCATAGGGACATGAGACGTCATCGTGTTGCAGTTGAAGTACAGGAGATTCTGTTGATCGACGGGACGAGGACGACTGCCCGGCCGCCACGGTGCTGCGAGGGGATCAGCGCCGCAATCCTCCCAGCGCGTGGGTAACTATGTTCGGAGTCCTATAGCCGCATCATCGTATTAGAACCGGGGATCTCAGCGTAGACGGGCGTAACGTCAAGGCCCCTGCGGCGGGGAACTGGAAGGCAAATCCCCGGTGGATCGTGGCCAGCTAGCCTCTGGTTGGCCCCTCGATCGCCTCGGTATCACGGCCGGTCCATATCTTGACGATGGCCCACGCGACGGCGGTTATGGGCACGGAGAGCACGGCGCCCACAAGACCGGCCAAAACGGTACCTATCGTCAGTGCAAGCAGGATGACCAAGGCATGCAGGTTCAGGGCCTGTGCCATCACGACTGGCTGCAGGAAGTTGCCCTCAAGCTGATTTACCAGGATCACTACACCGAGCACGATCAGTGCGACAACAGGTCCGTTGGCCACCAACGCCACGAGCGTGGCAAGGATGCCGGCGAACGTTGCGCCGACCATCGGGATGAACGAGGTAATAAAGACGATGACCGCCAGCGGTAGAGCTAGCGGTACCTGCAGGATCCATAGAGCGATGCCGATGCCCGCGGCGTCAACGAAGGCGATGACGGCCGTGCCGCGGATGTAACCTCCCAGCGTCTCAACGGTGCGCGTGCCGCTTGCCCGCCACTTGGCCTCGTGGCGGCGCGGTATCCAAGACAGGAAGAAGGCCCAGATCCGGTCACCGTCTTTGAGGAAGAAGAACAGGATCACGAGCAGCAGAACCAACCCGGTAAAGAAGCTTCCGGCGGCTGACAGCCCGGTCAGGGCGCCGGCACCAAATTGGCTGCTGGTAAGGAAGTCCGTCACGGCAGTCACGCCGTCGTCAATCTGTTGCTGGCTAATCTGCAGCGGCAGGTTTTTCACCATTCCCTGTAACTGTTTAAATCCCTCGACAGCTTGGTCCACTAGGCCGGGCCACTCGGCCCGGACGGCAAAGACGATACCCGCAACTACGCCACCGATGACCGCCAAAGAGCCTAGAAACACGGTCCAAGCGGCTAGCATGGCGGACATAGCCTTGCGAGCCAACCGCACCAGCGGCCACAGAGCGCTGGAGAGAATCAATGCGATCAAAAGTGGCAGCACAGCGAGGCTAACCTGAGACAGCCCTAGGACCGCCGCGCCGACCAGTGCCAAGACCAGCAGCACCTGAGCGGCTCGGATCGCGGCGCGCCCGAGCGGGTCGGACCAGAGCAACGCCACACGGTTGGCAGGTGCCGCCAATGTGTCGGGTGGATCGGGGAGGTTGTCATTTGCCTGTTGGGCGACGGCGCTCAATGGCGCAGCTGGTTCGGCACCGCGGGTGGCCCGTCGGCGGAAGGGACGAAAGCTCATGGTGTCCACTCTAAGGCCTCGATTAGCCGCAGAACGTTTCCCCTTCGGGCACGTACCGCAGGGAACCCGACTGCCGGAATTCCACCTATAGGGTTATGGACAACGATTTTTCGTCGCTAGGCCTGCTGCCGCCCGCGATTGACCAGAAACTGCCGTCGACTGTCTCATAACCTATGCGTCTCGAAGCCCATGCGTTACAACACCCCTCAAGATGGTCTGTGTTGCCTTTTCGTCGTGACAGGGTGGTGCTTCTGTGCTTGATAGCCCGGCTTTGCCGCAGTTTTTGAATGCGGATGGCTAGCCTTTCTTTCGAAGGAAAGGAATGCCTCCGGGGCTACTTTCGGTCGGCCTGAGGGGTGTCGGAGTGCGGTGAGGAGACGCGGGGTCTGTCTTTCCAAGCGCCGGTGGACCACAAGGTCACCGCGATGAGCGCTGGCTGGAAGAAGAGTCGCACCAGGCGCTTGGAGTCAGTGTCGAGCCCAAAGCCGTCGCGCGCATGCAGCCACTGGGCGATGTTCCCGGGGAAGACGGCGATAAAGAACAGTGCCACCACCCAACCCACAAGGACGCGCCGCCGCGCGAGCAACATCAGCGCGGCACCAAGGGTGATCTCGGCAATGCCGGAGGCTACGACGACCAGGTCGGCATCAAGGGGCACGAACTTCGGGACCTGCGCTTGGAATTCCTCGCGGGCGACTGTCAGATGGCTGACGCCGGCGAACGCAAGCATTGCCCCCAGTACTAGACGAACGATCGTGCGTCCCGTGGATGTCCGTCCCGACGGCGCGACGAGTCGTGCCAGGAATGTCTTGCCGTGATCAGTCATTGGACACCAGCACGATGACGTCGGCGAGCTCTTGGGCCTGCTCATAGGGCAGGTCCGGGCTGGTGACCTCCAGTTCGACGGCCAGTTTGAAACCGCCCACGTTGTTATTCCCGATCTGCATCCGGCCGCCGACGGTCGAGTTCTCGATATTGATTTTCTTGCCGCGGGCCGCCGCATGCAGGGCTGAATGGAAACAGGCCGCGAATCCTGCAGCAAAGAGCTGTTTGGGCTTGGTACCTCCGCCCAAGCCACCCAATTCACGTGGAGGAGCTAAGGGGACGTTGAAGGTTCCATCCGAGGTGGAAGCCCTTCCTTCCCGCCCGAGGCCGGTGGAAAGCGCTTCGGCAGTGTATAGAGCGTTCATGATTAATACCTTTCGGATTCTTGCTTTTCGTGGCTGGCGGCGCCGTCGGATAACGAGCTGATTTCACGAGCATAGTAGGTTTGCTCATACTCTTCAGGGGCGTGCTGTCTCATAACCTAAGTGCCTCTAAACCTATGGGTTGTGAGGCCAACCGGGCAGCTCGGGTGAATCAAGAGCAAAAAGATAGGGGCAGCATTGGGGGCTGACTGGCTATGCTCGCGGTCGTGGATCAGTCGGCAGGGAGTTCCTACCACGTCATACAGAACTCATACTTCTGAAGGGAGAACAACCTCTATTTAGTATCTTGCATTGTTGCAACGATGCCATTCAGCAACAGGTCAAGACGGCCTATTGGCAGCTTTGTATTGACCCCTGAATCGCAAGCGGGGGTCATCAGTTCGAATTTGATAGGGGCCCAGCGTATTAGCAGGGCCAAAAAGCCCGGATTTACTGCGCGTCTAAATGCTTGTGCCAGGCGATTGCTGAGCGAATGAGGGAGTTGGGGTTGGTCCTGCATCCTGCCAAGGCTAGGAATGTGTACTGCAAGGACGATAAGCGTAAGAAACCGCATGAACGGACTTCGTTTACGTTTCTGGGCTACACGTTTCGGTCACGGGCCGCACGGTGATAACTTTCCTTGCGCTCATGCCGGTCATCAGTAGGCAGTCTTTGAAAAGGATTGCCCGGGAAGTCCGTCATTGGCGGCTGCGCCGGCGGATCCATCACACCCTTGATGAATTGGCCCGGGCGATCAACACGATCGTCACCGGGTGGATGCAGTCCTGCGGGCGGTTCTATCGCACGCCACTGTAGCCCCTACTAGCGCGCATCAATGCCTACCTGGTCCGCTGGATCCGCAACAAGTATCGGCGGTACGACTCAACCTGGATGGGCTTGATGGGTCATGGAATTCTCCAGAGGGTTTCGAAGGCCTGGGCAGTCCCAAATATTCTGCACGGATCGGAATCAGCCGGTGCCCGGCATTGCCGGAGTACGGTGGTGGCATGACTGAACAACAGCCTTACCAAATGGTTCGAGAATACGATCAATTTGAGGTGCGCTGCTATCCCGAGCACTTACTTGCCGAGATCAATAGGGAGAGCTTTGAAGACGCCGGCAATCGCGGGTTCCGCTACCTCTTCGCCTATATCAGCGGAGAGAATCAAGTCACCCAAAAAATCTCGATGACGGCGCCCGTGGTGCAGGACCTCTCCTCAGAATTGCTGGAGATGACCGCTCCGGTTCTGCAGCAGGAGTTTGCGACCCACGACGATATTCAGAGGACATCAGAGTTCCGGATTGCTTTCGTTTTGCCGGAAGGTTTCACGCTGCAGAACGCGCCTTCACCCACCAACCCGAACGTTCACCTAAGACCGGTCCCCGTCAGCCTTGTTGCAGTTATCCGCTTCAGTGGAGGCTGGAGCACTCGGAACTTTCAGCAACACCTACAGATGCTGAGAATTGCACTGAAGGAAACCGGACTGATCTCCTTGGGAACACCTCGATTAGCCAGATATGATCCGCCGTTCAAGCCATGGTCTATGCGTCATAACGAGATCCTCCTCGATCTTGAAGAACCTAGCCCAAGTGGCAAGGACTAGCACCACAGAGGCACACGGATATTTTGGAAAGTGCTAAGTCTGTTGATGCCAGCGACCACCGATTGGAGTGCCGTGCATTGGCTCGGCTCACCCAAGGGGCTAGTCCCAGCGGCGGAGGCCAAGGATGTGAAGTACCAGCTGACAGGGAGGCCGATGCACGTGAGGCTCTCCTGGAGATCCTTGCTGTCACCTCAGTTATGAACCGGCTCCTCAGAGATGACCTGCACTAAATGCTTATTGGCGGCAAGAACTACTGCGATCGCGAACCTCGATCTGGTGCGCTGTTGGCGAGAGGAATTACCGGTAACTGATTCGTAGGCTTGAACTTTCCATTCTGAAGGGGTAGAGACTGCGCCGGTTTTCCAGCTTTCTATTGCTCGGCGTGAGGCCGCCGTGGAACTGATGGTGTTACTTGCTTAGCGATTCCACAAAGGCGAGGCTGGTACGTGAAATTTCGGTGCGGGCGTCATCGCTGGAAATGGTTGGTTTGCCATCGCCAGCTTGTGGCCCGTAGTCACCGAAGTTTGCGTGGACACCACCTTCTATCACCGTGAAGTTGGTGTCCTTGGGAAGGGTGTCCTTTGAGGCATTGATCTTTTCTGTGGTGGCCAATCCGTCGTTGGACGCGGAGATGGAGAGCACGGGTGTGGGCAAAGTGCTCATGTCTGAGGCTGGGTAGGATGCGAAGAATATTATGCCAGCCACAGGATCAGCTAGATCTTTGGAGAACGCTTGGGCATCATTGGCAGCCACGACGCCACCGAGTGAATGGCCACCGAGTACCCACCGCGCTACGGGTGGGTACTGGGTTCGCGCTGAGGTGAATGTGCCGGTGGACAGAAAAGCGATACCTAAAGGCTGTTTTGGAATGACTACAATGTGCCCGTCCTCCGCTAATGGTCGTAAGACTGCGGCGTAGGCTCGGGCATCAACGAGGGCTCCTGGCTGGAAGAACACCCCTACCTCGCTTGGGGAGCTTGTTGGTGTCATCACTATCTGACTCGGGGTCTCGGTGACGGTGACGGTGTCATCTGAGGTCATGGCCGCGAGGGCAGGAGGTGCGGCACTGTAAGGAACCAGCCACCATATAAGGGCTAAGACCGCACACGACGCCACCAGGCCGATCCCTCTTATGACTTTAAACCTACGGCGGGTGGTTGCGCGACTAAGCAAGGAGCGCGCGGCAACCACCGCGCAGCTGATGAAAACAATTCCCAAGAGAATCGCATATGCGGGGTGGCCATGGACGAGCATTCCGCCGGTGGAGATGGCCGCCCAGACTGCAACAATAACGCCGAGGCTGGATATGCTGCGGACTGCCCAGAAAAAGACCGTATCGATGCGGGTTATGGCCCTGTTGCTCCCGGCAGCTAATTCTGCGGGTGTATTCGGTTCCTCAATGGTCATTTTTTCGCTCCAAACTGACGACTAATACTGGACTTCATTCTCCCTCTAAGAGGACCGCTAAGAGGCGCCTTGCCCACTCCTTGGATGAGAAAAGTTTCGGCAAGGGCAGTTGGGAGTTCACAAGAACAGAGCGCTGGAAGTCACCGGACGGTGTTGCCGATGCTGAAGATTTTTAGAAAGAAATGACCCAATTAAAGATACTTCCATCATGGAACTATATTGGAGTAGTCTTGCACGCGTGGAAGCAAACAATGGCAGCAGATACGTAAAACTACGCTGGTTTGGACTTGGCGCCATCAGCTTGTCGGTGGCGCTGATCATCATGGACAGCACCATTGTTGCGGTTGCTGTGCCTGCGATCATCAAGGATCTGGGCCTGAGCACCACGGAGGTGCAATGGATCCAGGAAATCTACACCTTAGTGTTCGCGGCCTTGCTGTTGGTCTGGGGTAGGGTCGCAGACCGGGTGGGCAGACGTCGGATCCTTGTAGTGGGACTTCTGGTCTTCTTGGCTAGTTCGGCTTTGTGCGCTTTGGCGCCCTCGGGGATGTGGCTGATCTCGGCACGGGCACTGCAGGGGATCGGCGGCTCGATGATTCTTCCCACCACGCTCTCGTTGCTCAACGCCAACTTCCGTGGCAAAGAACGCACCATCGCCTTCGCCGTTTGGGGTTCCACTATCGGCGGCATGGCTGCTCTTGGTCCCATCGTTGGAGGATGGCTCACCTCCTCTTTCTCTTGGAACTGGGCCTTCTTAATCAACGTTCCACTGGGTCTGGTGGCCGTCGGCGGTGTAATGTACTTCGTTGCTGAGTCCAGTGAGGTAGCTACGGGGAAGCTTAACGACTATTTTGGTGCACTCCTGTCTGTGGTGGGTTTTGGCTCGCTGGTCTTTGGTCTGATCGAGGGCCGGCAGTATGGATGGTGGAGCGCTAACGCCGGTGCACCTTTCAACCTCTTCGGGCTCTCCCTCGTCCCGGCGGCTTTTGTCCTTGCCATTGCGGCACTGGCGGGATTCCTGCTCTGGGAACGATCGAGGCAGCGCTCCAATCGAAGTGTTTTATTGGACCTGTCCTTATTCAACATTTCCTCATTTTCCCGTGGCAACCTCACGGCATTGACGGTGAGCCTGGGTGAGTTCGGGTTGATTCTCACTTTGCCGTTGTGGTTCCAAAACGTGTTGGGGCTCAATGCCCTACAAGCCGGGTTGGCGCTGGTTCCGTTGGCAGTGGGGTCATTTGTGGCTTCCGGGACCGTCTCTGCACTGTCTAAGTCTTTTCCGCTGTGCGGATGGTGCAACTGGGTGTTGGTTTGGAAATCATTTCCGTTGCAGCCCTGGCCCTCTTATTGAAGACTGATTCTTCCACATGGATGACATCGGGAATTTTGTTTGTCTACGGCATTGGGGTGGGCTTTGCCACTGCCCAATTGACCCAAGTGGTGCTGGCTGATGTCCCGGTCTAGCAATCTGGCCAAGCCGCATCGACGCAGTCCACGGCCCGTCAAGTGGGTTCTGCATTGGGCATCGCCATTCTGGGCACAGCATTGTTTAGCACCCTCAAGAACTCGACGGAAAACCAGGTTGCCGAGCTCATCTCCCAGTTTCCGCAATTGCAGGGCGCGGTGGACTCAGTAACCAGTAGTTCCGGGGGAACGATCGCGGCACTGGCGGGCAATCCACAGACCGCGGCTATAGCGGAGGCAGCCCGAAATGCGCTGACCCAAGGGGTATCAGTGGCGGCATGGATCGCTGCGGCAGTCTTGACCTTGGGATTCTTGACAAGTCTAAGACTCAAACCCTCGCTTCCCTCGGGCGCGAAGCCAGCGCAGACTGCTGAACCCAGCGAAGAGACCGCTCAGTAACTCCACAACCTAAGACTCAGATGTACTACTGAGGCGGGACAGTTCCTGAACGGATTGTTCCCATGCCTTCTCGACCAACGTATTCTGATGAGTTCAAAGCCGAGGCTGCCGCACTAGTTGATTCCTCGGGTCGCCCAGTAGCTCTCGTGGGTTGCGTCCCGGGGAGCGGCGGTCCCCGGCTTCCCGGGCGTCGCCGAGCATTGCCGCGACTTGAGGATGGGGCTTGTTCAGGATCCTGGTGACTTCATCGATCTTGGTTTTCACGTGTTCGGCGTCGGAGATCCCCAGCTTCACCCCGTCCAGTTAGGCCTCCATCGCCACGGCGTAGAGGGCATGGTCAACACGACGGAGCCGTTCGAGCAACGCAGGGAAGAACGAGCCATTTCCGCACCTTGGGGATCGTCAGGTTCAGATCCCCGGCCGTGGTCTCTCAGCTCCCGGGGGTGTCTCGCTGAGCTGCCGTGGTCCGCCACGATCATCAACCATTTTGAGTCAACGGCGGCTGGCGCAAAGCTCGTCAGCAATTGATGACCAAGCCGCCAGAAAGGTCGGCGGGGGCTTTTAGATACTGCATGTGTGTTCCTTGCCAGGGCCTAGGAACACACGCATTCAGTAGTTGATCCTCGTTACAGCACGGGTTGCCGCTTGCGGCTTTTCCGAAGCGCCCTAGACACCATGAGTGTTAGCCACACCACCACGGCGGAGGCTCCAGTGCCCCAGAGGATGTCGGTGATAGCAACACTGAGTGGAAAGTCCTTCAGGATTGAAAATGCCGTCATGGCCCAGGTTGCGTAGCTGAAGAAGCCAAAGAGCGCCCCCGCGGCCAAACGCTGGCGCAGCGGTGCTTTCAGCTCGAGTGGGCGGACGCCGTAGTGCACTATTCCTGCCACAAAGATCAAGTAAAAGAATCCAGCTCCGGCCAGTTGGGGCACAGTGGCCATCAGGTCGGGGATGTTCCTCTGGTACTGCGGCAGCGCAACCGTAAGAATCCACACCACATCGATGACGGCGAAAATCACGGCCGCGAGAACATAGTGCAGGAGCCATGATTTGCTGCGGGAAGTCATACTTGGGTCCCTGTCTCTGCGTAAATTTTGTCAATGAAGTTCATTGAACGGTCGGTAAAGATGTTGCGCTTGAGCTTCATGGTGGGGGTCACTAGCCCGTTTGCTTCACTGAGGTCAGCTACCAGCAACACGATCTTCCGCACCTGTTCCGAGCGGGCAATCTTGGAGTTGGCCGCGCCCACCACTTTGCTGATGGCTTTGCGCAGGCGAGCGTCGTCGATTTCCACGCACCCGCCGTCGTCGGGGGTTCTCAGGCTTTGAAGATCAGTGAAACCCTTACTTTGCGCCCATTCTGAGACGGAGCCGGAATCCAAGAGGACCAGTCCTCCCAAAAAGGGTTTGCCCTCGCCTACCATGACCGCGTGGGCTATCAGCGGGTCACTTTCCACATAGCCCTCCCAGATAGTGGGGGACACGGTCTTTCCTCCGGCGGTAACAATGACGTCCTTGATGCGGCCGGTGAGCGTTAGCCGTCCTTGATCATCTAGAACGCCGGTATCTCCGGTGCGGAAGAAACCGTCCTGGAACGCGTGAGTGTTATCCGCAGGCCTGTTGTATCCGGCAAAAACTCCAACGCCACGGGCTAGCACCTCGCCGTTCTCCGAGATACGTATGGTGGTTCCAGGCATAGGCACGCCAACGGATCCTGACTTGATGGAGCCCGGCAGATTTCCCGTCAACGGCGCCGTGGTCTCCGTTAGTCCATAACCCTCAATGACCGGCAAGCCCAGCCCCCGGAAGAACAGCGAAAGTTCGGCATCCAGCGCGGCTGCTCCGGAGAGAAGGTATTCTAGGCGCCCGCCCACGAGTTTGCGGATGCGGGAGTAGAACAAACGGTCAAAGAATGCATGCCGAACCCGGAGTGAGAGCCCAGCTTTGCGGCTGGGATCGCTCTCGCGCTCCTGCGCCAGAAGCCCCCAGTCCACAGCGGTTGCCTGCGCCACTGACCACATGCCCCCAAGGTTCTTCTTCGCGGCGGCACCGGCAGCGGACGCCTGAATCTTCTGCAGTACTCGTGGCACCACCACCAAAAATGTTGGCTTCAGAACCCCCAACGCCGGCACTACTTCTTTGGTCTCGCTGAGATGGGCAATGCGCATGCCGTTGGCCAGGCAAATAAGCTGCAGGCCGCGGGCCAGCACATGGGCCATGGGGAGAAAAATGATGGTGTTCCCGGATTCCTTGACCACCTCGGTGTAGGCGCCAGCAACACTCAGCACCTGGCCCACAAAATTTCCGTGTGTGATGAGTGCGCCCTTGGGGGCTGCGGTGGTTCCGGAGGTGTACACAATGGTGGCCACCGAATCCAGGGTGGCCAGCAGGCGCCGAGTCTCTAGGGCTTCTGGGGTGATATCCACGCCGCCATGGACCAGCTCTGTCAGTGTTGGCCCCGCACCTGCGTCCATGGACCAGAGCTGCCAGCCGGACACGCCGGCCTGCTCAAATCCTTGCTCCAGTAGCTGAGCGTGTTCGGCAGTGCCAGCCACGGCGAAGCGCACGGAGGCGTCTTGCAGGATAACCGACACCTGGTTTAGTGCTGATGTCTCATAGATAGGTACCACCACGGCAGAAGCAAACCAGGCGGCCATATCCATGAGGGCCCACTCATACCGGGTGGGTGACATGATGGCCAGGGTTTCACCGGGCTCCAACCCAGCGGCTATCAATCCCTTGGCCAAAGCCCGGACTTCAGTGACAAACTCGCGGGTGCTTACCCGCCGCCACGGATCGGTGATGGAACTACGGCTGGAACGCACCTCAAAGGCGATGTGATCTGGCGCGATGCGGAACCTCTGCATGAGCAGTTCAGTCGCATTGGGGTAATCGGAAGCTCCGGACAACGCTGGTGTAGTGATCTCTTTCATATGGCGTCCTTGCTGGAAAGTATCTGCAGATGTGTGCGCATGAGATCTTGTGTTACATCAAGAAAAGCAACAACCGTGGTGATTTGATCAGCCGGGAGGGCTTGGAGTTGTTCGGAGAGGACCGATACCAAGGGGAACGTCAGGTTCAAGATGCGCTGGGACGCTTCCGGGCTTGCCGACAAGGTCACCAAGCGCCTATCTGGTTCGCTGCGCTCACGGGTCACATAGCCGTGTAGTTCCAAGCGGTTGGTGATGGCTGTGGTGGTGGCGGCGGTACAGCCCAATTCCTCGGCCAGCCGCCCGGAGGTGAGCGGCCCTGACTCCGCTAGCGCACACAAGGCCCTGTAATCCGTGAGATTTAGACCTAGTCTCAGCGCCATCTCCCGCTCGCTTTCCCGGACCAGGGCAACCAGGGCCCGGAGGGTTCCAGCAATGGGCTCGCACGACGATTCACTCACAGCTTTCCTCACATTCTTAGGCTTCAAGCATACTCAATGATCTTTGATCATCAAACCAATTTGAAGAAGCTAGAGTGTATGCATGGGGATTTTCGCCACCAGTGGAGTCTCCGACTACAGCCCGCAGTCAAGAGAGGTCACCTCCCATGAAACAGTCCGATCGTCAGGCGCTCGCTATCTTTGCCGTGGTTTTGTTGATCGGAGCGCTACTTGCACTGGCTGGCAGCAGTGGCGGTAGCTTCATCGGAGCTATCCCCACCTTCACGCTCGCGGTAGGAGCTGCCATCGCGATCCAGTGGATCGTCTTCATTCCCTCCTTCATGAAGCAAACCGAGAAGTTCTATGACATCACCGGAACATTGACCTATGTTTCCATCACCGTGATGATCCTCCTGGCGACCCCCGAGCTCGACGCGCGATCCCTGGTCTTGGGTGCCCTGGTTTTGGTGTGGACCTTACGGCTAGGCATCTTCTTGTTCCGGCGTATCAGCAAGGCCGGTAAGGATGATCGCTTTGATGCACTCAAACCCTCTTTTGTCCGGTTCTTGAATGTCTGGACTATTCAAGGACTATGGGTCACGTTCACGGCCGCGGCGGCGTGGGTCGCCATGACTTCCGAAAAATCAGTACCGCTTGATGGCTTCGCACTCGTCGGATTTGTTCTGTGGGTGCTGGGATTCGGCATGGAAATCATCGCTGACCAGCAAAAATCACGCTTCAACGCCGACCCTGCAAATAGGGGCAAATTCATTGCCACAGGTCTGTGGTCCGTCTCTCGCCACCCCAACTATTTTGGCGAGATTCTCTTGTGGATCGGTGTGGCCATCATTGCCTTCCCCGCACTGGAAGGCTGGCAGAACATTGCGCTCATCTCACCGGTCTTTGTCATCTTGCTGCTGACCAAGGTCAGCGGCGTGCCGTTGCTGGAAAAGAAGGCGGAATCCAAGTGGGGCGGACAGACCGACTACGAGGACTACAAGGGGAAGACACCAGTGCTGATCCCGAAGTTCTTCTAGACCCACCGGCGAACATTTCCTTGACGCTGCGGCGGGGCCTGAGTGCCCGGCCCCCTGGGGGCAAAACGTGATGCTGGCGATGCCTGGGTGGACGGTGCGGCTGGGAAGTTTTGGGGTACCTTTGGCTCCACTGGACTCTAAGTGTTCGACGCGGACCGCGGAGTTTTGCTCCAATACCGGCCTATCTGGTCTCACCACGGCCGGCACCTGGAGCTTGCCAGGAGGAGCCGCTCCACCAAAGCGAACGCGCCGCGCACGGGCATTGCGTGGGAAGTGGCAGGAGTTGCACGTGAGAACGTGGAACGGCGCTTCACCTAGGTCTTCGATGTGGACTACGGGCGCTACACCACCGTGGTGGTCAACGCAATGGTTCCCTTCGAAGCCGTCATCAGTGACCCGAAAAGCCTAGCCCTTGAATCTGTGTCGCTTCCGGAAGTTGCCCAACGCCCGCTGCACCCCGCATTCGCTGCTGCGTGACCGGAGTTCCGGCGTAGCCTCCTTTCAGGCTGAGAGTGATCAGTAGCGAGGATTCCCCACCGTCGGTACTGGGTATGCTGCTCGCTGAAATTTCTTGGGTGAGGTCGTTCGGGCCGTTCACGGGGCTGAAAGTGCACGGCCGTTACTCGCTTCCGAAATTGAAGAGGTCGTCCTAGATTTCCTGCCGGCGGATCTTGCGTTGTCACCTAGGGCCAGTACTCCTGAACGTATTGAAGAGCGGACGTTGGTCGGAAGAGAATTTGAACTTCTTGGAGAGAAGCCGGGGCAGACCCGATCAGGGGTGCCTTGTACCGATCCCGGCTAGCAGTGACCTGTAGCCCTCGATGTAGCTAGGGAACGCGAACTGGAATCCGCTGTCTTTCAAACGAGTGTTCGAACAGTGTTTGTCGCCGCCGCGGGCGTTGGACACCGACCCTGTTGGTGGTTCGTCATAGGTCATTTCGTGAGCAAGGAAGCGCAAGACTTCTCCCAGATCTACGGGGTGTTCGTCTACGCCGAGATAGAGGTCACTGGGGTTGGGAACCGTTAGTAGGTGAACTGCTGCGGCTGCGGCGTCGTCGCGATGAATGCGATTTGTCATGCGAGGACTGTCAGGGATGACGGCTGTCTGGTTTCTCACGAGGTCGATGAGTCGAGTCCGGCCCGGACCGTAGATGCCGGCCAGGCGCAAGACAATACTGTTCGTTGAAGTATCCGCGTATCGGGCGTGAAGAATTGCCTCTGATTCCAGAGTAATTTTGCCGCTGAAAGAATTAGGTGTGGCAAGCGTGGTTTCATCGACATGGCCAGTTGTGTTTCCGTAGACAGTCGTAGACGAGATCAGGAGCACCTTTTCTGGCTTAATCTGATCCCGCTCGAGGGCATTCAGAACATTTGTCAGCCCTGACTTATACGCCAGATGATAGGCCTCTTCGGTGTAACTATCAGCGGCGACGGCCACGATAACGGTACGGACGCTCTTAGGGATAGTTGGGAGATGGTTAGCCAAATCTACGGATACACGTTCAAATTCTTGGGGGAGCACATCGGCCCTACGGCGCCATGCAACAACGTCTTGCCCAGACGCGACGAGTCGAAGCCCTATTTCCGTTCCAAGGTCTCCGCAACCCACAATCAAGATAGTCATGGGACTATCGTGCCAGAACACCTCCCCGCCGCAGTCATCGAAATCAACCTGACATCCGGCCGTCTAACCGACCGGGTCTCTGCCCGGCGCAGAGGTCAATACAAACCGGTTTGTGTACGCAGCGGAGCCCGCTGGAAGGCGGAGGCGTCGTGACAGCCGTGATTCCATGCGTTGATCTCAATCACATTCAGATCCAGTTCACGACCCGGAGCCAACGACCACACCCAAGCATCCGTGTATCGAACTCGCTACGGGACGTTGCGAGGACCCATGTATCCCGTCGTCAGATTGCTTGTCAAGGGTCATGTGTATCTATCCACCAGCGGTCAGGTTTTTTGCCCGCTGGCAGTGGGCAGTTTCGTGGCCGCCTATGGGCAGTTTTTCATGGCAGCAGACACTTGTTACCTTTAGCCATGAATGGAGATAAATTGCGGCAGTCATCAACCGTTCAGGGGCGGTCGTTTGGGAAGAAAACAGTCCAGCAAGACAAGAGAACACCACGAAGGAACCGTGAGGAAATAGCCAGCGAAGTGTCCAGTAAGCCGGTCAGATTTCGAGACGCCAGGCCGTAGGACCTAGACGAAGAATGTCAGTGATTCCATGTCGTGCAGGGGAACCTTGGCCGGACGCGTTGGGGAGTCATTCAAGCTCGATTTTGCATCCTGTCCCATTGGTTCCCCACCATGCGTGAATTTTGTGTGAGGACTTGAGCACCCTTGGGGGACTCGGCAGATACGCCCAGGATCCGTCCCGCTCTGTGCCGCCGTCGCGGATATGCGGGTATTCGTTCTGCTGTATCGGTAATAATTCTCTATCGACGGGCCGATTTGTCGCTTCAGATGTGACAGGACCGTTGGGCTCACTGGGCATCGGTGTAGTTGCTCATTCGGGACCGCTTGGTGGTATCCATTGTTACGCGGCAAGGCCCAGTGCTTTCACCACTTCGGCAACGCGGGTTCGCTGGTTCGGGTTCAGGCCTTGGATTGGCAACGGCAGGCTGTTGTTCTGCACGAGGCTGAGGTGCTCTGCTATGGCAGCAATGACACGCAGACTTCCACCGAACTCTGTGAACAAACTCCACAGCGGTGCGAGCCGTTCTGATTCGGCGGTCGCTTCATCCGCGTGCCCTTCTTGTGCCAGGCGGGTCATTCGCAGGGCGAGGCGGGGCAGTGTGCCGCCGACGACTGAGTACCACGCCTCACATCCTGCATTGAGTCCGGGTGCGGCGAAGGCATCGCCTGACACGCCAATCGTGACATGACTGGGAACCATGGCTCGGATGGCTTGAAGGTGTTTTCTGGCTTGGGCGGGGCATGTCGGGACGCCGGGGATCCTGATCGAAGCGATACCAGGAAGATGGGCGATGCGCCCATACAGCTCGCGGGTGAAGGTGAAATGAGTGGTGTTGGGATTGTCGTAGACGATGATGGGAAGATCAGTGTTCCCTGATACCGCCTTGTAGAGCCCAAATACGTCATCTGCAGTGAGTGGCTGGTAGGTCATGGGGGCCAGCAACAGGGCTGCCGCACCAGCTCGTTGGGCTTCATTGACGTTTGTCAACACCTGAGAGGTACGTAGCGCACTGACGCCGATGAACACCGGTATGCCGCCGGCGTGCTCCACAGACAGGTGCGTTACCTTCGCCCGTTCAGCATTGGTGAGGTATGCGTAAGAGCCAGTTGATCCGAGTGCTGTGATCGAGTCGGTGCCCGATGCCGCGAGCCGTTCGATGATTCGAATGAACGATGGGAAATCCACTTCATCGTTTGCCAAGGGGGTGAGGGGAAAGGCGCTGAGTCCTGTAAACATGTTGGCTACTCCTTCAGTGCTGCATGCTCGAGGCTGAGTCATGGATTTCCGTGTCCAAGTGCTTGGCCTCAACGATGAACGTGGAACTGAACCTTGGATTGGTTGTCATGATGCTGGCCCCACCGCAGGCGGCACAGGATCATATTTGGGTGTGCGGGTGCCGCTGCGTTGTGCGGCGGCCCCGGCAAGGACAACGAGCACAATGCCCACTCCCTGAATTGCCGAGGGAACCTGATGGAGCACCAGCAGGCCCAGCAGCACGCCGATGGCAGGTTCAAGCGCCATCAACGTTCCGAAGGCTGTGTGCGTCATCCGGCGAAGTGCCTGCATTTCCAAGCCGAACGGCAGCACGGGGGCGAGCAAGGCCAACCCGACTGCGACCAGCAGCACGCGCCAGTCGAAATGAGCGATGACCTGGGGTGCCCCGACGAATGCTGCCATCACAGCGGCGATGGGGATGGTCATCGACAGGGCACTGATCCCGGAGAAGCGGTCTCCAACATGTTGAGTGAGCATGATGTAACTTCCCCACCCGACACCTGCCAAGAGGGCGAAGCCGATTCCGAGGAGATTGACTTCCCCGTGCCAGGGCTCCGTCAGAAGCACGACGCCGACGAGGGCTAGCGCCGGCCAGGTGAGCATCCGTGCGCTTCCGCTGCGAATGGCGGCAACGGTGAGTGGCCCCAGGAACTCAATCGCGACGGCGGTACCGAGTGGGATGTGCTCAATCGCTGAAAGAAAAGCGACGGACATCAGCCCGCTTGCGGCTCCTAACCCGAGGAGCGAGGGTACATCTTGCCGGCGTATGCGCTTGAGGGGTGGCCTGGCGATCAGCAAGAAGATCACCCCGCCCATGGCCAGCCGCAGCCAGGCGGTCCCCGCCGCCCCAACTTGCTCAATGAGGCCTACCGAGAGCGCGGAGCTGAGTTGAATCAGGAACATGGCCGCCACGGCCATTGACCACGGCGGTAGTGGCGTTTTCGTTTGACCGGTCATTGTGCGGACATCAATCGCTGGGACACGGTCACGCCGGGACTCGCGAGGGTAAGGGCGGTGGTGAGGTCCGCAGCCGCGGCGTGTAGAGCCTCATTGGTCATTGGGTCTAGGGCGTCGAAGATGAAGAGGGCTGTTTCGGTTTGGTCAGAGAGTCCTGTTCGGGGTCCTTGTCGCCAGTTCCATCGACGGCACGTCACGCCGAGGTCATCGCGCCAGATAACTTCTCCCGGGCTCGGGTGCTCGGTTACTGGTGCGTGGTTGGCGAACGCTTCGAAGTGCTCGTCGCCAGTGGCTCGTACGAGACGGGCCGGGCCCTGGTATAAGTCGGGGTCTTCCCCGCCAATCGGTACCTGGTGCAGAAGGGAGATCGCGTTGTAAATGTCGGTGAGCGCATTCACCCGGGGAAGTTTCTCACCGGCTCGTCGGGTGAGTGCTTCCAGACTGTTGCGTGTGCGCTGCGGCTTCGCGCCAAACGCGCGGTACGCTTCACGCCAGGCAGCGACGTGCGGCAATTCCTCCACCGCGCATTCACCCAGGAGTGTGCGTGCGTGGGCCTCGGCGAGGTCGAGAAGTTCCTCGCTGGCAGGATTGCTGGGGGCGGCCTGTAATCCATCAACGACCAGCAGCAGTGCTCGATAGTCGGGACGCAGCGCAAACACTGCCGGCTCGACGCTTGCAGCGTCCAAGAAGTGTTCATGCGAATCTGCTCTAGACATCGAGGTTTTCCGTTCTGTGCGCCGTGCCGACACCAGGTTCAAAGACCGTGAGGGTGAAACGAGCCGGATGGGCAGCCGCGTTGATGTACGCATGGGATTCATCGCCGGGGAATGACATGGCGTCTCCCTGAGTGAGTACGAAGGTTTGGGAGCCAACCTTGATGGTGACTTCACCGGCGAGGATTTGAAGTAGCTCTTGCGTACCTTCGGTATGCGGATCACTTGAATGCTGTTCTCCCGGCATCAGCGTCCAATCCCACAACTCAACAACATCAGGGGATGAGGTTCCCGCCACTAGCAGGCCACGTCCACCCAGATCACCCGTCCACAATGCGGCGCCCTCTCCATTGCGCGTGAGTTTAACCTGCTTCGGTGTCGGGGGCTCAACGAGCGCCGGAAGGCCCAAGCCGAGAGCGTCACTCAACCTCAAGAGCGTCCCCACGCTCGGATTGGCGGTACCCTGCTCGACATTCACCACCATTCGCCGACTCACCCCTGCATGGCCTGCAAGTTGATCAAGGGTCCACTTTCGTGACTGTCGCTCCTGCTTCACCCGGGCACCAATGGTGCGCGCCAGCAATTCTGTCGATGACTCCATGAGTGCAGCATACTGCACTATGAGTGCAGTGCGCTACGTTTGCGACCTTAAGTTGGGATGGCACCCAGGCGGTTCTGATTCAGGGGCGATACCAGCGGGGAGTACGGCTGACGGTGGAGATCCCTTGAGGCGACTTCGGAGGCCGGTTCTGGCCCTGATCGACGGTGGTCTCGTTGTGCTCATGGATCTAGGAAACAGCGGGGCGGAATGTTGCTCCGCCGTTGGTGGAGACTTGGACGGCTGTGGTCGTGGCTGCCCAGATCGTTAGCTCTCCCGTCTCACTTTCAGCGGCGGTGAGGGCCTCAACCTGTCCAGTGATCGTGCCGGACGTGGTCCAGGTCAGTGCTGTGTCGTCGGAGACGAAGACGCTGCCGTCCGGGGCGATGCCGACGGCGTCAGTGGGGGCCTTGTTCGTAGATCTGACCAGGGCTGCATATTGGATGATGGGACTTTTCGGCACAGCTTGCCATGTTGTGCCACTATCGGTGGAGCGCTGCACCCTATTCTCCGTCGTCGCCAACACGACCGTTGAGGCCGGGCTGCCGGTCAGCGCAGCCCGGGTAAAAGTCGCTGAGGACGTCGACCAGCTGGTTCCGTCTGTGCTGGTGCGCAAATGACCGTCTAAGGCCACTATTGTGTGGCCGCTGACGGTGAGTGCGTGGAAGTCGGACTCGCCGGCCCTGGAGTCCGACTCCCAGGTCTTTCCTGCGTCGTCGGACCGTATGAGCCCAACTGGGTTCGGTAGCGAGGACCCGGGCCCGGGATGGCCGGAGGCGTAGAGCACGTCAGGTTCGGCGGTGGCAGCGAACCCCATCAGGTCGATGTTGGAATCGCCGACTTTGACGGCGGGGTCCCCGGTGGCATCGTATAAGCCGTCGTGGGTGGCAAGCAGGATTCTCGTGGATGCCGGGTCAACACTGATGCCATGCACATGGCTCAGTGCTTCGGCATTCGGGGTCGGTTCAGCAGCCGGGGACCGGGCGCTGGTGCATCCCGCCAGGAGCAGTGGGATTGCCAACAATGACACCACGGCGGATCGGCGGGCACAAAAAAGGGATGTACGGGGTTGCAAAGGGGACTCCAAAGAAACTGGGGAAGAGAGGATGGAGGATGGTGGATCTAAAGAATTTCAGATCCACCACCGAAAAATGTACTGAGCGGGGTCCTATAGGGTGGCGAGCAGGTCTTCCATGACATTGATCTCGGCTTCCTGGGAGGAAACGATGCTCTTTGCCAAGGCCACCGCATCAGCATTTTTCCCGTCCGTGACCTCGTTTTTGGCCATCTCCACGGCCCCTTCATGATGGGCGATCATCTGGGTCAGGAACAGCTGGCTGGCCTCCGCGCCCTCAGCGGCCTTGAGCTTGTTCATGTCGGCCGAGGTCATCATGCCGTTCATGGAGTGGCTGCCGGCCATGGCGGTCGGTTCGGACCACCCGGTCAGCCAGGTGGTCATCTTCGTGATTTCCGGATCCTGGGCAGCCTTGATTTCTTCGGCCAGCGCCTTGATCTTGGCGTCGAGGTCTTTCTTGGCGAGCATGATGTCGCTCATTTCCACGGCTTGGACGTGGTGGGGGATCATCATTTGGGCGAACATCGTGTCCGCGGCATTGTGTTCGGTGCCGGAGACCGACGGTTGCGTTGATGTCGTCGAGGTGCCGTGGTTCATGCCGGGCATGGATCCTCCGTCTGTCCCTGTGGAACAACCGGCTAGTGCAATCATGGCGGCAACAACGGTTGCGGAAATAATCAGTGGTTTTTTCATGACAATACAGTCCTTCACTTACAGCTCTTCGATTTTTTGGCAGTCGCACCCCGTTTGAGGGCGCGTCAATGAGGACCCGTGAAAGATATACGGGCCGATCATCGGTTTACGTTCTGCTGATCGAGAGTTTCTCGAGCGATGGAGGATCGGGAATGCGATCCGACGATTTGGGCCCAGGAACGACGGCGAACCCTGTTCCGGGAGCATGGGTGCTGAGCGTTCCTGGGAGAGGAACATGGAGCACAGGGGAGCTGATAATCGGGGTGCAGTCTCCGTGCATTGCCATGGCGGCGGCGCAGCCAGCGGGGGAGCAGTCGCATTCGGGCACGGCATTGACTTGTCCCAGTGCGGAGGCACTGGTCGAGTGGCCGGATTCTGCAGCGAGGTGGACAGGAGTGCTTGATTGCTCGGTCAGGGTGTGTGTCATCATGGCGGCAGTCATGCTTGATGGTGCAGCGGAGACGGCCGGCGGACCATTGACCACATGCATTCCCATGATGCCGCCGATGATGGCTAGCACGACGGCGAGCAACCCGGCCCAGCGCACGATGGGCCCCGCAGTTGGCCAGTCATAAGGCATGCGCACGGTGGGGTCCTTTCAGTTGTTCCGCTGGAAGCTATCTAGTGGTTGTGAATTGTACGGGCCCAAGCTGGGTGAGAGCTTCAAGCGTTCCTAGTGGATGTCTGCCGGGCTGAGCTTGAGGCGGCGGAGCAGTTGGGCGTTGAGCGCCACCCCTGCCGATTCCATGGCGCCATCGGTGCCGGCGCCGGTGGCGATGCCAACCTCGGCCCGTGTCGGCTGGAACCTGGCTGACCTAGGCGCCTTCGAACTCAACGAATCCTTTGCCAGCCAATCGCTGGCAGTGATGCGCCAGCTGGGCCTGGATAACGGCATTGTCAATAACGACGGCGGCGCCATCGCCCTAGGAGACCCGCTGGAAAAGCAGTCCCCGATGGCAGTGGAATGGTAGTAAAGAGGTACCGTGCACGCCCGAATTTGGGGCACACCGGCTCGCGTTGAAGGCACCAATAGACGAAGCTTGCGACTGCGGCTGTCGTCCAATTAGCAGTTTAGTTTCATTGCTTGAGCTCGTACGCCATGAGTGAACGTCATGGCCGGACCCACAGCCCAATTCGCCACTTTGTCCATGGTCCATCGATCACCTCCATCATCGCGAGGTTTTGCGATGATCAGTTCAATCCGTCTGCCGAGGAGGCAGGTTTACGTTGCCTCGGCGGGATCACCCCTGCAGCAAGACCCGGATTTGTATTTTGAGTTCTTGTAGGAGCTCATTGACGGTCTTGGCGGCGTTAATGCTGATGGCCATGCTCAGGAACATAACCGCGGAGATGATGTGCGCGAGCGTGCCCGCATTTGCGGATTGAATTTGCTTGTCTCGCCCCAACACCTCGGCGATGGCTTCTTCGGTCTGGGCCGAGAGCCGCAGGGCGTCGTGGTGGTGCGGTTCCTCATGGTCACCAAAAACCATTTCTCGCAGGTAGGTTCGACTGTTTTCGACCTGGGTGCGGTTACATTCCACCACCGGACGGATGATCGCCATGACCGCCTCAAGGGTGTCCGATATTGATTTGGCGGCAGCCTGGCCCTTGTTGAGTGCTGCCGCGTAGCTGGCGTTTTGGACGAGCAGTAGCAGCTCGCCTTTTGATTTGGCATAAAGGAAGAGGGTTCCGGCGCCAATGTCTGCCTTGTCGGCGATTTGCTGCGTGGTGACCTCATCAACGCCATGATCGGCAAAGAGCTCGCGGGCGGCAGCCACTATCCGGTCGAGTTTGGCCTGTTTGTTTCGCTCGCGCCGGCCGATTGGTTGGGAGGCGACAGCCATATGGTTCCTTCCGGAAATAGAGAATGATTATGCTCAGTTATGAGTGTAGTCGGTACCGCGTGTGCTCGGATATGTGTTCAATCATTCTCCCACGAGGGAACTGATAACCCATCTGGGTGGCCCGGAGTACCGACGTCCATGATCGACTCGAACATAAGGACTATTCCCATGGCTTTGTCTTCCCTCTGGCAACCGTTCACACTAGGCCGTCTGGAGCTTCCGCACAGATTGGCGCTGGCACCCATGACCCGCAACCGTGCCCATCCCGATGGCACCCCGGGTGGCCTTGCCGCCATGTACTACGGACAGATCAGTGGATTCGGTTCCGCAACCCAGGCTCCGCTGGTCGCCGTGTACACCAGCGCCTTCAAGCCCAGCTCCGCCCACTAAGGCATCCAAGCCCAGTCACTGGCCTACAGCCTGGACGGCGGCTACACCTGGACCAAACACACCAACAACCCGGTGCTGAGCCGCGGATCCGCCGAATTCCGGGACCCGAAGGTGTTCCACTACGATGGTGCCGCCGGAAGCTATTGGGTCATGGTTGCCGTGGAAGCCACGGACTTCCAAGTCGTTCTCTACAAGTCCGAGAACCTCAAGGACTGGGAACTGCTCAGCAGCTTCGGGCCGGCCAACGCGACCGGCGGCGTCTGGGAATGCCCCGACCTCTTTCCCCTTCCCGTAGACGGCGACCCGGAGAACATCAAATGGGTTCTGGTCGTGAACTTGAACCCGGGAGGACCCAACGGCGGCTCTGCCGGGCAGTATTTCGTCGGCGACTTCGATGGGACAACGTTCACTACTTTCACCACTGTCACAGAAGGCACGCAGGATCCTGCCCGGCTAGCTGAATACCAGTGGCTGGACTGGGGCCGGGACTACTATGCCGCCGTATCTTTCAGCGATGCACCCGACAACCGCCGACTCATGATCGCCTGGATGAACAACTGGCAGTACGCCAATGAGATCCCCACAGCCCCGTGGCGAAGCCCCATGTCACTGGCCCGTGAAATCTCCCTGCACGCCATCGACGGCACGCTGCGCTTGGCACAACACCTTGCGCTGGACCTCGCCGCAGTGTCCGGTCGGGGTCCTGTGTTCGAGCTTGAAGAGGCCAGCATTACCAGCGAGACACTCGTCCTCGACGGCGCTGACGGCAGCGTTCAGCACATCGAGCTGACTTTCACGCCGGGAACAGCGGAGGAATTCGGGCTCCTTGTCCGCAGTGACGGAACGCAGGGGACCCGCATCGGCATCCGCCCCGCTGACGGACGCATCTTTGTTGACCGCCGAGATTCAGGGTTGGCCGACTTTCACGAATCGTTTGCGTCAATCGACTCGGCTCCGCTTCAGCCCATCGACGGTTCCTACCAACTGAGCGTCTATGTGGATCACTGCTCCGTGGAAATTTTCGCTCAGGGCGGGCTCGTCACCTTGACGGAGTTGATTTTCCCCTTGGCCACCAGCACTGATGTGGCCCTCTACGCTACTGAGGGCACGGCAACTGTGTGTGGACTCAACCTCACGCGCTGGGCCTGATAGCGGAACCCCAAAGAGAGAACACATGAACCTCCCCAAGCATGCTTTCCCGTCCCGTGACGTCCCGTGACGTCCTGGACGTGGTGGTCGTTGGCGGAGCCCTCATCGACGTCGTTATTTCGCCTGACCGAACGAGTGAACACCCCGGCGGATCACCCGCCAACGTGGCCTACGGGCTAGGCCGCCTAGGCGTCGCCGCTGGCCTGATGACCGCCCTGGGCAACGACGACCGCGGTGCCGCCATTGAGACGCACCTGCGCAGCGTCGGCGTGACGCTGCTGCCAGGCTCCTACTCCCAAGACAGAACTTCCTCGGCCACGGCAACACTGGCTGAGGACGGATCAGCCAGTTACGACTTCGACGTGATCTGGGACTTGGGAACGGTTGCCCCGGCATCCACTCCCAAGGTGCTCCACACCGGCTCGATAGCCACATTCCTTTCACCAGGTGCCGGCGCTGTCAAAACACTCCTGCAGAAGTACCGTCACGCCTGCACCATCACCTACGACCCCAATATTCGGCCCACACTGCTAGGAAGCCACGCCGAGGCCCTGTCGATTTTTGAGGAGCTCATCGACCTCACGGACGTCGTTAAGTTGAGCGATGAGGATGCCAAATGGCTCTATCCCCGCAAGAACCTGGAGGACATAAGCAAACACCTTCTGGGCTTGGGTGCGGGGCTGGCAGTCATTACGCAAGGATCACAAGGATCACTGCTCGCCACACCCGGGACCCGACTGGCCATCCCTTCAGTGAAATCCACCGTCGCGGACACTATTGGCGCCGGCGACTCCTATATGGCAGCCCTGATCATGGGACTGCTGACCCGTGGGACCGACGGCCTGTCACCGGCCGTGCTGGACCAGCTGGGCCGGACTGCCACCATGGCCGCAGCCATTACGGTGCGGCGTCCGGGAGCAAATCCTCCCACCAAAGAGGAACTGCGCTCCCAGCTGGAAGCATCGGCAGCCAAGTAGCCAGCCCACCTGATCCCGGGGTGTTCTGCAGCGGAGGACGCCCCCGGGCGGCCACGAGCGCTCCGGGAATCCTGCAAGCATGAGGCGGTAGGTTTTTTCGCTGTCTACTCGCGAGGAGTGGTCAGTGTTGGGAAACGTTTTCTTCCAACTCCGTTTCCCGTACGGAGACGTCCATGGCCCGTGCATGGATTGGCAACGGTTTGGGAATGCACAACGCAAGGACTCCGGCAGTCACTGTTGCGCCGAGTGCTATGGCAAACCCCAGCTGGAACCCGGCCGCGGTGGGTGCTGAATTGCCCGCGCTGGATCCTGCGAGAATGGCGCCCATGACGGCTGCGGCGCTCCCCGTGCCCAAAGCCCTCATCAGGGAATTCAAACCATTCGCCGCCCCAGTCTCCGTTGAATGCACGGCTCCCATAATCAGCATGGGCATGGACGCGTAGCCGATGCCGATGCCAGCCCCAACAAGGGCGTTGGCGAGAAGGATCTGCCAGATTTCGGTGGCTGCCAGCAGAGCCAACACATAGGCGAAGGAGATGACGACGGCGCTGGTCACCAAAGTGGCCCGGCCGCCAACATTGCGGTTCAGTCGCGCGGCCATCGGTGCCATCGCAATCTGAACCAGACCCGCAGGGGCAAGAATGAACCCGATTGACATCAGGGACATGCCCAGCCCGATTTCGGTGCTGGTGGGCAATTGCAGAATTTGAGGAAACAGCACGGCTGATGAAAAGAAGGCGAATCCTAGGGCGACCGATGCCAGATTGGTCATGAGAACGGTGGGGCGTGCTGCCACCCGCAGGTCAACCACCGGATTCTTCAGGCGCATTTCAAAGGCGCCCCAGGTCAGGAGCACCACGACACCGCCACCCCCGAAGGCCAGGGTGGCTGGCGATGCCCAGCCCCACGCGTTGCCTTGCGCGATCGCCACGAGAATTCCGGTCAAGCCAGCCGACAAGCCAATGGCGCCGATGTAATCAAAGCCGCCCGTGGCAAACACCGTGTCCCTCGGGACAATCCAAGCCACCAGTGCCAGCAGGGCCAGCCCGAGTACCGCAGCGGTCCAGAACAGGGCGTGCCAGTCCATGGTTTCGGCGATAAAGGAGCTGATGGGCAGGCCCAGTGCGGCCCCAAACCCGAACGAACCGCTAATCAGTGCCACCGCACCGCCAATGCGCTTCGGCGGCAATTGGTCGCGGAGGACGGCAATGCCCAGCGGAATGACGCCGGTCATCAGTCCCTGCAGCCCCCTGCCCACCAGCAGCACAGTCAAATTGGTGGAGGCTGCTGCCAGAATGTTGCCGATGATCAAGGCGATCAGAAGCAACATGATGACCTTGCGCTTGCCAAAGAGGTCGCCCAGTCGCCCGGAAATAGGCGTTGCCACAGCCGAGGTCAGAAGTGTGATGGTCACGACCCAGGCTGTTGCTTCCCGAGGCGACTTCAACAGCTCCGGCAGTTGAGCCTGGATTGGCACCACCAAGGTGAACATGAATGACGCGGACGCGCCAGCTACTGCCAAGACGGCAATGAGCGGCCATGCCCGCTGAACTATAGCGTGGTTGAGAGTTTGGCGCATTGCTTCTTTCGTGGGAGCAGGTGGGACCGCTAACCGTCCAGTGGTGATGATGGCTGAACAATGATGTTCTATAGTTGGCAATCGGTTGCTGCCCCAATCTATTCCCGCCCAGGCCTGTTGTCCACGGGCTGGAATTGTTCAGTGGCCAGGGAGTGGCGCGCCAGCCACATTAAAGCCTGTGCATCAGAGATGTTATTCCAAATTCTCGGCCGTGTTAGCCTCCAGTTCACCCGGACGGTGGTTGGATAGAGCTATATGAGGGGAATGGGGCAGTCGCCGCATCCAACCGACCATTAAGGCAGTCATGGACTTCATCGAGGCCGAACATCCCAGGCCGCGCCACTTCCTGCTTCACTTGAGCGACACCCACCTGCTGGGCGGCCCGGATCCCCTGTACGGGGCCGTGGACAGTGAGGAGCGGTTGCGCCAAATCTTCGCCGAAATCACGGCGTCGGGTGCCCGGCCGGAAGCGGTCATTTTTACCGGCGACCTCACCGACAAGGGGGAGCCCGAGGCCTACGCAAAGCTGCGCCGGATCGTGGAGCCCGCCTGCAAGGCCATGGGGGCTGAGGTGATTTGGGCCATGGGGAACCACGACCATCGCGAAAACTTCCGTGCCGGCTTGCTGGGGGAGCCTGCAGACAGCGCTCCCATAGACCGCAGCTATTTCCTGAACGGGCTGCGGGTCATCACCTTGGACACGTCGGTGCCGGGGTTCCACCACGGCGAGCTGGGTGCGGACCAGTTGGAGTGGTTGGCCGGGGAACTTGCCACTCCCGCTCCGGATGGCACGATCCTGGCACTCCACCACCCGCCGGTCCCCAGCGTGTTGGACCTGGCCGTGCTGGTCGAGCTGCGCCGGCAGTCCGAGCTGGCGGCCGTGTTGCGCGGATCCGATGTACGTACCATTTTGGCCGGCCACCTGCACTACTCGACCACCGCCATGTTTGCCGGGATCCCAGTGTCCGTCGCGTCGGCCACGTGCTACACCCAGGACCTGAACGTGCCGGTCGGCGGCACTCGCGGCCGAGACGGCGGACAGGCGTTCAACCTGGTCCACGTGTATGAGCACACCATTGTCCACTCAACCGTGCCGCTCGGCGCCGGCTCGACCGTTGGAGAGCACGTCAGCGCCGAGGAAACACGCCTGCGCCTCAGTGCGGCCGGCGTGCGCATCCCCGACCATGCGCCGCGCACCACGGGTATCCCAATCCAAGTACGACGGCGAGGGCTGGCGCAGCGCTAAACCCCAAGAGCTGTGTCGGTCGGCAGGGGCGGGCTACTTTTCCCAGGGCGCCGTGATCGGGAAGTACTTCTGCAGGAAATCGGTGACCAATTCGGCGCGTTCGGCGGCAGGGACCTCCGGGAAGCTGCCGTCGTTGAGGCAGAAGAAGTCCATGTTGCGTTTGGCGAGCAATTTGGGCAGGTAGTTCAAACCGGACCGCGCGGTCGTGTCGATGTACCGCACCTTGGCACCGGTTTGAACCGCGGCACGGCCCGTGAGCAACCCGTAGTAGTGGTACAGCGAATTGGTGACGGAAATGTTCTCCGCCGCACGGAAGGTACTGGCCGCCGTCGCACTGAATTCCGCGGGGAATTCTCGTTCCATCTGCGCCATGACGCTCCTGCGCAGGGGCGCGGCAGCGTGTTCCAGGTGACGGGTGGTGATCCTCCCGAAACGTTCCCACAACAACTTCCGGTTCACCCGGGCGGCGTTTTCGAAGCCGCTGCGTTCGGCGTCGTTCTCGCCGAGGCCGATCCTCGTCTCCGCTTCGATGAACTTCGTGATGCCGCCGGGCGTGAAGAACATGTCCGGGCTGACGGGACGGCCGAAGAACATGTCGTCATTGGAGTAGAGGAAGTGCTCCGACAGGCCCTCGATATGGTGCAGCTGGCACTCCACAGCCTGTGAATTGTGCGTGGGCAGTACCGACGGGTCGGCGAAGAATTCTTCACTGCGAACGACCGTCACAGAGGGGTGGTCGGCCAGCCAAGACGGGGTGGGGGAGTCGGTGGCGATGAAGATGCGACGGATCCATGGCGCAAAAGTGTAGACAGAACGCAGGGCGTACTTGAGCTCGTCGATCTGCCGGAACCGGGCCTCATGGTCGTCGCCTTCGCCCACCACCACACCCTTCATCCGGGCGCGCCGGGCGGCAATGTATTCAGGTGAGCTGCCATCAACCCAGGAGAAGACCAGGTCGATGTCGAAGTCGATGTCGGAGGCATGGTCGGCGAACATGTTCTCAATGGTCGGCCAAACGTGCCCGTACCTTTCCACCGTGCCGCGCACAGCGTCCTGAGCCAGCAAAGTACGCCGGGTCAGCGAGTTTTCCACCGGCAGAATCAATTGCTCACCCTCAAAGCTCCACAGCTCTATCTGCACCCCCAGCGATGCGCCGTAGCCCAGGCCGCCGTCGGGCTCCCAACGCGGACGGTACAGCCGCAGAATCCGGGATTTACGGTTCTTGGCCAGTGTTCCGTCAGCCACCAGCAACGCCGACTTCTTGCGCGCGTCCACGGTCATTGCATAGAACGGTTCGTTGGCGCAGGCGCCCACGAGTGCTTTGCGCAGCTCGGCCCGGTCCTTCCAATCAACGGAAATTACGGGACGCTCGTCGTTGCCGCGCACCAGCAGGTAGTCCAGTTGTGCGGCCTCCAAGGCGGAGCGGATGAACAGCAGATCATCCACCATGGCCTCGTTGGGCGTGCGGTCGCGGTTGATCAGGACGTACCTGCCGCGGTGACGGACGACGTCGGGCCTGTCCTTGAAGCGGGCGACAGCGGACCGCGGGGTTTCCTCCACGAGGTCAATGTCATCGTCAGTTGCCGGATTGCCGTAGAAGACATCATGTGCGGCGGTCACATCTGTAATGGGGCGCTCCAATTGCTGTGTTGAAAAAGTGGGGTCTCCTTGAATAATAGACCTTGCGAGCCAGGGGGCGGACCAAAAAGACAGGCGCAGCCGAACCGTGCCGGCCGCTACGGTCGCGGTGGATGAACCGTCCCGGAAATGATGCCGTTGTTTTGCCAGCAGATGTTTCGCACATTCTGTGTCGTGCGCCCATGGAATGTGGTGAGTCGTCACCGGATCAATTCCGGGGTCGTCCACCGCGCCTTACGAGCGCAGCCACTCGCGGCTGGCGGTGACCAGTGCCGCGACCCCGCGGTCAAGCGTCGGTTGGATCTCTGGAGCGAAATGGGACGAATGATTTGAGGGAATGTCGCGGTCGATGGTCCCCGCGTTCGCAGCTGTCAGGTACGCTTCCGTGTTTGCGCCACCGAGTATCCAATAGACCAAAGGAACGCCCACAGCTGTCGCGAGCAGACCCACGTCTTCGCTGCCGGAGACCGGGCCCGGGTCGATAACCGCCTCTTCGCCGAACACCGACCGGAACGCGTCCATCGTGCGCTCGGTGGCAACCCGGTCGTTAACGGTCACCGGAAATGATTCGGCGAATTCAACTATCGGCTCAGGCGCTCCCGACGCCGCGGACTCGGCGCGAGCGATCCGCTTGATCGCGGCGATCATGCGCAGCCGCACTTCCTCGCTGTAGGCGCGCATGCTCAGCCCGAGCTCGGCGCTCTCCGGGATGATGTTGTTCTTCGTGCCAGCGTTAATCCGCCCGACGGTCACAACGGAGGTCTCCTGTGGTGCGATCTCCCGGGAGACGATCGACTGCAGCCGGCCCACGACGGCCGCCGCGATCACGATCGGATCAATGGTGGTCTCGGGCCGCGAACCGTGGCCGCCCCGCCCACGCACGGTGATGTCGATGCTGTCGGCCGAGGCAAAGGCCGCGCCGGGGTGGGCGCCGAGCGTCCCGGCAGGTGCGGGACCGACATGCTGGCCAAGCACCACATCCGGCACCGGCACTTTCTCATACAAGCCGTCGTCGAGCATCGCCTGAGCGCCGCCGCCAACCTCCTCAGCGGGCTGGAACACGGCAACGACTGTGCCGCTCCATTCCGCTCGCGTGGCGGCCAGCTCGCGGGCTGCGCCGATCAGACACGCGACATGCACGTCGTGCCCGCACGCGTGCATGACACCGGTGACGGTACTGGCATAAGCAAGGCCGGTGTCCTCCAGGACGGGCAACGCATCCATGTCAGCTCGCAAGAGGACTGTCGGTCCATCACCATTGCGAAGCACCCCAGCAACCCCGGTGATCCCAATGCCCTCGATGACCTCGAACCCCGCGGCACGTAGTTCCGCGGCAGCGATCGCGGCCGTACGCATCTCCTCGAAGGAGAGTTCCGGATGGGCGTGCAGGTCACGATACAGTTCCTCGATTGTCATGGACTCATCCTGCCGCGTCCGCCTCTCCAAACACAACACAGTATCGAAACGCAGACTTCTCGCATGCGGTTAGCTGCTACGCGGCACCGGCGACGGCGCGATACTGCCCAAGGATCTCGGGCCGATAGTCTGCCGGGGGAGCTGCAATGGTCTCCAATGCCCAGTCCGGCCTGGTGCCAGTCAGCAGCCAGGCCGCCTGAGCAGCCGCGCCGCGGGCCACATATTCTCCTGGCGTGGGCACCACCACGAGTGCGTCAAACACCTGCCCGGCCACTATCTGGACGGCAGTATTTTGTACGGCCCCACCGATCAACAGCACCCGCTCGACTGCCGTGCCTGAGGCCTTGATGGCGTCCAGCCCGCCGGCCAGCCCGCACAGCATGCCCTCGATGGATGCCCGCGCAATGTTTTCGCGGGTGGTCGAGGTGATGCTCAGACCATGGAAACTGGCTGTCGCGTCGGGCAGGTTCGGGGTCCGTTCGCCCTCAAAATAGGGCACAAGTACGACGCCGGCACTGCCGGGTTGCGCTGCAAGGGCCAGTGTCGCAAACTCCTCGAAGTCAATGCCGAGCAATCCCGCCGTCGTGCTGAGAATGCGGGCGGCATTCAACGTCACCGCGATGGGGAGGTAGGCGCCGGAGGCGTCGGCGAATCCGGCAATGGTCCCGGTAGCATCCGCGGAAGGATGGGCGCTGACGGCAAAGACAGTGCCGCTGGTGCCTACCGAGATCACCACATCGCCTGACGCGGCCCCAAGTCCGAGGGCGCCGGCGGCGTTGTCTCCGGCCCCCGCACCGACCTTGACGGTCACCGCCGCAGCTCCCACAAAGAGGTCGGAGTGCACGGTGCCAGTGATGTCCGACGGCGCTGCCACCTTGGGCAGGACAATGTGCGTCCCAGCGTGCTCAGCGGAGCCGGCCACGCGGGCGGTCCGACCAAAAGCGGCCCGGAACAAGTCCAGATCGTAGGATCCTGTGTGGGGTGACCAATAGCCGGTGCCGCTGGCGTCGGAACGGTCTGTTGTTAGTTGTTCCAGATCCGACCCCAAGGGGCTTTGGTCCGCCGGTCCGTAGCCGCGCAGCCGCCACGAGAGCCAGTCATGGGGTAGCGCAACAGCAGCAACGCGTGCGGCGATTGCGGGTTCGTGATCCCGCACCCACCGCACCTTGGTAATGGTGAGGGAGGCGACGGGTACCGAACCGCAGCGCTGAGCCAGTTCGGCTGCCCCGATTTCGGTGATCAGGTCAGCTGCGGCCCCGGCGGAGCGGGTGTCGTTCCACAGTAGGGCGTCGCGCAGGACCCTGCCTTCGGTATCCAAGAGCACCATGCCGTGCTGTTGGCCCGCCACCGAGACGGCGGCAACATCGGCCAAGCCGCCGGCGTCGTGGATGGCGTCCTGCAAGGCAGACCACCAGTGGGCGGGAGCTATTTCACTGCCATCAGGATGCGCTGCCTTGCCCACACGGACTATGTGCCCGGTGCCGGCGTCGACTATCAGGACCTTGCAGCTTTGGGTCGAAGAGTCGACGCCGGCAACGAGTGTCATCGATCTCTACCGTGCGCCGAGCAGGTGCTCGATGAAGAGCTGCTGGAGCTTGACGAAGCCGAAGCCCTTGCCGCCAAAGTAGGCGTCGGTGTCGAAGTCCTCGTAGGAGGCCTTGTCGGCGCGGAGGGCTTCCCAGCCTTCGCCCGGGTTAAGAGTGGGTTCGTTAATCTCCTCCACGCGGGAGGCCAGGAGGGCGGCCTGTACTTCGGGATCGGCACGGAAGGCGGTGGCGCGTTCTTTGAGCAGGAGGTAGGTCTGCATGTTGGCGGCGGCCGAATCCCACACACCATCCATGTCCTCGGTGCGTGAGGGCTTGTAGTCAAAGTGGCGGGGGCCGGTGTAGGACGGGCCGCCATTGGGGCCGCCGTTTTCCAGCAGGTCCACCAAGGAGAAAGCATTTTGCAGATCGCCATGGCCAAAGACCAGGTCCTGGTCAAACTTGATGGAGCGCTGGCCGTTGAGGTCAATGTGGAACAGCTTGCCCTGGTAGAGGGCCTGGGCGATGCCGTGGGTGAAGTTCAGACCCGCCATCTGCTCGTGGCCAGTCTCCGGGTTGATGCCCACCATTTCGGGGCGTTCGAGCGTTTCGATGAACGCCATGGCGTGGCCCAGGGTGGGCAGCAAGATGTCGCCGCGGGGTTCGTTGGGCTTGGGCTCAATGGCGAAGCGGATGTTGTAGCCCTTGTCGGTGACGTAATCGCCGAGCAGGTTTACGGCTTCGCGGTAGCGTTCCAGCGCGCCGCGGATGTCCTTGGCCGAATCGTATTCGCTGCCTTCACGCCCGCCCCACATCACAAAAGTTTCGGCGCCAAGCTCGGCGGCCAAATCAATGTTCTCAATGACCTTGCGCAAGGCAAAGCGACGCACACCGCGGTCGTTGGAGGTGAAGCCCCCGTCCTTAAAGACGGGGTGGCTGAACAGGTTGGTGGTGACCATCGGCACGATCAAACCGGTGGAATCCAGCGCACCCTTGAGCCGGTCGATCTCATGCTGGCGCTCAGCGGCCGTGGCATCGAAAGGGAACAAATCATTGTCGTGGAACGTCAAACCATAGGCGCCGAGGTCGCTGAGGCGGTTAATTGCCTCAACAGTGGCCAGCTTGGGGCGAGTAGCTGAACCGAACTGGTCCTGGGCTTCCCATCCCACTGTCCAGAGGCCGAAGGAAAATTTGTCGTCGCGTGTTGGCTGCAGTGCCATGTGGTTACTCCGATGGTGTGGTGGGGATCACTCAGTAATAAGTTCTGTACTCAAACATATTAGATTTTCCGACGATGTCAACCCCCACTACAGTGGAAATTGCAGTGGCCCTCCTGCGGCAGTTCTGTTGCTCAATGCTCTGGAATCAAGCCACATAAGCTGTTATGTTGTGATTCACATCAAATTAGCGTGGTTGGACACCCGAAGGAGCGACTCATGGCAGTGCAAGCGGACACGATCGAATGGAACTGGGCTGGCAACTACAGCTACGGGGCCACCACGATTCACCAGCCGACAACGCTCGAGGAGCTCCGCACCTTGGTGGCCGGGGCCGCCAAGGTGCGTGCACTTGGCTCCCGACACTCCTTTAATTCCCTCGCTGATACCGACGGGGTGCTGGTCAACCTGTCAGCGCTGGCGCCTGACATTCGCGTTGATGCAGCACAAAGCACGGTCACGGTGAGTGCCGGAACCACGTATGGAATCCTTGCTGCTGAGCTCAAGCGCCAAGGCTATGCACTGCACAACCTGGCCTCCCTGCCCCACATTTCCATTGCCGGTGCAATAGCCACGGCAACCCACGGGTCAGGGGACGGCAATGGAAACCTTGCCACCGCCGTCGTTGCTCTGCAGTTTATGGACGCTGCCGGTGAGTTGCACAACGTCACCCGCCAGCGGACCCCTGACTTTGCTGCCTACGTGGTGGGTCTGGGCTTGCTGGGGATTGTTACGGAGGTGACCTTGCAGATCGAGGCCGACTTCAAGGTGGCCCAGCATGTGTACACGGAGCTGCCTTGGGATGCTGTCTTGGCCCATTTTGACGAGGTGACCTCACGCGCCTATTCCGTGAGTCTGTTCACCGACTGGCGTGGGGATACTGTGGGGCAGGTCTGGTTCAAGCAGCGCTTGGAGGACGGCCGCACCGGTGACTACCCGGCGTCGTTCCTGGGAGGTACGGCCGCAACCTTCGAAATGCATCCGTTGCCGGGAGTCTCCGCCGTGAACTGCACCCCGCAACTGGGGATAGCCGGGCAGGGCTCGGACCGGCTCTCACACTTCCGCATGGACTTTTTGCCCAGCAGCGGCAATGAGATCCAAAGCGAATATTTGTTGCCCCGCGAACACGCCGTTGCCGCCATCAACGCCATGCGCGAGCTGTCCGCCACCATCTCGCCGTTGTTGCTGGTCGCCGAGATTCGCACCATCGCTGCCGATGATCTGTGGCTGAGCCCCAACTATGGCCGCGACGGCATTGGCTTGCACTTCACCTGGAGGTTGCACCCAGAAGGCGTCCAAGCGGTGTTGCCGCTCATCGAGGAGGCGTTGGCACCCTTTGCCGCGCGCCCGCACTGGGGGAAGGTCTTTGCCGCTGACGCCGTCACCGTAGTTCCGCTCTACCCCAAGTTGGCCGACTTCTTGGCGCTCGCAGTTTCTCTTGACCCGGGTGGCAAATTCCGCAACGACTTCTTGGACCGGACCATCTTTGGCGGCTCAGCAGGCACCCATGAGAGAAAATAGGGTCATGTCTTCTACGGAATCTTCCCACGTGTTCGAACCGGGGGCCGAGCTTGCCCGCTCCAGTAGTCCGGCCAGGATCCTGACCTTGGTCCACCGCCATGGCTCCCTGAGTCGTGCCCAATTGACGAAGCTGACGGGGTTGAACAGATCAACTGTGGGCGTGCTGATAGCGGCACTGGTAGCCCACGGCCTGGTCTTCGAAGCGGCGCCAGCGGGTGAGGCCCAGGTGGGCCGGCCCAGTCCGGAGGTCCACCCGAATCCTGCCGTGGCGGCCCTGGCTGTCAACCCTGAAGTGGACGCGGTCACCATCGGTTTGGTGGGGTTGGGTGGACGGGTATTGAGAAAGGTTCGCTACCCCACCCAGCGGATTCCCACTGCGGCCGAGGCTGTCAACATTGCCGCGGCCGTGATTGCCGGGATGCGCGGAGAACTCGATGCGCAGTACCGCGTGGTGGGGATCGGTGTGGCAGTGCCCGGCCTGGTCACAGTGGCCGACGGCGTCGTGCGGCACGCCCCGCACCTGGACTGGAACAACGAACCGGTGGCACAGATGATGGCCGAGGCCACCGGATATCGCGTCAGGGTGGCCAACGATGCCTCCCTAGCGGCTGAGGCCGAGATGACTTTCGGGGCGGCCACCGGGATTGCGAATCTCATCTACCTCAACGGTGGCGCCAGCGGGATCGGCGGCGGCATTGTTGCCGACGGCAGGTTGCTAACGGGGGTGTGTGGATATGCGGGGGAGATCGGCCACACGCTGGTGCGCAGCGACGGCACGAGCTGCCATTGTGGTGCTTTTGGCTGTTTGGAGACCGAGGTGCGCCAGGCGCCACTGTTGGCCGCTCTTAAGCTCGACGCCGGTGATCCCGCAGCGCTGGCACGCGCCCTGAGTGCCACGAATGATCCGGCGGTGACATCTGAGGTGCACCGCCAGGTGGCCTACCTTGCCACCGCTTTGCGGAATGTGGTGAACGTCTTTAACCCGGAAGCTGTGGTGCTGGACGGGTTCCTAGCCGCCCTGTACGCGGCCGCGCCGGAACAGCTATTGGCGGCAGTGACCGCGCAGTCCATGCGGGAGCCGGGCGCTCAGGTGACCATCCATCCGGCAGCGTTGGGTGCAGACCTCATGATGGTGGGCGCGGCGGAACTTGCCTTTGCGCAACTCCTGACCGACCCCGCCGGATTCATGGAGGCGCACTGAGCCGGCCAGCTCCACCAGAGGGACACGGAAAGAGCAAAGCCAACCCGTTGTGCGTCAGCATCGCACAACGGGTTGGTCCTCTTTTATTGCCAGAAAAACTACGCGCGGGCGGGGCTTGACAGGGCCTCGCGGGTGAGCGTCGTCTGCGTTAGCGGCACGGCGTCCGGGCGGGGGCAGGTGCGCTCGATTTTGACCAGCTGGCCTGTGTGGGCAGAGCGCAGGACCGATTCCATCACCTCCAGCGCGTGGAAGGCTAGGGCGCCTCCTGCCCTCGGCTCACGGCCTGGGGCAGTGGTGGCGAGATCGTGCAGGCCAATGCCACGGGAAGCATCCACGTAACCACCGGAAACAGGCAGCGTCTCCCACTCAGAATCGCCGAGGCGGCGCAGCTTGACCTCGCCGTCAAAGATATTCGGGTCGGGAACTATCAAGGAACCCGTTTCACCATGGACTTCAATGTTGGCGGCCTGCGTGGCCACAGCATCGAAACTCATGACCAGTGTGGAGAGCGCACCTGATTCGTGGATCAGCACGCCACTGACGTGGGTATCTGTTGACACCGGAATCTGCTCCCCGGCCCGGGGCCCGGTGGCGATGGTGCGGGAGTCCCGAGTGTGACTGGCTGCACCAATAACGGATTGAACCGGACCCAGCAGCGTCACCAGCGACGAGACGTAATACGGTCCCATGTCCAGCAGCGGGCCACCGCCGGGCACATAGTAAAAGTCCGGATTGGGGTGCCAGCGCTCATGCCCGGGGCACATCATGGTGGCCGTTGCAGAGATGGGGCGGCCAATCAGGCCGTCGTCAATGGCTCGGCGTGCCGTCTGTGTGCCGGTCCCCAAAACGGTGTCCGGGGCGCAACCGAGCGTGACGCCGGCGGCAGCCGCGGCAGCCAGCACCTCGGCGGCCTCAGCCGAGGTGGCCGCCAGAGGTTTCTCACCGTAAACATGCTTACCGGCGGCGATGGCCGCCAGGGCGACCTGCGCATGCGCGGCAGGAATGGTGAGGTTCAAGACCAGCTCCACCTCGCCGTCGTCCAGCAACTCCTGCACGGACAGTGCCCGGACGCCGGGAAGCTCCGCAGCCACAGCCTCGGCACGGGCCAGATCCAGATCAGCCACGGCAACAAGCTTAAGGGTTTCCAGCGAGGGGAGGGTGGCCAAATATTGGGCGACGATGTTTCCGCAGCCCACAATGCCAATGTTCAGTACGTTTAGCGGCTGGCCCACAGCATGCCTCTTTCAATGATGGTTTTAACGTTGGGATTTTCCAGAATGTCCACATGGTGGCCGGGAGTGGCGACGAAGATTTTGCCGTTGCCCCACCGGCGGGTCCAGATGGCGGGGGAGGTGACCTCACGGTGCCAGGGGTCCCACTCCCGTACTTTTTGTGTGGTGGTGGCGAGGACGTCGATGTAGCTGTCCGCCAGCACCCAGTATTGTTCAGTGACCAGCTCGAAGTCGCCGATTCCTTCGGTGATGGGGTGGCCGGCGGCCTCCGGGGTCATCGTGACAGTGTAGGGAACATAATTATCGGACTGTTCGCCGACGCGTTCATCGGCGTGCTTGCCCGGATGGCAGGCGAACTGGCCCCCGATGAGGTGCAGGTAGTCTGAGTTGTTGCGGTACGAATCGGCGATGCCGCCGTGCCATCCGGCCAAGCCAGTGCCGGCCTCGACGGCGTCGCGCAGGCCCTCAAATTCCTCCGGTTCGATGGTGGTCATGGTGTTGCATTGGACGATGAGATCCACGCCGGCCATGTAATCGGCGTCGGCATAGATGGCGGGGCTTTCCTCGACACGGACTTCGAAGCCGTTGGCGCGCAGGTAGGGGATGAATAGCTCGGTGGCCTCAACGGGCTGGTGGCCGTCCCAGCCGCCGCGTACCACAAGTGCGTTTTTTGATGGTGTCATGGGGTGTCCTCTTGGTTAATAGTGGTCCAGTGGCTGTTATTGGTGGCGCTTTCGTCTACGGCGGCCAGCACGCGCTGGACACCCAGGGCTTCAGTGAATGAGGGCGTGGGTTGGGTTTTGTTGCCCAGCGCGGTCACCAGATCCACCACTTGGTGTGTGAAGCCGTGCTCATAGCCAAGACCGTGACCTGTGGGCCACCAATTGCCCACATAAGGATGTTCGGGTTCGGTGACCATGATGCGGTGGAAGCCGCGAACACCTGCCTCATCCCGTCCGTCATAGAACTGCAGGAAGTTCATGTCCTCGAAGTCGAAGGCCAGCGAACCTGCAGAGCCGTTGACCTCCAGCCGCATCGCGTTTTTCCTGCCCAAGGCGGCGCGGGTCGCTTCAAACACGCCGATGGGGCCGCCGTCGAACCTGGCGCTGAAGATGACAGCGTCATCGACTGTGACGGGGCCCATTTCGGTGTTTTCGTCGACAGTTCCGGTGCCCCCGAGACCAACGAAGTCCCCGCCTGTGGGGCGTTGGGTGGTGAAGGTTTCCATGAGGGCCGAGACGCCGGTGATGTGTTGTCCGGTGACGAATTGGGCGGCGTCGATGCTGTGCGCACCAATGTCGCCCAGTGCCCCCGAACCGGACTTGGACTTGTCCATCCGCCAGGTCAGCGGGGCGTTTTCATCCGAGAGCCAGTCCTGGAGGTACTGAGCCCGGACGTGGCGGATGGTGCCAAGTTTGCCGTCGTCGATCATGGATTTCATGAGTGCCAGGGCCGGGGTGCGCCGGTAGGAATAACCGCACATGGCAAATACCCCGTTGTTGGCAGCTTCGGCGGCGACGGCCGTCATCTCCTGGGCTTCGGCAACGCTGTTGGCGAGCGGCTTTTCACACAGGACGTGCTTGCCGGCCTTGAGTGCGGCGATGGCAATTTCGGCATGCGTATTTCCGGGGGTGCAGATGTCGATCAGGTCGATGTCGTCGCGTTCAATGAGCGCCCGCCAATCGGTTTCCGTGGAAGCCCACCCCATTTTTTCGGCGGCATGTTCGACGGCGGATTGGTTCCGTCCAGCGATCGCCGTCAATTCTGGGGTCAGTGGCAGGTCAAAGAAGCGGTGGGCGTTGCGCCAAGCGTGGGAGTGGGCGGCGCCCATGAAGGCATAGCCAGCCATCCCTACCCGGAGGGCAGGTTTTTGTTGCCTCGGCATGGAGTGAGAGTCCTTTCGGTGGTTATTTGCTAAAGCCGGCGGTGAGCCCGCTGAGCAGTTGCCGGCGGCCGATCACGTACAGCACCAAGATGGGCAGCGTAGTCAGCACCACCGAGGCGAGCACGGCCGGGATGTTGACGGAGTATTGGCCCTGGAAGGTCCACAACGCCAAGGGGAGTACCCGCAGCTCCGGGCTCTGGGTGAGTATCAACGGCAACAGGAAACCGTTCCAAACCCCCAGCCCGTTGTAAATAGCGACGGTGACGATGGCCGGTTTGGTCAATGGCAGCGCCAGCCGCCACATGGTCTGCCATTCGCTGCACCCGTCAAGGCGCATGGATTCGAACAGTTCATTGGGGACATCCCGGATGAAATTGGACAAGATCAGCACCGTTAGCGGGATGGCGAACGCGATGGAGGGCAGTACCAGGGCCAACAGCGAGTCATAGAGGTTGAGCTTGATGATCAACAGATACACCGGGATGATGGTGGCCTGCAGCGGAATGGCAAGGCCCATCAGGAATAGGCCATTGACAGTTTTTAGGAAACGTCCCCTGCCGCGTACGATCGCGAACGCCGCCATGAAGGAGAAGCCGACGGCCGGCACGGTGGCACCGAGTGTGACGATGACGCTGTTGAGAAAGTACCGCCCAAAGTCATTGGCGAGCACCATCTTGTAGTTGTCCAAGGTGGGTTCTGCGGGTAGGGCCAGCGGGTTTTGGCTGAAGTAGCCGGCCTGGCTCTTGAAGGACGTGACAACAATGTAGTAGATGGGGATGATGATGACGGCCAGCCAGATCCACCCGGCAGCTCCCGCCGGCAGGTTGAGCTTGCGAATTCGGGCACCCGCCACGGTGGCCGGCCGGCGTGACCGCTGAGCAGGGGATGTTGGTGAGGGCAAAGTTGTTGCCATGGTTACATGCCTTCCAATTGGCTGCCGTTTTTGTCTTTGCCGCCCAGTCGTTGCAGCCACAAGGCGATGCCAAGGCCCAACAGCACCAGAATCACAGCTGTGACGCTGGCCTGGCCCATTTGGTTGGCCTTGAATCCTGTCAGATACATGTCCAGTGCCAGATTTCGGGTGGCATTGCCTGGCCCGCCACCGGTGATCACAAAGATCAAGTCGAAGTAGGTCACAGCACCCACGACCATCAGGGTTGACGAGGTGATGATGGTGTATTTCAGCTGAGGCACCGTGATGTAAAAGAACTGCTTGACCCGCCCGGCCCCATCAATGGAGGCAGCCTCATACAGGGATTTGGGGATTTGGCGCACGCCGCCTTGGTAGATCAGCGTGTGGAAGGGAATGAATTGCCAGGACACCACGAAGATCACCACGCCCAAGGCCAGCTGGGGGTGTCCGAGCCAGTCCTGTGCCAAAAACGGCATGTTCAAACCAGCGGCAAGACCGAAGTTTGGGTCCAGCAGCGACTTGTAGGCGATGGCGATCGCCGCCGAGGACAGTAAGAGGGGAAGGAAGTACAGGACTGCCAGCAGGGCCCGGTATTTTTGTGAGCCCGCCGTGAAAGTTCCCAGGAGCAGACTGATGGGCGTCTGGATGATCCAGGACAGGGCCATGATCACCAACGTGAGCCACAGTGCGTGGTACATGGTGGGATCGGCAAAGGCACGCATCCAGTTCTCTACACCGGCGAAAGTTATGGAGCCAATGCCGTCCCAGTCGGTGAAGCTCAGCAGAAACACCCCGGCCAACGGCAAGATGGCGAACGCCAAGAATATGATGAGCGCCGGCACAACAAGCCAATTCAAGCGCCCCGTCACGGTGGAGTTTCGTTGCGGGCCATCTGCCGGGTTTCCCGTGCCTTTACTGTTGCGGCGTCGGGCCCGTTTGGCTCCCTGTCCGGCGCCAGCGCTCCTGTCGGCAACGGTCATGGTGGAGCTCATTGGCCAAGAGTCGCATTCATGTTGCTGGCAAACTGCTCAGGCGTGATGGATTTAATGAACAACTGGTCGATATTGTTGAGCAAGGCCTCGGCGGCGGTGGGGCTCAGTGCCTGGTCCCAGGACTGTTGGAAGTTGGGCGCGTCCTTGGCCGTGGTGTACACGTACGTCAAGAATTCCTTAGCATCGGTGGCCGCCAGCTGATCTTCGATGCCCGTGACAATCGGCACGGCGCCGGATTCGATCCAGGAAGTGACCTCGGCGGGGGTCAGCAGGCCCTCGGCGAAGTACTTCTTGGCAGTTGTCTGCTCCTCGGCGCTTGCCTTGGCGGAGATGGACATGTACTGGCCGGGGTTGCCTACGGTGTTCTTCAGGTCGCCCTTTCCGCCGTCAACGGTGGGGAAGTCAAACCAGCCCAGGTTTCCGTTCGGAACGAAGTCGCCGCCGTCGTTCTTCATGCTGCCGTAGGTCCAGGCGCCGTGCAGCATCATGGCCGCCTTGCCCGTGTAGAGCAACGCCTGATCGGCGTTGGAATCGGCGGTGATCGAGGAGAAGCCCTTAATGAAGCCGTTGGCGGCGACCAGCTCCTGGATCTTGGTCAGTGCCTCGAGCGCTGATGGATCCGACCACGCGTTGTCCTTGCCGGCAAAGATGTTGTTGAAAAGCTCTGGGCCCCCAACCCGGTCAAACACGAATTCCAGCCACATCATGGAGGTCCAGCGAGACTGGCCTGCGAGCGAAATGGGTGCAATGCCGAGATCGTTGAATGTCTTGGTCAAGGCCATCAGCTCATCCCACGTTTTGGGAGGCTGGGCGCCGGCCTTGGCGAAGAGTTCCTTGTTGTAGAAGAAAATGATCGGGGCAACCGTCTCGTTGGGCAGCGCATAGATCTTGCCGTCCACAGTTGCGGCACCAAATGCGGACGGGAACAGCCGGTCCTTGACTTGAGGATTTTCCTCGAGCCACGGGGTCAGATCCACCACCTGGCCGGCTTCGACGTAGGTCTTCAATCCTCCGCCTCCCCACCCGTAAATCATGGTGGGAGCTTCGCCAGCGCCGATGGCCGTCTTGATCTTGGTTTTGAAGGCATCGTTCTGGAACAAGGTGAGCTTGATCTGATTGTCCGGATTGGACTTGTTGAATGCGTCAACAGTGGCCGTGCGGATAGTCTCACCGGGAGCTCCGGTCAGCGACCAGATACTGGCAGATCCGGCGCCGCCGGAGTTACCGCCGGGGCCAGAGGTGCCGCAGGCGGTGAGGCCCCACACGGCGAGAGGGGCCAGTCCTGCAAGTGTCAAAAATGATCGGCGAGAGGCGGTGCTGTGTTCCATTCTTATCTCCATTGAAAAGAGCCACTGCGTGGCTGATGTGTGACAATGCTTGCAAACACTTTCGAAATATTTCGCAACTAATTCTGTAGCTGTGTAGAATCTAATCGTGACTAGGCTCACACGTCAAGGGTTTCATGTGACCATTTGACTGCCAGCTCTACATTCCGGCACACTGGCGAGAACAGAAACATTTCGAAAGGACTGGTGGGTCAATGCGCGAAGCACGTTCGAAGACGAAACCCGTGCTTGCCACGGTTGCGGCGCTGGCAGGAGTGTCAGCGCCCACGGTGTCCAAGGTAATCAACGGCCGCGACGATGTTGCAGAATCCACCCGGGCTCGCGTTCAGGCTGCCCTGGCGGAACTGGGTTACGAATCTCCCATGCAGCGCAGAGCCAGGTCCACCGGGCCGGCCATGGTGGATCTGGTGATTGACGGTTCCGCCACCCAGTACTCCATGGAAATCCTCACCGGCATCCTTGATTACGCGGCCACCGAGGATGTCGATGTGGTGGTCGGCAGCGTCACGCCCGCGAAATTGCACCGGGCGAACCATGAAGAATGGGCGCAACGGATGGTTGAGTCCGGGCGCAAGGGCCTGATCTTGGTGACCTCCGAGATGACGACTCAGCAACTCGACTCTTTCGCGAACAGGAATATTCCGGTGGTCGTGATTGATCCCTTGAATCCGCCGCGCCATGGCTACACCAGCGTAGGGGCCACGAACTGGGCCGGTGGCAAGGCCGCCACTGAGCACTTGATCTCTTTGGGTCATCAGCGTATAGCGTTTTTGGGTGGGCCTCGAGCTGCCGAATGCAGTGTTGCCCGGCTGCACGGGTATCTGGCCGGGCTGATGGGACACGGAATTTCGTCGCGGCCGGAATATGTGCTGGTCGGCGAGTTCAGCAAAGCGTTCGGCTTGGCCGGCGCGCGAGAGCTTCTGGACCTGGCTGAACCGCCCACGGCCATCTTTGCCGGCTGTGACGCAACAGCGTTGGGTGTCTTGGAGGAGGTTCGGCACCGGGGTTTGCGTGTCCCTGATGACTTGAGTCTTGTGGGCTTTGACGGCACACCCCTGACGGAACAAACCCTGCCCCGGTTGACCTCAGTGGCCCAGCCGCTGCAGGAGATGGGCCGAGCTGCGCTCCGTGCGGTTTTGCGCCTGGCTCAGGGGGAGATGCTTGATTCCTCGCACATGGAATTGGCCACCGAACTTGTCATCCGGGATTCCACGGCCCCGCCGCGCACAAACCACGTGCCCGCTGGTTCGGATTTATGATTGCACTGGGCCCCGGCGTAACGCCCACAGTATTGGACAAGCGAAGGTGACAGGCGGCAGTGGGAGGCTGACTCCTGCCGAACGCGAGGAGCCTGACCAGACGCGAAAAATGGCGTCCGGAGAGAGTCCAGGGTGCCATTGCTTGTCACGGGTCGCCACAAAGGGCCGCCGATGCTCCAATTCTGGTGTAGTTCGCCTCAGACCCACCCGTAGCAGCTGTAGTTTCAATCGTGGATTCCGCATGAGCTGCTGTTTGTAACCCGAAAAGCCCACAACGCTGAGATGAACTCTGGGCTTTGGCCCTGCAGAAACACCATGAGAGCTGGATGCTCCATCGCTAAAGTCCTCGTTGGGAGCAATCATGGTGACATCATCGACGTCTCAAAGATCGGCGTCTCAAAGATCGGGGGACGCGTGATCGAACTGCGGCAACCCGTGGGGCAAAAAGGTCATCCTGGACGGGGCAACGGTCATTAACGCAGCACGCGGGATGCTGGTGGATCATCAAGCGCTGCGGGTCGAAACCGTATCGGGGCGCATCAGTGCCGTTCTTGATGTGATTGAGCCGTAATCGCTGCCGCTGGACTACTCCTACCCGCTCGGTGCCGGTGAGGTCCTTGTGCGCGGCGGACTGGACTTAGAGGGGTTCTGTGACGAACGCTATTCAAGGCGGAGCATGGGCCTCAACCAAGTGGCCTGGTTTGAAGGCGCCACTGCCGGGCGTTCCACCACGCACGAATTGAGCACGGATGAATTGATCTCGCGCGAAGGAGTAAACGCGTGAGGCCCCCACTCATCGGGCTGCTGCACTACGGGCGACTTTGGAGGATCCGGGCAAGACGGTGATTGTGTTGGGGGAGAATACCGTTGAGCAATGGTTACCGCAGTTGTGCTTCATCTTCCGGCCCACCGTCTTTTGGGCATGGCGTACCGGCGCCGACACTGGCACTCGTTTGCGCCTACCGAAGGACCCGATGTGGGATTACTTCACCAAGCGGGCCACGGACTGGCACCACCACGGTTGTGGCTTCATGCCCGGAGCCACACAGCTGCTGTACTCGCTGCTTCGCTGGGCCACGGCAAGCCCGTTGCTAGCGATCGTGCGGGTGCAGATTCTGTTGGGGCGGCGGCCACGCTCCAGCGCAGGATCTTGTGGGGATTAAAGTAAAAGGCTCCCATCACCGGACAAACATTCCGGGGATGGGAGCCTTTTACTTGACGGCGGAGGTCTCACTCAGGGAGTGCCAGGTGCGATTGTGGTACACCAAGGGCCGCGATTCGGCGGCGGAGCGGCCGACGTCGCACGGCAGATCAACCTGCAGAACCTGAACGGCCACCACCGTGGAATCTCCGGCCTCCATTTGATTGACAACCCGGCCACGCATCCAGGCGTTGGCCGAGGGTAGATATGGATCGCCGGTGATCAGGCGCGACCAGGTGGAGGTGTCAGCGAATCTGTCGATGCCACTGGTGGAAAAAGTCTTAGCAAGCTTTATCTGATCGGCACCGAGCAAATGAATAACGACCGTTTCGGCGCTCTTAAGTGTCGGGGTCGATGAGGATGCCGAAGACAGTGAGAACACCACCAGCGGCGGGTTGGCCGATACGGAAATGACTGAGGTGGCTGTCAGGCCAACGGGGCCAGCACCAATATCGGCGGTTATGACGGCAACACCTGCGGGGTGATTGCGGAACGCGGATTTGAAGTCGTCAGCACTGAGCATGTCGACAAAGCCGTGGGGGATTGCTGGATCCTGTTCGGCCGTGGCGAGGACTGTTGATTGACGCATGACTTCTCCTTGAATTACGGCTGTGGCCAGGTGCAGCGACGGCCACTACTCATTGCAAATTACCACTTCACCGTATTTGTTGACGATTTTTCAGCCCATGGTGGCTGAAAATGGCTTATATGTTTCGCGAGGTGACATTTTGTTAACAAATAATTTGGTCGATGGCGATGTCAAGGGTTTTAGTAGAGAAAGACCATCCCGAGTGGCGCAGAGACCTGGATCAATGACGCCGCAGCAACCACCCCACTTCCAATAGGCATTGTCAGTGTGGGATGGTGCTCCCGCCAGGATCGATGGAGTTTTTTCATGAGCTTGTCCTTATTACCCACTGCCACACCACTGGACCTTAGCGAGCCTGCGCCTGCCAAGGCCGTCGATGACGGCGCCCGCGTGGACTTTTGGGCGCAGCAGGCCCTCCGACTGGACTGGGCTGAGCAGTGGCACACCACCCACACCTTTGAACCGGCCATTGTTCCCGGCCAGCAGGAGCTCCGCGTCCCCGCCATCGAGTGGTTTGCTGGCGGAAAACTGAACGCAGCCGTGAATTGCGTTGACAGGCATGTCACCGCCGACAAGGGCGAAAAGGTGGCACTGTATTTCGAAGGCGAGCCCGGAGACCGCCGCTCCATCACTTACCGTGAACTGCAAGACGAGGTTTGCCGTGCCGCGAATGCGCTGGAGGCGCTGGGCATTGGCAAGGGCGACAGGGTAGTCATCTACCTGCCCGTCATCGCCGAAACCATCATTATCACCTTGGCGGTGGCCCGCATCGGCGCCATCCACTCCCTCGTCTTCGGGGGATTCTCCGCCGAGGCGCTGAAATTCCGCGTCGAAGATACCGGGGCCAAGCTTCTGGTCACCACCGACGGTCAGTTCCGCCGCGGCAAGGCTATCCCCGTGAAAGCTAATGCGGACGAGGCGGTCTCAGGGGAAAACTCCATTGAGCACGTCCTGGTGGTGCGCCGCACGGGCTCGGAAGTTGAGTGGACCGAGGGCAGGGACATTTGGTGGCACGACGCCGTCGGGCAGGCCAGCCCGGAGCACACGGCCGAGTACTTCGACGCCGAGACGCCCTTGTTTATCATGTACACCTCCGGTACCACGGGCCAGCCCAAGGGTTTGGTCCACACCACCGGCGGCTACCTGACGCAGGCCTCCTACAGTCACGAATTCCTGTTCAGCAACCCCGATCCGGCCCTGCGTGACACCGATGTGCACTGGTGCACGGCAGACCTGGCCTGGGTCACGGCGCACACCTACGAAATCTACGGCCCGCTCTCCAACGGCGTCACTCAGGTCATTTTCGAGGGCACCCCCAACACCCCGCATCCCGGGCGCCACTTTGAAATCATCGAACGCTACGGGGTCACCAGCTACTACACGGCACCCACCCTGGTCCGCTCGCTCATGGGCTGGTTCCCTGACGGTGTCCCGGCCCACCACGACCTTTCCTCCATCCGTATGCTGGGCACCGTGGGCGAGGCAGTGAACCCGCAGGCCTGGCACTGGCTGCGCGACCAGCTCGGGGGAGGGACAGTACCCATGGTGGACACTTGGTGGCAGTCCGAGACCGGCGCCACCATCCTCTCCCCGCGGCCCAGTGACACCGGCTTTAAGGCCGGTTGCGCCTCTCGCGCCCTGCCCGGGGTGAGCGTGCGCATAGTGGACGACGCCGGAGCTGATGTCGGGCGCGATGAGCAGGGTTTCATTGTGGTTGACGGTACTGGTCCGGCCATGGCCCGGACGGTGTGGGGCAACCCGCAACGCTACCTGGACTCGTACTGGCGCAAGTTCGCTCAGCAGGGCTACTTCCTGGCAGGCGATGGTGCCCGTTACGACGCCGACGGTCACGTCTGGATTTTGGGCCGCGTCGATGACGTGATCAACATTTCCGGCCACCGGCTCTCCACCATCGAGATTGAATCGGCGCTAGTGTCCCACCCCGCCGTGGTCGAGGCTGGCGTCACCCCGGTGACGGACGCGTTGACCGGACACGCCGTCGTCGCGTTTGTGGTGCTGCAAAGTAGTTGCCAAAACAGTCCATCCGAGGTGGAAGCGCAATTGCGGGCCCACGTGGCACACATGATCGGACCGATCGCCAAACCTTCCGCCGTCGTCGTTGTGCCGGATGTTCCCAAGACCCGCTCCGGGAAGATCATGCGTCGGCTGCTCACCCAAATGTTTGAGGGGACCCCGTTGGGGGACACCACCTCGCTGCAGAACGAAGAATCTCTGGCGGGCATTATTGCCGCTGTTGAACAGTACAAAACAAAGGAACTCTCATGAGCCACACACCGGAAAATGTCGCAGACCTCTCCACCCCGCTGAAATTTGCCTATTGGGTTCCCAATGTTTCCGGCGGCCTGGTGGTCAGCACGATTGAGCAGCGCACCGACTGGAGCATTGAGTACAACAAGAAGCTGGCCCAGATTGCCGAGAACAGCGGTTTTGAATATGCGCTGACGCAGACCCGCTACGCGGCCTCCTACGGCGCCGATCAGCAGCACGAAGCCACCAGTTTCTCCCTCGCCTTGCTTGGCGCCACCGAACGGTTGAAGGTCATTGCCGCCGTCCATCCTGGCATGTGGCACCCTGGCGTACTCGCCAAGTTCATGATCACCGCCGATCACCTCTCCAACGGCCGTGCCGCCGTGAACATCGTCTCCGGTTGGCTCAAGGACGAGTTCGTCAACTTTGGCCTTGACTGGCTGGAGCATGACGAACGCTACGTGCGCACGGAGGAGTTCATTCGGGTGTTGCGCGGGCTGTGGACCGAGAAGGAATTCTCCCAGGCTGGTAAGTACTACAACATCAACGAGTTCACACTCAAGCCGGCCCCCGTGGACGTGCCCGGGCGCGCCCACCCGGAGATCTTCTTTGGCGGGAACTCCACAGCAGCGCAGGCCACCGCCGGCCGCGTCGCCGACTGGTACTTCTCCAACGGCCGCACCCTGGAGGGCTACACCGAAAACGTCAACGGCGTCCTGGCAGCAGCCGCCGAGTCCGGGCGTAAGCCGCGCTTTGGCCTGAACGGCTTCGTCATTGCCCGGGACACGGAAAAAGAAGCCCGAGACACGCTGCGCGAGATCGTGGAAAAGGCGCACCGCCCCGCCGTCGAAGGCTTCGCCGCTGCCGTCAAGGAGGCCGGCGCCTCCACCAAGGACGGCAAGGGCATGTGGGCTGACTCCTCCTTCGAGGACCTCATCCAGTACAACGACGGCTTCAAGACCCAGCTGATCGGTACGCCGGAACAGGTCGCCACCCGCATCGTGGAATACAAGAAACGCGGCGTGAACCTGCTGTTGACCGGATACCTGCACTTCCAAGAGGAAGTGGCAGCATTTGGCAGGGACGTCATGCCCATTGTTCGCGAACTGGAGGCCGATCTGGCCCGGGCGAACGGCACAGAGCTGGACCTTTCCCTGCTGACCGAAACGAACTTCGAGAAGGTGTCCGTCTAATGGCCGAGCACTCCTTCGGTTTCCGCACCCGCGCACTGCACGCCGGCGGCACACCCGACGCCGAGCATGGTGCCCGCGCCGTGCCGATCTACCAGACCACCTCGTTTGTGTTCAAGAGCACCGACGACGCCGCCAACCTGTTTGCGCTGCAAAAGTACGGCAACATCTACTCACGCATCGGCAACCCCACCGTGGCAGCCTTCGAGGAGCGCATCGCCTCCCTGGAGGGTGGCATAGGGGCTGTGGCGACGTCGTCGGGCATGGCTGCCGAGTTCATCACCTTCGCGGCATTGGCCGGGGCAGGTGACCACATTGTGGCGTCCTCCAAGCTGTACGGCGGCACCATTACCCAGCTGGATGTGACCCTGCGACGCTTTGGGGTGGACACCACGTTCGTCGACTCCAACGACCCTGCGGACTTTGCCGCTGCGATCCGGGAGAACACCAAGGCCGTCTACACGGAAATCGTGGCCAACCCCTCCGGCGACATCGCCGATTTGGAGGGGCTCGCTGCTGTGGCCCACAACGCCGGCGTCCCGCTCGTGGTGGACGCCACCCTCAGCACGCCGTATTTGATCCGCCCGATTGAGTTCGGTGCCGACATTGTGATTCACTCCGCCACCAAGTTCCTGGGCGGGCACGGCACAACCCTCGGTGGCGTCGTGGTCGAATCGGGCCAGTTCAACTGGGGCAACGGCAAGTTCCCCGCCATGACCGAACCCGTCGCTTCCTACGGCGACGTTTCCTGGTGGGGCAACTTTGGCGAATACGGCTTCCTGACCAAGCTGCGTTCGGAGCAGTTGCGCGACATTGGTCCGGCGCTGTCCGCCCAATCGGCCTTCCAGCTGTTGCAGGGAGTGGAGACACTGCCGCAGCGCATGGATGAACACCTGCGCAACGCCGCGGCCGTGGCTGCCTGGCTTGAGGCCGACGAGCGAGTCTCGTGGGTTAAATTCGCCGGACTGCCCAGCCACCCTGATTTTGAGCGTGGGCAGCGGTACCTGCCCAAGGGCGTTGGCTCCGTGTTCGCCTTCGGTGTTCGCGGTGGCCGGGCGGCGGGCAAGGTCTTCATCGACTCCCTCCAGTTGGCCAGTCATTTGGCCAACATTGGTGACTCACGCACCCTGGTCCTGCACCCGGCGTCGACCACGCACCAGCAGCTCTCCGCCGATCAGCTCGACGCGGCCGGCGTGCCCGAGGACCTGATCCGGATCTCCGTCGGCCTGGAAGATCTGGCCGACATTCTCTGGGACCTTGACCAGGCGCTCACCGTGGCGCAGTCTTCCGGTGAACCAGCCACAGAAGCCGCAGCTGAGTCCTGCACGATCGGAGCACACGCATGAGCACTGTTGAACGCACCTGGGTGGGCCCCACGGCCCCCGAACGGCTGGCCGTCCTGCACAAAACACAGTCCATCGCGATCGTCGGTGCCTCGGACAAGCCGTCCCGCGCCAGCTACTTCGTTGCCACTTACTTGCTGTCCTCCAGCCGTTACCGGGTCTACTTTGTAAACCCGGTGGCCACGGAGATCTTGGGCCAGCCCGTGTACAAGTCACTGGCCGATTTGCCGGAGGTTCCGGATCTGGTGGATGTGTTCCGTCGGCACGATGACCTTCCCAGTGTTTTGGCGGAGACGATTGCCGTGGGTGCCAAGACGCTGTGGCTGCAGCTGGGGTCCTGGCATGAAGAGGTCGCGGCCCAGGCCGAGGCAGCCGGGCTTGAAGTGGTCATGGACCGTTGCGTGAAGATTGAGCACGCCCGTTTCCATGGGGGGCTGCACCTGGCCGGTTTTGACACCGGCGTCATCTCCTCCAAGCGCCAGGTTCTGGCTTAAGTATCAGTACCTGATCCGTGGCGACCGCTGCACACCACAAGAGGAAGGTCCCCGTCACTGAACTGGGGACCTTCCTCTTGTGGTGGGCCTTGCCGCGGCACGGTGCCCCTCACGGACGCTACCCCGAAGGCTGACCTGGAAGACGTCATCGTCTACCTCGGCCCACACTGCCACCTGGTCCAGTACCCGCTGCGCAAGGGTGAGCTGCTGAACACGGTTGCCGTTTCACGTCGCCGTCGTTTGAGCGTGGCGAGTAGCAGTACGGTGGCGTTGACGAGCTGGAAGAGGCCTGTAGTGACTGTGTTCCGGCTGTTCGGGAAGCCCTGAAGAACCTGGCAACTGGCATCCGCTGGCCCATGTATGACAAGAACCCGATCGAGAATTGGGTCAGCGGCCGCATGACGTTGATTGGCGAGGCCGCCCACCCCATGCTCCAGCACCTGGCCCAAGGTGCCTGCCAGGCACTTGAAAATGCTGCCGTGTTGCTGGAAGTCACGCAGGCAACCATCTGCACCGACGAAGGCATCGACTCCAGCGCCCGGGAAGATGACTTCAATGACTTCAATGAGGCCAGGGCCGGCCGCACGGCCCGCGTCTGGGGCGAGCCATGGTACGTTTCCGGCCTGGCCTGAACGCTCCGCAACCTGTTGTTCAAGAGTCGCGGCAACGGCAACCACCATTACAACGACTGGCCCTACGGTCAGGAAGGCGACGGTGTCCCGGCGGCGAATGAGCCGGGTAGGGAAGTGTTTGCAGGCTAATTGAGACAAGGAAGTGCCCGCCCCGACATCGAGGCGGGCACTTCTCATCTGATGTTTCTAATCTTCTGTGGGCATGCCATCCGTTGCTTGCGGGGACGTGCAGATCGGGCGAAAACCCTCAATAAGCAGTTGCAGGGCACGTTGGCTCACGGCGGTCGTGCCGCGGTGATCGACGGGTAGCGCGGCCTGGGCCATGGCCGAGATCAACAGTAAATCCTGCTGCTGGAAATCTTCACGAACAGCCTTGGCCGCCTTGGCGCGGGTCACGAGCAGCTCAAGCTGGGCGGTAACCTTCGCTTCCATGGCGTCCAGAGCGGCGATGAGTTCTTCATGCGTGGACCCGCGCGCCCAGCCCGCCCCGCCGATGTAGCCCCCCAAGACAAGTTCACGCATGCCACGGTCATGAAGCAGCTGATATGTGGAACGGCGCAGAAAGTACTCAATGCCATCCCATGGTTCTGCGAAGCCGTTGGCCGTGAGTGCAAACTTTTCACCGTCCGCCATATGGTCTCGGTAAACGTCCAGGATCAAGATGTCCTTGTCCTTGTACCTGCGGTACAGTGTGGCCACTCCCACGCCTGCCGCTCTGGCGATGTCGGCCAGTGGCACGCCCAGTCCGTTGCGTGCAAAAAGTTCATGAGCCGCCAGGCGCAGGTGATCGTCACGAGAGCTGGAAACTTCACCTGCGGCTTCCGGATGCGGTGCGGGACCTGCCGGGACGGCAGCATCCTGGTGAGGGCGTCCCGTGGAGGATTCGTGGTTTTCGCGAGGTGGAAGCTGTTTCATGCGGTGGGTGCTTTCGGTGATGGCATGGGGCTTATGTTGTCAATTCAAGTGTAGCGTGAAATTAAACACGCCGGAATAGCTATTCCGCACGGTATAGACTCTAAGGAATAGCTGTTCCGCTTGTTCAGCTTCATCATTCGCAAAAGGCAATAGGTATATGAGTACTGCTACAAAAATGGAAGAGTCGAGCCGGGGCATCCGCGCGGGTTCTGATCCCCGGACCGTCCCGGAAGTTCCCGATTCCGGCAGGTCTGCCCTGCGCTGGTGGTCAATGCTGGCCATCGGCATGTCCCAGCTCATGGTGGTTCTGGATGCCACCATCATGAACGTGGCGCTGCCAAGCGCACAGCTCGAGCTGAACTTCTCTGATTCACTTCGCCCCTGGGTCATTACGGCCTACGCACTGTCCTTCGGCGGCCTGTTGCTCATGGGTGGCCGCATTGCCGACCTGATGGGCCGCAAACAGATCTTCCTCATCGGCCTGGTGGGCTTTGCCGTGGCTTCCGCTCTTGGCGGTGCCGCACCGAGCTTCGCCATACTGCTGGCAGCGCGCGTTTTGCAGGGCATCTTTGCGGCGCTCTTGGCGCCTGCAGCACTGTCCTTGCTCACTACGACGTTCATTGATCCTGCAGAACGTGGCAAGGCGTTTGGCATTTACGGCGCCCTGGCCGGTGCCGGCGGTGCTGTTGGCCTTCTGCTTGGAGGTGTCCTCACCGAATTCATGACGTGGCGATGGACTCTCTACGTAAACATTGCCTTTGCTGCTGTTGCCTTTGTTGTTGGTGTCATTGCCATTGCCCCGACCGTGCGTGAGCGCGGGATCAAGCTGGATGTTCCTGGGGCAATCTTCGCAACGTTGGGCTTCTTTGCCCTCGTTTTTGGTTTCACCAATGCGGAAGAACATGGTTTCGGCAGCATTGGCACGTGGGGCTGCCTGGGCATCGGCGTAGTCCTCGTGGTTGTTTTTGTCATGCTTCAGCGGCGTGGAAAGTCCCCGCTGCTCCCGCTGCACATTGTGGTTCACCGAGATCGAGGTGCTTCCATGCTGGCGATTTTTGTTGCCGGTGCCGTGATTTTTGGTGTGAACTTGTACCTGGTCTATTACCTGCAGATTGTTCTTGGCTTTACCCCGTTGCAGACCGGCTTGGCCGTGTTGCCGCTGTGTCTGGGGATCATGATTTCAGCGATGCTGTCGACCTCGGTGCTCATGGCGCGGCTCGGAGCCAAGGTATTGGTGCCAGCTGGCATGACAATCTCCGCTCTAGGTTCGCTTCTGCTAGCGTTTGCCAACGCCGACAGCAGCTACACCCTGCATGTGGCGGTGCCCATGTTCATCGTGGCCATCGGTCTCGGTGCCATTATTTCCTCGGCGCTGAGCGTTGGCACTCTCGGGGTCGACCCACACCATGCCGGGGCGGCATCGGCAGCCGTGAACGCTTCCCAGCAGCTAGGTGGCTCCATCGGCCTTGCCGTGTTGAACACTCTCGTCGCAGGGGCAACCATCTCCGCGATCGATTCTGGCGAGGGTCACCTTGACTCCCTCGTCAGTGGCTACTCCGGAGCCTACGTGGCCTGCGCTGTCCTGCTGGTGATCGGCGCGGTGGTGACTGCACTCATGTACCGCCGCCGCGAGCATACGGCTGTTTCCACGGGCCAGACAGCCGTCCACATGTAGTGGACTGGCCTGAACGCCACCGAAGTAAGGAGGACGCCCTGGCTGCCGCGCACAAGCGGCTGGCAGGGCGTCCTTTTTGACGTTGCCGAATTTCTTGAAACCTTCATGGCTGCGCGCCATCGTGCACTAGTGATGTGTCAATGCTTGTCACGAGTCGCCACAAATCATTGCCCGGTCTCCAGCTCGCGGCGGGAAGAGCCCTCGGGGTTATAGATCGAATGAAATCGCAGGTCCGCAACCCGCATCAGCTGCCGTTAGGAACTCGAAAGGCCATATACGGGTCCGCTTGCCGACAGTTTGGCGGGTGCATGAGGCATCGCTCGGAGCATGGCAAGACTCCAGCCCCAGATAGTCCTCGAATGCAGCGGCCCCGACCCAGTCAACCGGTCAAGCGAAACTCAGACACGTCACCTGTGACTTCACGGACTGAGAAGCTGCTACGACCGCCATGCTCAAGCGTCTCGACGGCGTGTGACGAGGACAGGAGCTATGCGTCAGTTTGCGACGAGAGCTCCTTGACGCCATCGAGGTAATCCTGGAGTCGCGCTAAGGACTCTCCTTTATCGTCGCCAAATTTGGCCAGAAGCCCGGTGACCAGTAATAGCCACGAAAGCACGCTGGGTCCGAACTTTCCCTTGAACGCCGGTGAAAAGCGAATTGTCTCTGTGAGTCGGTAGCCAGCATCAACGGGTTCAATGGTCATTCGAACACGCTGTCGAATCCCACGCTGTTTGCCGTGAAAATCCATGGTTGACTCGGGAACGTAGTTCGTAATCGTCCACGTGACCACGTCGAAGTCACATTCCTCGCCATGGTGTTCGCTCCAGCTATTTCCTGCTTCCAGCGCGAAATGTTTATTCGCAAAAAATGTGGTCTTGTGTTCCACATACTCAGCTGATATTGCAGGGTCAACGAAGGAAGCCCAAAGGGTCTCTGGCCTTCCTGAAAAATATCCTGAATTACTGAACGAGCTATATCCCACCGTTTCTCCTCAGCGGTAGAGCTGGTAGTAGACAAACCAAAAATTGAGTGCCCATTACTGGGGCGAATAGCCCCTGAACCGATTGTAAGCGTTCACGAGGAACGCCTGATGGAATATGAAAAACGGTGAGCGGGGCTTCTCTGTCTAGAAGAAACAGAGGCCACCCTCGGCGTATGCCCACTGAGCTAGCTAACTGCTTGCTCGACGTCGCTCAACGACCGCAGTGGCCAGACATGAACCTCGTAGCCAGCCTGGTGCAGTCGCTCCACCTCTTGGGAAGTGAGGCCCTCGAAACCACTGTAGAAAGTGCTGGCACCAACGGCTTCAAGAATGCCGTCCAGGCCACCTTCGTGCTGCTGGGTGTCAGCGTAACGGCTGACGATGAGACCGCGGGGCACCGAGAGCGCATGCTGGCGGCGCAAGGACAGCGCCTCGGTCTGGAAGCTGGTGAACCTAATGCCTGCTGCGTCTGCAGGCCGGCTAAGGACCAGTTCGGCCAAGGTCGCGACTGCGCCGGGGTCTTTGATTTCGACGTGAAGTTCAACACTGGTTGCGTCCACGACTTCGCTGAAGGTCAGTGTTGGCTGTCCGGAATCCAGCAGGACGGTGCGTAGTTGCCCAAGATCGAGTTCGAGGACCGGAGTGTCGGTTATCGGGCCAGGTTCGCCGGCCACCCGTGCAGGGTGGCGTCGTGCAAGACGATGGGGACGCCGTCGCGCGGGATGCGAATGTCCAGTTCGAGCTCCGTGGCTCCGCTGCGCTCGGCGAGCAGGAACGATGCGATGCTGTTTTCAGGTGCGTGGGTCGCGGTGCCGGAGCCCTCACGGACGGCCGCCACGGTCTGGTCAAGTTTGGCCACGAGGGTGTACGTCACCCAGAGGCAGCGAAATGCTAGTCGCCTTAGTGCGACTCCGCTCAGGACCAAGGCAACCATTGGCTATGTTCTCAGTCACACCGCGACCTGTTGGGGGTGAATGGTCGCATAAGCTGAGGCGGTTGTCTCAATGAGGAGGCAGCCGGACAACCATCAAAGAAAGCAATGGCGCATGAACTTTGAATCCAATTCTCTGACCCTGAAAATCTGGGACCGCTCCACGATCGAGCACACCTTGGAAACGGCTATTTCCCACGTTTCCACCAAGGCCAACGCACCGAGAGACCTGGTGAAGGTCACGCGAAGCGGGCCCAATCTATTCACCGTAAGCGTGACCGGAGCGTAACCGGTGACTCGCTGACCCATCTCAGCCAAATCCCGGCTTGTGAACGACGACGGAGATAGGAATCCTCAAGCGTCGTTGGTGGGAGCACCTCGCCGAAGAATCATCACGATGTAGTTGTTCCCGCAGGAACTCAATAGTTCCGAATGCTTGCAAGGGCAATCGTCTGGTTCGAATCCCGCCTTGGGCACGCTAGCCCCCGATCACAGGGGGTTAGCGTGTTTCAGCGTTGCCACCGACATCGACCTCGGTACGGCAGGGAGGGAGGCAAACGGTCATTTGGACCGGAAGTCGTTATCCTAAACAGGATCGCGGGATCTCGATTCGGACCCCGTGATCAACGACGATTGGACGCATGGGGGCCTTGACGGCGTCGCGGGAGGCGTTCATGGTTGGAGGTGTTGAGAATATCCACTCCATTCAACGGAGGAA
>NZ_PPXC01000022.1 GCF_002909445.1 Arthrobacter glacialis
CCTACGTCGCCATCAACGACCCCAAACAACGAACTCAACAAAACGTCAATCTCTCTCAAACAGGTTGACAGATACCGTTACTGCGCGAGCGTTCGTGAAAAACGCCCCTTTAGTGAGCGGGCGTTGGGGAGGTGGGGCGTCAGGGGGATGTTGCTTCGTCGATGAACCGCGGGGACAGCGCGTAGCGCAACAGCACGGCGTCGCCTAAGGGCAGTGCCGTCACCAGCCGGGCTGGCCTGAGCGAGTTCCAGGGAAAATGCCCGTCGCCGGTCAGCCTGGGCGCCCGGGAGTCACCCACGAAAAACGGCGCCACCACCAGCTGAAGCTCGTCGGCCAGCCCTTCTTCCAAGAATTGCGTGTGCACGCTTTCCCCGCCCTCCACCATGAGCCGGCCCACGCCTCTGGCATGCAGGTCCACGCTCAGCTGCGCCATCCGCACCTGCGGACCGCCGTCGACGATGGTGGCCAGCATGCCCAGACGGTTCCGCGCGTCGTCCACGTTCTCAGAGGTGCAGTAAACCAGCTTGCGGGCATCCCCCGTGGTGAAGAAGCTCGCGGACGGGTCCAGCCGGGCTGCGTTACTCACCGTGACCTTCATGGGCGACGGCGCCAGCCCCCGTTCCGCCCGTATCTCTCGCCTGCTGGGGCTGCGGACCAGCAAGCGCGGATCGTCTGCCCTGATGGTGCCGGCACCCACCATGATGGCGTCGCAGGAGGCACGCACGGCATCCACCCGGTCAAAATCTGCGTCGTTGGAGAGCAGCAACCGCTCCGCGGAGGCGTCGTTGATGTAACCATCAATGGACATGCAACAACTGAGCAGCGTGTACGGGCGCTCACGCATGGGGCTCCCCCTGCTTGTCGGGGCTGCGCACCCATCCCACAGCCAAAACGACCGCCCCCGGCACTACGGAGGCAAACGTCAAAACGCCATAGACGACGGCGGCACTGACGCCCTGCGCTGCTCCCAGGCCGGCTGCACCAAACGCCCAGGCGGCCGCACCTTCGCGGGGACCCCATCCGGCAATGTTGGCCGGCACCGACATGGCCAGCAGCACCAACACGGCCAGCGGCAGGAGTTGGCCCAGCGGAGCCGTGATGCCTGCGGTGCGGGCTGCGATCAGAAAGATGGCCGTGTAGCCTCCCACGGCTGCCACGGATGCCACCACCACCCCGGGCGCAGTGCTCCAATTAAGCACACCGCTGCGGATATCGGCGGCCGAAGCTCGCAGGGCCCGGGCCCACCACCGGGTTCCCGCCACGGAGCGCCAGTGCAGCGCGAACAGGGTTGCGGACACCACCGCCAGAAGCACCACGGCCAGGAATGCGCTGAGTTGGTGGACGGCTGATGGGAGCAGTGCAAGAAGCCCCACGGCCAGAATCAGCTGCACTGTTTGCCCTGCGGCACGCTCCCACACAACTGCCCGAAGCCCGCGGCCCGCCTGCCCCGACTCCTGGCCGTGCTTCACGCCGCGATGCACATCCCCGAGTACGCCGCCGGGAAGAACGGAATTCAGAAACTGCGATCGGTAGTAGGCGGCAATGGCGCCGCCTAGCGGAATCTCAAACCCCAGTCCCCGTGCAACCAGGCGCCAGCGCCAGGCACAGCACACGGTGGTGGCAAGGGTGATGGCTGCCGCCGCAACCAGGGCCTGCACATTGACTGCCTTGAAGCCGTCAAGGAATGGCCCGGCCCCCATTTTCCAGACCAGCGCCGCGAGCACGGCTGCCCCCGCCAGCGGCTCCAACCACCTCCATACTCCCGCCCGTCCCACCATCTCAGAACCTGTTCCTGGCTGGGGCCCTCGTGGCAAGGCGTCCCAGCGCCTCAGAAAACGTGGCAGCTGCAGATCCCCACTCGCCGACGGTTTGCCGGCTTTCGCGGGCGGCCGAGCGCAGCCTCGCCCGAAGCGCAGCGTCGCCCAGCCAGGCCCGCAGGGCAGCGGCAAGGGCAACGGGGTCATTGCTCGGCACCAGCAGCCCTGGTGCGCGGGAGCCCGTACCCAGCGCCTCCGGCACGCCCCCAACGCTCGTGGCGATCACGGGTATCCCCCGTGCCAGCGCCTCGGCCACCACCATGCCGTACGTTTCGCCCCGGGATGCCAGCACCAGCACATCCGCGGACGCGTGCTCGGCGGCCAGCTCTGTTGATGCCAGCGCGCCCAGGAATTGGACCCGGCTGGCAATGCCTCCGGCCACCGCCTGCCGGCGCAGATTTTCGGTGAAGTTCTTCTCAAGGTCCAGGGCTCCTGCGCAGCGGCACGTCCAGTCAAGGGCGGAGATGCTCACCAGGGCGTGGAGCAGGACGTCGTAGCCTTTGGCCTCGGTGACGGCAGCAACACACAGCAATGCGCCGCCGCTGGCCGTCCCATCCGCCACCGCGGCGACGTCCGCACCGGGTTCAACCACGGAAACGTGCTCCGGGGGAAGCCCATACCTCGCCACCACCTGGTTCTTGGTCCAGTGGCTGGTGGTTATGACCCCAAGGGCGCTGGACAGCACCGAACCCTCCACAGCACTGCCGAGGCCATGGCTGTCTCCTTCCGTCAGTAACATATGGACAAGAACCACCAGGCGCAGCCTGGTTGCTTGTTCCGCCAGCGCAGGTGAGCAGAGGGCGATCAGCCCATCAATCAAGACCAGGGAACCGTCGGCAAGACCATCCAGCAGGCCTGTTAGCGCGGCGTAATCAGCGGGTGCCGGGTGGGGCCAGCCTCCGGGCATCGGATGCTCCACCACCTGCCATCCCAGGACCCCCAGCCCGCGACTCATCCGCCGGTCGTAGACGTTGCCGCCGCTGGGCCGGCTCGGGCTGTCAATGCCTGCCGGGACCACAAAGTGCACTCTGGGGCGGGCCTGACGTGCTGGTGTCACAGCGGACGCTCGTAGCTGGCCCAGGCAACGTGCGACTCGTGCAGGGTGACGGCGATGCTGGCCAGCTGCAGTGCCGCCGGGCCAAAAGCGCCAGCGCGCACGCGATCCGCCAGTCTGTCGGCAATGGCCTTCGCCAGCACCTCGGTGGTCGTGTTGATTCCGGCAAACTCGGGATCGTCGTCCAAGTTGCTGTAGCCCAGCGCGGCTGCGATGGTGCGTAGTTCCGCCGCCGCCACCCCAATATCCAGCACCGTGTTGTTTTCGTCCAAGGCATCGCGCTTGAACGTGGCATCGATGATGTACGTGGCCCCGTGTAGGCGCTGGGCAGGGCCAAACGCTGCACCGCTGAAGCTGTGGGCAACCATCATGTGGTCGCGGACGTTCACACTGAACATGCGTCTCACCTACTCCTGTGCCGAAAGCGGTTGGTGGCCCACACCGTTGTAGCTGATGGTGTGGCACAGCGCCGGCAGCCGCCCGTCAGCCAGCGCCGCCATGACCTCCGGGAGCTGTGCAAAGGGCGATGTGCCCGTCAAGACTGCGTCGAAGGCCGGGTCTTTGAGCAACTCCAGGGCAAGGTCCAGCCGCTGCCCGGCGGTGCGGTTGCGCCGGCGGGACGGGGCCACGGCCCCCACCTGGCTGGAGCGGATGGCCAGCCGCAGGGAGTGGAAGTTGGCCCCGAGCGCCAGCGTCACGCCGTCGTCGCCGTACCAGCTCAGGTCCACCACCTCGCCCTCCGGGGCAAGCAGCTCAAGGGAGAGCTGGAGGCCAGCTGAGGTCCCGCTCGTGTGAAAGACAAGGTCACAACCGGCTGTGGTGTTCACGGCATCCGATGCTAGGGAGAATCCTGCCCCCATCGCTTGTGCCACGGTTTGTTTTGCCGGATCGGTGTCAACAATAGTCACCTGAATTCCCGGAATGCGGCTCAACAAGCGGGCAACACAGCAACCCACCATGCCCGCCCCCACCACGGCAATCCTGTCCCCCACCAGCGGTGCCGCGTCCCACAGCGCATTGATAGCCGTCTCCACGGTGCCGGCGAGCACAGCCCGCCTGGCAGGCACGCCGTCGGGCACCACGTGGACTGCAGGAACCGGCACAACATAGGCACTCTGATGCGGAAACAACGCGAAGACCGTGCGTCCCAACAGGGCGTCGGGGCCGGCTTCCACCACCCCCACATTGAGGTAGCCGTATTTAACCGGCCAGGGAAAATCACCCGCTTGGAAGGGCGCACGCATCAAGGTGTGCTGGCTGGCAGGAACTCCCCCGCGGTAGACCAGGGACTCACTGGCCCTGCTCACGCCCGTGAACAGGGTCCGCACCAGGACCTCCCCCGGCCCCGGCGCGGGCAGCTTTTCCGCGCGAATTTCACTACGCCCGGGCCCACAAAGCCAGAAGGCGAATGCGTCATGGTCCACAGAACTCACATCCCCGGCTCAGATCCACGGGCTATACCCGTCAATTGCACCTATCCTAATACTGTTGCGGATCTCACATTGGAGGCGCCGTGCGATGGCATCTCTTGGGCCCCATGGCCGGGCTGGTTTCCCAGCTGGCGCTGCTCGCCGTGCTGGCCAGCTCCGGCGGCCTGGGTGGCCTCGGCTGGGGCATCGGGGTGGTGTACGCCGTCACCGTGTGCGCGTTGCTGGCCAACGGCATCACCCGCCGTGGCAGTGGCGGCTTTGGCCCGGCCGACTGGATCACGCAACTCCGGGCCCTGCTAACTGGCGGAGCAGCCGCGCTCGTGGCTGATTCCTTCAGCGGGGACGTCCCAGTGGCCCTGCTGATTGTGTTTGCCGCCCTGACCATCCTCCTGGATGCCACCGATGGCTGGGTCGCCAGGCGAACAGGCACGACGTCGGCCCTTGGCGCACGTTTTGACATGGAAGTTGACGCTTTTCTCATCTTTGCGCTGAGCGTCTATGTGGCACCTTTGGTGGGTGTCTGGGTGCTCCTCATTGGCCTTGCACGGTATGCGTTTGTCGCCACTGGCTGTTTCCTGCCGTGGCTGCGGGCCAGCGCCCAGGCCCGGTACTGGTCCAAGGTGGTTGCCGTGGTCCAGGGGGTGGTCCTCACGGTGGCTGCTGCCGATGTTCTCCCCCACCCCTTGGCAGCGGCGGCCCTGCTCACCGCCCTGGTGTTGTTGGCTGAGTCCTTTGGCCGTGAAAGCTGGTGGTTGTGGCGCCACCGGAAAGAGCACGGGGGCAAGGTGGTGGTTCCGTCCGGAGTCCGGACTGCAGCTGCCATCGTGGTGATCTGGTGCGTGCTGGTTCTGCCAGCGGATCCCACTCAAATGACGCCCGTGGCTTTTGTCAGCATCCCTGCCGCCGGGCTACTGATAGTTCTTACCGCCCTGCTGTTGCCGCGCCGGTGGGGGCAGGCAGTTGCCGTTGGCTGCGGAATTTTTCTGGGGTGTTTACTCATCCTCAAAGCCCTGAACATGGCTTTTGTGGCCGTTTTTGGGCGGGCGTTTGATCCGGTCAATGACTGGTTTTATCTGGGACCGGGTGCCGACGTGCTGGGCGATTCGATTGGTCAGGCTGGCGCGCTGGCAGTTGCTGTGGCGGCAATTGCGCTTGCCGTTGCCGCACTGGTCCTGCTGCCGCTTGCGGCCCTGCGCCTGAGCCGTGCCGCGTCACACAACCGCCGCCTCTCTGCCCGCGCCGCTGCAGCCATCGGTTTTGTCTGGGTCCTGCTTGCTGTGACAGGCCTGCAATGGAGCCCGGATGTTCCGCTGGCCTCCACCAGCCCTGTGCCGCTGGTGTCCGGACAACTCCGCCAGTTGCAGCTCGACCTCGCCGACAGGAAGGACTTTGCCGCCCAAATTATCCTGGACCCGCTCGATGACGGCCCCCGTGACGGCTTGTTGGAAGGCCTGCGGGGAAAAGACGTCATGTTGGTGTTCGTAGAGAGCTACGGCCGCTCCGCCCTTTCCGACCCGGCCATCTCCCCCGGCGTGAAGGCCGCGCTGAAGGCCGGCACCAAAGAGCTGGAAGCGGCGGGCTTTTCCTCCCTCAGCGCTTTCCTTACGTCCCCCACGTTTGGCGGCGCCAGTTGGCTGGCCCATTCCACCCTGCAGTCAGGGCTTTGGGTGGACAGCCAGCAGCGCTACAACCAACTACTGACCACGGACAGAATGACCTTGAGCGGGGCGTTCTCCCAGGCCGGGTGGCGGACGGTTTTTGATGTACCGGCCAATACTCTCGATTGGCCGCAGGGCCAAGCCTTCTATCACTTCGATGCCCTCTATGACTCCAGAAATGTGGGATACCGGGGGCCGAAGTTCAGCTACGCCACCATGCCGGATCAATATGTCCTTTCGGCGTTCGCACGGTTGGAGTTGGCGAAGCAACCCCGCACACCTGTTATGGCTGAACTGGATTTGGTCTCCAGTCATACTCCGTGGACTCCGCTGCCGAGTCTGGTGCCGTGGGGCCAGGTGGGGGACGGCTCAATCTTCAACCCTATGGCTGCCCTGGGCCCAAGCCCCGAATCGGTGGTCAGCAACCCAGAGCTGGTGAAGACACTGTATGGGAAGTCGATCGAATACTCCCTGGCTGCGCTGTTTTCCTTTGTCAGAAACCACCCTGATCCGAACCTGGTGCTAATAGTGCTGGGCGACCACCAGCCCGCAGCGGCAGTGTCAGGCCAGGGCGCCAGCCACGACGTGCCCATCTCCATCATTGCCCACGACAAATCGGTCCTGGGCCGGATCTCCTCATGGGGCTGGGATGAGGGCGCCTTGCCGGATCCGTCGGCCCCGGTCATGCCCATGAGTGAGTTTCGGGACAGCTTTTTGACGGCCTACAGCCAGGGCGCCTCCGCCCCGGTCACTGGCTCGACGCCGACGCTTTCGCCTGCCGCGGTGCCAGGGGACGACGTCGTTCCATCGCCAGGCCTGCCAAGCCCAGAATGATGGCGGCAATTTCCACAGCTGCCGCGGTGAAGATGATCCAGCCGGTCCAGTGCTCGTGCACCCCAAAGAGTCCCGCCGGGGTGGTGGAAATCAGGAACGCGCCCAGCGTGGATGCCCCAAAGAGGACGGTCAGGACCAGCGGCGCCCAATGGCGCCAGAACAACAGCAGGAAGGTGATCACCACCCCGCCAGCGAAATTGACCAGCATGGCCGGTCCCACAATGGGCTCATCCTGGAACACAACAATCCATTGTTCAAGGTGAATGAGCGCTGAGACGAACACCGCCACAGCAGCCAGGATGCGAATCCACATGGCCCTTCTCCCTAATCTTTTCGGGAAGAGTTCTTTCTGAACAGGTGGGGCTGAACCGCGCCTGACTCAATTTTAGCCGCGGCGGGGCCATCCGGCGGGGCTGGGGCCATCAAGATTTTTCACTGCTTAAAGGAAAATCCCCGCACTCGCGTGAGTACGGGGATTTTCTTGCAAGCTCCTCTGACTGGACTTGAACCAGTAACCCTTCGATTAACAGTCGAATGCTCTGCCAATTGAGCTACAGAGGAATGAAGCAGATTAAATCTTAGCAGAAACAATCAGTAAAAATCAAAACCGATTATTTGTGCCTGCGCAACCATATTTTTTGTCTCCGGCCTCACAACAAGACCGGAGACAAAAAATGTTTTGGCTCCTCTGACTGGACTTGAACCAGTAACCCTTCGATTAACAGTCGAATGCTCTGCCAATTGAGCTACAGAGGATCGCGCAGGAACAACAGTAACAAACCACGGGCAGGATGTGAAATCGAGTGTTTCTTGGGGACTTAGCCGTCTCCGCGCAGCTGCCTGCGGGCTGTTTCCAACTCCATCAGCTCGCGCTGTAGAAGCTGGTAGCTCTCCGGGTCAAGGGCAGGATCCATGCGTTGCAAGGCCCCCAGGCGCTCCTCCTTGAGCCGGGTGATCTGCAGTTCAAAGAGCCTGCGCAAAATATCGCGGCAGTAGCGCATCAACGTGTCTTCCCGCGTGGCGGGCAGAGGACTCAGCGCCAACTCGGCAACCAGCGATTCCAGCTCCGGCGGAACGTTGGAGCGCACAGCCTCCAGCCACTGGGAGGAAGCCTCCGCGGACTCCCCCGCCAGGGCAATGCCCTGCTGGACGGCTTTGTAGGCCGGAACCATAAACTCGGTGGCGGCAAAATGCTGCCAGTTCCCCGCCGTCAACAGCCCGGGATGCTGCAAAACCACTTCCAGCGCCTCCCGCTCCATGCGCCCCTGGGGGTCGCGCGGATCCGGGCGCACCAGGGCAGGCCTGGCGTCTGCAGCTTGCTGCGGCTCTGCTTGGTCGTCGGCAAGCTGCCCCTGTCCCCCGTGGGATGCGGATCCGCGCTGCTGCCCGACGTCGGAACGCCCCTGCGTGTTTGGCTGCCCCTGGCCGGCGGGCTGCGCATGCGCTTGGCCGGGCGCACGCACCCCCGCCTTGGCGTCCGGCTGGCTGTGGGCCCGGCGCTCGGCCGTCTTGACGGCCCGGAGAACCTCGTTCGGGTCGGCCATGCCCAGCCAGCCTGCCAGCTCTTGGCTGTACCCCATTCGGGTGGAGCCGTCGCGGATATCTGCCACGACCGGCGCCGAGGCCCGCAGGCCGTTGACCCGTCCCTCCACCGTGCTCAAGTCAAACTTCGCGAGAGTGGTGCGGATGGCGAATTCGAACAAGGGCCTGCGCGAGCGGATCAAGGCATGAACTGCCTCATCCCCCTTGCGTTGGCGAAGCTCGCAGGGGTCCGCCCCGCTTGGCTCCACTGCCACGAAAGTTTGGGCAATAAAACGTTGGTCCTCATCGAAGGCTTTCAGGGCTGCCTTCTGGCCGGCAGCGTCGCCGTCGAAGGTGAACACCACCTCCCCGCCCGTGCCGTCGTCGGATAGCAGGCGCCGGGCCACCTTGATATGGTCGGCACCAAACGCCGTTCCACACGTGGCCACGGCCGTGTCCACACCGGCCAGGTGGCACGCCATGACGTCGGTGTAGCCCTCCACCACCACCAGCTGGCGCTTGGAGGCAATGCTCTTCTTGGCCAGGTCAATCCCGTACAGCACCTGGGACTTCTTGTAGAGGGTGGTTTCCGGGGTGTTGAGGTATTTGGGGCCCTGGTCGTCGTCAAAGAGTTTCCGGGCACCAAAACCAACAGTGTCCCCGGCAATGTCGCGGATGGGCCAGATGAGGCGGCCCCGGAAACGGTCATAGATTCCGCGATTGCCCTCGGAGAACATGCCTGTGAGCTTGAGTTCCTCCTGGGTGAAACCCTTGGCCGAAAGCTGCTTGAGCAGGGCATCCCAGCCTTGCGGGGCGAAGCCCACACCAAACCGTTCCGCGGCCTCGCGGTCAAAGCCGCGCTCGGACAAGAATGCACGGCCCGTGGCTGCGGCAGGGGTGAGCAACTGCTCACGGAAGAATTCGCCGGCGATCTTGTGTGCGTCAAGGAGGCGCTGGCGCTTGCCCACATCCTCGCGGCGCGGCCCCGTGCCGCCGTCCTCGTAGCGCAGTTCGTAGCCGATGCGGCCGGCCAATTTCTCTACAGCTTCGGAAAAGGAGATGTGATCCATCTTTTGGATGAAGGAAATCACATCGCCGCTCTCCTGGCAGCCAAAACAATGGAAATATCCCATTTGCGGGCGTACATGGAAAGACGGGCTGCGCTCATCGTGAAAAGGACAAAGTCCCTTGTATGAACCAATTCCGGCAGATTTTAAGGTGACGTAGGCGTCAACAATTTCCTTGAGGTCGGTGCGTGTTCGCACCTCGTCAATGTCTTCTCGTTTAATTAGCCCAGCCACACGGCCAGTTTACGTGAGCGCCGGCCTGCCCCTTACCTACAGCAGTGTGCGTTCGGTCCCTACCAGACGCTCGTGCAGCGCCAGGGCCGATACATCCGTTAGCGACGCGATCTGGTCGATGACCACCCGAAGCCGGGCATCGTCGTCGTCCGCGTCCCGCCAATCAGAGGCGAACATGGTCTCCAGATGGGCATCTCCCGTGGCATCAAGCACCGCCACCAGCTCGCTGAGCACATCCTGCTGGCGCTGGTAGATGGGCTGGCGGTGGTCGGTGGTCATGACGAAGGTGGTGGCCAGGCCCTTCATGACAGCAATTTCCAAGGCGGTCTCATGAGGTACGACGACGTCGGCTGCGTAGCGCGCGAGGCGGTGCGTCCCATAGATGGCCTGGGTGGCGCCCACCGCGCTCTGGCAGAAGCGGCCGATCAGCTGGCTTGTCATGTCCTTCAGGGCCGCCATGGACGCACGGCTGCCGTCAGCGTGGCGAACCCACACATCGGTGGCCTCAAGCCTCTGCAGGGCAGCATCGATCTCTGCTGTGTCCACTGTTGGCAGGTACCACTGTTGGGTGTAGCCCAGAACTCTTTTGCGCTGGTCCTGGTTGGCCAGCCATTTGAGCTGCACGTGGCCGGCCACAATGGCATCCTCCACGTCATGGACCGAGTAGGAGATGTCATCGGAGAGGTCCATGACCTGCGCCTCAATGCAGCTCTTGCCCTGGGGCGCTCCCTCCCGCAGCCAGGCGAAGACGGGAAGATCGTCGGCATAGGCGCCAAACTTGCTGGTCCGCAGGCCGTCAATCAAGGGCGCATCCGTAGCAAGCCACGGGTACTTGGACGCCGCATCCAAGGAAGCCCTGCTCAGGTTCAGGCCTGCGGAGCCGCCGGTGGAGGTGAGCACCTTGGACTCAAGCCGGGTCAAAAGGCGCAGCGTCTGCGCGTTGCCCTCGAAGCCGCCAATGGTGTGGGAGAGATCGTTCAGCACGGATTCGCCATTGTGCCCAAAGGGCGGGTGGCCAAGATCGTGCGCGAGGCAGGCGGTGTCGACAACGTCCGGGTCGCAGCCCAGCACGCGGCCAAGTTCGCGGCCAATCTGGGCCACTTCCAGGCTGTGGGTGAGGCGGGTGCGGACAAAGTCATCGGTGTCCGGGGCCACCACCTGCGTCTTGGCACCGAGGCGGCGTAGCGCGGACGAGTGCAGCACCCGGGCCCTGTCCCGCTCAAACACGGTGCGGAAACTGGTTTTTGGTGCCTCTTGCACCCACCGTTGCTCATCATGGGGCAAGTACACTGACTGCGAATCTGAGGACATGTTCCCAAGTTTAGGGCCAACTCCACCGTACTCAGGGACATTGTGCACAGGGCTGAGGGCGCTCACGTCACGCGCGCAGCAACGGTGGGGGCTGGCGGCGTGGCCAACTCGTCACGCGCGCAGCGACGGTGGGGGCTGGCGGCGGGGCTGGTGTTTTCGAAGGCGACGTAAAGGAGACCCCAAAGGCCGCCCGCGGCCGACGGGTCGGATATTCGCCGAGGAAATGCCAGCCCCGCCGCAGGGCGAAGCGCGGGCGACGCGGCGTTAGCCGCCGGAGACGTCCAGTTCTGCGCCCACGAGCTCCACTTTTTGCGAGCCGCTCAGGGTGCGCTCATTGAGCCAACCCTCGGGTAGTGCCGTGCGCTTGGGAGTGCCGGCGCGGCCACGGGGGCCCTCGGCGTCGACGCCCGGGTATGGGGAGTCCATGTCGAGCGTATCGAGCAGTCCGCGCAAAACTTCAAGGGTGGGCACTGCAGACAGTTGCGCGCGGAGCTCGCCGCCCACAACGTAGCCCTTGAAGTACCAGGCCATGTGCTTGCGGATGTCGCGCAGGGCCTTGTTTTCGTCGTCGAACGTGTCAACGAGGAGTTCTGCATGGCGGTACACAGCTGCGGAAACCTCGGCCAGCCCGGGCTTGTGCCGGGTGTCGCTGCCCTCAAAGGCCGCCATCAAATCGGCAAACAACCAGGGACGCCCCTGGCAGCCGCGGCCCACCACCACGCCGTCCACACCTGTCTGGCGGACCATGGCAATAGCATCCTCGGCGCTCCAAATGTCACCATTGCCCAACACGGGAACATCCGGCAGTGCCTCGCGCAACCGCGCAATAGCATCCCAGTCGGCTTTGCCCGAGTAGAACTGGTTGGCCGTGCGCCCGTGCAAGGCCACTGCGGCAACACCGGAGTCGCGGGCTATGCGGCCGGCTTCCAAATAGGTTAGGTGGTCATCGTCGATGCCCTTGCGCATCTTGATGGTCAAGGGGATGCCACCCTTGGAGGCCTCCCGGACAGCCGTCTGCACAATGGCGGTGAACAGATCGATCTTCCACGGCAGCGCCGCGCCGCCACCACGGCGGGTTACCTTGGCCACGGGGCAGCCAAAGTTCAAGTCAATGTGGTCCGCATGGTCTTCCTCGACCAGCATACGCACGGCCTTGCCCACTGTTTCGGGGTCCACGCCATACAGCTGAACGGAGCGAATCTTCTCATCCTCGTCATGGCTGATCAGGCGCATGGACTCGGGTGTGCGCTCCACCAGGGCACGTGAGGTGACCATTTCGGAGACAAAAACGCCACCACCGTGCTCGCGGCAGAGGCGGCGGAAGGCGGTGTTGGTGATCCCGGCCATGGGGGCAAGCACTACCGGGGTGTTCACGGTGATGTTGCCAAGTTTCAGGGGCGGGAGGTCCAGTTTGGTGTCGCTGGTGGGGATATCTGTAACAGTCACCGTTCAATTCTCTCAAATCCGTGCAAATTAAGCGCCCGCGCTCCGGCGAGCGATGCATCACCCTCGATTCCCGGGCCGCCGCCCGCTCCCGAGCGCACCGATTCCGTCCACTCCCGAGTGCGCAGATAGTGCGAGTTGCGGCGCTTGAAGTCGCAGTATCTGCGCTCTCATCTTGGCGGCCGCCCCCAGACTCGATCCCTCCTCTCAGTGAACAAGCTCACGCCGCCACGAGTAAATTCTGCCCTCACATTATTGCTAGACTGACTGGTCAGTACAAAGAATTGCGATGAACCGGATTAACCTCAACAACAACGGCTGGCCGGATCCGGAGTTCAGATTCGTAATTCGCCACGAATTCAGTTCCGTCCGGGATCAGCACGATCCCGAACGGAACACCGAAAAAATTGCCTCACACGAAGGAACCCCTGTGCAGATTCACGCCAACAACCTTGCGCTGTCAGCAGGCCGCGGCCCTGTTTACGGCCCTCTCACCTTTGAACTTGACGGCGGCCTCAACGTGCTCCGCGGCGACGCCGGAAGCGGGCGGACATCACTGCTGCTGACCTTGGCTGGCCGCATGAAGCACCAGGACGGAAGCCTCCAGGTGGGCGGACATGAACTGCCCCAGAAACTGCGCGCAGTCCAAAAGATCAGTTCGGTTGCCGGTTTCGACGGCATTGACGAGCTCGAGGAGTCGGTCACAGTAGGCGCGGCCCTGAAAGAACGCCTCGCGTGGATCTCCCCCTGGTGGTCCCGGGTGCGCAAACTCAACGATGTGGACGTGGCAGAAATCTGCGCCCCCACCTTTGGCGGCGAGCCCATCCCCCATGCCAACACCGTCATCTGGGATCTGAGCGACACGCAGGCGTTCCTGCTTCGCATTGCCCTGGCCATGATGAGCAACCCCTCCGTCCTCTTGGTGGATGATCTGGAACAAATCCGCAACAGTGACTCCCGCACCATCATCTGGGACCGTCTGGCCCACCTTGCCGGCGCTGGCACGGACGTGGTGGTTTCCGCCTCTTCCCTGGACGCGCAGCTCTGGGACCAACTGGACATCGCGCCGAACGTGGTGGACATCAGCACCCACCAAAGCGCCCCCGGACCCCAGGAATCCGCAGAATCAGTAACACCATCACAGCAAGAATTGATCGAGGAGACCGTCTAAATGTTTGCCTTTTTATCCTCCGGCACTGAACTGAGCCGGTTCAAGCGCGGCAAGATGCCCAAGATTGCCGTTGCCGTGATGCTGTTCATTCCGCTGATCTACGGCGCCCTGTACCTGTGGGCGTTCCAAGCACCGGACAAGCACATGGATGGGCTACCCGTGGCCCTGGTCAACCAAGACGTGGGTGCCACCAATGGCGGCGAATCCGTGCATGCCGGCCAGGACCTGACCACCAAGCTGCTCGATGGCATGGACCTGAAGTGGGAGCAGACGGACTCCGACGGTGCCGCGCAGGGCGTGGCCAGCGGCAAGTACTACTTCGCCCTGACCATCCCCCGCGAATTCTCCGCCAACGCCGTCTCTGTGGGCACCGACAAGCCAGCCCAGACCATGCTGGATGTCCAGTTCAACGATTCCAACAACTTCCTCTCCAGCGTCTTGGGCAAGCAGGCCATGGCCCAGGTCCGTGACGCCGTCTCCGAGCAGCTGGGCGAGCAAACCTCCTCCACACTGCTGGTGGGCTTGCACGACGCCGGAGCCGGGCTGCGTGCCGCGGCCGATGGTTCCGCTGAAGTCACCGAGGGCATCGGCACGGCCAAGGACGGTGCCGGGAAGCTGGTGGTTGGCATGAAGGCGTTGGCCAGCGGCTCGGTGACCCTGAACAATGGTGCGCTTGCGCTCTCCGACGGCGCCTCTGCCCTCTCCAACGGCGTCAACACGCTGGCCGGCGGGGCAGCAACCTTGAACACCGGGGCGTCATCTCTTTCGGCGGGAGCCGGTTCGCTGGCGGCAGGGATGGGACAGCTGAACACCGGTGCCACCCAGCTGGCAGCCGGCAGCAACACCCTTGCAGTCGGAACCGGCCAGCTGGCCACCAGTTTGACCGGTTCCATCCCGGATGCGCAGAAATTGGATCAGGGCGCGGCCTCCCTGTCGGCCAGTGCGGGAACCCTGTCCGCGAGCGCAGCCAAACTGTCCGGATCAGCAAACACTTTGGCCACGAGTGCCGATGCTGTGGCTGCCGGTGCCGCCCAAACCTCAGCCCAGCTGGCCAAACTGATCGCCAGTACTGAAAGTCTGCCGCCGGGAACCCCAGCGAGCGCACTGCTGGACAGCCTGAAGCAACTCCAGTCCGATGCTGCCTCCCCCGTAGCGGCAGGTGCCGGCACCTTGGCGGCAGGTGCGCAAGCACTCTCAGCCGATGGGACCACTCCCCTGTCCGCGGGCGCTGCCAAGCTGTCCGCCGGTGCGGATGCGGTTTCTGTAGGCGTCACCAAGCTCTCCACGGGTGTCAGCGATGCGGCGGCAGGTGCCGACAAGCTCGCCAAGGGCGCCACCACGCTGAATACGGGTGCGGCCACGCTGGCCAAGGGCGTCCAAAGCGCGGCAACGGGTTCTACCGATGTGGCTGACGGTGCCGCCAAGGTTTCCGGCGGAGCGGCAGCCCTCTCCACGGGCGCCGGCACTGCCAAGGACGGCGCCGCGGCGCTGGCCACCGGTGCAGGCACGTTGAGCAACGGCACCTCTGAGCTGTCAACAGGCACCGGGACGCTGCTGGAGGGTGGAACTTCACTGTCCGCAGGCGCCGAGAAGCTCGCCGCCGGCAGCCAGCAGCTCACTGACAAACTGGACGACGGCGGCAAGGCCATCCCCAACGATTCAGCCGATCTGCTGGAACAAAAGTCGCAGGTTTTGGCGGCCCCCGTGGCCGTGAACTCGCAGTGGTCCAATGAGTCCAAGAGTTTTGGTGAGGGTTTTGCCCCGTTCTTCATTGCGCTGGCCACCTTTGTGGGCGCCTTGATTTCCTGGCTGTTGCTGCGCGCCTTGCCCACCAGGGCCCTGGCCGCCGGAGCTAATGGCCTGCGGAGCGTTTTGACGGGCCTGCTGCCTGCCTTGGCCATTGGCTTGGGCCAAGTGTTGATCATGATGGCCGTGCTGCTGTGGGGCCTGGACATGAAACCGGTCTACCCCGTGGCCATGGCTGCGTTCATCTACCTGACAACCGTGGCGTTCCTTGCTTTGCAGCAAATGTTCATCATTGTTTTTGGCACGGCTACAGGGCGTGTGGTCAGCCTGGTGCTCCTGATGCTGCAGCTGAGCTCCTCCGGTGGAACCTACCCGGTGGAAACCACGCCCGGTTTCTTCCAGGCACTTCACCCCTTCATGCCGGCCACGTATGTGGTGAGTGGACTTAGGGAGCTGATGACTGGTGGAATAGACTCCCGGTTGTGGATCTCGGTGGCATTCCTTGCTGCACTTGCACTGGGATCGGTGGCTGTCAGCTCGTTCTGTGCCGGCCGCCAGCGTGTCTTCTCCATCAAGCGCCTGCATCCTGAGCTGGAGATGTAAGTAACCGCGTTGGCCTCCGGCCCACGTACCAGCCACGCCCGTGCCAGCCCAAGAAAACTAAGGAACCCCCGTGCCCCGCATATCTGCCACTAAACAGGCCATTCTGGCTGCCGCACTGGAATTGGGTGCGCTGCACGGGATTTCTGGCACCACCATGGAAGAGGTGGCCGAACGGGCAGGGGTGGCCAAGGGCAGCGTGTATTACAACTTTGCCTCCAAGGACAAGCTGTTTGAGGAGTTGCTGACGGCGGGGGTCAGCTCGCTGTCAGCAACTCTGCGCACGGCCCGCGAGCAAGCAAGCGGCTTTGGCGCCATCGAGGCCATGGTCATGCAGATGCTGACGTTGATTGCGGAGAACCGGGCCTTGGCAAAGTTGATGGCTGCGGAAATTTTCCGCACCGACAGGGTCTGGCAGCACACCGTCAGCGGGCTGCGCCGTGAAGGGGTTTCCGAGATTGGCACGGCGCTTGCCCCCCTGGTTCCGGCGGAGACTCCGGAGGCCACCCGCTTGTTGATGGCCGGCGGCATTTTCGGGGCAACGCTCATGGGCGGGCTGGAATGGCTGCTGTTCACCCCGGAGACGCCCGTTGAGGACGTTGCTGCCGCCATTCTCTTTACTTATTCGGGGCGCCTGGCCCAATAGGGGCAGGCTCGGGCAACGGCAAAAAATGCCCGGACGGGCGCACGCATACTTTGCTGATATTCTCAGCCTTGAGAGTTTCAAACGCCCGGGAGGGCGCAAGCCGTGGAAAGAGGTGGTCAGTGCCATGATGGCCGAACCCCCAAGTATGTATTCCATGGCCCCCTCCTACCCCGCCTAAGGCATTCTGCACTGCGCTTTCGCGCTTTGACGCGCATGCGCACTATGCGGCGGCACATCGAGGCTGGCCATGCATGACTGGCCCTTTCCCTCACTGCTGTTTGGAATCCCCATGAACACCCGCCGCACTGCCTTGCGCCTGCAAAACCTTGTCCCCCTCAAGCCCCGCGAATCCCCTGCCCCGGCCGGCCCAGGCACGGCTGGCAGGGCGGGCAACGACGTCGAACGCGTCCTCCCGCAAAAGAGCAACAGCATGGTTGACGCCGGCATTTACCTTCACGGTAAGCGAATTTCCTCCCCCAGCACACTGCCCGATACTTTTCGGGAGCTGAACAAGGCCCCCGGATCCATGGCCTGGATTGGCTTGGTCCGCCCTGAAGAGGCGGAGCTGCAGGAACTGGCCGCCGAATTTGACCTGCACGAGCTGGCCGTGGAGGACGCTGTCATGGCCCACCAGCGCTCCAAGATTGAACGCTACGGAACCACCCTCTTCGCGGTGCTGCGGGCCACCCGCTACCTGGAATCACAGGAGGAGGTGGAGTTTGGTGAGCTGCACATTTTTGTTGGCCCCAACTTCATCATCACCGTCCGGCACGGCCACTCCCCCGATCTGGCCACCGTGCGCCGTCGCATGGAACAGGATCAAACACTGCTGCGGCTGGGCCCTGAGGCTGTGCTGTACGCCATTTTGGACACCGTGGTGGACGGCTTTGCGCCCGTGGTGACGGGTCTTGAAAATGACATTGACGAGATTGAGACCGAAGTGTTCAGTGGTGATCCTCAAGTGTCACGACGCATCTACGAGCTCTCCCGCGAAGTCATTGAATTCCAGCGTTCCACCAAGCCCATGGTGGGAATTCTGGAATCGCTGGCCGGCGGCTTCACCAAATACGGCATCAACGAAGATCTGCAGCAGTACCTGCGCGACGTGGATGACCACGTCAAACAGGTCAACGAGAAGATTGACGGTTTCCGGTTCATGCTCCGGGACATCCTGACCGTTAACGCCACGCTGGTGGCGCAGCGCCAGAACGAGGAAATGAAGCACCTGGCGGAGGCGAGCAATGACCAGAATGAGGAGGTCAAAAAGATCTCGGCCTGGGCTGCCATCCTGTTCGCCCCCACCCTGGTGGGCACCGTCTACGGCATGAACTTTGATTCCATGCCAGAACTGCATTGGGAGTGGGGCTACCCCCTGGCCCTGATAGCCATGTTCGGGGTCAGCGTGGTGCTTTTTGGCATCTTCAAGAACCGCAAATGGATCTAGCCAGCACTCCGTCATAGTCCTTAGATAGTCGCGTCTTTTGTACTGCCCCCATTGTGCACAAGCACGGGCCGCCCTAAGAATGGACTATGACAGTCACGTTGCGAGCCCTAGAAACTGCAGTTCCAGCCACCATCTTGATCCAGCATCAGGCCCGGGACGTGTTTGCCGCCCAGCCGGGGCTGACCCGGCTGGGCCAACGCCTGGTGCGCACCTGCTTTGATTCGGCAGCCATCGACACCAGACACACGGCGGTTGCCGAAATGAGCCTGGACTTCCACAGCCCCGACCCCATGTTTTACGACGGCGCAACCGGGCTGCTGCTGAACCCCACCACCAAGCAACGCAACGACTTGTTTGCGGCAGAGGCCACGGCCTTGTTCATTGAAGCCGCAGCCAAGGCACTTGCGGCCTGCCGCGAGCTGGGCGCCGCAGACATCACGCACGTCGTGACAGTTTCCTGCACGGGTTTCTTCAACCCGGGCCCCGACTACAAGATTGTCCGTGCCCTGGGGCTCAACCCTTCGGTGCAGCGCTACCACCTGGGATTCATGGGCTGTTACGCGGCGTTCCCTGCATTGCGGGCGGCCAAGGCGTTTTGTGAAGCGGATCCGAACGCCGTGGTGCTGGTGGTTTCGGTGGAACTCTGTTCGCTGCATGTGCGGACCTCCAACGATCCCGACACCATCATGGGTTCCTCCTTGTTTGCAGATGGCGCCGGAGCTGCCATTGTTAGCGCCCGTGAACTGCCCTACTCCGGCCCTGTTCTGGAACTGGACCATTTTGAAACTGTTCTCACCCCCGTGGGGGAAGACTCCATGGCCTGGAACATTGGTGACCACGGCTTTGAAATGGTGCTGGACACGTATGTTCCCAGGATCATTGATGACCACATTGTGGGCGCACTGGAGCCGTTACTTGCCCGGGCGCCCGCGTTGGCGGGAATCCCCTACGGCGACATCGCGCACTGGGCCATCCACCCCGGCGGGCGGAGCATCCTGGACAAGGTCCAGGCCAAGCTGGAACTCAGCGACGAACAACTTGTTCCGGCCAGGGAAACCCTGCGCAACTTCGGCAACATGAGCAGCGCCACCGTGCTCTTTGTGCTCAAACACATTCTGGACCAACCCTCCATGGAGGAACGGGAGAGCATTTGCGGCATGGCCTTTGGCCCGGGACTCACGGTGGAAACATCGCTGTTCACCAAGGTCTCAGAACTGCCCAGCCTTGACGGCCAGGGCGCAGGGAACCAGTTTGACCACGTTGTCAGGGTCTAGTTCCGGCCGGTTCTTGCGCACCCGGGACCAACACGTGGTGGAGGAAATGGACAAGCCGGACTGTGATCCTGGCAAACTCCAACGGACCTACGCCCAGTTTCCGCGGATCAACGCGGTGGTTTCGGGCTGGCGCAGCAACTACCGGCACCGCATCCGGCCGCTGCTCTCCGCTACGGGCAAAACCACCCTGCTCGACATCGGCTGTGGAGGCGGCGACGTAGCGCGCAGCCTGGCCCGTTGGGCTGCGGCGGACGGCTTGTGGCTGGAAGTCACCGCCATTGACCCGGACGATCGGGCCTTTACGTTTGCCCAGGCCCAGACGCCGGCGCCGCGCCTCTCGTTCAGGAAGGCCTTCAGCTCCGAACTGGTCGCCGAAGGTGCCGTGTTCGACGTGGTCATTTCCAACCACATACTCCACCACCTCACCGCGGAGGAGTTTGCAGGGTTGTTGGCTGACTCCGCCGACCTGGCCACGGTGGCCGTGATCCACAGCGACATTGCCCGCAGCCCCCTTGCCTACGCCCTGTTCGCTGCCGGGACGCTGCCCTTCTTCCCGGGGTCGTTCATTCGCCGCGACGGGCTCACCTCCATCAGGCGCAGTTACACAGCGGACGAATTGCGCGCCCAGGCTCCCCCGAACTGGGTTGTCGCCTCCGAGCGGCCCTACCGGAATTTGTTGCTCCACACCCCGGAAACTGATGCGCAGCGCCATGCTTGACGTGCTGATTGTGGGGGCCGGGCCGGTGGGCCTACATTTGGGCGCGCTCCTGCTCCAGCAGGGTGTGGACGTGCGCATCCTGGAGCAGCGCACCGAACGCAGCGACCATTCGCGCGCCATAGGCATCCATCCCCCGGGCCTTGCCGCCCTCGCCCAGGTGGGGATCGGCCCCGCATTGATCCGCGCCGGCGTTCACATCACCGCCGGCGCGGCCCGCAGCGCCGGGAAGGACGTGAGCGAACTGCGCTTCGATCGCATCGGAAATGCATACCCGTTCATCCTTGCCCTGCCGCAGGCACGGACCGAGGCCCTGCTTGAGGCGCGGGTGGCCGAACTGTGCCCGGGCGCCTTGCTCCGTGGCCTGGCAGTCACAGCCGTGCACGACGCCGGAACGCATGTCACGCTGACAGCCGCCCCGAGTGCCGGGGCAGGGTCGGGAGGGGTTGAGAACCAGACTTTCACCGCCCGGCTGGTGGTGGGTGCCGACGGGGCCAAATCCATGCTGCGGCGGGAGCTGGGCATCGCTACGCGGGGGCGCAACTACCCCGACACCTACTTGATGGGTGACTTTCCGGACACGGGATCCGACGGTTCAGCGGCCGTGCTGTATTTGGAACCCGGCGGCATTGTGGAGTCGTTTCCGCTGCCGGGCGGGCTGCGGCGCTGGGTGGTGCACACCGACACCCTGCTCGATGACGCTGGCGCGGCGGAACTGGCCGGGCTGATTGCCGAACGCACTGGCGTGGTGGTGCCTGCGGCAGAAAACAGCATGCTCAGCGCGTTCGATGTGCGCTCCCGGCTGGCCACCCGCATGGTGGCCGGAAGGGTTGCGCTGATTGGCGACGCCGCCCATGAGATCAGCCCCATCGGAGGCCAGGGCATGAATCTGGGCTGGCTGGACGCCGCAGCCCTGGCCCCCATCATGGTGGCCGCCCTGCGCGGGGAGCGCACGGGGCGCCGACTGGAAGCGTTTGAACATGCGCGCCTGGCCGCGGCAGCCCAAGCCTCGGCCCAGGCGTGGCTGAACATGGTGCTGGGACGCCCGGGCCCGGCGTCGTACCTGGACATACGCCACCAGCTGGTCCGGGCGGTGTTCGGCGCCCAATGGCCCAGGGACGTGGTGGCGCGGCGTTTCAGCATGGCTCCGTGGCGGGCGCCCTAGAGCAAATAGGGTGTGGTGGGCAGCGTGAGGAAATCGTCGGGGTGCGTGACGGGCGCGGCGAGCATGCCCGTGCATGAGTCGATGAAGAAGTAGCCCACACCGGCCCAGTTGGGTTCTTGGGTGCCGTCCTGGATTCGTTGCTCGTATTCGGCGCAAACGCCCAAAACCATGGGTCCCAGGATCATGGAACGGCCCTGCACAACGCGCGGCGGAATGTCCCCCAAGGCTGCTTGGAGGCGGCGGATCAGCTCCTCCACTTCGGGGTTGCGCACGGCCGATCCTGCGAGCTCATCGCCCATCGAGGGAATGGAGCGCACCTGGAACAGGAAGCGGGCGCGCCAACTGGGGACTGGCAGCGAGGCCAGATGATCTATCCAGGGCAGGATCAGGGCGGCCAGCAGGTCCCGCACTGTGGCGTCAGGAGCAAGTCCGGCAACCAGGGCCACCCGGCGCCTGTCCATCTCCTCCAGATGGCGATTTAGCAATGCCCGCAGGAGCTCGTCACGGCCACCAAAGTGGTAGGCGATGGCGGAGTGGTTGGCGGTGCCGGCATGCTCGGTGATCCGCCGGTTGGATACCGCGTCAATGCCGTGGAGGGCAAAGAGTTCCTCGGCGGCATCCAACAACGTTTCGCGTGCCTTGTCGCTGTGCAGCCCCATGCGGCCCCTTTCCTCAACTCCCAACGGTACCGTGTTCGCCCCGTCGTTGCGGTCTCCGCCTAGCCTATTCGCATTTTTACGCCACGTGGCGTAAATTTAACATCTGAGGCCCATCACCGCCACTTTTCACGCCACCCACAGGAGCAAGAGCTTGAGTAAAAAGTCCCACACCCACATCGAGAATCCCCCGGGCGGGGATTCCCCGGACCTCGACGCCGTCGAACTCTCCCCTGAAGACGCTGCCGAAGCTGCCGCCGCGAAGCGGGCCAAGGCCGAGACGATCGGGCGCTACGTGGCCATGTTCATGATGCCCCTGATCATGGTCGGCATGATGGTCACCGGTTACTTGGGCACCATGCACGCACCCTCACCGAATAACATGCCGATCGCCGTCGTCGGCTCCTCAGCGCAGGCCGATCAGTTCGTTGGCGCGCTTGTCGCCTCGAACCCGGATGCCGTGAATGTCCGTAACGTCGACTCCGCCGCGTCCGCCCGCCAGCTGGTCATAGACCGGGACGTCTCCGGAGCCGTCTACATCGCCGACGGCTCCGCCACCGTGTTCACCGCCAGTGCCGCTGGTTCCTCCCAGGCCTCAGTGGTCAAAGCGATGCTGGCCCCGCACGTATTGGCCGAGGGTTTGACATTACAGACCGAGGATCTAGTCCCACTGCCGGCCACCGACGCCGCCGGTTTGGGTGCCATGTTCCTGGCCACCGCCTTGGTCATGGCCGGCTATCTGCCCTTCAGCATGGTGCTCTCCAATTCCCCCGAACTCTTGCGCTTCCGCCGTGCCATCCCGTTGCTGGCCGGCTGGGCGGCACTGGTCGCGGCCTTGGTCTGGACCGTCACCGGGCCGATACTTGGGGTGGTGCAGGGACACGCGATGGCCGTGCTGGGCATCGCGTGGCTGGGCGTTTTCGCCATTGGTTCCGTGCAACTGCTCCTCACCCGCTTCCTCGGCCCGATGGCAACAATTGCTGCCATGCTCTTCCTCACGGTGCTGGGCATGCCAGCCTCCAATATGAGCATGTCCGTTTACACCATGCCCGGGTTCTTTACCTTCCTGCATTCAATCCTGCCCACCCCGGCCATTGGCGAGGCCCTGCGCTCGGCCCTGTACTTTGACGGTGCAGGGGTTTGGCCTCACCTGCTGGTCCTGATCATCGGCGGAGTCCTTGCCTTGATGTTGACTCTGGCAGTTGATGCCCGCAAACGGCGCAGCAATCCCAACGCCACCGGTCCCAAGCCGAGCATTCCCTCGCTGCACGGCGGACCCCGCCCCAAGAGCCGTTTCTGGCGCTACGGCGCACTGCTCCTGTTCCCCTTGGGAATGGTCACCATGATGATTTCAGTGATGCTCGGCGCCATGTCCGCTCCGATGCCGCAAAACATGCCCATCGCGATCGTGGGGACCACCGTCGCTCAAGCGCAGCAGGCAGTAGACGGACTTGATGAGAACATGCCCGGCCTGTTTGAGCTGAGGGCCGTTGATTCCACCGAGGAGGCACATGCCCAGGTACAGGACCGCACAGTCACGGCGGCCTTCGTGCTCCCCTCGGCAGAGAAGCCGGCAGCAACGCTGGTGACCAATCAGGCTGGCGGCTCCAGCGCACAGCAGGTGGTCACAGCTGTCTTTGGACAGGTTGCCGCTGGACTGAAGGTGGACATGGTGGGCGATGAAATTGCGCCACTGCATTCAAATGACACGATGGGCTCGGTGAGCATGTACATCGCCATGGGTTGGATTCTGGCCGGCTTCATGATCATCATCGTCGGCGCGAACGCCGCCCCGAAGTCCCGCCCGTTGCCCAAGCTCGTGCCCATTGTCGCGGCATGGTCGGTGTTTATTTCAGCAGTCCTGTGGCTGATTGCCGGACCCATCACGGGCAGCGTTGACGGCCATTTCTGGCAACTGTGGGGTGTTGGCGCCATCGCGGTCTTCGCCGTGGCCATGTTCTCCGCTGTAGTTGAGCGTCTCATCGGAATGCTCTCCATAATTCCGGTGATCGGGCTCATGATGCTCGTCGGCGTTCCTGCCTCCGGTGGCGGCCTGTCGGTCTACATGGAGCCGGAGATTTTCCGTGTTCTTCATGGGATCCTGCCCATGCCCGCGGCGGTGGAATCCGTCCGCTCAATCCTGTACTTTGGTGCCGACACGGTAGGGCATCACTTGCTCACGTTGGGTTTCTGGGGCGTAGGGTCCCTGATCGTGCTCATGATGATCGACAAGATCAAGCCCCCGCGCACCGAGCTGCATCCCATCGATCCGGACGAGGCTCAGCCTGCCGTGGCGCCTGTCAGGGAAGCTGTCTCGGCGTAGCTTTTCCTGTGGGCTGAGCGCCGTCACGGCGGTCAGCCCACAGGCATGTCCACAGGCTCAGACGTTGTCGCGGCCTTGTCCACAGCGGTTTCGTCCCCCGCGGACTTGTCCATCGCGGCCTTCCGCCCCGTTGATTTCACCACGGCAACCGCCACAGCCGTCGTCACGGGCACTGCCAGCACCAAGCCAATGGAGCCCACCAGAATGCGCACCACTTCCTCGGCAAGTTCGGCACTGGTCAATGCGTTCATCAGGGGCTGATCATAGAGGGAAACCATCAGCAGCACCGGCAGGGCGCTTCCTGCGTAGGCGAAGGCGATGGTGTAAACGGTGGAGGCGATATGGTCGCGCCCAATGCGCATGGCGGAGGTGAACAGCTCGCGGGTGCTGGTGTGCGGGGCAAGTTCGTACAGTTCCCAGACGGCCGAGGACTGGGTGATGGTGACGTCGTTCAGCACGCCCAAGCCGGAAATGACCAGCCCGCACAGGATCATCCCGGACAGTGACATTCCCTGGGTGAGGCTCAACAACTGATACGAGTTGTGATCTGAGGTGCCGGTCAGTGCCGCCGCGTCCACCGCCCAGTAGGCCATTCCCGCGGTGACGGCCAGCCCAAACAATGTTCCCAACAATGCCGTGGATGTGCGGGCGGAGAAACCATGGGCAAAGTAGAGCACGCCAAACATAATGGCCGAGGATCCCACCAAAGCCACCAGCAGCGGCGGCTGTCCCTGGGCCAGGGCGGGCAGAATGAACCAGGCCAGCACGGCAAAGGCCCCGCCCAGTCCTACGATGGCCCGCAGCCCGCGCCACCTGGCCACGGCTATGACCACCACCGCGTACAGTGCAGCAAGCAGTCCCATGGGCATGGTGCGGACAAAATCCATGAACACGTACTGGGTGCCGGGATTCTGGTTCCCGGTCATGCCCGGCAGTTCGGAAAGGTTCAGGAAGGTGATCTTGTCACCGGCGTTCACGCCGCGGGCCTGGATAATGTCGGGGCTGACCACAACTGGCACCTCGGCGCCTCCGTCCACCGACGTGTAGGCGATGAAGCAGCTACTCGCCGGCATGCCTGCGGCGCTGCCGGGACAGTCCTGGGTGGCTGTGCGCTGCACAACCCCGGTCTCGATGCTCGCCCCCGGCGCGGCGGCATACGGGTTCCCGGCAGCCGGCGTCTCGTTGCCACCTCCGGGCCACATGAACGCCATGGCCACCAGTGTCAGCACCGCCAGTGGCGCCAGTATCCAGCTCAGCAGAACCACAGCCCGGCGCCGCACAGCATTGCGGCTGCGCAGCTCGGCCCGGCTCAGCAATGAATCGTCAGTGTCACCGTGCGAATGCGAGTGTCCCATAGGCGGCGTGCGCCCCTTCTGTGGTTGCGTGCGTCTGGAGGTGTTTATCGAGTATCTCAACAATCCGCGACGGTGGGGGGCCCACTGAGGCGGCGGAGCGCAGCGACGGTGGGGGGCCCACTGAGGCGGCGGAGCGCAGCGACGGTGGGGGCTGGCGCCCCGCTGAGGCGGCGGAGCCGGCATTTTTGTAGGCGACGTAAAGGAGACGCCAAAGGCCGCCCGCGGCCGACGCGTCGGGGCCCCGAGCGCGAGGGGCCCGCTGCGAGCTTGCGAGCAGTGGGAGCGCTTGGGGAATAGTCGCCGGAAAATGCCGGTCCGCCGCCGGAGGTGAGCCCGGCGGCGGACCGATTGGTGCTACTCCCCGACGACGAGTGTTTCGTTGCCGCGAACCTTGGCAGCGCCCACGGCAATCATCGGATTGACCACGGCAGCAAGGGCTTCCATGGAGTCATCCAATTCAAGCAGCACGGGGTACTGGTGCGTGATGAGTGCCAGGAGGTCGTAGACCGCCTGCACGGCTTCATCATGGCCCAACGTTGGCTCCACACCCACGAACACCTCGGAGGCGCTGGCGGGAATGTCCTCGTTCGTCTCGATGCTGCCTTGCGAGTAGCTCAAGGCGAAGGCCTGGATCTTGCCCTTCTTGCTGGGGGCAACATCGGCACCAAAGGCGCTGGCCGGCTCGGCCCGCAGCACCAGGGCACCGTGGGCACCCGTGAGGTCATCCAGGAACATCCGCTGTACAACACCGGGGCTCAGGGGTCCGGTTGGATCCCACTGGTTCACGGACTCGTAGTAGCGGCCCACAACATCCGTCAGCTCAACGGAACCCGTGGCCAGGTCCTGAAGACGGGCAGTGGCCTCCTCCTCGGTGCCTTCACCAAAGCTGGGGAGCTTCAGTGCACCGGGGCCCACCTCAATGACCCTGTTGCGCTGCAGCACGCCCAAGCCCATGGCCTGCGCAAACGCAGCCCCGGAAGTCTCCGGGGCAACCTTGGTGCGCAACGCCGTCGTACTGACCAAGCCAGCCTCAAGCGCGCCTTGGGCTTCACGGCGCAACATGGTCAGCAAGGTGGCAGCAACGCCGGCACGGCGGTGGTCCTTGGCAACCTCCACGTAGGCCCACAATCGGGCCGGGTGAAGTTTGGTGGAGTACACGACGCCGGCAGCGACCGGGATGCCCTGGTCTTCGGCCACGATGGTGCGCCGCCACGGATTGGCGTCCTGCTCCGGCGCCAGCGCGGCACGGAACTGCCCGGCCGGGGCGGAGTCAGCGTCTCCCCAAATCTCCAAAAGAGTCAGGTCGTCGCCGTCGCGCCAGGGCCGGTATGTCAGCTCAGCCATGCTTAGGCACCCAGGAGGCGGGTGGCCAGGTACGCCTGCACCTGATCCAGGGGCACGCGCTCCTGGCTCATGGTGTCGCGCTCACGGATGGTCACGGCGTTGTCCTCGAGGGTTTCAAAGTCAACGGTGATGCAGAACGGGGTGCCGATCTCGTCCTGGCGGCGGTAGCGGCGGCCAATGGCGCCGGCGTCGTCGAACTCGATGTTCCAGTGCTTGCGCAGGGTGTTGGCAAGCTCCTTGGCCTTCGGGGACAGGTCCTCGTTGCGGCTCAGCGGCAGGACCGCAGCCTTGACGGGGGCCAGTCGCGGATCCAGCTTCAGGACAGTGCGCTTGTCCACGCCGCCCTTGGCGTTGGGTGCCTCGTCCTCAACGAATGCGTCCACCAGGAACGCCATCATGGAACGGGTCAGGCCGAAGGAAGGCTCAATGACGTAGGGGGTGAACCGCTCGCCCGTGGCCTGGTTGAAGTAGCTCAGGTCCGTGCCGGAGCCCTTGGTGTGCGAGCCCAGGTCGTAGTCGGTGCGGTTGGCGACGCCCATGAGCTCGCCCCACTTGGAGCCCTGGAAACCGAAGTTGTACTCAAAGTCGATGGTGCCGGCGGAGTAGTGGGCGCGCTCGTCCTCGGGGACGTCAAAGCGGCGCATGTTCTCCGGGTTGATGCCCAAATCGATGAACCAGTCCCAGCACAGTTCAACCCATTCCTTGAACCACTTCTCGGCGTCTTCGCCGGGCACAAAGAACTCGATTTCCATCTGCTCGAATTCACGGGTGCGGAAGATGAAGTTTCCGGGTGTGATCTCGTTCCGGAAGGCCTTGCCGATCTGGCCAATGCCGAACGGGGGCTTCTTGCGGGACGTGGTGAGCACGTTGTTGAAGTTCACAAAGATGCCCTGCGCGGTTTCCGGGCGCATGTAGGCCATGCCGGCCTCACTGTCGACCGGGCCCAGGAACGTCTTCATCAGGCCGGAGAAGAGCTGCGGCTCGGTCCACTGGCCCTTGGTGCCACAGTCGGGGCACACGATGTCATCCATGCCGTTTTCCGGCTGGCGGCCCTTCTTGGCCTCAAAGGCTTCGGTGAGGTGGTCCTGGCGGTGGCGCTTGTGGCACTGGGTGCACTCGACCAGCGGGTCGGTGAATGTTGCCACGTGGCCTGAGGCTTCCCAGACGGCCTTGGGCAAGATGATGGAGGAATCCAGTCCCACCATGTCCTCGCGCCCGCGCACAAACGACTGCCACCATTCGCGCTTGATGTTTTCCTTCAGCTCAACGCCGAGGGGGCCGTAATCCCAGGCCGACCGTGAACCGCCGTAAATCTCACCGGCCTGAAAAACAAAGCCGCGACGTTTCGCGAGTGAAATGACCTGGTCAAGCTTGGACTGAGGCGCCACTGTTTACTCCTATTAATTACGAGGCCGCTGGGTGCGGTCCGTCCGTGGACAATGCTACCGGTGGGTTAGTGTTTGGGTGAATTATTCCGGGCTGCATGTTCTGATTGACACATCTGCGCGCCATTAACGGTCAGGCAACGACACCGTTGCCATAAACTGTAGGAAAGGGACTCCGCGCCCGGCGAGCACAAGGCCCTCCGGGCGAGGGGGTCCTCTTCGGTCGGTCCAGGGTTTCGCCGGACCTTCGGCTTCCAACAGCTGATGAGCTACCCGTCGACGAAGACCCAAACCGAGGCAGTATCAGGAGACTCTTGAATGATCGAACTTAACGAATGGTTCGACAGCGATGATCCAGAGGTCATTCACCGAATGGCTGAAGGGAAAGCGCTGCGTGATGGGTTGGCACGCTTCCTGCTCAACTATCAGTTCGCGATAGAGGAGATCATGACAAAGATCAACATCCTCAAAACTGAGTTCGAGCATCTGCACGACTACAGTCCAATAGAACACGTCAGTTCTCGTCTCAAGTCTCCCGAAAGCCTTTTGGACAAGGCGCGGCGCCGAGAAATACCCCTAAGCTTTGAGTCGCTGAGCAAGAACGTGCTCGATGTGGCTGGTGTTCGGATTGTGTGCAGTTTCCAGTCGGACGCCTACTGGCTTGCCAAGATGATCAGCTCGCAGCAAGACATCACTGTAGTGGCGACTAAGGATTACATCGCCAACCCCAAACCCAACGGATATAAGAGCCTTCACCTCATCGTCCGGGTGCCGATCTTCCTGTCGGAATCCATTCAGAACATGCATGTTGAATTACAGATCCGCACCGTGGCCATGGACTTCTGGGCAAGTCTCGAACACAAGATCTACTACAAATACGATCACGCCATACCGGCATCCATACTCGCGGAACTCCAGGAAGCAGCTGTCGTGGCCAGCCGGCTCGACACAAAGATGGAACGCATTCACGATGATGTCCAAGGCAAGATTCCTCGGAGCACATCAGACTAGCCGGGGAACTTCCGCAAGGCTGCCCCGGACGTTGTGGCGCATGAAGGTCTGGCTCTAGGCGAGCAAAATGCAGGTGGGGCTGCCGTAATCCAGGGATTGCACAGCACCGGCAACCGGTACGCCGTCGGGCCCCAGCTCAAAGACGGCCACATTGTTGGAGAGCTGATTGGCCACATAGATCTTGTTGTGGCCCACGGCAAAGTGCCGCGGCCAGGTGCCGGCAGATGAAATCTCGGCCAGGAAACGTGGCGGCGTGGGTGCTGCCTCGTTGTCGGCGTCCTCATCCGTGCCAGAGCCAGCCAGGCCCGTCACATCCAGCGTCACCAGTGTGTCAGGGCCGCGGACAGCCGCATACAACTTATTGCCATCCTCGGAGAGCTGGATGTGTGAGGGATAAAACTGCTCCGCGGCCTGGACTTCCGCAACTGTTGGTGCCAACGGGGTTTTGAAGAGCCAGTGCCAAAAGTAGTCATCCCGGGCGGTTGGGCTTGTTGCGCGGCTCGGGGTCCTTTGCAACACGTGCACGCAGCCATCGAGTTCACCGGCCACCAGCAGAAAATCGCCTTTGAGGGCCACATGGCGCGGACCCGTTCCCGGCGGCAGTTGCGCCGATCGCAGCAAGGTGCGCGTATCGCCGGCCTGGGCGTATTCATCCACCCGGTCAGCCCCAAGGTCTGCCACCAACACGCTGCCCCACGGCGTGGGAGTGACCTGATGGGCGTGGGATTCGCCTTGGCGCTCCACCACGGGGCCACTGCCTGAATGTGACAAAAGTTGCGGGGCGGAGGCATCATTTCCGAGCAAGCCATCCAGTGCCAGCACGGTCGCTGTGCCCGAGGAGTAGTTGGCCACCCAGACCTGACCATCGACAAGGGCAACGTGGCAGGGATCGGCCCCCAGGGTTGGCGCGCGGCCCAGCACGTCCAGGGTTAGCGGATCAACGGCAATGACGTTGCCCTCCGGCAGTTCTTCAACAGCCAGCAGAAGCCAGCCGCCGGCACTGAGAAAGGAGGGATTTAGCACAGCAGAGCTTTTTCGGAGCATCTCCCCCACGGTGCCGTCGGCCAGCACCTCAAACAAGGACAGCCCCGGTCCGGCACCATAGCCTTCTTCGGTGTAGCCGCTGAGCAGAATGGCAGGTGTGGATGGCATGGCTGATTCTCCTTGTGATGAAAGACCCTGGCTCCAAGCTACCCGCCTGCGCAGCGGCATTGCCATCCATGCGGCACAATTAAGCCATGAGTTCACACGAGATCATTGACATCCCCATCCGCGACGACATGATCCGACTGGGACAACTGCTCAAACTGGCCAGCCTGGTGGAGGACGGCGTGGAAGCCGCCGACCTCATCAAGGCCGGCTTGGTGAAGGTCAACGGCGAGATCGACGAGCGCCGCGGCCGCCAATTGCACCACGGCGACACCGTGACCGTTAACGGAGAAACTGTTCGCATCACCACGGGCGGATAGTCCAGCACCCAAGCACGACGGCGGGCACCCAGGCTTAGGTGCCCGCCGTCGTACTTTAAGTGGTGCGCCTACTTGGCGGCCAAAACCTTGTACTGCAGGAACTCGCCCACATGGGAGATCTCCTGGGCGTTGATGCCGTGCCAGATCCCCGTGTAGAGAACCTTCGTCAGCTGAACGTTGGCCCGCATCCACACATTGGTGGACTCAATGGCCGTCTCCGGAATGACCGGGTCAGCCTGGTCGCGGCCCCAGAAAACCTCCGGCTTGAGGGCAGCCACGGCGGAATCGTCAAAGAACGCATCGCCTTCGGCATCAACCACAAAACCCGAAAGCCCCACCACTGCCGCATAATCGGCAGGCCTGTGCCGCAACAGGGTTGTGGCCATGCACATGCCCTGGGAGAAGCCCAACAAGCTCACGGAGCTGTGGTTGGCGCGCACCGAGTCAATCCACTCCTCAAGAGCCGTCGCAGCAGTTCTCACAGAAGCCACCGAGTAGCTCAAGTCGTTGCGCAGCGGGAACCAGGAGTAGCCCGGACCTGCCTGCAGGGGGCCACGCACCGAGGCCACGGTGAACTCGGCCGGCAGCTGGCCGGCGAGTGAAAAGAGGTCGGCCTCATCGGCACCGTAGCCGTGAAGGATGACCAGCAGGGGTGTGCCGCTGCGCTCGGATTCGGGACGTGACCATAGGACTGTGGGGGATTCGCTCATTGGTTCATCTTTCCATGAGGCGCACCGGGTCCAAAAAACATGGGTGGCGGAACTGGCCACCCACGGGGCAGGATGGGATGGTGAAAGAATCTACGGCACAGAATCTCCAGTCAACGGCCAACACCGTACAGTCCACTCCTCGCCACCCGTGGAACCGCTATGTGGCCATGGGCGACTCCTTTACCGAGGGCATTGGGGATCCCGACCCGAGCAGCCCCGGCGGCTCCCGCGGCTGGGCCGACAGGCTGGCCGAGGAGCTGAGCCGCGATCACGAAGATTTCCGCTACGCCAACCTGGCCGTCCGCGGCAGGCTGCTGGGGCAGATCCTGGGCCAACAACTGGAGCCGGCGCTGGAACTCAAACCGGATCTCATCAGCATTTCAGCTGGCGGCAACGACCTGATCCGGCCGGGCTCTGATCCCGATGCCCTGGCCGAATCGCTGGATGTGGCGGTGGGAAAGATGACGGCCGCCGGAGCAACCGTGCTGCTCTTCAACGGCCCGGATATTAGGGAAACCCCCGTGCTCGGCATGGTGCGTGGACGGGTGGCCATTTACAACGAGAATCTGCGCACCATCGCCTCCCGGCATGACGCCGTGGTGGCCGACATGTGGTCCCTGCGCCAACTGTCGGACCCTCAAATGTGGGCCGGGGACCGGCTGCACTTTGCCCCGCTGGGCCACCACACCATCGCGATCATGGCCTTGAACGCCCTCAACGTCCCCCACTCGCTGGTTCCGCAACGGCCCAAGCCGCTGCCGGCCCAGAAGTGGCAGACGGCGCGCGTTGAAGACTTCGTGTGGGCTAGGGAGTTCTTGTTCCCTTGGGTGTTGCGCAGGCTGCGCCATCAGTCCTCCGGCGACGGCATATCCCCCAAGCGCCCCACCCCGGGGCCAGTTTTTGGTCCTGATGTTGGCACTATTCCTGGCGCCGGGCTTCCCGAGACCACCAAGTAGCTCAACAGCAGTGGCTAAGCGGGCAGCCCGGCAGCAAGCGGACTAGGATGAGAAGAGGCGTTGGATTCAGCGGCCTAATCGTAGAAGAGGTGCGTTGTGCCCATCATGCTCGAACCATTGGCGACGAGTATTGTTGCTGCCTCGTCCAGCAGCTCCTCCGGCTTTTCACCGCTGTTCATGCTGGCAGTTGTGGGTGTGATCCTGCTCAGCATTTTCACCAGGTCAGCCAACCGCAAACGTCGCGCCTCCCGGGATAACATCTACAACCCGGCAAATCCAACGGGCAGGGCTGGCGTTGCCCACCAGCCGGGCGGTGCCCCCTATGTGGGGACCCTGCTCAATGGTGTCCCACTGCGCAACTACGACACATCCCATGGCCACCAAACAACAGGTTTCGCCAATGAACGCATGAAGGCGGAGGCTGAGTTGAAGCGTCAACTGGACGCCTTGGACACGGCGCGCCGCAATGGCCAGGTCACGGCAGAACAGTACGCCGTCCACCGCGAGGCCATTTTCAAGAATTTCTAAGCAGCAGAAAACTGGCCCGCAGAAAACGCCGAAAATCGCGCTAAAAGCGCGAATTTTCGGCGTTTTCTGCGGGCCAGTTCCTCTTCGGAGCTAGACGGTGAAGAAGGACTCCCGCAGGAGCTCCCCCACGACGGCCACCTCGGTGAGGAAACCGTCATGGCCAATGGCTGAGTCAATGTGGTGGACAGCCACATCCCCGGGCAGCGCAGCCGCCAGGGCGTCAGACTGGGCTGGGAAGTACAGGCGGTCACTGCTGACCGCGGCCACCAGAAACTCCACCGAAGCTGTGGCTGCCAAGGCTTGCGACAGGGTGCCACGGCCCCGGCTGACATCGTGGCTCATCAACGCCTCAGTAATGGCAATGTAGCTGTTGGCATCAAAGCGCCCCACCAGTTTGCGGGCCTGGTGGTCAAGATAGCTCTCCACCTGGTATCTGCTGCCGCTGGCGCCCAAAGCCGCCAGCCGATCATGGCTGATGGTGTCCTCGCCGCTTTGGGCCTGACGGCCAAAACGTGACTCCATCTCAGTTTCTGAACGGTAGTTGATGTGGGCAATCCGACGCGCCAGCCCCAAGCCTGAGGTGGGGGCTGCGCCGTCGTAATAGTCCCCGCCGGCAAAGTTCGGGTCCTGGCGGATGGCGAGAGTCTGCGTCTGGGCAAAGGCAATTTGCTCAGCCGTGCTGGCGGCGCAGGCAGCCACCACGGCGCAGCGGCGCACCCGCTCCGGATAGCTTGCCGCCCACTCCAAGGCACGGGCACCGCCCATGGAACCGCCCACGACGGCGTGCCACAGCTTGATGCCGAGCTTGTCAGCCAGGCGCGCCTCGGCGTGGACCGAGTCGCGGATGGTGACGAAGGGGAAACGGGACCCGTAAGGTTTTCCGTCGCTGGCGATGCTGGACGGGCCGGTGGTGCCGTAGCAGCCGCCCAGCATGTTGGCGCACACCACAAAGTACTTGTTGGTGTCGATGACGTCCCCGGGCCCCACCAAGCCTTCCCACCAGCCGTCTTCCTCTGAATCGCCGCGGCTCACGTGGGTGCTGCCGGTCAGGGCGTGCTGGATGAGCACGGCATTGTCGCCGGCCTCATTCAGCGTGCCCCAGCATTCAAAGGCCATGGTCACCGAGGGCAGCGAGCCCCCCGCTTCCAGCGGCAATGCGCCGATCTCAAGGGAACGCAGCACACCGCCGCCCCGTCCTACGGCCGCGGAAAATTCTTCACCCACCGCGGTGGCCGCCACGGAGGCAGACCCCGTGGCAAGAATACTTTTTTCCTCCGTGTGTCCCACCGAAATCACGCTTGTTTTGCCGCGCGGAATCCGGCTTCGAGGTCGGCCAGAATGTCAGCAATATTCTCAAGGCCCACCGAGAGTCGGACCAGTCCCGGGCGCACACCGGCAGCCAACTGCTGCTCCGGTGAAAGCTGTGCATGGGTGGTCGACGCCGGGTGGATGACCAGGGAGCGCACGTCGCCAATGTTGGCCACATGTGAGTGCAGTTCCAGGCCGTCCACGAATCGCTTGCCAGCCTCGGCGCCGCCCAAGATGTCAAAGGCGATGACGGCGCCGGTGCCCTTGGGACCGTACTTGCGGCCACGCTCGAACCAGGGGCTGGAGGGGATGCCTGCGTAGGCCACAGCCTCCACGTTCTCGTTCGTCTCGAGCCATTCGGCAACGGCAACCGCGTTGCTCACGTGGCGCTCCACACGCAAGCTCAGGGTTTCGATGCCCTGGGCAATGAGGAAGGCGTTGAACGGTGCCACGGCCGAGCCAAGGTCGCGCAGCAACTGCACGCGTGCCTTGAGGATGTAGGCCAGGTTGGCGCCCAAGGCGCTGCCCACACCCAAATCGCGGGCGTACACCAAACCGTTGTAGGTGACATCCGGGGTGTTGAAGCCGGGGAACTTCTCCGGGTTGGTGGCGAAGTCGAACTTGCCGCCGTCGACAATCACTCCGGCGATGGCGCTGCCGTGGCCGCCCAGGTACTTGGTGGCGGAGTGGATGACAATGTCGGCACCCCATTCCAGCGGTCGGATCAGGTACGGGGTTGCCAGGGTGTTGTCCACCAGCAGCGGCACCCCTGCCTCGTGGGCGATGGCGCTGATGTTCTCAATGTCCAGCACGTCTTGGCGCGGGTTTGACACAACCTCACCGAAGAAGGCCTTGGTGTTGGGACGGACCGCAGCACGCCATTCATCCAGGTTGTCGGGGTCGGAGACGAACGTGACCTCGATGCCGAGCTTCTTCAGGCTGTGGGCAAACAGATTGTAGGTGCCGCCGTAGATGCTGGGGCTGGAAACAATGTGGTCGCCTGCTTCTGCCAGGTTCAAGATGGCGAAGGTGGTTGCCGCCTGGCCGGAGGCGAGCAGGAGTGCTGCCACGCCGCCTTCCAGACTGGCAATGCGCTGTTCGACGGCGTCCTGGGTGGGGTTGCCGATGCGGGTGTAAATCGGTTCCAGCTCTGCCAACGCGAACCGGGCAGCGGCGCTCTCGGCCGAGGGAAAAACAAAGGATGTTGTCTGGTAGATCGGCAGGGCGCGTGCCCCTGTGGTGACGTCCGGCTCCTGGCCTGCGTGGATCTGACGGGTTTCAAATGACCAACCGTTGCTCATGGTTGAATTCCTTCACACTAGAGGCCTGCGGTAAAAAACCCTCCAACGCAGCATGCGTGAAGGGCCTTCGACTCGATGGCCCGCGCTTGCACTGGAACCGGGCGGCTCAGTGCCAGGTCTTCACCCGGGGCACCCCACCGCGGAAGGAGGGTTGCCGGTCAGCGAGCCGGGGCTTGTCGCTGACACTCATGACCTACATCCAGTGTGAAAGATCCCTTCAGGCGCCGCAAGATTGTGACGAGTTTATGACCTTGGCCGAAGATTTGCTTGAAATATGCGCCGAAAAGTGGCACTGGCTGAATTTATGAACCATTCCACCACCGTGAGTGCGCAGCTGATGAGACTTGGAGCCCCACACGTCGCATCAGCTGCGCACTCACCGAGTTACCAGGACCTGGAACTACTTTCCCAGGCCCGCGCGGCGCAGAGCCTCGGCCATGGCGGTGTTGGCCGTTGGTTGAGGCGTTGCGGGGCGTGCTGGACGGTCGCCGCCTTGTCGGGCGGAGTCCTGACCCGGGGTGCGCCTCTGCCCCGCACCCCGTGACTCTGCCGCACCCTGCTTGGGAGTCGGCCGCCCGGGGGTGCGGGCGGCGGGGGTGCGGGAGTCGGCGTCGAACTTCCTCGAAGACGTATCGGCGGCGTCATCCAGACGCAGCGTGAGGGAGATGCGCTTGCGTTCGGGCTCCACTTCCAGAACCTTCACGCGGACCACCTGGCCGGACTTGACCACAGTATGAGGGTCCGAGACGAAGGAGTTGCTCATGGCCGAGACGTGCACCAGCCCGTCCTGGTGCACGCCAATGTCCACGAACGCGCCAAACGCCGCTACATTGGAGACGGTTCCTTCCAGGATCATGCCGGGGCGAAGATCGGTGATCTTCTCAATGCCGTCCGTGAACGTGGCTGTTTCAAAGCGGGGCCGGGGATCGCGGCCAGGCTTTTGCAGCTCGGTCACAATGTCGGCAACTGTGGGCAGGCCAAAGGTGCCGTCCACGAAGTCGGCCGGGTTGACCGAGGACACAGCCCCAACGCCGGCAGAAATCTCGGCTGATGTGGCACCCACCGTGGCAAGGATCTTGCGGGCCACGCCGTACGCTTCGGGGTGCACGCTGGAGGCATCCAACGGTTCCGCTCCCCCGGTGATGCGCAGGAATCCCGCACATTGTTCAAACGCCTTGGGACCAAGCCGGGCCACCTTGAGCAGTTCGCGGCGCTTGTTGAACGGGCCGTGCTCGTTCCTGTGCGCCACAATGTTCTCGCTCAACAGCGGTCCGACGCCGGCCACCCTCGCCAGCAGTGCCGGGGAGGCGGTGTTCAGGTCCACGCCCACGGCGTTCACACAGTCTTCCACCACCGCGTCCAGGGACCGTTCCAGTTTGGCCGGGGTGAGGTCGTGCTGGTACTGGCCCACGCCAATGGATTTGGGATCGATCTTCACCAGTTCCGCCAGCGGATCCTGCAACCGGCGGGCGATGGACACGGCCCCACGCAAGGACACATCCATGCCGGGCAGTTCGGCACTGGCCAGGGCCGACGCCGAGTACACCGAGGCTCCCGCTTCGGAGACAACAAGCTTGATGACTTGGCGGTCCGGGGCTGTGCGCTTGAGCTCGGCGACAAGTTCGGCGGCCAATTTGTCCGTCTCCCGGCTGGCTGTTCCGTTGCCAATGGCAATCAGCTCAACGCCATGCTTGTTGGCCAGGGCCACGAGGGTGGCAAGGGATTCGTTCCATTTCCGGGCGGGCGCGTGCGGGTAGATGGTTTCCGTTGCGGCAACCTTGCCGGTGCCATCCACCACGGCAACCTTGACGCCGGTGCGCAGTCCCGGATCCAGACCCAGGGTTGCGCGGTTTCCGGCCGGTGCCGCCAACAAGACGTCTCGGAGGTTTGCCGCGAAGACGCGCACCGATTCCTCCTCGGCGCTTTGGAACAGCCGCACGCGCAGGTCAACCGAAAGGCGGGTCAGGATGCGCGTGCGCCAGGCAAGTCGGGCGCTGGTCATGAGCCAGCTGTCCGCTGCCCGGCCGGATTCGGCGATGCCCAGGGAGTGCGCCACGGCATTTTCGTAGCGGGAACGTGCCAGGGCGGCGGCGTCGGCGTCACGGGTGTCGGCCTCGGCCAAATCCAGGCCCAGCACGCCGTCTTTTTCGCCGCGCAGCAGCGCCAGGACACGGTGGCTGGGCAGCGTGTGTGGCGGTTGGGAGAAGTCAAAGTAGTCCTTGAACTTTTCGCCCGCCGCATCCTTGCCCGTTTTGACAGTTGAGCGCAGGCGCCCAGTTTTCCAGAGCCGCTCGCGCAACTCCCCCACCAGCGCAGCGTCCTGGCCGGCACGTTCAATGAGAATGGCCCGTGCTCCGGCCAGGGCGTCATCCGCCGAGGGAACACCGCGGGCCGCATCAACGAAGGTGTCCGCCTCCACGGACGGGAAGCGGGAGGGATCGGCCAGCAAGGCGTCCAGCAGGGGCTCCAAACCAGCCTCACGGGCGGCGTCGGCCTTGGTTTTGCGCGTGGATTTGTACGGCAGGTAGAGATCTTCCAACTCCGACTTGGTGGCGGCGGCATCGATGGTGCGGCGCAGGGCGGGAGTGAGCTTGCCGAGCCCGTGGATGGTCTCCAGCACTGTCAGGCGCCGGGCCTCCAGTTCGCGCAGGTAGCGCAGCCGCTCCTCAAGGTCGCGGAGCTGGGTGTCATCCAGGGTGCCGGTGACTTCTTTTCTGTACCGGGCAATAAAGGGGACGCTGGCGCCGTCGTCCATCAGGCCAATCGCAGCGCGAACCTGGGCCGGGCGGACTCCCAACTCGGCAGCGATCCCTGCGCTGATTCGTTCAGCAAGGGCAGCGGCGGTGGGCAGGGTCAGCGGGGCGTTTCCAGTATCAGTCACACCCCAATTCTGCCCCACCCGCGGGGACACCAAACACCCTTGAGATGGTACGTCCCATGTGCCTTAGGTAACGCTAAGTCGAGACACCGATCACAAAGTGCCAAGATGAAGTCATGCGAATGGATCATGTTTCTTACGCCAGTGAATCAGACGGATTGGCTGCCACTACGGAGCGAATCGCGACCGCCCTCGGGGTCGATGCAGTGCGCGGAGGAATTCATCCGCGCTTCGGCACCCGCAATATGATTATTCCCCTCACCGACCACCATTATGTGGAAATTGTTGAGTGCCTTAATCACCCCGCTTCGGACAAGGCGCCGTTCGGCCAGGCCGTCAAGGCGCGGTCAGCGGCCGGAGGAGGCTGGATGGGGTGGTGCGTCGCCGTTGACGATCTCACCCCCTTCGAAGAACGCCTGGGCCGCAGCGCCGTCCCCGGCAACAGGAAGTTCCCCGACGGCCAGGAATTGGTGTGGCAGCAGATTGGTATCAAGGGCCTCATTGCCGACCCCCAGGTGCCGTACATGCTCAAATGGGAGGGCGATCCCAGCTTGCACCCGTCGCTGGCACGCGAATCCACGGTGAGGCTCTCCTCGCTGACCATCGCCGGCAGCGCCGAACGCGTCACCGAGTGGCTGGGCGAACCCGTCGAGGCACCCCTGGATGACGTCGCCGTGGAGTGGATTGCCCCGCGCGGCACCCCCGGCATCATGAGCGTCACCTTCGAGACAGCTCACGGCCCGGTCACCATCTAGCACTTCTTGTTCAAGCACGACTGGGCCCACAGCCGCAGGGTTCCCTGACCGAGGTACGAGGTGAGGGAGCGGCTGGGGAGGCACCCTCCCCTTGGGGGCGGGTGCCGTTTGCGTTTGCATCATGGGGGCACGGCGCCTGGCTAGCCGCCGAAGCCCAGGGCCGGACCCAGCGTGAACGCGGCAATGTCCACCAGGGCGTGGGCCACCACCAGCGGCGCCACCCGGCCGTACTTTTTGTACACCCAACCAAACAGCAGGCCCATCAGGACGTTGCCAAGGAACGGGCCAAAGCCTTGATACAGGTGGTAACTGCCGCGCAGCAGAGCGCTGAGCGTGATCGCCGCCCAGGGCCCGAGCCCGATCTTCTCCAGCCGGCCCAGCAGATACCCGTTGAGGATGACTTCCTCCAGCACGCCGGCACGAATGGCGGAGAGCACCAGCACGGGAATGGTCCACCAATACTGGTTCAAGGCGCTGGGAATGATCTCAGTGGTGATGCCCATGGCCCGCCCGGCCGCGTAGATCCCCAGCGACGGTACGCCAATGATGACCAGCAGCGCCAGCGCCCCGAACCCGTCGCGGAAGGGATGGCGCCAATCAAGCCCGATGCTCCGAAACACCGACTTCCCGGGCTCGGCCAGCAGGTAAAACACCAGCATGACGGGCACCAGCGCAAAGAAGATGTCCAGCAGCTGATACGTCAGGTCAAAGAATTCGCGGTTGTTGCGCACCACGTTCAGCGTTGAGGTGCCCTGCGCAATGGGGGCGCGGCTCATCTTCTCCAGCAGCGACACCACCGAGTACACGGCCGACTGCCCCACCGAGACACCCAGCACCAGCAGCACCTCGGTGATCAGCCGCCGCCGCGACTTCACGCCCCATCCCTGATGGTCTGACCCTTGATGCTCGACGCCGGGCACGGCACCTGGGGATGTTGGGGCTGGGACGGCTGGTCCGGCGTCGTGCGTGGCAGCTGTGGACGGGCGTTCGCTCATGCACTCCATCATGCCCCCGCCGGCTGCTTTCAGCCATACGGCGTGGCCGCTGTAGGGCTGGGTCCTGCTTGGTTCAGCGAAGGTCGCAGGCGGCCATGGCACGTTCGACGGCTGCCAGCGCGGCTTGCACATCGTGCTCGTCGGTGGAGAAGTTGCTGACCGAAATGCGCAAGATGTCCCTGCCGGCCCAATGCGAGCCCGACATCCATGCCGTGCCGTCGGCAATAATGTGCTCGGTGATGCGCCGGGTCCGTTCATCGGAGCCAAAACCAACGCACACCTGGGTGAAGACCACCTCGTTGACCACCTCGACGCCGGGCATGGCAGCGAGCGCTTGGGCGAAGGACTGGGCCCGCGCCACCAGCCCGTCAACCAGATCTTCAACCCCTGAAGTACCCAAGGAACGCAGCGCCGCCCAGACCGGCACGCCACGGGCACGGCGGGAAAATTCGGGCACCTTCTCAAACGGGTCACCCGGTCCGTGGTCGTCCCTGACCAAGTAGCTGGTGTGCACACCAAAGACTGAACGCACGACCTGCGGACGCGAAACAATGGCCACACCGCAGTCATAGGGCACATTGAGGGTCTTGTGGGCATCCGTGGCCCACGAGTCGCAATCCGCCAATCCTTCCACCAGATGGCGGTGTGTGCGGCTCGCCGCCGCCCACAAGCCAAATGCCCCGTCCACATGCACCCAGGCACCACGGCCGTGGGCAAGGGCAGCGGCCTCCGTGAAGGGGTCACTGGCCCCCGAATGCAGATTTCCGGCCTGAAGGCACACAATGGCCGGACCCGATACAGCATCCATAGTCTCGGCCAGTGCGCCGGGAATCAGACACCCCTGCGCGTCGGCGGCAACCTCGATGGGCCTGCCCAGTCCCAGGTACTTCAGCACCAAGTCCACGGAGGCGTGGCGGTCCCGGCCGACAAAAACGTTGATGCGCGGGGATCCGCTCAAACCCTCGGCCGCGATGTCCCAACCCACCCCATCCAGGACGAATTGTCTGGCAGCGGCCAGCCCCACAAAATTTGATCCGGTGGCGCCGGTGGTGAACCCCACATCCGCACCGGCGGGAAGTCCCAGCAGGTCCAGGAGCCACCGACCCGCGATCTCTTCCGCCGCAGCAGTTGCCGGCGTGGCATAACGCAGTGCGGCGTTTTGGTCCCAGGCGCTGACAAGCCAGTCCGCAGCCATGGCGGCCGGGAGCGTCCCGCCCATGACCCAGCCAAAGAAGCGCCCGGCAGGAATCGCCATGAGGCCCGGTTCTGCGAGCCGGGCCAATTCGTCCACGACGGCGGCCGCATCGATGGGCAGTTCCTGCAGGGGCATCGAGAAGCGGGCAAGCAACTGCTCGGCGTCCTGCCGGGGCCCGATGGGGCGGCTGGGCAGGGAATCAATCCAGCGATTTGCATGCTCTTGTGCACGTGCAAGGGCTGGCGCATATTCACCGGGTCGAGCTGGCATGCTCACAGTGTACGCTCCCGAAAAGCAGGACTTAAGGGTTCCGCCGAAGTAGTTTGCCGAGCTTGCGAGGTTGGGCTTGCGAGGCTGGAGAGGACGTGGGGATAGGCTCTAGGGCATGAGCGCGCCACGCAAGATCATCATGATCCGCCACGGACAGTCGGCAGCCAATGTTGACCAAACGCTGTACAACAGGATTCCCGATTACCGGATCCCGCTGACCGAGCTGGGCGTGGCCCAGGCCAGGGCGGCCGGGGAAAGGGTGCGGCGGCAATTGGACGGGCAAAAGGTGTGCGTCTACGTCTCCCCCTACCTGCGGGCCTATCAAACGCTTGAAGCCCTGAACTTGGGTGACCTGGTGGAACGGACCATCGAGGAGCCGCGGCTGCGTGAACAGGACTGGGCCAACTTTCAAAACCCGGCGGAGATTGCCGATCAAAAGGAACTTCGCAACGCCTACGGCCACTTCTTCTACCGGTTCCGTGAGGGCGAATCGGGCTCGGATGTGTACGACAGGGTGTCCTCCTTCATGGAGACCCTGTACAGGCATTGGTCCAAGCCGGACTACGCCCCCAACACCTTGCTGGTCACGCACGGGTTGACGATGCGTTTGTTTTGCATGCGCTGGTTCCACTGGTCGGTGGAGTACTTTGAGTCCTTGAACAATCCGGAGAACGCCGAGGTCCGCACACTCATCCGGACCGGGCAGCAGTACGCCCTGGACAGCAACTTTGCGCAGTGGACCCAGGCCGATCCGTCCAAGACGGTGCTGGACGCCCCGGACCACATTTGGTGAGCCGCCCCGGACCATTACGCAACACTTCGCTGGCCTAATTGGCATCAGACGGCAACCTTAGGGTAGCCTTGCCCGAGAGCTGAGGCACACCTCAGCTTTTTACGTCTTTGGAACACCGGAGTATTTGGGTGCTTGCAACACTTGTCATCGGCCTGCGTGAAGGTCTTGAGGCCGCACTGATAGTGGGCATGATTGCTGCTTTTCTGCGCCGCAATGGCCAGCCCCTCAAGCCCATGTGGCTCGGTGTTGGCGCAGCAGTACTCCTGAGCGCCCTGGTGGGCATCACCTTGGAACTGATCTCCGCGGCACTCCCCCAGCAGCAGCAAGAAGCCATGGAAACGGTCATCGGCGCCGTGGCGGTGGTGATTGTGACCTTCATGATCCTGTGGATGAGCAAGAATTCGCGCTCCATGAAATCCACCCTGGAGGCCCATGCCGGCTCTGCCTTGAAGGGCGGCTCGGTGTTTGCCTTGGCCGGCATGGCCTTTTTGGCAGTGCTGCGCGAGGGTATTGAAACGGCTGTCTTCATGGTGGCCGCTTTCCAGTCATCGTTGAACCCGCTGAGCGCCGGGCTGGGTGCGCTGCTGGGCCTGGCCATCGCCTCCGGTGTGGGGTTCCTGCTGTTCCGCGGGGCCATCAAGCTCAACCTCGCCAAGTTCTTCAAGGCCACGGGCGTGTTCCTGGTGTTCGTCGCCGCCGGGCTCGTCATGAAGTCCCTGCGCACCGCCCACGAAGCCGGCTGGATCAACATCGGCCAGGACATCACCGTCAACCTCGCCTGGCTGGCCCCCAACGGCAGCGCCCGGGCAGCCATCCTCACCGGTGTGTTCGGCATCCCGAACGATCCCCGCGTGGTGGAGCTGCTGGGCTGGGCCCTGTACTTGATCCCCATGCTGGCCTTCATCCTGTGGCCGCGCACCTGGCGCCCCAGCGCCGCCTCCTTGCCGCGCCTGCAATTCATCGCTGCCGGAACGCTCACCGTTGCCGCCCTGGTGCTGGTTTTGGCCGCCCCTGTGGCCATTCCCAGCGCCCCCTCGGCAACAAGTACGACGCCGTTACGTTCGTCTGCGGGGCAACCGGCGGGTTCGCTGCGGCTCGCCCCAGGGGACGGAAAAACCCTCGTGGTGACCTCCGCGGACGGCACCGAAGCCAGCTACGAGCTGACCAGCCACGGCACCGAGTCCCATGCCGGACGCACCGCCACCGTCTCCACAGCAGCCGCCTCCAACGCGACGGAGGCCGAGCCTGCCAAGGTATCAGCAGACATGCTGAGCGAGCTCAACGGCGGCAGGATGCCGGTGGGCATCAGCCCCGCCAAGAACCCCGGCCCCTTCGCCGCAAGCTGGAACCACAAGGGCAGCATCACCGTGTGGCTCGTCAACCACCAAGTGATCGACGCCGTGAACACCCAGGGCGCAACCCTGACATTGAGCGGGGGCGGCTTGGCCACCTCCCGCACCATTGCCGTTGCGGGCGAAGGCGGCTGGCATGTGCCCGAAAAGCATGTCACCGCCGCCGTCACCGAACTGAGCAGTTTTGAATCCGCTGCGGCTGAGAACGTCCTGTGGTCTCGCTACCTGCCTGCAGTGTTCCTGGTGGCCGCCCTGATGCTGCTTGTCACGGCCCGGCGCAACCGCCGCCAGCTGCTCATCACGGCACCCTCACCCTAATTCCGTACCACCCACCCCTGGCGCCCCGCGCGCCAGCCACTTGGTGCTCCCCTTTTTTGCACACACCCTCCCCTCCCCTCTTGCCAAAGGACACACATGTCTTCCTTGCCCACCCGCACCCTGCGCTCCAAGACTGCAGTACTGCTCACCGGGGCAACAGTGCTCGCCCTCTCCCTGGTCGCGTGCGGCAGCGCAACACCCCAGGGCCAGGCCGGTGCCGCCAAGGGTGGCGCCGCACCCGTCAGCAATGGCGCCGCCCAGATCGCTGTCAGCGTTGAAAAGGTCAACGGCGACGAGCAGTGCGTCCCGGACTTCTCCAACGCCCCTGCGGGACCCGTCACCTTCACCATCTCCAACAAGGACGCCTCCGGTGTCAGCGAGGTGGAGCTGCTCAGCGACAAGCGCATCCTGGGCGAACGTGAAAACGTCATTCCGGGCCTGAAGGCCGTCAGCTTTACCGTGACGCTGGCAGGTGGCGAGTACCAGCTGTACTGCCCAGGCGCCGTCACCGAGTCCAAGGCGTTTACCGTCAGCGGTGGCGCCGCAACGGCAGCCGCCAATGGTGTCAGCGAAAAGTTGATGGAGGGCACCGACGGCTACGCCAAGTACGTTTCCGGCCAGGTGGACAGCCTGGTGCTGGCCGTCGCAGCCCTGCAAAAGGCCGTTGACTCCGGCGATGTTGCCGCCAGCCAGAAGGCTTATGCCCAGGCGCGCCCGTTCTTTGAGCGCATCGAACCGGTGGCGGAGAGCTTCCCCGATCTGGACCCCGCCCTTGACTTGCGCGTGGCCGACGTCGAGCCCGGGACCGAATGGACAGGTTTCCACCCACTGGAAAAGGACCTCTTTGAGGCCAAGGCCATCACGGAGAAGTCAAAGGCCCTTGCCGCCGGCATTGTGAAGAACGTGGGCACCCTGAAGACGCTCACGGCCGAGCTGGAAACCAAGGGCTCCTACAAGCCCGAGGAACTGGCCAACGGTGCCAGCGGCCTGCTCGAGGAAGTCCAGTCCTCCAAGATCACCGGTGAGGAAGAGGCCTACTCCAAGCTGGACCTGGTCGATTTCGCCGCCAACATTGAGGGCTCGCAGCAGGCGTTTGAGTACTTGAAGCCGGCCCTGAAAGACATTGACGCAACGCTGAGCGAGCAGATCACCACCCAGTTCGAGACCGTCAACACCGCCCTGGCCGGGTACAAGGATGCTGGTGCCCTGGGTGGTTTCAAGGCGTACACGGAAGAGCTGAAGAAGTCCGACGCCGCCAAGCTCACGCAGTTGATCCAGTCGCTGCAGGCACCGTTGGCGAAGATTTCCGAGAAAGTGGCGACTGTCTGATGACCGAGCCCACGGAGCCGACGGCTGGGGTTTCACGCCGGAAATTCTTTAGCGGATCCGCAGCCCTGGCCGGTGCGGGCGGTATGGCCCTGGGGGTGGCCGGCGCCCTGGCATCAGGTGCCGCCGCCTCCGCACCCACCGAGCCCGTGTCCGATGTGGAACGCATGGCGGCGCGGGCCAACCTGTCCTACCCGTTTTATGGGGAGCACCAAGGCGGGATCGACACTCCCCCGCAGGACCATCTGGTGTTTACGGCCTTTGACGTGACCGCCACGAGCCCCACCGAGCTGCAATTGGTGCTGGCCAAGTGGTCGGCGGCCATGGCCGAGATGACATCCGGTGCGCCCGTGGGCAAGGTGGAGCCGGGCCGGGAACAGGCCATTCCCGGGGACACCGGTGAGGCCACCGACATGGGGCCGCAGGGCCTGACCCTCACCTTGGGTTTTGGGCCGTCCCTCTTCGATGAGAGATTTGGCCTGGCCCCGTTCAAGCCCGCCGACTTTGCCCAGCTGCCAGCCATGGCCGGGGAGTCGCTCGACCCGGCCCTGACCGGCGGGGACCTGTGCATCCAGGCCTGTGCCAACGATCCGCAGGTGGCGTACCATGCGGTGCGCAATCTGGCGCGCATGGCACGAACCATGGTCAAGACCAAGTGGACTGTCCTAGGTTTTGGGCGCGCCTCCGCCGGAGCAAACCAAACCACGCCACGGAATTTGATGGGTTTCAAGGACGGCACCCGCAATGTCAAGGACGTCGTGGATCTTGATGCGCATGTGTGGGTGGGCGAGGAAGCCGGTCAGCCGTGGATGGTGGGCGGAAGTTACCTGGTGGCCCGCAAGATCCACATGCTCATTGAGACCTGGGATGAGGACACTATTGGGGATCAGCAGAGCATCTTTGGCCGCACCAAAGGCGAGGGCGCACCGCTGTCAGGGACCAGGGAACACGACGTGCCCGACTTTCACGCGACGGTTGCCGGGGCGCCGGCCATTGCACCGGATTCCCACATTGCCTTGGTGGCCCATGAAAACAATGGGGGCACCAAGATCCTGCGCCGCGGCTATAACTTCACCGACGGGCTCGACGCCGTGGGCCGGTTGGACGCCGGGTTGATGTTCCTGAGTTTCCAAAAGAACCCCATACAATTCGCCACTTTACAGCGCAAATTGGGCAGTTCCGACAGGCTCAATGAGTACATCCGCCACGTGGGATCGGGTGTTTTTGCCGTTCCGGCAGGGCTCCCCGCGGCAGGAAGCTACTACGGCAAGGAATTCTTCGCCTAGGCCGCAAGCACCAAAAGCTGCGGCACCCCAACCTGATGGTTGGGGTGCCGCAGCTTTTTTGTGCGGATCTACAGTTGTGGCGCCACAATCACGTTGGTGCCAGCTTCGGTGAACGCGGTGAGCTGCTCCGGGGTGATGCGGGAATCCGTAATCAGGTTGCGGAAATCGTGCTCCTCCATGGTGGCGAAGGCACGCTTGCCGATCTTGGAGGCGTCAGCCAGGATGTAGGCCTCCGAGGCCCGCCGGGCCATGCGGGAATTCACCGAAGCCTCGCCCTCATCATTGGTGGTGGGGCCGGCACCGGGCTCAATGCCGTTCACACCAATGAAGGCGAAGTCCAGGGCCACCCGCTGCAAAATCGAGTCGGCGTAGGGTCCCACCAGCTCGTAGGAGCGCGGGTTGACAATGCCACCGGTGACCATGATCTTAAAGTTGGGCCTGATGGCCAGCTGCGCCGCAATGTTAATGGCGTTGGTGACCACAGTCAGTGTTGGCCTGTTGGATTGCACCATCAAGTCTTCGCGGGTGGAGAGCACCTGCGCCAGCGCTGTGCTGGTGGTTCCACCACACAGCCCAATAACTGCACCCTTGGGGATCAGGGCACTCGCGGCGTGCGCAATCTGCTGCTTTTCCTCGGCAAAATCGTCACGGTTGTACCGGCCCGGCAAGTCATAAGAAACAGAACCACTCGTTGCACCGCCACGGGTACGCGTCAGCAGGCGCTCGTTGGCCAAGGAGTCCAAATCGCGCCGTGCCGTTGCCGGGGAAACGCCCAGCTTCTCCACAATCTCATCGACCTCCACATGGCCGTCGGCGGCCAGGATGTCCAAGATTGCAGTGAGTCGTTCAGTTCTGTTCATGTGTTTCTCCCCGTGACGGCCAGCGGCCATCGCGTTTAGTTATCCGATTTCCCGGCGCCGGCAAACAAGTCCAGCAACCGTGCAACTTCAGGGACCAGGGCCGTGCGTCCGGCACCCAAGTACTTACGTGAATCTACTACAGCCGGGTTGGCATCTAGGTACTCGCGAACGGCGCGCGTAAAGAAACCGTTCAGGTGGGTGGAGACGTTGATCTTGGTCATGCCTGCTGCGATGGCTGCCGCGATCATCTCATCCGCCACGCCGGAGGAGCCGTGGAGCACCAACGGCACATCCAAAGCTGCCTTCAACTCGGCAATGCGCAGCAAATTCAAGGCCGCGCTGCGCTCCGTCATGGCGTGCGAGGAGCCCACGGCAACAGCTAGGGCATCCACACCGGTTGCTGCCACAAAGGCTGCCGCTTCGGTGGGATCCGTCAGCACGCCCGGCGCATGGGCACCATCCTTGCCGCCGACCTTGCCCAGCTCGGCTTCAACGTAGACGCCGCGCGCATGGGCGTAGGCTGCCACGCGGGCCGTGACCTCAACGTTTTGCTCGTACTCAAAGTGCGCGCCGTCATACATGATGGAGCCAAAACCCAAGTCCACGGCCTCGTAGGCCAGCGCCTCATCCTCGGCATGGTCCAGGTGCACGGCCACCGGAACGCTCGCCCGCCGGGCTGCCGCCAAGGTTGCCGCAGCCACCGGCTCCAGTCCGCCATGGAACTTGGCGCAGTTCTCCGAGATCTGCAAGATGACCGGGCGGCCCGCAGCCTCGGCTCCGCCAATCAATCCCTCAATAGTTTCCAAGTGGATCACGTTGAACGCGCCCTGGCCAATGCCGGCCGCAGCCGCCAGGTTCATGATGTCGCGGGTGTTTGTCAAAGCCATGAAAGATGTTCCTTAGTGGTCTGTGATGATGAGTTGTTGGGCCAGCTCGTTGTACTGCGGGGAAATCTCCCCGGCGCCTGGCATGAGCACAGCTGCTGCGCTCCACGAGGTGGCGGCGCGCAAAATCTCGCGCAAGTCTTCAACCCCGTTGGCAAGGGCGACGGCGGCAGCACTCACCGCTGCGTCGCCGGCACCTGTGGGGTTGCCGCTCAACGGTGCGGGCAATTTTGCCTGGATGTACCGGCTCGGGGCGTCGGCACTGAAGGCGAGCATGCCTTCCTCACCAACACTGACCAGCACGCGCTTGGCACCCAAATCCATCAGTTTGCGGGCGGCACTGACAAGGTTGCTCTCGCCAACGGCTTCCATCAACTCGTGGTTGTTGGGTTTGAGCAGGTCTGCACCGGCCTTGGCCGCGGCCAGAATGCCGCTTCCGGAGGTGTCAACGATGGCCGGCACTCCCGCGGCGTGGGCCAGGGCCACCAGGGCCGGGTAGAAGTCGGCGGGCGCCTGCTCCGGGAGGGAGCCCGAGCCGACCAGCACGCCCGGCTTGCGCACGCCGTCGGCCGTCTGAACGCCGGCCAGGTTATCCACGACGGCGGCGGCAAGCGCCTGCCATTCGGCGCCGCTCAGGGCAGGACCCACCTCGTTGAAAATGCTGGTGGTGTTGCCGTGCGCGGTGTCCACGAGGGCAATGGTGCGCCTCGTGGCAGCGCTTACCGGGACAAGGTGGTGCAGGATCCCGGCTGCCAGCAGGTCCGCACGCAACTGCTCCCCCGCCGGGCCGCCAGCCGTGGCAATCGCGAGCGTTGGGTGCCCCAGCTGGTGCGCCACGCGGGAAACGTTCAGGCCCTTGCCGCCGGCCCGGTACAGCGGGGTGGGAACACGGTGGGAGGAGCCCAGATGTACGCCATCCACCGTGTACGTGACGTCAACAGCCGGGTTGGGGGTGACGGTGAGGACTACATTGTTGGCGCTCACGCCTGCTTCTTCCCCGGCGCCAGGGATCCGGCACTGAGGCTGCGTGCCTTCAACGCTGATCCAATGAGTCCGGCATTTTCACCCAGGGCAGCATGAACATAGCCGGGGCGGCGGTGGAAGGTCAGGAGTTCATCCACACGTGCCGCCAGCGGCTCAAAGAGTGCAGGGCCGGCCATGGACAGGCCGCCGCCGAGGACTACTGTTTCGGTGCCCAGGATGGAAACGCATTGCGCAATGCTGAAGGCCAGTGCGTGGATGGCGTCATGCCAGATGGTTTTTGCCGCTACATCCCCTGCCGCAGCGAGGGCGATGACTTCGCGTGCACCGGGCACAGCTTCTCCCGTAACTTCTCCATACCGGCGCGCAATGGCACCGGCGGAACCCAGAGATTCCATGATCACGAGGCTGCCATCCGGGCCTGGCACCATGGCGTGGCCGATCTCCCCTGCGTAACCACCACCGGCGATTCGCTTGCCGTCACACAAAATCGCTCCGGCAATACCGGTGCCGATGACCAGGATGAGCACGTCTTTTTCGCCCGCGGCTGCCCCCAAATGGAATTCAGCTTCACCGGCCATGCTGACGTCGTGGCCAAAACCGACGGGCAGGCCCAGGGCCTGCTCCAACGTTGCCGTGAAGGGGAAGTCGCGCCAGCCCAGGTTGGAAGAGTAGATGCCGATGCCGGCATCCTCGTCCACAATGCCCGGAACGGTAACGCCCACGGCGCCGATAGTCAGCTCCGGGTGGGCTGCCCGGTACTCGGCCGTCAGCTCAACAATCCTGGCGCAGACGCTCTCCCCGGAGCGGGCGCCGTCGAGCGGTGTTGGATGGCGTTGCAGATCGCGCACCTCAACCTCACCGTGGCTTGGATCGCCCAAGATCATGCCCACCTTCATGTCGGTGCCGCCCACGTCAAAGGCCAGTACGGCGTCGAGCATAGGCACGTCGGTGGCAGCGTTGGCGGGCAGCGTTTCGGATTCGCCCGCACGGTTTATCAAAGTATTCATGAAGGTAATTTCTTTGTAGAAGGCAAATACCGGTGGCACTATCTGGTGCGGACCCGCTGTTCATGGACAAACATCAGGCACGCCACTTCGCAGGGAGGTGGCGTGCCTAACATTTTAGCCAGAAATCCGGCCAGACCGGCGATTGGGCCCACAAGCCCGAGGGCCCCGTTTCAAGTCGCGTCAGCGGCTTGAAACGGGAGGACTTGGGGACTAGTCGCCCAGGATGACCGAGCGGGTGAGGTTGCGCGGCAGGTCCGGGTTCATGCCGCGGGCACGTGCGCGCTCCAGGGTGACGCGGTGGACGCGGGCCAGTTCGGCCAGCGGGTGCACGGTGGTGTTGATGTACAGCGCGCCGGTCTTGACCATGTCGCGGTCCAGGCCCTCGGGCTGCTCGCCAAACATCCAGGTGACGCGGTTCGGGGCGGCGATGGAGATGGGGCCGTGGCGGTATTCCTTGGCGGGGTAGGACTCGGTCCAGCCCTGCACGGCTTCACGCATCTTCAGGCCGGCCTCGTGCGCCAGGCCTACGGTCCAGCCGGTGCCCAGGAAGGTGAACTGCTCGGCGTCGATCAGTTCCTGCTCCACGGGAGCGATAACACTGACCTTGGCATCCTCGACGGCGTCGCTGAGGTCAACGCCAATGCTCGTCAACAGGTAGGTCAGTGCCGTGGTGGCGAAGCGGGTCTGCACCACTGACTGCTCATCGGCGTACGGCAGTTCCACAATGGCGTCTGCCAGGGTCATGATCGGGGAGGTGATGTCACCAACCAGGGCAACTGTGCGCACAGTGCCCTTGATGGCCGTGAGGATTTCCAGCACCTCTGTGGTGGTGCCCGAACGGGTAATGGCAACCACTGCGTCGTAGCCGCGCTCGGCGCCAAGGAATGCCTCAGAAGCGGCGAACGCGTCGGTGACGCCTTTTCCTGCCGCCTCACGGGCTGTGGCGTAGCTCTGGGCCATGAACCACGATGTACCGCAACCAATCACTGCCACGCGCTGCCCATCGGCAGGCAACAGGTTCTCACTCTTTGCCTGGGCAATTGCCTGAGCCCATACTTCGGGCTGGCTGGTGAGCTCAGCATCCATAAAGGGGCCAAGTTGGGTGTTTTCGCTCATGCTGCGCATTCTCCTTGTTTAGCGGCTTCTGGTGACACATTCTTCTGGCCTCCAGAAGCTCTCCGGGTTGTGCACCAGCCTAGCACATAATGATTACAACGACCATGAAAACGTCACTATCAATCACTTGTACTCCAGCGGCGGATGAGCCACCTCGGGCCGGGGGTCACATTATTTCCACCCTCGAAATAGAGAGTGCCCACTGGACACGATCATGTAATGTTATCCATAACAGTGTGAGCTGGATCATGTTTAGTCCAATAAACGCTGAAATTCGCATCACCAATCAAGTGCGCAGACCGCCACTTGGACCGCAAAAAGTTATTCAAGGAGCTCTTGATGTCACTCGCTCGACACCAACGCAAGTGGTTGGGGATAGGGATCGCCGGCGCCGTCATGGCTGGCACCATCGTCCCCCTCGCTGCGGCCATTCCTGCCGTCGCGGCAGACGGAACGGCGGTGATCTCCTCGGCAACACTCTCCGTTGAGGTCTCCACCGCGTTCCCCCAGGCGTTGAAATACACGCTCGCTGGAAAGACCATGACAGGCGCCACCGCCGTCGCCACCAAAATGCGCATCAATGGCACTGACCAGAACGTCACCGTGACATCCGCGCTCAACGTCAGCGGCAAGTCGATCGACTACAACATCACGGTGCCCGGCATGGACGGCGTGACCATGTTGGCCAGGCTCTCCGTGGATAAGAACGTACTGACGTTCAACATCACCGAAATCAAGGAAACCGGCACTGGGCGGGTCAACCGCATCCAGATCATGGATCAGGACCTGGTCACCCTCTCCTCCACCGAGGCCGGAGCCTCCGTGGCCTCGGCAGTGATCTCCACCGATCGCGCCATCTCCGGTGACACCATCACCGCCGTGAACGCCGCAACAGCAATTGACGCAGCCGCGAAGACGTCCATGATGGCCATTGCCAACAACGCCAATCTGGCCGCCGGCTTTGAGAGCAACTCGCTGTACGACGGCGCATGGTCCCCCGAGGACAACGCCCTGGCAGCCACCGAGAAGGGCCGCTTTTGGCGCCAGGTCAAGGCCGACGGCGTCAACAAGAAGGTGGGTATCTCCTCCGGTGCCTGGCTGTACCGAGCCAAGGACTCCACCGAAACCGAGCCCCTGCCCGAGGCCAAGGTCATCATCACTCTTGACGCCAACGCTGATGGAACTGTCAACTGGCAAGACGGCGCCATCGCCTCCCGCGATGTTCAATACAAGCCCAAGGGTTGGGAAGATGTGAAGAACCGCGTGGTTCAGAACATCCCGTTCAACTTTGCCAGCCAGGCCACCAACCCGTTCCTGCGCACCCTTGACGACGTCAAGCACACCGCTTTGGCCACGGACGGCCTGGGCCAGTACTCCCTGTTGAAGGGTTTCACCTCGGAAGGCCACGACTCGGCCAACACCGACTTCAGCGGCAACTGGAACGAACGCGCCGGCGGCATCAAGGACATGAACTCGCTCCTGGTGCAGGCCAAAGAATACGGCGCAACGTTCACGGTGCACATGAACAACACCGAGGCGTACCCGGAATCCAAGGCCTTTAGTGACACCTTCATCAAGCAGCCTCCCGGAAAAGGCTGGAACTGGCTCGAACAGTCCTACTACATCGACCAGCGTCGCGATGTCCTCTCCGGTGACCAGAACGCGCGCATTGCCGGTCTCGATGAAGCCGCCGACGACAACCTGACCGCGAACTACATTGACGTGTACTACGAGTCCGGCTGGATCGGTGAGCGCCTCCAGCGCAACATCATGGACAACGGTTTCTCTGTTTCCTCCGAGTTCGCCAACTCCATGGTGCGCAACAACACCTGGTCCCACTGGGCAGTTGATGAAAAATACGGTGGATCCACGCTCAAGGGCTGGAACTCGGAAATCATCCGCTTCGCCCAGAACACCCAGCGAGACATCTGGAACCCGGACCCCCGCCTGGGCACCCAACACATCATTGAGTGGCAGGGCTGGACCGGCCAGAACGACTACAACGCGTTCCTGAAAAACGTGTGGGACAACAACGTCCCGGTAAAGTTCCTCCAGCAGCAGGAAATCAAGACGTGGACGCCCGCGGCGATCACGCTCGAGAACAACCTGAGCGTGACGGGAACATCGCTGGAGAACCGCATCATCACCCAGAAGGGTGTGAAGGTCCTTGAAGGACACAACTACCTCCTGCCGTGGGCCAGCGAACTGGTGGAGTTCGGCGAAACCGCCACCAATGACACCAACAAGCAGACCAAGCTGTACAACTACAGCCTCGCCGGTGGAGCCCAGACATGGACCCTGCTGCCGGAGTTTGCGAACCAGACCACTTTGAAGCTCTACGAGCTCACGGACCAGGGCCGCAAGTTGGTCGGCGACGTGGCCGTCACCGGGGGCAAGGTCAACTTGAACCCGAAGGCCAACACGGCCTACGTTTTGGTACCCACCACACCGTTGGCCACCACGCCCGCCATTTCCGCCTCTGAAACTGTTCTCCCCAACGCAAGCACCAACTGGGGTTACGGCATCGGAGTCAACGACCCCGGCTTCAACTCCGGCACCCTGGCCGCATGGAACCCGCAGGGCAATGTGACCCTGGAGCGTTCCGCCAAGGGCCTGACGACCGCCCGCTTGGGGGACGGTGCTTCCAGCGTCACCCAGACTCTGGGCGCGCTCACCAAGGGCACCTATTCCGTCAGCGCATGGATTGAAATCGATCCAACACTGGCCAGCGTGGAGAAGTTCCCGCGCGGCAAACGTGACACCACGCTCAGCGCCACTGTTTCCGGCTCTCCGGCAGTCACCAACACGCTCACCTCTTCGAGCCTGTTCAACACTGTTGCCGCAGACCAGAAGAACCGCACCTACAGCCAACGCGTGAGCGTTCTGGTTGATGTGAAGAACGACGGCGACAAGCCCGTTCTGAAGATCTCCACCGGTGCGGGCACCACTGCCGTCCTGGTTGATGATATTCGTGTGGTCAAGACCGCCAAGGTCACGGCAGCCAACGTGGGCCAGGGTGGCGCCACTGGTGTGGTTCTTGCCGAAGACTTTGAAAACGTTGACCAGGGCTGGGGCCCGTTCGTCAAGGGCAATGCAGGCGGCAACACCGACCCGCGCACCCACCTGGCCCCGATTCATGCACCGTTCACTCAAAAGGGCTGGAACGGCAAGGTCATGGATGACGTTTTGAACGGCAACTTCTCCTTGCACGCCCATGAGGAAAACAGCGGCCTGGTGTACCGGACCACTCCGGCAACAGTGAAGTTCACCCCCGGCCACGATTACGAAATCGCCTTCAACTACCAGTCAACCAAGGCCAATGAGTACTCCTGGGTTGGTGGCTACGACGGCGCAGCCGGAGCGGTCCAGACCCAGTCCACCCCGTTCCCGGCACAGTTTACAACCACCCGCTGGGTGCAGAAATTCACGGCCAGCGCTTGTGGCGACAGCTACGTTGGTTTGCTGCGCACAGGTTCCACAGCATCAGATCTGTCTCTGGACAATCTGCTGGTCCGCGACCTGGGTGTATCAACAACCACCCCGGCCTGCGCCCAACTGTCGCTGGGTCAAACCGGACCCATCATTGAACAGGGCACTGACAACGAGTTCACCACTACCCTGGTGTCCAACGAGCCGGCACCCGTCTCCAACGCTGCGGTCTCCCTGAATCTGCCGGCGGGCTGGACGGCAACGCCCACCACCTCGGCAACCGCCGCAACACTGGCACCAGGAGCAAAGCTCATCACCAAGTGGAATGTTTTGGCGCCGGCCTCCGCCGACGGCAACTACAACATCACGGCCAACTCCGTGTACACCACCACTGTTGATCCGATCGGTGTGCGCAAGGCTGAATCCATCCTGGGTGTTTACACCATGCCGCACCCGCCCACCGTTGACACCTTTGCCTCCGACATGCAGTGGATCGGCACCCCCGCCAACGGTTGGGGACCTGCCGAGAAGGATCTGACCAACGGTGAGCAGGGCGAGAAGGACGGCCCGGCCCTCATGCTTGACGGCAAGCCCTATGCCAAGGGCCTGGGCGTTCACGCAGCGTCAACCATCAAGTACTTTGTTGGTGCACAGTGCTCAAGGTTCACTGCCGTCATTGGCATTGATGATTTCCAGGCAACCCGCGGATCTGTGATCTTCAAGGTTCTTGGCGACGGCACTGAACTCTACAACTCCGGCATCTTGACAGGCGCCTCGGCGGCGCTGCCGATCAACGTTGACCTGAAGGGCGCCAAGTACATCGACCTGGTGGTTGACGCCAACGGCAGCAACGGAAATGACTGGGCTGACTGGGCAGATGCCAAGTTTGCGTGCTCCGATGATGCACCCGCGATCGCTCTGGCCCCCGTGGTCAGCCCCGCCGGACCTCTGGAGCAGGGCAAGTCCTACACAGTCACCGTTGGTGATTTGAAGGCCGCCACGGAGGCCACGTTCTCCCTGGGCACCACCGTGCTGGGCAAGGCCACAGCAACTGCGGCTGGCGTTGCCACCTACACCTACAAGGTTGCCGCCGATGCAGCTTTGGGTGCCGGCACCATCAACGTTGCAGGCACTGACAGCAACGGGAAAGCAGCCACAGGTTCTGTGGCTGTCAGCACTGTGGGCGCTCCGCCTGCTGCGCCCACCAAGGACAGCTTCGCGTCCGACCTTCAGTTCGTGGGCACGCCCGTGAATGAATGGGGACCTGTTGAGCGCGACCTGAACAACGGTGAAGATGCCGCCGGTGACGGAACTCCCATCACCATTGACACCAAGGTCTATGCGAAGGGACTTGGCGTTCACGCCGATTCCAGCATCAGCTACTACCTTGGCGCCCAGTGCACCACCTTCAGTGCAGTGGTTGGCATTGATGATGCGAAGCTGACCAAGGCCCACCGCGGCAACGTGGTCTTCACAGTGGTGGGAGACGGCAAGACCCTTGCCACCTCACCGCAGCTGACTGTTGACAGCGAAGGCTACAAGTTCAATGTTGATGTCACGGGTGTCCGCTACATCGATTTGAACGCTGCCAAGATCAAGGTTGCCGGTTTGAACGGTGACGAGTGGGCTGACTGGGCAGATGCCAAGTTCAGCTGCAGCACAACGGTTCCGACCGCTACGCCGTCAGCAACACCGTCGGCCACACCGAGTGCGACGCCTTCGGCCACGCCGAGTGCTACGCCGTCAGCAACACCGTCGGCCACACCGAGTGCGACGCCTTCAGCCACGCCGAGCGCAACGCCTTCGGCCACACCGAGTGCGACGCCTTCGGCAACAGCCAGCGGCACGCCGTCGACCGTTCCCACCAGCACCGCCAGTGGCAGCGTTAGCGATGCAACTGTGGCAGCGGGCGGGAACCTGACCATCACGGGGAAGAACTTTAAGCCCGGCACCAAGGCAACGTTCACGCTGCACTCGGAGCCGGTCCTGTTGGGCACTTCGGTGGTTGCGGCAGATGG
>NZ_PPXC01000023.1 GCF_002909445.1 Arthrobacter glacialis
GCACAATAGAAAAACACAACCAGTGGCCCTGTTTTCAAATAGCACCACTGGCCCTATTTTCGGTTGGCGTTAACAGCCAGGGGAGACGTGGGCACTTCCATCCCGGGCCTCTTTGGGCCACCATGAAGTCGGAACGGCGCGACGTCCTTTGAAGGATCCAAGGGCGGACATGTCACCTAATAGTGGGCGACCCTGGGATCCCTCGATCGTGGGGTCATTCCCAAATAAGACCCCGAGGCTGCCACCCAGACTTTAGCTGCTCGACCGACAGCTTGGGTGAGCCTTTTGGCGCCGTCTGTCGAGGCTGCCGTGTTTACACAACGGTGCGTTTCTTCAAGAAGCGCACCATTGTGTATGTGGATATGTCGATATGTGGGCGTGGATTGGTTCAGGCGGCTACGGCGAGGCGCTCGTGCTATCCTGCACCTCGCCGACCAGTTCCTCGATGATGTCCTCGAGGAAGAGCACCCCGGTGGTGGTGCCCTGCCCATTAAGCACGCGGGCCACGTGGGAACCGCTGCGGCGCATCGCGGCCAGCGCGTCCTCCAGCTCGCTGGAACCGGAGACCGAGGCCAGCGACCGGATCCGCTTGGCCGGGACCGCCTCGGTGAAGGCGCCGGGGGCAGTGAGGTCCATGACGTCCTTCAGGTGCAGGTAGCCGGTGGGCTCACCCGCGTCGTTGATCAGGATGTAGCGGGAGTAGCCGTGCTTGGCAACTGCCGTCTGGATGTCGGCCGGGGTGGAACCCTGGGCCAGCAGCACCATCTCGGCGATCGGCACCTCGACGTCGGCGACCTTCTTGGTCGTGAACTCGAACGCTTTGCTCAGCGTTCCGCTGGCATCGGAGAGCATGCCGTCGCGGGTCGACTGCTCCACAATGCTTGCGACCTCGTCCAGGGTATAGGCGCTGGTGGCACCTTCCTTGGGTTCGACCCGGAACAGGCGCAGGATCGAATTGGCAATGCCGTTGAGCGACCAGATCACCGGCTTCACGATGCGGGCCACCACGACCAATGGCGGGGCCAGGATCAGGGCCGCGCGCGTGGGCACGGAGAAGGAGATGTTCTTGGGAACCATCTCGCCGATGACCACGTGCAGGAAGGTGACCACCAGCAACGCCGCGATGAACGCAATGATGCCAATGGCTTCGGCCGAGAGCGTGGTCAGGCCCAGCGGAATCTCCAGCAGGTGGTGGATCGCCGGCTCGGAGACGTTCAGGATCACCAGCGAGCACACGGTGATGCCCAGCTGGCTGGTGGCCAGCATGAGCGTCGCATGCTCCATGGCCCAAAGCGTGGTCTTGGCCGCCTTGGAGCCGGCCTCTGCCTTCGGCTCGATCTGCGAGCGTCGGGCGGAGATCACGGCGAACTCGGCGCCGACGAAGAAGGCGTTGATGGCCAGCAGCACCACGAGCCAGATGATGCCGGGAAGGTACTCGTTCATTTGGGCGGCTCCTGGGTCATGTTCTCGATGATCTGGTCGTGTTCGCTCCGGGAGGGATCGACTGGAGTGAACTTCAGGCGTTCGATGTGCGTGCCCAGGACGCGCTCGACGCGCAGCGTGCCCTCGGGCAGGGACACCTCGTCACCCAGCTCCGGGATCCTATCCAGGCGGTCGGTGACGAATCCTGCCAGGGTGTCATACTCCTCGCCGTCGGGGACCTTGATCCCGGTGCGGTCCATTAGCTCGTCGGGCCGCAGGGAGGCATCGAAGGTCACCGAGCGCCCGGTCTTCACAACGCCAATGCGGACCGTGTCGTGTTCGTCCTCGAGCTCACCGACGATTTCCTCCACAAGGTCCTCGAGGGTGACGATGCCTGCGGTGCCGCCGTGCTCGTCGGAGACGATGGCGACCTGCAGGCCCTGCTGGCGCAAAAGTCCCAGCAGCGATTCGACGCCCATGGACTCCGGGATCCGCAATGGCGCATGCATCAAGTCGGTGGCCAGCTGCGTCGCGCGTAGTTCCATGGGCAGGGCGAAGGCCTGCTTTACGTGCAACACGCCAAGGACCTCGTCGCGGTCCCGCCCGGCCACAGGGAATCGCGAGAAGCCTGTTTGGATGGCCAGGGCAATGATGTCCTCGGCATTGTGCTCCGCGTCCACCGCGACCATGCGCACGCGCGGGGTCATGACATCGGAGGCACTGTGTTCAGAGAAGCGCAACGTGCGGTGCAGCAGCGTGGCGTGGTCTTGGTCAAGAACCCCTTCCAGAGCGGAGCGGCGAACCAAGGAGCTGAGCTCCTCGGCGCTGCGGGCACCGGAGAGCTCCTCTTTCGGTTCGATGCCGAAGGACCGGATGATGGCGTTGGCGGTGTTGTTGAACAGCAGAATTACGGGTTTGAAGACGGTGGTGAACAAGGTTTGGAAGGGGACGACGACCTTGGCAGTGGCCAGCGGCAGCGCCAGGGCGAAGTTCTTGGGCACCAGTTCGCCGATGATCATCGAGAAGACGGTGGCGATGAAGATGCCGATCACCGCGCCGATGCTCGGGACGAACGCCTCCGGCACGCCCGCGCCCAACAGCGGGACGCGCAGCAGCGAGCTGATCGCCGGTTCGAAGGTGTAGCCGGTGAGCAGGGTGGTGAGGGTGATGCCGAGTTGGGCGCTGGAGAGGTGGGTCGAGGTGATCTTCAGGGCCTTGATCGTGGATCCAAGGCGCTTTTCGCCGCGCTCGGCGCGGGCTTCTAGTTCGTGCCGGTCAAGGTTGACCAAGGCAAATTCGGAGGCGACGAACAATCCGGTGCCAACTGTGAGGACAAGACCGATACCGATCATGATCCATTCATACATTTGGGCGCCCCTCTCCGGTGGATGTCGGAATCCATCCGTTGTCGCGAAGGAGGGGCACGGGCATGTGGGAAGGGGGATCATCCATAGTACAGACCAGTGTATCCGGGCCCAACGGGTCGTGACCGCGGAAAGCTTTGTTGGAAGCTGCAGAAACGCTGTGAATTTCGCAGCATCGGCCGCTTACTCAACATCGGATCGGAATATTTCCTGATCGGATCCCTAACGCAACCAGTCGCATACCCCAATCCCGCATCCGACTCGATGTCATCAAAATTTGATGCCCCAAAACCTTTAGCTTTTTGAGACATGCGCACGACGCTGCTCTCGGCGATCTGCTGTCATTCTCCTCAAAGGCGACTGCATTGAACGTCAGAAGTTGCCTGCACTGCGCGGGAGCGTCCTCAAGGGGAACGGCCTACGGGACGGTTCTCAACGCGCACCATTTCGAAAATCAAGGGGGCCCACTAGCCAACAACGAGCAACTGGTCTGGCATTGACGGGAATAGTCAGTTGCTGAGCGTGCAGTTTGATCCGGCAACATTCAGGCGGATCGTGGGGGCCTGCGAGTTTAGTTCATCTTCGCCGGAACACACTGCGGCTGCATCGATCTTTACCCCTCCGAAGGGAACACTTTCGGTGGTGACGGTAGTTCCTGAGGCGACTGTGATCGAATCGACAAGTTTCCTGTCAGGCCCGGAAAGCGATATGGCGTGAGAAGCGCCTTGGTCCTCGGCCATAATCTCGAAAAGGCTGGCTGGTAGGCATCTTAGTTCTGCGTGGTCGGGGCTAGGTGGGCGATCTCCGTGCCTGCCAAGCGGACCCGCTGGGCCCCGCAGGAGCAAGCGTCATAATGAACAGTGCCAAGGCTCGTTCCATGCGATGAGCGTAGGTACCAGGTGTGATTCGCGGTGTCAGGGTGCATAGCCCAATCTTGGAGTAACGTGTTTATACATTTCAACCATTACATGGTGAGAAGGCCAGTGAGTGTGAGGATGGCCGGAAGCGTCGCGACGGCGAGAATGGTCTGCACCCCGGTGATCGATGTCATGAGTCGCGTGTCGCCTCCCATCCTGTTTGCAAGGACATAAGCCGATGGAGCGGTGGGGATGGCGCAGATGAGGATGACGCTTGCAAGGGTGGCTCCGGTCAAGCCAAGAGGAATAGCGATCCCTGCCGCGGCGAGGGGCAGCACGATGAGTTTGAGGACGACCGCGACGCCAATGTCGAGCGTGTCGCGTTTGCGGAAGGTGAAATGCAGGGCAGCGCCGACTGTCAGGGTTCCGCACACGAGGGCGGGAGCAGCCAGCATTTCGAGGGTGGCCAAGACGAACTCCGGAAGCGGCAATCCCGAGAGGTTGAGGGCGAGCCCGATCGCGCAGCCTTGGATGAGCGGGTTCTCGAGGAATTCGCGCCAAATCGGGATGCGTCGCCCAGTGCCCGGCGTGTTCCCATAAGCGGCGAGTGTGCTGACACAAATAACATTTACGAGTGGGACAACGATCGTACTGGCGAGGGCGAATGCTGCAACGCCCTCTTGTCCATGCAGTGCCGCCGCGAAGACCAGCCCGATATAGGTGTTGATTCGGATCGAGCCTTGGACCAGCGAGCTCAGTAGGGGTCCGTTTGCGCGAAGGGGGCGTCGCAGTGAGAGCACGAACCATGCGACCGCGCTGATCGGGACGGTGAGGCTGAACAGAAGCGGTCCGACAACAACGACATTGAGGTCGGCGTCGGCTATGGACGTGATGAAGAGGGCAGACGTGAAGACGCTATAACTCATCCACTCCAGGCCACTCCAGAATCCGTGATCAGTCAGCATCGTGCGGCGCATCAGCGCGCCCGCCGCGAGGAGGAGACCGATCGGCATGATCGCGGTGGTCATGAGGGTCATGGTTACCAACTGTGATGCAATGGGTTTATGCAGTTCAACCATGACAACATGACTGGTCCGCAGCTTGCGGCAGAACTTGTCAATCTTGTGGCCAGCGGACGGTGGACAATCGAACTGGCTCAGGTAATTCTGGGCGACCATCAGATCCGCAGAGCGTCCCTGACAGAGACTGTGGATGTGTTGCTGCAAGCATGGGCGGTGAGGTTGCGCTCTGCATTCGCCGCTGCCGACGTTGAATCACGGTGCGCTGCGATCAACGAGCTCCTCGAGGAAGGGGCCGCGCGCGCATACCTGACAACGCATGACAGGCTACGGCCTCATCTGCATTTCGCCGCGGAGAACGACGACGTCGTTGCCCGGGTGAAGGCGGTCACGGCTGGCGGGCTGGCGATCTTCACCGTCGAGTCAGAGGGTGGACGCCTGGGTGTGTGCGCAAAGGTCGGGTGTGAGATCGCGTTTGTCGACACCAGCAGGAATGGTTTACGGGCGTATTGTTCTGCGAGGTGCGGGAACAGCGATGCGGTCCGGCGACACCGAGGGCAAATCAGTTAGCCCTGACGCACCTACCTTGGAACCTTTGAGACTTACCCATCTGATGAATTTGGCCTAGCTAGGCGTCGTAGGGGCACCGCAGAAAACGGAAAAATCGTAGGAGCGCGAACGTGTTGACTGTGCGGCGAGACTAGCTCGGGGTACCCCGCACTATTTTGCTCCTGCGATGGATCCAGGTACGGAAACGGGCGTTTGAGTGTTAGCCACTCGGAACCACGCATGATTAGCCGGCTGCCAATCATGCACTCGCACTCTAGGGGGCCACCCCGTGACGAGAGTGCAGGGTTGGGTCGCCAACTTTTTTCTTGCTAACAGCGATGAGGTGCGGGTAGTCGACTGCGACCCCACGGAGCAGGGCGTGAACGGCGCGCGCGACCTCGGCATCGCTGGTGGAAGCGTGGCCGAAAAGAGCGCGATAGTGCACAAGTGAGGCCAGCAGATCTAACAGCAGGTCCCGATCGACGTCCCCGCGTAGATCACCGCGGGCGATCGCTCTGTCGAGGGCCTGACCGACAGAGCGGCGTGGAGGATCGAACAGGGCCGCCATGAACGCCTCGCGGCGCTTGGGGTCGTTGTGGCAGTCAGCGAGCAAGGATGCGAGGGCATCTGGCGGCATTCGACGGAACGCACCCACATGGAGCTTGATCGCGTCGCTCAAGTCACAGATTGTGCACTCTGTATCGGGTACCTCAAGTTCGCCGAGGCGGGCGGTGAGGGCGTCGAGCAATAGCTCAGGTAGACCAGCCCACCGGCGATAGATCGTCGGCTTTGTCGTGCTGGCTCGACGAGCAATGGCCTCAAGCGTCAAGCCGGAATAGCCAACCTCATCAAGTAACGTGAGGCCCGCACTGAGGATGGCTTGATCGATCGCGGGATCGCGCGGACGACCCCCGGGGCTTTGGCTCGGTTCCTGATGGGGGTCGCTCCGTATTGGTCGCTTTACCTCGGGGGAGAGTCGACTTTTCGAGGCAGGTGTGTGGTCAGGCATGAATAGAGTCTACGGCCATTTGGTGATACGTTCCTATACGTATAGGAACGTATCAAGGTGAGGATAGACATGTTGCCAGCAAGTAAGGAACAAGAGACCACAATACCGGGGCCTCCGAGGGGATGGGGTGCACTGCTCGGCCGTAAACATGGTCCGGTCGCCGCGACATTGGCAGGCGGCGTGGCGCTGCACGCAATCAACGTCTTTCTGGCAACCACGATCCTGCCATCGGTAATTGCTGATATTGGCGGGACTGAGCTGTACGCGTGGGCAACGACGGTATTCGTTTTTGCCTCAGTGCTCGGATCAACTATTGCTTCCGCGGTCCTAGGCGCACGCGGCCCGCGAGCCAGCTACCGCATGGCGGCGCTCATCCTCGGAATCGGCACGGTCATTTGCGCGCTTGCTCCAACAATGCCAGTCCTGCTCATTGGACGGCTTGTGCAAGGGATCGGCGGCGGCCTGCTTTTCGCTCTCTGCTACTCGATGATCCGGATTTCCTTCCATGAAGCACTGTGGCCACGGGCCATGGCGCTCGTGTCGGCGATGTGGGGCGTCGCGACACTGGTTGGTCCTGCTATCGGCGGGGTCTTTGCCGAACTGAATGCCTGGCGATGGTCGTTCTGGATTCTCATCCCGATCGTGATCCTCTTCGGCACCTGGGGTGCATCACGCCTGCCTGCAGGGGCATACGACGGAACAGCGTCACGCATCCCCTGGGTCAGCGTGGGCCTGCTGGCCGTCGCCGTCTTGGTGATTTCCGCAGCTAGCATCTCGTCGCTACTTTCAATCAACGTCGCCGGACTCGTGGTCGCGATGCTCCTGCTGTTCGCCTGGCTCAACCACGAGCGCAAGGCAACACGTCGACTTCTTCCCGCTGCCGCCTTCGGCCCCAACCCGCGCTTGCGACTCGTCTATCTAACGATGTCGTTGCTCGTCATCGCCAGCACCGTCGAGGTCTTTGTCCCCTACTTCGGTCAGAGGCTGCAAGGACTCGGGCCTCTCGCGGCCGGCTATCTCGGGGCAGTCATGGCCGCCGGCTGGACTGCGGGCTCGATCCTCTGCAGCGGCATCGAGAATCGTCGCTTGCTCATCGTTGCCATCGCTCCGGCGTTCTCAGCGCTCGGGCTCATGGTGCTGATCTTCACTGGACCGGTTCACTCCGGCGGTGCCCTTGCAATTGGCGGCATCGCCATTGGACTGCTGCTTCTGGGCTGGGGTGTCGGCATGGCCTGGCCACATCTGACCACCATGGTCTTGCAATTCGTCCCGGACGAGGACCAAGGTCTGGCAGGCTCCTCGGTCACGACCGTTCAGCTCACCGCGACCGCATTCGGATCGGCCATCGCTGGAGCCATCACCAACGTCGCTGGATTCGCCGACACGAACAGTATTGTCGGGGTCCAAACTGCCGCCCAGTGGCTCTTTGGGATCTTCACTCTCGCAGCCCTCATCGCACTCGCTACCGCGATCCTCACCGCACGCTCCACGCGGCACTGACCTCACTCCGACGGCGTTGCGCTGCCTGATCGCGGACACCGCACCTCGTCCCACAGGGACGTTGATCGGGACGGGTGAATGGAAAATCCTGCCATCGAACCTGGGCTCGGTGACCAGACACGATGGCAGGGAATCCGACAAACAACGGCAGAACTTTTAGGGCGAATTGCCTCAGCGGGGAAGGACAGCGGTTCCTTCCATGAATCGGACACAACGCCCCGTCAATATTGTGCGTTCGCCTTCGAAGTCGATGTGTACGGTTCCGCCTCGGGCCGATGCCTGACGCGCCAGCATTTGCTGTTTGCCAAGGCGTTCTGCCCAGAGAGGGGCGAGCTGGCAGTGGGCGGACCCGGTGACGGGGTCCTCGGAAACCCCGGCCTCTGCCCCGAACCAGCGGGAGACGAAGTCGTATTCAGTTCCGGTGCCCGGAGCTGTGACAATGGTCCCGCGCACCGGCAACGAAGCAAGGAATGCGAGGTCTGGTGTCAGGTCGATGACGGTTTGGGCGTCTTCGACCATGTAGATAAGGTCCGTGGCTCGCAGCTCCTCAGTCACCGGGACTCCGAGGGCCTTGGCGATGTCGGGGTCGATGGCAACTGGCGCGGGCACTTCGGAGGGGAAGTCCATGGTGTATTGGCCCTGGGCCGGGCGGGTCACCGAGAGCCAGCCGCTGCGTGTGTGGAACTGAAGTTTCTCGGCTTGGGGATGGGCGTCGTCAAAGAGGTAGGAGGCCGCGGCCATGGTCGCGTGTCCGCACAGGTCCACGTCGACGGCCGGGGTGAACCACCGCAGATGGTAGGAAGGGTGGGCGGGGTCCGGTGACTGGACCCCGTCGGGCAGGTCCTTCACCAGGAATGCCGTCTCGGAGAGGTTGTTCTCCATCGCCGCCTGTTGGAGCACCGCGTCGGGGAGCCAGTGGGGCAGGGCCATGACGGCTGCCGGGTTGCCCTCGAAGAGAGCGTCAGCAAACGCGTCGATCTGCGCTAGGGGTACCTTCACGACGTTGCGGTAGCACTCCAGGCGGTCGGGGTGGTCCTGGTGGTGGCCATGCTGATTATTCCAGGGGCCACGGCCTACCTTCTGACCGATCGATTTGGAAGGATGCTGGTTTTGGCACCAACCATCTCGGCACTGTGCGCCATCATTGGGCTATATTTCACCTACTATCTGGACACTGCATCCGGCGGCATGGTGGTCCTAGTCCAAGGAACAGCGCTTGCCATGGCCTACCTATTCAGCCCACGACACGGGTTAATTGTCACTCGCCTGGCCTCACAACGGCGGAAGCTGGCCCCTGCCTAGGCCCGGAATTTCGTGACGGCGCAGTCCAATAATGCGTGGATACGACAGGCGCATCTGACAGGATCACGTCCAATCGTTAGCCAGACACACAAGGGCCACACACCGCCGTTCCGCCAAGGAACGGCGGTGTATGGCGGTCTTCGCAACACCACTCTGCAGGTGTTGGAATGGGACGGCGTTGCCGCCACGTATTCGGAAAACGTCGATGATACCGAGCGCTTCCAGGCTCGGGACGATCACCTTGGCACCGGTGGTTACCCGTCCGTCGCGATCCCGTCAATGTCTTTCGACTGGGCGTCACTTATGACGGGAACCGCGAGCCCCGTTGGCGAATCTACAGGGATGCCAAGATTGATTGGACTGTCCCCGCCCCATATCCACCCCTCGCTTGTGTGGGGCCGGGTTCCTCTAAACTGCACCGTCCATGGCCGGATCCTGTCGTTAGCGGGCCGACGCAGCAACCTCTCCCCGATCGGTAATGACAAGTTCTGCACCCCCTTCGATGAAGTCCTCCTCCTGGGCGATCCATCGGATCAAAGTACCGAAAAACGACGCCCCAATATCGGAGTCAACCTTGTCGGTGGCTGCCTCAAGCAAAGGCTCGCCTTCCGTGACAGTGTCCCTCAGGATTCTTGAATCAGCGCGACAGGGGCGCTCCCGCTACGCCCACACACACACACACACACACACACACACACACACACAACGGGAGCATGAACGTGGCTGGTGTCGGGGTATGTCATGCGACCACGTCGAGCGTAGCGCGAACAATGCTATCCACATCGATGCCGTGATAGCGGTAGACGTCCTCGACGCTACCTGCCTGCCCGAAGTGGCTCACGCCGAGATTGCGGCTCTTGACCTGATTGACACCGGCGAGGAACGCGAGGGTGTGAGGATGTCCGTCGAGCACTGTGACCATGGGAACGGCGCGCTCGGACGGAAGGATTTGATCCAGTATCCATGTAGGGGCGTTCGCCTCCTGGCCATTACGACCCTGCAGCGCCTCGTAAAGTAGCCCGGGACTCGTGATGCACACCACGTCAACAGGGGTGCCTTGGGCAGCGAGGCGCTCGGAGGCGGCAAGCGCCTCAGGAACAAGGGCGCCCATGGTGACGATGGTTGCGCGCGGATCAACGGTCGAACGAAGCACGTAACCGCCGGCGACCACCTGGCGTCGACGACGCTCCCGGGCGGCCGGGTCCTCGGGGACAGCAGCCAGTTGCTGATCTACCGGCTTTGTGGAGAGCCTGAGGTAGGCTGACTTGCCGTCAGGGCGCCCCAATTGCGACATGGAGGCAAGCAGCGTCCATTCGGCATCGATGGCGAACGCCGGCTCATAGCTCGTGCACCCGGGCTGTTCGAGACCGATGGATGGAGTCTTGATGGATTGGTGTGCCCCGCCTTCCGGCGCCAGCGTAACGCCAGAGGGCGTACCAACCAAGATCGACTGTCCTCCGGCGTAGATGCCGTAAGACCACGGCTCGAGGGCCCGTTCGACGAACGGGTCATAGAGCACGCCGATCGGGAACAACGGCTGGCCCCAACGACTCCAGGTTGCGCCAAGTTCGCTGATCAGTCCCACGAGGTTGACTTCGGCGATTCCGAGTTCGATGTGCTGTCCAGTTGGCGTTTCTCGCCAGTGCATTACCGTCTCTGCGTCATCTGAGAACCAGTTTTGCCGCTCTTGGACTGACCATACTCCGACTTTGTTGACCCAGCCGGCCAGGTTGGTACTCGAACTCACGTCGGGGCTCACGGTCACAACACGGCGGGCGACGCCGGGGGCGGCGCGCTTGAGGTCGAGCAGGGCACGCCCGAGTGCCGCCTGCGTGGTGGCCGTCCCTGACGGGGTTCGCCCAAAATCAGTAGGGATCACAGGCGGTGCAACGGACGGCTCGGTATCGCGTCGAAGACCTTCAGCGATGCTCTCAATCATTTGTCCGGCAGCACTGGAAGGGTCGAAACGCCGCCAAGGCGCATCGGCGTTCTCGCCCAGGCGATCTGCAAGCTCCTGATACTGCTCGACTGTGAGCAGAGACGAATGATTCTGCGGGTGACCTTCAGTCGGCAGACCGTTGCCCTTGACGGTGTAGGCAATGATGGCGGTTGGTTTTGTGTCATCGATCTGCGAATAGGCGTTGCGCAGCGCGGCCAGATCGTGTCCCCCCAGATTTTTGATGGCGCGAATCAGCGTGTCGTCGTCGACACCAGCAATGAGTTCGGCGATGCCATCACATCCCTCACCATTACCGGGGAGGCGATCGCGCAGTTCGCCAGCGGAACAACGCAGCAGCCTCTGGTATTCAGGGTTTGACATATCCACAATGCGTTGACGCAGGGCGTCGCCTCCAGAGCGAGCCATGAGATTCTCCAGCAACTGCCCAAAACGCACAGTGATGACCTGCCAGCCGGCCGCCGTGAAAAGACGCTCGATTTTGCCTGCGGCAATATTGGGCACTACGCGGTCCAGTGACTGCCTGTTGAGATCCACGATCCATACGATTTCGCCAAGATCTCCGACGTTCGAGTCGAGCACGGCCTCCCAAACGGCACCTTCGTCCAGCTCGGCGTCGCCGACGAGCGAATACTGGCGCCCACGACTGGATTTCCCGCTCACGGTCTCGGTGTAGCGTCGCGAGATCGCACCCCAGATGGGTGCGGTTGCCCCGATACCCACGGAGCCGGTTGAGTAGTCGACCGGATCTGGATCCTTCGAACGACTGGGGTAACTCTGAAGACCTCCAAACTCGCGCAGCGTCGTGAGGTACTTCTCCTCGAGGCTACCGAGAAGGTAGTTGATGGCATGCAGGACGGGCGAAGCGTGCGGCTTAACAGAGACACGGTCTTCGGAGCGCAGCTGCCCAAACCACAACGACGTCATGATCGTAGCGATCGACGCGCTTGAGGCCTGATGCCCGCCAACCTTAATGCCCGAGGTGTTCAGGCGCACCCTGTTCGCATGGTGGATGATCGACGTCGAGAGCCACAACACGCGCTGCTCAATCGCTGCAAGCGTATTAAGATTCGAGTCTTTGTTCAGTGGAGCATCAAACACCGGACGGTCGTTGACAGGGCTTAAGGTCATGATGGGTTGCCTTCCGTGAGTGGCTCGGCGGGTGATGGGGGGAAGCACTCGATGCCATTTGGGCAGATTGGATAATGCAAGGGAACCACCTTCGGGCCCTCAATTGTTTGGTCAGAGCAGGGCGCTCTCGGACTGGTTCACAGGAACACTGTCAGGAGTGCTCGAAGCAGCGGTGAGTGCCTGGTCCAGATCTGCGATCAGGTCCTCAACACCCTCAAGTCCAATCGAGAGACGAACCAGGCTGGCCGACGGGCGGGCTTCAGGGGCAACTGGCCGGTGAGTGAGGGCCGCGGGGTGCTGAACGAGCGAGTCGACGCCGCCCAGGGAGACCGCATGGGTGAAGATGCGGACTGCAGACGTGAACCTGGTGGCAGCTTCGAAGCCGCCGCGCAGGCTGATCGATACCATGGCACCTTGCCCCCGCATCTGGTGCTGCAACAAGGATCTCGGGTCGCCGTCGCTGCCGGGGAAGTAGACCTTCTCCACCGCCGGGTGGTTGGCCAGCCATGTGACGATCCGGCGTGCACTCGCCTGCTGGTTGCGTACCCTGATGGGCAGCGTGGCAAGTCCACGGTGAAGCAGGTATGCGCCCAACGGGTGCAGTATGGCACCAGTGATCGCCCGGACGCGGCGCAACGCTTCAGCGGTCTTTTCGTCACAGGCGATGACTCCCCCAACGGCATCACCGTGTCCGCCGAGATATTTTGTTGCGCTGTGCAAGGACATGGCGGCCCCGAGGCTGATCGGGTTCTGCAGGATCGGCGTGGCAAAGGTGTTGTCTACCAAGACACGAACGCCGCCGCCCTGGGTTACGATGCTTCGAATATCAACCAAGTCAAGCGTCGGATTGGCCGGAGTCTCGACGATGATGAGGACCGTGTTGTCCCGCACCGCGCCTGCGACCTCGCCTTCCTCGCAAAAGGTGACGTCCACTCCAAGAAGCACTGAAGCCAATAGGTGGTCGGTACCGCCATACAGTGGGCGTACCGCAACTATGTGGCGCTTTCGGGTGTCGCCTGCCGTGGGGGTGGCGGTGCTTGTACTGGCGAGAATGGCGGCAGTCATCGCCGCCATCCCCGAGGCGAAGGCGACAGCAGCCTGGGCCTGCTCCAATTGTGCAAGTCCAACCTCAAAGCGGGCGACCGTCGGGTTCCACAGCCGGGCATAAACGGATCCGCCTGCAGGCAGGGGATGACCGCCGAGTGCCATTGATTCGTAGGAATCGCCACCAAGTTCAATATCGGGCAGCGGGTTTGTCGTGGACAGGTCAATCGGAAGCGCATGCACACCCAGCGCCTGGAGGTCCTCGCGGCCGCCGTGGACTGCCATCGAGTCGAGGTTCATCAGTTTGCTGTTCATGGCTCAAGGATGAACGAATAAACAATGAACGTCCATCTAATTGGATGAGAAAATAATCAATCTGACATAAGCTACGATTTTCACTAACAACGGATGGCGTGACGGGAGACACATTGCAGAAAGCACAACCACTACGAAGTTCAGGCAAGGGTGCACCTGCTGGCATGGCCGCTGGCAGGGTGGAACTGGACCGGATCGATCTGGCGATTTTACGCGCACTGGTCTTCGACAGCGGCTTGACCAACAAGGCCGTGGCCTCGCGGCTTGGGCTCGCCGAGTCAACCTGCGCGTACCGCCTGCGGATGCTTCGGGAAGCAGGCGTGATCATTGGGGGACGCGTCAAGCTGAACTTCAGTGCGCTCGGGTTCCCGATCCAGGCCATCGTCAAGGTGCGGCTGGAAAGCCACAACGCTGAGCACGTCAACAACCTGTACGCCAAGCTCACGCTAGTCCCGGGCGTTATCCAGGCATTCCATGTTGCCGGGGAAGACGACTTCCACCTGCACGTCGCCGTGGAAAGCCCTGAAGCGCTGCGCGACCTGGTCTTAAAGCACATCACGAACAACCGCGTGGTGCGTCAAACAGAGACGCAGCTAATCTTCGAAGCGCGGGATGGCGTTGGAATCTTGGCGGACCAGCCGCCGGCGGCCAGATGAATCAGCACGTGGAGCAATTCCCTGGCTGAGGCCCGGCGGCGTTTTGTGTTTTCTCCAATGTGTCCCAAGTCATACGAAGCAGTCTTGGTGAAAACTTTCAATTCCATTGATTTCATTGCTGAGTAAATGAAGTGTATGGCGTTTTGTTATGTTCCCGTTCAGTGTTGGCACATGCACTGCAAACCAGGCAGCGCCGCTTGGTTCGGCCGACCCCTATGAAAGTGGTTCAATGATGAACATCAAAACGAGAAAGCGGCTTAGCACCGTGCCCGTGGCGGTTGCACTGGCCGTCTCGCTGGCAGCGTGCGGCGGCACCGCCGGAGCCACCAGCTCCGGCAGGCCCACGGATGCCTTGGCCGGAAGCGACCAGGTCTCCCTGGACAGGTACACCACCAAGGACGTCACCGCCTTGGACAAGATCGACACGTCCACGCTGGGCCTGATCACCCCCGGCACCCTGACGGTCGGCACCCTCTCTGACGCCCCGCCGAACATCTTCATTGACAAGTCCGGCACTTTCACCGGCTACGACAACGAACTGCTGTTGACCATGGCCGGCAAGCTCAAACTCAAGGTCGAATTCAAGTCCACCGACTTCGCCGCCCTCCTGTCCCAAGTGGCCAATAAACAGTTCGACGTCGGCTCCTCCTCGATCTCCACGACGGACGCCCGCCGCAAGACGGTCGGCTTCACCAACGGCTACGACTTTGGCTACATGGCCGTGGTTGCCAAAACTGATGCGGCCATCAAGGGCTTTAAGGACCTGAAGGCCGGCACGCGCATCGCCGTCGTGCAAGGCACGGTGCAAGATGACTACGTCACCAACACCCTCAAGCTGGAACCGGTCCGGTTCTCCGACTACAACACCGCCTACGCCAACCTGAAGAACGGCCAGGTTGACGCTTGGGTCGCCCCATCCCAGCAGGCCAGTGGCCAGGTCAAGCCCGGCGACGGCACGGTCATCGCTGAATCAGTGGTCAACACGCAGAACTTCATGGCCTATGGGGTGAACAAGGAGAACCAGCAGCTCATTGACGCGCTGAACTCCGCCCTAGACGCCATCATTGCTGACGGCACCTGGTCAAAGCTGGCCAGGCAGTGGTACCCGGACCGCGAAATCCCCGCTACCTGGTCCCCGGGATCCAATGCTGCAGTCGTGGCGAAAGGGTAGACAATGGATGCACTCGAGCAGCTCCGTAAAACGTTCTTTGACTGGCAGGCCATGGCGGACGTCATCCCTCAGATACTCACAGTCGGTTTGCCAAACACACTCATTCTGGCCATATCATCAGCCGTTCTGGGCTGTATTTTTGGCCTGGTCCTGGCCGTCCTGGGTCTCTCGCACAATCCCCTCCTCCGGTGGATGGCCCGAATCTATACGGACATCTTCCGCGGGCTTCCGGCCATCCTGACCATCTTGCTCATTGGTCTGGGCTTTGGCCCGGTCGTCAGGATCTTGACCGGCAGCACTAACCCGTTCCCGCTGGGGATCTTGGCGCTGACTTTGATGGGCGCGGCCTACATTGGCGAGATCTTCCGGTCCGGCATTCAAAGCGTTGACAAGGGCCAGCTGGAGGCCTCCCGCGCACTGGGCTTTAGCTACACCTCTTCGATGATCCTGGTGATCATCCCGCAGGGCATCCGGCGGGTGCTGCCGGCGTTGGTGAACCAGCTGATTTCACTGATCAAGGACTCTTCCCTGATCTATCTGCTTGGCCTGCTAGGCAGCCAGCGCGAAATCTTCCGCATCGGAAATGATGCGGCGGCCAACACCGGAAACTTATCGCCACTGGTAGCGGCGGGAATTTTGTACCTAGTCCTGACCATACCGCTGACCCACCTGGTCAACTTCATGGACAACCGGATGCGCAGCGGGCGTCCGGATAAAGGTGGCGGCTCCGCCGCCACCGGTCCATCCGGCCTTGCCGGCCAAGCCGTTGTCGAACCGGTCGGACCCGCCAGCCTTGCCGGGAAAGGAAACTAAGCCATGACCGAATTTAGCTCGGGCACGTTGACAGGGACGAACTTGCATCTGTCCTTCGGCTCCCTCCACGTGCTGCGCGGCATCGACCTCCATGTTGAGCACGGCACCACCGCGTCGTTGATCGGGCCCTCCGGCTCAGGAAAGTCCACGCTGCTGCGGGTGTTGAATCGGCTGATCGAACCTGATACCGGCGACATCGCGCTGGACGGCAAGTCCGTGCTGACCGAGAACCCCGACCGGCTCCGGCAGCGCATCGGCATGGTGTTCCAGCAGTTCAACTTGTTCCCTCACAAGACCGTGGCGGACAACGTTTCGCTGGCGCTGCACAAGCTACGCAAGATGCCCAAGGACCAGGCCCGTGCCAAGGCCCTGGAGCATTTGGACATGGTGGGTCTGAAGCACAAGGCTGACGCGCGCCCAGGTAACCTTTCCGGCGGGCAGCAGCAGCGCGTGGCCATTGCCAGGGCACTGGCCATGGAACCGGAAGTCATGTTCTTTGACGAGGCCACCTCCGCACTGGACCCGGAACTCGTCAAGGGAGTGCTTGCCCTGATGGCTGATCTGGCCACCTCCGGCATGACAATGGTGGTCGTGACACACGAGATGGGTTTCAGCCGCAACGTCTCCGACTCGGTGACGTTCATGGACGGCGGCGTGGTGGTGGAGACCGGGCCTCCGGAGCAGATCTTCACAGACCCGCAGACGCCCCGGCTCAGAGGCTTCCTCTCCGACATCCTCTAACGTTTCCTTGCACACGAACACCCAACCAAAACCAGCAGCTAACCAATGGGAGAAAACATGATTACCACCTCTACGAAACCCTTCGCCGACTTCGCCGCTATCGAATCAACCGTCGCTGCCGTGAGCGAACAGCGCGAATTGGGCAAGGTTTCATTCACCATGCTCAGCGAATCGGCCGGAGGCCTGACCGCCAAGACGATAACCGGTCCCCTGATCCAGGCTGGCGAACCTGATCTCTCACGGCGGGGAAAGTTCACGCTCAACAGCGATGAGCCAATCGGATTGATGGGCACCGACACGGCAGTGAGCCCGGCCGAGTACATCCTCAAGGGACTGGCCGGATGCTACATGGTGACGCTGGCGTCCTTGGCAGCAGCCCGTGCCATTGAAATTGAGGCAATCCGGCTCACACTGTCGTTCGACATTGACCTCAGCGGCTTTCTCGGCATCGATAAGACGGTCCGTAAGGGGGCCCAGCAAATTGCAATCGACATCGAAATCGACAGCCCCGGGACCCCGCGGGAAGTCCTCATGGACCTTGTCCAGGCGCTCGAAGCTACCTCGCCCATCCGGGACACCCTGGCCAACCCGGTGCCGGTCGCGACCATTCTGCGCTAACGCCGGCGCCCGCTGCGCCAGGCCCGCAGGAATTCACACATCACGGGCACTAAAGACATGTTCATTCTCGGACCGGGTCAGTAGATGCACAGTCAGGTATCGCCACCGGTGAGCTGGATGTGGTCCCCACCAAGGGCAGGGACGAACCGCAGCAGGTCAGGATCCGTGGCGTTTCTGTCCCAGTGAAGATGCTGATGATATTGCTCTTGACCACCATTCACACCGGGAAGGAATGGTGGTCAAGATGCCCACCACCTCTAAACGCTCGATTGCGAGCGTGGAGTTAGCAGCGCATCAGGGGTCCCCTGCATAGTTTCATGGCCTAGCCCGGCGGTATCCCGTTCCCTCGGCCAGCAGCGAACGAGAGGACGGTGGCGGAGAAATCGAGCAGGCTGCCGGCGGCGCGCTGCGCATGGCCGCCGCCGCGTTCTCGATGTAGCCAGGCCTGGCCGCCGCGGTTTCGGATCCCGAGGACGAATTCCACCGCCGTGGCGTTGTCGACGCGTTCGTCGTTCCCGATCACCCAGCACAGCAGCGGAGGAAGATGGTCAGCTGAATCCAGGGCGGCCAGGAGGTGTCGCGGGGAATATGCGGCACGTTGCTGCCCGGAGGTTTCCCCGTCGGCCCCGAACTCGTGGAGCCATTGGGACCCTAACCCGTGCCGGTGCAGTTCCACGGTGTCCAGTAACGGGGCCACCGCTATTACGCGGCCGAAGGCGTCGGGCTCCAGCAACGCCGCGGCACAAACCACCAGGCCGCCGTGGGAGGCGCCCACCGCGGTGAGTTCACCGACACGTGTCCATCCCTGCGCCACCAGGTACCGAGCCACATCGATCACGTCGTGAATGGCATTCAATTTGTTGGACCCGCGTCCGGCTTCGTGCCATTGCGGGCCCAGTTCCCCGCCCCCGCGCACCTGGGCCGCCACGTGAATTCCGCCGGCCGCAATCCACGCCACCACGCTGGGTTCGGGCTCGCTGCGGTGGACGACGCCGAAGCCCCCGTAACAGGAAAGCAACAGCGGCCGAGGGGAAACGGGCCGGTGCCTGGCAAAGTCGCCGACACGTGCCGAGACAATCACGGGAACCATCACACCGTCCCGTGCCGGGACCCGCAGGCGCAGGTGTGCAAAAGCCCCGGTATCCTTGCGCGGCCGCGACGTGGAGGCATCGGGCGCTTCCGGCAGCTCCATGCAGATGACCGCCGAGGGCAGCTCCGGGGAAGCGCTCTGGATCCACAGCGCGCTGCCGTCCGGATGCGTGCTGATCGACAGCGAAGTGAGTTGCTCGGCCGCCTCCAGCCACCACAGCGTTGCCCTGTTCAGCGTGATCTTGGTTCCTGTGGGTCCCTCGATGGCCAGCACGTCACCGTGCTGGCTTCCCACCCGGGCCAGCACCTTATGCCCAGGGATCTGCTCGTGGTCAGGGTCTGCATTCGTTGACGGGTTCCAAATACCTTCCCGGTGCAGCCAGCACCGCGTTCCAGCCCCGGGTGTGCGCACCGTGAGCAGCAGCGCGCCGTCCCGGATTCCCAGGCGCAGCCGCGCCCCGGCCGCAGGGGTTCCGAGTTCCCAGGGGAAGGGCATCGGCTCGGGCGGCGCCGAGGGTCCGCCCTCATCAAGCTCGCAGCGCCAGATGGTTTGTTCCGGCGGCTTCCCGGAAAGCACCCAAAGCGAATTTCCATCCGGCGCCCACACCGGGGCGGCGTGCCAGGACCGGGGGCCGGGCAGTTGCAGGGGTGGGGTGCCGGCCGAGAGTAGCCAGATCCCGGCCAACTCGGTGTCCGCCGGACCAAGCAGTGCGGCGACCCGCGTGCCGGAGGGATCGAGGGTGAATCCGCGCACCACCCGATTCGCGGGAGCTGGTAGCGCGGAGCCCACTGGCGGCGGGGCTGGAGGGGCGTTGCGGGCAGATAGTGCCCGGCGCAGCCAAGGATCGGGAACCAGATACAACGCAGGGAATTCCTCCCTTGGATTCCGCCAGGTGAAGACGGCGTTGCCACCGGCAACCTGAGGCATTCCCTGCCTGGCCGTGGAATCCCAATGCCTGACTTTGTTCCGGAAATATTCGAAGAGAGGAGGCTTGTGCCGGAGTTCCAGAGACGCCTCGTTTGAGCCCTCGCGCTTTTCCACGCCCAAGGTCCAGGTCACCGCCCCACCGCGTCCCCGGGGCCGGTGTCGGCGCGGTTGAGCCATCCGAGATGGCCGCCGTCGTGCAGCGGAGTTGGTACTTTGACGGTATGGATTGCCGACTCTGGGGAGTTCGTGTCGATAAGATGCACCTCGCCGTGCCCGCCCCGCGTCACGGCAACCCATTCACCGCCAGGCGAACCGGCGACCGCCCGCCGATCCGCGTCATCCCACGGTTCGACGCCGGGCCGCGGGGCCCTGTCCATGGACGGCAAGGCCCAGCGGCCTCGCTCTTGCAGAGTCTGTGCGTCGTATGTGCGAAGGTCATCGCCGCCTGGGTGGATCCGGGCCACGGCAATTGCGGTGAGGGTCAGTGCAAAGCGGAAGATCATCCCGTCGCCGAGCTGCTTGGTGCGCGAGGTGTTGGCGTCGATGTCATGGATCCAAAGAGTATTTCCCCAGGTGACCCACTGGCGCGGGCGCTCCCCTCCTTCGCGCAGGACCGCAACTAGCAGACGCCGCCGCGGGCAAAAGCGCAGAAAATACGCGCGCCCCGCGGCCCCCCAGGGGCGCGTCGGCAAGGGGGCTGGGGTATGTCCACGTACGTCGAAGCACTCGAGACCGCGCTCGGTGGCCACGAACAGGGTGCCTGCCACGGGGTCATAGGCGTCTCCGTGGCCGGCGGCGCCGGTCGCTTCGATGCTCTCGCCGCGCAGCTGCGGGCAGTGGACGCCATCGGCGAGAATTGCCTTGACTGAAACGGATTCCAGGCCCCCAGGTTCGCGGTGCCGCAGCACCACCCGCGGACCGTTCGGGGTGGTGGCGACCACGACTCCCGGCTCTCCGGTGCGCGTGCGCATCCGGCGGGAGCGCGGTCCTCCCTGCGCCTCCAGGTCCACCACACTGAGCAGGTCGCTCCACGGCTCCCACGATTTCCCAAGACCTGTGCTGACCGCAACGAAACGGCCCGCGACGTCGCAGGCGAGGTGCTCGGCCGGGATGGCAACGGATATTCGGTGCTCAATTGATGCCTCGGGATCGGTGTCCATATCTACAAAGGGATCCATGATGATCAGCGAACCCCCCGCATCGTCCACCCAGGCGCACCTGCCACTACCAAGGGGCAGGATCCCGGCGTGCTCGGCCAGAACCATGCCGGGAATCCAGCCAGTAACCGTTTGGGATGCGGGATCGACGAAACCGATGGTTTCGGCCCGCTGATCGGCAACGACAAGTACTTCCTGTCTCATGACGCCTCCATAAAGTCTATTTGATAATGATTCTCATTAAGTATAGTGTCTGTCTTGTTGCTGAACGGCAACACCAACACACCTACGAAAGGACCCCATGGAAAACACCGTGGTACTGGCCGAAGTTGAAGAGACCGAGCAGTTGGCCCACTTGTCGGCCACTCACTCGAATGCACTTGTCGAGAACCCGTTCGACTAATTGCCTAGTCAATGCTGTGGAGTGGATGCAAGGCATCCACTCCACAGCATTGTCCTACCCGAACCAATCATCTTGAAGGAATCATGAGTAGCCCGACAATCGACGTCTTCGAGCTCGACGGAAGCGCCACAGTGCGTTCCTCCGATGGCGCCTTCCTGCGAGTACAGACTCCCTCCGGCGCACCGGTGCCCTTGGTGGATGCCTTCCACGGTCAAGTCCGGCAACAACTGGATGCACGGGCAGCCCAACGAGAACATCCCCGGCTCGGGCGTGAACGCCTCGCCCTTCTTGCCCCGGATGCTGGATGGGAACCCATCGCCTCGGTGTTGACAGGGCTTGATGTCCAACGCATCGCCGACACCGGCATCTCCACACAACGTCATGGCTTGGTCATCCAGGTGGCCGCCACCCGAGCAGAACGAACCGCACTCGACGCCTTGCCCTCTGCCGGAACCGCCGTGCTTCGCTGCTACCGGGAGGGCGAGATTCTCTTTGTGGATCCGCTGGCGCTGTGCTCGGCCGATCCGACCGGTTCTCAGGTGGTGCGCCGCCGTCTGGCCGCCTCCGTCGCCTCGGCTGACCTGGACGGCTGGCTCAATATCACCCGGCCCAGCGATGCCACGCTCGAGGACTTGCCGTCCCTGGCCCAGCAATTCCTTGGTGTTCGGATCCGTGCCATGGTCGCGGCGTGGCAGCATGACACTTCGGAGCTCGCGGTGCTGCGCCGCACCCTTTGGAGACTGGATACTCGGACGCTTTGCAGTAGTGAGCACCCGGTCCTTGGGTTTGCCGAACCGGCAAAGCGGCCCGGTCCACCACGATGAACCACGGACGCCAGACCGCGCCAACTTGCTTGAATATACGGTTGCGCGATGGCAGCGTTCTTGCGGGCGACCATTATCGTTCCCGCCAGAATACAGGCAGGGGAATCGTCGTGATCCGCACTCCCTACGACCGCCGTGCGTACCAAGCCCAAGCCGGGGCCTGGCAGGCACAAGGCCATGACGTGCTCGTCCAGGACGTACGCGGCCGTTACGGTTCCACCGGACCGTGGCTGCCCTACTCGGCTGAGGGGCGGGACGGGGCCGAAACCGCGCGCTTTCTGAAACGCGAGGGTCTCCTGAATGGCGCGTTGATCCTGGCCGGGGCCTCCTACGACGCGCATTGCGCCCTTGAGGCCGCCCGGTGCCTGGAAGCCGATGGAGGCCAGGTGCCTGCCGCGGCGGTGATCGCCATGGTTCCCGCCCTCGGACTCTTTGAGACCGCCAGAAACCCCGATGGCACCGCACGCTTGCGGGACCGGATTGGTTGGTGGCACATGCACGGATTCACCGCCGAATCCCGCCCCCCGCTGGCACCCGTCGAAATTGATCACCGTTGCCAGGAGGCCGACGCCCTCGGGGTGCGCCACGCGATGCCCGCAAACATCTACGGAGCGCATGCCCCGGCCCAATGGGACCGGTTGTGGGAGGCAACGAAGCTGGATCTTGAGGCCCGCTACTCAAGCTGCCAAACACCCCTGCTGGTTGTTTCCGGGCACCGGGACTTCTTTGCCCACGAGGCACTGGAGCTTGCCGAGGCTTGGGCGGCGGGCAGAACGGGCTTCCTGACCGGCCCGTGGGGACACCGCCTCGCCGCAGGCCTTGACCCCGCCACCGCGGCCACGCTACGCCGCCACGGCGGCCTGATGGCCAAGATTCAGGACTATTTGGAGGGTGCCGACCGCAGCCCCTTCACCAGGGAATTCACCGAATCTCTCGACGGCGCCGCTTCCTGGGAGCCGTCCGACCGTACACGCCTGCGTGCCGCTATCAATCCTCCCGTCCCAGCAGAATGCGAAGAACCCTCATGACCACTGCCGAACACCTTGGCCTGTTGCCGCTGCACACACTGGTGGATGAACACACCGGGATCATCCGCCGCGTCCGCTCGGTACTAACGCCTCAAGACGCCCCGCCAGCCTATACATCCATGACCGCCGAGGTCTCGGACGCCCGCTGGCTGGGAGACTGGCCTGCGGACCGGGTATCGCTGGGCACCACTTTCGGGGACGAGCGACAGGCATGGATCGCGGCGGTCGCCGAGGGCATTGAACGCTATTGCGGCAACTTCATCCCGGCCGACATCCCCGACAAGGAACACTTCATTGGCAGTGTCCGGCAGGCCGCTACCGCCGGGCTGCGCATCGTGCCGCTGGATGAGCTGCCCAGCTTTGCCCCGTGGCAGCTGGAACGCCCAGGCTTCCCGTACAGGGATCTGGATGAGGATACCGAAACGCTCTGGACCTCCTGCCGCCGACACAGCGACGGGCAACAGGTCTGGCTGCCCGCCAGCCTGGTGTACCTGAACTGGCGGCAACGGCGTTTCACTCACCTGCCCAGGATCCACCACCTCAATTACGCAGGAATCGCCACCGGGCAGGGGTTCGCCGATGCCAGGGACCGGGCGCTGCTGGAAACCGTGGAACGAGACGCCCTGGAATTATGGTGGCACCTGGACGGACCCACCCGTGGCATCCGCACTGATTCGATCCCCGGGCTGGCGCAGGCCATGGATGGCTGCCGACTCGAATACTGGGTCGTTGAAATGCCTAGCGAGTTCGCACCGGCCATGGCGGCACTGGTCTTCGACCCCGGCACCGGGCTCTACGCCGCCGGATTCTCCTGTAAAAACGATCCGGCCGAAGCCGCCCGCAAGGCAGTGCTCGAGGCGGTCCACACCTGGATTTACACGCAGGGCACCACCGATGCGGACGGCTGGGTCTTCCAAGCCGTCCAGGCCGGGCTCATGGCCCGGGGCCTGTACCTGGAGCACCGGTCCGACCGCCGCTACCTGCAGGACGCCGGGGAGCAATTCGAAGCCGTCCGTGATCTGGGTGCCCATGTCCAGGTGTGGCTTGATCCCGGGATGCACGCCCTGGCCGATCGATTCAAGGCGCCGGCTGGCGCGCTGGCGGGAATCGAGGAGGTGGCTGCGGTGCCCATGGAAGAAGTTCACCGGCGCCTAGCCGGCGCGGGGCACGAGGTTTACGCCCGTGAGCTGACCACCGACGACGTCGCCCTGACCGGGTTGAGTGTGGTGCGGGTCGTGGTCGGTGGACTTGTGCCCAATGCCCCGGCCGCCTTCGCCTACCTGGGCTGCCCGCGCGTCGCCAAGGCCGCGGTGGCCCGCGGCTGGCGGCATGTCGCACCCCACGGCCCGGAGGATTTCACCCTCGCCCCACCACCCCACATGTAGGAACGATGGCTCCTGTTTGCCGCACGCACCCCGCCGGGGACTTTACCGCTGCCTGGTCCGAGAAGGTGCCCGGGGCCATGACGCATCCCGGTCCCCGTCAAAACACCTGGGACCCGCCCCTGCCCCCCGACCATGCCGTTTCCGATGCGCCGGTGCCGATTGCCGCGGTGCTCGGTGCGCTCTGGAAAACCCGGGGGTTCCACGTAAACCCCGCCACCGGGGCGCCGGGCGGCATCCCGCAACGGGCCATTCCCTCGGCCGGTGCCTGTTATCCGGTGCAGGTTCATCTGCTCTGCGGTAGCGACTGCGATGTACCGCCGGGAATCCATGCCTACAACCCCGCCAATTCCACCACGTACCGCCGCATCCAATCCGCACCCGCAACGGCCGGTGCCATTGTCGTTTTCACTGTCCTGCCCCAGCGAACCGCGGCGAAATACCATCATCGCGCCCTGCCGCTGCTGCTGGCCGACACTGCCTACGCTCTGGTGGGTGTGGCCCGCCATGCGGCCTCCCGGGGGATGGCGAGCAGGTGGCTCACCGCGGATCCAGCCACCTTGGCTGCGGCGGCCAGGGTGCCTGAATACTCCCAGTGGCAGCAGCACTGGCCGGATACCGGAGCGGAATTGGCCCTGGCGGCCCTGTCGATGGGGGCCGGTGACGTACTGCCCGAACTATCCCAGTGGGTTGCCGCCGCGGGACCCGCTGGCCGGGCCCGGCCGGTCCCGCAGCGGCAACTACGCACGCTGGCGGCCGCGGAGCGCTGGGCAACTGAGTCAGGACTCCGCCACCCTGAGGGCCCACTAGACCTGACGCCGGGCGAACGGCTCATGGAAGGGCAACTGCTGCGCCGTCGCAGTATCCCCATCACCGGAGCCGTCCCGGTGTCGACTCACCCCCACCGAGGCGCAGCTGAGCAGGTATGGCGGGCGATGCTGGAAGATTTTCCGCTACCAATGCCAGCTGCGTGTGAGGTCCTGTTAGTGGACCAAGCCGGCATTCGGAATCGGCTGCTTCGCCGGGAGTGTGCAGGACAGCGGTGGGTGGATTCACTGGACGGGATACTGCTCTTTCGCACCCGCTCTGCGCCGGACGAAACGGCCATGTGGTGGGCCGCGGCGTCCGCCGCCCACCTGCTCTATTCCTCCCTGTCTACCGACCCGGGAATCACCTTCCGGCCCGTGGCCGGCTGGACTGGGACCCGGGACGGGTTCACCACCCTGCACGCGCTCGGATTCCGGGCGTTCAGATCGGAAGGAAACACTCATGCTGGTCAATAGGCGCCTGATGGCCTTGTCCCTCGGACACCGCCGAATTCTTCATGCACTCACCCTTGTCGTATGCCTGGGTACCGCCAGCTACTGGGTGCAGGCCTGGTTCCTGGCCCACGCCTTGGCCGGGCTGCTGCCCGGCCAAGTTCACTCCGGGGCACAAGTGGCGGGAAGCCTGCTCGCCGTACTTGGCTGCGGTGTGGCCCGCGCTGCTCTGCAACAGGTGCAGGCCAGTCTGGCTAGCGCCTTGGGAACCGCGGTACGCCTTGAATTACGCGCCACCCTGGCCGGGGCACTACTACGCCCGGAGCGGCTGCGCGACAATTCCGAACGCAGCGGGGCACGCCGGCTGGCCCTGAGCGAAGGTGCGGACGGCGTGGAGCCCTACGTCACCGCCTACATACCCCATGCACTGCAGCTGCAGATCCTGTGCCCGATCCTGCTGGCCGGCGTGGCAACGCTGAACCCGGTGCTCGCCGCAGCGCTGCTTGCCGCCGTCGTGGTGGCCGTGGGTGCCCCGAGGTTATGGGGCAGACTCCTGGCCCGGCGCAGCACCACGCACTGGGACTCCTACGAGGCCCTGAGTGCCGATTTCCTTGAGGCGTTGCAGGGCATGCGAACACTGAAGATCCTCGACGTCGTCCCGCGCTTCCGCACCCGGCTGGACGAACGCTCTCAGGAACTGCACCGGGCCACCGTGGCCACCATGCGGGTCTCACTCGCCGACACGGCATTGGCGGACCTCGGGATCCAGGCCGGGCTGCTGGCCGCAGCGGCACTGACCGCCTTGCACTCGCTCGGAGCTCTGCCCAGTGGAATCGGAGGGGAACCCTCACTCACATTTTTCACACTCATCCTGGCCTCAGAGGTCTTTCGGCCCCTCCGCGACCTCGCACGCCAATGGCACGCCGGCTACCTGGGCATCTCCGCATTGGGCAGCATCGATGCAGCGATCGCCTCCGACAGCGAAAAACCAGCCAGGGCCCCCGCTCACCCCGCTCCGGACCCAGCCAATGGTGCTGGCGAACAGCCGACAGATGGCCACACCCTCGTGCTGGAAGAGATTTCATTCCGCTACGGGCCCACCTCCCCGTGGCTGCTAAATGGCGCCACGATCGGCCTCCGCAGCGGCGGGATCACCGCTGTGGCAGGGCCCTCGGGCGCCGGAAAAAGCACACTCTTTGACATCATGCTCGGGTTCCTGCCCGCCGGCGGACAATGCCTGCTGGACGGACGCCCGATGCAACCCGGGGACGTCAGCGTAGTTTCTCAACACAGCTATTTGTTCCCTGGCACCATCCGGGCGAACCTGGCGGCAGTGCGTCCCGGGGCCAATGAAGCAGACATGCGCGGTGTGATGGCCCGGGCGGGGTTGGGCGCCGAGCTCGCAGCGTGGCCCCATGGCCTGGACACTGTCATTGCGGAGGCCGGGCACTCGCTATCCGGTGGTCAGCTCCAGCGCCTGGCGATCGCCCGCGCCATCCTGGCCGACCGCCCGGTGCTGCTGCTCGATGAGCCCACCTCGGCGCTGAACCCGGAGTTGGCCGGCGAACTCATGGATTTCTTGCGCGCCGAAGCCCGGTACCGCATCGTGGTGATGATCGCCCACCGCACCGAGGCCCTGGAAGCCGCCGACACTGTGCTGCAACTGCACGAGGGCACGCTGCGCGAAACCATCCCGTCCACATCCCCGGAGACATCATGAGCCTGCAGAACACCGACAAAGTGACGCGCCGGGAAGATCCCCTGTGGGGACTGCTCCCGTATCTATCCGCGCACCGCATGGCACTGGCTTGGACCGTGCTGGTTGGCCTGGCCAACAACCTGGCGCTGGTTTTCCTGGCCGTGACGGGGTCTTATACGGTAACCCTCGCCCTGGTCGAGGATGAGCTGGCGGACCCGGGGTGGTGGATCGCCGGTGGTGCGGCCGTACTGCTGCGCGCGATCCTGACCTGGCACGAAATGGACATCTCGCACTCCATCGCCTATCGAGTGCTCGCGGCATTGCGCATGGCCCTCTTCGACGGGTTTTCCCGCGGTGTGCCATCCCGGGCTCCAGGCCAACACACCGGACGGCTGGCTGCCACCGCCATGGGGGACACCGAGAAGCTCGAGTTCTTCTACGCCCACACACTGACCCAACTGGCCGGCTCCGCCGTACTGTTACTGGGCGGCACCGTTGCGCTGTTCCGGATCGGCGGGTCACTGGCCGCCGGCCTGGTACTGGGTTTGGCTGCCCTGGTGCTGCTGACCCTTCCCTGGCTGCGCACCAACGCACGCCTTGGCGAGGAGGTGCAACGGGCCAAGGCCGACCAATCAGCCTTGGCCGTGGACCTACTTTCCGGCTCCCGTGAAATCCTCGGCTTCGGGTTGCAAGAGCATGTACAGCAGCAGCTCGCCGCCGCCACCCACACCGTGGCCAGAGCAGAACGCCGACTCAAATCCCGTGAAGCCGCATCCGCAAGCATGCGCGAATTGTGTTCCCTGGGCATCCTGGTCGCTGTGTTCCTAGCGGCCTGGAACAGGCCGGGCCTGGATCCGTTGTGGATCCCGGCCGTGGTTGCAGGAACCCTCACACTGCTCTCCCCGCTGATGGAGGCGGTTGCTGTTTTCACCCAATTGCAACCCCACCGTGCCAGCGCGGCCCGGGTACTGGAGGGGATCTCCATGCCCGCCGAAGGCCCGGTGCTGACGCCGGTTCTCCCCTTTGCCGCTGTGGGCCCGCTGGGAATCGAAATCCAAGGTGCGGGCTTCAGCTACGGGGACGGCACCACGGCACTGGAACCCTGCTGGCTGTCCGTGGGACCAGGGGAACACCTGGGCATCTCGGGTCGCTCAGGGGCTGGAAAGACCACCCTGGCGCGGCTACTGGTACGCCTCTGGTCCCCGGATACAGGCTCTATCAAGTTAGTCCCGAGCGCTGGCGAGTCGGTCGACGTGTCTTCCGTGGACCCGCGCGTCTTCCGTGGATTGGTCACCCTGGTGGAGCAGGACGCCACGATCTTCCACGGGTCACTGCTGGAAAACATGCAACTGGCGGTCCCAGGCGCCTCCGCGACCCAGGTCCAGGGCGTTCTGGGCCGCGCCGGGCTAGTGCTGGACGCGGGGCGCTGGCCAGACGGCGTGCACACCATGATCGGAGAGTCCGGCACCAGCGTCTCGGGTGGAGAACGCGCCCGCATCGCCCTGGCCAGGGCACTTCTGGTGCAGCCCCGAATACTGGTCCTGGACGAGACCACCGCATCCCTGGACGCGGCCACCGAAGCGGTCCTGCTCGACGCCGTGGCCGCACTGTCCGGTGACACAACAGTCATCACGATTTCGCACCGGGATTCCACGTTGGCGCGCTGCGACCGCATGGTCGACCTCGCCGACCTGCACTCTTCACCCCTATCCCAGCCGCATAGACCCTCCCGGTAGGACCCCGGTGCCAAATCTCTGGCGAAACCTGGCACAAGGCCGGAGCCGGACCGTTTGCGGTCCAGCTCCGGCCGTGTCATTTATGTGTGTGCTCGCCGAAGGGCCAGGCTTTCCGGTTCTCTTTCGGAGACTCGGATACCTTCGGGGTCCGCTATGTGACGGGCCCCGAAGGTATCCGGGGGTGTTGCGGGGCGACGTCCTTAGCCTTGATCCACCGATCCGGTTTGGTGATTGACTGAATCTCAATTTTCGGTCATCTTGTGTTTTTGGGCAGCCCGGGGGCCGGCCTCGCTGCCGGTGGTGTTCCACTTTTGGTTCCTTGGGTTGCGCCGGGCTGGCTGGATTGACGGGTTTTAAGCGGCTCGTGGCGGTGCGTGTGTGGCGGTGACGAGGTTCACCCATTCGGTTTGCCAGGGCCAGTCTTGAGGCAGGTGTAACTGTTGACGCCGCGCGCTGGAAGCTATCCGGGCCGGAATATTGATGATTTTGCGGCAGATCGTGCCGGTCCGGGCCTTGGCGAACTGGCCTTCGGCGAGAATCCCGGCGGTGCGGGTCAGGTTGTAAGCCATGACCGCGGCGACCAGCCACGCCGAGTTCGCGGCAAACTTGCCCGAGGGCAGGTGGGCCAGGGCACTGTCTTTCAGATCAGCGTTGACTTGCTCGATCCGGGCGTGCTTGCGATGAACTTTGTCAGCGGCAACCGCGTCCAGCTTCTCCGTGGCCACGGTGGTGAAGAATGCATGGAAGCGGTGCGTGTCAAAGAGTATTGGCTGAGCTGCGGTGGCTTTCGGGTTCAGCTCGCCGGATGCGTCGCACGACCAGCCGCCCGGGGACACGCTCGGCCTTCTTCCTGGAAGAGAACGCGGTGAACGGGATTTCGGCGACTTCAGCGACTGACACCCATGTTTGGGTGTCCTCGTCGTAGATTGCGTTGGTGTACTTGATCGGAGTCCACGCATCCGTGCCGATGGCGGTGATGGCGCTTTTGATGGCCGGGTTCATCGGCACCGTGACCGTAACATCGGCCCCGCCGGCCAGTGCTGCGCTAACAGAGGGGTAGCCGTAGTAGGCCGAATCAAAACGACACACCACCGGCCCCGGCGTCTTCGTGCGTTTGAGCGTGGATAAGGCTTCAGTGACGAACTTGTTCGCACCGCGGGCGGAGTTCGCAGCCCCTTTGCGCAGGCGTTGGGCGATGATGACCGGGGCCGTGTCCTCCCGCGAGGCGGTGGCAAGGACGGCGTTCAGGCCGCGGACTCCGGAGTAGCCGTAACCGGAGCCCTGCTTCAGGTAGCCATGAACTTCGATGATCGTGTCATCAACATCAACAAAAATGAAGTCCTCCCGTGACGGCTCCGAACAAGGGCACTGTCCGGGCCAGGCCGGTCAGGAACCGGGAGGCGACTGCATCGAGTTGTTTCACATGCCCGAAGGTGAAGGAGCGCAGGAACGAGCCCAGCGTTGACGGGGCGTAACAACCCTTGAAGATCTTCTTCATCCCGCCGTGGCGCAGCACGGCCATGTCATCAATGGAATCGGCCCCGGCGACCATGCCCGCCACCAGCGCTGCGACCTTCAACCCCGCGTTCGCTCCCTTATCCGTGGGCACGGACAACCATTCATCCGCCAACGAGTGCAGGCCCACGTCCTCGGCCAGCCGCATCACCGGGACCAGCCCGGTCGGCGACACAAGGTTCTCCTCGTCAAAGGAAACTGACACGGCCGCACGGGTATGGGAAACTAGCATCTGCGAGATGTCCTCTTTTGGGTATGAAAATTTGACTGTGGTAAGCCATATTTTCCCCTAAAAGACGGGCATTTCGTGTTTAAACCGCCGTAGCCACCTCAAACCAAATCGGTGGATCAAGGCTTAGAACGCTTCGGGGTGAAGCCCGGCTGCGATCTGTTCCACGGCCCGAATGTTGCCCCAGGTGCCCGGCATGACGTCGTCGGAGTCGACGGCCACCATACGGTTGTTCTTCACGGCGTCCAACTGCGGGAACTTCGAACGAAGGAAATCGATAGTCGCTTTCTCATGGGCCTTGTCGATGGTGGTGAAGACGATGACCTCCGGGTTCTTGGCGACCAACGTCTCGGGGGAGATGACGGAGGAGAAAAACTGGGCGAACGCCTGGTCATCAGGACTGAAGACGTTTTCGCCACCGGCGATCTCGATCATGTTGTATTCGATGCCCGCCCCGATGGCGGCAATGGTGTTACCCTCTACGAAGAGTTCAGCCACGGATGGCTTCGGCAGGCCCGAGACCCTCCGCGCCACGCTATCCAGTGCTCCCTGCGCCTCGCCGGCCAGAGTGGAGGCTTGCCCGGCGACGCCGAAGATGGCTCCCATATTCGTTATGTCAGTGAACAGGTCTTTTACCTCGGCGTTGCTGCGGCGCTCGGGGCAGCCAGCGGTGGCAATGTAGGCCTGGGCGCCGGCAGCCTTGAGCTGGTCAATGTCGGCGAATCCCTGCTCTGCGGTGAACTCATAGCTGGTGGGCGAGTAAACCAGGTCCGGGGCGACACCCAGCAGTACCTCCCGCGATGGCGGGCTCTGTTCGCTCAATTGCTTGGCTGTGCCCAGGTCCGCAAGTTCTGGCATGAGCGCCCGGCCCTTGCTTTGGGCCTCGGCTACGACTTTATCCGCTTGGCCCAGGCGCACCAGCATCTCGGACTGGCCCGGCGTCATGGCCACGGCCCGCTGCGGCACCCCGGCGAAGGACAGTGCGCGGCCGCAGTTCTCGATGGTTTGCGCGGCTCCGGCGGACTGCGTCGGTGCCGTGGCGGAGACCGCCTGGCCGCAGCCCGCCAGCAGGTTGCCACCCAGTAGTAGGCCGGAGATAAGAAGCAGAGGTTTGTTGTTCATGCGTTTTCCTTGACTATTTCGGTTTCGTGGTTGATTGGTTGTTGTTGCGCCGCAGGTGCGGGCAGAGGGGTAATCCGGGCGACGGCTATCAACGGACGGCCGGTGAGTGGATGCTCCAACCGGCGCGAGTCGACGCCGAAGCCGGCGCGGATGGCGTCCTCGTCGAGTACCTCGTGCGGACGGCCGATGGCTTGTAGTTCACCGGCCCGCATCAGGGCTACCTGGTCGCAGTATTCGCCCGCCAAATTCATATCGTGCAGGGCGGTAAGCACGGTGATCCCGCGCGAGGTGGCCAAGGACATGAGTTCAAGTTGGAAGGCGACGTCCAGGTGGTTGGTGGGTTCATCCAGCACCAGCACGGGGGTCTGCTGCGTCAGGGTTCTAGCCAGCAGTACGCGCTGCTTTTCCCCCCCGGAGAGCCCAGCGAAGTAACGCGCGGCCAGATGTGTGGCCCCGACTTCGCGCAGCGCGGTGTCGATGAGCTCGTGGTCGGCAGCGGAGTCGGCGCCGAATCCGCGCTGGTGCGGCACCCTGCCCAGCATCGCCATTTCGCGCACCGTAATAGGGAACTCCTGGGTGGATTCCTGGGCCATGACGGCGATCCTGCGGGCCACCTCGCGTCCGTCCAGGGATCGGACATCCGTCCCGTTCACGAGAACTGTTCCCGAGGAGGGCTTTTGGGCGCGATAAAGGGTGCGCAGAAGCGTTGACTTCCCGCAACCGTTGGGGCCCAGCAGACCCAGAACCGAACCTGAGGGAACGGTCAGGGAAACATTGTTCACGATCCGGTGGCCCCCGATCTCCACACTGACTTTTTCGAAGGAGACGTTCACTGTTCCACGCCCGCCGCACGGGCGCCGGAGGTGCGCATGAGCCAGAGGAAGAAGGGTGCGCCGACCGCAGCAGTAAGGATGCCCAGCGGGATTTCGGCCGGCTGGGCAATGGTGCGGGCCAAGAGGTCTGTGAGCATCAGGAACAACCCACCGCCCAGGATGACCAGTGGCAGCATCCGCCGGTGGTCCGAGCCGACAATCATGCGCACCGCATGCGGAACCACTAGGCCCACAAAACCGATCCCGCCGCACACCGCCACGGTGGTGGCAGTCAACAACGCCGTGGCCAGCAACAGTGTCCTGCGCATGGCGGTGACGTTAACACCCAACGCGATGGCTGCCTCATCTCCTGCCAGCATGGCGTTCAGCGCCCGGGAACGCAGCATCGCATACAGCCCCACCCCGGCCAGAGCGAGCCCGGGCAAGATTAGCTGCGGGTAGCTGGCCGCGGAAACGCTACCGAGCAGGAAGAACAAGACACTGTAGACGTTCTGGGCCTCGGTGGTGATGGTCAGGAAGTTAGTGATCGCTGCCAGAAGCGAGCCCAGTGCGACCCCCGCCAGAATCAGCCGGGAGGGAGCAATAATCCCGCCCTGCCGCGCCAGCAGGTACACCAGGGCTGTGGCGCCAGCGGCCCCGACGAACGCGGCCGCGTTCAAACCCAGCCCAGCCACCGCAGTGGATCCGGCCACAATGGCCAGCACCGCACCGACTCCGGCACCGGCCGAGACCCCCAGGATGTAGGGTTCGGCCAGCGGGTTGCGGACATTGGTCTGCAGCAGTGCACCGGCCAGGGCCAGGCTCGCACCGGCAATGCCAGCCAACAGAGTGCGCGGCAGGCGAAAGTTCCAGACGGCCTGATCTTGCGAGACTGAGATGCTACCGTCATTCATCCACGCCATGCCGGGTACAAGATGCCCGGCGATGATCTTCGCTGTTTCGGGCAGGCTGGTGGACAGTGGACCGGTGCTTGCGGAAACAAGGATCACTAACAAAATACTGGTCGACAGTGTCAGGGCGGTGCCGTGCCGCCGCCACGCGGCGGACCTTGGCCAAGGGGAAGGCGCTACGGGGCGCGGCGGGTCCAGGGGGGTTCTCAGGAAATCGTTCACACTACACACGATATCGTAAATGAGAATCATTAGCATTAGGGTCGCGCCAGTTCGCCTTGTCCTGAAACTTCCAAGTTTCTCACTCGTTACCTTTTTAGTAGCCCCTTAAAGCGTAAGAATTGGGGTTGATGGCCTTGTCGGTCCCGGCATGATTAAGTCCCCCAGTCATTGAGGGTCCGGGGATGTTGATGCTCCCATTCTTGTCAAATAGTTTTCTCTGCCAGTACTCCAAGCCAAGTTCGGCAGTCTTCAGCGGTTGTGCGGTCTCGTGATGTGCCACGTTCGATGCGTGAAATTGATGTTGGCCATGTTCCCATCGCGTCGGCCGCAAACGTCAGTGTTAGCCCCAGCGCCAGTCGTAGCGGGCGTAGAACGCTGGTCGGAGGGATGGGTCGTGGATTGGTCATGACGCGGTAAATTTCTCGGGCAACGTAGCGTTTGAGGCAGCGGATGATTTCCTTCTTGCTTTTGCCGTCCACGGTTCGTTTGGCCACTTGGCCCCGGGTGCGTTGATCCTTCGACATCCGCACCGGCGGATTCAGGCAGTCATTGCAACAGGAGGGGTTCGAGTCGGCTGAATGGCGAACTGAAAACATGCGGTCAGTGCCATCAGGGAGACTTGGATGACAGGCTGGCAACAGGAAGCAGCGGTAGAGGCGGTGACGGTGGCAGAGAGTGGCAAGGCCCTGATGGAATGGGGTCAGATACAACTGATCCTGCTGGACGGAGCCGATGAGAAAGTCGACCTGATCGTCAGCCACTGGCAGAACGAGGTCAACGACGAGGGGGACCTTGTCTTTCCCATCCCGATCAAGGGTGTCTTGGACCTGACCAACGGCGTCGCCACAGCCTGGCGCCCCAGTAGTACGACGACGGCGGGGCGCCCGGAATTTCTCTGGACGCCCCGCCGTCGTACTTCAGTCAGCCGTGGCTGGCAGGTGCAGCGCTAACCCGCCACACCGGCCAGAAGGAATATGACCGCGGCGATGGCGAAGCCCATGACGCCGATCAGGGTTTCCATGACGGTCCAGGTCTTCAGGGTGGTCTTGACGTCCATGCCGAAGAAGCGGCCCACCAACCAGAAGCCGGAGTCGTTGACGTGGGAGACCACCACGGAGCCGGCTGCCACGGCGACAACCAGGGCGGCAACCTGCATGCCGGCCAGGCCGGCGGTGGCCACGGCCGGGGCTATGAGGCCAGCGGTGGTGGTCAGGGCCACAGTGGCGGAACCCTGGGCGATACGCAGGATGGCGGAAATCAGGAAGCCTGCCAGGATCAGCGGAATGCCCAGGTTACCCAGGACATCGGCCAGTGCCGCGCCGATGCCAGAGGCGCGGAGCACGCCGCCGAACATGCCGCCGGCACCGGTGATCAGGATGACCGAACAGACCGGGCCCAGCGAGGATTCGAGCAGCTTCTCTATGGCGCCAGCGTTCTTGCCGCGGCGGGTGCCCAGGACATAAACGGCCACCAGGACGGCGATCAGCAGGGCGACCGGGGTTTCACCGATGGTGCGCAGGACCTGGAACCACTGCTCGTTTTTGACCTCTTCGGACAGCACGCCGGAGGACGCAAGGGTGTTCAGGCCGGTGTTGATGAAGATCAGGACAAGGGGTAGGAGCAGCAGGCCGATAATGGTGCGGAAGCGTGGCGGGTGGGCCTCGGCTTCGGCGCTGGCTTGGCCAAGGATGGCCGGGACCGGGAGGACCAGCTTCTTGCCGACCCACAAGCCGAACAGGTAGGAGGTCACGTACCAGGTAGGGATGGCGGTGAGGAGGCCGGCGATCAGGACCAAGCCGATGTTGGCATCAAAGAAGGCAGCGGCGGAGACCGGGCCCGGGTGTGGCGGCAGGAAGATGTGCATCACGGAGAAGGCGCCGGCGGCGGGGAGGCCGTAGCGCAGCACTCCCCCGCCCAAGCGGTGGGCCACGGCGAACACGACGGGCAGCATAACCACCAGGCCCGCGTCGAAGAAGATGGGAAACCCGAAGATCAGGGAGGCGAGGCCCAGGGCGAACGGGGCACGCTTTTCGCCGAACACGCCGATCAGGTAGTCGGCCAGCACCTTGGCGCCGCCGCTGGTCTCAACGATGCGGCCGAGCATGGCGCCCAGGCCCACGAGGAGCGCCACGGTGCCCAGGGTTGTGCCGAACCCGTTGATCAGCACAGGAACTACCTGGTTGGCGGGGATTCCGGTGGCGAATGCGGTGGCCAGGCTGATCACGATCAGGGCGACGAGTGCATGCATCCGCAGCTTGATGATCAGGAACAGCAGCACGACAATCGATGCCGCGGCGATGAGCAGCAGAGGTCCTGCGCCCAGCGTTTGGGTCCATCCTTCGATGACCATGGTTCTCCTTTGAACAGAACTACTTGGGTATTGGGGAAAAATTGGGTCGGCTCGGTGGCCGAGCTCGGCAGGCGCTGAGCTCCGCAGGTGCTGAGCTCGGCCTAGGCGGGAAGCATGAGGCCAGCCAGCACGGCGGTGACGATCTCCTCCGGGGAATTGGAGATGTCCAGGCGCAGGCTGCCGGCGGCAAGTTCGTTGCCGGTCAGCGGTTCCAGGGTGGCCAGCTGGCTGGGCAGGAGCGTAGGCGGCATAAAGTGGCCTTCGCGACCCTGCATGCGCTGGCCAATCAGGTCGGCGCCGCCGTCGAGGTGGATGAACAGGACCCGACCCTTCGCTTCGGAGAGAAGCTGACGGTAGCTCAGCTTTAGCGCGGAACAGGTGAGCACGGCGCTCTTCCCGGCAGCGGCATGAGCGGTCATCCAGCCCTGGATTTCCCGCAGCCAGGGCCAGCGGTCCTCGTCCTGCAGGGGAACGCCCCGGGTCATCTTGTCGATGTTGGACTGCGGGTGGAACTCGTCTGCTTCGGCATAGGCCCAGCCAAGCTGCTGGGAAAGAGCTGCCGCGATGGTGGACTTGCCGGAACCGGCAACGCCCATCACCACCAGGTGCGTGACTGGATACTGCATGCTTTAACTCCGAAGAAGACGCCGTTGGCCAAATGAAGAGATGTCGTTGCGCATCTCACAATGAAGTGCACTGGAAGATAAGGTATCACCATTTCAGACGATAGGTACTATCTTTTGGTGTCACAAGTCATACCTTTGAAAATTTGTCGGTACGATTGAAGGGCGCGCAAGCGCAGAGGAAAGCAGGAAAGATGTCGACGGCGACAGTACCGGACGCGGATAACGCGCACGACGGCGGGGCCTCCCCCTCCATGCATGAACGCGTTCTCGAGGCGGTTGGCTCCGCCATCGCTGCAGGGAGCCTTCCTCCGGGCAGCCGGCTGACCCTTGAGGGCCTCCAGCAGGAGTACGGCGTTTCCCGCACCGTTTCGCGGGACACCATGAAGGTCCTGGAGTCCATGAACCTGGTGTATTCGCGCCGGCGGGTGGGCATCGTGGTCCAGGAGCGCAGGCTGTGGAATGTCTTTGATCCCAAGCTGGTGCGCTGGCGCCTGGGCTCTGTCCGGCGCGATATTCAGTACAGCAGCCTCACGGAGCTGCGCATCGCCGTCGAGCCCATTGCTGCTGCCGGTGCTGCCCGACGGGCGAGCGCCGCGGAACGGGCCAGGCTGGTTTTCCTGGCTGCAGAGCTGAGGCGGCTGGGCGAGGCCGGCGAACTCGAGGCGTTCCTGGCGGTGGACATCGAGTTCCACTCCCTGCTGCTCCAAAGCTGCGGCAATGAGATGTTCACGGCGCTCGAAGGCATGGTGGCCGAAGTGCTCACCAGCCGAACCAAGCAGGGCCTGATGCCCTTCAAGCCGCGGAACGAAGCCTTACAGGCCCACGAGGATGTTGCGGCGGCGGTGGCCCGCGGTGACGCTGTGATGGCGGAGACCGCCGTACACCACATCCTGGACGAGGTCCGGAACGCGATGGGACTGCGCTGACTCCGCGACTTTGCTGGACTTGCCGTGCTATTCGTCAACTATCACGATCAGCCCGCTCGCCTCATGACTCGGGCTGATTTTCTTTTGCGGAGGTGCCCAGTGGCGGAATATGCGAAGCCTGGGCTCTCTGCTAATCGACTTCGACCGGGATTTACGCTTGCTCGTCCTTGACGGCATCGAGCGAATTGAAGTCTCTCTCCGCATGCAGATCGGATACATCCTCGGCCAGGCTTCCCATTCGCCCACCTGCGCACGTCAACGTTCGTGGTGGCCTTCACGGACGACTCCATCGACCCACGAACGAGCACACCGACGAGCCGCCACGCACAGTGGTTGCAACGATTGGATGCACGACGGACAGACTCGGATGAAGCATTCGTAGCGCACTTCCGGACGAAGTACGACAACTAGATGCCAATCTGGGCCCTGACAGAGATCCTGGAAATGGGGCTACTCGGCCGCCTCTACGCCGGTCTCAACAACTCCCTTGCGACCGAGATCGTACAAGCGTACGGAGCCCCCACCAAGAAGTTGTTGACAAGCTGGATTTCCTGCCTCAACTACATCCGCATCGTTTCCGCACACCACGCGCGACTCTTCAACCGCAAACTCGTCGCCGCCTCTGGTCGGCCCAAACCCGGGCTCGTCCCCGCCCTCGACCACCTGCAGGACGAGACCAGCGCCAAAAAACCGTTTTTGGACTCTACAACGCCCTCGCCATTTTTGCCTACCTCTTGCAGTCCATTGAAGCAGGGTCCGAATGGTCGCAACGACTCGTCAGAGTGATCCAAAACTTTCCTGAACGTCCTGGATTTACGATAGGAGCCCTCGGGATCCCCGCAGGTTGGACCTCAAAGGAACTCTGTAATACTTAGGTGCCACTCAAGGCAATTCTGTTCACGTCGCAGCACTTGGACGAGGCGCGGCCACATCGCATGTATTGAGTTGTCAGATTCAAACCGACGACGAACAACATCTACAGTTCGAATTCCGCAGGCACTCGCCGCACACGTACGACGTGCCAAAAAGGCTGCGCGGCGGGCTCCTATGAGGAACACCACTTGCCGCCGCAACCCCAGGGGCCTGCCTGCTGAGCAAACACTGCACACAAACACAGCGCAACGGTATCGGCTGGCAATCATCTCAACAGCGACCATCCGGGGCGGCCGCCAACGGCCAGGCCCAGTGGCGGCCACTACGTCTCACAGGCAATCAGTCCCGGCGACCAGGGCCAACGGGACTGTCAGGGTCTAAACCCTGCCGGAATTTCATGCAAAAGGATGACCTAGGTTGCAATACCCCTACTCTGAGCCATGCGGTCCTCCCAAAAACCCCGTCATTCCGGGCCTTATGAGCCTCTGGGCCCCCTGTCGGATTCGAACCGACGACCCCCGCTTTACAAGAGCGGTGCTCTGGCCAGCTGAGCTAAGGAGGCAAACGCAATCAAGCGCTAGACAAGGCTACCGTACACGGGGAGAAAAATAAAAACCGGCTCCCCTCCGCCAAAATAAGCGCAGGAAAGCCGGTTTCTACGGAGCATCTAGGAAGAAAGACTACTTCTTGGCGGCCAGTGCCTTGGCCAGGAAGTCGTCGAACGTTTCAGGTGACTGCCACTGCGCACCGTCCATGAACACGGTGGGGGTGCCTGTGACACCGTGGACAGTTGCCAACGCCGTGGTGTTGGCCATGTACGGGCGGAAGGTCTTGGTATCAACACAGGAGCTGATGTCCGCCGCTCCCACGTCGGAGGCGTACTTCTTCAGGGTTGCGTTGTCCAGGCCCTTGCTGTTTTCAGCGGGTTGGTTGACGAACAAGAGGTCCAGGAATGCCTGGTACTTTTCCGGCGACTTGTCGGCAACACAGGCAGCAGCTGCGCCGGCGCGTGAGGAGTAGTTGGTGCCTGAGGAGAAGCGATCCAGGAAGCCCAGCGCGCGGTATTCAACGGTAATCTTGCCCTCGCTGGCCAAAGACTTCAGCTGCGGACCAAACTGCTTTTCAAACTGGCCGCAGAACGGGCACATGAAGTCGAAGTACACAACAGTCTGGATCGGCTCGCCGGTGGCGGAGGGCTGGATGCCAATCTTTTGCAGGTCAAAAGCCTTCTCAGCAGCAGCGGTGGGAGGCGTGCCCACCTTGTCGATGTCCACGGTGGTCTCCGTGGTGGTCGGCTTGATAACAGCACCATCGGCCCCGAGAGTAATGCCGCCATAGGCGTTCATATTCGTCGGCACGGGGCCCGTGGACGCCACCGGCTCGTTGGCCTTGTTCGTCTGAATGACTATGAGCGCAACAATCACCACAATGGCCACCACAGCCGCCAAAACGCCGCCACGTATCAGCCAGCCTTTGCGCTTTTCCTTCTTCAGCTGGGCATCACGAATCGTTTTGGCCTGCTCGCGCGCCAAAGCGGTGCGCTCAGCTTTGGACAACCGCGGATCATTTTTAGAGCTCATAGTTCCTCAAGTCTTTGGGCATGAAAAAGGGCCGTTCTACGGCGTGTTCTTGATTATCTTAGGGGAGAAACCTTGGAGAATGCTCTCAAGGTAACAGGACCGCACAAAATGCCACTTCATGGCAGCGCAGGCAGCCAAGCGGCTAAGCTGACACAAACCCTAGTCTCAACCCCGGGAGTTGCACATGCCTGAAGATACTCCGCCAAAACAGCCCATCCACGAAGGCGGTTCGGACTTCGTTGTGGTCTCCAACCGCCTACCGGTGGACAGGATTTCCACTGAAGATTCCGACGCCGGATGGAGACGCGCGCCGGGCGGCCTGGTCACAGCCCTGGCACCCGTGATGGCAACGCGCGACGGCGCATGGGTGGGCTGGCACGGTGCCCCCGACGAGGTGCTGGAACCCTTCCATCACGAGTCCATGGACCTCATCCCCGTCCCGCTGTCCAGCGACGAGGTGGAGCTGTACTACGAGGGTTTCTCCAACTCCACGCTCTGGCCGCTCTATCACGATGTCATCGCGCCCCCTGAGTTCCACCGAACCTGGTGGGATTCCTACCAACTGGTCAACACCCGCTTCGCCGAGGCCGCCGCCCAGGCCGCAGCACCCAACGCCACCGTGTGGGTGCAGGACTACCAGCTGCAGTTGGTCCCGCAATACCTGCGCGCACTCCGCCCAGACCTGCGCATCGGCTTCTTCAACCACATCCCCTTCCCCTCCCCCGAGATCTTCGCCCAGATGCCCTGGCGCAAGGCCATCCTGGAGGGGCTCCTCGGGGCGGATCTCATCGGCTTCCAACGCCCCAATGACACCGCCAACTTTTTGCGCTCGGCCAGGCGCTTCCTCGGCGCCGGCGTCAAGGCCAAACAGGTCCACGTCAAGGACGCCGCCGGCAGGTACAGCCACATTGCCCGGGCAGAGCCTTTCCCCATCTCCATCGATGTGTGCCAAATTCAAGAGCTGGCAGCCCGCCCCGACATCATTGCCCGCTCACAGCAAATCAGGGAGGACCTGGGCAACCCCAAAACAATCCTCCTGGGCGTGGACCGGCTGGATTACACCAAGGGCATCACACACCGGCTCAAGGCCTACGGCGAACTGCTTCTCGACGACAAGGTCAAGGTGGAGGACGCCTCCTTGATTCAGGTGGCCAGCCCCAGCCGCGAGCGCGTGGAAACGTACAAGCAGCTGCGCGAGGACGTGGAAGGCATGGTGGGCCGGATCAACGGCCAGTTCGACACCATCCAAAACACCGCCATCCGCTACCTCCACCACAGCTACCCCGTCGAGGAGATGGTGGCGCTCTACCTGGCCGCCGACGTCATGCTGGTGACTGCCCTGCGCGACGGCATGAACCTGGTGGCCAAGGAGTATGTCGCCGCCCGCACCAACAACACCGGCGCCCTGGTGCTCAGTGAATTCACCGGCGCCGCCGATCAGCTCAAGCAAGCACTGCTCATCAACCCCCACGACATCGACGGCCTCAAGAACACCATCGTGCGGGCCATCGACCTCCCCCGGCGCGAGTCCGGCCGCCGCATGCGCGCCATGCGCAAGCAAATCCTCGCCCACGACGTCCAGCGCTGGAGCGACGACTTCCTGAACACCCTGGCCCAGAAGGCGATCCGCGATGACAGCTGACCTGCCGGGCGACCTCCGCGCTGCAGTCATCGAGCTGGCACAAACACCGCACCTTTTGGTGGCCTTGGACTTTGACGGGACCATGGCACCCATCGTTGACCGCGCAGAGGACGCCCGCCCCCTCCCCCGCTCCGCAGCAGCCCTGGCAGCCTTGTCTGCCTTGGAACGGACGACGACGGCACTTGTGTCCGGGCGCGCCCTGGCCAGTTTGCGTGTGGTCGCCGCCCCACCGGAGCCGACACTTTTGGTGGGCAGCCACGGGGCGGAAGTACATCTGGGTCCTAGCTCAGCTGAGCTAAAACCCTCCCTTCGCCAAGCAACTGCCCTGGCCGAGGCCCGGGCCGCCGTTGCCCAGGCAGTGGCGCTGTACCCCGGCACCATGGCCGAGCAAAAGCCCGCGGGAGTGGTGCTGCACTACCGGCAAGCCAGCGAAACTGACGGCCAAGCCGCCGTCGACCTTGTTAACCAGGAACTGGCGCAGAACCCGGCCTTCACCATCACCACGGGCAAAATGGTGCTGGAGATTTCTGTGGTCTCGGCCAACAAGGGCGAAGGCCTGGCCACGCTGCGGGAGTCCACCCACGCAACGGCAACGTTCTTTGCCGGTGACGATGTGACGGACGAGCACGCCTTTGCCGCCCTCCTCCCAGGAGACGTGGGCGTCAAAGTGGGCCAAGGCAACACCTGCGCCCACTTCCGCATCGAGTCTCCCCACCAGCTGCCCGCAGTTCTTGAACTATTGCTCGCCGCCCGCACCAACGGCGGCACGCACAACGCATGAAGGACACCACCTTGAACTCCGCCGTCATTCGTGAAGTCCGCCCCTGGGGCGGGGACCTCAGCGATGTCACGGTGGTCGATGGCCACATCAGCGCCGTGACGCCACACAACCCGGCCGCTGCGCACGGCGGCGAAACGGTGGTGGAGGGTCGCGGTCGACTGCTGCTGCCCTCCTTCTCCGACGTCCACGTGCACTTGGACTCCACCCGCCTGGGCCTGCCGTTCCGGGAGCATACGGGCGCGCCCGGCGTCTGGGGCATGATGATGAACGACCGCAACAACTGGCGCAACGCAGAGACCCCCATCGGCGAGCGCGTCGAGACCGCCCTGCGGATGATGATTGAACGCGGCACCACCCGTGTCCGCAGCTACGCCCAGGTGGATGTGGATTGCGGCCTGGAGCGCTTTGAGGCCGTGGCCGCCGCCCGCGAAACCCACAAGGACCGTGCCGAGGTGAAAATCATTGCCTTCCCGCAGGCAGGCCTGCTGCTGGAAAAGGGCTCCGCCGAGCTGTTGGAGGAAGCACTCAAGGCCGGGGCTGACGTGGTGGGCGGAATCGATCCCTGTTCCCTGGACCGCGACCCCGTGCGGCACCTGGACCTTGTCTTTGGACTGGCCGAGAAGTACCAGCTGCCCATCGATATCCACCTGCACGAACCCGGCGAGCTGGGGCTCTTCAGCGCAGACCTCATCGCCGAGCGCACCCGGGCCCTTGGCATGCAGGGCAATGTGACCATCTCCCACGGCTACCCGTTGTGGGGTGTCAGCGAGGCGCGCACCCGGGCGCTCATCGAGACCTGGGCGGAGCTGGACATCTCCACGGCAACGGTTGCCCCCGGCACAGGCCACCACCCTCCCCTGGCGCAACTGGTCGAGGCCGGCGTGCGCGTGGGCTTGGGCGAGGACGGCCAGCGCGACTACTGGTCCCCCTACGGAAACGCCGACATGCTGGCCCGCACCTGGCAGCTGGCGTTCGTCAACGGCTTCCGAGCCGATGAGCTGATTGAACATGCCGTGGCCGTGGCCACCATGGGCGGGGCGTCCATCCTGGACCGTTCCACACCCAGGCTGCGCTCCGTCGCCGACAGACCCGGAACGCAAGTCTCCGACGTCGCAAGCTTTGTGCTGGTGGCCGGGGACTCCGTGGCGGCGGCTGTCATGGACAAGCCTGAGGATCGCACCGTCCTGCATCGGGGCCGAGTGGTGGCGGATCAGCTCGAGCTCGTGTAGTAATTGTGGTGCAGTAAGTAATAAGTATGGAGAATTGGCACAAATACCAGAAGTGACTTCGGTCATAGGGAAAATGTGTCATACTTCATAAGTCGGCCCGCGCTGCCCCAGGTAGTCTGCGGTCTGATGGAATTACCAACCATTCACTTGAGGATCGTTCGGCACGTACCTGCCGATGAAGGGATTTATTGCTGTGGCTACAGTAACTTTTGATAACGCAACCCGAATTTACCCGGGAACCACCAAGCCCGCTGTTGACAAGCTCAACATCGACATCGCCGATGGCGAATTTTTGGTTCTCGTTGGACCCTCCGGTTGTGGCAAGTCCACCTCCTTGCGCATGCTCGCCGGCCTGGAAGATGTCAACGCCGGCCGCATCCTGATTGGCGACCGCGACGTCACAGACGTTCCGCCGAAGGACCGCGACATCGCGATGGTTTTCCAGAACTACGCGTTGTACCCGCACATGAGCGTTGCTGACAACATGGGCTTCGCCCTGAAGATTGCCGGCATCTCCAAGGAAGAGCGCGCCAAGCGCGTCAAGGAAGCCGCAAAGCTTCTTGACCTTGAGGCATACCTTGACCGCAAGCCGAAGGCACTCTCCGGTGGCCAGCGTCAGCGTGTTGCCATGGGTCGCGCCATTGTGCGTAACCCGCAGGTCTTCCTCATGGATGAGCCGCTTTCCAACTTGGATGCCAAGCTCCGCGTGCAGACCCGTACGCAGATTGCTTCCTTGACCCGCCGCCTGGGCGTCACCACCGTCTACGTGACCCACGACCAGGTTGAGGCCATGACCATGGGTGACCGCGTTGCAGTCCTCAAGGACGGCTTGCTGATGCAGGTTGACACACCGCGCAACCTTTACGATGCACCGCAGAACGTTTTCGTTGCAGGCTTCATCGGCTCCCCCGCCATGAACCTGCTGGAACTGCCCGTTGTTGACGGCGGTGTGAAGTTCGGTGGATCAATTTACCCCGTACAGAGCGCTGTCCTCGGCGAAGCCGCAGGCAACACCGTCACCGTTGGTGTCCGTCCCGAAGACCTCGAGCTGGTTGGTGCCGGCGAGGGCTTGGCTGTTGAGGCCGACGTCGTAGAAGAGCTCGGTGCCGATGCTTACGTTTACGGCCACGCAATCATCGATGGCAACGAGCGCGACATGGTTGTCCGTGTCGACGGTCGCCGCCCACCGTTGAAGGGCGACACCATCCACGTCCGCCCCCAGGTTGGCCACGTGCACCTCTTCGATGCAACCTCCGGCCTGCGTTTGGGCGACAAGGCTGTAACCCGCGACTAGTCCCCACCTGCTCCCCAACTGAAGCCGCTGGCGCGTCTTTAGTTGGGCCCCTCGCAGGCGTGGGCCCATCCACCCCCTCCCCAAGTTGAAGCCGCTGGCGCGTCTTTAGTTGGGCCCCTCGCAGGCGTGGGCCCACCACGAGTTGTATGGCGCGGTTGCTTGCTGGACTTTTCCAGCAGGCAGCCGCGCTTCACCATTTAAGAGAGAATTTGTATTATGACTGAGCAACCAGGCGCCAAATGGAACCACGAGCCAACCGACTTTGAGCAGATTGGCAAGTTGCCCAGGCAAAGTGCGCCGCCCGCGGCCGTGATGGGCTCCTTGAACATCATCGCTGCCTCCGCCGATCCCGGCCTGCTGGACCTCCCCTGGCACATCAAGCTCGAGGAATGGCCTGCCGCCAACCTGGCGGCACTCCCCCGCGGCATCTCCCGCCACGTGGTCCGCTTTGCCCACCTGGACGGTTCCGTCATCGCCATCAAGGAAACTTCCGAGCATGTGGCCCGGCACGAATATCACATGCTGCGCAAACTGGCCCGCCTGGATGTGCCCTGCGTTGAACCCGTTGCCGTCATCAGCGGCCGCACCACGCCCAGCGGCGCGCCCCTGGACCCCGTACTGGTCACCCGGCACCTGAAATTCTCCCTGCCGTACCGCGCCCTGTTCTCACAGAAGCTGCGCCGCGACACCCTGACCCGCCTCATCGACGCCCAGGCGCTGCTGCTGGTGCGCCTGCACCTGGTGGGCTTCTACTGGGGCGACGTTTCCCTCTCCAACACCTTGTTCCGCCGTGACGCCGGCGCCTTTGCCGCGTACCTGGTGGACGCCGAGACCGGTGAGCTGTACCCGGACCTGTCCACGGGGCAGCGCGAGTACGATCTTGAAATTGCCCGGGTCAACATTGCCGGTGAACTCATGGACCTGCTCGAGGGCGGGCTCATCGAGGAAAAAGTGGATCCGGTGGCCACCAGCGAGCTCATCATGGAAAGCTACCGCCGCCTGTGGGCAGAGCTGACCGAGAAGGAGTCATTCGAGCTGGAGGACAGGTGGCGCGTGGGCGCCCGCATCCGCCGCCTCAACGAGTTGGGCTTCGATGTTGAGGAATACGCCATCAAGACCACCCCCGACGGCTCCACCATCCAGCTGCAGCCCAAGGTGGTCGACGCCGGCCACCACCAGCGCCGCCTGCTGCGCCTGACGGGCATCGACGCCCAGGAGAACCAGGCCCGGCGCCTGCTCAATGACATGGACTCGTTCCGGAACGACGTTGCCCCTCCCCTGGATGAGGAGATCAGCGCCCACCAGTGGGTCAGCTCCATCTTTGAGCCCATTGTGCGCTCCATCCCGCGCGAACTCGGCGGCAAGCTGGAACCGGCCGAAGTGGTGCACGAGGTCCTGGAGCACCGCTGGTACAAGTCGCAGGAGGAGGAACGCAACGTGCCCCTCGCCGAGGCCGTGCAGTCCTACGTGGACAACATCCTGCGCTTCCGCCGGGACGAGGACGCCATCATGCTCAGCACCGACACGGCAACCATCAAGATGCTAGAAGGCGGAGTCCTCCCAGACGCAGCGTTCGAATAGCACACCCTCCCTTTCGACGCTCGCTCACGTCCGGGGCACTTTTTCCCGACGCTCCTTCACATCGGGGCACTTTTTGGAAACGCTCGCTCACCACCCAATCCGTTAGTGAGCGAGCGTTCTGAATTATCGCCCCGTATGTGAGCGAGCGTCTATGAGGCGGCGGGGATTGCCTTGCCCGGGTTGAGGATTCCTTGCGGATCAAAAAGTGCCTTGATCTGGCGTTGCATCTCCAGCACAGGCTCGGCCTGCTCAAGCCCCAACCACCGCAGCTTGTACTGGCCTATGCCGTGTTCGCCGGTAATGGTGCCGCCCAGCTCCAGCGCCATGTCAATGGACTCATCCAGGGCGGCATTGAGTGCCTGGATACGATCGGGCTCAAAAGTGGGCACAGAGAACGTGGGGTGGAGGTTGCCGTCGCCGGCATGGGCAATAACCTGCAGCTCAACATCATGGCGCACAGCCATCTCTTCCAGCGCGGTGATGTAGTGAACCAGTTGTGACCGCGGCACTGCCACGTCCTCGCCCACCCGGTTCTCGGCGTCCACGTCCAGGCCGCGGTTGTTGCGACGCAGGTCAACCAGGCGTTGTGCTTCGGCCGGATCCTCGCGGCTGACAGTGCCGTCGAGGGCCTCCAAAGCAGAAGCCGCCAAGGTCTCCTCCTGTTCGGCAGCCAGACCGTCAAACTGGATCAGCAGCAGCGCGGTTCCGCGCTGCGAGAGGTTGCTCCCGTTGCGGATGTCCAGTTCCTTCAGGGACGGCCCGTCCAGCAATTCCAGGATGCAGGGCTGCACGCGCGCGGCACCCAGCGCCAGTACGCCCGCAGCAGCCCGCTGCACATCGGGGAAGAAGACAGCCAAGGTGCGCACTATGGTGGGCAGGTACTTCAACCGCACAATTGCCCCCACAACTATGCCCAGGGTGCCTTCCGAGCCCACAAACAGGCTGGTCAGATCGTATCCGGCCACCCCCTTGAACGTCCTGTGGCCCGTGTGAATGAGTGAGCCGTCAGCCATGACCACCTCGAGGGACAGGACGGCGTCGCGGGTGACACCATATTTAGCGCAGCGCAGGCCACCGGCATTAGTGGCGATGTTGCCGCCCACGGTGGAGATCTTGAAACTGGCCGGGTCCGGGGCAAACATCAGCCCAAACTCGGCAACAGCTGAATTGAGGTCTCCGTTAATGACTCCGGGCTCAACCCGCGCAATTTCATCGGCAGCGTTGATTTCCAGAATCTTGTTCATCCGGGTCAGATTCAGCACCACGGCGCCGGCCGTAGCGTGCGCGCCGCCCGAGACCCCCGTGCCGGCACCACGGGTGACCAGCGGAACACTGTGGGCGGCTGCCGCCCTCACCACTGCCTGCACCTGGGCCACCGTCTCAGCCCAGACCACGGCAACGGGCTCATGGTAGTCCGTGACGGGACCCTGATCTCTGGCGTAGGTCTGCAGATCACTCTCAGCAACACTGATTTGGTCCGCGCGCAAGGTTTCCCGCAGTGTCTGTGCGAATTGCTGGTTGAGATGTAATTCTTGGACCGCCATGGCTGCGCAGACCCTTCCGTCAATGCCCGTGTGTGCTCCTTCCAGTCTAGAAGAAGCACACACGTTGGCTGCATTGCTAGGACGACGGCGGGATACTCACCCCGGGCAGGCGCCAGACATACGCTCCCGGACCGGCCAGAGCCAGGTCTTGTGCCACTTTGAACTCGCCCGCAGCGAAGGCCGGGGCTGCGTTGAGTGCCTGACTGCCGGCAAGGTCAAGACCCAGATCATCAAAGTCCAGGCCCACCATGTCAGCACGAGTTGCAATAACCAAGAGCGACTCCTCAGGTGACTCACGCACAAAAGCCAGCACATCGCCGTCGGCCATTAGCCAACGCATGCCACCCTCTGCCACAGCGGGACTCTCATGGCGCAAGGTGGTCAAGGATGCGTATGCGGCCCTCAAGTCGGTGACAATCCGTGCGGGCTCATTCCACGGCATGGGCGTGCGTGAGGACTCACCCCTGTCACCCTCCAAACCAAACTCGTCACCGGAGAAAATGACAGGGATGCCGGGCAGGAGCATGGACAGGGCGGCCGCCACGATGGGCCCGCCGGGGATCATGACGCTGACCGCACGCGCCGTGTCATGAGTATTCAGCGCGTTCATGGTGGCGTTGCGCACCGGCCAGCTGAAGGCGCTGGACAGATCCCTGTGCGTGGCAAGGACCACCTCGGCATTTACCCTGTTGGGACCGGGCAACGGTGTCCCAAAGAAGTCCACGCGCGCGCTGGGATCGGCCAGCCATTGCCACATTGGCCGGGTGAAGTTGGAGTACGTCATGGCGCCCTGCCAGCCGAATCCATCAACGTCAGCTCCGGCGTCGGAGGTCTCCTCACCCAACAACAGTGCGTGGGGATTGAGTTCGAGAATTCTGGCCTGGATCAGCGCGGCAACCTCACGGTTCATGTCCACGGCCCCGAGCCGGCCCGTCATGTTGCCGACGTCAATGCGCCAGCCATCCAAATTGAAGGGGGCCTTGAGCCAGTGCGCCACCACAGAATCTTCGCCGGTGACAAACGCCTCGCGCAGCGCATCCGAGCCCCAGTTGATCTTCGGCAGTGACTTTACGCCCCACCAGCACTCGTATTCGCTGTGGTCTTCGTTGAAGTAAAAGTAGCTGGCTTCAACAGAGTCTGGATCTGCCTGGGCACGCGTGAACCACTCATGAGCGTCACCAGTGTGATTGGCTGTCAGGTCTCCCATGACTTTCATGCCGCGGGCATGGGCGGCCGTCACCAGCCGGATGAGGGCCTCATCGCCGCCCAGAAGCGGATCCACCGAGTGGAAGGTTGAGGCGTCGTAGCGGTGATTGGAACGGCCGGGGAAGAAAGGGGTCAAATAGACAATGTCCACGCCCAGTGCTGCGAGCTCGTCCAGCTTCTCCGTCACGCCGTCAAGGTCGCCGCCGTAGAACTGCCGCGCCACGTCCGGGCCGCTGCCGTGGACGGGCGTCTGCCAATCACACGCAACAGCCCACTCCGGGGTGGGCCGCTGCGCGGCCTTGGCGGATCTGGCAAAACGGTCAGGGAACACTTGGTACATGACTGCGTCGCGGGACCACTCGGGGGCATCCCTTGCGGTGGTGACACGGAAGTCGTTGTAGTCCGAGGTGTCCCTGTCGTGGAGGCCGGCGTTGTTCAAGTGCCAATAGCTGGAACCCTCGCCCGCCTCGCCGGCTACTTCAATGACGAATCGGTACAGCGCCACGGGGTTGACGGCCAGTATGGCGGCCTCCCACCACACCCAACCGTCAGTAATGCCGAGGACCTGAGCCTCGTCGTAGCGGGGCTCGGCGTCCTGGACGTTGCGCACCCAAACCCGGGTTGCAGCGCCCCACGACTGCGGAATACGCATGCGCAACGTGCAGCGTTCGCCCAGGAGCCCTTCGCCTTGTACATACATCGCGGACCCGTCGTGATGCGGCGTCAAAACAGTCATGATTCACTCTTCCCAATAGCAAGCAATGCGCCCACCATATATCGACCAACTGAAGAGTCCTGCACCGCGCTCTTTGTATTACGCGTTAAACGACGGTGGCCACCTTGGTGGGGTGGCCGTGAGGGTGTGTGGTTGTTAAAGCAAGGGAGGCCCCTCACCGTGGTGTGGGGCCTCTACCTTTTTTACGTGTTGTCCGGCGGTGTCCTACTCTCCCACATC
>NZ_PPXC01000024.1 GCF_002909445.1 Arthrobacter glacialis
TCCATGAATAATTATCTCCTCCTGCCCCACCAAACATGAATGAGAAAAACTCTCTCACTCAAGGCTGGCACGTAGGGGTAAGGGGCGTTTTTCACGAACGCTCGCGCAGTGGGACGCTAGATCTTGGGTACCATGCGCGGCCGCACAATGAGCCACAGGGCGGCCATGGCCAGCAAACTGCAGATGCCCATGATGGTGGCCATGCTCGTCGCCGCCACACCCACCAGGCCCACCACGGGCGTGATCATCCCGGCGAAGCCAAAGGTTGCCGCGCCCAGCAGCGAGGCTGCCGTGCCTGCCTGCCTCCCGTTGCGGGCCAGACCCATGACCTGGACGGAGGGGAACATGAAACCCGTGGCGCAGATGAAGAACCAGAGCGGAACCATGATGCCCCACAGGCCCAGGCCAAGCTGATCGCAAATAACAATGGCGGCGGCGGAGGCCACTTGGGCGAGGGTTGCCCCGGCAATGACCCATTGCGGCCCCGTGTGGCGCATGATCCTCGAAGCTATTTGCACGCCAGCCACCACACCTAGGGAGTTCACGGCAAACAAGTAGCCGTATTGCTGGGGTGTGAATCCGTACGTGTTTTGGAACAGGAAAGTGGAGGCCGAGAGATACGTGAAAAGGGCGGCAAAATTCAGCCCGCCCACAAAGAGCGTTCCAACAAATATCCTGTCGCTGAACACTGCCTTGTACCTGCTGGCGACACTCACGCCGTCGGAATGGCGCTTTTCAGGTGGCAGGGTCTCAATGATGAAGACAAACGCGGCAATGACCACCAAGGTGCCGTAGCCGGCCAGGAACCAGAAGATGCCGGGCCAATCCATGACGCGCAGCAGCTGGGAGCCGATGACGGGGGCCAGAATGGGTGCCATGCCGTTCACCAGCGACATGCGCGAGAGCATACGGACCAGCTGGTAGCCACCGAAGAGGTCACGGATCATGGCCATCGCCACCACTCCGCCGCCTGCCGCGCCAATGCCCTGGAGCACGCGGAACACGCCCAGCATGGTGATGTCCGTGGACATGGCGGCACCAATGGATGCTCCCACATGCAGCGCGGTGGCCAGGATCAGCGGCATCCGCCGACCAAACTTGTCACTGAAGGGGCCCACCACCAGCTGCCCGGCGGCGAATCCAATGGTCGTGGCTGTCAGGGTCAGCTGCACGGCTGCGGCACTGACTCCCAGCTCATGCCCAATGATGGGGAATGCTGGCAGATACAGGTCAATCGTGAAGGGTCCCAGCGCCGTTAGCAGTCCCAAGACCAAAACGTAGACCAGTTTCTGTCGGCGGGACAGGGCATCGCCGGGATGGGCTGTGATGGTCAAGGCTGGAGTCCTTATGGTTCTGGGGGTGTGTGCGTGAATGTGGGCAGCTCCAGATCCGGATAGCCCACTGACTCATGCTAGTGCTTTTGACACCCGGCAAATACGGTGGCCGTTGTTGACGTGCCAGCCCGGAGGAGACAAGCCGTAGCGGTGTTCTTCGCCATGACGCGTTCGAGCAAGTTTGGCTACAGGAACGCCGGGTGCCTGATGGATGGTAATTTTGACATTACGGTAGTGCCTCCTAGCGGGGGTGGTACAAAGACTTCGGGTTTGCGCCTACTTTCCATTGGCAGCAAAAACTCACATTACGGAGGCGGTTCCAGTGACGGATGTGCAAAAGGACGTGCATATCACGGCGGATGAAAGCCCTAAGGCACAAGAATCTTCCCTGATCGAAGCGCTCAAAACTGCCTCGAGGCTGGTGCCACGGCAGATCAACGACGAAATTGCGTTGGCCAAGCTGGAACTGGAACACAAGAAAGCCCGCGTGGGCGGTGTCGCGATTGCCGCCGGCCTTGCTTTGGCCTTCACCGCACTTCTGGTTATTGCCTTGGTGGTGGCTGCCATTGCCGGCTTGGCCACCCTTATGCCGTTGTGGCTTTCGGCGCTTCTTGTCAGCGCAGCGTTTCTGCTCATTATTGGATTCAGCGGATTGATTGGTTACCGCAAATTCAAGACCTTGCTGCCATTGTTGCCGGAGCAGGCATGGCGTGGAATTCGCCACGACCTGGGCATTGCCAAGGAAGGTCGCGACTTTGACCCGGCAACACTTGATCCGCAGCCCCTGACCAAGGAAGAAAAGAAGGCCCTCAAGGCTGAAGCTGAAGAAGCGGCGGCGAAGGCTAAGGCGGAACGGGCAGCCAAGGAAGCCGAGCACGGTCCCAAGGCCAACGAAAACGAGCTCATTGAACGCACCACCGCCCGACGCGCCCACCTGATGACTGTGCGTGAGGAACTGGTGGACCAGGCAGATGTGAAGAAACAAGCCAACTACTTGATCGACAATGCCAAGGGCCGGGCCAAGGACGTCATGAACTTGGCCGCGGCCGGTGCCTCGGAACAGGCTGGGCACGTCGTGGAAACTGTCAAGGAACGATGGAAACCACTGGCTGTTCTGGCCGTGTCTGCCGGGGCTTGCGCCTTGTTGCTGCGAAAGTTGTTAAAGAAGTAGTTTAACCCCACAAATGTTCATAACCACACTTGATGCCGGTTGCGCGGCCCGACACACTTATCGCCAGGGGAGGTGACCCGCGATGTCCACCAGTTCCAACGCCAAAGCCGGGAACGTGAACGCCATCGTCACCATCCCCAATATCATCACCGTGGTCAGGTTCCTGGGGACGCCTTTGTTTGTGTGGCTGGTCCTTGCGCGGCGCGAGTATGGCTGGGGTGTTTTTGTCCTCGCCCTCATGGGTTGCACCGACTGGATTGATGGGTTCGTCGCCCGGAAACTCAACCAGACCACACAACTTGGCCGCATCATGGACCCCCTGGCCGACCGGGTGGCGTTGGTGGCTGTCAGCATCACCCTGGTCGTTGCCGATATCCTGCCCCTGTGGCTGCTCTTGCTGTTGGTGATTCCCGACGTCGTACTGCTGAGCGTTACGCTGTACTTCTTCCGGGGAGATGCAGATCTGAAGGTCACCATGCTGGGCAAGACGCGCACGGCGGCGCTGATGATTGGCACGCCGATGCTGTTGCTGGCCAAGGCCTTGGAATCGGATTTCACCTTCATTCTCGCTTGGGTTTTTCTTGGCGCCGGAATGGTGATGCACGTTATCGCTTTCAGCCAGTACATGGTGGCGGTTATGGCTAAACACCGTGAACTTCACCTGCCCGGCAAGCCAGTCCAGGGCCGCCCGTGATGTGGCTTGCCGTGGTGTGCGCAGTAGCCGGGGCTTTCTTTCTCGCTTTTGGTGCGCAACGCCAAGGCAGTGCCGTGCAAAACAACACGGGCGGGCTTGCCCTGGGCGGCGCCAGCTTCCTGCGCCTTCTGAAGAACCCGCGTTGGGTGTTCGGACTGGTGCTGCTCGGGGCGGGTATGGCTCTGAACGTTGTTGCCCTGACTCTGGGGACGCTGACGGTGGTGCAGCCCATCGGCGCCATAGCCCTGGTGATTACCACCATTGTGAACTCGCGGGACCAAGGCATCAGGCTCAACCGGGCAACGGTTGTGGCCATCACCTGTTGTGTTGCTGGCAGCGCCTTGTTCGTCCTGATGGCCGTGAACGTCGTGGCGGAGAACACCCACGTCAACACCACCCAGGAACTGACGGTGGTGCTGTTGCTGGCAGCCGTCATCATCCTGTTTGGCGGGGCGCTGGTGCTGTTCAAGCACCGCTTGAAAGCGTTCTTTTACATCCTGGGCTCCGGTGTGTTGTTTGGTTTTGTTGCCGTGCTGACACGCATCATTTCCAAACAGATTTTTGACCCCAACGGGCTGTTCCTGCTCAATGTGCAGTGGTACTCGGTGATTGCTATTGCCGCCGCTGGCGGGCTGGGAAGCTGGTTTGTGCAGAGCGCCTATGCCAGTGGGCCGCCGGATTTGGTGATTGCCGGACTAACCGTGATTGACCCCATTGTGGGCATTGCCATTGGCATCGCCATTTTAGGTGAGCTTCGTGACGATGTCCCCCCAGTGGTGGCAATTGCCATGGCTGGGGCGGCGATACTTGCTATCGTGGGGGTGATCGCGTTGTCCCGGCACCACCCTGACGTGGTGAAGCAGCGTGCAGCTGCAAAGAAGGAACAACGTAAGTAACGTGCCAGCCCTCGGGCCATCTAAGAAGCCACCAGGAGTTTTATCCGTGTCATCCACCCCGAGTGAAAGCTCGCTAAAACCGCTCACCATTTTGATAGCAGCAGATACCTATCCTCCGCATATCAATGGCGCAGCTCAGTTTGGATTCCGGTTGGCGACGGGTATGAGTGCCAGGGGCCATGAAGTACACGTGATGGCATGCCGCCCGGACGGCGGACCCATGTTTTCTGAACAACGCCCGGAGGCCACTGTGCACCGCCTGCGGTCCCGGCCCGTTCCCACCCACGAATATTTCAGGGTCAGCCTGCCATGGGAGATCAAGAAGGACATTGCGGCTCTCTTTGATGTGATTCGCCCCGATGTGGTGCATGTTCAAAGCCACTACATGATCGGCGAGCATGTGGTCTACGAGGCGAAGCGTCGTGGTGTGCGGATTGTGGCCACCAACCACTTCATGCCCGAAAACCTGAACCCCTTCTTGCCGTTCCCGCAGTGGTTCAAGAACATCGTGGGCCGTGTTTCATGGCGCGACATGGGCAAGGTCATGAGCAAGGCGGACGTTGTTACCACGCCCACCCCCTTGGCCGCCAAAGCCATGCACCAGCACGCGTTCCTGCGCAAGGTTCTGCCGCTCTCCAACGGCATTGAGGTGGGCAACTACGAACTCGCCGAGGGCGAGCTTAAGCCGTCGAACCCGTACCCCACAGTGGCCTTCGTGGGGCGCCTTGCCGAAGAAAAGCACATTGACGTCCTCATTGATGCGATCGCCAAGACTCCAGCCGAGCTCAATCTGCACCTGGTGGTGGTTGGCGGTGGCGAGGTTAAGAGCGCGTTGCGGGCGCAGGCCGAGAAGTTGGGGCTCTCCCCACGCGTTAAGTTCACCGGCCTGATCAGTGATGAGGAATTGCGTGAGGTCTACCTCAAGGCCGATTTGTTCGTCATGCCTGGCACGGCAGAACTACAGTCTCTGGTGACGTTGGAAGCCATGAGCGCCTCAACACCTGTGGTGCTGGCCAATGCCATGGCCCTGCCGCACTTGGTTGAAGACGGTGTCAACGGCTACTTGTTCATGCCGAACAACAGTGACGACCTGGCCGAGAAGATCACCACGATCATGCGCCTGGCTCCCGAGGACAGGGACGCCATGGGTGCTGCCAGCCACGACATGGTGGCACGTCATGGTTTGAAAAAGACCCTGGACACCTTTGAAGACATTTATCGTGGCGGAAGCTACGAGGATCACGCGGTTTAGCTCAAGACCCATTAGTATTGTGAGAGTGCTTTTCCTTAGGTTGTGCAGTTACCGAAGGAGGGGCACCTTGCATGGGGCCATAGCTCAGCTGGTTAGAGCGCGGGACTCATAATCCTAAGGTCCTCGGTTCAAGTCCGAGTGGCCCTACACGCAATACCCCCGGAATCTCCATGATTCCGGGGGTATTTTGCTTTAAACTCAGGCTCGACGGCGGCCACTTGGGTGCTCATTCCGGTGGGAGTTTCCTCGGTGAATGTTGCCCGCGTCACGCGAATGCGGTATGTTACTCATCAGTAACAAGTTTGGTGCTGGGCCGAACCGTTGACTATTCAATGATGAGAACAAGCAAAGGATTACCCGTGTCCAAGGCAGCTGTTGACCTAAACAATCTTCCCTACGCCGATGGTGACTTCTATGGATTTGAGCAGATGCTCTCCGCGAAGGAACGCGAACGCCTCCAGGATCTCCGGGACTTCCTGGACAAGGAAGTCAAGCCGATTGCCACCGATTGCTGGAACCGCGGCGAGTTCCCCATGGAGCTCATCCCCAAGTTGGCGGAGTTGGACATCATGAGCCCCGTTCACCGCCAAGGCTATTCAAGCCTCTTTGCCGGGTTGAGCCATGCAGAGTTCACACGGGCTGATGCCTCGATCGCCACGTTCATGGGCGTCCATGACGGCCTGTTCACCGGTTCCATTGAAGCCCTGGCGTCGGAAGAACAAAAAGCTGCCTGGCTGCCAGACATCTACGCCATGAAAAAGATCGGCGCCTTTGGTTTGACCGAGCCCCTCGGTGGCTCAGATGTTGCCGGCGGCACCCGCACCACGGCGGTGCGAGACGGCGACAACTGGATCCTGAACGGTGCCAAGCGCTGGATTGGCAACGCAACCTTCTCGGACTGGGTTGTTATCTATGCCCGCGACATTGCAGACAACCAGGTCAAGGCCTTCATCGTTGACACCAAACTGCCCGGCTACGGCGCCACCAAGATTGAGAACAAGACGGCCCTGCGCACGGTTCAAAACGCCGACATCACCTTGGAAAATGTGGTGGTTCCACACGAGTTCAAGCTTGCTGGCGGCAATAGTTTCCGCGACACCAACAAGGTTCTCAAGGTAACCCGCCTTGCTGTGGCGTGGCAGGCAGTTGGCCAACAGATGGCGGCATTTGATGTGGCCCGCCGCTATGCCATTGAACGCCAGCAGTTTGGCCGCCCCATCGCCTCCTTCCAAATGGTTCAGGACCAGCTCGTGAAGATGCTGGGCAACACCGTCGCCTCGACAGGCATGATGGTTCGCTTGTCCCAGCTGGAGGATCTGGGCCAGGCCAAGGACGAGCAATCAGCACTTGCAAAGGCCTTCACCACTGCGCGCATGCGGGAAACGGTGGCCATGGGCCGGAGCCTCTTTGGCGGCAACGGCATCGTCACCGACTATGAGATGGCAAAGATCTTCGCCGACGCCGAGGCCATCTACTCCTATGAGGGCACCTATGAGATCAACACCTTGGTCACGGGCCGCGCCATCACGGGCATCTCCGCGATCGTCTGATCCCCACACCCTCCCTAACCTCGCAAGCTCGGCCAGGGAACCCTCGGGCACGTGGGCCCTGTCTCCAACTGGCCCGCAGAAAACGCCGAAAAACGCACGAAAACCGTCAATTTTCGCCGTTTTCTGCGGGTCAGTTGATGAGGGGGAGCAGGACTGACGGGCGCAGGTCAAAGATGAACTGCAGTGGATCGAGGTATGTTTCGCCGCGTCGCACGCCCCAGTGCAGGCAGCTGTCCGCTGGAGCCGGCGCCCCATCACAATGGGTTGGACCCTCCACAACACCCAACTCCTGTCCGCGGCTCACGGAATCGCCAACTTTCACCTCCGAGACCACGGGCTCAAAACTCAGCCGCAAGCCGTTGTCAACGGTTATGGTCAGCACTGGCCTATTAGCCACGACGCCGGCGAAGGTCACCACGCCGGAGGTGGGTGCCAGTACGGGCGAGCCCCGTGGGGCCGCCAAGTCAACACCCCGGTGCCCGCTCAGCCACGGCTTCGCCGGCTGGTCAAAGGCATGAAGCACCCCGGGTTTGCCTGCCATCGGCCAACCCCAGGCGATTGAGGCTGGCAGGGGAGTGGCCGCCGTCGAACGTGAAAACGACAGCGACGGGGCGGCCAGGCTGGAGCCCGGCAGCAGCACAACCAGAACAAGAAGGAATGTGCCCACAATTTGCGTCCGGCCACGCCCAAATATGTTGCTCATCTCTCAAGCGTGCACCCGAAAAGTGAGGTTGAAGCCAGCTGGCTGCACGATGTGGACAAGACGAGCTTCAGGGTGGGCTGTTGAGGACTAATTGTGGTCAGTCATCGTTACGCCTCTGTAGTAACATTGAAGCAGCAGTGTGCTGTGTGTGCACTGACTACGCGCACTCCTCCCTGACGAGGCATCCTAAGAGTGATCTTGGGTCCTGCTGACGGATTGTGGCCATACGGTCCGCCTCACGGCGGTTTATGGCATACACAATGGGTGCTAGGAGCAGCGTCCAGGCGGGTATCCCCGTCCGGGCCAGCAAGCTAAACAACCGTAAAATTACAAGAAGGAGCGCCGGCATGCCCGTCGTAACTATGCGCCAGCTGCTTGACAGCGGCGTCCACTTTGGACACCAGACCCGTCGTTGGAACCCGAAGATGAAGCGATTCATCCTCACGGAGCGCAACGGCATCTACATCATCGACTTGCAGCAGTCACTGTCTTTCATTGACCGCGCCTACGAGTTCGTAAAGTCCACCGTTGCACACGGCGGCACCGTACTCTTCGTTGGTACCAAGAAGCAGGCTCAGGAAGCAATTGCTGAGCAGGCTACTCGCGTTGGCATGCCTTATGTGAACCAGCGCTGGTTGGGCGGTATGCTCACCAACTTCCAGACGGTTTCCAAGCGTATCTCCCGCATGAAGGAACTCGAAGAGATCAACTTCGAGGACGTTGCATCCTCCGGTCACACCAAGAAGGAGCTCCTGCTCCTCAAGCGTGAACTGACCAAGCTGCAGACCAACCTCGGTGGTATCCGCAACCTGACCAAGGCACCCTCCGTGCTCTGGATCGTTGACACCCCGAAGGAACACCTCGCCATCGACGAGGCACACAAGCTCAAGATCCCCGTTGTAGCCATCTTGGACTCCAACTGCAACCCTGACGAAGTCGATTTCCCGATCCCGGGCAACGACGACGCCATCCGCTCCGTTGCACTGTTGACCCGCGTTATCGCTGATGCTGTTGCAGAAGGCCTGATCGCCCGCAACAACAAGGCAACCGGCAACGAAGAAGCTCCGGCTGAGCCCTTGGCTGAGTGGGAGCGCGAGCTCCTCGAAGGCGACAAGGCTGTTGCAGCCCCCGCCGAAGCCGTTGTTGAAGCTCCGGCCGAAGCTGCTGTTGAAGCCGTAGTTGAAGCTCCGGCCGAAGCTGCTGCAGAAGCTGCAACCGAGAAGTAAAAAACTTTTCCTCGCGGACTTACCTTAGGGAGCAATCGCTAAGGGCCGCCACCTAGGAACCAGATACTGGCAGGATCGCGCCGCTCACAAAGCACAGCGGTCCTGCCAGAACTGGCCTACTGCTTATTTACATACTTAAACATTTACACTGAGGGGTTCACATGGCGAACTACACCGCCGCTGATATTAAGGCTCTGCGCGAGCGCACGGGCGCTGGCATGATGGACGTCAAGAAGGCTCTCGACGAGGCCAACGGCGACGCCGAGAAGGCCATGGAGCTCATCCGCATCAAGGGCCTCAAGGGTGCTACCAAGCGCGAAGGCCGCTCAACTGCTGAAGGCCTCGTTGCCGCAGCTGTTGACGGTGGCGTTGGCGTCATGGTTGAGGTCGCCTGCGAAACTGACTTCGTTGCCAAGGCTGCTCCCTTCATCGAATTCGCCAACACGGTTCTGGCCACGGCCGTCTCCTCCGGCGCAGCCGATGTTGAGGCACTGCTGGCTGTTGACGTTGACGGCAAGCCCATGTCCGAGGCTGTCATTGCAGCCGGCGCACTCTTGGGTGAAAAGGTTGCCATTCGCCGCCTTGCACGCATTGAGGGTGCAACTGTTGACGCTTACCTGCACAAGACCTCCAAGGACCTTCCGGCCCAGGTTGGCGTGCTGTTCGCTATTGACGGCGACAACCAGGAAGTTGCCCACGACGTAGCCGTGCACATTGCTGCCATGTCCCCGACGTTTGTCTCCCGTGACGAAGTTGCTGCAGAGACCGTTGAGAACGAGCGCCGCATCGCTGGCGAAACCGCAAAGGCTGAAGGCAAGCCCGAAGCAGCCATGACCAAGATCGTTGAAGGCCGTTTGACTGGCTTCTTCAAGGAACTCGTTCTGGTTGACCAGCCTTTCGCTAAGGACTCCAAGAAGAGTGTTGGCGTTGTTCTGGAAGAAGCAGGCGTCAAGCCTGTTGCTTTCGCACGCTTCCGCGTCGGAGCATAAGACACTTTTGTCGTATAGCTAGATGTGACGAAGAAGGGGTGACCGCAATCTGCGGTTGCCCCTTCTTTGCATGTAACGTCAGATAAGATTTTAGACGCAGCTCTTCGCTAGGCCCTGCACCCAGACCCAGACCCAGTTTAAGTTGCTACGTACCGGCACCCACGGAAGGCACCATGACCACGAATATTTCCCAGACCGCGCCAAGCAGCACAGCACCCGCAGCGGGAGCTGGCAAGCGCCGTCGTGTGTTGCTAAAGCTCTCCGGCGAAGTCTTCGGCGCTGGCAAATTGGGTGTGGATCCGGACACCATCCGCGGCATCGCCCAGCAGATCGCCAGCACCGTTGACACCGTGGAGGTGGCCATTGTTGTGGGCGGCGGCAACTTCTTCCGCGGAGCGGAATTGTCCGCCTCGGGCATGGACCGCTCACGCGCCGACTACATGGGCATGCTGGGTACTGTCATGAACTGCCTGGCATTGCAGGACTTCCTGGAACAAGCCGGCGTAGACACCCGGGTGCAGAGCGCCATCACCATGGGACAGGTCGCCGAGGCCTACATTCCCCGGCGCGCCATCCGCCACCTCGAGAAGAGCCGAGTAGTCATCTTCGGCGCCGGCGCCGGCTTGCCCTACTTCTCCACCGACACCGTGGCCGCCCAGCGTGCCTTGGAAGTCCACGCCGACGTAGTGCTGATGGCCAAAAACGGCGTCGACGGCGTCTACACGGCGGACCCCAAAAAGGACCCCACGGCCGTAAAATTGGACCACCTCAGCTATGACGAGGCCATGGCCCGTGACATCCGTGTCATGGATCAAACGGCCTTTAGCCTGTGCAAGGACAACAACGTGACCATGCTGGTTTTCGGCATGGAAGGTGAGGGCAATGTGGCCCGCGCAATCCTTGGCGAAGAGCTGGGAACTCTGGTCACCCCGTAATAGCGCAAACAGGCCGTGTGGGTGGGTGCAGCTAATCTGTAGCTCACGGTAGGATGGTCTCAGAATTGCCGCGCGCAAATGCCGCGGAAGTGTTGTGTAGTCATTTATTGAGGGAGAGACGCGTGATCGAAGATACTTTGCTCGAGGCCGAAGAAAAGATGGACAAGGCCATAGAGGTTGCCAAAGAGGACTTCTCCGCTGTGCGTACAGGCCGTGCCAACCCCGCCATGTTCCACAAGGTCATGGTGGATTACTATGGTTCACCGACGCCTTTGCAGCAGCTGGCAGCATTTGCCGTGCCGGAAGCGCGCACCTTGCTCATCACACCTTTTGACAAAACCTCCATGCACGACATCGAGCGTGCCCTGAGCTCATCCGAGGTGGGTGCCAACCCGTCCAACGACGGCAACGTTATCCGCATTATGATGCCGGAACTAACCGCAGAGCGTCGCAAGGAATACGTCAAGGTGGTCCGCACCAAGGGTGAAGACGCCAAGATTTCGGTGCGGAACATCCGCCGCAAGGCCAAGGAACAGCTGGACAAGCTGGTCAAGGACGGCGACGCCGGTGAAGATGAGGGTTCGCGTGCCGAGAAGGAACTGGACGCCATGACCAAGTCGCACACGGACAACATCGATGAGCTGCTCAAACGCAAGGAAGTCGAGCTTCTCGAGGTCTAATGACTGACCCCAAGCGTGCGCAGGCCGGTCCCGTTTCGGGGCCGGCCGCGTCAAATCCAGAGGTCGAACTCCCTGGCCAGCCTAACGACTACCAATTTCCCTCTCGGAAGGCGCGTCGTCACGCTGAGCTGACAGGCATGATTCCTATCATTGTGCCCAAAACTGCTGTGCCTAACGTCACCGTGCCCAAAACTGCTGTGCCGCAGGGCCCTGCCACGGCTGGCCAGAAGGATGGGACGCTCGACGGCGGAACAGATTCCAGCAAGGCACCCACCGACACGCTGGTTGCCGAAGCCCCGGCTGCCGCGGTTGACGCTGTGCCGGCGAAGACTGCGCCCATCCTGCCCGCCAGGGTCGAGGCGGGGGCCACTGCCACGCACCCCGGTTTTGAGTCCGAGGCAGACGATGAAGCTGGCGACGAGGCTGAAATTGACGAGCTTTCAGAGCTTGCGCCGCGCCCGGTCTCAGCACTGGCGGTGACGGGACTTCCCGTTGTGCCTCTTCCGCACGCACCCTTGGCTGCCATGCCGGATGAAGCCACGGCGGCCAAGGCTCCCAGAACGCCCAAGGCGGGCCGGGATCTGCCCGCTGCCATCGCAGTTGGCGTGACCTTGCTACTGGTGGTCATTGGCTCCCTGCTGTTCTATCCGCTGGCTTTTGTTGCGGTTGCTACCGCGTTTGCCTGCGTGGGTGTGTGGGAAGTGACCCGGGCGGTAGCTGGAAAAGGAATCAAAGCCCCCATGACTCCTGTCATGATCGGCGCCTTGGCCATGCCGGCATCCGCCTACTTTGCCGGTCCAGAGGGTTTGTTGTTCGCACTCGTGGCAAGCGCGGGAGCCACAGTTTTGTGGCGTTCACTGGATCCTGAACCAGGCGCCGTAAAGAGCATTCTGTCCGGTGTCTTCGCGCTGATGTGGATCCCATTCCTGCTCAGCTTTGTCTTCCTGATGATGCGTGGGGAAAATGGTCCGGTCCTTGGTTTGACCACCGACTTGTCCGCCATCAACCCCGGTGTTATCCAGGTGATCATCATGCTGCTGCTGGTGGTTGCCAATGACACCTTTGGGTACCTGGTGGGTGTCATGTTCGGCAAGCACCCCATGGCGCCCAAGATCAGTCCCAAGAAGTCCTGGGAGGGCTTTGCTGGTTCCCTTGGCGGGGCAACCCTGGTGGCTATCCCGGCCACAGTATTCTTGCTTGACCAGCATTGGTGGGTGGGTTTCGCTCTGGCCATCGGAATGGTCTTTGCTGGAACCGGCGGAGACTTTGCCGAGTCCATGGTTAAACGTGAATTGGGCATAAAGGACATGAGTAATTTGTTGCCTGGGCACGGCGGTGTAATGGATAGATTGGATTCAATCTTATTCGCAGCCCCTGTTGCCTATGCCACGTTTAGTGTTTTAGGCCAGTTCTAGAAAACCGAATTCATAGGGCTTGCACCACTTGGTACAGGCCGTAGAGAAATGTTCAAGGAATGACAGTGACAGTGGATGAGAAAACCCGGACCAACTCCAGATTTAAATTGGTGGGTCCCAAGGAAATCGGCTATAACGTCAAGCAAGTTGACGTGTTCTTGGAGCGTGCCAGGGCATATTTCCTGAGCACAGATACGCACGGCAACGCCATTACCAGCCTTGATGTGCGAACGGCAAGCTTCGACCCCGCACGTGGGGGCTACAGCGCGCAGGCCGTGGATGCGGCCATGGACAGGATCGAAGACGAATTTGTGCTGCGCGAAAAGGAATTGCTGATCGGTGCAGAGGGCGAAAAAGCATGGATGATGAAGATCGGCAAGACCGCTTCAGTGTTGCGCGCCCGCTTGCATCGTCCCGACGGTGATCGATTCCGCCGCCCGTCCAAAAAAAGCGCGCAAAGCTACAACATCAACGACGTGGACGTGCTGTGCCGGGAACTACTTGTTTACATTGAGGACAACGGGGAACTTAGCGTGGACATAGTGCGCCGTGCCGTCTTCGCCCCCGAAAAGGGCAGTGACGGCTACGAGGAAAGCCAAGTTGATGCATTCCTGGACCGCGTCGTGGAGCTCATGGCATCCATCGACCCGCTGCCAGCAAAGTAGCCTCTTTTTACAACTGGCCCGCAGAAAACGCCGAAAATCGCGGTAAAACCGCGCATTTTCGGCGTTTTCTGCGGGCCAGTTGTCGGTTGGGGGAGTCAGCTGCTTGAGGTGCGCGGGTTCTCCACGTCCAGCGGCCGCTCTGGCACATGAAGTTTGCTCATGAAGCGTGAAACCGTTGTGCTGCGCCGGTGTTGGGTGGCCCGTGACACCACCACCATGACCAGGAACGCTGTGGGTACGCTCCAGGCCGCGGGCTGGGTCAGGACGCTGCGCCATGGCGCATCGATAGGCAGCTGAGCCCCCACAATCATGGCCGTTGCGCACAGCACCCCACCGGTCAGCATGCCGGCAACGGCACCCGCATCCGTGAGACCACGCCACCAAATACCCAGCAGCAGCAAGGGGCAGATGGTTGAGGCCGTGAAGGCAAAGACCAGGCCCACACTGCCAGCCAGTGCCAGTGAATCCGTCACCATGGCCACGGCAAAAGGCACCACGGCGGCAAAAATGGCCGCAATCCTAAATCCCCGCACACTTCCGCCCAAGAAGTCCTGGCTGATGACGCCAGCCAGGGAAACCACCAACCCCGAGGTCGTGGAAAGGAACGCTGCAAAGGCGCCAGAGACCACCAACGCCGTCAAAAGGTCCCCGCCCAGGCCGCCAATCAACCTCCCCGGCAGGAGCAATACGGTGGCGTCGGGAGACCCCGTCGCGGCCAACTCGGGCAGGAACACCCTGCCCAAAACCCCATAGATGGTGGGGAAGAAGTAAAAAATGGAGAGCAGCCCCAAAACTATCAGCGTGGTGCGGCGGGCGGCTGCGCCGTCGGGGTTTGTGTAAAAACGCACCAACACATGCGGCAGGCCCAAGGTGCCCAAGAGCAAGGCAATCATGAGGGAAATGGTTCCGTAGGCTGAGTCAAGGCTGGGGGGATTCGACGGCGGGAAGAGTTCCGTACCGGCCGGAATAGTCGGCCCGGATTGCTGGCCAGTGACTCCGGATAGCATCAGGACAATGAAGATGGCCGGCACTGCAATGGCCGTGAGTTTGAGCCAGTACTGGAAGGCTTGCACAAACGTCATGGAGCGCATACCGCCGGTGGCCACTGTCAGACACACCACGACCACCACCGCGCCGGCGCCCACCCAGGACGGCAAACCGGTGGTGGTGCGAATGGTCAGCGCTGCACCGTGCAATTGCGGGACAATGTAAAACCAGCCCACGGCAACCACCAGCAAACTGGTGACATGGCGGGCGGTGGAGGATTCCAGCCTGGCTTGGGCGAAATCCGGGACGGTGTAGGCGCCGGAGCGGCGCAGGGGAGCGGCCACGAAGAACAGCAACATCAGGTAACCGGCTGTGTAGCCAATGGGGAACCAGAGGGCGTCCAGCCCGGAGATGACGATGAGCCCGGCTATGCCCAGGAAACTTGCGGCGGAGAGATACTCCCCGCCGATCGCCGAGGCATTCCACCACGGGCGCACAGTGCGTGAAGCAACATAGAAGTCGCTGGTGGTTCTTGATACTCGCAGACCGTAGAACCCGATCAGCGCTGTACTGACTGAGACCAAGATGAGTGCGGAATAGCCAATGGCTGGATTCACTTCTCATCCACCAAATCGCGGTACCGGTCTTCATTCTTGGTGGCAGCCCGGATGTAAAGCCACGCGCAGGTGCCAATCAGTGGGTACACGCCCACGGCCAGGATGAGCCAGGGGGCGGGGATGCCCAGAACGCGCCAGTCGGTGAACGTTGGCAACCAGAGCACCAATGCCCAGCAGAGCAGGAGGGCGGCCACGAACCCAGCCGCCACCACCAAAGCTAGCCGCAATTGGGAACGGATCAACGAGCGCACCATGACCTCGCCCACTGCCGTTTGCTCTGCCACTTCCTGAGAGACGCTGGTGCCGGAGGGGATGTGGTGGGCCAGCGTGCGCGGCGCGGAAACCCTGACACGGCCCTGGGCTGGTGGGCGGAGCGGTTGCACATTCATTGGCCGGGCCGCACGCGCGTTGCTTGCAAGTGTTCACGCAGAACTGGCACATGACGCCGGCTGACAGGCAATACATCATTGGCCACCGAGACCGTGGGCTTGGCAGCACCCAGCTTCAGGGCCGTCACAAATTGCATGCACACCAGGTATGACCTGTGAATTCGAAGGAACCCGGAATCTGCCCAGCGCTGTTCCAGGTCTGCCAGCGGAACACGGATCAAGTAGCTGGCCTCTGCCGTGTGCAGGCGTGCGTAGTCACCCTGGGCCTGAACAAATCGGACCTCATCGAGCCTGATGAGCCGGCTGACACCGCCCTGGTCCACGGTGATCATTTCCACCTCCTCGACGGGTGCGGGATGGGCCACCAGATCCACCACCCTGTCCACCGTGCGGGTGAGACGTTCCGTGCGCAGCGGTTTGAGGAGGTAGTCCACAGCTGCCAGTTCAAACGCTTCCAGAGCCCTGTCGTCGTCGGCCGTCACAAAGACCACTACCGGCGGGTTGCTGCGCCGGCCAATCACCTGGGCCAGCTCCAGACCCGACAATCCGGGCATGTGGATGTCCAGAAAAACAGCGTCAACGTCGTGGTGTTCCAGCAGTTCCAGTGCTTCGGCGCCGTTCATTGCCTTGTAGATCTTGCCAATGCGGGGGTCGCGATTCAGCAGGAAAGCCAGCTCATCCACAGCCGGCAGCTCGTCGTCAGCGACAAGAACGTTAATCATGGGCTAAGCCTAGCCGCCGAGGGGCCCCAGCCGAGCGAAGCGAGGAATGGGGGATGCGGTTGGGTATCAGGCGTCGTGCCCGGGCTGGTTCTTGGGCACCGTCATGGTGATCAGCATGCCGTGGCCAATGCCAGTGTCCACGGTCAGTCCATGCTCATCGCCGTAGACTTGCCGCAGCCGGGCATCAACATTGCGCAGACCCACGTGGGTGCCATCGTGCTGCCCGGCCAGCACCAGCCGCAGTTGCTCCGGGTCCATCCCCACGCCGTCGTCCTCGATGGTCACCTCGGTGAAGGCGCCAAGGTCCCTGGCGCAAATCTGCACCAGCCCCTTGCCCACCTTCGCCTCAAGGCCATGACGGACCGCGTTCTCCACCAGCGGCTGCAGGCTCAGGAAGGGAATCACGGTGCTGAGGACCTCCGGGGCAATTTGCAGACTCACCTGGAGTCTGTCGCCAAAACGGGCGTTTTCCAGCAGCAAGTACCTGTCGATGCAGCGCAGTTCCTCGGCAAGGGTAGTGAAATCCCCGTGCCGGCGGAACGAATACCGGGTGAAATCAGCGAACTCCACCACCAAGTCCCGGGCTCGTTGGGGATCGGTGTTGATGAAGGAGGCGATGGCGTTCAGTGAGTTGTAGATGAAATGCGGGCTGATTTGTGCCCGCAACGCCCGGACTTCGGCCTCTGCCAGTAGCGTGCGTGAGGAGCTGAGTTCGGCCAGTTCCAGCTGGGCCGACACCCAGGCCGCCACCTCATTGGTGGCACGGACCAGGCCTGCCGTGGGTGTTTTGGACAATATGATCACGCAACCCACAGCCCGCGAGTCCACTGTCAACGGGCAAATAACGGCGGCCTTGAGATCAGAGTCTTCACGGGGCAGCCCCAGTGATTCACGCAGCGGCTGATCCAGCCTAGCCACTTGGGTGCGGCCATTGCTCAGGGCTTTTGCCACCAAGTCCATGACGACAGCGGAATCGGGCTGTTTTGCCGCGGATCCGGCACCGTCCCACGCCAGCAGGCGGGAGTCGTCCGTCATGGCAAATGCGGCGCAATTGAGCAGCGAGCGCAGCTGTTTGCTGGCTTTCAAGGCCCCTGCAGGTTCCAGACCGTTCCGCAGCTGGGCACCTGCGGCGGCGGCTGAATGCAGTGCGGCAAACGTTGCGTGCTCGGCTTCGGTGCCCAGCTCCCTGTGCGAACGAGAGAGACGGAATCCTAGTGCGGCCACAATGGCGATGGCGGCGATCACCACCGCAATTGCGGTGATGAGCAGCAGCGTTGACTCACTCAGCACAGGAGATGACATGGACTAAAGACTAGCTTCTCTCGGCTTCCGAAGCCTTTATGGGGTGGGGAAGTCTGTTGAAACTGCCGTTGGGCGCAGCAGTCATGCCGTTCACCGCGGAGGCCACCAAAGCCCTCGGAAATGTGACCCGTTGCACTCCATAGTGAAAGGGATCACATCACTCAAGGAGGAATGATGGGTAATTCTGCCCACGCAAGTAACGAGTTTCCGGTGGACTTCATAGCCGAGCAGAACTCGGAGGAGTTCAAGGCGCTCAAGAAGTCCCACCGAAGCTTTGTTTTCCCCGTTGCCATTGGTTTTTTGGTTTGGTACTTCGCCTACGTCCTGCTGGCTGCCTACGCCCATGACTTCATGTCCATCAAAGTCTGGGACAACATCAACATTGGCTTGATTCTGGGCCTGCTGCAGTTCGTCACCACTTTCGGCATCACCACTTGGTATGTCACTTACGCCAACCGCAAACTCGATCCCCAGGCGGCAGTGATTCGCCAACGGCTGGAAGCACAGATCGAGTCAGCCAACCAGCCCAAAGAAAAGGAAGAGGTCTAAGCCGTGAGCCTGTCCTCCACGCTTCACAGCGTTGCCCCGCTGGCCCAGTCGCTCAGCGACCAGACCAAGGAAAACTCGTGGATCAACATCTTGATCTTCGTTGGATTCGTGGCTGTCACCATGATTGTGGTGTTCCGGGCCAGCCGAAACAACAACACGGCCGCTGACTACTACGCGGCCGGCCGCTCCTTCTCCGGCGGGCAGAACGGTACAGCCATTGCTGGCGACTACCTTTCCGCTGCCTCCTTCTTGGGCATCACCGGCGCCATCGCCGTCAACGGCTACGACGGCTTCCTGTACTCGATCGGCTTCCTGGTGGCGTGGCTGGTGGCCCTGCTCCTGGTGGCCGAACTCCTGCGCAATACAGGCAAGTTCACCATGGCGGACGTGCTCTCCTTCCGCCTGAAGCAGCGCCCCGTTCGCATCGCGGCAGCCACCACCACGTTGGTAGTGTGCTTCTTCTACCTGCTGGCCCAGATGGCCGGCGCCGGCGGGCTCGTCTCGCTGCTCCTCGGACTGGACAGCAGCAACAAAGCCGGGCAGAACGTGGTCATCGCTGTTGTAGGCGTCCTGATGATTGTCTATGTATTAATCGGTGGCATGAAGGGCACCACATGGGTGCAGATCATCAAGGCGTTCCTGCTCATTATTGGTGCCGGCATCATGACGATCATTGTGCTGGCCATGCACGGCTTCAACCTCTCAACCCTGATGGAAGCCGCCGTTCAGACCTCCATTGCCGAGGGCGGTGCCGGGGAGGCGCTACTCAACCCAGGCGCCCAGTACGGTAAAGCTCCGCTGGACTTCATCTCCTTGGCACTGGCACTGGTGTTGGGAACGGCGGCCCTGCCGCACGTGCTCATGCGCTTCTACACAGTTCCCACGGCCAAGGAAGCCCGCAAGTCTGTGGTGTGGGCAATATGGCTCATCGGCGGCTTCTACGTCTTCACGCTGGTACTTGGTTATGGTGCCGGCGCCTTGATCGGCAAGGAAGCCATCCTGGCAGCACCCGGCGGCGTCAATGCAGCCGCACCGCTGCTGGCCTTCGTGATCGGCGGACCGCTGCTACTTGGGTTTATCTCAGCCGTGGCATTCGCCACGATCCTGGCCGTGGTTGCCGGACTAACCATCACCGCGGCGGCATCCTTTGCCCATGACATTTACTCCAACGTCATCGTCAAGGGCGAGCCCAAGCCGGAGATGGAAGTCAAGGTTGCCCGCCGCACAGTCATTGTCATCGGTGTGGTGGCAATAGGCGGCGGCATTTTGGCCAACGGCCAGAACATCGCCTTCCTGGTGGCCCTGGCATTCGCCGTGGCAGCCTCGGCCAACCTGCCCACCATTGTCTACTCGCTGTTCTGGAAGAAGTTCACCACCCAGGGCGCACTGTGGAGCATGTACGGCGGACTCGCCTCAGCCATCATCTTGATCGCATTCTCGCCAGTGGTTTCCGGCAGCCCCAAGGCCATGATCCCCGGCGCCGACTTCGCCTGGTTCCCGCTGGCCAACCCGGGCATCGTCTCCATCCCGCTGGCATTCTTCCTGGGCTGGTTGGGCACGGTACTGGATAAGAACACCGAGGATCCGCGCATCCAGGCGGAGATGGATGTCCGGTCACTGACGGGTGTTGGTGCCGAGAAGGCGTCCGACCACTAGTCCCCACGCCCTCCCGAAGCGCAGCCGCTGGCGCGTCTGCGCTTCGGGTCCCTCGGGCGCGGGGGCCCAGCAGCTCCTCCCCAGCAAGAGGCCCCGTCCTTTCGTCACTTACGACGAAACGACGGGGCCTCTTGCGTGCAGCCACACGGGGGCTCGTGGATGCTAGTGGTGGTGGTCTTGATTCTTCAGCTGCTCAATATTGCTGGGAACCGAAGGGCTGTCAGGGGTGTCGCTGTGTCCGGAGTGGGGGACGGCGAGTTCACCGGCCGTGGAGGCTGCCATTCCCACTGTAGTTAGGGCGGCGACCAAGACTGAGGCTGCGAAAAGCGTGCCAACCACTGCCGCCGCTGTTGGTTCCGTCCGGGTTCTGGGTTCCTGCCGCAGGGCCGCGTTCCGCCGCCAGCCAAGGACGGCTATGACGGACAATTCCAAAGCCAGCAGTGAAGCCAAGGTGATGTCAAAGGTTCGGCTGGCTTCAGGCATCCGCCACACACCCAGCAGCAGTCCGGTCAGGTGGAATAGGGCGGCTATCGAGACAACGAGCCGCAGCGTGTCCGCTCGCCTCATGGTGCCGCTTCTGAAGGAAACGAAGCCGTATGTCAGTGCCCCCAGTCCGTAAACAGCCGAGGCGATGCCTGCCGCCCACTGCCACGGTGCGGTGGCCAGCAATCCGCGTCCTGCCTCGGTGCTGGCGGCTTCCCCGCTGATTGTTTCCCCGCCCATGCCCGGAAGCAAGCTTGATGCTGCAGCGCTCGCCAACGCGGCGATGCCCAGCAGTGCCAAACTTGTATAAAGCGAAGAAAGTTCAGTGCCCGTCCGGGTGCTGCCCTCAAGCCGTCGCCGGCCGCTGGGTAGAACCCTGGCGGGACCCCGCCCGGCAACGGGCGGGGCTCCCAGATGCTGGGCGGTTGTCATGCTCAGGCGATTCGTGCTGCGACGGCGCGGTCCTGGGAGAGACCAACTGCCAGCAGAACAAATGCGCTGCCCAGGTGAAGGACGTTGCCAGCGCCGTTGAGGGCAATGATGTTCAACGCGGTTCCGGGAAGGAACAACCCGACGATTCCCACCAGCAGATAAACGGCTCCCACAGTGGAGTTCATGGCCTTGGCGGCACGGACATTTGAGAGCCCGGCCAGCAGCAGTGCTGCACCGATGGCCAGGTGGATGATGTTGTGCAGGGGGTTGACCTCAAAGACGATCACGTTCCTGCCCTCAGTGGCGAAGAAGCCGATCCCGCTGGTCACGAAGAAACCCCAGATGCCGACTACGAGGTAAACGGCGCCGAAAACGGTGGCCAGCAATCTGTTCGGTGAAGTGCGCATGATGATTAGTCCTTTTCCTGACGACGAAGAAAGTATTTTCTTACGTCCTGTCCCGAGAGGGCTCCCTACGAACCCATGACAGTAGTTCGGAGTGTGCAGGATTGCGGATTGGGTGCAGGGGAACTATTTTCCCAGTTCCCTTTGCAGCAGGGGAGTAAGCCGGAAAGGAACCAGCTCATTCATGGCCAGGGAAGTTTCCGTGCGTTCCACGCCGTCGCACGCCAAGATCTTTCCATTGATCCGGAAAAGGTCCTCCGCACCCTTGGATACCACGCGCACCAGCAAATCTTCCCGCCCGCTGAGGCCGTGCACCTCCACGACTTCGGGAATGGAGGCCAGGGATGAGGCCAGATCGCCCAACTTTTGTTGCTGCACATGCACAGAAATAAAGGCAGTCAAGGGGTACCCCAAGGCTGCCGTGCTGACCCGGTGGTCAAAGTTCAAAAAGGCGTTCCGCTTCTCCAGGGATGCCAAGCGGGCCTGGACAGTATTGCGCGACAAACCAAGGGTGGCGGCCATTGCCACCACTGTTTGGCGCGGATCCGCCACCATGGCCAAAAGTATGCGGGCGTCTGTTCCGTCTAAAGTATGCATAATGCGCAGGTTAGCACGATCGCACCAGCGTAAACAGGGCATAATGATCAGGTTTCGAAAAGGACATTGCGCCACCTGACCTCCGTGAGTAGGGTCACAGTGAGGGTAGTAATGGCGCTGCCCCACCGCGCGCGAACAATTTTTCAGGCGGTTTGTGAGCCTGCAAAAAATCTAGGGAGGCGAACCACCGTGCTGGATACTTCGGCAAACACCGGGTCACCAACAGATTCAGTGATTCACCAACTCATAACGGCAACCGGCACCCGAGTTCCGGATGAGGTCCTCGCCCCGTTCGCGGCCGGCGTCGATAATGAACAATTACTCAAGCTGTACCAAGACATGGTGGTCATCAGGCGCATCGACTTTGAGGCCACGGCCCTGCAACGTCAGGGTCAGCTGGCCCTGTGGCCACCCATGCTAGGCCAGGAAGCGGCCCAAATTGGCTCAGTCCGGGCCTTGGTGGCTGAGGACTTCATCTTCCCCACGTACCGTGAAAACGGTGTTGCCTACTGCCGTGGCGCCAACCTTACCGGGATCATGAGCACCTGGCGTGGCAGCGCCAACACCGGCTGGGACCCCCATGAAATTAACATGGCCACGCCCCAAATCATTATTGGTGCACAAACGCTGCACGCCACCGGGTATGCCATGGGCCTGACCATGGAGGGCAAGGAATCACTGGCCATCGCCTACTTGGGAGACGGCGCAACCAGTCAGGGAGACGTCCACGAGGCCATGGTTTTTGCCGCCAGTTTCCAGGCACCGGTGATCTTCTTCTGCCAAAACAACCACTGGGCCATCTCAGAACCCGTGGGTCTGCAAGCCCATGTTCCCCTTGCTGGCCGCGCACCCGGCTACGGCATCCCCAGCCTGCGCGTCGACGGCAACGACGTCCTGGCCGTCCTCGCCGCAACGCAGTGGGCAGCAGCGCGTGCCCGCAGTGGCGGCGGACCCAGTTTCATCGAGGCCGTCACCTACCGTATGGGCCCCCACACCACAGCCGATGACCCCACCCGCTACCGGGAGACGTCCGAATTGGAGGAGTGGCGCGGCAAGGATCCCATCGCCCGGGTGCGCGCACTCCTGACCAACAATGGAACGCTCGACGCCGGCGCTGAAGCCGAGGTTGCAGCTAAGGCCGACGCCGTGGCCGCCGAACTACGAGCAGGCTGCATAGGCATGCCAGATCCGGAACCAATGACACTTTTTGACAACGTTTATACCGGTGAGCACGCCATCCTGGACCGCCAGCGCGATCACTACTCACGGTATCTGGGCGGCTTTGCCGGGGCCCCTGCAGGCAACTCCAGCGCGGAAGGAAAACTGTCATGAGCACTCTTACACTGACCCAAGCCATCAACGCCGGACTGCGCAGGGCCATGGACGACGACCCGAAAGTGGTCCTTCTGGGCGAGGATATTGGCACATTAGGCGGCGTTTTCCGGGTAACCGACGGCCTGATGAAAGACTTTGGCTCCCACCGGGTCATCGACACCCCGCTGGCAGAAAGCGCCATCATTGGTACTGCCGTGGGGCTGGCCTACAAGGGTTTCCGGCCAGTGTGCGAGATCCAGTTCGACGGCTTCATCTACCCCGGCTTTGACCAAATCGTCTCCCAGGTAGCCAAGTTGCACATGCGCACCCATGGACAGGTGCGGATGCCGTTGACCATTCGCGTCCCCTTTGGTGGGGGCATCGGGTCCCCGGAACACCACTCCGAATCGCCTGAAGCCTATTTTGTGCACACCTCTGGGCTGCGCGTTGTCAGCGCCTCCAACCCGCAGGACGCCTACACACTGCTGCGCCAGGCCATTGCCAGCGATGACCCCGTGCTGTTCTTTGAACCCAAACGCCGCTACCACAGCAAAGGCGACGTGGACCTGGACGCGGACCTGGCACTGGCCCCCGCCATGGGCGCCGCCCGCGTGGTTTCCTCTGGCACCGACGTCACCCTGGTGACCTACGGCCCGCTGGTTGCGACGGCCTTGGACGCCGCCCGTGCCGCGGCCGACGACGGCATCTCCGTCGAGGTGATCGACCTGCGTTCCCTTTCGCCCATCGACTACGGCCCGCTGGAGGAATCCGTGCGCCGCACCGGACGCCTTGTCATCACGCATGAGGCCTCCGAAACTCTGGGCCTTGGCGCCGAAATTGCTGCAGCCATGACCGAGCGCTGCTTCAATTACCTTGAGGCGGCCCCCGTGCGGATCACCGGATTCGATATCCCGTACCCGCCGTCCAAGCTTGAAAAGCACCATCTGCCCGATCTTGACCGCATGCTCGACGGCGTGGACCGCGCCTTGGGCCGTCCCAACTCCCTCACGGGGCTGGAAGGATGACAATGATTGCTGAATTCAAGCTTCCAGACCTGGGCGAAGGTCTCACCGAATCCGAGATCGTCAGCTGGCACGTGGCCGTTGGCGACACCGTAACCCTCAACCAAGTCCTCGGTGAAGTGGAAACGGCCAAGGCCGTGGTGGAACTGCCCTCGCCTTACGCCGGCGTTGTCACGGCCATTACCCACGAACCCGGCACCATGGTTGAAGTGGGCGAGGTGATCATCGCCTTCGACGTGGCGGGGCCAGCAATCGGCGCGGGCGAAAGACGCGATAGGGCCCCGGGAGCGGCTTCGGGCGCCGGCGAAGCGGGCGGGGGGCCTATCGCGACTGGAGCTGGCGCCGAGCCTGACGCAGCCGCCGCGCCGAAGCGGGTTCCTACGCTGGTGGGGTACGGGGCCGATCCGGAGTCGTCCAAGCGGCCCACCCGGCGGGCGCGGGTGTTCGGCACCGCCGCAGCGGTTACAGCCGGGGCCTCCGGCGCCCGCGTCCAGGGGGATAGGCCCAGGTCCACTCCTCCTGTGCGGAAGTTGGCGCGGGACTTGGGCATTGAGCTTGCCTCGCTGGTGGGTTCGGGGGAGCGGGGGCTGATCACCCGTGAGGACGTCCTCGCCTTCGCCGGGGACCATGCCAACGGATCCGGCGCAGCGGTGGAGGCGCCGGCGTCGTACACGCCCCAGGGTGGAATTACAGATGCGCGGGAGGTGCGCACACCCATCAAGGGGGTCCGCAAGTTCATGGCGGCGGCGATGGTGGAGAGCGCCTTCACAGCGCCGCACGTCACCGAATTCCTGACCATTGACGTCACCGCCGGCATGGACTTCCTGGATAAGTTGCGCGGCTTGAAGGAGTTTGCCGGGCTGAAGGTGACGCCGTTGACTCTGGCGGCGAAGGCTGTGAGCCTGGCGGTGGCACGGCATTCGGCGCTGAACACGCACTGGGATGCGGCAAACCAGGAAGTGGTGGCGTACAACTACCTCAACCTTGGCATTGCCGCAGCCACGCCACGGGGGCTGCTGGTGCCCAACATCAAAGACGCACACGAGTTGGGGCTGCGCGGGTTGGCTGTTGCCTTGGGTGAACTGGCGGAGACTGCCAGGGCTGGGAAAACGCCGCCCGCGGATCTGGCCGGCGGCACCTTCTCCGTCACCAACATTGGCGTTTTTGGCATTGATGCCGGGACGCCCATCCTGAATCCGGGTGAGGCGGGCATTTTGGCCCTGGGGGCCGTGCGCCGGACACCGTGGGAATACCAGGGGGAAATTGCGCTTCGACAGGTCATGACACTGAGTTTGTCCTTTGACCACAGGCTGGTCGACGGCGCACAAGGCTCACGTTTCCTGGCTGATGTGGGTGCCATGATGGCCGATCCGGCCATGGGGCTGGTGATGGGTTGAACTGCGCCCCGAATGAAACATGATTGCTATGGATACGCGGCGGGAGCGGACGTATATTTGTAAGTGACCCCCACGTTGGGAGCCAACTCTAGAGGAGGTTGGTATCGATGAAGAGGTGGAATCGCTGGCAGGACTACGTTGTAGTGGCGGCCGGTCTTTACGCTGCATTGTCTACAATGTGGACGTCGCAGCAGAACAGTTCCATGGTCATGATGATTGGTTGCGGCGTACTGCTGATGGCTACGGGCGTTTGGAACCTCATGAGCCCCGGGCAGCCCGTGGCCGAATGGGTTCAGATTGTCCTTGGCGCGTTGCTGTTTGTCTCCCCCTGGGTGGCAGGCTACACAGCACATTCGGCAGCAACATGGACGTCTTGGATCGCCGGAGGCGTGGCTGTGATTGCGGCAGTCATGGCGCTGCAGCCCAGCATGCATGAGCACGCTGAGGGCCATCACGGAGGCATGGCAGCGCACTAAGTTTCTTGCCAACTCATCGTGAACAAGAAGCGCCGGGTTCCCGGCGCTTTTTGCGTGCGGGGAGTTCATTGAGTGCTCCCGGTATGCCTCAGCCTGCCGCAGCCACGACGGCAGCAGGCGCCCTTTCCCGGTTTCTGACGAAGCCGAGGCGAAGGCTGATCACAGCAATCCACAGTATGACCAGCAGGAACGGCCAGAGGAAGTAGTCCTCGTTCTCGGGAAGGCCGGTTGCCGCAAGAACAGCAATGCTCGTGACGCCGATCGCCATGCCGGCCCAGCTCAGCACCCGTCCCAGCGTGCGCGTCTGCAGCGCCGCGGCGGAGGCGAACAGCACAAACACTCCCAATGTCAGAAGTTGCACCAAGTGTCCGGCTCCATCCACGCCGACTAGGGCTCGGGCGAGTTCCGGTGGGATGTCGTCCCGGAGGACGAACACATCAATCACAATCGCCATGGAAGTGAGATTGGCCATGATCGCGGCGATCCCTCCCACGAGAGCCGTCGTCGCAAGCCACCCGGCGTGCCGCAGCTGCGAGCACAAGTAGCCAACGAACACTATGAAGGCCATCTGCGCCAAAACCAACACAGCAAACGCCGCATTGGCCCACGGATTCTGGGCGATTCTCTGTTGCTCATCCAGAATCAGTTGTCCGGGGGATCCCGAACCGGTGGCACCCTCACCTACCAACGCGCTGCCAACGTTGGCCAGCGCCACGTAGGCCACTCCGCTAAACGCTCCGAATCTATCCATGGCCTTCATGGCTATTCCCTTCCAGTGCATGCTGCCCCGCGCGTGTTTCCAAACGCTGACGTCGATCGGCCCCTGTACGCGGCCATACGTGTCGCGTACTTGAGAATCCGCTGCATGATGTCTCCTTTCATGGAGTTGATAGCTATCAGTGTTGATCACAGGAGGACTGCAGCGCGTCTACCCACGGTCGCCATTCCGCTGTACATCAGCAGGGTGATGCCGCGCGGTCACCAGCTACGTCGCAGGGCGTAGCCACGGTCGGTCCACTCGATGAGGTTGACCATGGCTTTTCAGCGTCAGAATGGATACTGTCCACTCATGGAAGACATGCGAAGCCGCGGGCGGTGCCGCGTTGACGGCCGGTGAGTCGGATGGACGCTTGCGAGTTGTCCTTGTCGACGACGAAGCCCTGATCAGGGCGGGACTTGCCCTGCTGTTGGAATCTGAGCCCGACATGGTCGTTGTCGGGGAGGCTGGCGACGGCCGCGCAGGTGTGGAAATGGTCGCGGGACTTCAGCCCGATGTCGTGGTGATGGATGTTCGCATGCCCGTCATGGACGGCGTGATGGCGACCCGTATTCTCACGTCCGAAGAGTTCAATGCTGGGGGCCGGGAGGCGATACCGGTGCTGATACTCACCACCTTCAACGACGATGTTGCAGTCCACGCCGCCCTCCGTGCCGGAGCATCTGGCTTCATCCTTAAGAACTCGGCGCCGCGCACCCTGGCATCAGCCATCCGCGCCCTTGCCGAGGGAGCGGGCTGGCTTGACCCGAACGTCACCCACAAGCTCCTCGAAGAATTTTCCAACAGACCGGAGCCCTTTCTCCCCACCCCTGCAGAGTTGGACATGCTGACACACCGTGAACGGGAAGTGCTCGCCGCGATTGCTCGCGGAATGAACAACGCCGACGTCGCCGGAAAGCTATTTATGAGCGAGGCGACCGTGAAAACGCACGTGCACCGTATTCTCATGAAACTTGGAGTCGCGGACCGCGCGCAGGCTGTCGCGGCGGCGTACCGGTTGGGCCTGGTCAAGCCGGACGGGCGGGGGTGAACACATTCCTGTCTGGGAGGCTGTCTCCGATTACTACCGCGGTCCCTACTGAACCCGCAGATGTATGCCATTGCCATGCGGAGGATGGATGACGGGCTCCTGTGCGCGGGCGCAGACTAGAGATACAGACAAAACCTTTTTCTGGCAACCCGTTGTGAGGTGGGCCATGGTCCGAAAGTATCCGACCATCAAGGGTGTACGCCATGGTCCGGCGGCGCTGCATCGGTCATCTGGCTTCAACAGGGCCGATTACACAGTCATCGCATTGGCATTCTGCATCGAGCTGGCCAGCTTTCTTCCTGCTACCTCTGGTTCGCTCTCGGGAGCCCTCGCCGTGGCAGCTGTCGTTTACGTGGCGGGCGGATTTGTACCCCTCCTGTGGCGGCATCGCGCCCCGTTGATGGTTTTTGCCGGGCTTTTGCTGCATCAAGTGATCTTCGAGTTCTTCTTCACTCCGAACTATTTCAATTTCTCGGAAATTTTCCTCGTCCCGTACATGCCCGTAGTGGCAGTCCTGCTGGCGCTGTCCGCGGTGGCATCTGACAGGTCGCTGCGGCAGTCCCTGGCTGCCTGCGTCGCGGCAGTGGCCCTTCCTGTCCTGACTGGGTCACGCGGCAGGCCCTTTGATCAAGATCTCTGGTTCATCGCTACGGCAGCTGTGTATATCGGAGGGGCCTGGGCCTTCGGCCGTTTTGTTGCTCGAAACCGTCTTCGCATTAGTTCTTTGGAGGAAGAGCAACGAAAGGCCGAAGTCGCGATAGCCCACGAACGCGCCCATGTCGCCGCGGAACTGCATGATATCGTCTCCCATGCCGTGACCGTGATGATGCTGCACGCCGCCGGTGGACGCAAAGTCATAGATTCCGATCCCCAACGTGCCGCCCAAGCCCTGGATGTCATCGAGGCCGTTGGCACTGAGGCGACGGCGGAACTTGCCCGTCTTTTGAAACTGATGAAGCCTCGCGGTGAGACGGCAAACGACGAACAGCAAAGCCCGCTGCCGACCCTAGGCGACCTTGATTGGCTGCTTGAGCCTGTCCGGTTGGCGGGGGTGCACGTAGATGTAAAGGCAACGGGGCAGGCCAGGAAACTTGACCCCAGCGTAGGTCACGCGGCTTACCGGGTGGTGCAGGAGTCGCTGACGAACATCACCAAGCACGCCGGATCTGGAACGAGTGCGCTCATAGAGCTTCAGTGGGAACCTCACGCGCTCACTCTCAACATTTTCGACGACGGAGCCGGAAAGCCCGAAAGCCCTCATGACGGCAGTCCGGGTTATGGGCTCATCGGGCTAAAGGAGAGAGTGGAAATCGCCGGGGGGAGTATCAAATGGGGGCCGAGAGACAGTGGGTTTTTCCTGCGCGCCAGCCTTCCTTTGTCGCCTTAGCCCGCGGGGTACGGTCAGGAACCAGTCAGCGCTGCCCAAGCCATGGATTCGAGCACTGTCCTTGCCGTTGACGGTGCCGTTGGCCCGTCCGCACTGCGCCCGTGAACGCGCAGGCTGTGTGGTGTGGAGTTGATGAGGCCAAAAACGGCTTGGGCTTGCAACCGGCACACAGCATCCTTGCGTTCTGGGTACATTGTGCCCAGCACCTGGACCCACAACTCCACGTAGGCGCGCTGCAGGGACCGCACTTGGAGGCGGTCGGCGTCGCTGAGTGAATCGAGGTCCCGGTCCTGGACACGGATCACATCCGGCTGGCTCAGGGCAAAGTCAACGTGGAAGGCAACCAGGGCGCGCAGGGAGGCTTCGGCGTCGGGCGTGGAAGCAAGCACGGCCTGCCCTCCCGCCAGCAAGTCTTCGCTAATACCAATCAGCAGCGCACCGAGCAACGCCTGCTTCCCGCTGAAGTGCCTGTACACGGCGGGCCCACTCACTCCCGCAGCTGCCCCCAAATCCTCAATGGACACGCCGCTGAAACCACGCTGGGCAAACAAGGTGGCGGCGGATTTGAGCAGCACTGAGCGGCGGTTGGCCTTGGCCTGAATGCGACTGGTGGTTGCTTGCTCCATCAGATTCCTTCCTGTGCTGGACATCACAGAATTGACGGACTAACCTGAAACTCAGTTAGTGATTATTAACTAAGTGTAGCGGATGAGGGGTCGATGGAGACTTTGCAGAGCGGGGTGGAGCCGGCGGGGGAGACCTTCGCCCGCAACGATGCCCAGCAGCGGGAATTGGTGGCACAGCTGCGCCAACTGCTGCGTGAGACTGCTCGCGGCGGCCCCGAAAAATCACGCGAACGCCATCTATCCCGCGGCAAGCTGCTGCCGCGCGAGCGGGTTGACCAGCTGCTGGATGAGGGCAGCCCCTTCCTTGAGGTGGCGCCGCTTGCTGCGCACGGCATGTACGACGGCGCGTCCCCCGGGGCGGGTGTCATCGCCGGGATCGGGCTGGTGCAGGGCCGCCACGTCATGATCGTCTGCAATGACGCCACGGTCAAGGGCGGCACCTACTACCCGCTCACGGTGAAGAAACACCTGCGGGCACAGGAAATTGCCTTGGAGAACCGGTTGCCGTGCATTTATCTGGTGGACTCCGGGGGCGCCTTCCTGCCCAAGCAGGACGAGGTGTTTCCGGACAAGGAGCACTTTGGCCGGATCTTCTTCAATCAGGCGCAAATGTCGGCGCGGAAAATTCCGCAGATTGCCGCCGTTCTGGGCTCCTGCACGGCCGGCGGGGCCTATATGCCGGCCATGAGCGATGAAACCGTCATAGTGCGCAACCAAGGCACGATCTTTCTGGGCGGGCCGCCGCTGGTGAAGGCCGCCATCGGCGAGATTGTCACTGCCGAGGAACTCGGTGGCGGTGAGGTCCACGCAGGCATTTCCGGGGTGGTGGACCATTTGGCGGAGAATGACCAGCACGCCCTGGCCATAGTGCGCGACATTGTGGACACCCTCCCGCCCAACCCGGCTCCGGCCTGGGCTGTGGGTGAGAGCCGGGCTCCGGAAGCTGACCCGGCGGAGCTGTATGGGGTGGTGCCCACCGACCTGAACACTCCCTACGACATTCGCGAGGTCATTGCCCGGCTGGTCGACGGCAGCAAGTTCCACGAGTTCAAGAAGAGCTACGGCACCACGCTAGTCACCGGCTTTGCCACCCTGCACGGCCATCCTGTGGGCATCGTTGCCAACAACGGTGTCCTATTCAGCGAATCGGCGCTGAAGGGCGCCCACTTCATTGAACTGTGCGATCAACGCGGCATCCCGCTGATTTTCCTGCAGAATCTCAACGGCTTCATGGTGGGCAAGGACTACGAACACGGCGGCATCGCCAAGCACGGCGCAAAAATGGTGACGGCCGTTGCCACCGCCAGGGTCCCCAAACTGACGGTGATTGTGGGCGGCTCCTTTGGCGCAGGCAACTACTCCATGTGCGGGCGCGCCTACAGCCCGCGCTTCCTGTGGATGTGGCCGGCCGCCCGCATCTCCGTCATGGGTGGCAACCAAGCCGCATCTGTACTGGCCACGGTAAAACGCGAGCAACACGAACAGCGCGGGGACAACTGGGCGGCCGAGGATGAGAAAGCGTTCAAGGCCCCCATCCTGGCCCAGTACGAGGACCAGGGCAGCCCCTACTATTCCACCGCCCGACTGTGGGACGACGGCGTCATTGACCCCGCCGACACCCGCACGATACTTGGCCTGGCCCTTGATGTGTGCGCCCGGATCCCGCTGCCGGAAACCTCCTTCGGCCTCTTCAGAATGTGAGTCCCTTGTGACACCTCTCTTTGATACAGTCCTGGTGGCCAACCGCGGAGAAATTGCCTGCCGCGTGATCCGTTCCCTGCGCAGCCTGGGCATCCGCTCGGTGGCTGTTTATTCCGAGCCCGACGCCGGAGCCCGCCACGTGCGCGAGGCCGACGCCGCCCTGTGCATCGGGCCCGCAGCGGCGTCGGAAAGCTACCTGAACATCGACGCCGTCGTGGCTGCGTGCCGCGCATCCGGCGCCCAGGCAGTCCACCCCGGCTATGGGTTCCTGTCCGAGAACCTGGCGTTTGCGCAGGCGCTCGCAGCGGCCGGCGTCACGTTCATCGGCCCCAACGTTGAAGCTTTGAACGTGATGGGCGACAAAATCCGCTCCAAAAACCATGTCTCCGCCGCAGGTGTTCCCGTGGTGCCGGGGATTTCCAAGCCCGGGCTCACGGATGCTGAGCTGATTGCTGCTGCGGAGCGGATTGGCTATCCGCTGCTCATCAAACCTTCGGCTGGCGGCGGCGGCAAGGGCATGCACAGCGTGTTCAGCCACGAGGATCTGCCCGCAGCTCTGGCCACCGCCCGCCGGGTTGCGGCCAGCGCGTTTGGTGATGACACCTTGTTCCTGGAGCGTCTGGTGGCCAATCCCCGGCACATTGAGGTGCAAATTCTCGCGGACACCTTCGGCAACGTGGTGCACCTGGGCGAGCGCGAGTGTTCCCTGCAGCGCCGCCACCAAAAGGTTATTGAGGAAGCGCCGTCGCCCCTGCTGGAATCCCTGGACGACGGCGGTGCCACGCGAGACCGCATCGGCGCCGCGGCCTGCGCTGCGGCTGCCAGTGTGAACTACACAGGGGCCGGCACCGTGGAGTTTTTAGTCTCGGATGACCGTCCGGACGAATTCTTCTTCATGGAGATGAACACCCGCCTGCAGGTGGAACACCCGGTGACCGAAATGGTGGCCCGGGTGGAGGGGGAGCCCCTGGACTTGGTGGCCTGGCAGCTGCGCATAGCCGCCGGGGAGCGGCTCACCTTCACCCAGGAGTCAGTGACACTTGTGGGCCATGCCGTGGAGGCAAGGATCTACGCCGAAAACCCCGCCCAGGGATTCCTGCCGTCGGCCGGGACTGTGGCAGCACTGGATGAATCTGTCGCTTTGCGGGACGGGGTTCGCGTTGACAGCTCCCTGCTGCCCGGACTGGAGATTTTATCAAACTACGATCCCATGCTCTCCAAGGTCATCGCGTGGGGTACGGACAGAGCCCAGGCACTTGACCGCCTGGATGCCGCCTTGCGGGACTATGTGGTGTTGGGGGTGTCCACCAACGTGGAGTATCTGCGCCTGCTCCTGGCAGACCCTGACGTCCGGGCCGGGCGCCTCGACACCACCTTGATCGAGCGGAAACTGCCGGACATGGCCTTCCGGGCCCTAGACGCCAGCGACTACGCCGCCGCGGCCCTGTTTGTCCGTATTCCGGAGGCCCCGGCTGCGGACCGGCATTCCCTCGGCGGCTATCCGACGCGTCGGCCGCGGGCGGCCTTTGGCGTCTCCTTTACGCCGACTACGGAAACGCCGGCTCCTCCGCCGGGGCGTCCGCCGGGAGGTCCATGGGGCCGCGGCGACGGGTGGCGGCTGGGCGATCCGGCACCGTGGCGCATGGCCTTCGCCGGCCCCGGGCGCACAGGGGTGGTGACGGTCAGCGGCAGCCAGAGCGGCGGCGGCACTGATGGGTCCGGCGTCGTACATGTCAGTGGACTGGGAGAGCAGCCGCAGGAGGTGCGCGGCGACGAACGCGACTACCAGCTGGCCACGGACGGCCATGAGGTGTTTCTAGGCAGCGGCGGGTGGGGTGCGGCCATGGAACTGCTGGACCGCGATCAGGCCGTGGCACGCATGCTGGCCAGCCTGGAACGTGAGGACGCCGCAGCCGATCCGCACGTACGCAGCCCCATGCCCGGCACCGTGACTGTCCTGAACGTCAGTACTGGGGACCGGGTGGCGGCCGGCGCCGTGCTGCTCGGCGTGGAGGCCATGAAGATGGAACACCAGCTGGTGGCAGCCATCGCCGGCACAGCCCACATCAGTGTGGCCGTGGGGGCGCTGGTGAAAGCCAATCAAATTGTGGCCACAGTGATCCCCGACGAACCGCTTGCAACTACACCCAGCCCTGAAGGGGAATAACGTGCCAAATTTTGAGCTCAATGACGAGCACCAGGACCTCAGTGACATGGTCAGGGACTTCGCCGACAATGAGGTGGCCCCCGTGGCTGCCAAACACGACGAGGACCATTCCTTCCCCTATGAAGTGGTGGCCAAGATGGGGGAGCTGGGACTCTTTGGCCTGCCGTTCCCGGAAGAGTTCGGCGGCATGGGCGGGGACTACTTTGCCCTTGCCCTGGCTCTGGAGCAGCTGGGGAGGGTGGACCAGTCGGTGGCCATCACGCTCGAAGCTGGTGTTTCGCTCGGCGCCATGCCCGTCTACCGCTTCGGCACGCAGGCACAAAAGGAGCAATGGCTGCCATCGCTCACCACAGGGACGGCGCTCGCAGGCTTTGGTTTGACCGAGCCCGACGCCGGATCGGACGCCGGGGGCACGGCCACCAAGGCGCGCCTGGAGAACGGTGAATGGGTGATCGACGGCTCCAAGCAGTTCATCACCAACTCCGGCACGTCCATCACGAAGTTCGTCACAGTCACCGCCGTGACGGGCACCGCCGAGCGCAAGGACGGTTCGGTGAAGAAGGAAATTTCCACCATCCTAGTGCCCAATGGCACGCCGGGATTCACTGTGGAGAAGCCGTACAGCAAGGTGGGCTGGAATGCCTCGGACACCCACCCGCTGACGTTTGCCAATGCGCGGGTGCCGGAGGAGAACCTGCTGGGCGAGCGGGGCCGCGGCTACGCCAACTTCCTGTCCATTCTGGACGAGGGCAGGATCGCCATCGCGGCCCTTGCCACGGGCAGCGCCCAGGGCTGTGTTGACGAGGCCACCCGCTACGCCAAGGAGCGCAGCGCCTTTGGCCACAACATTGGCCACTACCAGGGCATCTCCTTCAAGATTGCCCGCATGCAGGCCCGCGCCCATCTGGCCCGGCTGGCCTATTACGACGCTGCTGCACGCATGCTTGCCGGCAAGCCCTTCAAGACGGAGGCCGCCATAGCTAAGATGACAGCAAGTGAGGCAGCCATGGACAACGCCCGGGATGCCACTCAAGTCTTTGGCGGCTACGGGTTCATCAACGAATTCCCCGTGGCCCGCCACTACCGGGATTCCAAAATCCTGGAGATCGGGGAAGGCACCACGGAAGTCCAGCTGATGCTCATCGCCCGGGAACTAGGTCTCTAAACTGCAGGAAAGGTAGCTTCCCATGATCAACAAAGTAGTTGCATCCCCGGCCGCGGCCATCCACGACATCCACAACGGTGCATCTCTGGCCGTGGGCGGTTTTGGGCTGTGCGGTATCCCGGTGGCACTCATCGCAGCCCTGCACAGTGCCGGGACGTCCGGGCTGGAAACCATCTCCAACAATTGCGGCGTGGACGACTGGGGTCTGGGCATCCTGCTCCGCGACGGTCGCATCCGGCGCACCATTTCCTCTTATGTGGGGGAGAACAAGGAGTTCGCCCGGCAATTTTTGGCCGGGGAACTGGAAGTTGAACTCACCCCGCAAGGCACGCTGGCCGAGAAGCTCCGGGCAGGCGGCGCCGGCATCCCGGCGTTCTACACTGCGGCCGGGGTGGGAACCCAAGTCAGCGAGGGTGGTTTGCCGCGCAAGTACGACGGCGCCGGCGGAGTCGCCATTGCTTCGCCACCCAAGGAGGTGCGCACCTTCAGGGACGCCGAGTTTGTCCTGGAGGAATCCCTGACCCCGGACTTCGCGCTGGTGCACGCGTGGAAGGGCGACCGCCACGGCAACCTGGCCTTCCATGCAACAGCCATGAACTTCAACCCGCTCTGCGCCATGGCAGGTCGCATCACCATCGCCGAGGTTGAGGAACTCGTGGAACCCGGCGAGCTGGACCCCGAACACGTGCACGTCCCCGGCATCTTCGTCCAACGCGTAGTCCACGTCCCGGCAGGCACCCCGGGCAGCGAGAAGCGCATCGAAAAACGGACCGTTTCAAGCGGACAGGAGGCATGACCATGGCACTTTCGCGCAATGAGCTCGCTGCCCGGGTGGCACAGGAACTTCACAACGGGCAGTACGTGAACTTGGGGATTGGCATGCCCACGCTGATACCGAACTTCATCCCTGCGGGAGTGGAGGTGGTGCTGCACTCGGAGAACGGGATACTGGGCACGGGCCCCTATCCTGCCGAAGCCGACGTCGACCCCGACCTGATCAATGCCGGCAAGGAGACAGTGACCGTGAACAAGGGGGCTGCCTTCTTCGACTCGGCGCTTTCTTTTGGGATGGTGCGCGGGGGGCACGTCGATGTGGCCGTGCTGGGTGCCATGCAGGTTGCCGAGAATGGCGACCTCGCCAACTGGATGATTCCGGGCAAGATGGTCAAGGGCATGGGTGGGGCCATGGATCTGGTGTTTGGAGCCAAGAAACTGATCGTCATGATGGAACACGTGGACAGGGACGGCAACCCAAAGATCCTGCGGGAGTGTACGCTGCCGTTGACAGGGAAACGCTGCGTTGACCTCATCGTCACCGATCTGGCCGTCATTGAGGTGACACCGGACGGGCTGGTGCTCAAGGAATTGGCACCCGAGGTCAGTGTGGCCGAGATTGTGGCGGCCACGGGTGCGCCACTGAATGTGGAGATGCATGATGTGGACAATGTATGAATGAGGGTCACGCAGGATTCCCGCGCGCACAAGCCCCGGCAGTGGTCACCCAGCGGGGGCTGTACTTTGAAGAACTTTCAGTCGGCACTGTTTACCAGCACAGGCCCGGGCGCACCATGACGGAAACGGACAACGTCCTTTTCACCACCATGACCATGAACACCCAGGGCCTGCACCTGGATGCGGCATGGAGCGCCGGGCAACCCTTTGGCCAGCGCCTCATGAACTCCATGTTCACCCTGGCCACCATGGTGGGCCAATCCGTGGCCCAGCTGACCCAGGGCACAATAGTGGCACAGCTGGGTATGAACGACATCTCTTTCCCACACCCGCTCTTCCATGGGGACACCCTGTACACGGAGACTGTGGTGACTGAAAAACGGCTCTCAGCCTCACGGCCCGGCCAAGGTATTGTGACAATGGAACACACCGGACGGAACCAATCCGGCGTCGTGGTCGGAATTGCCAGCAGGACAGCACTGTTCCTGCTGATGCCCACGCACTAGCCAGCCCCGGTGACAGCCTAGAGAAGGAGCCCACCATTTCCGTGCGCAAAGAATTCACCATGGGACCGGCGCTACTCTTCGCCCCGGCGGACAGGCCCGAGAGATTCGCCAAGGCCGCTGACCGGGCCGACGCCGTCATTCTGGACCTGGAAGATGCCGTGGCGCCCGCGGCCAAGGCCCATGCCCGCCAGAACCTGGCTACCAGCGGGCTGGACCCGGCAACCACCATGGTGCGCATCAATGCCCTGGATACGGAGGAAAGCCGGCTGGACTTGGCGGCCTTGGCACTGGGCAACTTCAACACCATCATGGTGGCCAAATCATCGCGTCCCGAAGCCATCGCTGCGCTCGCAGACTACAACGTGGTGGTCCTGTGTGAGACTGCCGCGGGCATTCTCGCGGCACCGGCACTGGCGGAACTGCCCAATGTTGTGGCCCTGATGTGGGGCGCGGAGGATCTGGTGGCTTCCTTGGGCGGGACATCCAGCCGCTTCGCGTCCGGGCCGCGCGCAGGGGCGTACCGGGCGGTGGCAACTCAGGCACGCTCTCAGCTGCTCCTTGCGGCGGGCGCTTTTGGAAAGGTTGCGATCGATTCCATTTACGCCGACTTTGCCGACCTGGACGGTCTGGCGGCTGAGTCAGAGGACGCGGTTGCCAGCGGCTTTGGTGCCAAGGCCTGCATCCACCCGTCCCAGGTTGCGGTGGTTCGTGCTGCCTACCGGCCCGATCCGGCGGACGTTGCCGCGGCGCAGGAACTTTTGGCTGCTGCCCGCGCCGCCGGAACCGGTGTTTTTGCCTTCAACGGCCAGATGGTGGACGGCCCCATTTTGCTGCACGCCCAGCAGACTCTGCGCCGCGCCGGCCTCTAACCCACCCAACACCCCGACGCTCGCTCACATAAGGGGCTTAAATACCGAACGCTCCTGCAGTAGTGGGGCTTAAATACCAAACGCTCCTGCACCAAAGTGTGAACTGGGCCCCGAAAGTTGGACTCGGTAAATTAGAGTCTACGCAGCCAGTGCCTGAGCCCGATATTCCATTGGGCTCAGGCACT
>NZ_PPXC01000025.1 GCF_002909445.1 Arthrobacter glacialis
GACGTACCGCCATGCCAAGGCCATCGGCGGCTGGGGCGGGGCAGGAGTTGCACTGGAGGCTGCGGGCGTGGCCGCCGACGCCCCAGGAATAGTGCATGGCTACCCGGGTGAAGTGGTGGAAGGGATTGGGCAGTTACTGGCACACCACCGGGTGTGGGACAGGTTCGCGCCCAAGTAAGTAAGTATGTGCCGGACCACCAAGTCGGCGGCGTGCACCAAATGCCGCCGAGGTGATCAATGACAGCTCAGGACCCGATCATGGCAACCGACCCAAACGACGCCGTCAAACAGGCCACCGACAAGGTGACGGACCTGCTCTCGGCGCCGCTGGCACCGCCAGCAACATGGCCAAGGACGCCGGCGAGCACCTCTCCGATGCAGTCGATGATCTCCGTAACCACGACGCCATCACTGGCGTCTGGGAGAAGCACACAGAGTTCCTCCGCGATCAACCCGCACTGACGTTTTGCGGTCGCCGGCCTCCTAGCCGCGGCCGTATTCAGTGTGATCATTCGTCGGAGCCAGCGCTAAAATCATGCTTAACGGTTCTACTCGCCGCGTCGGCATCATGAGTGGTCGCGGCGATCGGCGGCTCTCTCGTCATCGATAAAGGTCCTTCGTGCATCGCGCTCGTCGTCCATGACCGCCATCGTGGCCGTCGTGAGGAGATCGATTTGCTCGTCGATGACTGCGATGCGTTCGGTCAGCGCGATCCTCCTGAGATCGAACAACGCTATTCGAAGTTGCCGGGCCACCTGGGGCGAACCTGCTCCGGCCATGCGGATCTCGTCGAAGGCAAGGTGAACGAATCCGTCCCAGTCGAGCACCCGCACCACCAGTCGAAGCTCGCCGTCTTCGTCTCGGTGCTGACCGTCGGGGAACGGGCGACGGGCGAGTTGTCGCAGAATGTCGTGCAGTCGGTCGATGGCCTGTACTGCAGTCGATGGGTCTTGGAACGGCGAGTCCGACAGGGAGCGTTCAGCTATGTCCACGAGCATCCGCAGACCATACGAAACGTCCTGGTCGAGCGTCGGCTCGAACTTAAGCACGACTCCCTCTGTCAAACGCTTGTCATCAAGGGTCGGTGCGTCCCCACGCACGATAAATAGCGGAGCCGATGCGGGGACAAACTCACCGAGTCGAGGAACCAGTTCCACAATGCATCCGGCCCGCTTCGCCTCCTCGATGATGTGCTCGTAACCGATTGTCGTCACGACGCCGGACTTGGGAGAGACAATTGAACGATTCGCGACATCGGTGGGTGCTGCGTCGTCCCCTTTGTCGGGGAAGACACGATCAAGCAGCTTGCGTGTATCGTCACCAACGAGTTCGATGAGAGCCGAAACTCGCAGGGTCTGGCCGAGATGCTGCACGTAGATGACCAGAACGGCAATGCTCACAACGACCAGCACGAATGCTGTCAACACGGCGAGGCCCGGTACAGTGCCTTCCTGACCCTCACTGCCGGGATCAACTTCGCGAAGCGCGAGCAGAGAGTGTACGAAGGTGGCCACGAACAGGCCGATCGCAAACTGGCTGGGTTTGTCCCGCAGGATGCGCTGCACAATGCGCGGCGAGAACTGGCCCATCGCAAGTTGCACGACCACCATGGTGATGGTCAGCACGAGAGCGGCGAGGCTGATCATCGACGCCGCGACCACCGCGAGAATCTCCATTGCCGCATCCGGTCCGCCGACGACTGATTCGGGAATGAGCTTGTAGTCAAAATGGCGGTCGAGAGCGATCGTGACCAAAGACAGGAATATGCCAAATGCGACGCATATCACGGGCACCAACCACAAGCTCTGACGGACGCTGGTCAAAAATCGGGAGATCTTCACCCCCTCACGGTACTGCTGCGGGCGAAAACCTACCAGAGAATCCGACTACGGTGTCCGGTATCGGGAACCGTTACTGGACACCGAAGTTGTGGGTCCCCAATGGGTGCACGGTCCCATATGTGACCAGACATGGGACCGTGCGCATTCAAGACAAGGCACCTCAGGACGCGAACAAGGTTTCGCCGTACTGGGTATCGAAGTACTCTCGCACCTCTTTGATCCTGTCATCACAGATGATGAGATTGGCAATGTATGAGTTCTTGTAAGCCTTTCCAGATGTGGTCTCCGCACTGGACTTCCACTCGATGACGACATTCCCCTCACCGACAGTCGCGCTCACGAGTTCTGTAGAGAACGAACCTGGGGTCATCTGAGCGGAGGCGAGCGGGAAAAATTCATCCACGATTGCGTCGGGCCCCTCCCAAGTTCCTGAATTCGGGAGGCGACCGGGTGCAATCCACTTCGCGTTGCTGGTGAAACACTCCTTGAGGGCATCGTTGTCACCGGAGGCGAGTGCTGCGAAATAGCGTTTAACAACAGGTTGAATCTCTGGTTGTGAAGTCATAGTCCAACACTAACAGGGTATTCGAATTTATATTCGATTAATAGATGTTCGACTAACGCCTAAATGGACATTTCATCCACCCCGGACGGATACCCAAACAGCACAACGTCTTCTGTCTCATAAGCCGGACGTCTAGCGGGAGCTCCCAGGTCGTCGCGGCTTCCATCGCGTACCGCGAGTCTGGGTGCCGCGTTTGCCCCGCCCGACATTAGGCCGATGATGGGACGTCATGCGCTCGAGGCCTTGTCTCAGTTAACTACAGATTCGTGAGTGCGCCCGTATGGTGAATTGAGACAGAGTTTAGGAGAATCTGTTTCATTTCTAATCGTCGTAAGTTCAGTCCGGAGTTCAAAGCCGAGGCTGTTGAATTGTTGATTTCCTCCGGCCGCCCGATCGTTCAGGTCGCGAAAGAAATTGGTGTCAGTGATGGCGCCCTGGGGAACTGGGTAAGGGTGTGGCAGGAAGAACACCCGGAAGCGGCCGCCGATGAGCCGGGCCCGGTGGAGTGGGCGAAATGCAAGGCGATACAGGCCGAGAATGCCGAGCTGAAACGGGAAATTGAGTTCCTGGGAAAAGTCAGTGCCTTCTTCGCCGCGAAGCAACGATAGACGACTACTACACGTTTATCGGGCAGGAGAAGGCCCATTACAAGATTGACTGGATGTGCCAGCAATTGAAGGTTCCCAGGTCTTAGTATTACCGCTGGTGCAAGCCGCAGGAACCGACCCCGACACAGCCCCGCAACAAGCAGCTCACCGAGGATGTTTGTCGCGTCTATAAGCGCGAGAAGGGCATGGCCGGCCGGGACCAGATCACCACGATTCTGGACCACGAAGGGATACCCGTCGCTTCGGGAACGGTTGGGACCGTTATGAACAAGCAGGGCCTGCGGGCAGTTCGGATGCGGGCGTGGGAGAAGACCACGGTCGTTGATCCTGCTGCCAGGACTGAACATATCAAGAACCATATGCTCGATGCCGACGGCAAGAGGGACTTCACTGCCACGGTGCCGGGAACGAAGCTGGTCGGGGATATTACCTACCTGCGCACGGGTGCTGGTTGGCTGTATCTGGCCACGGTTATCGACTTGGCGACCCGGATGGTGGTGGGTTGGTCCATGGCTTCCCATATGCGCACGGAGCTTATCGTGGATGCCATCACCATGGCCCGTGATCACGGCCGGCTTCATCCTGATGGGGCTATTTTCGGCTCGGATCGCGGGAGCAAGTACACCTCTGGTGATTTCCAGAAGTGGTGTGCCGGGAACAAAATTACCCAGTCCATGGGCGAGGTCGGGGCGTGTTGGGACAATGCGGTGGCCGAGTCATCCTTCTCGCACGTGAAGGCTGAGATGTACCACCACCATGACTTTGGCAATCACATGTCGGCAAGGACATCGGTCATGGAGTACATCTAGTCTTGGTACAACCGGCGACGGCCCCATTCCTACAACCAAGGACTGCCGCCGGCACGAGCCTTGGCCGCGTACCAGAATCAGATCGAACAAGCAGCGGCGTGAGAAGAAAAATCAATCACACTGTCTCAAAAACTTGACGGGCGCCTCTCTCACTATTCGCCGCTTCGAGTGCGCTGGCGTGCATCGTTGGTGTCAATGGATGTCTGCGGGAACCTTTTGATAGGAGTCCAGGGCGTCGTGTTTCCCGTAAAGGGAACGCTCCTGGACAGTCGATGCACTAAACGTCGTGGCGAGAGAGGCGTTGAAGGATGCGAAACTCTTTCCCCACTTAGTCGTCGCGGACGTTAGCTTCCACGTCGGCGAAAGCCCTTCGTCTTGGATCCATATTGGACTGAAGTCTACGCTTTCGTGCTGGTTAGAAGTCGCGGTCGAGGGCGCCGGATTCGGCTACGGGTGCGATGGAACTAGTAAGGCCCGAGGGGTTGGTGACGGACGCTGTGGGTGTCCACACCATCGTAGCCATGGTACTCGAGGTGCGGAGGTTACCGACTCCGCTGGCGGGGGCTCCCAGCGTAACGGTGACAACGGTTTTGGGTACGCCTGCGGTGATCAGAGTTTTGGCCGTCATGGTGGCATTGAACGTGACGGTCTTTTTAGTCTTGGCGAAGTTCGCCTTCGTGTTTATTGAGCCGAGGTTTACGTTGCTGCCGGGCCGCTGGATGTCCACTGTGTCGCCGTTGCTGCCGGTACCCAATCCCTGAATGTTTCCATCGCGGAGGCGCACAGTAACAGGTAGGGCCGAGCCAGCCCAGCCAGGAGTGACGGACGCCAAATTAACTTGCTGGCTGTAGGAGAGGGTTAGGGTGTCTCCGGCGTCGAGCCGGCCTTGGATTCCTGAACCGTTGGCTGCCTGGACGTCTGCGCCGCGCAGCGGGCTGTTGTCCACGCGCCGGGAAGAGACAACAGCAGATGTGGTTTCCTTGGCTGCGCCGTCGGTCAAGACCGCCCTGAGATCGTACTGCCCGTCCGACGCGGTCCGCGTATCCCACACGCACGAGTACGGTGCCGTAGCTAAGGTACAGCGAGTAGTCCAAGTGTTGGTTCCGGCAGGTGATGACTGGATGCGGAGAGTGCTCACACCGGCCGACGAGTTCGCGGCAGCCCTAAGGGTTGCGTTGCCCGTCAGGTACGCCCCCGGGTCCTCCACCGACACCGAGGACACGGTGTTGTCCACCAACCTGTTGGTGATCGGGGTCGATGTTGTGCTGTTGCCTGCCTCATCAGTAGCAATGGCCCGGAAACTGTAGGGAGCGGTCGCCAGAGCTGTTGTGTCGAACCGGCAAGAGTATGGTGATTCCGTGACAGTGCAGAGCTGCGTCCAGGTGCTGGCGCCCGTCCGGGCGTACTGAATCTGCACTTGGTTGATGCCCGACTGGGCGTCCGCGGCCACGGCCGTGAATGTGCTGACGCCCCGCAGCGGTGAGCCGGGATCGCCCATGGTCGCAGAAGGGGCCACATTGTCCACCAGAACGTCGGTGATGGGTTCGGAGTAGCTTGACGTGAGCCCCACGACGGCCACTGCGCGGAGGTCATAGAAGTCGTTGGTGAAAGTGCCGGTGGCCCAGGTGCATTGGTACGGGGCCGCAACGGTTAGGCACAGCGTGTTCCACTTGTTGGCCCCAGCAACGGAATATTCCACCCGGACGGAGTAGTCCGTGCTGCCGGGACTGTAAAGAGTCGCGCCCAGAATGGTGTTGCCTCGCACGATTTCCTCGGGAGCCGTAAGGATAACGGCGAACGAGTTCGCCACAGTCGTTTGAGCCGTCGCCGAGGTGGTGGTGAGGCCGGAGTTGTCTGTAGCAATAGCCCTGAGGCTATAGGCGCCATCCGGCATAGTCTGGGTGTTCCACTGGCAGGTATAGGGCTCCGCCTCCCGAGTGCACAGTGGGGTCCACGCGCCGCCGGGCGGTAGATACTGGATAGTCACGTTGCGGATGCCGGTCTCACCATCGCTGGCGGCCGCGGTCAGGGAAACACTGGCCCTGACCGTTGTCCCTGGGCTGGCGATGGTGACCGACGGCGGAGTCCAGTCCGCTGCCGTACCGAAGGTGCTCCCGGTATTGGACGTGGCGGCCGTGAATGCTGCCGAAGAGAAGGTTGTGGAGGTGACCAGCACCAGAGCCGTTAAAGCCCCAACAAGGCCGACGGCGGCGCTGGCCTTCAAATGGCGGGCGCGGGCGGGTAGGGCAGACGCGGCGTCATCTTCTGAGGGGCTCTCGGAACTCACCTCCGGTGAGTCGTCCGCGGCATCCGGTGAGTCGCCAGTTTCCTCATCTTCATCCGGTGTCCGCACCCAGAAAACGGCCAGTACCACGGCGATTAGCGTCAGGACGCTCCACCAGGCAAGTGCGGGAAGGTTTCCGAGTCCAAGCCAGAGGCCCGGCAGCCCGACGAAAGGAACGAGGAGCCTGGCCTGGCCGGTGATCTGTTCTCGTTTGAGTGGGGTGCTGTCCACCTCGGCGTTGGCATCACCAGCCGTGACGAAGGTGCCGTCCGGATTCTCAGCGACAATCCGGTGCAGCCGCGTTTTCTCCACCCCGCTGGGCTCGGCCTCCGCCGGGCTGGTGAACTCCACCACGCCGCCCACAGGGACCTTTTGGGCAGCGTCAAAACCGGCCGCCAGTACCACATCGCCGGCGCTGATATGTGGTTCCATGGACCCGCTCTGTACCACGGTGCCGTGCCAGCCGAAGAGAGCCGGTAGTACCGCGATGAGGGCAAGGCACAGCAACACGCCCAGATACAGCCGCGATGCCAGGGACGCCAGAAAAAGCACCCAACCATCAGCGGAAAATAGTGGGGCCCACCGGGAAGGTCTCCGGGCGGACCCGGGTTCCTCCCGGTTCACAGATTACAACCCCGTTGCCTCCGGGCTACGGGGTTGTGGGGGAGGCGTCGGACTGGAGTTCCCACACAAGATCGATGCCTACACGCGCACCCTGAAAGGTGTTGATCTCGTCCTGGCTCAGGCCGGTTGTATCGAAGCGCCACGTACCCCTGTAGCTCTGGGTTTCACCAGGCGTGCCAGTAACTTGCCAAGAGGATCCACCGGTGGAGAAGTCCCGCACGTTTGCGGCCAACTGAGCGATCGACATCTCCGGGACGTCGTTGGAGTTGGGGGTGAAGCCGGTGCAGTTATTGAACGATCCGCCGGTGCCCTGCTCCAGATCGAAGAAGATCCGGCTCTCCAAGCCCTTCGCGGAGATCAGGTTCTGCGTGTAGGGCTTGACCACGCCCGGAACGTTGGACTGAGAGGTGACGACAATGCATTTCTGGCCAGTCTGGCCCGGGACAATGTTCTCCACCGTAAACGCGGCCGCACCAAGATCATCGTCGGTAAGGGTTACGTTGCCAGAGCTCCAGGAACTACCGGCATTACGGGTTGAGGCAGTAAATGCGGCTTGGGAGCCCTGCCAGACCATTCCACCGGCAATCAACACAGCTAACGGCGCGGCAGCGAACATGGCGAGCTTGCGAGTACGCGAAGAGGGGGTTTTCATGAATGAGACCTTGTCTTAGAACCGACGGAGTTTATCTACTCGCCCGGTATGCCAAACAGACCTTCCCAGATATCTGTATGCCCCCAAGCGATGACACATCCAATCTACGGCGGTGACGCGCAACCTGACAATACCCGTAACAATTTAGGAAGCCCTTTCCAGAGCAAAAATTGGGGCTGTTGACCGGTCTGTCATTTTAATAAGTCGGATGCACAGCCCTGCCGAGTCTGTAAGGGGAACGCTGACCGGACAATGCAAAGCAGGCGGTAGACCGCCGCTGGATTTCCGGGACTGAACTTTCAGCGAAGCTAGATAACATCCCCAAATGATCCGGCAGCATCGGACGGAACTATCTCCTTCCGCATGGAAACTGAGATGGCCAGAAGCACTATCCCAGCGGCCAGAACGATAACAGCAACACCAAGTAGGCCGATATCACCCGAGGTTCCTGGGCAGCCCATATTGTTGTCAGCCTCCGGACAGGACCTCCAGGGTCCGAGGTACACCAGAGGAACGCCAACAACTGATACAAGAGCCAGCAGAATCCCCGATGTCGCTTACACAGTCTTTCTGCAAGCTCTCGTAGTTCATCCAAGCACGGCGAGGTTGCCGTACTCATCCGCCGGTAGGGGGAAGGCTAGGTGGGGGAGTCTTTTGCTGACCGGTGCTGATTCCTGCCGTGTTGCAGGAGTAGTCGGGACGTGCCCTCGGCTAGCGGCGAGTGAATCCCTCGTCGTGCCAGTAGGCGGCCTGTGCCGCCGTGCGCCGCAGAATCGCGTCGGCGGAGTGCGGCGCGGGCCACAGCATCAGCTCGTAAGAGTCGGGCGCGGGATGCTCGACATCGGCATTGGACTGTGCATGGCCGGCGTCCATGCCCCGTGCGTTCCACCGAACCCGGTAGCTGGGGCCGGGAAGATCGAAGCGCACAACCGGGTCGTCCGCCCAGCCGGCGAACGCGGCCTCGCCCGAAGGGACAAGGCTCGCCTCGACCACTTCCTCCCACTCGCCGAGGTCGGGCGCGTCGTCCCATATACTGACTCGCACCGGAACCCAGCCGGTGTGCGTCGCCGTGATGAGGAACAGCGCCCCGGCGACAGTCGCCCCGCACAGCCCGTTCACCTGACCGATGAACGCTCCATCGGGGATCGGCGGCTCGACGATCCCCGTCGTCAGCGTCATCTGCGCATACGACGTGAACACTAGGCCGTCAAAGAGCACGCGCATGGTCTCGTCCTTCCTCGGCGCCCTGAGCGACCGGTCACAAGCCGAACCCTCAGTGGGACGGATTCAGTGCTTCATGGTCTAATCAATCGATTTCTCGGCAGTTCCCATTGCTGGAATCGTCAACAATGCTTGCTTGCTCTGATCGCAAGCGGAGGACGTCTATGCTCCGAAAACGTCGCCCGCTCGCCAACGTCCCTAGCCAGTTGCTGATTGCCGGTGGTTAGCTGGGAATCCTGACATGCGAATCTCTGGCGATCTCATCCCTAGCGTTTACTGGGGGATGACTTCAAAGGATTCTTCATTCGAACAGCAGCCAGCCCAGTGATGCTGGTTGTTGCACCAACGAAGAACACGAGAACCAACGAAAGCCCCAACATGGGTGGAAGCAGCGGGTTATCCCATGCGAGGAACATTGATACTGCCAAACCAGCGACCGATATGCTCGTCACCCAATTGAGCCCTTGAGTCAGGCGGGTCCCGGACGTCGCGTACACAGGTTTTCTGTAAGCTCTCATGATTCATCCAACCACAACGCAATGCTCTTAAACCTCCCGTACGCGGACCGTGAGCGGGACGGACATGACTATTGTTGCTGTTGAATAGTGCCGCGTCGTAGCGGTAACCGTTGCTGCGATGTGGTTCAGATTTGTCGCGCAACCTTGTTCTGTCCAATTCAGCCAACGTTGACTGCAGCCCGCCCTCTGGCCGTGCCAGCCCTTCCCGGGAGGCAGAATCTAAATGCGCACATCAGGGTGAAGCCTATTTGAGTTGGATCTGACAGCTCTTCCCTGTGGGCTCACCGTCAAGGGTGAACTCAAAATTGAGGAGTTGCGCACGCATCGGCGGTTCCGGGGCATAGCCCCAACACCCGTCCCACTCAGTCCCGGTACCGGCCACTTTCCCGCCCGCCCAGCGGTATTCAGTGCCGACATCGTCCGTGATCCGCACTCTAACCCGGCTGAGAACGGGCTCGCCGGGCATGATCGGAAATCGCCCGGCAGCCTCGGTACCGTGAAGTTTCCGCTGCTTCGCCCATTGCTCAATTTCCTTGAGATGGTGATGATCCCGGTTGCGGGTCTCGAGGCACGGCACGCCCTCAAAGTACACGACAACACCGCGGTCGCCTGGCACTTCACCTACTCCTGCTGGAAGCGTGAATGTTGGATCTATGCCGGTAAAACGCACATCTATGCCATCGCTGGTCGCAATAATGAGATCACCAGGGGCTGAAATAATCATCGTCATTAGCCCACACTAGCGCCACATCTGAAAGAGGACCCCTCCGCCCAGGAATCGCTATAAAGGAGCAGTCGCTGCGTCCGGTATGGGGTCTTTCCGGATCGGAGTTCAGAAGCGTCCCGTAAGCCGGTCTGGCACCGGCGCAAGCGGTAACAAAATTCTCCTGACTCAGAATCCGCGTTAATCCACATCCCACCGATTCCCGTATGCTCGCCCGCAATAAAGCCCGGTCAGCGGGCCCCATATGGGACAAGAAATGAAGGCGCCCAAGAATGATCGAGTCATGTTCCGGTGGGCCATGTTTAGTGAGATAGATCTTGCTAATGGTCCAGGTGTAGTGAGCGAGGCTCACTATAGATGAGACGGGACAGTCGCGGCGGAAGCAACCGCGCGGAGGCATTTGATCACCTGTGCGTCCAGCGCACATAAAGTAACTTCTGATGGAGAAATGCGTTATCCGATCTCTCACTATTCGCCGCTTTGAGTGCGCTGGCGTGCATCGTTGGTGTCAATGGATGTCTGCAGGAACCTTTTGATTGGAGTCCAGGGCGTCGGGTTTCCCATAATGGGAACCTTCACCGGACACTTCCATAGATAAACGCGATAGTCATCGTGCAGAGCGCAGTTCAACGAGTCAGTTGCGGCGTGTTGATGACGACCACGCATGGGTCGTTGCAGGAACAATTAGAGTCATGGAACCGGAATGGAGCACCCGCATCAGGTGGACCGACTTGCCCGAGCACGTGCGAGTTGGCATCGAACAGATTCTGGGATCACCTGTCGTGGAATCAATGGGTCAGCAGGGAGGCTTTTCCCCTGGAACTGCCGACAGGGTACGCACAGCAGCCGGGCTCCGGGCCTTCGTCAAGGCGGTGAATCCGGCCTTGAACGAAGCCTCGCCGGCCATCCATAGGAAAGAAGCAGCAATTACTGCCGCTCTGCCATGCACGCTACCCGCGGCGTCACTGATCGGAAAATTCGATGACGGAGACTGGATAGCGCTAGTCCTCTCCGATGTGGAAGGCAACCACCCTCACATACCCTGGCGCACCAATGAGCTGACACTTGTGCTTGATGCACTGCTGGGTCTAGCCCGGATGCCAATTCCTCAAGGTCTAGAACATCTGCCGGAACTTTCGCAGGAGTTGAGCGACGAGTTTGGAGGCTGGGCCCGCATCCGCGCGGATCTCCCGGAATCCTGTGACCCGTGGATCCTTGGGAACCTCGACTGCTTGGAACTCCTGGCAGAGCTTGGACTGTCGGATCTGGGCGGTGATTCACTGGTTCACACCGACGTCCGGGCCGACAACGTTTTGATCACCCGTGACAACGGGGCCATTCTCGTGGACTGGCCTTGGGCCTGTGTCGGTTCGGGATGGTTCGATGCGCTCACGGTTCTCGTAAACGTACGCGTGTTTGACCCCATCTTCGATGTGGAGTCCGTGTTGCAATCCCACCCTGTGTTTGCAACGGCCGATGCGAGCAGCGTTGATGGTCTCCTTTCGGGGCTGGGAGCATATTTTATTGACATTGCCCGGCGGCCGGCCCCGCTTGGCCTGCCGACTGTTCGAGTTTTCCAGCAACAGCAGGGTGACGCTGCCATGGGCTGGCTTCGACAGCGTATCTCCGCCCACAGCCAGACATCATCCATCGACAATCCATTCAATGAGGACAATGAGGACAATGAAGGCGAGTGACGGCGGAAGAACCCTGGACTGAATCGGGGGATCGAAATATGGCGCTTCACAAACCGAACGCTTTACGGGACGAACTAGACGGACAGAAGCAAGGGTTTCTGGAGATTGTCACCGTGCCCGATTGAGGGGAACAGTTCTGCAAGGTTGCGGGGAGAAAAAAGGTGGATTGGTCCGGCATTCTGAATTGCTTCCCACGACCACCAGAAAAAATCATGGAGACCCTCATTGAGCAGGGCCCCCGGACTCCAGACTCCTTGCGGTTCGAACCGATCAATCTCGACCAGAAAGTAGTCATTGACTACGCCTTCATATCCATGGCATATGGAGTTGTCTACGATTTCCTGGCGCCAAACCAGAGGTGGCTCAAGACGACTTAAGTCGAGTCCAATTTCTTCCTCAAGCTCGCGAGTAAGCGCCTCAATCGGCGTTTCGCCTGGTTCGATCCCTCCGCCGGGTGCGGCCCAGACAAAACCATCAGGGATTCCGTGACTGCCTAACAGCAGATCACGATCAGGAGTGAGAATCAGAGCTCTTACCGAGTGGCGCAGAAGGGGACCTGTCATGCCGTCACCCTACAGGACGTCATAAAGAGCATCTTCAGACGAGTTCCAGATGCCGAACCTTGAATGGGCCGTGCTCCCTATACGGGACAAGATATGAAGACGCCCAGGCATGATCGAGTCAAGTTCCGGTGGTCCATGTTTAGTGAAACAGATCTTGCTAATGGTCCAGATAATATGCGTTCGACGCACATAAAGAAACTTCTGCTGGGGAAATTCGTTATCCGATCTCTCACTATTCGCCGCTTTGAGTGCGCTGGCGTGCATCATGGATGTCAATGGATGTCAATGGATGTCTGCGGGGACCTTGATATGCTGTGTTTCATGCTCAAACTTGCCGACCCGGCCGTCACCTTTCATAGGTCATGGGTAGAAGCTAAGGGAGAATGGCCCGACGGTCACCAGGACGGCTCGGGCATCCGTCCTGGCGACCGGTTCGAAACGACTAAGGACTTCGAAGCCTGGATAAAACGCCTGACTATGCCAGCTGATCCTGCAATGCTGTTCAGCGGGGTGCAAGTGAACACGAGCAGGTTCTGGATAGTGGAGCACGAAACCTACCTCGGAGCAATCGAACTCCGGCACGTTCTAACACCTATCATGCTCGAAGCGGTCGGCCACATTGGCTATAACATCCGGCCAACAGCTCGCGGACGTGGCATTGCGACCTGGGCCCTCAAAGCTATCCTCCCTCACGCCCGCAGCATGGGCCTGACACGGGTACTGCTTACCTGTGATGAACAGAACCTGCCATCTGCCCGAACAATAGAGAAAAACGGTGGCGTCCTTGAAGATATACGCAGCACCGAAATAGGCGTCAAGCGCAGGTACTGGATCGACCTGTCAGGCTACCCCTGCGATCAAGCAGGCGAGGAATCAAGCCGCAGCGGAAGCAACCGCGCCTAGGCATCTGATTAGCTGTGCATCCGACGCACATAAAGTAACTTTTGATGGGGAAATGCGTTATCCGATCTCTCACTATTTGCCGCTTTGAGTGCGCTGGCGTGCATAGTTGGTATCAATGGATGTCTGCGGGAACCTTTTGATTGGAGTATAGGGCGTCGGGTTTCCTGTAAGGGGAACGCGAACCGGGACGGTCGAATCAAGATCCCTGCCATCAAATCTGGCCTAGGCACGCGACATCGATGGCAGGGAATTTGACCTTCTAAGAGGGAACCCGGCCCGGGGAATGGCCTCAGCAAGGAAGGATCGCAGTGCCTTCCATGAAACGGACACATCGCCCCGTCAATATTGTGCGTTCGCCCGCGAACTCGATGTGCACGGTTCCGCCGCGGGCCGATGCCTGACGCGCCAGCATCTCCTGTTTGCCGAGACGTTCGGCCCAGAGCGGAGCGAGCTGGCAGTGGGCGGATCCTGTGACGGGATCTTCGGAAACGCCGGCCTCTGCCCCGAACCAGCGGGAAACGAAATCGTAGTCAGTTCCGGTGCCCGGGGCTGTGACAATGGTCCCGCGCACCGGCAATGAAGCCAGGAATGCGAGATCCGGTGTCAGATCGATGACAGTTTGGGCGTCTTCGACCATGTAAATGTGGTCAGTGGCCTTCAATGCCTCGGTCACCGGTACCCCAAGTGCCCTGGCAATGTCAGGGTCGATGGCAACCGGCGCGGGGACTTCGGAGGGGAAGTCCATAGTGTATTGACCCTCGGCCGGACGGGTCACCGCGAGCCAGCCGCTGCGGGTGTGAAAATGCAGCTTCTCGGCCTGGGGATGAACGTCGTCAAAGAGGTAGGAGGCTGCGGCCATGGTCGCGTGCCCGCACAGGTCCACTTCAACGGCTGGAGTGAACCAGCGCAGATGGTATGCCGGGTGGGCCGAGTTCGGAGCTTGGATTCCTGCGGGCAGGTCCTTAACCAAGAATGCTGTCTCGGAGAGATTGTTCTCCGTCGCCGCCTGCTGCAGCACGGCATCGGGCAGCCACTCGGGCAGGGCCATGACGGCTGCCGGGTTGCCTTCGAAGAGTGCATCGGCAAACGCATCGATCTGTACCAGGGGGACCTTCACGACTTTGCTGGCCTGTTCCTGTTGCTCTTCGGATGTTGCTATTGATTTGCTCTGCATGGCGTTTCCTTTCGGACCCGGTTCAGCGCATGTTGCAGCCGTTGTCCGATGACAACGGGCAATGCGAAACAGCCGGATCGCATGGGCCGTATGTGGGATAGGGGCTTGTTGTGCTGCGGTGGCTAGTGGGCTGGCCTTACTGGGCTTGACCGCTAGACCAGGATGTAGTGGTCAAGCCCTTCGTGGTGGGTGTCCAGCTGGAATCCGCGGCGGGTGAGCAACTTAGTCGAGACCGCGTTGGCGGGGTCCACGCGAGCGAAGAGCTCCCGAGTGAGGTAGATGTCAGGGATGCTGGCCAGGGCAGCGTCGGGCATGGCCCCGGCGATGCCGCGGCCCCAATGGTCAGGGGAGACCCAGTAACCGACTTCAACACCCGCGTCCTTGCGGGACGAGACCACGATGCCGACAGGCTCATTTGCCTCGACGGCCAGGAACCAACGCGAGGCGCCAACGCTGTCGAGCGGGTCTTCCTGGAGGGCCGCACGAATGCGTTCCTGGATGGTTTGTTCGTCCCAGGGCTGGCCGTCGCCGATGAAGCGGGTCACCCGTTCGTCGGAGGCCTTGCCGGTGAAGAATGCCGTGTCAGCCTCGTGGAATGGGCGCAGGGTGATCGCGGGAGGGTGCGGCATGGGAACCTTTCGGGGTGGAGGAGTTATCACCAACTTATCAAGGTCACTGCATGGTCCTGAATCTGCACGCCTACCCTTGGCAATGAGTCGCAATGAACCTCCCGTATGGCGAACCTGCTGCGAGACAGAGGGCGCCACTGTGTGAATGGCGAAGGAGCCGTTGAAGGATGCGGAATTCATTCCGCGCTGTTGGCTCGGGCGTAGGCTTCCACTTCGGCGAAGGACCGTTCGTCCTGAATGCCGATTGTGAGGGAGCTGCGGCTGTCGTTGTAGGTGATATCAATGTCTATGTCATTGACGTGCCACATCTTCCGCAGGCCTCTCTGGCCGTGCCATGGAACGGTTGGTTCGCCGTGGAGGTTAGTCAGTTGACGGAGAATGGCGTCGAAGCACTGGGTTGCTTGGGGGTCTGGCAGCGCCGAATCCAGCCGGATCTGTAAATGGATTGATTCTATAAGTCCGTCAAGTTCCCGCGAAGTGGCGAAGATGGGAGGGCCGCCGTCCCTTGGTTCTAGGTGAAAATGATCCGCGATGTCACGAGCATCATTAGTGCTCGCGGGAGACTTCTTTCCCTGTCCCCATCCCAGACGCTTGAACAAGGCATTCTTTTCGGCCTGATTCTTGGGCCAAGGATGTCGAATCGCTTCTTCGACCAGGTCAACGATGGCTTCAGGCTGCGGAATTTCGTTCATGAACCGTTCTGGGGATGTCATCTTGCCACGCTATGCCGGAACGCAGCGTATCGCTAGGGGCCAGAAGGTGTCGATCGACTGCGGCGTGGATCAGCCAGCCTATGAATCCGTCTCGCATGGGAACCTTTAGCGGAAAGAAATGCTCACACTTGCCAGCTGCTGGGTAGCATCGGAGTAGGCAGTAGCAAGGAGCGTAGCGAAATATTTGAGCGATTTAATGATCGAGCCCGACGCGTTGTTGTGCTGGCCCAAGAAGAGGCCCGCATGCTCAACCACAATTACATCGGCACGGAGCATATTCTGCTCGGCCTCATCCACGAGGGTGAAGGTGTTGCCGCAAAGGCCTTAGAGTCCTTGAACATCTCCCTTGATGGTGTCCGGGAACAGGTCCAAGAGATTATTGGACAGGGGCAGCAAGCTCCCAGCGGGCACATTCCCGTTCACTCCGGCCGACAAGAAGGTGCTGGAACTTTCGCTGCATGAGGCCCTGCAGCTGGGCCACAACTACATCGGCACGGAGCGCATCCTCCTGGGACTGATCCGCGAATGCGAAGGCGTGGCTGCGCAGGTGCTGGTGGAGCTCGGAGCAGACCTGGGCCGCCTGCGCCATCAGGTCATCCAATTACTCGCCGGCTACCAGGGCGATGGGGCCGACGACGACTGATCGGATACCTCAGGGGCATTCGCGACGTTCACATTCCTATCGCGGCCCCGCCCCGATATTTACTTACGGCGAAGCCGGTCGTATCCATGACCTGTCGAAACGGCGATGAGCCCGAGCGCCAGCCTGAACACTCGACTGCCCAGGAGCATCCCGCCGGGGACCATCAATGGGATGTCTGAGGATTTCCGGCAGCGGATGGCCAAGGCGATGCCATTGCAGAAACTGATTGAACATCGATTGCATGATCGAACGGGGAATGTCCTGATTGGTGTCTGCTCCATCAGTTTTTATCCGGCATTATCCAAAAAACGAGATAAAAGGATAGTCCCGCAAGCGGAACCTTGAGTGGGACTCTTGCCGCTGGGAGAAGCCTGATTCCCGGTGCGGATCAGTTGCCGAGTAGGTTCTTCTTCATCGCGTAGTACGTTAGCTGCACTCCGACCATCACAGGATGTTGTTTTGCTTCGACGACGAATCCGTGGCGCTCGAAGAAGGGTCGGGCTGTGATGCTGACATCGGCGGTCAGTGCCGTCAGGTGATCTGCGCGTGCTTTGGACTCCACGTGGCCGAGAAGTTGCCTTGCCACGCCGAGCCGTAGGTAGCGAGGGGCTACGAACATCATGTCTATATACCCTTGCGGGTCTATGTCGGAGAAACCTGCTGGCTCTCCATCCACGGTCGCCACGTAACTGTTCCGCCCGTGCATCGCGGCGTGCCAGGTGGATAGTTCGCGTGCTTCTGGCCGTGCCCACGCCTGAATCTGCTCTGGTGAGTAATCGGCGGCAGCGGTTTCGGTCACTGCGGCAAGGAAGATCGCCATAGTGTCTGCCGCGTCGGCGCGGCCGTATGGATGAATGTCAATGACTGATGCATCGGTGTTTGTATTTGATTCCACAGAACCAGCATCCCACTTCGACTGGACATGACCACCCGGCGCTTATCGTGTGGCGTAGCCGAACCCGCTGCGGGACACACAAATACTTGAACTGTCAGGTGCAGACTTTGTCCCCGAAGGAAATTACGGTCCGCCGGATAGTAGCTTCCCCGTGTACTTGTACGTTGAGTGCTAGGCATCCAGAACTTTGGTTCCTGAGGGCGAACCCTCCGACATACCAGTACCCCTCTGGGTGCTGGTGGGCTGGGCAGCTTTTGTACGTCACGGACAGATATCCGGCCCGTGGCCCGGCTTCCGTAATGATGCTCGCCCAGTTGCTGACTTCGGGGTCTATAGGGACCGTGACCGTTGCACCCGGTGTGAGGTGGGCCCCGATCTTTGCAAAGATGATCCCGTTCACCGCATCAGGGAGCGCTTGAGGATACCAATCTATCAGCCCAGGGTAGAGCAGCGGGCCTAGTGCCAGATCGTCGGCCTGGTTTGGGCGAGGGTCTTCAGTTGGACGCGACAACTTGCAGTCAACGGTAGTTTTCGCCTCGGGGAGCGCGGCCAACTTGGCGGTTGGCGAGGAGGACGAGTTGGCAGACGGGGTCGTGGTCGAGGAGGGTTGGAGGCTGGCGCAGCCTGATATTGCAATCAGCAGGGCCGTCAACCCAAGTATCCCTAGGCGAGACGGGGCCGTTTTCTTGGCTCGAAATTTCCAGTCGATACCAGTAGTGGCCGTGGGTGGTGTCGATGGTCCCATAGTAGGCACCCTAGCGGACGGGGCCGTTCGTCAACAGATCGAGTGGGTCTTTTCTATCGCGAACGAGGAATCAAATACCGCCGAACTTAAATCCAACCAGGTGCCAAGCGTCTCGCAAGGAGTATCCAGTACAGAGGTCTTCAAACTGTCCCATAAGCCGGTCGGATTTCAGGACTCTAGGCCGTGGGACTTGGACCACGAACACCAGCTAATGCATGCACCGCGAGGGAACGTCTTGCGTGACATGATTAGGGCAGACAACTATTTGCATTCAATGTCCATCTGCATGGCGGGGGATTGATGGCCGGCATTACATTCACAGTGCGGCAGACTGTTGTTCATGGACCCATTTGAATCAGAATTGAGAGTCATTGCGGCAGCCGAAGAACTGGCAGCGACGCTCGGAGCAAACAAAAACCATACGGTCGCGGCTGCGGCGATGGATACGAACGGCGTTATTCATCGTGCTGTGAATGTTTACCACTTCACGGGCGGACCGTGCGCCGAGTTGGTCGTCATGGGGATCGCTGCTACAGCGGATGCCGGACCGTTGATAACGATGGCTGCTGCCGGCGATGGTGGACGTGGGCTGATATCGCCGTGCGGGTGATGCCGGCAAGCTATGTTGGACATTCATCCTGACGTCATGGTGGCTGTACCGACGGATAAGGGCCCGAAGATGCGCCCGATTCGAAAGGTGCTCCCAGACACGTATTTCTTCCCGGATGCAGATTCTCGTCGCTTACTGAGATTCAACAAGCGTTACTACGACGTTGTCGCGAATGGAACTAAGGTAACGACCGTTCGCTTTGATGATCCGGTGACTCTGGGTCCGCACACCTTCGTTTTTGAGGACGACGCCGAGCATCGAACACTGGATGGACGGGTGACAGAAGTTCAATACCATCAGCTCGATCAGATGACAGCTGAACAAGCTGGTCTTGCACCCGGAACATCCGTCGAGGAGTTTCGCCGCGGTCTTCGTTCTCATTATCCTGCGCTCTCCGATGAAGATGAGGTCGGCGTAGTCGCATTTGAAGTTGCCTGATTCGCCTTCACTTCTGAGCGTTGGTGCAACGACTTTGCCCGTTCCGGGAACCTCCTGCGGGACACGATTTCAAGGGCATCACTTTTACATCAGACATTGTTTGTGGGGATGATCGGATTCCCAAAACAATCTGATTTTTGTCCGTAGTGGAACGATCATTTAACCTCGCCGGACTGGTTTTCCGTGAGGTCGCAAACACCACGACTGCAATGGCTGTAGGGGATGCCGAAGCAAAGCTCTGAACTAAGAAATGGCTCTTGTAGATGCCGCAATGGGCAGGGCCTCACACTGAGCAAACGGCGGCGACTGCCCGAAATGAATCGCGAAAATGCCGTGCTTAATTCTGAGCGTCGAGTTGGAGAAGCATTGTATCCGAGCCACCGTTGCGACCGACTTTGACGAAGCCTAGGCGCTCATAAAGCGCCCGGGCACGGTTCCCGTCTTCAACGCTGAGGCTGATAGCTCGCAGTCCGCGTGAGCGTCCGATTGTAATGAGGCTTGCCATGAGAGCCGTGCCAGCACCTATACCGCGGTGGCCAGGCAGGACTCCGATGGTCAGTTCAGGAATGTCCTCTGCAATAAAGCCATAGCCGGCGTCGTCTGGGGCGAAGGTCCGACACCATGCTCCACCAATCTGGACACCGTCATGCGTCTGTGCCACGACGCCGAAGTCACCGACTCGCGGCCAACCCTTGAGGTAGCGCGAAAGATCCGTATTGGTTGCGAACTCTTCGTGGGTGAAGCGCGCGGTGCCGTTCCAGTTCATTGCCTCGAAAGCTGCCAAAGCCAGAGTTGACTTGTCGTTGGCAATTGCTTCTCGGACTTTGACTTCGTTGTCTTCCATGAATCCCACCCTAACTCACCGATATTACGAAGGGTGCACGTCAAATATGTCCCAAAAGGCGGTCAGCGACGAGGTGTCGCCTAGTGATGTCGCGTTGGTGAGGCATCGATCACTTCATCTCGCTGGGGGAACGCTCACTGGGACACGATTCAGCGCAACCGCGGAACTCGTGCGAGGACCAGCCTGAAGGGATGAAGAAGCTGGCCGTCGTCACTGGCGCCAATCGAGGACTTGGGTGTTCCTTGGTGCAAGAGTTCTCGGAGTCCGGTTGGAGCGTTGTCGCGATCACGCGCTCACCAGAGGTCCTGAAAGCCGGGGCCGGATCTGCGGACGTCACAACGGTCCAGCCATCCCGCTCGGCGGCACTCGTCCACCGCGATTGGGAGACCTTGTCACTCGTCGTCGGGGGCGGCAATGAAGAAGTCTAGGATCACCGCTTCGATCTTACTCTCAAGAGTCCTCAGGGCCGTCTCGGGCCAACCGTAGTAGCCAGTCACGTAGTTCATAGCGTTGTAGAAGGCCGCTAGCGCTGCACGAACGTCCTTCTCAACCGACTCGATAGTGACGTAAACGTTGGCGACGTTGCGGCCTGTCTTCTCGTCCTTAGTCCAGCCACGCATCTCTCTCACCGTGTAGAGGGTCGGGTGGGTGAGGTTCGAGAGCAGCCCATATATGCCCGAGGCCACAGTCGCATCAATAGTGCCACCGAAGCTGGCGGTGAGGTCATACATCCACTTGACGGAGTCTTCAAGGCCCGGCAGCTCTTAACCGTGAAGCCGGTACTTGCTCAGTTCCTCCGGAGTCGAATCGCGGAAGCGGGCGGCAATGTCCGCCTTGACCTTCTTGTAGGCGTCCGCCGTACGGGTGTAAGTGGGGTCGCTCTTGCCGCGAAGACGACCGGCGTTCATCTTGGCTTCCTCGGCGCTCTTCAACTCCTCGAGGCAGGCGCGAGCAAGACGGTCTTCCGGAGCCTCTGTGGGGTCGTTGCCGGTCACCCACACCGCGTGTGCGCAATTCTCGATTACGGCGCGCAGAAGCAATGGCGGAGTGGCAACCACCTCTGCAGCCCTCAGTAGAGCAGCCCAACTACCCAAATGCGCCGCGGTGTTGAAGAGAAAAATCTGGATGGCCTCTGCGATTAGGCGGTGGCCGGTTTCGCCAATCGGCTTGTCGATTACCGGATCAGGCGATGGCAGGAACATCGCTGCCTGAGCCGCGCCCGATCCTGCTGCCGGTTCCCAGTGAAACTCGTTGGCGGTCTCGTGGAAGGCCTCGCGGCAAGCCGATAGCGTCTGCGCCAACTCCCCGAGGCGGTCGCTGTACGTGGAAGGCATGGTCTGCCAGTAGGTCATCGTTGAGCCTTTCGGGCGAATCGACATAGGTTCAAAAGCTAGCAGCCTAGTTCGTGCCACGCTATAAATCATGACGCGGTAGCTGTGGCAACTTAAAGACCGAGTGGCAGTGACAGCATCTTTGTTTCGGAGGAGAGCGAGATCAAGTCTTCGATGAAGATCGACGACGAAGGCTGGCTGGAAAGGCTCGGTCAGTTCGCGCCCAGCTACTCAATCAGAGTGCCCGATAGCCTAACCCTCTACGGACTAGAAACGGCCAAAGGTAAGGCTGATCAATTGTGGGTCGGTGCATCCGAGGCCAGATCGCAGGGCGCTCAGTACTGAATCGGCCGCTCTCTCGGGTTGGTCTTGTCGCATAGACCAGTTGGGATTTCCATTTTCTGGCGAAGACCAACCGCCGTGGCGAAGGTAGCCGTCATTAATTGGCCAAACGGCGGCTGGCAAGAACTGCTCGGAGACGACCTCGCATTGAAAGTTACCCTCGTTGATGGCGAACTGACCGTAGACCGAGTAATCACGAAGTCCGATGTCGTAGGTAACCAGCAAGTATCTGCGACTAGTCATTCCTTTAAGGAAGCAAGCTAATTCCCGGGCTATTTCCGCCCAGTCCCGTCCAGGTTCATGAGTAGCCAGTTCTGTCTCTGCGAACGGGCCCTCGGGTGCCAACCACGTGGGCATAGGCATGCCGAGCAGATTGAGCAGTCGAACCAAGGTGTCCTCGACAACAACGTCCATGGGGTCTTCAACGCCCTCCGGTGCCATGAGAGCGAGCAATTCTGTTGCAGCGAGATTGGTACCGAGAACGGATGAAGCCCATTGGGAAAATCCGAACGATTCGGCCTGCAGATCTACAGGGTCGCTCGCGGCCGGGTCCTCGAAGTAGTCGCGGGGTTGGAATCCTAAAAAGAAGCGACCGGATGAGCCGGCAACGGGCCGGTAGTCCACGGTGGCAAAGTCGCTATCGTGAACGGAAATTCGAAGTCGCCAGTCGGTTCCTTCTTCGTTCTTCCATGATCCTGACGCGAAAACTAAAGTCTCGAAATTGCCCAATTATCCCCCTGGTAGCGATGGCTACGGTCACGCTACCAAGTAGTGGCAGTAAAATCTAGCGTTCACTCATGACTCTCGAGATGACCAAAATGTATGGCCGTAGCCGTCGGTGGTATAGATGACGTGCCCCGCAAAGGAACGTTGAGTGGGACACTCATTCGACTGAATGGGACCAGACATTATTGCGGGCAGCCACCTGTTTCCACCCACTAATGACGACGTCAACCGCTTAGCGTCGGCCTAGCGGGCTCTGTCCTTTCAGACGCTCAACTCTGCGGCCGCGCATGTTCTGCGAAATGGGAGAGAGCCAGCCGCATTCAGCTGCCCCTCTCCCATTTCTTGTTACTTGCGTTTTTGGTTGTCTCTTGAAGCCGTTGAGTGAATGGCTTTGGCAAGGTCGAGGGGTCGGCTCCACATGGGCCAGTGCCCCGTGGGCAGGTCGATGATGTCGAGCCGCTTGAGGTTCGCGACCTCCGCAAATATTGGATGGCCTACTTGGACCAGCTCCATCACCTGTTCGCTCGAGATCGAGCAGCACACCAGGGTGGTCGGGACGTTGCGGCGGGCCTCGTTTGTGAGCTCGACGGGCTGCCGAACCACTGGACCCGGCTCAGGGACCGCCAGAGCCCGAAAACGCTCGAGGACCTCTGTGCGTAGGCCTTCGAGGCTCGCCTGTTGCCCGAGCACATCGAACGACGGCAGCGGCAACTCATTCAACTCATCCGGGAAGTCGGGGGCGAAGACACTGCCCGCCGCCACAGGGCCGGAGTCGACCCACACTACCCCGTGGACAAGCTCGGGGCGCCTGTCAAGGACGAGGCTAACGGGGGCGTTAGCCCCACTGTGGGCGACGAGAATCGCGGGCTGATTTCCCTGTTGAGAAATGACGCCTAGGATCGCTTCTGCCTGGTCGTCGAGAGTCTTTGTCGCACGTTCAGGATCGTCCGCATCAAGACCAGGAAGCGTCATTGCGATTGCACGAGAGTGGTCGGTTTTCAAGTGTTCAAGTACCTCATCCCACGCCCAGGCCCCCAGCCAGTGGCCGGCGATGAGAATGATGGTTGGGCTGCGCTTAGTAGTAGTTGTTGTCATGTCACAACTCTCGCAGGTGCTTCAGACAAGGGTGTGTCACTATTTATGTCATGAATTCATTTAGGTCTGAACGGTGAAGCGTGCCGAACGACTCCATGCTCTAGCCGAGATGTTGCGCCGCAGCGGAGCGCAGGGGGTCTCCGCCGAACGGTTGGCGAGAGAGTTCGAGGTATCCGTGCGCACGGTCAAGAGGGACCTCGATGCGTTGGAGAATAGCGGGGCGCTCCTTTGGTCGCGCCCAGGCCCTGGAGGTGGCTATGGATTGGCCGACGGTGCGTCCTTACCGCCTGTCAACCTTTCCCAAGCGCAGGCCGTGGCGCTCATGGCGGCCGTGTCCGCTGCCCCCGATGCCCCCTTCGCAGATCTGGCAGCCAGCGGCATCCGGAAGATCCTCGACGTCCTCGATCCCAGAACCCGAGAAGGAGCTGAAGAATTGGCCCAACGTGTCTGGGTCAACTCGGTTCCTTCATCTTTGCGCGCAACAAAGTCAGCTTTAGAAGAGGCGATGGCCGAGCAGCGCGTAGTTCGCATTCGCTACACTTCGAAAGACGGCGCCATGACCACCCGCGACGTCGAACCGGTGCTGTTCGCATCCACGAACGGCCAGTGGTACCTCATTGGCTGGTGCCGGCTGCGTAGCGCAATGCGATGGTTTACCGTGTCACGCATCGATCGGGCCAACGTGACTAGGACGGCCTGTAGCGGCCACACCGTCCAAGAGGTTGGATTACCCCCGGTGAATGCTAGGCCGGTGCACGGACGGGGCGAGTGAACCACTGAAGCAAAGCTCAGCAGGACGGCGAGGGCTGCCCAGCGGATCCTCGACGTAGCCGTCGAAGGAAGTCAGCATCCATGGCTGTTGCCTCGCTATTGATGGCGTGTTCGGCCACTGAGGATGTGGAACGCATCTTCAGTGATGACAGCGTCAGTTTCAGATGTTGCCTCTACTCCCGTATTTCCTCCCGGACAGGTTTGAGGCCTACTGGTGTTGCCTCGCCGACAGTGGCCGGGAATTGGCATGTAAATTCGCCCTTGTATCCGAAGAGGAAACCAAAAAGCGGGTTCCGTACCTGCGCCTGAATTGTGTATACACCGCGGCTCTCGTCGTAGCTCTCGTAGACGTCGGCTGTGCCGGTGCCTATGGCAGGAAAGTCGAATGCCACGGGCCCCTCGTAAAACCGCTGCCCGCTCGTTTGCAGGTGCAAGGAACCATCAGGGAGAACTTCCAGAAGTAGGTCCGTGGCAAGGTGCTGGTGGGTGCCAAGGTAATCCACAATGGCGCCGCGTTTCATGCTGTGCACCATGGTCGCGTCGAAGCGGCGTTTCTTGGCGCCCGGCATTTTCAGTGTCCTGATAAAAGTGACGGTAGGGCGCCCAAATCCGTCAATGTAGGGATAATTCTCGATCGTGAACGGGATGTTGGTTCCATGGTCCGGAAAGAGGATGTTGCGGAAGGCACCAAAACGTAGAAAAGGCGCCGTCCACCAAGCTCCACGGCGGACCTCGGAAAAGACGCCTGTCCCCACGCAGGCATAGCCGGACTCCACATCAACACCGAAGCGTTTCTGCATCATAGGATGCAGGCGATGAAAGTCTTCTCCCAGTTCAATTTCAAAAATCGAGGGCATACCTATTTCTTCTCCTTCGGTTGCTTGTTAGCAATTCCTGCATGGTCGGGCTCTCGTAGGCCTGCGAGTGTCGAGGGGGCACGTCCTGACCGTTCATCCGGTGCGTTGCGTAGGCATCGCCCGGCTCGTGGGACTGACCAATGAGGCTCGGCGAAGCATGCGATCGCGACTGCTGCACCACTCAATGCTGCCATCGCTGTGCTGCGCTTAGACAGTGCCCGGCGAAAGAGCCCAACTGCCACTAGTACGCCGCCTGTCCTTGCTCCGGCGTCCAGGAACCAGCGGTTCCGAGAGATTTGGGGTTCCAGATCCGATTCGGCCCACAAGCGAAGGCGGTCAAAACTTAGTGCCGTGGCCCAGCCAAGCGCCGGGCGGATGATCGAGCTGTCGAATGCCTTCCCCACCAGCCCCATGCCCGGCTCATAGTTGTACCCAGTGATGAACCGGAGCCCGTCCTCCGTGGGGATATACCTCCAGTATCCCGCCCCTGGGCCAATGGGCGAGAGAGGGTCCGCCGTATCAAATTTGAGTACCGAAGTTGCTTGGCCATCCGCTCGTTGGCGGTGTCCCAACGAGGTCCCTGTTCCCCTAATAGTGTGCAGAGGAAGGAGAAATTCATAGCAAAAACGGACCTGGCACTGCTCGTCTTCCCCGATAGGAACAATACGCGAGAACCGTAGATCCCAGCGGGGGTGCGCCTGCGGATCCTGACTCAGCTCCCACACCCGGTCCAAAGAGGCATTAATGCGAATCTCAATGTATAGCGGCTTGCGAGCAGATACGCTTCGCCCCAATCTATTCCCCATCAGATCATCCTAAACCTGGGCCAGGAATGTCCTTTGCCGGTCCGACACCGCTGAGTTGTATCGTCCCAGGTAGCGGTGACGAGGAGCTAGATACGGCTGTCCGCATGGGAACCTTCAGCGGTACGTTTCGAGTGGACAATAGGTGTAGAGGTCATAGCTGAGTGCTTGGGACTATGACTTTGCCGCTGTTTGCCGGCAAAGTCATGAACTCAGGGATCAATATGGACCGGGTCGTTCCGCCTCACCGAGGCCTTGCCGCGGAGGGCGTAACCCTGCTGAGATGGATACCGTTGAATCACGGGTGGCTGGCGCCAACATCCCATAAGCGCGTTTCTGTTGGCCGCCTGCGGGCAGTTCGGATTGGCCGTTGGCGCGCTTGGCTGCATCATCAGGAGATGATCCAACGCTCCCTTATGCCCAGTCGGTTGACTCTCGTTCCGCTGGGAGACGAGCATCTCGAATGCGAGGTCACCCTTGACAAAAATTCCGACGTCATGAGTTACCTAGATGGCGGCTCGGAACACGCATCGGCACACCACTAGGATCCTGAGTCTGACCCGTCACACCCGCCGGAATTAGTGACATCGACAGTCAAAAGACTGCCGTCCGGTGTCCGATCCCCAAGTATCACGGAGTAAGCAATGAGGATCAGGAACGGTACCAACACAATGTCCACCAACATCCATGTCGACAGGCCCATGGTCGCGGGCACCAGAATTGACACCGCGTACACTGCTGCCGAAACAATGCAGAAGACCTTCGTGCGCGGGCACATCGGTTCTCGTTTCACCGGCCTATTGACGACCTTCTTCGGTGAGGAGCGACGATGCTGACGTCGAACTATTTGAGATTTGGATCGCTTGCTCATGATTGATCGTAACCCGCAGCCACCAACCTGGGATGCCATTGGGTGCCGGGGACCAAAGAGGGGAGCAACAGCCGCTGCACTAGAGCCATCGCAATACCCTTGGCGAGCCCTTCGCTGTGTCGAAACAGCCCAGTCCGGCCCGACGGTCTAGCGCCAGACGAGGGAACTTTGGAAAGGACTAAAGGAGGGGCTTGGTTCACCGCATCCAACGGTGCTAGCGGACGTGAAAGTGACAAGTGAACCATGCACACACATGAAAAGCCATGTACACAGAGGCCAAATTAGCATGGACATTAGGCGTTTTAGAGGTTTCCGCTTGTTCAGCTGACGTGGTCCGCAATGACATTCTCGCCGCGATTGCAGAGGTCCGCGCCGTTGCTTGATCAGAGCAAGACGAAGGGCGAAGGGCGAAGCTACAGCGCCGATTGGCTCGATGAACAGTTCATCGACGTGACAGGTGCACACCCTCTCCGTGCAGCCGCTGCCTACGCGCTGACTCTATAAGCCGGGATGGGGTCCTTCGCCGACGTCCGAACGGCTGTATTGGCTCACGCGATCGACAAACTGGCCGGCGCCCTGCGGCAAGCGTGAGCTTTGGGTATCTAGCCAATTCATCGAAGGTCTAACGCTTAGTCGCCATAGTGTCCCAACACCAACCTTCTACGGGAATTGTATTGGGCATCGTGGCTTTCATATTCTTTTGCTTCGCTGTGGAACTCATGCTGTAGCGTCGGGTGAAATCGATATTGGGGGAGAAAAATGAAACATGCGTCATTTCCATTCGTTGTGGTGGCGGGACTTGCTGCGCTTCGACTGAGCGGTTGTTCGGGGGAATCGGGGCTTAGGGCCCTGGACCGTGCAGCTACACCCGACGATGCACTGCCTTTGTTCGTCACATTGCAGGAGCAGGTGGACAGGGACAGTGCGCGCCTGCTCGCCACCAGAGACGGGGTGCGATACTTCGCACTGCAGAGCGACGACGCCAGAACCACCTGCTTGGCCGTTGTTCCGCCAGGTGTGGATCCCGAATGGCAGGTTGGTTGCGGCGACGCGAGACGAAGCGGTGAAATAGTTAATATGTCGTCATCAAAAGAACAGCCGTCAACGATTCTCTTAGGGGATGACTCCGACACCGGAAAAGATGAACCTCGCTGGACAAAGATCGCAGACAACCTTCCTATTTTGGACCCCCAGAAGATCGCTACGTGCGATGTCGTACCACGCGTAACTGGTCAGGCCACGCCCACCCTGCAGGGGGAACGCTTTGCAGGACAGATTGCAAGTTCTGGCGCCACCTATGGAGTATCGACGTGCGAAAAGGTGTGCTCGAGCTGGGGATAGTCGCGTTGTAGGCTTTGCGGAACCATGTTTCACGCAAACCGAGCTAGTTGGGGGAGCAGTTGCATACTTCAGAAATTGATCTAGAGGTACTCTCTCGAGGTTGGAGCGACTGGCTCCGCTTCGCAGAGGTTGTGCAACTATTTCGTGAAGCAGGCTCGGCGGCGCCACGAGAAGACTCAATTCTGTGGGTGCTCAGATTTTGCAGCGAAGGCGTTCTGGAAGCAGGCAACTACGATATTCAGGGGCTCAACAAGTGGCCGGAACGCGGTCGCGAATTGGAGAGCAGGATGCGTGAATGGCTCGTCCCTGACCCGCGTGATCCGTTGGGCGCAGTCATGAATCTCATGTTCGATCTCACGGCCATCGGTAGACGATTGATTCCAGACGAACTGCAATTCTGACCCCTGGTCTGGCCTGCAGGATTATTCGCGGTAGCGCGAGAATTCCCGCAGGGGAACCACTACTGGGACGCACGCTCCAGATCGCATCGGTCCCTACCAGAGGGCAGGCGATCTCTAGTCTTCTTTGGGAGAGAAGCCAAACAATTTCATCATGCGAGGAACTTGGATGATCTCGTAGTCTGGTGCCCTCAACGAAGTCTCGAACCATTTCACGAAGAATTCCAATGGCCGGCCTGCGGCTTCTGCTTCTGCCCAGGCTATGGCCTCCCTGACTTCTGAAGCGTTGGAGATTTCATACTCATCCACAGCCCAGGTATATCCGGGCTTGGGGGGCCCCGACCAAATCCGTGCCCGATATGTAGGTACGTCGGAGTCTTCTCCGACGTTGTGCTCTGGCATCCACCGAACGTCCATCCCTTCACAGTAGGGCATCTCTCGATTGACGAGAATGTATCGCGGAAGATCTATGCCATTCTCAGAAGTCGGAAGCACAAATATCAGTACTCATCTGCACGGCCTTACCGCGTCCGTAGGGCGAACTCTTACCGGGCCGGTGGGTATGGCGTGAGGCATTCCGATTTGTAGGGTGCCAGTTTTGCCCGCGATGTCATTTGCGTGAACGATCTTTCCTTGACGAGGACTATGACCACAAGGCACACGACAAGCAGTGCGGCGTAGAGCCCCTTAACGAGTGCCCCATTTCCGATGAAGATCATCACCAGGCTGAGAGCAGCTCAGAAGGCAAAGCCAATTTGCCATGCTTTCAAAATGTTCTCCTTTGGTCATATGCTCCTGTAGACACTGGATGGCCTATATGGGGAACCCTGAGCGGGACTGTCGAGTTGGGCAGACTTCTCTAAGTCGCCCAATCAAGGCGTGGGATCCGAAGTGTTATGCGGCACCGCATCATCTGGTGACTGTAAGTCTTCTTCTGCCATGCCTGCATTGCTTGCATGAGTGCGGTTCTTAGCCCGGCGATTGGTGATCATCCGCAACACAAATTGAGCCATCACTAAAACGACGGCAACAATAACCATAAGAAGAATGAGGCTTGGCCAGTGGGTGTTGGCAATCGCCTCAGATGACGGGCCTCGAACCAGTGGACGCACCCTAACTCTCTCCCGTCCGCTCCATGGCCGTCTCAGAGTCGGCGTCGCTTTGATACCTATATTCGTGACGGAGCTTCTTAATTTGCCGCTTGGCAGAGAAACCGAACAGGACCCCCAGAATAGCGGCACCGGCCGCGTAGGCCAAAAGCTCAAATGCTTGGTCACGTACTGCTAGAAAAACAAAAGCGACCGTCAAAAGCCCAAACAAAATCGGTTGAGCTGACCAAAACACTTTGCCGCGTCTCACGGCCGGATGTTCCCAGTTTTTCTCCGACATGTCGCTATCCTCACTTTAGAGATTCGACGTTTCCTTGACTCTTTTGTTCAAGCGGTGGTTTTTGATCCTAATTGCCATTACAGATGGGCCCTACCAATAGCATCGCACCCCACTACTGTTTGTCGCCAGTGGCAAAAGGTGTCTGTAAAGACATGTCCTGTATGGGTTAGAAGAATGTCCGGTAAGTCGGTTCTCTAGAGGAACGCCCGGAAGCGGAACGCTCTGCGCGACATGAGTGGCGCAACGTTCCAGTGCTTCCGGAACAATGAGCACGAACTGACAGGCGTCGCCATAGTGACTCGCCGTTTTCCTAACTGGCTATCGGTTCGGCAATCGTACTGGTGTGTTCTTCGCGCAAAATGGAATAGAGCAGTGAGTCCCGGCGAGCTCCCCTGACCAGTCGATGGGAACGAAGCCGTCCCTCCAGGGTGAATCCGCTTTTTTCCAGGACACGGATTGAGCCGATATTGCCCGGGTGACAGGTGGCGCCGATGCGCTCTAGCTGGAGCGCGTTGAAGCCAAATTCCAGTAGCAGGCTGACAGCTTCGGTGGCGTAGCCATTTCCCCAGTGAGCGCGGTGGAATGTGTACCCAAGCTCACCGTTGTGGTCATGGGGATCTATGGTCCAAACGGCCACAGATCCAATGGCATTGCCGTCCAGAACGGCAGCGAGTGAATATGCTGATCGTTCCGAGTTCAGGTGTGCTTGTGCGGCATCTTCAACGAAGGAGGTCGTCTGTTCCAAAGTATTTGGTCCCCATGTTGACCAACGGGTCACCTCAGGATCTGAGGCGTATTCGTGAACGGCTGAGATGTCCGGTGTTGTGAAGTCGCGGATGCTTAGCCGGGGCCCGCGCGGATAGGACATTGAATGACTCATCGTTCACCTGTTCAGTCGATCGTTGAGCTTCAATCCTAATGTTCTCGCCCGCAGGGATTAGTCATTGGCCGACGACTCGGCGTCGCCACACGAGAGGCTCGGCTCCCCATCGAGTCCATCCGACCGTCCCGAAAGCCGGTCCGTCACTGGGCGATTGGATCACCTAAAGCAAAGCGGCAGCGAGATCGGGAGTGCTGCCCACAAGCGGAACGCTAACCGGGACGAAGTCCTATGGATTGGTCGCCCATACCAGGGTGGGAAGTGGAGTTCCGCCCGTGCTCGTTCGGCGCCTACGTGCTTGAGTGTTTCTCGTGTGCTGCGCCCGCTATGTCCCGCAGGATAACCAAGTTGCTTTCGAGTGCTTGATCGCCGTCTTCGGTGCTGGCGATCCAGGTCTTTACCCTGCGGCCTGATTGGCGTTTTTCGATCGTGACGAAACCCGCCTCTGCCAGTCGTGTGAGGTTCTGGGAGAGGCTGGAGTCGGAGAGGTCCACTGCATCACGCAAGATGTTGAATTCACACTCATCAACGGACCTCAGGTAGCCCAGTATTGAAAAGCGCACCGGTGAATGAATGAGAGCATCTAATTCAAATCGTGCATGGGTCATTAAATGGCCTTCGAGCCTGAGCGGAATTTTGCTGCCGCGATGAAAAATGGTGCTGAGGCCACAGTGGATAACGCCAGGCCAAGTCCGAGGCTTTCAATGTTGCCACCCACTGCTCCGATGACCGCGTTGAGAACAAACCAGCAGGCAACCGATATGTTCAGGGCGTTCTTGCCTCCACGTGGCATGGCTCGCATTCTTCCCATCAACCAAACAACGATGACCATGAGGGCAAGAGTCGAGCCGAACACAAAGAGCCGCGTAGGCCAGTCCCAAGGAACAACGAGTCCGCCGGGGATTACTAGCAGACCCATTAGGACGCATACCCAAGGGAACCAGCGTGCGTCGGCGTGCGCGCGTTGCTGTGCTCGGTCGAGGGCATTGAGTGAATTGGCGGTAGCTGTTGGTTCGGTCATGAAAGTAGTTTACAGGTTATAAACAATGTGTATAGCCGTAAAACGAGAGTGTCCCGCAATCCGGTCCGGCACCGGCCGGGTGGATGGTCCAATGCAGCAACAGCTACGAGGTCAACAAAGCTGTCCGCAGGGGAAGGCTCAGCGGGACGGTTTTACTGCACAGAACATTCTTGACGCACTTAATTTATCGGCTGCAACTCGGGAGTTGCTGCCGGCGAAACTTTTTATCAGTAGGAGGCTGGGCCTGAACCCCGGAAGGTTGCGTATGCCCCAGGTGTCATTTAAGGAGGCGACTGTACTGACAGTCCAACATCGTCTGCACTATGGTTGCACGCCTTAAGTCGAACCCTCATCTGAGGCGCTACCAGTAAGTCACCCCTCTACTAGGAGTTTTTCTAGCCCGGATGGCCCAAAACGACAGACTATGTCCTTATGTCCCGTCGGCTAGCTCTTCCATCCGCAGACGCTGCTCTTCCCACTGATCGGGCGTGAGGTATGGAATGTTCGGCGCGGATGGGCGCAAACCGATGAAACCGTCCAACTGCTCGCGCACGATATCCAAGTGTCCGGCATGACGGTGAGACTCGGCGATCATATGCACCAGGAGGCGTTCCGCCGTAGTGTGCCGATGCCTTATCCACCACGGCACCACGGCCGGGGAATTCAGCTCCAATTCGTCGAGCACTGCATCGGCTGCGACGGTTGTCTCCCGATAGACCTTAACGGCATCGACCAGCGTCATGTTCGGCGGCGGGAGGAAGCCTGCCTGAGCGTCCTCGGATTCGATAATGCCCCGGATAACGGGGTTCTCAATTTCCCGTCCAAGACATGAAAAGAAATATTCGGATTCGGTGACGGCCAGGTGGAGCAGTAGGCCCATGACATGGGTGCCTGTCGGAGTCAGGGGAGTACGCGCTTGGGCATCACTCAAGCCCTCACATTTCCACAAGATTGCTTCGCGGGCATCGTTCAGATATTCACGAAGCCGTGCACCGCTGTCGCTTTTATCAATTGGCATGAGCCGAGTCTAATATTGCGCAGGTGTCATTTTCCGCAGGCGACTGCACTGAGTGTCCAAAGTCCTCTGCACTGCGATCGCCGGCCCACATGGGGCACCCGTATTCGTTCCTCTTCACTAATGGAACAGTCACATCGTCCCGCAAGAGGTATGCCCGGATAGGTATCCAGAACCGTCCCGTAAGCCGGTCCTGCACCGGCGGGTTGGATGGTCCAATGCAGCAACAGCTACGAGGTCAACAAAGCTGTTCGCAGGGGAACGTTCACTGGGTGCAGTCTTGCGAGGGAAGGTACCATCTCATCAGCCCTCAGTATTGCCGATCCGGCCTAGGAGCAGTGCCAGGGCTGCTTGCTCGTCGCCGCTGAGCGGCGACAGGATGGCTCGTTCGGTTTCGAGGTGGTCCGGCAGGGCCTTCTCGATGAGCCCCTTCCCGGTGTCGGTTAACGCAACGAGCGTGCCGCGTCCGTCATTCGGGTTGGCCTCGCGCGCCACGAGCCCGCGGGCTTCCAGCTTGTTCAATCGCTGGGCCACTGCGCTCGTGGAGATCATCGATTCCAAGGCAAGTTCAGCCGGGCTAAGTCGGTAAGGCGCGCCGCTGCGCAGCAGCGTGGCGAGCACGTCAAAAGCCGATGCATCCAGGCCGTGCCGTTCGAAGGTGCCCGCCAGGCGGGACTCGACGGTGAGTGCTGTGCGGCTCAGTCGGCCGATGACGGCCATCGGGGAGACATCAAGCCCCGGTTTTTCCCTTTGCCACTGTTCAAGGATGCGGCCCACTTGGTCTGTCATGAGCCAAGCCTATGATTAAGCTAAGCACTTAGCTAGAATAGCTAAGTGCTTAGCAATCGAAGATTCCTGATCCTGACCACCGCCCTTGCGCCAATGCTGTGGGGGACCACGTACCTGACGACCACCATGTTCCTGCCCGAGGACCGCCCGCTGCTGGCGGCGACAATGCGTGCGCTGCCTGCCGGACTGTTGCTCCTGGTGGTCTGCCGCCAATTGCCAAGTGGTGTCTGGTGGTGGAAATCCTGGGTCCTCGGAATGCTGAACATCGGAGCCTTCTTTGCGCTGCTCTTCATCGCAGCCTACCGACTTCCAGGCGGTGTCGCCGCGATCGTCGGCGGCATCCAGCCGCTCATCGTCGCACTGTTGGCCAGCCGGCTCCTGCACGAACGCCTGACGGCCCGCGTCGTGGCCGCCGGCCTTACCGGAGTGTTGGGGGTTGGGCTGATAACACTTCAAGCCCAGGCCCGCCTGGATGCCGTTGGTGTCCTGGCTGCCCTCGGCGGCACCGTGTCCATGGCCAGCGGGATCGTGCTTTCGAAGAAATGGGGGCAGCCCGCCCCACCGCTGGCCACCACCGCCTGGCAGCTCATCACCGGCGGACTGAGCCTCTTGGTGGCCATGATCATCTTCGAGGGTCTGCCCTCGACATTACTGACGCCGTCAAACATCGGCGGCTTTGCCTATCTTTCCCTTGTTGGCACCGCTTTTGCGTATGTCATGTGGTTCCGCGGTATCTCCAAGCTTCCTGCAAGCACCACGGCGTTCCTTGGGCTACTCAGCCCGGTGGTGGCCATGCTGCTTGGATGGGCGGTCGCCGGGGAGAACTTCACAGCACTGCAGATGCTGGGAATCTTCCTCGTGCTGGGGTCCATCACTTCCGCGATCATCGCCAGGAAGGTGAAGCCTCGCGTCGAATGCGAAGTGCTCGCCGAGAAGGGTTCCTAACAGCCACCGCTCAGCAGGCCGACATCGGGTGCCAGAAAAAGTTTGCCAGATAGGCGAGAGAATCGGGCTGCCCGCAAGCCGAACGCTCTACGGACGCGTTCGAAAGTAGGCGCCACATTCTGGTCCATCAGTACTCTCGCTGACATGTAAGGATGAA
>NZ_PPXC01000026.1 GCF_002909445.1 Arthrobacter glacialis
GGTCCTGCAACGGCCGGTTGGATCACTCAAAGCATTGACGGCAACGAGATCGACCGGGATGTCCGCAGCGGGAACCTTCACCGGGCGCTTTGCCTGTGGGTCATGCATGCCGAGAACGGTGCCCGAAGGATCTTCGTCCACAGTGACCGCTGGTGTGCAGCGCCGGTTGAGGAGCTGAACTGGTTTTCTGCGAGATCCAGGCTTTCTTCGATAAGCGCATCATGCATGGGTCGGAAGAATAGTGGCCAAGTTAGCTTCGCCACTCCGCTTGGCGACAGGGAAAGCTCGTGTCGAAGCAACGTTGAATTTTCCGAAAGGCTGCTGGCAGTGAAGGAGTGGTGGCCGGTGAAGCCTGAGGGGCCGGTGAATTGAAATTCGATCCTTCGTCCGGGTTCGTACGCGGTCACGAAATAACGCACCGGCCCATGCCCTCCTGCTGCCCCAATGTTGAGCGGCCGATCTAGGCGCATTGCTGGCCATTCGCTCCTGGGCCACAATCGATCATTCTTGCTCGCCAGCGAGTCAATGAGTATTCCGACTTCGTTGACGGGAGCCACAATTACGCGCCGGTGTGTGTTGTAGACCATAGGGCAAGAGTATCTATGATCTGGTCCTGCACGATCGGCTCCAGCCGCGAGAGGCTGTCCGTTTGCCAACGCCTTGCGGGACTAGGCGGAGACGTCTGATGCGTTTCTTTCTAGTGAACGGATATAGGCAGCGTTCCCACTGATCGCTGGTTTGTACCTATCGATGTCTGGTGTGCGAACGAAGTCCACTAGCAGGTCCAGCAGGGCTGCAACGGCCGCATCTAGTTGGCCTGCGGCGTGGAGAGTAATTGCTTCAAAAGCGCCCAGGGCAGGCGACTCTGGAAATGTGGTGCGAGCCATTGCGAAGACCTCGAGGGACTTCTCGTATTCGCCCACGTTCCGCAACGTTGAACCGTACTGAACATAGCAACGGCGCAGCAGATCGCCTTCTAATCCAGCAGCGAGAGCACGCTCATAGAATCCCCGGGCCACTTCTTCCTGGCCATCGGTGTCGTACGCCCCTCCTACCTCGTATAGCACTCGTGCATTCTCGGGATTGGACATATAGAGAGGAAGCAACGAATCTATGGTTGGCTGCATGTTGTTCCGGTCTCTGGCGGCGAAAATTCGGTCTAGCTCATCATCTAAAGTCATGACGCTCACTCTGCCATAGACAGTCCCGTAAGCCGGTCCTGCAACGGCCGGTTGGATCACTCAAAGCATTGACGGCAACGAGATCGACCGGGATGTCCGCAGCGGGAACCCTGGCTGGGACGGTCGATTCAAGATCCCTGCCATTAAATGTGGGCTCAGCACTCGGCATCGATGGCAGGGACGTTGACCGGCAATGAGGAAAACCGGCCCCGGGAATTGCCTCAGCCAGGAAGGAGCGCAGCGCCTTCCATGAAGCGAATACAACGCCCGTCAATATTGTGCGTTCACCCGCAAACTCGATGGGCACCGTTCCGCCGCGGGCCGATGCCTGACGCGCCATCATCTCCTGCTTACCGAGGCGTTCGGCCCAGAGCGGGGCGAGCTGGCAGTGGGCAGACCCGGTGACGGGATCCTCGGAAAGCCCGGCCCCAGCCCCCAGTCCCACATCGGTGTGTTGGGTGCTAGAGGAATGGGCGCAGTGGGATGATGACGGATTCACTGAATCGTGCTATCCAGGGACGGGTGCTCCATTCCTCCAGCGTGAGTTCGTGGCTGTTGCGACTGTCGAAGTCGAAGACGTCCTCCATGTTGGTGGCGAAGGCCTCGTCGTGGATTTCGAGATTGGTTTCGTAGTTGCCGGTCAAGCTCAGGCGGTCAATATTTGCTGTGCCGATGGTTGACCATTGGCCGTCGATGGTGGCGGTTTTCGCGTGAATCATGGCATTGCGGTAGAGCAGGATCCGGACACCGGAGTCTAACAAGGACCTGTAAAAGCCGCGGGATAGCCAGTCTGAGAGAACATGGTTGGAATCGCGGGGCAGGATCACTCGAACATCCACTCCGCGTTCGCTGGCTTCGAGTAGGGCCCTGAGGATCTGCTGGTCGGGAATGAAATAGGCCATCGTGATGTAAATATGTTTCTCGGCCCGGCCGATCGCGTCGAGGTAGATTCCCCGGATCGGGTAGACCAGACTTGCTGGGATGTTGTTGATCGCCCGTATCCTTGACTCCCAGGTCCCGGGTGTCGTGTGGGGAATTTTCGGGTTTCGGCCGGGAAATTGGCGGTTCCATACCGAGACGAAAGCGTTGCGGATATCCCATACGGATGTTCCGGTGACCCGGAGATGGGTATCGCGCCATTCAGTGGCATAGAGGGAGCCAATGTTGTAGCCGCCCACAAAACCTGTTTCGTCGTCGACAATGAGTAGCTTGCGGTGATCCAAACTTGTGGAGCGGATGGTGCCTAGCAGTAGCGAGGGTCGAAACATGGGGAATCGATAGACATGTATGGCCGGATGAAACGTAAAGAACGAGCCAGGTACCACGAGGTTGGCAAAGACGTCATAGACAATGTAGACCTCCACTCCGCGCTCTGCAGCTTCGTTCAGTGCGTCCTTGAACTGGAGACCGGCTTCATCGTTTTTCCAGATGAAGGTTTCGATAAAAATCTGTTTCTTGGCACCGCGGATCGACTCGAGCATGTCGGCATATAGGTCTGCACCGAACGTGTACAGCTTGATATTCGATTCACCGATACTGCTGTGGAAGCTGCCGGGATGGGGAAAACCAGGCCGTTTTGACCGCGACCGGCGTTTAATCGCGTCCCAAACCACGAGGCCGGTTATCACCGAGCCTTGAAGGGCTGTCACCGCGACGGCGGTCCTCAGGACGGTTTTCTTGGCTGCCTCAACGGCAGGAGTGGGCAGCGCTTGATCCATGACCACAGCTTAGCCCCACCTACCCAGAAGCTTGCTGTCACCGTCTGGCACCAATCCATGCCTTGCCGTATCAGCTCTCGCCGGCGCCGCTAGCCCAATACTGCGCCTCCAAATCGAAAATGCCTGGCCTCCGGCTCAACTCATGGCCGTCCTGGCATTTTCCGTCCTGCACGATGGTCGTGGCGTGCCGGTGCCCCAACGTGGGCTACGAGAAAAAACTCCTCATTTCGTCTCGGCGATGGGTTGCTCTTTTCAAAGGGGATGACGCCCTTGGGTGCGAGGTCGGACTCTGTTGTCCCGTGGACGGTGAAAAGCAGGTTTTCAGTCGTAGATGTTTGAAGATCCTATTTCGGGGAATTGTAGTGTTTGAGGCTCGAGGCGCCCCTGCCGCGTAGCCCGTTAACAGAACCTAGTGAGGGCCCTTGGGCCCAATACACTTTCGTTCCATGAAGGAGACAACCATGGGTGTCGCAGATAAGTTTGAGAACAAGGCCGAAGAACTCAAGGGCAAGGCCAAGGAGCACATCGGTGCAGCCACGAACGATCGCGATCTTGAGGCCGACGGCCAGGCCGACCAAGCCAAGGCTGGCATCAAGCAGGCCGGTGAGCACGTCAAGGATGCTGCCAAGGACGTCACCGGACACTGAGCCCCGCGGGGACATCTGGGCGGGCCCGAATTCGGCCCGCCCCCACTCGCCCTGAGAAGGCGAACCAAAAAGGAGTTAGTTCATGAGTTTTATCGCGTTCCTGATACTAGGACTCATCGTCGGTGCAATCGCGAAAGCCATCCTGCCCGGCCGTCAACGTGGTGGCATCCTGATCACTATGCTTCTGGGAGTCGTGGGCGCCCTGCTTGGTGGATGGATCGGTGGGGCGATCTTCGGCGTCGGGCTTGAGAACTTCTGGAGCCTTCAAACATGGCTCGTTGCCATCGTGGGCTCACTCGTGGTCCTGGGTGTTTACGGCGCCGTCGTGCGCCGCCGCGCCTAGGAAAGCCGACAGGTCAGGACTGCAACCGGCACTGCAGCAAACGACGAGTTCGCAATGAACTCTCACGACCCGCATCTGCGCCCCGCACCATCGCAATCGTGAAACACGGGCCCCCGGCCAATGTCCTCTACGAAGGACACGGGCCGGGATCACGATAAGTTGTATCCAGCGTAGTCGCCTACATTACCGGAGGCTCGGTCAGCCGCCGCCCGAGCCTGCCAAGCAACTGCCTGAGGTGTCGGGAAATCTGCATTTGGCTGACACCGAGTTCTTGGGCGATCTGCCCCTGTGACAACTCAAGGACGAAGCGCAGATGCAGCAGCCGGCGGTCTTCCGTGCTCGCGTCCCTGAGAGCCGCTTCCACGGTCAGCTCTTGCTCTATGCGTTCGTAGGCGGGCTCATCCACCGCCAGAACGACCTCGTGCACTCGGCCCTCGTTGCTCGATGAAGGGTCATTTTGTTCGATGTGCTGAGCGACCATGGCCATCTCGGCGAGCAAGGCGAGGGTCGTTTCCTTCACTGATATGCCGGCGGACGTACTCAGGTCGACTATCGAAGGGTCACGGCCCAGGCGCTGCGTCAGTTCGGGGCGTATGTGCTTGATCTTCAGCCTGGCCTCCTGGGTTGTCCTCGGTGGCCGCACCGCCCAGGAATGATCCCTGAGATGTCGCTTCAGCTCACCGGTGATGGTTGGCACGGCAAAGGCCACGAACCCATGATTCCCTGCCTCGCGGTACCTGCTGGCAGCCTTAACGAGACCGAGTCTGGCTACCTGCTGGAGGTCTTCGGCCTCACACCCCGGGGCGCGATAGCGGCGCGAGAGGGCGTCGGCGAGACCCATGAACTGAAGCACTAACTGATCGGTACTCATTCCGGGTTCTAACTGTCCGGGACCTAGCGGGTGAGAAATGCTGATAGACGAAGGCCCGGGTGCTGACTCCTGCAACGCAGTGCCGGGATTCGAGTCACGGAACCGTGGAGAAGTTCGGGTCTTTTCTGTGCTTGAAGCCAGATTCATTTTACGCAGTCCCGGGCTTTGAATTCGGGTATACATGAGGGCGGGCCCGTTAGTCACGGTCAGCGGACTGCCTGACGGATCGCGGCGAGCTGATCATCAGAGATGAGGTATCCGTTCCAGCGGCAAGTGTTACCCGGACGGAAAACCGTCTCGTCAGGAAAGGCCCTGTGACGGTGCCTGCCGGAAGCTACAGCCCACACCACCCGAACGCGGTTCCCCTGGCGGGCCACCATATATCCGTGAATCTCAATACCGGCTTCGATGACCACCACCTTCGTGGCCCTTGACGGCAAGTCAGCCGATGATCGAGTAGGGGCAAGCTCAGCCTGACCCGGACGGGCCGGTTGCATCGCTGTCACCGACACTCCTTGACCTCCGCGTCATCAGCGGAGCAAACGGTGGTCGCCGTCTCCGACATATTTAAAATGCCAGGGCTTTTGAACCCGAGCCCATGCCCGTGCAGCGCCACCACGATGGTTTGTTCACGTCGGGCGAGCGCTGCGATTTGTGAGGGGCTCGTGGCCTTTCTATGCTCGTCTTCGACCAAAGTCAGCTGCACGATCAGTTCCCGAACGGTCGCGTGGGAGAGATCGCCGTCCTCCGGCGTGGTGATATTCATGGTTTGGGTTGATTCCATCCCCGAAGCCTATTTCTCAGAGGGGGTCAACTTCTTCACCCCTAGGGGTGGACTTGCCTCCCCAAATTTGCCTTACAGTGGGGGAATGGAAAGCCTTCGCATCGCCCTGGTAGATGACTATGAAATTGTGCTTCGAGGGCTGGAGATGATGCTTCGGTCCTATGGGGACACCCTTGAGGTCGTGGAACTCGACCTCAACCGAAATGTAGACACACCTGTCCACCTCACGCTCTACGATACTTTTGCCGCGACCCCCGGAGACGGTGCGGACGTCCACGAACTGGCGAGCAATCCGCTGGCTGGCAAAGTCATTGTCTATTCCTGGGATCTCGATGAAACACGGGTCCAGGCGGCACTGGCGAACGGGGCCAGCGGATATCTATCTAAAGGCTTGCCCGCAGCCCGACTGGTCAGTGCGCTCCACGATATCCACCGGGGAGAAGGCAAGGTTTTTCCCGGACCCAGTGGCCAAGCGAAATCCAGCCTGGGCGATTGGCCAGGCCGCGAAGAAGGCCTCACTCAACGGGAGGCCGAGGTGTTGGCACTGATTACTCAAGGTTTGAATAATGCCGAGATCGCCGACAGGGCTCGGTTGTCAATCAACACCGTCAAGACCTTCATCCGCAGTTGCTACCGCCGCATCGGGGTAACTGACCGCTCCAACGCCATCCTCTGGGGCCTTGAACACGGTTTCTTTCCTGACCACAAACGCGTTCAACCGCGCCGATGAGTACCTGTCATTTTCCGAAGCTAAGTGCACAAATGTTAGAAGTCTTCTTCGCTCGTCTGATTTTTCAGAAGGGCAGTCCACACAATTTCAGAAGCCGGCAGCACCGCCCTCCCATACCGCAGGGGAACCTTGACCGGAACATCGTGGCTGGGTTTAAGCCGGGCGGATCAACCATCAAATTTGCTTCAGCAGCCGTCGTTCGATTTGGCCGGAAGATTCGTCGCGTTTCACCTGTTCGGTGCCGACAAATCCTGACCTCGCGTAGACGCTGAGGGCGCGCTCGTTGTCATTGATGACCCATAGTTCCAGAGTGGCACGACCGATACTCCGGGCATAGTCTTCCGCGCCGACGAGCAAGGTGCTTGCCACGCCGCTTCCCCACGAGTCTGGAGCCACAGCAAGGTAAAAGATTTCCAGGCTTTCTTCTCGCGGGGCAAATAGTGTGAACCCCACGCATGTGTCATCTCGACTGGCAAGGAGTAGCTTGGATCCTTCCAGATTCAGACGCCGTTGGATCCCAGGCATTTTTTCCTCGCCGGTTGGTGGCTCTGTACGCTGGTCGCGCAGTGCCGTGGCGCGAGCCCATATCAATGCGGCTTCACTTACCGCATTTGGCTCAAGGGTCATGGCCAGCTGCAACTCATCATCCAAGCTATTCACTCCAACATCTTGCCATGGAGCCCCTGCCCCAGTTGTGGAACGTCTAACGGACATGGGTGGAACAGAATTGGATTATTTGGTGGCTATGAGTTCGACTTCGAAGCCGTCGGAATTCACCAGGTAGGCAGCGTAGTTTTCAGGACCACCAGCGTGGGGGTACTTCTCTGCGAATAGCGGGCGCCAACCGTGGAGTTGGCTGTCCACCATGAGGGCATCGACCTTTTCTTCACTTCCAGCATGGAATGCCAAGTGATTCAAGCCCGGCGCTGTTCGTTGATGCTCTCTGCTGGTCAGTGCGGGGGATTCCTCAGCGACTATATAGGCGGTGCCTCGCCGCCAACTAATTCCTTGATCCCAATTCTGATCCGGCGAGTATCCCAGACGAGTCAGAATCCAACCCCATTCATCCTTGGCGCGTTCAAGGCTTGGCACCCACAGCTCGACATGGTGCAGGGAACCATCTAGATCTTCGTCCACCTCCCAAGTCTCACACAGCCGTCCGCTAGCGGAACCTCCTGCGGACAGGGTTCGCCGGCTGAACCGCATGCCCATGGTGCTAGCCGAACGTGCTCAAGATGGCGTGGGCCGTCCATGGCTGGTCGCCGCTCTTGTCGCTCCACACGACCGAAAGGGCGCACCAAGCGATGGCCCATGATCTCACCGTATCGACGTCGAGCCCTGAGTGCTCGCTGACGATCGCAAGTCGTCTGTGGAAATTTGACAACGCCACGTCCGTGGACGGATTGCAGAAAATATTGGCGTAGTCGAACGCCCGATGGCCAAACAACCCTTTGGGGTCAATCGCACGCCAACGCCCGTTGAAATCGAGAACATTGCCGTGATGGACGTCCCCGTGGAGTACCACAGGGGCTTCTGCGGCGGAAGCCTCCAGTAGCTCTTGTGCCATGGTTGCCGCTCGCTCAAGGTTGCCTGCATGAGGCTTTGCAGTATGTGGCTCGATCAGGTCTTGAAACCAAAGCGGCAAGGGCACGAGATCAGTGGGAGCAGACGATTTGTCAGGGACGCCGTGCAGGGAGGTGATGGTTTCGCAGAGGATACTAGTAGTCTCATCATCGCGGCCTGCCTGGCACATCGCTGTCAAGGTCCGTCGGCCGGAGGCCAGGTCCATCAGGACGGCCTGGTCGGTGACTTCATGCACGTCCACTGCGGCACAACCGGCCCACCAAGCTAGGACGCGGCCGCCGCGTGCCTCTTCGGCGACGCGGGCGACCTTGAGCATGACGTTTCGATCATGCCAGCGACCCGGAACTAGCCAGCTGGAGGGTGTGGTGACCATGTGCCCGCGTTGCCCTATAGCCCACCGGTCCATGTACGCCGGCACTGTTCCCGCAACCCAATCCATAAACAAGATCGTATCGGGTTGACAGACGGACGGTCTTTCAATCGGCGGTTGCCGGCCTCGCTCATCTCGAACACCTGCGTCCGGTATGCCGAACGGCTTGCGGACGGCACTCAACAAGGAATTCCGCCGCGTCATCGCTTTACGAATGGCGCGAGGAGCGCATGTCGGTGACCAGCCGTGGTGTACGCCGTTCCCCGCCGGCGGTGAACCACTGGCTCACCGGATAGGCCAGCCTCACTACGAAGTAGTTCGCATACTCCACTGCACCAAACACCCATACCGCCGTGAAGAGAACACCAACGCCAACATTGTTCGGCCACCAGGTGACCACTCCGACAAGGCCGACCGTCAGAAGTACGGGGAATGCAATTCTCAGCACGCTATAGGTGATCGCCACGCCCCGCGGCATCGCGACGCGCTCGACCCACGTACGCGCGAGCAACCAGTACAGTCCAGCGGCCATCAGCACAACAAGCAACGGGACCAGCGCAGACCAGAGTGCCGCGCGATCCTGAACCTGCGGCAGGCGAGGCGTCACGAAGAACAGGGCCGCTGCGGCGAAGACCGCGGCAGCGACGAGCTCGCCGGCACCAAGGCTCAAGTACTTGCGACGACGGGCGTCTCTCTTCCCGGTATCCATCCGACCATCCTAACCATCGACCACGTCGCAGCGACAAAGGAACGACACGGGGGATGCGTCCCGTAAGTCGGTCCTACACCGGACGCTGTGGCCTAGAACCTGGGGTGTTGTGATCTTTGGTTTGTGAATCGCAACGGTAAATGGCTTGGTTTTCACAATACTTAATGGCCGGTGAGAGTGTTGACTGTTCGCACGTGGTCGATCTGATTTAGTAACTGGTCTACGAGGCGGAAGCTGCCACCGATAATCCTAACGATGGGCGCGATGACTGCCGCGTGGTCGAAGCCCTCGTACGCTGTGTAGTTTTCGGGGGATAGGGCGTGGACACACAGGCCACACCTCCGGCGTCGTTCATTGCAATTGCTCTATCGCGGCAAATTATCGCGGTGATTTTCGATGTTCCCGCTGTTCCGCCCGCTGAATGCCACGCAACGTTGTTGGTGCGGCTGCATATTCCATACGCCATACCCTGATCGCACAGCTGGTGACTGTCACTAGGGCTATCGTCGACAGCAACCACGACCCAAAGCCACCAATGTCAGCAGTTGCCCCCGCGGGGCTCCCGTATGACATCAAAAATCCACTTGCCACAACAACACATGCCGCCGAAAATATGGATGCTATGGACAGCCAATGAAAGGGCCTGCTCCTCTGCTTCAGCGCTTTAGGGGCCGCCAGCAGCAAAGCCACTGGAGTCGCCACGGCGAAAACCATTGCGGCGATGAAGGCGGGCTCGTACATTGCATCCGTGAGCGGTAATCCGATCCCACAGAACCCCACCATTACGGCGAGTACAATCGGAATCGCCTGCCTTCCGGACTTCTGTGACTTGTCGACCCAATCCGGTTCCATATATACCCCCAAAGTAACGATGAACTTATCCGTGTAAACCTCCAAGCTAGCAGTCTTCAGAACGTCATTCTCTCAAGGTTGCGGCTAAGTCATTAGCTCAAGGGAATGGAGGTACTTTTGCTATCCGCTGGTGAGGCCAGAATTCTGGACCGCACTACCTGGGTTGTCATTTTCAGAAGTCGTCTGCACGACCTTGGTGCGCCCGTAGGGCCAACCTTCAGTGGGACGTTCTTTGACTTCAATAGAGTGTGTACTCGGGATAGTGTGGCGGTGGCCAGAGCGAACCACCCACCCGCGTCTTACACTGTGAATATGAGCATGGACGAAGGCGTTCCCTTCAGACATAGAGTTACCGACTTTCTCGGCCTGACCGACAGCCCTCGCCGCCAGGCCAAAATACTTGAGAAATCTACCTCGACTGAACTGCTAATCCGGGCAGTAGTCGTTTCTTTTTTCGTAGTTCTCTTTACCGTTGTCATATTCGTTGAACAAGACAGAGAGTTCACCTGGTTTCTGCTCGCCGACTTATGTTTAGCAGGTGCTGCAGCCATGACCTGGGTTCGTTGGGGCCGCTACCGAAATCGCTGGACCCGCTGAATGGTGACGTTCGCTCTGATTCCGGATTGAGAATGGCGGCATCGGTGTCGCCTAAGTCGAACCCTTACCGGGCCGGTGGGTATGGTGTGAGGCATTCCGATTCGTAGGGTGCCAGTTTTGCCCGCGATGTCATTTGCGTGATCGATCTTTCCTTGACACGAGGACTATGACCACAAGGCACACGACAAGCAGTGCGGCGTAGAGCCCCTTGACGAGTGCCCCATTTCCGATGAAGATCATCACCAGGCTGAGAGCAGCTAAGAAGGCAAAGCCAATTTTCCATGCTTTCAAAATTTTCTCCTTTGGTCATATGCTCCTGTAGACACTGGATGGCCTAAATGGGGAACGCTCTACGGGACGGTCCAGCATAGATCGAGATCTCCAACATTCCGGAGAATCCGGCTACTCTCGGACGCTAGTTGAGTTTCCCAAAGTGGCCGGCAGCATCGGACGGAATTCGCTCGCGCCTCATGGACATAGATATAGCCAGAAACACTATTCCAACGACCAGAACAATAACTGAAACACCAAGTAGGCCTATCTCACCTGAGGTCGCTTCGCAGCCCATAGAATTGCCCACGTCAGGACACGTCCGCCACGGCCCAAGGTACACCAGAAAAACGCCAACTACTGATGCAAGAACCAGCAGAATCCCCAATGCCGCGCACACAGTCTTTCTGTAAGCTCTCATAGTTCATCCAAACACAGCAACGCTACTCTCTTCATCCTCCCGTAGGTGGAACCTCCTGCGGGACGCTATGCGGAGAGCGCTTCCGCGAGTGCATCGATGAAGGGTTCGGAGTCGTTAGGGCGCCCGGTAAATGTTCGTCTGGTTCCGCCCGTTGTCAGGACTAGGGTGGACCAGCGCTTTCCGCGTCGTTCGCGGACCCCGCGCGACTCGATCGTGACCGAGCGGAGTTCGTAGTTGCGCGAGACCTGACCGTGGAAGATGACGTAGAACGAGTGAACGAAGAGCCCGTTCCGAAGTTCCAGCGTGTTTACGCCGTTAAATCCCCACCAAGGCCCGGGAGACATTCTAGCCACGGGATATCTCGTTGATTCGCTTCCATCGGTCATGGCTCAAAGGTACACCCCTGGCTTCAAGCCATCACTGCAAATATAGGGTCGACAGGGATTTGGTCTTGAGTAGGAGGCGGCTCCATTTCGCGACGGGAAGGGCTGGCAATAAGCACTCTCCTCAAGAGCCGCCAGTTTCTGCCGGCCTGCGGCCGAAGTCATGTAAGCCGGTCCGGCACCGGTCGGTGGATCCCGTAAAGCAACAGTGGCAACAAGATCGATGGTGCTGTCCGCGGGGGAACGCTCTGCGGGACGATTTTGTGGTTGCTATCGCTTGGGCTTGGTAGCCAGTTCACAAGTCGGTGCGGTTCACTTGAGTAGGTGGCCAAGGCACGTTCAGGAGCGCCTTGGCTTCAACGACGATGAGCTGACGATAGTGATCGCGTTCCACGTCCCATGACGGGTCCCAGTCGTTCCATTCGCTGACCCAGGCAACGAACGGTCGGAGTGATTCGGGATAGCCCATCTGGTCCCAGAAGTCCCCAATGGAGTCTCCGGCAACTTCCGGCTTGGCACGTCCGTCGACAATGCTCTCGCAAAGCCAGTGAATTAGTTGCCACCGCATACCCGCTAAGTCCATGGGCAATGCGGGAGCGAGATCCAATTCATTGGTGACGGCTCTGAAGAGCTCTTGGGCTTGGTCCTCCTCGCGTCGCAAGAGTCCAGCCAGGATGGGGAGTGACGGCGAGTCCGCGCCTTCCACCAATGCGCGCACGGCAGCATCAATTAACTCGTCTGCCCCCACGATTTGATCGAGAGCCGAGCGGATGGCGTACACACGGAGGTCTCCAAGAGCATTCATGAGACGAGTCTCTCAGAGCTTGTGACGGCTGGCATCATCATTGCACACGCAGTGTCCTTCGAACATTGAATTGGGCTCTCCCAACTCCGGTTAGGCCGTATCGGGCCAGTCCTCATTCGGGGCTTCCTCAGCTCCCGAATGGGGAACCCTGACCGGACGCTCCTATTCAGACTGCGAGAGTGCTTGTTCCCAGGCTGTTTGGTTGAGTGCGACGTACTCAGCAGCGGCACGCCAATGCTCACCATGGCCGTTGACATACATATCTGCCCAGGGATGGAACCCGCTCTCGCTTGAGGAACGTAGAAGTTCGAACATCGCAAGGGTCCGTTTTGCCATGGCATCCGGTAACGCCGTGCGCAATGCAAGGTCAGCCCCGTAACCGTCAACAACGGCACGCAGCCTTGCGGCTGCATCTTCCACTGGCTGTCCCTCGAACAACAGGCCAAAAGATTGCGCAGCGTATGCCAGATCCCACAAGCGGGTGCTCGGTCCAGCGCCATCCCAATCGATGAAAACCCACCGATCTCCCATGATGAGGTTCCATGGTGCGAGATCGTTGTGGCACATCAAATTCGGATTCTCCGCTGGCAGCAACATCTTCCATTCGTCCGGATCAGGAATCGGGAAGAATTCGCTTGCATCGTGGATACTGCGGATAATTCTCCCCACCCGCAATAGGTCCTCGTGCCCCAGCGGCAATAGATCGATCGCAAGTGCGCCGCTGACGTACTCGACCATTTGTTGCCCATCCTGATCGCGACCAAGCGGCTTGGGGACATCCACTCCACGCGCGCGGACAGCGTCAAGATAGCTCTGCACGGCAGAGGTGTTATCAATCCAGGGCTTTCGGACCGTCTCACCTACACGCACCACGCGGCCTGACGCGTTGCCACCCGTCAGTTCCTGCTCTTCATCGCACATCCCAACAGACTAATACCTGCAAGCCTGACTTCCGATCGAATGCGTTGGGTTGAGGCAAGCGGCGGAAGATGCCGCCCCGTGAATGAGGAGTCCCGTAAGCCGGTCGGTGACCGACTACCGGATTCTCGGTGGCGGACGCATGATTTTTGACGCCTGGCCGGCCCGCAAGTAGAAGGCTGTACGGGACGCTGGCGTGGAATTGTTGCGATGTTGCTTGAGTGATAACGAAACCAGGGGTGGTTAATCGAGAGAGACTGCACCGGGGTTCGTTGACTCTCTCACGCGAAGTCGAGGCAGTCCCCTTCTTCCCCGCCAGCATAAGATTTTTTGTCTTCCTCTGTAGCGACCGCGCCTAGGCTATGAGCTAGACTCCGCAGGTAAGTTCATCGATGGATGGAGGCATTGAAGAATGCATGATCCCGGCTACCGGCGACAGATAGAAGATAGCATTGAACACCACAACGCTATACTCTTTGCCATTAACCATTTGGATGAGGTGACAAAATTCATTGCTTCCCACGATTGGGAATCGCTTGAAATTGGCTTGGCGTCTCTGGCCGGAACTTCCGCTATTGGAGCAAGAGCAATCCTCGATTGTCAGTTCAGGCAGATTTCGCCTAAATACAAGAAACATCTAGCCGCCAACCTTGATCTGCTAAAAGCTGAGTTAGACAAACTAGGAGACTAGTTTCGGCTCAAGGAAGCCAGTATGCAAGGCCGCCTTCATAGTTGAGCTCGGCCCAGATCCCGACGTAGCGTCCATGACGGTCGGCCTCCGCCCGCGCTAGCGCATAGTCAATGCTTACAGCATTCTCCAGCCAGTTCTCGTAGCAGGCACGCGATTCGTCCCAGAAGTCCACCCTATAGACGGGATGGAGGACTTCCTCCCTGACATATCGCGGATCAACGCCAGTGACGTTCTTTTCCTTCGCGCCCATGGAGACACCCAACCTGCGCGGCCAAGCGTTCATCCAAGGCATACCAGTTTCAGTTGGGAACCTTGACTGGGACGATTCACCGATACTCATTGGCTAGCACCCCGGGTGCCCGGGCGACTCACGTCTTGCAACGAATATGAGGTGAACTGCCCGGCAATTGTGAAGCCGAGTAACTTCCAGAAGACAAGCTCCTGATGTTCCTATGACGCTGCAATTCGTCCTTGTTCTAGATGGCACAGTTTGAAGGGGTGTGGCGTTGCTGTGTGTACGCTGAAGACCAGCATCGAACACATCTGGGGGTTGGTTTGGGGAATAGTAGTTTTGATGATCGTTATCCGGCATTGTTCCAAAGAGGGGGTGAATCGCTCTCCCAGGACGTCGATGCTCCTGCCCTGAATCGGGGCCAAGCCACACGCCTAGTTGCGGTGGCGGACGAGAGACTTCCGTCCCTACCGGCTAGTCGCGGAATTGTTGGTGTCTCTTCCCTGCTAGTGCAAGAGCAGGAACCCGATGCGCCTCTGGGGTCTGTCGAATCTATGACTCTGTCGCCATGGGGTTTACGTAAGTGGCTAGCAGGACTTGGAGCTGCACTCCTGACCATGGTTGTCGGCGTACTTTGTTTGACTGTTGGTATTTGGGTTCCCTCAGCACGCCTTATCGATGCAACTCAGGAGAGTATGTACGGTGGCACGGCCTGGGGAATGAATGTGGCCGAGGCTGGCTTACCGTTGATCACAGCGTCGATAGCGATGCTGGCATTGCTTTTCATTCTAGGTTCCAGGCAGTACCGCTCTAAGGAACGCCTGCTTCGTATGTGTGCAGCTACGGTCGGGGTGGCCTCCCTTGTTTTGGCCGCGATAGCCATGTTTGGAGACCGAGCATTCCCCATCACTGTCTACATTGAAGCCGAAGCGAACGCCTATGCTCCAATGCAAATATGGTCCCTGGCTACGGGGACTGCCCGGCTCCCACTGACAGCCCTCGGGCTTACGATCCTGGTGGTCGTTTGGCTGCTTCCAACCATCAACTGTCATGAACAAGCCCGAAGTCGGGCCATGAAAGGTGGCTTGGTGTTGCTGGTCGTCGGCTTCACCATGATCTTTGCACCGCAGCTGTTTCCAGATGCCATGAGTGTGCCCATTTCTTCTAGCAATGGGATGGTCTTCTCATCACCGCCGTGGACGCATTCCGTCAAAGGCATGGCAAGTTCAGTAGTTTTCGTGGGAGCCGCAAGCTTGCTCCTGAGCGTGGTCTTCAATTATTTTCCACCACGGAAACCACGCCAATTGGAAGGACCTGAGGAACCGGATGCTTTCAGAATCTGATGACGATCCATGATCTAGATCAGAGGCGCCGCTGGAACTGGCCGGCGCAGCCAAGCCATGCCCGCCGCTGAGAAACGCGACTGCACCAAAGAAGATAACCGAACCCGCCGTCAGATACAGGGAAGTCAGCGAAACCGAAGGTGAGTCAAGGGCTCGGGCCGCCAAGTACGTAGGGGAGCCAATCTGTAGCGTCCATACGTATGCTGCCTCCACTCCCGCAGGCCCAACCTCCTGCGGGACACATGGGCCGCGGGCTGGGCTTGTCCGGAAGGTCTACATGGATTGGACCATTGCGGGACTCTTGACTCGGTTGTTCTGGCAGGGCAGTCTGTGAAGACATTCACGGCAAGGGGACCTCGATGAATTATCTGCGTACTAAGGCCGCCGTTGCGGCGCTGCTTGGATTTGCCCTAGTGGGTTGCCAGCCGGCGGTAGGCTCGCTCAATACGGGATCGTCGGCCACGGTGCCGAGTCCATCCTCGTCCGAACTCACAGCCATCGTCCAAGCTGCTGTCGAGGATCGCAACGGCACAGTCCTGGATATTCCCCCCTCTCTGCTCCTCGCCGACGAGCAGACTACAGAGACCTACCAAGACAAGCGAGACCGGGATCTGTCAGTTGTCGCCCGCTCTAAGGCTGGGTTCAAGGCGACCGGTTTCATATATACGGGCTTTTCCACCAGGGTGACGGTGGAATCGATCGAGGTGGTGGGTTCCAAGGCGAATGTCCGATTCAATGAAGTGACCGAACAGTACCAAACGTCCACAGCGGATGGCCGCAGCAGCGTTCCAACAAGCTACGCGTTACCCCTGGCCGCGACTTTCCTTGCGTCTGCGGACGGCTGGCAGATAGACAGCCTCGTGCCCTCCGAGCATGGCGGGGTCCTGCCAATGTCTGTAGTCGAGGACTGAAATCCGGCGATCAACGTCGTGAAACCCGCCATCGAAGGATCAAGTGGGAGATGTGTCTACGACATGCGACGCTTTGAGGAACGGTAGCTGGGACACTTCAGAGTGGGCGGTTGCGTTTTTGCATACGTCTACTAGGGCTCGGAAGGCGAGCCTCAGAGCCTAGAATTTGTGCATGGAATTAGTAGAAATCGGACATGCTGGATCTCTTACCTTCGACAGCATCGAACGGCAGGCCGATGGCTCTATCGATAGTGTGATCGTGACTGTGGATCTAAAGGGCCTCCACGCCACACAGCGAGTGCTGACGATCAATGATTTCCGCGATCTGGTGCTCTTCTTCAATGGTCTGTCAGCACAGTGGCGGGGGTGGACCGGATCCAAGAATTATGAATCACTCGAGGGGGACCTCCGGATCAGTGCGAGGCATGACGGCCACGTCAGTCTTGATTTCGAAATTTCTCAGACTTCAGTTCCTCGGGGGTGGAGCTTGGCTGGCGTGCTGCTCCTTGATCCAGGTGAGGAGCTCAGCAACGTGGCGCAGGAGATTGAATCCTTCTTTTCTGCCAGAACGTAGGCAACGATGCGGGTCTACTACTGCGTTAGCTATCGCAAGTGATCTCAGAGGCGGGGCAGCGTCTTTTGCGGAACGTTCTGTGGGACAGGAGACGCGACTGTGTGACTCGGCGGAGGCGCCGTTGATGGATTCTGAACTCAATCCACGCTGTTGTATCGGACGCATGGGTCTGGCCTGCAAGTCTCAAAGAAGACATGCCTGGCCCATTCGTCGTTTTGGGGCCTCAGTGGCTCAGATCCATGGATTAAAGTTGCTTCTTCATCTTCGTGGTCACTGTCTCGTATCCCATTGATTCGTATAGCTTTCGGGCGCCGTGGTTGAATCCGAAGACGCTGAGTCCAAGCGTGTGGGCACCGTGGGAACGCGCGTAGTCCTCCGCTAGTTTCATGGTCGCCCTACCCAGACCCTTGCCACGATGCTCATTATCAATGACGATGTCCCAGACCCACCAAGAGTGGCTATCTTCAGAACTGTCAGTTCCAACCCAGAGGTAGCCGATGGTTGAGCCGGTACTGTCAAGAACATCGAAAACGGCATTATCTATCGTTGGAACGTTCTCAGGAAACGCGGCATCGAGGCTCCCTTTTGCGCGCCTATGTGCATCTTGCGGGGATTCGCCTGTCGTGATGAGATCGGATTCGTATTCATGGCGGCTTCGTTCGATCCAGGTAGGGAATTGTTGGGCGCTGAGCGGGATGATTTGGACAGTCATTTGATCAGTTTGCCAGTGGGCTGCAGGAGCAACGAAAACCGCTACAGAGATCCTCACTGAGGTGTCTCGCGAACAACGCTTGCCGACACATCATTTGCTTGGCGGGGCGAACCTATTTGTTAAGGAGCATCGCGTGCGGGAAATCGAGGCAACTTCATTCTTGGTAGCCTCAAGCAGAAGCTGAATGTACCAGCAGAGCATCATCGAACCGTCTTTGAGCCTAGGAGAAGAATGATCAGCGTCTTGGTGGGATGTTCGGTTGCGCCGGGGAATCTCGAAGAGGCTCTCCGCGTCTATCGAGAGCTGGCTGCCGCAACACTTAAAGAGCCCGGATGCGTAAGCTACGAGCTCCTTCAGCTTCGCGATGATCCTTGTGAATTAATGCTTGCGGAACGATGGCTCTCGCAAGAGCATCTGGACGCTCACACACGAACAGATCATTTCATTGAAGCCATGCAAAAGCTCGAAACTCTGGAGACGGCAGCGCCAGCCCTGATCTACACAAGCGCGGTCTAGCTCAGGAAACTACCGACGGTTGCTTCCATTGCGTACAAATGGTGGACACAGAATGGGGTCAGCCCGTAGCACCAACCCTGACCGGTCGTAACCGCGGCTCCGTGACAGAAATTGGTTGTCTTTGCTGAGAGTGGTGGCTGGCCAGCCCCATCTCGTCGTGAGTAGAGCCAGCTCCTATTCGATGAGAGCGTTTGACCAGATTGATGAAGGAACCCTGGCGTCGAATGTTGCGGGGTGATTGGCCATCACGGAGTACTTCCACCAACGCATTGGGTTCTTCGCTCGGGATCTAGTGTGCCCTTGCGGGTTCATGAGGTCGGTTCCGTGGCCGATCCGCCGTTCGTCGGATCAGTATGTCGCACTGGCATCGACACGTTTCAGGCAGTGCCGTCGCAAGGAGTCAGAGAGTTGTATCCCAAGACTTCATGCGGCGGACAGCGTCGGTGAAGTCTTCGGAAGCAGCGGGATCCGAGAGCATGTATTGGTAGAAGAGACTGAAATCTATACTCGGTGAATCTTCGAGGGATAAGTATTGTTCCACGAAGAAAACGGTGGTTCTGTACGCCTCTTCAAGGGTGAGGGTCGGGGGCAACACAACATCCCCCAAGTCGGTCGGAATGACGACCGGTTCAAAAGGGTGTCCAGGCAGATCATTCTCGGCAGGCATCGTGAACTCTGGCTCAGCGTCATCAGGCAATTCCATGCTCGAAGTCTGGCAGCTTGAACCGCAACAGACCAACACCATCCGCGAATAATGCAGCGCCATATGTCTGAGGGATTCTCGGCTGTTCTCGCATGCGACCTTCTTGAAACACTCCGAATGCCCTCCATGGGCGGCGTCATCCAAGACCGGTTGCTAGGACTGCTAACTTCGGTTGACGACTATGGCGCCAGCCCTATTGGTGCTCATCGCTGTCCGCAGCGGAATCTTGACTGGGACGGCTTAGGCAGCTGACAATCCGAGTGCCCGGAGCGCTTCCGCAGCATGCTTGCTGGCTGTTTCTCTGTCAGGAGCGGTAGCTAGCCCGAGCAGGCGCTGACGATGCTTTTCGCCAAGAAGCAGGCTAAACACGGTCTCTGATAGGAAAGAAGCCTCGGTCGGACGCACCGATCGGGGCAGGCTTGCGGCTATGGATTCCATGTAGCCTCGGGGTCCACTCGCATAAAATGCTGCGGAGAGAGCCGGAAAGTGTGCAGCCTCGGCGATCATCAGCCTATGCAATCCCACGGCTTGGTCCGAGTGGAGCACGTAGACGATTTTGGCACAGACATCTTCTAGAGATTCCCCCGAAGAGAGGCTAGTAGCTACCGAGTCGCGACGGAAACGTTCAATGACGGCAGTGAAAACCAGTGCCTTGTCACCGAAATACGAATAAATGGTGCGTTTGGTGACCTGTGCTGCGGCTGCCAGCTGATCAACAGTGGTTTGTCCATAACCGTTGCGGATAAACAGTTGAGTCGCGGCGTCAAGGATGGCCGTTTTACGTTCCTCCCGTTCATCATCACTTGGCCGACCCTTCTTCCGGCTGCCGGTGGTGTGTTTTACGTGCATGGTGTCCTTTGCGACGGAGCTGGCTGCGAGGTGCTGCTACTCCCATTCTATAATGATACGATCTAGTTTCATTTAGTGATTGTCGCCATCCATAGATAATCAGGATTCATTGGCTCCAAGAGAGCGAAGGAAGGAGACCTCTATGAGTTCCCCCCGTGTGAAGAATCGACCCCGCACCGCAAAATCACCTCCAGCTCAGACCGATTCCTTGGAACCCGAGAGATTGCTGCATTTCTATCGTCAAATGGTGGAGATTCGACGCTTCGAGGAAAGAGCGGCCAGGGCCTACACGCAGGCCGAAATAGGCGGGTACTGCCATCTGAACCTTGGCGAGGAGGCGACGGTGGTGGGCTTGATGTCCGCACTGGAATCCAGCGACTATTTGTTTACGAATTATCGTGAGCACGGTTACGCGCTCGGCCGCGGCATAGCTCCGGGGCGCATCATGGCGGAGCTGTATGGGCGCTCCGACGGCGTGTCTAAAGGTTGGGGCGGTTCGATGCACCTTTTCGATATGGGCGCCCGGTTGTTGGGCGGTTACGGCATTGTGGGCGGTCAGATTCCGCTGGCTACCGGTGCTGCCTTGGCCATTGACTATGTCTCTGGCCCCGAGGCGGTCATGTGCATCATGGGAGAAGGGACCACGAACATTGGTGCCTTTCATGAATCGCTGAATATAGCGGCATTGTGGGGTTTGCCCATTGTGTATGTCGTCATTAATAACGGTCTTGGCATGGGCACCACAGTGGAGAAGTCGTCGGCAGAGCCCGATATTTACAAGCGGGCTGCCTCGTACCGGATGGCTTCGGCACGGGTGGATGGAAACGATCCGCTCGCCGTGCGAGACGCCGCTCAGAGCGCCCTGGCTAGCGCCCGATCCGGAAAGCCTTTCCTACTGGAAGCGACGAGTAAGCGTCTGCGCGGACACTCCGTCGTCGACCCGGCGAAATACAGGACTCCAGCAGAGGCGGCAGCTTTAAAGGACGCCGATCCTGTGGCAGGTTTTGCGGCCAGACTTGGTGCTGCCGGGCTGTTGGGAGAGGACGATATCGCCCGCATTGACGTTCAAGCACTCCTTATGGTTCAGGAGGCGGTGGACTTTGCTGAGGCGAGCCCCCACCCCACTGTGGACACTCTTTTCGACTACACCTACGCCTCCCCAGTACCCAACGACTCCCGGCGGCTTCCCGGTGACCCCTTGTTTGAGCCGTCCGCTTACCCTCAGACAGGACATCAAGCATGACAATAATGACGTACCGGCAGGCGTTGCATGACACGTTGGCGGCAGAAATGCGCCGTGATAGCGACGTATTTCTGATCGGAGAGGAAATTGGGGTGTTCGAAGGCGCATACAAGATCACTCAAGGGATGTTGGCCGAGTTTGGCGAGAAGAGAGTGCGGGATGCTCCCATCGCCGAAGAGGGATTCACCGGAGCAGCTATTGGGGCGGCCATGCTGGGGTTGCGTCCGGTGGTGGAGATCATGACCATCAATTTCTCCCTCATCGCACTGGACCAGATCGTCAATCATGCTGCCAAGATCTACGGCATGTTCGGCGGACAGGCCAAGGTGCCCTTGGTGATTCGGACACCCGGTGGCGGGGGTCAGCAATTGGGGGCGACGCATTCACAAAACATTGAACTCTTCTACGCCTTCATTCCTGGCATGAAGGTGGTGGCTCCCAGTAGTCCGGCCGATGCCAAGGCCCTGTTGTTGGCCGCGATCCGCGACGATGATCCCGTGCTCTTCTTGGAAAACCTTGCGCTGTACAACACCAAGGGCGAGGTCCCAGACGATAATACGCCCGCGGAAATTGGACGGGCCGCCGTCACCAGACAAGGGGCTGACATCACCGTTGTCTCTTACTCCAGGATGGCCGCCGTCGCCCTTGACGTAGCAAATCAGCTCGCGGAAAGCGACGGAATCGACGTCGAAGTGGTGGACCTACGCAGCTTGCGTCCCCTTGACCGGGAAACAATCATTGCCTCGGTCAAAAAGACCCACTGTGCCGTCGTTCTGGAAGACGACTGGCTGACCTATGGCATTGGTGCCGAGATCGCAGCGACCATATCGGACGGCGCATTCGACTGGCTGGACGCCCCGGTTCGCAGGGTAGCGATGGCCGAGGTGCCCATGCCCTACGCAAAATCCCTCGAGACTGCCGCCATGCCATCGGCGCAGGACGCAAAAGAGGCTATCCGTCAAACACTTGCCGCTGTGGCCCGGCGCTCTTAAGAGAGAAGTTCTTCCATGATTGAAATTCAGATGCCACGACTCTCCGACACCATGGAGGAGGGAGTAATCAACGCCTGGCTCAAGAAGCCAGGTGAACTCGTCAAAATTGGTGACATTCTGGTCGAGATTGAAACAGACAAGGCCGTCATGGAACATGAGGCCTATGAAGCCGGAATTTTCCATGCCGTACTTGTTCAGGAAGGGCAGTCCGCGCCAATTGGGACGGCAATCGCGCTCCTAGATGACGGCAAAGACAACGCACCGGCACCGGTGCCGACTGGCCCGTCTACACCAAAGGCAGTCTCGGTACTTGAGCTGGCCACTTCGGCCACACCAACACGACACGAAAAGCCAACAGCCGGGCTGAAAGAGACCCCGGCTTTAGCCCCTCGCACGTTTTCCTCGCCACTGGCGAGGAAGGAAGCAAAAGAACGAGGAATCTCGATGGGACTCCTCACGGGCACCGGCCCCGGCGGAAGAATCGTACGTTCCGACGTGATCTCGGCAACCGAGATGGATTCCCCAGCAACTCCGGGAGACGGAGATAAAGCAACGCACGGTGGCGTCAAGACCTCGGATGGGGACTCGAAAAATGGTTCGGACGTGCTGAGAGGATCCGTCATTGCCCCCTTCACTAGCGTCAGGAAAGTCATTAGCTCCCGGTTGAGCGAAAGCAGCCGCACTATCCCGCACTTTTCGCTGACATCAGTGGCCGACGTCGAGGAACTGGTGCAGCTCCGTGAGGAGATCAATGCCCAGCGTCAGGCCATGGGGCGGTCCAAAATCAGCATGAACGACTTTATCGTGCGAGCCAGCGCCCTTGCCTTGCTGGAACACCCGGGCATTAACGCCTCGTACTCACCAGAGAACGGTGGCCAGAAACTCCTACACGGGCGCATCAACATTGGAGTCGCCATGGCCGTCGAAGCCGGTCTTGTGGTTCCCGTGCTGGTCGACGCTGCACACAAGCCCGCGTCACAGCTCGGAACAGAGACAAAAGCCCTGACTGCTGCAGCCCAGGAACGCAAATTGAGCCCGGCACAACTGAGCGGAGGCACCTTTACTGTGAGCAACCTAGGCATGTACGGAGTGGAGTCATTCAGCGCCATTATCAACGCACCCGAAGGTGCGATCCTTGCTGCTGGGCGATCAGGTCTCGAGGTGGTAGTCCGGGACGGCGAGATCATGGCACGACATCAGCTGCGGCTAACGTTGTCCGCTGACCATCGCATCATCGACGGAGCAGACGGCGCTGCATTCCTACAAACGCTAGTTGCACTCTTGGGCCAGCCATTAGTCATCGTGTCATGACCTCCATGATTCGCTCACGTGTCATTTCCAGTAGTCGAGGGAACTAAATGACAAGGGCTTTCGCCTGGTGCTTCCATTTCCATAAACACAACCCCAAACGGGCAGTTTCTTCTGAGGTTCAGGCCATCGTTGTTCCAAGTCAGTCACTAGAGTTGACCCATGGAAGCACACAACGTCGGGCCCGCAGCTAAGCGCTACACCCGAATCGTCTGGATTGGGGGCATGGCGTCCATTTTCATAGGTGGGCTAATAGCGATACCTCTACGCATCAGCCCATTCATCACAATGGGGGTTCCGGTACTCATTCTGTTGCTGGTGACCATACCCCTAGGTAGTGCGGCCGTGCGTGAACGCAAACGTCAGTCAGACGGAGACTAAAGCACTGTCAAGCAAGTGTTTGAGACGTTGGCCGTCTCACAACCGGAACCGCCGCCGTGGCACCACACATGTCATGGTGATTCGCGGTCTGAATATGGCCACTCGTTAATCCTTGGGGAATTCCGAAGCGTCAGGCGGCGCTTCTGCTTGAGGGCTCGAGTCGGGCTGGGGCCGTTCAAGCTCTTCCGGCCTCCGTGCTGGTCCGACAATGAAAGGCCAAAACCCATTGAATTCACCCGAACCAAATTTCATGCGTCAAAATCCTATGTTAAGGGGCAGCCCTGCTGTCCTAAATGATGAGAGGGGCTCCCTTCCACAGAGATACTTCGGAGTGGATGCGTGTTTGGATTGAATTGTGTGAATTCTGCCAACCATCACTGCCCGCAGATCAGCTACTGCGGAATGGCGACGGGCTGTCATTTTCAGAAGTCGTCTGCACAAATTTCAATACTCGTCTGCACAGACCTGGTGGCGTCCGTAGGTGGAACCCTTGACGGGACAGCCTGCGGCACTCGGTGACTAGGCGAAGGACCCGTTGAAGGATGCGGAACTCATTCCCTGCTGTTGGCTCGGGCGTAAGCTTCCACTTCGGCAAAGAATCGTTCGTCCTGAATACAGATCGTGAGCGAGCTGCGGCTGTCGTTGTAGGTGACGTCAATGTCGATGCCATTGACGTTCCACATCTTCCGCAGGCCTCTCTGGCCGTGCCATGGAATGGTTGGTTCGCCGTGGAGGTCAGTAAGTTGACTGAGAATGGCGTCGAAGCACTGGGTTGTTTGGGGGTCTGGCAGTGCCGAATCCAGTCGGAGCTGCAAATGGATTGATTCCATAAGGCCGTCAAGTTCCCGCGAAGTAGCAAAGATCGGAGGGCCGTCATCGCCTGTTTCCAGGTGAAAATGATCCGCTATGTCACGAGCATCGTTAGTATTCGCGGGAGACTTCATACCGTGGCCCCACCCCAGACGCTTCAACAAGGCATCCTTTTCGGATTGATTCTTGGGCCAGGGATGTCGGACCGCTATTTCGACCAGGTCAACAATGGCCTCAGGCTGCGGCATTTCGTTCATGAACCGTTCGGGGGATGTCATCTTGCCACGCTATGCCGGAACCCAGCGGATCGCTAGGGGGCAGAAGATGCAGATCGACTGCTGCGTGGATCCGTCAGCCTATGAATCCGTCCTGCAGGGGAACCCTGAACGGGCACATTATGAACGGAACTTCTGTGATGACGGTGACGTGCCCGCTGAGTGCCTCTGGCCGTCATATACAAAGCTGGAGAGCAGTAGCTGGATCGGGCGTTCCAGTTCGGCTTGGAGTGCTTTGAGCGTCGTCGTTTCGGATTGCCGCCGACGCCCGTACAGGCGGTCAAAAAGGAGTCCTTCGAGGACAGCAATCAGGTCTGCTGCGGCTTGCTGTGGTTCATGCAGGCCGAGGGCTCGGAACAGGGTGACTGCTCTCTCGTAGGAGAACAAGCTCCCGGAGAGAAGGTCAGCGAGTTCGGGATCTTCGGCGGTCTCAACGATCAGTGCGTACCGAGCGCGCGAGTGTCCTCGTCGCTCGTGGAGGAGTAACACGAGTTGCGACGTAATTACTGCTGATGCGGCATCAGGAGTCGCCATTCGCTCAGGTTGCGCAGTTTCAAATGCCTCGCGCGAGCAATTCGTTAGATACCCGATCGTCGCGGACAAAAGTGCATGGCGGGTCCTGAAGTAGTAGGACGTTGATCCGGCAGGCAAAGCCAAGTGGCGATCAATAGCTTGATGACTAACGGCATGGCCACCCCCACGGGCAAGAAGCTCCACAGCCGCCTCACAGATAAGTTCGCGCCTCAATGTAGTTCGTGAGATTTTTGGGCCCCTTTCAAGTTGCCTCTATAATTATAGAGGTTACTGGGCGGTGAACAAAGGAGTCCGAGATGAGCTGGTTTCAACGGAATTGGCTGACGAAGAGAAGGCATCATCCGTCGCCACTCGAAAGTATTACAGTCGAAGTTTTCGAGCGTGCTGCCATCTCCGAGGGATTCACAATCGATGAAGCGCAGCGTGAGGCGATTGGGGCCCTTATGGCATCTGCCGAGCATGGCTTCTACCTGTGGGGACCCGTGGGGTGTGGCAAGAGTTGGATCTTGAATGTCTACTACGAGGCGATCTCATCGTCTCGCAAAAGGCGCGTACATTTCCACGAGTTCTTTCATCAACTCCATCAGGCTATTACTAAGAAAGGGAACTCGATAGAGCGCGCCCTCGACGAGCTTCTCAACGAGGTCGATGTACTCTGCTTCGATGAGTTCCACGTCCATGATGTCGGCGACTCAACGTTTATTCGGCGGATGTTGCTAGAACTCTTTGCGCGACCGATCAGGCTGATAGTCACGTCGAACTATCCGCCAGATGGATTGCTTCCCAACCCTCTCTTTCACGACATGTTTCTTCCCACCATCGAGGTGATCGCTGAGAAGCTTGAGGTCTTGGAGATTCGTGGCACGCGCGACTACAGGCTGGATTCAGAGCACACGCAAGGGTTCTCCTCCGGAGTATGGCTGAGTCCAGGCACCGCAGCGCAATATCGTGAGCTCGGGCTGTCAACTCACGGAGCCAGTAGCGCTGCGACGGTCACCGTGAGCGGACGGTTGCTGAATGTTGTACAAGCAGACCATGAGCTACTCTGGTTCCGATTCAGTGACCTGTGTGAGTCCAAGACAGGCAGCAGCGACTACCTCGACCTTGCTGCTCGCCACCAGACATGGCTGATCAGCGACATACCAAGCCTCACGGAGCTTGACAGGGAACCCGCGCAACGATTCGCAAACCTGATCGACGTGCTCTATGACAGGCAGATCCTTGTCACCTTCATCGCTACAGCCCCCATTCATGAACTGGCAGCCACATCGAGAGGGCCCCTCGACATTGACCGCACCATCAGCAGGCTCTCACAACTACGGCACCACAACGAATCAATACTAAAATAATGGCGATTCGTGTAAAGGTGAGAATGACCAAGCTGGCCGGTGTGGGATTCCACCCGCCGAAATTCGCGGCACATCCAAGCCTGTCCTTAAGATGTTCGCCTCACTGCCCAGCGACGCACGAGCTCGGAGCCGTCAGCTATCTGCCCCGCCGCATCCCCCTTGGGGTGTGGATGGCAGCGATAAATGGCGGCTTTTTCGCAGCGCTGAATATCGCCCCCGGTGCCCATAAGTGGAACCCTAAACGGGCAGCTTCTTCTGAAGTCCAGCCCATCGCTCTTCCAATTCAGTCACTAGAGTTGACCCCTGGAGGTCCAACGCTCCTGAGCACGTCGCCAGGGGCAATCCCGCGTCCAGCTGGGGCATACCCCAACAAGACGTAAACCCTGCGAAACACTCTCCCAATGGAAAAGATGTCAACTTGAGGTTGTGACTTGCAGTGATAGATGGCGGCGTTTTCACAGCGCTATTTGGCGCAGGGGGCAGCCCGCAAGGGGATCCGCATGCGGGTGCTGTCGTTTGTAGCGCCGGGGCCGCCTCGGGTGGAGGGCGGCTCTCGACACATCCTTAAATCGAGGTCTGCCCGCTACAGTACTTCTATGCCTTTCGCGCTTACGCTCACAGTCGTCCTGGCACTATTGGCGGCCTTCCAATTGGCGCTCGTCTTCGGTGCTCCGCTCGGCCGCTTCGCGTGGGGTGGACGGCACCGCGTACTTCCGGAGCGTTTGCGCATCGGCAGTGCGGTATCGATCATCATCTACGTGCTGATCGCCGTGATCGCGTGGGACCGCGTAGGAGCGGTAGACGTGTTCCCCTCGCCGTTCGCCGAGATCGCAATGTGGGTGATCTTCGCCTACTTCGTGCTCGGCATCCTGATGAACGCCATCTCGCGCAGCAAGCCCGAGCGTTGCACGATGGTGCCTGTCACGCTTGTTCTTGCCGTGCTGTCGTTCCTTATCGCGATGGGATATGGCGTGCTCGCGATGGCGATCTGAAGCACATGCAGCCTGCCCGGTCGACTAACCTTGACTGGGACGGTCTGCCGCTACTCGCTGGCTAACACCCCGGTTGCCCGGGCGGCTCACGTCTGCGCAACGAATTTGAGTTGAACCGCCCGGCAGCTGCGGAGATGAACAGCCGCAGATGGTCATGCTTGTTGGGTGCTAGTAGTTTGTGCCCATGGCCATACGCACTTCATCGAGGGTTTGGTTTGCCTCATGATTGGCTCGTTCGTTGCCCCGTTTGAGGATCTGGCTGACGTATCCGGGGTCTCCGGCTAATTCTGACCGGCGCTCTCGATGACCGGCAAGGAAGTCGTTGACGGCCTCAGCGGTTAGCTGCTTCAGCGCACCACTTCCTGAATCCCCGATCCTTTCTGCAATCACCTCTGGGGCCTCGCCCATGCACAGGGCGGCAGTGGAAAGGAGCGCCGATACCCCAGGGCGCGATTGGGGGTCGAAGGTGATTCTACGTTCCGCGTCCGTGGTGGTGCGGCGAATAACCTGGGCGGTCTCATCCGGTGACATACCCAGCGAAATGGCGTTGCCGTAGCTCTTGGACATCTTGCGCCCATCAAGACCCGGCACCTCGGGGGTTGAGGTAATCAGCGCCTCTGGTTCTGGGAAAACCGTGGCATATCGTTCGTTGAAACGACGGGCAATAACGCGTGTCATCTCGATATGCGGCAGGTTGTCCTTTCCCACGGGAACCAGATTCCCCTTGCAGAAAAGAATGTCGGCTGCCTGATGCACCGGGTAGGTGAGCAGCAGCCCACTCAGGGCGCGTCCCGATGCCGCTAGTTCGGCTTTCACCGTGGGGTTGCGGTGCAATTCGGCCTCGGTGACCAGGCTGAGAAACGGCAGCATTAATTGGTTCAGGGCCGGCACCGACGAGTGGGTGAAAATCGTGGTCTGCTCAGGGTCCATGCCCGCGGCCAGGTAGTCCAAAACAGCCCCGTGCACGAACTCACGCACGTGGGGCATTAGATCGCGGTCCGTGATCACCTGGTAGTCGGCCAGGATCACGAAGGATTCGACCCCGGCTCGTTGGAGCCTCAAACGCTCCACGATGCTGCCGAAGAAGTGCCCCAAATGTAGTGGTCCGGTTGGGCGTTCGCCCGTGAGGACCCGGTAGTTTTGGGGTGCCTCGGAAATGGATTGAGCTAGTTCAGTTGAGCGCAGTTGTGTTGTTGCAAATGAATTCATGGCTATTCCTCTATCTGAGCGTGGGAGGCTGCACAGCGCTGCGGATAGCGGAGAGAAAGTCTTCGCGGGCTGCTGTACAGCCCGCGGACACGATTGAACCGGCTGTTAGGACAGCCACCACCAAGACATGCGGTTCAGGTTCATGTTCCCCATACTAAGCCCCTTGGTCTCAGACAATTCGGCAATGACATGTTGTCGTGTTCCTCCAAGGCGACGACGGAGCTTTCACGTCCGCAACGGGAACGTCTACTGGGACAAGCTGCTGCTGAGCTGCGCCGTTGACCAAGCTTGCCAACGCCTTCAGGAAGGGATGGTCGTAGGAATCCGAAGGAATCGCATTTCTCAGTCTTCCGTTGGCTGTTTCGCTTGCAACAGCAACCCCACGCCGCCGGTAAAGCTGGTCGTATGAAATTTCGCAGCCTTGGCAACTTCAGCGAACCCCCACTGACGATGGAGATCGATCGATGCCTGGTTGGATGGGTTGACTATGTACCAAGCCGAGTCTGCGCGTGCCCAGATCCAGTCCAATCGCACTTGGGTCAATGCCCGGGCTATCCCGTCACGCCTGAACTCGGGGAGTACTGTAACTCCGCCCAAGTAGTGCCCGCCGGGTGCCTGCCCGTCGGCGTACGACCAGAAGTGAGTCTTGCCCCACCCGACAATGCTGCCATCGACGGATGCGACAACAACCAGTCGGTTATCGTCAAGAATTGCCGCGGCAAAGGCCACTACGGCAGCAGGTGATCGGCCCGCTTTGGTGTCGATGTCACGTATCGCATCGATGTCACCACTCGTGGCCAGTCGGATGTCCACGGTCCCAGCCAACACTGTGCCATCTGGACGTTGGTTGGGTAAGTAATCAGCAAACCCGCTACCGGTCATCCTTCAATTCACCCCTCACGCTTAGCCTGTTTTCAAGTATTGCCGAACTCTCAGTGAGGTCAATCAAAAAGGGCACGCGACACGTCGCCGCTTCCCCCTTTGGGGAACGCTCACCGGGATATGTTTGCTCCCGGTCGAGAGGCGTCGGTGCTAGTGCTGCGCCGCTAGGACAAGTTTTGCTGCCTTCGATCCTGCGAAAGCTCCGACGATGATGCCGATGAGCATGATGATGCACGATCCGAGCAGAAACGTCACCTGCAGGGTTTCCCCGGTACGAAAGGGGTCGGAAGGAGGAATATTATGGCGCCATAGATACCGATCAGAGAAGGCCTTTTAGCGGCCTGGTGACCGGCGATCCATGTCTGTTCGGTCGCCATGATTGAAGGAATCCGAATGCCTGCCAAACCGTTGACGCCAATGCGGCCATAAGAACACCGGACGATGACATTGATCAACAGAACGTAGCAGGCCAAGAGAAATACCACGGAGAAGATCATGACTTCATTCTATGGAACATGAACCCCGACCACGGCCACGGGGACGCGCCGATCCCTGATCGGCAGTGCATTTAGGGGACCGCAGCGGGAACCTGCTGCGGGACACCACCTGCACTCTTGGTGGCCAAATTGCATCATTGCACTTTCTTAGGGAAGCCATAGACACCTTCCCTAGGCATGCGTATGGTTCACTTTAGGTCAAATTCTTGCCACCGCACCATGCATAAAGGGTGTGAACCAATCCTGCGCAAAGGACGATGGGCCGCCGTCATTAGATTGCCACCTGGTCTTGTCGGAGGAGCGGATTTCGGGGCCGTAGCAGATACATCTATCCAGCTGACTAGCTGACTACCACTCAGGAGACTCAAATTGTCTACAGCAATAATATTGGGCGGAATTGTCGGTATTTTATGCGCTCTGATCGCAATGTTTATGTTCAACCGACGCAAAAAGTAGATCAATGAGTTGCGATTAGCTAACTTCGCGATCCGCATGAGGAACCCTTTGTGGGACGCTTGAGTTTTTTGCTGGCCAATGGATCATTGCAGCGATATTGGGTTATTGATTGGGGAAGGCTCGTGGCTGACTATGGAGCGGAGTGTCAACTTCTGGTTTGTGCCTGCCGGACCTGCCAAGCTATAAAGATGGCTGCTGTAATGCAGACGGCTGTCAGGGTTGGCCATGCGTTGTTGGGGATGAGGGCCATGAAGAGGACCTTGATGGGTAGGGTAAGCGTGCCAATGGCGAGCAATACGGCGGCTGGTTTCCATCGTCCGGGGACACCGAACGTCAATAGCCCTGACACTAGGAGACAGCCGGCCGCGAAGGCGAGGAAATCGGCGCCCATGCCGACACCCCCGGGGTAGAACCACTTTTGTGCACCCCCGCCCTGCATATAGCTGCTGAACCCGAATGCCACAGCGGCCAGGGGTGCACCCAGAACGAGAGCCCTATGCTGGCGGACCGTGTTTGTGGGGTCGCCGGGCAAGCTCAACACGCTGGCGCCAACGAAAACGGCGGAAACTGGCCAGCCGACGGTGACAACACCGCCGATTGCCGAGGATATGAGCGGTATCGAAACGGCTGTGAGGATGGCCAGGCCCAAAAGTATTCTGCGGGCTGCGTGCCAACCGAGAGAAGCCGCCATGAATGCGCCAAGGATCAACAGGTAGGTGAGCGACGCTGGGGTAGTGAAGGGTCCGAAGAGTCCAGGGCCGGGTGGGTAGCTGTTGAAGCGGAACCAACGTCCGAGTTCGCCGAGCACGAGCATGATCGTGGCCAAAGAAGAGGCGATAATCAGCGAGAAGCAGGCGATCCGGTCTCGTCCGGACGCCGGCACCCATCCCAGAAGGCGTTCGCATCGGGTGGCCAGTCCTGATCCGACAAGGTTTGCCAACTCACCAACCGTGGGTTTGGTGCGCTGTTCCTGATCGGCAAGATCCAGCATCACTCCTACCATTTCGCCTTCGTTCTGCTTGCGCCAGCTGGCCGGGTAGGCCAGCAGTGTGCGCCGGTAGGTGGTCTCCAAAGAGCTGGTCGGCTCGCTCATGCCACTCCTCCTGCAGGGCGGAGGCTGAGGCCGGCCTTGGCGATTTTCACATTCGCCTCCAGCCGTTGTACTTCCTCGGTTAGCTCATCCGCTCCGGTGTCTGTGAGTTCGTAGTATCTGCGCATGCGGCTGTCAACGATTTCTTCTCGGACTACCCGGACTAGTCCCTCTTCCTTGAGCCTGTCGAGAGAGGCGTACAACGTGCCTGGTTGCAGGGTCACGCGGCCACCGGACAGTTTTTTCGTCTCGCCGAGTAGTGCATAGCCGTGTTGGGGGCCCTGAGCCAGGACCGAGAGGACCATAAAGGTTGGCTCTCTCATCTCTCGTTTAGTCATGAGTTCACTATATTCAAGTCATATGACTATCAGGGGGATGGTAGGCCGTGTCGAATCAAAACGAGACCGCCTCCGACGGTCCCAACGAGGCTGCCCGCTGTGCCCAAAGGGGTGTCCCGTGTAGACGTTGGCAAACCGTCCCATAGGCCTCGCTGACCGGCTGCCCGATTTTCGATGCCCAGAAACATGAAGCTCAACGTCTAGCCCTTCCGCAAGTGGAACGCTCTGCGGGACACATGCCAGGCTCGTTGGCCGGATGCTGAAATGTCACGCAACTGTTGGCCGACTTGCGGGCGGGATCCCTTTACGCAGAAGTTGCCTGCCAGGAAGATAAAGTTTCCACATGACTAGGATCTCCCCAATAACGCTCCGTGGAAAATACGTCACTCTCGAACCCCTGGTCGAGGACCACCACGACGGACTCGTCGAAGCAGCATCCGATGGCGAACTGTGGAATCTTTGGTACACCGCGGTACCGCGCCCCGAGGGAATGCGTGGTGAGATTCAGCGTCGATTGGCCATGCAGGAAGATGGCTCGATGGTTCCGTTTACGACTCGTTTGAACGACCTTGTTACCGGTGAGCCAGGCAAGATCATTGGCATGACCACGTACTGCGACATCAATGCCGATCTGCCACGCCTGGAAATTGGCTACACCTGGAACGCAGCCAGTGCGCAGGGAACCGGAACGAATCCGGACAGCAAAAGGCTTCTGCTCGGTCATGCGTTTGAAACACTTAATTGCGTTGCCGTGGAGTTCAGTACGCATTGGATGAATATGCAGTCCCGTGAAGCGATTGCCCGATTGGGTGCGAAGCAGGACGGGGTGCTGCGTGCGACAAGTCGCATGGCCGATGGTTCGCTCCGAGATACCGTCATCTTCTCGATCGTTGCCTCGGAATGGCCACAGGTTCGAAGCGGGCTGGACTTGCGACTCGCGAAAAAACGCTGATTCTCAACGTCCATTTGGAAGTAACCGGCTCGTAGACCGCCTGTCCGTAGCGGGAACGCTCTACGGACGCGTTCGAAAGTAGGCGCCACATTCTGGTCCATCAGTACTCTCGCTGACATGTAAGGATGAA
>NZ_PPXC01000027.1 GCF_002909445.1 Arthrobacter glacialis
AAAACCAAATAACCAATTCAATATAAATAAATTGGTATCAATAAAACTTGGCACACTATTGAGTTCTCAAACAACAACCACACCCAGCCAACACACCCAAACCAACAAACAGTCCGCGATGATCAGTGCCGAGGCAACTTTTCAATCTTACCCGCATGAATTCCAGTAAGTCAAACCCGTAATTTCGACTGAATTCAAATTTATATTTGAACATAAACAATTAAGCCTGTTTTCCAGGCCGTTGTTTTGGTCTTGTCCGGATCCGAACCGTTCGTTCAGCGGAGTACTAACAATAGCACCTACTTGCCGTGAATACCAAACGGCAAGTAGGTGCTCCAAGGACGCCTGAAGTTCTAGGCTTCCAGAGGGGTCAGATACAGGGCACCAAGGGGTGGCACCCGGAGCTGGACTGAGAGGTTCTGACCGTCCCAGGGTTTTTCCTCAGCCACCAGCGCCCCCAGGTTGCGAACATCGGAGCCGCCAAAAACTGCAAGGTCGGTATTGAGAACCTCTTGCCACGGGCCTGCCGCCGGCAGGCCCACGCGGTGGTTCTCATAGGCAACGCCGGAGAAATTGACAATGCACACTAGCGGATTGCCGGCCTTGTCGCGGCGAACGAAAGAAACTACATTGTTTTCGCTGTCCCCCCCATTGAGCCAAGTAAATCCTTCGGGGACATTGTCCAACTCATACAGGGCGGGAGTGCCGGCATAGCTTTGGTTCAGCTCTTTAACCAGAAGTTGAATTCCGTTGTGCGCAGGGTTTTCTGCCAGCCACCAGTCAAGGCCATGCTGCTCGCTCCATTCGGATTCCTGCCCGAACTCTGTGCCCATGAAGATCAGTTGCTTGCCGGGATGAGCCCATTGGAACGCCAAGTAGGCGCGCAGATTGGCCAGCTGCTGCCACCTGTCCCCCGGCATCTTGCGCAACAAGGAACCCTTGCCGTGCACTACCTCGTCATGGCTGATGGGCAGCAAGAAGTTCTCCGTGAACGCGTACACCAGCGAGAAAGTGATTTGGTTGTGGTGCCAACCACGGTTGACGGGGTCTTCGGCCATGTAGTTAAGGGAGTCGTGCATCCACCCCATATTCCACTTGATGCCGAACCCAAGGCCACCCCCGCTGGTGGGTGCCGTCACCCCGGGGAAGGCAGTGGACTCTTCGGCAATAGTGACAACGCCTGGATTGCGCCGGTAGGCGGTTGCATTCATTTCCTGCAGGAAGCTGATGGCTTCCAGATTCTCCCTGCCACCGTGCCGGTTGGGGCTCCAGGCGCCTTCTTCGCGGGAGTAGTCCAAATACAGCATGGAAGCAACGGCATCCACACGCAGCCCATCAATATGGAACTCCTCCAACCAGTACAGAGCATTGGCCACGAGGAAGTTGCGGACCTCGTTGCGACCGAAGTCGAAGATCAAGGTTCCCCAGTCGGGGTGTTCACCGAGACGGGGGTCCGAGTGCTCGTACTGTGCCCCGCCGTTGAACTTGGCCAACGCCCATTCGTCCTTGGGGAAGTGCGCCGGCACCCAGTCCATAATGACGCCAATGCCAGCCTGGTGCAGTGAATCGACAAGGAACCGGAAATCGTCGGGATGGCCAAACCGTGAGGTTGGCGCGTAGTAAGAGGTCACCTGGTAACCCCATGATCCGCCAAACGGGTGCTCTGCCACGGGCATGAGCTCAACATGCGTGAAACCAAGCTCCTGAACATACTCGACCAGTTCTTTGGCAAGCTCACGGTAGTTCAACCCTGGGCGCCACGAGCCAAGGTGGACCTCATAGGCGCTCATAGGGGAATTGTGCGGATCCGTGAGCGCACGCTGCGCCATCCAATCGCCATCCTTGAATGAATACGAGGATTCCACGACGCGGGAGGCCGTCAGCGGGGGAACCTCCGTGCCATAGGCCATGGGATCAGCCTTTTGCAGCCATTCACCATGTTCGGTGAGAATCTCGAATTTGTAGCAATCCCCCGGCGCCACGTCAGGAATGAACAATTCCCAGATGCCGCTGGTGCCCAGGCTGCGCATGGCGTGAGCCCTGCCGTCCCAACCGTTGAATTCACCGATGACCCGCACTGCCTGAACAGCCGGCACCCATACGGCAAAGCTCACGCCAGACACTTCGCCCAAGCTCGAGTGATAGCGCTGCACGTGCGCGCCCAACACTGTCCACAAGGTCTCATGACGGCCCTCGGCAATGAGGTGCAGATCCAGTTCCCCCACGGTGGGCAGGTACCGGTAGGGATCGTCGGTTCGTTGCACGACGTCGGCATAGGCCACGTCCAGACGGTAGTCCGGCACGTGCCCGGCCTCTTGCGCCGGTACAACTGCGACCCAAATTCCGCCATGTTCATGCGTCATGGGGTACTCGCCGCTGCCTGTCACCACAAGCACCGACTCGGCCAAATGCCGCAGCGTGCGAACAGTAACCAATCCGTCATCGCCCAAGTGTGCCCCGAGCACCGAATGCGGGGCATAGTACGTTCCCCCGGCAATTCGTGCCAAGATTCCCGCATCGACTGCCAGAGGGGCCATTTTATTCAGTCCCATGTCCACACCACTTTCCCTTGATTCAAACAAATCTCGCACGGCCTTTACTGGTACCCATACCCAGTCGGGCCGATTTTGTAATTCATAAACAACCTCGTACAGCGCCTTATCCAGCCACAATGCCACGAAAAGTGCCGAGTCGATTGCAATTCTTTGCCCGGAACCGCTTTCATACCCCTGAACGAACGCCTCACCGCTGTTTTGGGCCCATTGCGCGCCGGCCGCCGAGCTCAGAGTCCCTGTTGCCGCAGCTTGCGCCCCTGCATAATCAAAGGAACGCAGCATTCCTGCCACGTCTCGCAAGGTCACATCCGGGCGGCCACGCTCAGCCAACGTCCTCAGCGGCTCACCTTCAAAGTCCAGGATGTACCATCCCAGGGCAGCTTTTGACTCCTGCTGCAGGAGCTGCCCCAGGTGCAGGTCACCGTGAATGCGCTGCGCTGATGGCACTTGCTTTATTTGGTTCAGCTGCGCTAAAATATTGCGAATCTGCACATCATATGGTCCGACGGCGGAGCGCGCCAGGTTCCATGCGTCGTTGAGCCGGGTGCCCAGGGCCTCGGTAAACGCAGAAATCTCGGCGGCATCCAGGCGGTGCTCGCCGAGGCCCTGGCGCAATCCGCTGTGAACCCGGGCCAGGGCATCACCTATGGCATGGGCGTTGGCGGAAAAGTCGGCGCCATCCCCGGCGGAGTCAAGGGCAAGTCTCCACCCGTCCAGGGCATCGGGGACAAAGTCATGAATCACAAAGAGTGCCACGCTGCCGGTCCCGTAACTCACCGCTGCCTGAAGGGCTGGGACGCTGAATTCTTGGCCGTCAGTGGCCAGGCTGGCAAAGGCCTCCCCGATTTCCACTTCGGGATGCTTGCCCGGATGGAGAACCCGGAAGAATTTGGCAATGAGTTGGCGCTCACCGAGCTGAAAAATGACAGAGCTATTGGACTGCTCACTGGTCACCACCCGGACATGGGTGACTGCCTCTGCAGCAAGGGTGACAAGCTCCGGGTTCCGCCAGACGCGCAGGCGCTGGGCACCTTGGGCCGGTGCAAGCTCCCCGCGATTCAACTGCACAAGCCAAGCCCGCATGAAAGCCGGATCCGCAAGCCCGTCATAGACCCGCCCTCCTGGCCATTGACGCCCAGACCCTGTGCCGGCAGCTACTGTTCCCAACAGCGCCGACTCCGGCGGCAGCGCAACTCCGGAACCCACAACCTGGGAAACGTCAGAGCCGTTAGTTAGCGCGATTGTGCTATTACGGTGGAAGCTCAAGGGGACGTGCAGCGTCAGGCTGGCTCCGGCGTCGTACGGGGCCTGTTGCGTACCGGAGGCGATGTCACGTCCGGGGAATGCCACCTCAACCAAGAGCACGTGCAGAGATACACAAGAGTCCAACGACGGCAGTTCAAACGAGTCAGCAATGCTCAGCTGGGCCCCCCGTCCGGCGGCGCCCTTGCGCGGGTACCAGCGCTGGGCCGGCAGCCAGGCGGCCAGCAGGTCAATGAGTGTGGCGGTCATCAGTACCCGTACACCGATCCGTCGATGATGGGCAGCGCCTGCGTTTGGTCGGATTGGACGTTGGAGGCCTGTGAACGGATGCGCAGCCAGAAGAAGTCATAGGAGCCCAGGGTCACGGTGAGGCGGCCGTCGTCGTCAATTCCCGGAAAAATCGATTCCCCAAACACTTCACGCAGCCCGCGGCCGGCCAGCTCGGGCATGTGCAAGGTGGTGGCGGCGGGATGTTGGGACAGGTTGAAGACGCACAGGATCGATTCGGGCCTCTCCCCCTCAGCGTTACCCACGGGCAGCACCCGCAGGAACGCCAAAACAGCCTCGTGCGAGGTGGTCACATTCTCGTAGCCGCCCAAACCAAAGGCCGCATGGGCCTTGCGCACAGCCAGAATCTTCTTGTTCCAGTGCAGCAGCGAACTGGAGTGCGCCATCTGCGCCTCAACATTGACGTGGTTGTAGTGATACACCAACGACTGCACCACAGGCAGGAACAACTTGCCCGGATCAACATTTGAAAAACCCGCGTTGCGGTCTGGATTCCACTGCATGGGCGTTCGCGAGGCGTCCCTGTCGTCGAGCCAGATGTTGTCCCCCATGCCTATCTCGTCCCCGTAATACAGGAAGGGGCTGCCGGGCAGGGCCAGCAACAGCGCGTTGATCAGCTCAATCTCCGCCCGGGAGTTGTCCAGCAAAGGTGCCAACCGGCGTCGTATCCCAATATTGGCGCGCATCCGCGAATCCGGGGCATACCAGCCCAGCATTGCCTCGCGTTCCGAGGGAGTCACCATCTCCAAGGTGAGCTCGTCATGGTTGCGCAGGAACGTCCCCCACTGGGCGCCTTGGGGAATGGCAGGGGTGTTCGCCATGGTTTCAATAATCGGCGCGGCCTTTTGATCACGCAGTGCATAGTAGAGCCGGGGCATGATGGGGAAATGGAACGCCATGTGGCATTCGGGATTCTCCGCCGTGCCAAAGTAATCCACCACCTCGTGGGGCATCTGGTTTGCCTCGGCAATGATGACCCGGCCGGGGAACTCGGCATCCACCATGGCGCGCAAATCCTGCAGGAACAGGTGCGTGGCCGGCAAGTTCTCGCAATTGGTGCCGTCCTCGGCGTAAAGATAAGGAATGGCGTCGGCACGGAACCCGTCAATGCCCTGAGCCAGCCAAAACTTCACCACATCGAAAATAGCTTCCCGCACGGTGGGGTTCTCATAGTTCAGATCGGGTTGGTGGCTGAAGAACCTGTGCCAAAAGAACTGGCGCCGGACGGGATCAAAGGTCCAGTTGGACTCCTCAGTGTCAACGAAGATGACCCGGGCATCCTGGTACAGCTCCGTGGTGTCGCTCCACATGTAGAAATCGCCAAACGGCCCCGTGGGGTCCTCCCGTGAAGCCTTGAACCACGGGTGCTGGTCAGAAGTGTGATTCAGCGGCAAGTCAATGATGATCCGCATGCCCCGCTCATGGGCCTGGGTCACCAAGGACTTGAAGTCCGAGATGGTGCCGTAGCTTTCCATGATGGAGGTGAAATCACGGACGTCGTAGCCGCCGTCGAGCAGGGGGGAATCAAAGAACGGCGGCAACCACAGGCAGTCGATCCCCAGCCACTGAAGGTAGTCCAGCCGGGAGATCAGCCCGGAGAAATCGCCCGAGCCGTCACCGTTGGCGTCAGCGAAACTTTGCACCAGCACTTCATAGAAAACAGCCTTACGGTACCAATGCCTGTCATGGGCCAATCCGGGCGCGTTCACATTGAACTGCTGGGCACTATTGGTATGCGTGAAGGCCATGACTCACCGCCGGATGTGCAGGATGTGGGCGGGTTCCAGGTGGGCGTCCAAGCGGAAGTAGTTCTTCTTGCCCCAGTTCCAGGTGGCACCTGTGATGAGCTCATCCACAATGAAGGTCCCGTCAGGGGCAAGCCCGTCCAGACCCAGGGCGTCAAGGTTCAAGGTCACCGCGCCCTCGCGCATGCTGTGCGGGTCAACGTTGATCACCACAATGATGGTGTCCTTGCGGGCGGGGGCCCCGTCCGTGGCAGCGATGTGCTTGTGCTTGCTGAACACCAGCGTGGCATCATCCGAACTTTCATGCAGGGTGAGATTTTGCAGATCCAGCAAGGCTGGGTGCGCCCGGCGGATGCTGTTGAGCTTGGTGACAAATGGGGCCAGTGACTTGCCGTGTGCCTCCGCTTTGGCGAAGTCACGGTCCTTGTACTCGTACTTCTCATTGTCAATGTTCTCTTCAGAACCAGGCCGGGCCACGTGTTCGAACAACTCGTAGCCGGCATACATGCCCCACAAGGGGCTGCCCAAGGCGGCCAGAATGGCGCGGATCTTAAACGCCGCCGGCCCGCCGAACTGCAGGTACTCGGTGAGAATGTCCGGGGTGTTGACAAAGAAGTTGGGCCGGAAATAGCCGGCCGACTCGCGGCTGACGTGGACCAGGTACTCCTCCAGCTCCTCCTTGGTGTTGCGCCAGGTGAAGTAGCTGTAGGACTGCTGGAATCCGGCCCGCCCCAGCGCCGCCATCATGGCCGGGCGGGTAAAGGCCTCGGCCAGGAAAACCACGTCGGGACGCTCGGCATTGATCTTGCCAATGAGCCACTCCCAAAACCACACGGGCTTGGTGTGGGGGTTGTCCACGCGGAAAATGCGCACGCCATGGTCAATCCACAGCCGCACAATGCGCAGGATCTCGTGGGAAAGCCCCGCCGGGTCATTGTCAAAGTTCAGCGGATAGATGTCCTGGTACTTTTTGGGCGGGTTTTCCGCATACGCAATGGTGCCGTCCACTCGAGTGGTGAACCATTCCGGGTGCTCGGTGGCCCAGGGGTGGTCCGGCGCGCACTGCAGCGCCAAATCCAGCGCGATTTCCAGCTCCAGCTCGTTAGCCGCAGCCACAAAGGCGTCAAAATCGTCGAAGGTGCCCAAATCCGGGTGGATGGCGTCGTGCCCGCCAGCCGCAGAACCAATGGCCCACGGTGAACCCGGATCCCCGGGGCCTGCCGTCAACGTGTTGTTGGGGCCCTTGCGGTTGACGAAACCGATGGGGTGGATGGGCGGCAGGTACAGGACGTCAAAGCCCATGGCGGCAACTGCCGGCAGCCGATGGGTGGCAGTTTGGAAATTGCCGCTGGTCCACTCGCCGGTCTCCGGGTGGCGTGCGGCGCCCTCTGACCGCGGGAAGAATTCGTACCAGGCACCACGGCCGGCAGCATCGCGTTCCACTTTCAGGGGGTACGCCTCACTGCTGGTCACCAGATCTCGCAGCGGGAAATGCTCGACGGCGGCACGCACGGCCGCGCCGGTCCCGGCGGCCAAGCGGTCATTGACGTTCAAGGACGCATCCGCCAACATGTGTGCCGCATGCTTGAACACCGTCGCCTCTGCGGCACCGGGAGCTTCCTGGGCAGCCTTGCCCAGCAGCTGGGCGCCTTCGGCCAGCATGACGTCCACATCGACGTCGGCGTTGATTTTTACCTGAGCATTGTGCGCCCAGGTGGCGTACAGGTCCGTCCACCCTTCAACAAGGAACGTCCAGTCACCCTCAAAACCCGGGGTGATCACGCCTTCCCAAGCATCGCTGCCCTTACCGCGCGGCGTGAGTTTGCTGCGCTGGGCCACTGTCCCGTCGGGAGCAATCAGAACGGCCGTGGCACCCAGCACGTCATGGCCTTCACGGAAAACCACTGCACTGACAAGCACATCGGCACCACGAACACCCTTGGCGGCGAATTTGCCACCTTCAAGCACGGGCTGGACGTTGGTGATGGGGATTCGACCAAAACGCAGCCCCTCGGCAGGGTTGAGCTTTTCGGGCACCTGCTTGGCAGCGCCAATTTTTGAGGTGGCGGCTGGCATATTTCGCGAAAGCTTGGAAGTACTCACAAACTAGACGTTAGCGACTCCCCCGCCAGATTGCGAAGGCCATCCGCATTTGAGTGTGTTGGCCCGTCACGAGCGGGTCAAAGTTCGTCTTGAAACGGCCGGTCTGCGTAATGAAGTAGGTAATAAACCGCCCAAGCAATATTAGTGTCATGTTCATGGGTTACTGTGACCGGCATGAAGGCAATTCGCAGATTCACAGTTCGCACGACAGTCCCTGCGCAGATTTCTGCGCTAACGTCTCTGGCAACCAATCTTCGCTGGTCGTGGCACCTGCCCACACGCAATTTGTTTGAATCGCTCAATCCCGAGCTTTGGGAAAAATCACGATTCGATCCCCTGTCCATGCTCTCGGCGCTGTCCCGTGAACAGTTGCAGCTGCTGGCCCACGACCCTGATGTGGTGGCCCGGGTGGACAGTGCGCAGGCCAGCCTGGACTGTTACCTCAACGAACCCCGCTGGTATCAGGAGCTGGGCGCGGAGGCCCCCCAAAGCATCGCCTACTTCTCCCCCGAATTTGGCATTGCCGACGTCCTGCCCCAGTATTCAGGCGGCCTGGGTATCTTGGCAGGTGACCACCTGAAATCGGCCTCCGACCTGGGGGTCCCCTTGATCGGCGTCGGACTCTTGTACCAGGCCGGCTATTTCAAGCAGTCATTGTCCAAGGATGCGTGGCAGCAGGAAACATACCCCTTGCTGGACCCCGACGCCTTGCCCCTGACCCTGTTGCGCGAGGACGACGGCGCACCCGTCCTTATTTCGCTCCCGCTGCCTGACAACCGGACACTGCACGCCCATATTTGGCGTGCGGACGTGGGCCGGGTGCCCCTGCTGCTCCTGGACTCCAACGTTGCCGAAAACGACGACGCCGCCCGCGGGGTCACTGACAGGCTGTACGGCGGTGGCGGTGACCACCGATTGACCCAGGAACTGCTCCTGGGCATGGGCGGGGTCAAGGCCCTGCGGGTTTATGCGCGCCTAACGGGCACAGCGGCGCCGGAAGTTTTCCACACCAACGAGGGCCATGCCGGCTTCCTGGGCATTGAGCGGATCCGCGAACTCATGGACCCGGCCCTCACCGAACACCCGCTGTCGTGGAGCGAAGCCTTGGCGGCTGGACGCGCCTCCACAGTTTTCACCACCCATACCCCGGTTCCTGCCGGAATCGACAGGTTCCCGCGCAGCATGATTGAGCACTTCTTCGCCGGCAAACTGGCTCCCGGCGTGCCTGTGCACCAGATCCTGGCGCTGGGTGCGGAGAATTACGACGGCGGCGACTCCGACGTGTTCAACATGGCCGTCATGGGTCTGCGCCTGGCCCAACGCGCCAATGGTGTGGCCAAACTGCACGGAGTTGTCTCCCGCGGCATGTTCTCCGGGCTGTGGCCGGGCTTTGACCATGAGGACATCCCCATCACCTCCGTCACCAACGGCGTGCATGTGCCCACCTGGGTGGACCCGGCGCTGGCCGAGCTGGCCCGGGAGCGTTTTGGCGCCGAAGTGCTGGACGGCCCCGACTGGTCCAAGGTGTATGACGTCACCGATGAGGAAGTGTGGGCCATGCGCCGCCGCCTCCGCGCCGCCCTTGTCAGCGATGCCCGGCGTAGATTGCGGGCGTCGTGGAAGAAGCGCGGGGCCGCCGACGCCCAGCTCGCCTGGACGGACAGTGCCCTGGACCCGGACGTGCTGACCATTGGCTTTGCCCGCCGCGTCCCCACCTACAAGCGCCTGACCTTGATGCTGCGTGATCCCGCCCGCCTCAAGGCCCTGTTGCTGCACCCTGAGCATCCCATCCAAATCATTATTGCCGGCAAGTCCCACCCCGCGGACGACGCGGGCAAGAAAATGATTCAGGACCTGGTGCAGTTCACGGATGACCCGGAGGTGCGCCACCGGATTGTGTTCTTGCCCAATTACGACATCGCAATGGCCAGGACGCTTTTCCCCGGCTGCGATGTTTGGCTGAACAACCCGCTGCGGCCGTTGGAAGCCTGTGGCACCTCGGGCATGAAGGCCGCCATCAACGGTTCGTTGAACCTGTCCGTCATGGATGGCTGGTGGGATGAACTGTACGACGGCGAAAACGGCTGGGCGATCCCCACAGCAAATACCGGCACCAGCGAAGAGGAACGCGACGACATTGAGGCTGGTGCCTTGTACGAATTGCTGGAAACTCAAGTGGCCCCTCGCTTCTACGGTGAAGTGGTGACCATGGATGCCGGCGCCGCAGGACCGTCGCAGCCACACGATGGCGCCTTGCCAGCCCATTGGATTTCCATGATCAAGCACACCCTGGCGCACCTTGGCCCGGCAGTGTCCGCCAACCGCATGGTGGCAGAGTACGTACAGCGTTTGTACCAGCCGGCTGCGGAGGCCGGCCGCCTGGCCAGGGCCAACGACTACGCCGCCACGAAGGAATTCGCGGCCTGGATAGACAATGTCCGGCCCGCCTGGGGTGGTGTCCACATTGAGCATGTGGAGTCACACGGCCTCAACGACGAACCGCAAATTGGGGAATCATTGCAGGTCCGCGCCCACATCACTCTGGGGCAGCTACGCCCCGAGGACGTCAACGTCACGGTGGTCTATGGGACGGCCAGCGATTCCGACGAGCTTACGGCAACGCGCAGCCTGTCCCTGGACTCGGTGCAGGAGTACGGCCCCGGCCGCTACCAATTCACCACCGAGCTCGTCATTGACCGCTCAGGGAACTTTGGTTACGGCGTGCAGATCCTGCCCAAGCACGGAGCACTGGCCAATCCGGCCGAGCTGGGACTGATCACCACCGCCTGATCGGACCGCCAAACAACTGGCCCGCAGAAAACGCCGAAAATCACGGTAAAACCGTTATTTTTCGGCGTTTTATGCGGGCCAGTTGGTCTTGATGGCGGCTACAACGGGGTCAGGTCGTTGCGGTAGATCTGAACGGTGTTGGCGTTCGCGCGCACCGCGGCACCTGCCGGAACGGGCTCAATGGTCCGGGGCAGCCGAAAGGAAGGTTCGCCGTCGTCGGTGCGTGTGGGAAGCTCGGTAGTCATCCGCAACATGTACGGGCGAGGCCCTGAAGTTTCCACAACATCCTGCTCCGTCGCCTGAGCGTCAACCGTTTCGGTATCAGCCCCAGCGTCTGCCCCTGCCTCGCTAAAGCGCGGATTGGCTGGCAGGATGACGTCTTCATCGGTGACGCCCGTATTGAAGATCACCAAGCCGTCAACAGTGCCTTCGGGGGAACCCATCAACATGGTCAGAACGCGTTCGTGCGGGTTCTTCCACCGATCAGCCGTCATGGGCTGCCCGTCGGCGCCAAACCAGTGAATGAAGGACTGCCCCCCGCGAGTGGGATAGGTGCTGGGCTGCAGCGCCAGGAAGTCCTTGCGGATCTGCGCCAGCCGGATCGTGGCGGCCAGCATGGTCTTGGCCTCATCATCCATGGACCAGTCAACCCAGGAGATCTCATTGTCCTGGCAGTAGACGTTGTTATTGCCGCCCTGGCTGCGCCCCAACTCATCGCCGGCAGTAATCATGGGCACACCCAATGCCAGCAGCATGGTAGCCATGAGATTGCGCGAGGTTTTGGCCCGCTGCGCCAACGTGGTGGGGTTGTTGGTGATCCCCTCAACACCGTGGTTCCAGCTGCGGTTGTTGCTGGTGCCGTCGCGGTTGTCTTCCTGATTGTCCAGATTGTGCTTGTGGTTGTAAGCAGTCAAGTCAGCCAGGGTAAACCCGTCGTGTGCCGTGATCAGGTTGATCGAGGCCAGCTGCCCGCGGCCTGAACCGGCAAAAATCTTGGCCGATCCGCCCAGGGCATCGCCGAAAGTGGCCAGTCCGTTGTGGTGGTAGCCCGCCAACATGGCAGCCCTGTCAGTCAGCCACACTTCACGGACCTGGTCGCGGAACGAATCATTCCAATCCGCCCAGCCGGTGGGGAAATTGCCTGTCTGCCATCCACCGTAGCCAACATCCCAAGGCTCGGAAATGAGCTTGGTGGATGAGAGCACGCCGTCGGTGCTCGCCGCGAGCAGGAACGGGTGCTGGTTGGTGAACTCATGCCCGCCATTGCGCGCCAAGGACACGGCCAGATCAAAGCGGAACCCATCAATATGGAACTCCTCCACCCAGTACCGCAGCGAATCCATGGCCATCTTGATGACATGGGGGTTGGCGAAATTCAAGGTGTTGCCGCAGCCCGTGGTGTCATAGTAACTGCCGTCACGCATGCGGTAGTACTGCTCTTCAGCCAGTCCACGCCAGCTGTAGTTGGGTCCGCCCTGGCCACCCTCGGCTGTGTGGTTGTACACAACATCCAAGATGACCTCAATGCCCGCCATGTGCAGCAGCTTGATCATGCCCTTGAGCTCATCCTGAACGGCTGCCGGGCCGGATTCGCGCGCGGCAGCGCTGGCATATCCCACATGCGGGGCAAAGAATCCAAGGGTGTTGTAACCCCAGTAATTGCTCATGCCTGTTCCGTGCAGGTGCGGCTCATCAATGTGGAAATGGACCGGCAAAAGCTCCACGGCTGTCACGCCAAGGCTCAGCAGGTGCTTGATCATGGCGGGATGCGCCATGCCGGCATAAGTTCCGCGAATTTCCTCGGGCACATCCGGGTGCAACATTGTCTGGCCGCGCACATGTGCTTCGTAAAAAATTGTTTCCCGCCACGGGGTGTGCGGACGGGCGACTGTGCCCCAGTCAAAGCCGTCGTCCATGCGCACCGACATGTACTTGGTTTCGCCCGCCGCGTTGACTTCCTCATGAATGTAGCGGCCGTAGGGATCCAGCAATAACTGCACGGCATCCGGGTCGATGAGGAGCATTTCCTCTTTGGTTGCCGCAAGGTCAACGTAGAAGCCGTAGCGGCTTCCCACGGGCATGTCGGGCACCAGGGCGTGATGCACGCCGTCGGTCTTGTCCGGCAGCAGGACAGCCTTCCATGCCTCGCCCGGTGGCTGATAGCAAAGCACCACGTTGCTGTTGGCAGGGGAATAGACCGCCACGTTGGCTACCGAGCTCTGGGCACCCTTCACAGCGCTCACTCCCAGTTGGGAATGGCGCGACAAAGCAGCACCCAGAGTCCCGATGGCCTCCACGACTGTTTCGGGCATGATTAGGCCTTGGCCGCTCGTTGCCTTGAGATCTCGTAGAGGCTGATGCCTACAGCCATGGAGGCGTTTAGCGATTCCATGGCTGAATCGATCGGGATGGAGACAATCTGGTCGCAGTTTTCGCGAACCAAGCGGGACAGGCCCTTGCCTTCGGAACCAACCACAATGCACACAGGCTCCTGGGCCAAGGTGAGGTCGGGCAGCGAAATGTCACCGTCGCCGTCGAGCCCCAGCACAAAGTAGCCCATCTTCTGGAACGCACCGATGGCGCGGTTCAGGTTAGGGGCCTTGGCAACCGGAACGCGCACTGCTGCACCGGCACTGGTCTTCCACGCCGCAGCGGTGACGCCGGCGCTGCGGCGTTCGGGAACGATCACTGCATGGCCGGAGAATGCTGAAACGCTGCGGATGATGGCACCGAGGTTGCGGGTGTCAGTGATTCCGTCAAGAGCAACGATGAGCGGAGCATTGGCAATGTGGCCTTTTTTCCACTTGGCCATGATCTCGCCGGCCGTGTCAACGGCGTCTTCGTACTCGTACGGGGGGATCTGCAAAACCAGGCCCTGGTGGATGGCGTCTTCAGTGAGGCGATCCAGTTCGGGCTTCTGTGCTTCCAGCAGCGGGATGCCGCGTTCTGCCGCCAGCTTGATGGATTCACGCACGCGCTCGTCCATGTCAACGCGGACAGCAACGTACAGCACCTTCGCCGGGATGCCTGCGCGCAGCGCCTCAACCACGGAGTTGCGGCCCGTAACGAGTTCCTCCATGGCCTTGCCCTTGGGGCCGCTGTTGCGGCGGGCTGACTGGGAAGTTCCAGCGTGCTTGGCGGCCGAACGCTCAGCCAGCTCCTGATTCTTGAACGCCTTGTGATAGGTGCGCTCTGACGCCTTGGGAGTGGGACCCTTGCCCTCGAGTGCCTTGCGACCGAGTCCGCCGGTGCCCTTGACGGGGCCCTTCTTGAGCTTGCGGACTGCGCCGGAGCGGGAAGTGTTGGCCATGGTAAAACCCTTACGATTGGTGCGGCGCCCGTGATGCCAAGGCCCCAAAGTCGTCAAACATACCTGTACGCGCGCACATTTTAGGCACACGAGATAACGGGAAAGTGAAACCCGTAGCTATTAGTTTACGGCCTGCACGCGATTTTGGTGAAAGTCAGCCAAAAAAGTGCCCATTCTCACGTGGCCGTGCTCGAGGATCAGTGATGGCTATGGGTCCGGCATTACCGCCGCAGGGACCAGGTGGAACCGTTGGCGGAGTCGGCAATGTCGATGCCGGCAGCAGCCAAGACGTCCCTGATCTTGTCCGATTCGGCCCAGTTCTTCTCGGTCCGGGCCTGCGCGCGTGCCTCCAACTGGGCCTTGACCAAAACATCCAAGGCAGCCAGTTCTGCTGTGGCATCGCCACCCCTGGCCCATTGCTCGTCCAGGGGATTGATCCCCAGGGCGTCGGTCATGGAAACGACAGCTTCCAGCGCAACGCCAGCTGCTTCAATGTCCTTCTTGGCCAGCGCTGTGTTGCCCGCGCGCACAGTCTCGTGCAGCACAGCCAAGGCTGCGGGGATGTTCAGGTCGTCGTCCATGGCGGCCGTGAAGGTATCCGGAAGGTTGCCGGTAACACTGACTTTGCCGTTCGAGTGTGCTTGGGAAACCGCGGCTTTGACAAAGGTTTCAATGCGTTCGACGGCGGCCGCGGCCTCCGTGAGAGACCCGGGCCGGTAGTCCAGCACCGAGCGGTAGTGGGCCTGGCCCAGGTAATAGCGGACCACCAGGGGGCGGGCGATTTGGAGCATTTCCCGTGGGTTGATGGTGTTGCCGATGGACTTGGACATTTTTTCACCCTCAAAGGTGACCATGCCGTTGTGCATCCAAAAATTGGCGAAGCCGTGGCCGGCAGCCTGCGACTGGGCCATCTCGTTTTCGTGGTGCGGGAACCGCAGGTCCAAGCCGCCGCCGTGAATGTCGAACTCGGTGCCGAGGTACTTGGTCACCATGGCGGAGCATTCCAAATGCCAGCCGGGGCGGCCGGCACCCCAGGGCGATGCCCAGCTGGCGGTTTCCGGCTCGCCGGGCTTGGAACCCTTCCACAGCGCGAAGTCGCGGGCGTCCTTCTTGCCGCGAGGATCGGCGTCGGGCGCTGCCTGCATGTCGTCAATGTTCTGCCGGGTGAGTGACCCGTACTGCTTCCATGACCGGACATCAAAGTACACGTCACCGGAGTCATCCAGCGCCGGGTAGGCATGGCCGCGCTCAATCAACAAGGAAATCAGGGCGTGCATTTCCGGGATGTGGCCCGTGGCGCGGGGCTCGTAGGTGGGCTTGAGGATGCCCAGAGCGTCGTAGGCGTCCTCGAAGGCCTGTTCAAATCTGTACGCCAGGGCCCACCACGGCTCATTGTTCTCCACGGCCTTGACCAGGATTTTGTCATCAATGTCAGTCACGTTGCGCACAACGGTGACTTCCAGCCCCTTGGCCTGCAGCCAGCGGGTCAGCTGGTCGAAGGCCAGCGCAGACCGGACGTGGCCAATGTGCGGCTCACCTTGCACAGTGGCGCCGCAATAGTAAACCGAAGCCCGCCCCTCGGTGAGGGGGACAAAGTCCCGGACGGAAGCTGTGGCGGAATCATAAAAGCGCAAGGTCACGGCTCTAGATTACCTTTCAGGCGCAGATGCGGGGGCGTTTTGGATGACAAGGGCTGTCGCGATGGCTGTGATGCCTTCGCCACGGCCGGGAAAACCCAGTTTGTCCGAGGTGGTGGCGCTGACCGAGACGGGGGCTCCGGCGGCTGCGCTCAAAACAGCCTCGGCCTCCTGCCGTCGCGGGGAAAATATTGGCCTGTTGCCCACAAATTGCACGGCAACATTGCCAATCTCAAAACCGGCAGCCCGCACGATCCGGGCGGCTTCGGCCAAAAGTGTCACCCCGCTCGCACCCTTGTATTCGGGCCTGTCGGTGCCAAAGTGGGTGCCCAGATCGCCTACTCCGGCGGCGGAAAACAGGGCGTCGGCCGCTGCATGGGCCACGGCGTCGCCGTCGGAATGGCCGCTGAGCCCGCGCTCACCTTCCCAGAAAAGCCCGGCAAGCCACAGCGGGGCGGGACTGTCCTCGGGTGCGAAGGCGTGGATGTCCACGCCGATGCCTGTTCGTGGCAAGATCATGCGATTTATCCTTCCACCCAGCGGGGGCGCAGGGGCCCCTCCAACATTGCTTCGGCGAGGAGCAAATCAGTGGGTGAAGTGATTTTCAGGCTGTGGGTGGAGCCCTGCACGACAAACACTTGCTCACCCAGAGCTTCCACCAGCATGGCATCGTCAGTGATCTGGGCTGCGGTCTGATCGTCCAGGGTCAGGGCGTGGGCGTAGGCCCGGCGCAAGGTTTCCAGCTCAAATCCTTGCGGCGTCTGGACGGCCCGCAGCTGGCTGCGCGCGGGAGTACCCACCACCTGTTCCACGCCAGCACCCGTGGCTGGCAGGGTTGCCGGAATAACAGTTTTGATGGTGTCAACCACGGCCAGGGCCGGGATGACTGCCTTGGCACCGTCACGCAACGCTGCGGCGACGCGGTTGAAAACGCCCGACGGCGTCAGGGGCCGGGCGGCGTCGTGAATCATCACCGTGGTGATACCCGTGGCAATGTGCGCCAGCGCCGCGTACACCGACTCGGAGCGCTGCGCGCCGCCGTCGACCACGCTAAAGAGCACTCCCGCAGCTTGGGCCTCATTGCTCAGCTGCTGACAAATATCCACCAATTGAGCATCCTGTGCCGGAATGGCCACACAAATTTGGGCTGCCACTTTAGCCTTGAGCACTCCCCTCACGGCATGGACGAGCATTGGGTCAGCTCCGAGGGGAACCCGCGCTTTTGGAACTCCGTAACCCAAACGCTGCCCAGAACCAGCTGCAACTATTACTACCGCACACGAGCCATCTTTCACCTCAGTCATAGCCTCTACATTAGCGGCGAAGGCGCCCAAACCACCCCGTGACGCAAAAAACCCCCGCACTAGGCAGGGGTTTTTTGTTACAAGAATCAAAAACTATGAAGCCAGAACTTCGTCAAGGACTTCGGCGGCCTTGTCTTCGTCAGTCTTTTCCGCCAAGGCAAGCTCGGAGATCAGAATCTGACGCGCCTTGGCGAGCATACGCTTCTCGCCAGCGGACAGGCCGCGGTCATGGTCACGACGCCACAGATCGCGCACAACTTCTGCGACCTTGATAACGTCACCTGAGGCAAGCTTTTCCAGGTTTGCCTTGTAACGGCGAGACCAGTTGGTGGGCTCCTCCGTAAACTCCGCACGAAGCACTTCGAAAACGTGCTCCAGCCCTTCCTTGCCTACAACATCACGAACCCCAACAAGGTCTACGTTCTCAGCAGGGACCTCAATGGTCAGATCCCCCTGGGCAACCTTGAGCTTGAGATACATCTTCTCTTCACCGCGGATGGTGCGCATCTTGATCTCTTCGATCTTTGCCGCACCATGGTGTGGGTAAACTACTGTCTCGCCGACCTCAAAAAGCATGTGGATTCTCCCTTTCCAATAGTCCTAGTTTACCACGGTTAACTAGCCGCTCCCTTGAGTTTCCGCAGGTCAGGGACTGCCAGCGCTACGCTGACCGCGCAATTGTTCCAACAATTGGAGAATTGCTGACCCCTTGACTAAGCGGTGAGAAGATGCAGTGAGTGAATGGGCCCATGGGCGCCAAAGTCCTCAAACAGTGCCGGAAGCGCACATTGGACCCATTTGCGGATAAGCTGAGCAAAGATATTTTGTCTTTTCCATGAGGAGTTATTGACGTGAGAATCGCTGCCGGCATCCGCGGTACCAAACGATTGCAACGCTTGAGCCTGATTGCAGCCATCGGCGTTGGCGCCCTGGCCTTCACCGGTTGCTCAGCCATCAACCAGCAAAGCACCACCTTGGTTTACTCCGCATCTGATGGAGTTTGCAAGAACATGGGTCAGCTGGAGCTGCGCAACGTACTGATTGTCTCCGAGGCTGCTGGCAGCCCCGGGCGCCTCATTGGCACGTTCTACAACCAGTCTGCCGCTGACATCACCTTGACGATCAGCGGCGCGCAGGGCTCCCAGACTGAAGTCACTGTTAAGCCCGGCACGCCCTTGGTCCTGGACACCGTCGGCGACAAGGCTATTCTCAGCACCATGGCCCAGCCCCCGGGCGCCATGGAAACGCTTGAACTGCGCCAGTCCGGCGGAGCCACGGAAACTGCCACTTTGCAGGTTCCAGTTCTGGATGGCACCTTGGCCGAATACAAGAACTTGTTGCCGACGCCGGCCACCACCGCTTCACCGTCGGACGTTTCCAGCGCAGCACCGACTGACACCGCAACAGCTGAAGCTGCCAAGCACTAAGTTGTTTTGCTCCCGCATCTCGGGACGCAGCTGCGGGGCACACAAAGCGGGGCCGGCCATCATGACGATGGCCGGCCCCGCTTTTTTGCGCCCGGCGGCGGGCTTTTGCCTCCATCCGCAGCGCCGCCCAGTGGCATGAGGTCCGCGCCCCGTTCCGCTGGGGGCGCCCCGTCAACGAGGTGCCACAAGCGGAACGGGGCGCCGGTGTGGGTGATTAAACAAACTGACCCGCAGTAGTGGCTGAAAATAGCCCGTTTCGGGGAG
>NZ_PPXC01000028.1 GCF_002909445.1 Arthrobacter glacialis
GGTCCTGCAACGGCCGGTTGGATCACTCAAAGCATTGACGGCAACGAGATCGACCGGGATGTCCGCAGCGGGAACCTCCTGCGGAACAGGGTCATGCCAGTTCTTGTTGAAACAGTGCTGGGTACGCCGGATCCGCCAGGTCCAGAGATATTGCCTCGTTCAAGCTGAACCAGCCTATGTCGTCGTGTTCATCTGGTGCCGCGTTGACAATGTCCCCTGCCCAGTCGTCCACTCGCCATACCTCCAAGACGAGGTCGGAATTGCTTCGTGTATGAATGGCGCTGCCGTCAGGCGGGGTGATTGACACGCTTAGCTCTTCCTGAAGCTCTCGTACGAGTGCTTGGCGACTGCTCTCGCCCAGTTCAAGATGGCCGCCTGGAAGGTCCCAGACATTCGGATTCGACATTTTCGTCGAAGACCGGTGTGCAAGGAAAACAAGTCCATTACGTACCAGCAACCCACATGCCACGTGATGCTTCAACTGATTCTCCATGCGGCGAGCCTACTAGCAGGCACGCCGACTTGCTGGCTCATCGTGGTCCCAGCAGGGGAACCTTCTGCGGGATGGTTTCAGGTGAGCATTGAATTTGAAGTGGTTGCGTCGATCCTGGATCGTCTACTGACGCCTGTTCTGCTTGCCCTGGGCACGGGATGTTCTACTCGATCGAGCCGGGCCACGGAGTGGACATCGATCGATCATCGGTGCTTAGCACACCGGCCAATGTTAGGTCGTAGATGGTGCCCAGACGAACAGCGGCGCCCCGCCTGTGCCCCTCCCATCTGAAACCGACCTTCTGCGCAACGCGGACGGAAGGTCCATTGATGGAGATGGCTTCCCACCCTATACGGTGGAGGCCGAGACCGTCTGGGGAAGCAGAGAAGCCGAATGCGACAACGCGCGCGGCCGCTTCCGTCATCACTCCCTGCGCCCGAACGAGCGGGTCGATCCAGTATCCGAGCTCTGCGGCTCCGTCCTGGACGTTGGAAAGCGAAACCACGCCGAGTAGCTGCGGAGCGTCCTTCAAGTAAATGCCCCACGCCAGAGCACTACCGGTGGACCAGCCGGTGGGAATGACACCGCTGACGAACTCGGTTGCATTCTCGCGACGATAGGGGTTTGGAACGGTGGTGAAGGAGGCGATGTCTGCGTCCTGGCAGATAGTGACGATGCGATCGATGTCCCCCTCTGTAGGGCATCGAAGTATTAGACGCGCCGTCTCGAGCTCCACACATTCCATCCGAGAACTTTATCAAACCAAGGACACTGACCTCGCGTGTCCGTAGGCCGAACCTCTTGCGGACACCATTACCGGTAGAAGTTGGCAAATAGCTTGACGGCTATCGCTACGCGGGTGACTTAGTTAAGTGGTTGAAGGCGGGGCCGATGATGGCTTTCTGGTCCATGTTCAGCCAGCGGCCGGAACGCAGCAGACTCGGATAGTCGTCTTTCTGGAACTGCCATTGTTCGCTTGTGTTTCAGTAGCCGGTAGCCGGTATCTCGCTGCCCAGGTCCGAAAAGACGCAGCTTTGATTGCGTCTGGTGCATTGACTAGTGTCGAGTGGGTGTTCACAAAGAGCCCGATCACTGGCCTGAGCGGTCCCACTAAGGGGCTGAAGAATTTGCTCAATGACAACAATATTCCCTGGAGCGAGAAGTAGTGACAGTTGACTGGTCGGGGTATCCGATTTTCCCTACCCTTTTTGCCAAGCGTGTGGAAGCACGTGAGAATTTCAAACACGAACTGGCTATCAAGGAAGAGCGCAAACTAGCGCTCGCGCAGTTGACAGCGCAGAACGGCATCGTTCTCGAGGACAGCTACGAATGCTACCTCATGCTGAACGCGTGGTTTCGTGAAAATGCCTGCCCTGAACCGGGTGACGATGAAAACCTCATGGTCGAATGGATCTGCTTTGCACGAGATCTGAATCTCTTCATGTGTGACGCACTTGTGGACAGGTACCCGTGGCTCGAATGGACTCTCTACACGACTAGCAAGAAGTCCGAGAACTACCAACGTGGTGTGCTTAAAGGCTTCAAGAACGACCCTCGCAAGCACGTCTGCTTCGCCCCGGTCTTCATCGGCTGGGGGTATGTCTACCTGAAGAAACCCAAGGCAAGTGCGACAGCCTTCGTCCGCCAATTTGTTTATGGGGAAGATATTCCCATAGAGCCGCGGGAGGACACCTTGAATCATCTCTTGGGAAGCGATTGGAAGTCCCAATTGTAGGCCGACCGGTGCTGGATGTTTCGGCAGGCAAAACGCATCGCACTAGTCTCACGGCCGCGCATATTCTTTCGTGATGTCTGCGTCCTAGCCGGAATTTGCCCTTGAATCCTGTTAATTATGATGGGTGAGCGACGATATTAGGGTGGCATAAATACGGGAGTCGATCGGGGGCGGGTACGTGCGCTCGGAGCAGTGAAACAAAGCGGTCAATTTTTTTCGTGGGCTGCTTCGGATGTAGCGTCTACTCGTCGCGACGGACTGAGTGCCGGAGAAGGTTCGTGACGCCCTGCTCCGTTACGTGAAAGGCACCTTGGCGATCCACAAGATATCTTGGTGACCGATTAGACCACTTTCCTGAAGAAGAGTACTTCGATGCCGGCCTGCTGGGCAAGAGATTCGCAGACATCTTTACGAAAGCCACAGGATCTGGAGTAGAAGTGAAGGTCGGACGCACAGGCAAGAGTGTCTCAAATCAAGTGCTGAATGACGCCGCTCTGATAAAGTCCGGTGTGCTGAAGAGCGTGGAATGGGTTTTTCTCAAAAGCCCCATCACCGGCAAAAGTGGTCCCACTCCCAGCCTAAAAAAGCTGCTGTTCGACAACAATATTCCATGGAGGCTAAAGTAATGTCGGTTGATTGGTCTGGGTACCCGCTCTTCCCGATTCTCATTGTTGGACGGGCCGCGGAGCTGTCACGCCAAGAGGCACGAGCGAACTTCAAACACGAGCTGTCCATCAAAGAAGAACGCAAACAGATCCTCGCCGAACTTACGGCAAGAAATGGCATCATCCTTGAGGACACTTATGAGTGCTATGCCAAGCTCAACTTGTGGTTCCGGGACAACATTTCCCCAGAACCCGGTGATGAGAAGAACTTACTTGTGGAGTGGGTCAGTTTCGTGCGTGATCTGAATCTATTCATGGGCGATTCCCTCATTGCTAGATATCCCTGGTTGCGGTGGACCTTTTACACAACCAGCAAGAAATCCCGAAATTACCAAAAAGGCGTCCTAAAAGGCTATAAGACCGTGCCAACTATGAGCTTCAGATTTGATGGAACTCTCATCAGCTGGGGATACGTTTACCTCAGCGAACCCGAAGCTTCTCCTACCGTTTTCGTCAGACAGTTCGCCTACGCTGAAGACATTCCAGCCGAGCAGCGAGAAGGACTGCTCCTGAAACAACTCGGTCCGGGATGGGATCGCCCAGCATAAGCGAGTTGGACCACATGCCGAGCGAACCTGCCCTACAGTGAATGGGTCTAACCCCATCCTCAGCTTGGCTCCGTGGCATTGACAAGCGTTAGCCTCTTGGTAGCGGGCTAAATGGCCGTATGCAGTTTCCCATCGGTTGCCGCCAGATGAACACTGTGACCATGTTCTGGTTGGCGGAACTATGTAAGCGGCTCTTGGTGGTTCGTGGGGATTTGGATTCCCGGGTGAGTGTCATGCCGTCGTCCGGGCGGCACTTCTCAAGAGAATAACTGATGTGTAGTTGTTTGGGTTGCGGTAGCCGCGGGCGGTGCGTTTGATGTGTGTGATGGTGGTGTTGTTAGCTTCGACTTTTCCCGTGGTCGCGCCGGTGATGATGAGAACTTCGATTTCCTTCCACCACCGGCAAATGGTCCGCCAGAGCCTGGTCGTCTCCGGTTGCTTCGCGGTTTTCACCAACCGGACGCGCAGGATGGTGAAGAGTACTTCGACGTCGGCGTGCTGGGCAAGAGATTCGTTGACATATTTACGGAAGCCACAGGATCTGGAGTAGAAGTGAAGGTCGGACGCACAGGCAAGGGCGTCTCGAATCAAATGTTGAAAGACGCCGCTCAGATAAAGTCAGGTGCGCTGAAGAGCGTGGAATGGGTTTTTCTCAAAAGCCCCATCACCGGTAAAATTGGTCCAACGGCCAAACTAAAGGAGCTTCTCTTGGAAAATGGTATTCCTTGGAGCGAGAAGTAGTGGCGGTCGACTGGTCGGCTTACACGCTGTTCCCCGTGCTCCACGCAGGACGGCCGTCTGAGCTCACCCGTTCAGAAGCGAGGGCGAACTTCAAGCACGAGCTGTCCATCAAAGAAGAACGCAAAAAGATTCTCGCCGAACTCACTGCAAGAAACGGGATCGTCCTTGAGGACTCCTACGAGTGTTATGCCAAGCTCAACCTGTGGTTTCGGGACAACATTGCTCCAGAGCCCGGTGATGAGAAGAACCTGCTCGTGGAGTGGGTCAGTTTTCTGTGCGATCTAAACCTGTACTTGGGGGACGCCCTCATTGCGAGGTATCCCTGGTTACGGTGGACTTTCTACACAACCAGTCAGAAGTCGCAAAACTACCAGACTGGCGTTCTGAAGGGCTATAAAGTCTGCCCAAGGATGAACGTCAGATTTGATAGGACGATCATTGGGTGCGGGTATGTTTACCTCAACAAGCCCGAAGCTTCTCCAACCGTTTTCGTCAGACAGTTTGTCTATGCAGAAGACATCACCATCGAGCAGCGGGAAGCCCTGCTGTTGAAACAACTGGGACCGGGATGGGATCACCCAGCATGAGTTAGTTAGACCATATGCCGCGCAATCCGGTCCGACTGTGTAAGAGTCAGGTCCCCGTCTTTGCTTGGCGCTGTGCCCTAAGGAGGCGTTAGCTCCGTAGTAGCGGGCGAAATCACCGTATGTAGTTTCTCGGCGGTTGCCGCCAGTTGAACACTGTGACCACATTCTCATTGGTGGAACGATGTAAGCCGAGTCCCGCAGGTGTCGCAGAATGGCTTATCCAACGCGTCCAACAGGCTTGGGGTGTCGGGTGCCGCAGGGCGATGACTGACGATCCGGAATCGCTGCGAGTCCAGCCACGCCACGAACAATACCGTCTCCGACCCTTTTGCAAGTGAGGGCTTCGTTGACATCAAATTGGAGCCAGCTGGCTTGGTTGTCCAGGGTCGGCGGATCTGCACCAGCGTCTACTCGGACTTGACTTGTGCCAGCGCGCGGCGGGTGCAACGCGCGTCCAAGGCAAACAAGTGGCAAATTTCCGGTCAAAGTGCATTCATTTCTCTGGTGGGTTTCAACTGCAACTTGGAACTGACCGGTGGCTGCAGGTTGTTTTGACCTGTGCCTTTCGTGGCCGCCTATGGGTAGTTTTCGTGGCCGCAAACAGGTCCGTCGCCGGTCACCCACATCTCTGACTTGCTGTCATTTTTCGAAGTCGTCCATGCAAGTTTCATAAATCACTCGAGCGGACACTAATTCTGGTTCAGGAGTTTCTTCCCGTCAGGGCGAAGCTCACCTGATGGGGAGACGTGGCGGTAGAGAGTTTGCGCGTGATGCCGAGTTCAATGCACAGATCGCCAACCTTGGTTTCGGGTTGCCCCATGGCGGCCATGGCTAGTCGAACCTTTGCGGCTGTCATCTTGTAGGGGCGTCCACCCCTTCGTCCACGTGCGCGTGCGGCGGCGAGGCCGGCGATGGTGCGTTCTGAGATGAGGGCTCGTTCGAATTCGGCGAGGGCGGCGAAGATCCCGAAGACGAGTTTTCTGGAGGCTGTGGTGGTGTCGATGGCTGCGCCCTCGCCGGTGAGGACTTTCAGGCCGATGCCGCGGTCGGTGAGGTCATGGACGGTGTTCACCAGGTGGCGCAGGTCCCGGCCGAGCCGATCGAGTTTCCACACCAACAAGGTGTCCCCATCACGCAACGCTCCGCGGGCACTTTGGCCGGGTGAAGTCGGACGTTTCTTGCAAGCCATCACGACTCGGGCAAGTGAGTCAAATAGTTGAAGGAATGGCCAGCAATTGGCTGTTTCGGGCAAGTTCAGCCAGCGCCCGGAGCGCAGCAAACTGAGGATAGTCATCTTTCTTGAGCTGCCATCCGTATATGGCCCAGTAGCTGGTGGCTCGTTGGGTGCAGAGCGCCATGAAGTCCGGGTTGTCGTTGGTGAACTGGACGTAAGCTGCCAACAAGTGTGGCTTTTCGCGAAGATTAACTGTGACGAATTGAAGAATGTCTTGGCCAATTTGAAAGACATATTCAGCACAAAGCTGAACGACGAAGGGCACAGTCCACGGAAGTTCTGAATCCAGGAGGATCCGAAGGGCCCGCTGCCGAATCCTGCCGTCTCCGTTCCGCGACATCCAAGCCGCAAAAATGACTCTTTCAGAAGCACTCAGCCCATCAAATTGCTCATCTTGGGGCCAGGGATAGTAGATGCGGGTAGGTATCTGCACCAATTCACCAGCAACATAAATCTCAGGATAGTAGGCAACTCTGGCGTAGGTATCTTGAATCAAGTCAGAACGCGTGGGACTTCCTTCCCGGCCCAACGAACGTAATGCCACATATGCATCCGCGCGTGCCGACGACGGTACAGCGCGCAAGAGTAGTGGATCGTAACCCTGGAAGTCATCCATGTACCCAATTACAACAGCTACTTGGATCACGAGGAGTCATTTGGGCTCAGATACAGCATGGATTGGGAATATGAAGCGTGTCCGACAGACACCGATCTGACGTAGAAATGCCGGTAAGGCAGCCAGACGTCCCGCAGGGGGTGTCCCTTATAGAGGTATGCAAACCGTCCCGCAAGCCGGTCGGATTCCGGGACATCAAGCCGTGGGACATGGACGAGGAACGTCAGTGACTGCATGTCCCGCAGGGGAACCCTCTACGGGACGCCTGGGTGTGGATCAGTCGCTTTTGCCGGCTCGGCGCCACACCTTGACCCCTGGCTCAACCACTACAACAATGAACGCATCCACACCGGCATCGGAGCAACACCCATCCGCCGAGTGTCACCAGCGTGATGGCCAAGTACAGCTAGCGGCCCACAGCCGACTGGCAACTGCACCCCTATTGACCAACTATTCTGCAAGGATCGTGGGCAACGTTAGACTCTACCGCGGGGGAGTAATTGGCCATACAGAGCACCTAGACGCGCTGCAGTGCATGACAAGGCGGCGTGGTGGCAAAGTCTACGCTGAGGTTCACAACATAGGTGATGCTCGAATTGAATTCACTTCATGGACGACGGATCGGAGAGTGGTGGACGGGATGAGTTGCCAAGGCGGAGTCGTGTTGCGGATTCCTGGGTCATCCGTTGCAGGCGGGCTAGTCCACTCCTCAGACATCAATGATGATTTTGAGGTGCAGGCGCACGGATCGGGGTTCGACGCGGAGGTGCTTCCGTAATGCGCGATCGAACGATCAAGAGAACTGAACTCGTGCGCCTGCTCCTAGCGGCGACGCCGACGGCAGATCAGGCTCGACATATTGACTTCGTTGAGACCACGCAGGCCGACGAGCTAGTCATTCGACCTGTCACAACGCGAGACCTGCGCTTAATCTACGGGCGGCGACGTGCCCGGTTACCGCAATCCCATCCCCTGTCTGCAAGCGTTGACCGGCTATTGGCGGCCCTGGCCACCTACAACGAGGACGAGGTCAACTTAGTGTCATTTGAAGGGAACCCGGAGATCCACCTTGCAGTCTGGCTCACGGGGAGTGCTGATGCTGTGCTTTCGACAATGATCAGCACTGGCGACCGCTGAGGAACGTTCGGCGAGACGGTCGGCGGCTCTTGGTGACCAAGCGACGGAGCCGATTAACGTTGCGGAACTCATTCCGCGCTGTTGGCACGGGCGTAGGCTTCCACTTCGGCAAAAAATCGTTCGTCCTGAATTCCGATATTTAGAGAGCTGCGGCTGTCGTTGTAGGTGACATCAATGTCGATACCGTTGACGTTCCACATCTTCCGCAGGCCTCTCTGGCCGTGCCATGGAATGGTTGGCTCGCCGTGGAGGTCTGTTAGCTGCCTGAGAATGGCGTCGAAGCACTGGGTTGCTTGGGGGTCTGGCGGCGCCGAATCCAGTCGGAGCTGTACATGTATTGATTCGATGAGTCCGTCAAGTTCCCGCGAAGTGGCGAAGATGGGCGGGCCGTCGTCCCTTGGTTCTAGGTGAAAATGATCCGCGATGTCACGAGCATCGTTAGTGTTTGCGGGAGACTTTTTTCCGTGGCCCCATCCCAGACGCTTGAACAAGGCATCCTTTTCAGCCTGATTCTTGGGCCAAGGATGCCGGACCGCTATTTCAACCAGTTCAACGATGGCTTCAGGCTGCGGAATTTCTCTCACAAAACGATCTATCAATGTCATCCTGCCACGCTATGCCGGAACATAGCGGATGACCAGAGGCCCACTGGAAACCAACCGGACAAGAAGACAGAAGCTCTATACACAGCAGCTCTATCCCAAAGTGGAAAGGCCACTGCTATTTCGGTGCCCTACTTGCTGACACGTGTCCGTAAGGGGCATTCCGCATAGACGCAGTCAAAGTGTCCCGCAAGACGGTCCTTCACCGGACAAAATAGCCGCTGACCTGGACTTTTTGATTTGAAAGATCCACGGGTGTCCGTTTGACCCGTCCGGTGGCTCGTCCGGTGAGCGGGCGACATACGGTACAGGCTTTGGCGGCGCGCAGGTATCTTGGTGCCGGATTTTGATCATCTGTTCTTGGGCGGGAGGATTGTGTCGGAACCACGAAATTCTATTGTCCAGTCGGTTTCCATCCAGTGCCGAAGCGGATCGAATGCGCCCTGCAGTGTCCAGCCCTCGATGATCTCGTTGCGGACTCTGTTGAGGAAGATTTCGGGACGGGGTGAGCGGGCGATGTATCGCCAGTGGGGGGAGGCGATCGCAGCGGTGAGCGTGACGATTGAGGGGTAGAGGGCCGCGGCAACCAGTGCCGGGCTGTTGGGTATTCGGGGGTGGTTTGCTGTCAGGGATTCGTATGTGTTCATGGCGGCGCTGAAATGCTGGAATTGCTCGTACCAGCTCCAGTTGATGACGCTGGAGATGTGGAATGCGCGGCGTACTTGTGCGTGTCCGTGTCGGGTGATGAGGTTCTTGTGGTGGTGCCAAGCTTCAATGATTTCCCGGCAAGCGTCGATTCTGAATTGATCTGGGATTGTGCCGATGCCGTCTCCGATCCAGAGTCCGTGGTCCGGACAGATAACTCGTTCGTGGGTGGTGTAGACCTCCACGTAGGGACCGGCGCCTCGGGCCAGGGTGCAGTGGTGGCAGGCGGGGGCATGGGTGGTTCGGGTTGGCCGGCCAACTAGTTTTCCCGCAGCCGCGGATTCGGGTGGCTGTTGGCCAGTTGTGGCATCGCCAGCACGAAGATGTCCGGAAGGGTGCCGTTCCACGTGGCGAGGTCATACATCCACGGCCGTCGATCCCTGCACATTGTCTTGATGAGTTCGCCGTGGGTGAGCACGTTGGCGCTGTTGATGCGCCGGATAAAGGACCGGGTTGTCTCATCCTGGTAGGGGCGCACCGGTCTGGGCAGGGGGCGATCCGGTGCTAGTCGGTACTGGCGTGTAGTCATAGACTGGAGGGGTTCAGGGCCGCTGGCCGGGGCGCGATGGATTCGGCGGCGTGGTCCAAGATGATGTCATCGAGCAGGGTTCGGTCTATTCGTTCTGTGCCGTTGAGGATGGCCAAGATGGCTGCTTCGCGGATGAGGCGGAAGAGGCTGCTGATACTGCCGGCCGTGCGGTGGTGCAGGTACTTGCTCTGGGCCGTGAGCGTATGCGGTACGTGTTCGTGGAGGCGCAGGCCGTCTTCGAGGGTCGCGACGAGTGAGTCCTATTCCTCGGTGAGCGGGAAGGGCCCGGTGGTCATCAGCACGGATCGGCTAGAGATTTGCCGGCCCCGCATGCCGGTGAACAAGCCGGAATTCTCCACGTTGATGCCCGCATAGACGAAGGCCGCCTGCATGTGTTCGGTGAAGTACTTCAGGTGGTCGGACATGTCTTCCCCGGCGCTGGTGGCCAGATTAAGGTTATGGATTTCATCGACAATGACGAGGACGGCTTCGCCGTGGTCAGGACTTGGCACACGGCGTCGGCTATGTCGGTCACGTTCTGTCTGGCTCGGTAGTGAAGCCCGAGGAAGTTCGCGAATTCGCTGGCGAGCTTCTTGGGGGAGCCTTTCGGGGGAGTGGTGATGTAGACGACCGGGATCCGGTCCCGCTGGTGGGGATATTTCCGTTTGACGAGTAGTTCGTGGGTTTTGCTCAGGAGCTTGATCGCCGTGGTCTTTCCTGACGCCCAGGGGCCTGAGACGATCAGGCCGCGGCGGGCGCTGATCTCGCGCTGGTTGAGCATCACCGGGATCTTGCCCTGGTTTGCAATCTTGCGGACTGTGGATGTTTCTGCCAGGACAAATTCTGAGTGGTGGCTGATACGTTGTTCGTCGTAGGTTTCGCGCCGGGCAACACTCATCGCAGCCAATACGGCGGTGTCGACCAGCTCGATGGTGGGTGCGGTGGAGGCCACGAAACTCCGCCAGCCCTGCAGCGTGGTGGTGGGCGCGCGACCGCTAGTTGGGAGTTCTGTTACCACCATTTGTCGGCCTCCTTTTGGGGGCCATAGACCTTCAAGGGAATGATCTTGGCGATCCGCGGAGAGTCCTTTTCCTGATCCGACACTGGTTCGATCGTCACCGGGAGCTTTGCATCTTCCGGAGGTTGGCCGACGTGGGGGCGCGGGCGTTGCGAGCTGATGGCAGCCTTGTTACGGGCCACTGCTCGTTGATTCTTTCGTTGCCTTGCCGCGGGTTTGGCTGGCGGTGAGGCCTTGTCAAGGATGGCATCACCTGCAGCCTTGATGCTCTCCTCTGACGGCGTGGTGACGCCGCGTTCTGCGACGATTTGGCGGCCGTAGTTCCATATATCGTCGCCGAATGGTTGTGGACTCGTTTGAAGTTGACGCCAGTAGGCGGTGATCCAGCCGCCATCTTGATGGTTGCGGATCCAGACGCAAGCTGCGTCGTAGGGATCATATTTGACCTCCCAGGGGCCGTTGATGGCCTTCATTCCGGTTTTTTGACCAAGATAGGGGTTCAGATCTTCGGTGTCGTAGATGCGGTGCCTGATTTTGACCCCGTAGCTGTTGATGACGCGTATTTCCGCGGGCATTAGTTCGAGGAAGTCTTCGGCGCTGAAAGGGGCAGGGACGTATCCGCAGACGGCCAGCAATGCGGCGTATTTTTCATTCGGGGTCAGCACCCGGGATGGCGTGAAGGGATCCCGCAATCCGTCGTGGGGGCGGTTCTGCCAACCGGTAATGATCCATTCGTCCAGGAGGTCTTGGATCTCAGGGAGGGAGAACACGGCCTGCTTCTCGGTATTTTTGCCGCGCCGTTCAACTGAGGATCCAAGGTATCCGGTGATGTATTGGGCGAAAAGCGTTCCGATGGATTGGAGTGTCCGCTCGATGACCGGTTTGTCGGTAGGGGTGTCGGGGTGGGCTGGTTGGAGGTTGATGCCCTGGCTGCGGCAGGCACTCTTGAAGGTGTTCGAGAGGTAAGCCTTCCCGTGGTCACAGACAATGGTTTCCGGAACGATGACGGGTTTCGCAGCGGCCCCAGCGAGGCGTTCATCGATAGATTTCATCGACCGGTAAGGCAAGTCGGACGCTGCAATGGAGGCTGCGTGTGGCAATATCGACCATGGCCGTCAACTCGACCCGTCCAATAACCCCGTCGTCGAGTTCGACGGCGATATCCAGGGGAGTGGAGTCGATCTGCATCAGTTCTCCTGGCCTGACAGGGTAGACGGCCCCGAAAGGTCCTGGTGGTTGCTGGGCCAGCGTGCGTCTAGTTCGCGCGGAACCTGTCGCGTGGCGGCCTTCAGTCAGCCGGCCGACAAACCCTAGGATGCCTTGATTGAGATAGGCGCGTACGAGTCGTTGCAGTTTGTTAAAGCTGGGATCCTCGCCCGAGGCAAGGAGTTCGGCATGTTTGGTCAGTTCTCGCTGGCGTAGCGACCGAGTTCTGACGTCATAATCGTGGCGGGGAATTTGTCCTTGGACTGCGTTGCGTGGCATTCCGTCGAGAACCTCGGTGACGTGTCCTTCCCACCATCGAGCTTTCGCTTGTCCGTCGGCTGGCAAGGAGTCGAAAAGGGTTGATGGCCCGTTGATACGCCGGCGCAGGGGTGTGGAGTCGAGCATTTCAAAGCTGTGGTCAGCAAAGAGCGAGGCAACCTTTATGGCCACCGGTAGTTCGCCAGCTGCGGTCAGAAGAGCGACATCTCCGTCAATTCCGGAGAGGCTGTAGATCACGCCGCGGAAGGAAACACGATCGCCGATGAACATTGCTGTGTTGCCGTTGTTCATCGTGTCTGGACCTTGTTGACAATGCTCTCAAGGTGCAGGGATAGCCCAACAAATCGGTGGTGATTTGATGTCGCCATATCAGGTGGAACACGGTTGGGAGGACGCAGATCGGATCACCAATGGCACAGGCAAGTTCACGGATGGATTCTGATCCTGCGGCGTTTAGCCGTACAAGTATGGCGCATGTAAACTCTTCCCGATCGCATCGGGGATGACGGTAGCCGGCGATCCAACGCAGGTTGGCGCCGGAGTTGGATTTCAACTCGCCGAGTCGCTCATAGCTCCAGCCCACTGATGCGCAAAGCTGGGCGGTGGCACCAAAGACGTCCTCGTCGGCGGGTTTGACCAGGGCGTCGGTACGGGCGTCTATAACAACGCCGGTTCCTTCAGCCTGCCGGACGAAGTAGTCAGGCATGTGGGTTGCCTGGGGGGAGTGCTGCCAGAAGAGTAATCCTAAAGGGTTGCGAGGCCACGCCTACTTCGTCTGGATCAAAGCCCAATCGCATCAGCTGGTCACGTTCGCCCCAAGACTCGAACCCGACATGGGGCTGGTTCGTGGCACACCACCACAGTCCCGCAAGATTATGTTGTCCCTTGTGGGCTGCGGGACGTCGGATCGGGAGAGAGTGGTCGAAGGGGATCGTCCATGAATCTGAGAGGTGACTGGTGATGGAGGCAGAGGAGAATTGCGCCCTGAAGTTCAAGGTGCCTGCAAGAACTGCGTGTCCGACGTTGGCTTCGGACTCCATCAAACGGTGTCCCGTGCTTCAACTGTAATGACAATCTCCGACGCAATGCGTCAGTTCTAGTGGGATACGCCGGGTGAATGCTTCAACTTAGATGACAAGAGACAGTCCTGATTGAGTTTCTTTGCCGATGCGTCCAGCGCACATAAAGTAACTTCTACTTGACATAATGTAGATTATCGGCGCAAAACCAACGGGAGTTGCAGTGGATGCGAGAACTCCCTCCTTTGGCCGAATTGACTGTTTGTGCAGGTCAGCGTGGCAT
>NZ_PPXC01000029.1 GCF_002909445.1 Arthrobacter glacialis
TCCATGAATAATTATCTCCTCCTGCCCCACCAAACATGAATGAGAAAAACTCTCTCACTCAAGGCTGGCACGTAGGGCATACGGGGGTAATTCGGCAAACGCTCGCTCAGAAGCGGGCAGAGCACGGCAAACGCCTCACAGCTGCTGCGCGAGCGTTCGGAAATAACGCCCCGTATGTGAGCGGGCGTTGGGAAATAACGCCCCGTATGTGAGCGGGCGTTGTTTGAGGGCTGCTTATTTCAAGGACGGCTTCAAGGACGGCTTCAAGGACGGGGCGCCACGGGAGACTTCGATGTCCACCGCCATCCCCTGCCCACTCAAATACACCAGGTGGCTGGCGGTTTCGGCGAGCGCCAGACGGAGGGTGAACCCGCGCAGCGATGCAAATCCTCGTGACCAGCCCAGCTGTTTGGACACATCCCAGACCGTCGCCGCAGTTCCTGACTCCAACACTGCAATCACTTCGCGGGAGCGCTCAAGGGTGTGATCTTGCAACTCAGCCACACGTTCCGGCAGGCCCCTGAATCTGTACTCGTGGGCTGGCAGCACTTCCATCTCCGCCCCCACGGCCATGACCTGCAGTGACTGGAGGTAGTCGGCCAGCGGATTCGCATGGATTTGGGCCTCGAGGGAAACATGCGGGGTGATGCGCGGCAGTACATGGTCACCCGTGAGGATGAGCTGATTGGCCTCATCCACCAGGCAAATATGTCCGGGCGTGTGGCCCGGGGTGGCCAGCACGCGAACGCGCAGCCCGGCAATGGGCAGCAGTTCCCCATCAGCCAACCGGCGCTGCGGTTGGTCAACACTTGTCAGCTGCGCCCAGGTGTCAGTGTTGAAGGTGACCTCATTGAGGAATTCCGCAGGCACTCCCCACGCAGCAAACTGCACCCTGTCCGCGGCCACAAACAGTTGCGGATCACCGCGCCACTGCACGGCCAGAGGCTCATCAGCACCCAGTGCCACCCAGGCTCCGGAGGCGGCCCGCAGCCGTGCAGCCATGCCCAAATGGTCGGGGTGGAAGTGGGTGACGACTATCCCGGTGATGTCCGCCGGTTGCAGGCCCGCAGCAGCCAGCCCTGCCTGAAGGATTTCCCAGCCCTCCTCGGAATCCCAGCCCGGGTCAACCAGGGCGGCCTCGCCGTCGCCCACCAACAAGTAGGCCAAGGTGTAGCGCATGGGGTTGTTGATGAACGGCACGGGAATGGACCAGACGCCGGGGCGCACCTCCTCCACCGCCGGCAGCACCTTGTGTTTCCAGGCCTTGAATTGTTCCTGCCCTGTAACGGTGATCATCATGCCTTCCAGAATTCAAGAATGGTTGCAACGTCGGTGTCGGCGCCCGGCGGGCAGGGTCGGCCCTGTCCTGTAACTTACTTGCCGTGGAACACGCCGGGCCGACGCTCGCCCAACGCCGCCACGGCCTCCAATAGGTCCTCACTGTGCAGGAACGCCGCGTTCCACAACGCCACATGCCTCAGCCCTCGGGCAACATTTTCTTCTCGATCCTCGTTCAGCACGGCCTTGGTTCCAGCCACCGCCAACGGCGAGTTTGCGGCAATCTCCGCGGCCATTTCCAGGGCAGCAGCCATGAGCGTTTCATGATCCGGGTACACGTCATTGACCAGGCCAATCTTCTCTGCCCTGGCGGCTGTGATGTCCTTGCCGGTCAGCGCCAACTCGCGCAGCGCACCCTCGCCAATGATGCCGCGCAATCTCTGCAGGCTTCCGACGTCGGCCACGATCGCCAGCCGCGTCTCCCGGACACTGAACGTGGCATCCTCGCAGGCGAGGCGCACGTCCGCGGCGCTGATCAAGTCGACACCCCCGCCAATGCACCAGCCGTGGATGGCGGCAATCACCGGTTTGCGGCAGCGGGCCACGGCAGTGACGCCGTCCTGCAGCGACCTGATGACGCCCAGCAGTTCCGTGCGCTGGGCAGCCTGCGCCGTGGCGCCGGACACCAGCCTGCCCAACCAGCCGCCCAGCACCTCCTGCACATCCAAGCCCGTGCTGAAAGTGCTTCCGACCCCGGCGAGCACCACGGCCCGCACGCTGTCATCAGCGTCCAGGGCGGCAAAAACCTGGGGCAGCTCAGCCCAAAAGGCCAACCCCATCATGTTCCCGCGCCCGGGCCCTGTCAGATGGACGACGGCGACACCCGGCGTGGGTGCCTGCTCCACCGTGAACGCCGTCCAGGGTTGGGTGAAGGCGGTGCCTGACGTGTTTCCCATCAGTACGTCTCACCCTTTTCGGCTTTGGCCACCAGCGATGCAGGGGGCAGGAAGTGCTCGCCATAGCTTGCCGCAAGCTCACGTGACCTGGCCACGAAACCGGCCAGGCCGCCGTCGTACCCGTTCATGTACTGGAGCACCCCGCCGGTCCAGGCTGGGAAGCCAATGCCCAGGATGGAGCCAATATTCGCATCCTCCACACTGCGCAGCACCCCTTCATCCAGGCACTTGACGGTTTCTAGGGACTCGGCAAAAAGCATGCGCTCCTTCATGTCCGTAAAGGGGATCTCGGCGGTGCCGCCATACGTTTCCTTCAGGCCCTCCCAGAGTCCGGTGCGGTGCCCGTCGGCGTAGTTGTAAAAACCTGCACCGCCGAGCTTGCCTTTGCGCCCGAACTCGTCGACCATGGTGTTCACGACGTCCGTGGCCGCATGGTGCTGGTACTTTTGCACACCGCCGTCGGCCTCCAAACCGGCCTTGGTTTCCTTCTGGATCTTGGCCATCAGGGTGAGGTTCAGCTCATCGGCCAGCTGCAGCGGCGCCGCCGGGTAACCGGCTTGCAGCCCGGCCTGTTCGATGGAGGGTGCTCCAATGCCCTCGCCCAGCATGGCGATGGCCTCGTTCATGAACGTGCCGATGACGCGGCTGGTGAAGAAGCCGCGGCTGTCGTTGACAACAATCGGGGTCTTGCGAATCTGCACCGCGATGTCGAAGGCCTTGGCCAGGGTCTCATCCGAGGTGTTTTTGCCGGCGATAATTTCCAGCAGCGGCATCTTGTCCACGGGAGAGAAGAAGTGCAGGCCAATGAAGTTCTCCTGCGCACGCACCCCTTCTGCGAGCGCGGTGATGGGCAGGGTCGAGGTGTTGGAACCAAGCACCGCACCCGCTACAACAATGTCCTGGATTTCCTGGAAGGCCTTTTGTTTCACGTCAACGTTTTCAAAGACTGCCTCAATCACCAGGTCACAGCCGGCCAGCTCTGTGGCCTCGGAGGTGGGGGTGATTTTGGCCAGCAAGGCATCTGCTTGTTCCTGGCTGGACTGGCCCCTGGCCACGGCTTTGTCCGTGAGGGTCTTGGAGTAGTTCTTGCCGCGCTGGGCTGCCTCGAGGGAGACGTCCTTGAGCATCACGTCCATGCCGCCGCGGGCGCACACATAGGCAATGCCCGCACCCATCATGCCGGCCCCCAGCACGGCAACCTTCTTGGCCGTGTACTTCGGGTAACCTGCAGGGCGGCTGCCGCCGGCGCTGATGTGGCCCATGTCGAAGAAGAAGGCCTTGATCATGTTGGTGGAAACCTGCCCGGTCACCAACTCCACAAAGTAGCGCGACTCAATCTCCAGCGCCGTGTCAAAGTCCACCTGGGTACTTTCGACGGCGGCGGCCAGGATGGCGCGTGGGGCCGGGTAGTTGGCACCCTTGAGCTGCTTGCGCAAGTTGGCCGGGAATGCGGGAAGATTTGCGGCGAAGGCCGGGGTGCTGGGCGTGCCGCCGGGAATCCTGTACTTGGGCACATCCCAGGGCTGGACGGCCTCCGGGTTGGCCTTGATCCAGGCCTTGGCTGCCGGGATCAGTTCCTGAACCGTGTCCACCACCTGGTGGACCAGGCCAACCTCCAGTGCCTTGCGGGGCTTGTACTTCTGCCCCTGCAGGAGCACCTTCATGGTGGCGTCGGCAATGCCCATGAGGCGCACCGTGCGGACAATGCCGCCACCGCCGGGCAGCAGGCCCAGCGTCACCTCCGGCAGGCCAAGCACCGAGCCCTTGGTGTCTGCGGCAATCCTGTGGTGGGTAGCCAAAGCAATTTCCAGTCCGCCACCCAGGGCGGCACCATTGATGGCGGCCACCACTGGCTTGCCAAGGGTTTCCAGGCTGCGCAGCTGGGACTTGATCTGCTGGCCCAGATTAAAGATCTTTTCCGCATCTGCCGGGGTGGCTGCCACCAGGTCCTTGAGCTCGCCGCCGGCGAAGAACGTCTTTTTGGCCGAGGTCACAATGACACCGCTGATGGAGTCCTTTTCCGCCACCAGGCGCTCCACCACTGACTGCATGGAGGAGGTGTAGGCGGCGTTCATGGTGTTGGCCGACTGGTTCGGGTCGTCCATGGTCAAGATGACAACGCCGTCCGCGTCCTGCTCCCAAAGAATGGTGTTCGTGTTCTGGTTCATTGCTTAGACCCTCTCGATCAACGTTGCTACACCCATGCCGCCGCCAATGCACAAGGTGATGACAGCCCTGTGCTTGTCGGTGCGCTCCAGTTCATCCAGCACGGTGCCCAGAATCATGGCCCCCGTGGCGCCCAGCGGGTGGCCCATGGCGATGGCACCACCATTGACGTTGAGCTTCTCATCGGGAATGCCTAAGTCTTTTTGGTATTTCAAAACCACCGAGGCGAAGGCTTCGTTGATCTCAAACAAGTCGATGTCTGCCACGCCCAGACCTGCCGTTGCCAGCAGCTTGTGGGTTGCCGGTGTGGGGCCTGTGAGCATGATGGTGGGATCCGCACCCGAGGTGGCCGTGGCAACAATCCGGGCCCGCGGCGTCAAGCCCAGCACCTCACCAACCTCGGCGCTGCCCAGCAAAACCAAGGCCGCGCCGTCGACAATCCCGGAAGAATTCGCCGCCGTGTGGACGTGATCGATGGTCTCCACGGCATGGAACTTTTGAAGTGCGACGGCGTCAAAGCCGCCAGCCTCGCCCATGACGGCAAAGGCAGGGCGCAGCGTTGCCTGCGATTCCGGCGTTGACTCCGGGCGCATGTGCTCATCGACGGCCAGGACCACCAGGCCGTTCTGGTCCTTGACCGGGATCACCGAATTGGCGAAGCGGCCCTGGGCCCAGGCCTGTGCGGCGAGTTGCTGCGAGCGCACCGCATAGGCGTCCACGTCCTCGCGGCTGAAGCCTTCCATGGTGGCAATGAGGTCGGCGCCAACGCCCTGCGGCACAAAGTAGGAGTCGTAGTTGGTGGCCGGGTCCATGGCCCAGGCGCCGCCGTCGGATCCGATGGGCACGCGGGACATGGATTCCACCCCGCCGGCGACGATGAGCTGGTCCCAGCCGGAACGCACCTTCTGGGCCGCCATATTGACGGCTTCCAGGCCTGAGGCGCAGAACCGGTTGATCTGCACACCGCCCACGGTGTCCGGCAAACCGGCGGCGATGACCGCCGTGCGGGCAATGACGGCGCCCTGATCGCCCACGGGTGAGACAACACCGAGGATCAGGTCATCAATCAAATTTTCATCCAGGCCCGGATGCCGCTCCCGCAGGGCGTCGATCAGGCCAACCACCAGGTCGATGGGCTTGGTGCCGTGCAGTGCGCCCTTCTTCCCGCGGCCGCGCGGGGTGCGGATGGCATCAAAGATGAATGCTTCGGGTTGTTCGCTCACGTGAGCTTTCCTTCCATTGACGTCCCTGCCCGTGTGGGCAGGGCGGTGGCAGAACTTGATGTTGGACCCTCGCAGCTGGGGACTTGCGAGCAGTGGGGACTAGAGCGAGCGGGCGATGAGTTCCTTCACGACCTCATTGGCGCTGGCCAAGTGCTGGCACCGATCCGCCAGGTCGCAGGATTGGCCGTTGGAGATGTAGATCTTGGAACCCGTTACCGGGTGGTCGTCGCCGTCGCGAAGATCTTCATCGATCCAGCCAGACGAAAACTTAGTTGTTGACATACCGCCAATAGTTCAGGACTATTGACAACGTGTCAATAGCTGGCGCATGTCTTTACTTTCCTCTTTGAAGGCGATGACCATGGATAGCTCCGGAACATATTCAGCCATCACGTATGCGGTGGCCGAGGGCATTGCCACGCTCTGCCTGAACCGTCCCGAGGCCCGCAACGGCTACACCTTGGCCATGGCCCATGAGCTCGAACATGCACTCTCCACCGCCGACGCCGATCCGGACGTTGCCGTGGTGGTTCTCAGTTGCGTGGGCAGGGACTTTTCCGTGGGCGCGGACCTCAGCGGCGGCGGCTTTGACGCCATCATGCCAGCCAGCCCCGCCGGCGATTGGCAGGAGCCGGCCGGACGCTGCTCCAAAACCATCTTTGGGCTGAACAAGCCGGTCATCGCAGCTTTGCGCGGCGTCTCGGTGGGAGGCGGCATCACCATCACACTGTCCTGCGACTTCCGCCTGGCCGCCCATGATTCACGCTTCTCCTTCCCGTTCAGCCGCCGCGGTATCTTCCCCGAGGGCGCCAGCGTCTGGTACCTGCCGCGCCTGGTGGGCATGTCCCGGGCCACCGACTGGATGCTGACGGGGCGACTCTTTGATGCCCAGGAAGCGCTCGACGCCGGACTGGTCACCTCCCTGCACCCACCCGAGGATGTCCTGGAAGCCGCTTACTCGCTGGCCCGGGACATCATTGCGAACACGTCAGCGGTTTCCACCGCAGTCATCAAGCAAATGCTCAACCACCTCAGCGGCCTGAACTCCCCCCTCCCCGTCCACGCCCTCGATTCGAAGCTGATTGCTGGCCTCCCCGGACACGGTGACGCCGTTGAAGGGGTCACCTCATTCCTGGAAAAGCGCCCACCCCGTTTCCCGCTGCAGGTCCCGCAAGACCTGCCGCCATGGCTGCCTTGGCTGGAAGCGGGGCAAACACCGTGAACGAACCCAGCCCAGCCCCGCAGCCAACCGAGGCGTCCGCAGCAAAGGCCGTGTCCGGCGTCGACCTTCACCAGATGCGGCGGCAACGCCTGAACCCCGACGAGCGGCGCCAACAAATCTTTGTGTGTGCCCAAAAACTGTTCAACGAGAACCCCTACGAGGATGTCTCGGCAACCGACATTGCCGCGGCGGCGGGGGTGGCCCGCGGCCTGATCAACCACTATTTTGGCAACAAACGGAACCTGTATTTGGAGGTCATCCGCATCAGTTCAACGGTTTCGGCGGTTGCCGTGGCCCGGCTGCCGGAGGGATCGCTCGAGGAACGCATTGACCTGGCAGTGGACTGGTTCCTGGATTCGCTGGAGAAATCCGGCACGTCCTGGCTGGCGCTGGGTTCCGGGAGCATGGGCCGGGATCCGGATTTGGAGACCATCCTGATCGCGGCAGAGAACGATTCCATTGAGCTGCTCATCGAGGCGTGCGGACTGGCCGGTCGCACGGAGGGGCGCGAGCAGATCCGCGCCATGTTCCGGATTTATGCGCAGCTGGCCCGCAGCGGCGGACGCGAATGGCTGTTGCGCAAAACCCTGACGCGTCCACAGGTGCACGCGCTGCTGGCCAGCACCCTGGCCGTGATTGTGGAGAAGGCAGTCCCGGCCGTCTAGCCATCCCTGCAACTGCCTCAACGACTACGCAATCAGGGTGAGTTGAACAGTTGGGTGAATGCGACCTCGTATCCAAGCCGCCTAACGCGCTCTAAAAGGGGTCCTTCGGGTTATCTGTGGCCGTCTGTGGGATTTGTTGGCCTATGCGCCCGCTTGGGGGTTGGCGTGGCGCATGCCCTGAGTTCGCTTTGGCTCTGCGCACTGCTGATACCTAGCGTGGCGCCCGTGACACAGCTGCGCCCCGCTGGCTGCCAGCGAAGCGCATAGCCAAGGACAGCGCGTCCTGAATGGGGTGTATGCGCCACACTCGTTTCGAGGTCTGCGCATCAGCCGACTCTCACTTATGGGCGGGGAATGGAACAAATTATTGCCCAAGAATCGTGCTGGAGGAACTGTTCCCGCGGCCACCCGATAAGATCATTTCAATGCCATTGGGGTATTGCGGAGGCTGTGTCGAAATGGATAATCAATGAGTGAATCACGTGGGATAGAGACCCCCGTTGCCGAAAAAGATTCATCGGGGACAAAGGTCCTCATAAGTTTGGCTGCTGCCGTCATTGTCCTTTTTGGCCTGAGCCGCATTTCCTCCATTGTTGGCCCCGTGTTTTTGGCGATTGTTTTGACCATTTGTGTCTATCCGCTTAAACAACGCCTCGTTCTTCGCGGGGTCCCCGCCGCAGTGGCCACCGTCTCCACCATTTTGGCTGTGTACGCCATGATTGGCGCCCTTGTTGCCTCGCTCTGGGTTTCAGCAGTGCAGTTGACCCAACTGCTGCCCCAGTTCGCACCGCAAATCACCGAGCTGCGCGGTGACTTGATGGTGTTCCTGCACGACACCTTGGGCATTGGCAACGACCAGGTCCGCGCACTGGTGGAATCCGTTGATCTGCGGGTTTTGCTGGATACCGCATACAGCTTGCTTGGCAGTGTCATGAATGTTGGCTCCGGGACTGTTTTCTTGTTGCTGCTGGTGATGTTCATGAGCATTGACGCCACCTATTTCCCCACCATCCTTGCCGTGGTGAAGGAAAAACGGGCTCCCGTGGTTGAAGCGTTGGGAAACTTCGCCAAGCTGTCCCGTTCCTTCATGGTCATGACCACCATTTTCGGGGCCATTGTGGCCGTGCTGAACCTCATTTTGTTGCTGGCACTGGGCGTGCCGGGGGCAGGTCTGTGGGCGCTGCTGGCCTTTGTCTGCGGATTCATACCGTTCATTGGGTTTTGGATCAGCCTGGTCCCGGCAGCCATCATGGCCCTGCTGGCTGGCGGGCTGCCGTCCTTCATAGCTGTGGTGGCCTTTTACGGGGTCATCAACTCGCTCATCCAGTCCATCATCCAGCCCAAGTTCGTCTCCGGCTCAGTGAATCTGAACATGACCCTGACGTTCCTGTCAGTCATCTTCTGGTCTGCCCTGCTGGGACCGCTGGGCGCGTTGATGGCCGTGCCGTTGTCGCTGTTCGCGCGGGCGATCCTGATTGACTCGCACCCGCAATCCGCCTGGTTGCGGCCCTTCATCGGCGATGTGACCGAGTCAAAGGCCATGCTGGCGGCCCAACGGGCTGCGGCGAAAACCGCCAAGGTCGCCAAGGGAGAAAAGGCAAGGAAGTCCGGCCAGGAGTCCCCCGGCGTCTGACCCCTCCCGCCCACAACAGACGCTCCTTCACTTCCGGGGCCCTTTCTGGCAACCCTCGCTCAGCAACGGGGCCATTTCCACGAACGCTCTCGCCCCGAGCGAGCGAGCGATCCCGAAAACCACCCCGTATGCCCTACGTGCCAGCCTTGAGTGAGAGAGTTTTTCTCATTCATGTTTGGTGGGGCAGGAGGAGATAATTATTCATGGA
>NZ_PPXC01000002.1 GCF_002909445.1 Arthrobacter glacialis
GCGCACCATGTATATATAAGGACACGTTCGACGCCGTTCAGCCAACCTTCGCTTGTCGCGGTGGGTTGGGTGCCGGCCCGCCGTGGTCTACGTCCTTACGATCCCAAGATCCAGATGCGTCAGTGAGGCCGGGATCCGGCCCAACAACGCAACCGCGCCTGAGTTTTCCCGTGCCCGCCGGGAAAGCCCGGCATCGGCGTCGTTCTGCTTCGGCTGTAGCTGGGCAGGAGTTGGGGGAAGCGTATCGCGATCCAGCCTGACCTTGTCCCGGCCAGGAATGCACGCCGTGGATACCGGGGCGATGAGAGATTCAACCGAAGTCTCTATGGCAGGGGAAAATTGGGCCGCGGAAACAGAAGCTGTGGCCACTTGCATGCCGGCCGATGCCTGTGCGCCGCTGCAGCCAAAGGCCACAAGCAGCATTCCAGCGAACGCCAGCAGGACGGCATGGGCGGCAAGACGGACAGTGAAGGAGCTGCTTCGCATCCGCTGTCCTTTCATTCCCTGTACCGTCAGGGCTGATTCCCCGCACATTCGCACCACTATACGTGAGCTGGTGGGGATCCAACGGGGCAGGAACCGTCCGTACCTGCAGCCCTGGTCCTGCTGATTCCCGCCCCCGGCGGCATTTTTGAAATCTGTTGCTGTCCCGCTAGTTGGGCAACTGTGCTGGGAGGTGGATTTCGGCGTCGAACATTTCTGCGGAGCGCAACATTTGGACGACATGCCGGTGAACACGAGGACAACTCTGAGTGTCATGTCACGGAAAATAACTTTGTGATCCGCGCCAAATCAACGATTCTGCGCGAATCTTCCACCGCCAAGGGAATAAAAGTGACCCACCTCTCAGATCTTTATGGCATTGGGCCAATAAACATGTATACTTGGACGTAGTTGTAGTGTTGCGTTTTTTGTAGTTGAAGCGACGCCATCCTTTCGGGGAAGACGTCGCTTTTCTGGAGAAGCGGACTTACACCGTATAAACGGAGGCCCGAAGGTCGGGCGGAATCTCCAACTTCAGAAGGAAATAGAAACAATGGCAACAGGTACCGTTAAGTGGTTCAACGCTGAAAAGGGCTTCGGCTTCATCTCTCCCGATGACCAGAGCCAGGATGTGTTCGCACACTACTCCGCAATCAACTCCTCGGGCTACCGCTCCCTCGAAGAGAACCAGAAGGTTTCCTTCGATGTTGAGCAGGGTCCCAAGGGTCCTCAGGCAGTCAACATCCAGGCTATCTAATTCTAAAGAAAACGTGCGGGTAACCGCGCATTCTTTAGTCCTTAGGGCTTGAACAAATAGGGTTCGGGATTTATCCCGGGCCCTATTTGTGTTTAACGCTGCGATTTGCCGAATTCCGGCCCGTCATGGCTCCAAATGCCTGCTTGGCGCAGTCCGGGGGCGTTGTGGACATTCGCCCATGGCAGACCAGGCGCGAATGTCAACTGCGGCCCCGCGAGTTGTCCTTGCGACCGGCCCTTGCGACCGGGCCCGTATCGGGGCCGGTGGAACCCGCTGGATCTTGTGGTGGATTCCACCGGCGGCGCTCACGACCGTGCGGCCCACCATGTGGCACCATTGAAGACGATGAACACCAAAGCGGATAAGCGCCAACGCGACGGAATTCCCATGCCGCTTTGGCTGCAAGGGGTGTTTGAGGCTGCGCAAATGTTTGTTATTTCGGCACTTGCGGTCAGTGTTCCACTGCTGGCCACGTGGCTGGCCGGCGGCTTTGGTGAAAAGGACGCCTCTGTCATTGCCCGGCTGGCGGGCCAGATTTGGCTGGTGGGGCACGGCGTTTCGCTGCACCTGACCCAGGCCACAGGTCCCAGCTCCGCCACGGTGGAAACCGGCATCTTCAGCCTTTTGCCCCTGGGTCTGGTGCTGATTCCTTTCTTTCTGTCCTGGCGCTCGGGCCGGCGCCTGGCCAGGGCTTCCTATACTGATCAATTGTGGCAACCCCTTGTGGGTGCCGTGGTACTTTACGCGGGGGCAGGGTTGGCCACAGCCTTTGTCTGCAGTACGCCCGGCATTGAAGCGCCCCTGCTGACCAGCATGCTGGTTCCGGCCATCCCAGCAGCTGCCGGACTCATTGTGGGCTCACGGCTGGAAGCCGGTTCCTGGAGCCGGCTGATCGGCGTGAATGCGGCCGACTGGATCTCCAAGACAAGCCAGGACCAACGATGGGCAGGCTCCTACGCGTGGACTGTGGTCAGCTCAGGTTTCCTGGCCATCATGGCAGCGCTGTCCCTCTCGGCCCTCATGCTCACGGTGAATCTGGCCATGCGCTGGAATGACATCATTGGCGTCTACCAAGCCTTGCGGCCCGGCGCTATTGGCGGCGCGGCACTGACCCTGACCCAATTGGCGTTTATGCCCAACCTGGCCATCTGGGCCCTGGCGTGGGCCGGAGGAGACGGATTCTCCCTGGGTGCAGGCTCAAGCGTCTCCCCGATGGGCACCTCCGTGGCACCTGTTCCGCCCATCCCGCTGTTGGCAGCCCTGCCCACGGGCACCCTGAGTTGGGGATTCGCGGCACTGATCATCCCCGTATCAGCGGGCCTGCTGGCCGGCTGGTGGTTTGTGCGGGCAGGGGAGAACCATTTTGATGAATGGGTTTCCTTGAAGGTGCGCCAACGCTGGCTGTCATTGCCCCTGTCAACACTGTTCGTAGGCGCCGTCATAGGCTCCGTGGCTGCCGTCCTCTCCGGCATTTTGTTCTGGCTTTCCCAAGGATCCATTGGCCTGGGCCGACTCACCGACCTGGGCCCCGACCCCATCACCGCTGCCCTGTGGGTGGGTGCCGAGGTGGGCATCGGTGTCATGGCGGGTTCGCTGCTGGGGCCCTGGCTGGAAGGCGAGCGTGCAGACACCGCCCCCACCCGCCGTCGTACCGAAAGTGCCGAATAGGGACTGCGGTCCGCATCGCCTAAAATCGAACCCATGCGCATAGTTGTTTTAGTCTCCGGAACCGGCTCAAATCTCCAAGCAGTGATCGACGCCGTTGAAGCCGGCTCCCTGCCCCTGGAAATCGCTGCCGTGGGCGCAGACCGGCCCGGCACCTTGGGCGTGGAGCGCTCAGCGGCAGCCGGTTTGGAAACCTTCGTGGTGAACTTCAAGGACTACGCCACCCGCGGCGACTGGGACGCAGCGCTGCTGGAAACAGTTGCGGCATACAAGCCCGACTACGTTGTCTCCAGCGGTTTCATGCGCATTGTGGCGCCCAGTTTCATTGACGCCTTCGAGGGCCGCTACGTCAACACGCACCCGGCGCTGCTGCCGTCCTTCCCGGGCGCCCACGGTGTCCGCGACGCCATGACCTACGGGGTGAAAGTCACCGGATGCACGGTCCACTTTGCCGACGCCGGCGTGGACACCGGCCCCATCATCGCCCAGACACCCGTGGCGATCTTGCCCAACGACACCGAAGAAACGCTCCACGAGCGCATCAAGGTTGCTGAGCGTGAGCTCCTGATTGAGGTGTTGAATGATCTGGCCCGCGCCTAACTCTCACCAGCCCGCCCAGCTGTGACGCACTTGTTGCGCAAATTTCCCCGAGAATGAGGGTTTTGTCGCATCAACTGCGTCACAGTTGGTTAAGGGGCGACGGCGGAGACTTGCCTCGAGTGTTTTCTGTCCAGGAACCAGGTGGAGACTTTGCCCAGCAGCCAGCCCAGGGCAATCGATGCGACGATGGCTATGACCACGGCCATTTGGGTTGAGATGTTGGGCCAGTAGCGGGTCAAAATCCCCACACCCACGGCATAGCCGGACCAGATGGTTGCGGAGACCAGCGAAAACACGGCAAATGCCCGCAAAGAATAACCGGCGGCGGTGGCTGCAATGTTGGAGGACAGCCGTCCCAGCGGGATGAAGCGTGATGTCAGCATGAACATGAAGGGCCGCTGCGTGAGCCGGCGCGTGGCGGCGTCAATGGCCCGTTGACGCCGGGAACCGGCCTTGGCGCCCCAACGAGAATTGCCCAGCAGCTTGGTGATGCCATAAGTGGCCAGGTCCCCGGCCACGGCCCCCACCATCATGGCGAGCACCAACAACCCTGCCCGGGGCCCGCCGTCGAGCCCGGCAAGGGCGCCCAGTGCCACAAACACCGTGGTGCTGGGGATGGGCGGTATCAGGGCGGACACCATGACAAATGCTCCGCCCACAAGGTAGACCCAGAAGCTCGCGAGGAAGCCGGTGGTGTCGGCTGCGAGGTCCATGGGTGGCCTTCCTCAAGTAGTGGGTGCGGCGGAGAGCTTCCTCGCCGTCACAGCCAGTTTACGTGTGTTGGGACCATACACGCGCAGCCTAGGCGCGTTTGCGGCCCAACAGCAGTGAAGCCGCAGCGGTGGCCGCGGTAACCGTGTACACGGCCGGCCAGGCACCCATCTTCTTGGCCAAGGGGTGGGATGCGCCAAATGCCACCACATAGGTGGCGGTCAGGGCCGCTGCCGTCCCGGTACCGGCATTGGACTTCCAGCCAATAAATGCTGCGGCGCCGGCAGCTGCCAAGACGGCGCCGCCCAGCTGGCGGTTCCCCGTGGCACGGGCGGTTTGGTAGCCGCCAAGCAGTCCGGTGGTGGCGAAAACTGTGGGAATCAGGGCGCTCATGGATGGTCCTTACACAGGGAATTTAGGGTCGTCAGTAGACTACCTGCTCAATGTGGAAGAACTCTGTATGTGGCTGCAATCAACGAGAACGCTATTCTCCGTTGTCGCGGAATCCGATGGGGGCACGGCCGAACTCGATAATCTCGGCCTGAACCTCCGGCGTGTAGTAACCAGGCGCTATCAGGGCATCGAACTGGAGCACCTGAGTGGGGGAGCCCTTTTTCCAGTAGACGTTTAGGTACATGGCCGTGCCATTCTTCACTCCCATGCCAAGACTTTGGGAGCCTTTTTTGTCATCCTTCATGAAGTTCTTGGACTCCCACGCGACTAGTTTTCCAGCTGTAAAGCCATAACGCTCATTGGCCGCGGCAACGGCCTCTTCCAAGGCGGGCCACCCTTCGACGGCTTCGAACCATGTAACCACACTGACGTAGCTTGTGGAGGAGTCAACAGACATTTTGAAATCGCTGGTCTTGATGTGCAGCGTGTCTTGGGGAAGCTCCAGCGTGATGTCCATGGGTTTGCCGTGGTCCGTGGCGGCGTAGGCAACGAGGTTCTCATTTAGGGGCAGGCCCACAGACTCTTTCGGCACGGAGGTGGCGGTCAGGTCGAAGCGGCCCACGCCGTCGGCCTTGATCTTCTTGATTCCGGCTTTGTCCATCATGGAAGTGCTGGTGACCGCGGAAGTCTCCTTGGAAGTACTGGGTTGCGTCGGGGTGTTCAGGGAACAGGCGGAAAGAGCTAGGGCGGTAAGGAGTGTAAGGAGCAGCAGGGCCCTGGATTGGCGGCTATTTGCCATCAAAGGGATTCCCATCGGTTAATGAGCCGGTTAGATTCCACTGCGTCTTGATAGCCCTGCTCGGTGACCTGCTGCTCGATGGCGGCCAGATCCGGGCCTGGACGTTGATGCGTTCGGCGGATGTGCTGAAGGTCTTGGCCAGCTCACACAGTTGTGCGGTGTCGGCACCAAGCAAATCGGCCATGGAACTCCTCTGGATTAGGTTCCTCAGCGTAGAGGGAACCCGCAGAACGGCTCAATGGGGAGAGCTCCCCACCGCGTCTTCGCCCTCGGAGCGGCGCAAGTGCCGTGCTGGCGCAAGTGGGGGCGGCTAGTCCAGGGTGGAGCCTTTGGTTTCCGGCGCCGAAACGGCCATCCAGATCACCGCCAGCAGTACCAGCCCGCCCGTCAGGGCAAACGTCAGGGGCAGGCCCAGCACCGGCCACAGCAGGGAGCCGAAGATCAACGGCACCAGCCCGGCACCCACCCGGGAAATGGTGGAGGCCCAGCCAAAACCTGTGGCACGCAAATGTGTTGGGTACAGTTCCGAAACGTAGGTGTACAGCACGGGGATGGCCACCTGAATGACAAAACCAAACACCAGCAGCCAGATCTGCGCGGCCACGGGCGCATCCAGAACCAGCGCGAAGATCACCAGGGACAAGGCTGCGAGGGGGCCGGTGATGGCCAGGATCCATTTGCGCCCCAAACGCTCCACCAGCAACGCGGCAGCAACCACGCCCAGTAGACCAATGCCCGTCATTGCCGCCGTGGCCATGAACGCCTTGTTTTCCGCATAGCCGGTTGCCACCAGGATGGACGGCATCCAAGTCAGGGCACCGTAGTACACCAGCAAAATGGTCAGGAACAACGACCATGCAATGCCCGTGATGCGCCAGTTGAAGCGCCACAGTCCGGCCAGCTGCTCGGTGACCTTGCCCAGTGACAGCTTGGGCGCGTCCGCCGGTTCCGGCAGTTTCCACGGCCCCACCGTGGCACCGGTGCGGCGGATCAGCGTGTCGATGACCTTTTTGGCCTCCACGGGACGCCCTGCCCGCACCAGATACAGCGGCGATTCCGGAATCCCCACACGAACCCAAAACACCAGCAGCGCCGGGAGCACCATGACCAGCATCAGGTAGCGCCAGTTACCAAAGCTGGCCATCAGCACGGCCGAGACGACCCCACACAAAGTGGCGCCAATGGGCCACCACGCATCCATCGCCGTGAGGACTCTGCCCCTGTGCTTGCGCGGGGTGAACTCGCCCACCAGCGCGTAGTCCACGGGGATACAGCCGCCCAGACCAAAACCGGCAATGAAACGGAACACACAAAAGAGCACGATCTCGTTGGAGAAGGCGCCCAGCACTGTGAAGATGGAGAAAATGAGCAGTGTCAGGGTGAAGGCCTTCTTGCGGCCAATGATGTCCGCAATCGATCCCCACGCAAACGCACCCACGGCCATGCCAATGAGGTTCGCGGTGCCGATCCATGCTGCCTGCCCCGGGGTGAGCCCCCATTCCTTGGACAGCAGGGGGATCAGGAAGCCGTTGAGTGTCACATCCCAGGCGTCGAACATGAAGCCCAGCCCGCCGATCAGGAAGATGCTGCCCTGCACCCGCCACCGCCAGGGCAGCTCCTGCACCACGCGGTCGCCAGTCATCAAAGCCGTAGGGGTGCTCATGGTGCCTTCCGAATTAGTTGCTGGCACCAGAATAGACGACGTCGGACACGGCCTTGCGCAGCCCCGTTGCGTCGTCCCCGTCCCGGCTTGGATTGACGCGGTTGCTGAGCAGGGAGACCACCACGCCGCGGCTGCGGTCAACGAGCAGGGAGGTGCCCGTGAAACCGCCGTGCCCGCGCGCCTCAATGCCGTCCACGCCCATGGACGGCTGCTGGTTGATGCGCAGCCCCAGGCCATGCCCATAACCGGGTTCAAGCGGATTGAAGTTGCTGCCCAGGATCTCCGGCAGCTGGCTGCGCCACATTTGGGCAGCCATTGCGGGGGACAGGATGCCGGGCAGTCCCTCCAGCAGCGCCATGCCAAAAACGCGCAGCCCGTCAGCGGTGGCAAACATGCCGGCGTTGCCGCTGAGCCCGCCCAGCGACCAGGCTGCCTCGTCGTGCACGATCCCGCGCACCAGCCCGCGGCCCAGCCCCGGTTGGAACTCCGTCGGCGCACACTGTTCAATGCGCGGAGTGCCGGTGATGCCGTCCGTTGCCAGCTGGTAGAGCAGGCGTTCCTTCACCAGTTGGCCCCACGGCGCCTTCGTCGCGTGCTCGGCCAGCGCCATGATCGTGTTGAACCCGGCGCAGGAGTAGGCAAAGCGCGTCCCCGGCGCCGCCTCCAACTCGGTGGCCAGCAGATCCGCAATGAGGGCGCCACGCTCAAAGCTGCGCCCTTGGGACAATGCTGTGTGCCAGCCCCGCCACTCGGACGGCAGCCCGGAGGTGTGCGTGAGCAGCTGCCGCAAAGTCACGGCCGCCTTGGGTCCGCGGGCATACGCGGGGAGCCGCCGCCCGACGGGCGCATCCAAGTCCAAGACGCCGTCGTCAACCAAGATCAGGGCGGTGACAGTGGTGAATAACTTGGTGACGGACGCCAGATCGTAGAACGTGTCCACGCTGGCGTCCCCGGCCGTGAGTACGGGCAGTTCCACGCCACGCAGCGCCACGGCGCAGCCCACTGCGGGTGCCACACCGTCGCCGACGGCTTGGTCCAGCAGGCCCTGCAGGTTGCGGCGCATATCTGTTGCGGGGAAGTGGTGAGGTGCGTTCATGGGTGAGTTCCGCCGTCGTGCTTGGATAAGGATCAGTGGTCAGTGGGTGCCGGCGTCGATGGCCGCCGGCAGGAAACCTTTATTCTGGGCCAGGAGCTCCACGGCCTGCTCGGCCGGGAGCCCCGTCATGATGGCCAGGACGGCAGCCTTGACATGCCCGCCTGCCGCGGCGAGGGCCGTGGATGCTGTGGCGGCGTCGCATTCGGTGACACGCATCAGGGTGCGCTCGCTGCGGGCGCGCAGCTTGGCGTTGGTGGCCAGCAAATCCACCATGACGTTCTTGTACGTCTTGCCCAGTCGGACCATGGTGATGGTGCTGATCATGTTCAGCACCAGCTTCTGGCACGTCCCCGACTTGAGCCGGGTGGAGCCGCTGAGGAACTCCGGACCCACCTCAATCTCCAAGGCTGCGTCCGCGGCGGCGCCCAGGGCGGAGTTGTTGTTGCAGGCGAAGCCCACCGTGTAGGCGCCCTGCGCCCGCGCTGCCTTGATGGCGGCAATCACGTAGGGGGTGCGCCCGGAGGCGGCAATGCCAACCACCGAATCCGTGGGCCCCAGCTTCAGGGCCGCCATGTCCGCGGCACCGGCTTCCTCGCTGTCTTCCGCGTTCTCCACGGCCTGATCCACGGCGGCCTGGCCACCGGCAATGATGCCCACCACCAGGGAGGGGGCGGTGCCGAAGGTGGGCGGGCATTCGCTGGCATCCAAAATGCCCATCCGCCCGGGGGTGCCGGCACCCACATAGATGAGCCGCCCGCCTTGGCTCATGCGGGAGGCAATCTCATCGATGATCGCAGCAATGACGGGAAGCTGCTTTTCAATGGCCGCAGGGACCAGTGCGTCTTCACTGTTCATGCCAGCCACCAGTTCCGCCGTGGTCAGGGCAGCCAGATCGGGGTACTTCGGGTTGGCGTCCTCGGTGACAAGGGTGCCAATCTCATTGCGGACAGACTCGGTGTGGGCAGAATTTTCAGTCATGGTGTGCTTCCTTGTGAACGGCAGGTCTTGAGAACGGCAGGAGGTGGTTTAGGCGGTTTTCAGCAGGCGCACAACAGCCTCGGCACTGACGCGGCTGAATCCGTGGCAGTGGATGGTGGCGTTTTCAGTTGGCGCATCCGCGACCAAGCCCGCATTGATGACCACAGCTTGGGGAGCCTGCGCCAAAATGAAGTCCACGGTGGCCAATTGTTCAGCCGAAGCCAGTGAGTCCACAATGACCAGAACTGCGCCGGGGGACTGCTTGAGCAGTTCTGCGAGCTCCGGTGCAGGAGTCTGCTGCGCGTGGGCAGAGCTCACGGTGTAGCCGGTCAAGGCCGTGGCAATGAAGTTCTCCGTGGGGCCGGCCGCCATGTTGTGGCCTGTGCGCGCATCCACCAGCGTCACGGCTCCGGAGCCAGCCAACACGGGCTTGGTGCTCAGGGAATCCACCCGGGCGGCGCGGGCAGCAACGGAAACCCAGTCGACGTCGTCGTGCTTGGTTTCCGCAACCTCCCCGGCACACCACTGCGCCAGTTTTTGCACGCGGGCTGCGGCGGTGCGCAGCGTTTCAAGCGGCAGCCGGCCCGAGGTGGCGGCGGCCAGCAGGGCGTCGTACACCTCAACGTAGCAAGACTCATCGTCGCGCCCCGTGGTGTAGGCGTTCAGGGGGTTGCCCACGCACAGCAGGTCATTGCCGGCCAGCAACGCCAGCACGCCGCCCTCGCCCGGGCCAACCGTGGCGCGCACAGCTGCCATGTCCAGGGCATCGGTGATCAAGACACCCTCAAAACCCATCTCACGCAGCAGGGCGCTCGCAGCCGGGTTCAGCGTTGCCGGGGCCTCACCCAACTCGGGGATGATGATGTGCGCGCTCATCATCGACGCCACGCCGGCCTCCGTGGCTGCCTTGAACGGGGGCAGGTGGAACTGTGCCATTTCCGCCATGGTCAGCTCCACCCGGGCGGTGTCCATGTGGGAGTCGGCCACGGTGTCCCCATGCCCCGGGAAGTGCTTGGCGCAGGCGGCCACCCGCTGGGTCTGGATGCCGGTTACTGCCGCGGCCGTGTGGGCGCTAACCAGTTCGGTGTCGGCACCAAAGGCGCGCACCCCAATGACAGGGTTCAACGGGTTCGTGTTCACATCCGCCACCGGCGCAATGGTCAGGTTGATCCCGGCGTCGCGGCATAGGCGGCCAATGGCGCGGCCCGCAGCAACCGTAGTGGGGAGGTCGTTGAGGGCGCCCAACACTGCTGCGCCGGGGATGCTTGAACCGTCCCGGGCCTGCAGGCGGGTCACGTTTCCGCCTTCCTCATCAACGCCAATGACGGCTGCCGGGTTGGCGGCACGGATGGCGGCGGAGAGTGCGGACACCTGTGCTGGTGCATCGGGATCAATGTTGTGGGCAAAGTACACCACGCCGGCCAGGCCGTTCTGCAGGGCCGTCTCCAGCCACTGTGGCACTGTTGTGCCAACAAAACCGGGGAGGATCACGGAGTTGATCAGGCGGGGAAGATCAGGGGAAATGTCGTCAGCTGTGGACGGTGCGTGCTGCAGATCACTGGAAGTCATGAGGAAATCCTACCGGCGCGTAGTGGCCTAAACTTTATATGTCGCCACCATCGAGCCACCCAACGGAGAATTTCTGTGACCAGCGTTCCTCTTAACCGTGTTCCCATCCGCCGAGCATTGATCTCGGTCTACGACAAAACCGGACTGGAGGAGCTGGCCATCGGTCTGCACGCCGCCGGTGTCGCCATTGTTTCCACAGGTTCCACCGCTGCCAAGATTGCCGCAGCCGGGGTTCCTGTCACGGAAGTTTCCGAGGTGACTGGCTTCCCCGAAGCCCTTGACGGCCGCGTCAAGACCCTCCACCCCTTGGTTCACGCTGGGATCCTGGCCGACCGCCGCCTGCCCGACCATGTGCGCCAGCTCGAAGAGATGAACGTGGAGCCCTTCGACCTGGTTGTGGTGAACCTTTACCCGTTCGTTGACACCGTGAACTCCGGTGCCGGCCAGGACGCCGTCGTTGAGCAGATCGACATTGGCGGCCCGTCCATGGTCCGCGCAGCAGCCAAGAACCACCCCTCTGTTGCCGTGGTTGTTGACCCCGCCAGGTACACCGAGGTCATTGCCGCCGCATCGGCCGGTGGTTTTGAACTGGTGGCCCGCCAGCGCCTGGCCGCTGCAGCTTTCGCCCACACGGCCGCCTACGACAACGCCGTGGCAGCATGGACCTCGGCCCAGTTCCTGGATTCCGACGGCGACGGCCTCATCGACTGGCCCGCCTACGCCGGCTACTCGCTGGAACGCTCCGAGGTGCTGCGCTACGGCGAAAACCCGCACCAGCAGGCAGCCCTCTACGTTGACAAGGGTGCTCCCGCCGGCATCGCCCAGGCCGACCAGCTCCACGGCAAGGCCATGAGCTACAACAACTTTGTTGACGCCGACGCCGCCCTGCGCGCAGCGTTCGACTTCGACGAGCCGGCCGTTGCGGTCATCAAGCACGCCAACCCCTGCGGTGTTGCCGTGGCATCCCCGGACGCCGTGGACCCCATCGCCGACGCCCATGCCAAGGCGCACGCCTGCGATCCGCTCTCAGCATTTGGTGGCGTCATCGCCGCCAACCGCACCGTCACAGCGGCCATGGCCCGCACCGTGGCCGGCATCTTCACCGAGGTAGTCATCGCCCCGGACTTTGAGCCCGAAGCCGTGGAAATCCTCTCCAAGAAGAAGAACATCCGCCTGCTGGCCCTGCCCGAGGGCTACGGCCGCTACCCGGCTGAGGTCCGCCAGGTGTCCGGCGGCATGCTGGTGCAGATGGCTGACAAGGTGGACGCCTACGGCGACAACACGGCCAACTGGACCCTCGCCGCCGGTGAGGCCGCCGATGCCGGCACCCTGGCAGATCTGGCTTTCGCCTGGACGGCAGTCCGCGCCGCCAAGTCCAACGCCATCTTGCTCGCCAACAACGGCGCAGCAGTGGGCATCGGCATGGGCCAGGTCAACCGCGTTGACTCCTGCAAGCTCGCAGTGGAACGCGCTAACACCCTCGGCGTTGCCGTGGAATCGGACGTTGATGCAGCCGGTGGCGCCTCGGGTGCCCCCGAAGGTGCTGTCTCGGTGCAGCGATCCATTGGTGCCGTGGCCTCCTCCGACGCGTTCTTCCCATTCGCCGACGGCCTGCAGATCCTGCTCGACGCCGGTGTCCGCGCGGTTGTTCAGCCCGGCGGATCAGTGCGCGACGACGAAGTCATTGCCGCGGCCAACGCCGCCGGCATCACCATGTACTTCACGGGTGCGCGTCACTTCTTCCACTAATCCCCAACTGCTCCCACCGCTCGCAAGCTCGCGGCGGGGCCCTCGCAGTTGTGGGCCCAGGAAGTGGGGGCCCATGTGGGTGCGGAAAGCGGGGACGGGCGCGGCGGCATTGTGGTCCACGACGCCCGCTCACTTCCGGGGCTTAAAACCGTAACGCCCCATCACTTCCGGGGCTTAAAACCGTAACGCCCGCTCAGCAAATGAGCGGGCGTTACGGTTTTAAGCCCCATATCTGAGCGGGGGTTTCGCAAAAGAGCCCCGCACGTGAGCGAGCGTTGGGGGTTAGGCGGCTGCTGCGTTGCGGGCGCCCAATTCCGCATCCAGGCGGAGCAGGCCGTTGCCGTCTGAGCCAATGAGCCGGACGCGGCCAATGATCTCGCCAACGGACGCTTCTTCTTCCAACTGCTCCTCAATGAACCAGTTCAGCATGGGAATCGAATCAATGTCGCCCTCCTGCTGCGCCAGGCGGTACAGGTTGCGGATGGATTCGGACACCTTTTGTTCGTGGGCCAGCGATGCCTCGAAAGCTTCCAAAACCGAGTTAATGGTGACGTTCGGGGCGGTGAGCGTGCCAATCTTGGGGGCAGCGTTCCTGTCAGTCATATGATCGGTGAATTTCTGGGCGTGCACCAGTTCTTCCGCTGACTGGGCCAAGAACCAGCCGGAGATCCCGGGCAGGTCCTGGACATCCATTTCGATGGCCAATTGGCGGTAGACCACTGAAGCTTGAATCTCCAGGGTGATTTGAGCGTTGATGGCGTCTGCGAGTTTTCCTTTGAGTTCCATGCCTCCACGCTATGGCCAATTCGAATCTTGTGCACAGTAATTGAGGCTTACCTCATGTGCACACAGTGTCACTTAATGGACCCGATAGCGGGCAAACGGGCGCACTCGGGTAAGTTAGAAGGGATAGAAATCGTTGCTATTTCGCAGATATCCGTTGAATTTTTTGTAGGAGACGCCTCAACCCATGGCAAAAATCATCTATACCCTCACTGACGAAGCGCCCATGTTGGCCACGTACTCACTCCTGCCGATTGTTGAAGCCTTTGCTTCGACCGCAGGTGTTGACGTTGAAACCCGCGACATCTCCCTGTCCGGACGCATCATCTCCGTTTTCGGCGACTACCTCGCCGAAGACCAGCGTGTTGCTGACGCCCTCGCGGAAATGGGTGCACTGGCCAAGAGCCCGGATGCCAACATCATCAAGCTGCCGAACATCAGCGCCTCCATCCCGCAGCTGAAAGCCGCCGTCGCCGAACTTCAGGCCCAGGGCTTCGCACTGCCGGACTACCCGGACGATCCCTCCACAGATGAGGAAAAGGACGTTCGCGCCCGCTACGACAAGATCAAGGGCAGTGCCGTGAACCCGGTGCTGCGTGAAGGCAACTCCGACCGCCGCGCACCCCTGTCGGTCAAGAACTACGCCAAGACCAACCCGCACAGCATGGGTGCCTGGTCCGCTGACTCCAAGACCAACGTGGCCACCATGGACGACGGCGACTTCCGTCACAACGAGAAGTCGGTTGTCATTGAAGCCGATGACAAGATCAAGATCCAGTTTGTGGCAGCCGACGGTACGCTCACTGTCCTCAAGGACGCGTTCCCGGTTCTGGCCAACGAGGTTGTTGACGGCACCGTTATGCGCGCTGCGGCACTGGATGAGTTCCTCACCGCCCAGGTTGCCCGCGCCAAGGAAGAGGGCGTACTGCTCTCCGCCCACCTCAAGGCCACCATGATGAAGGTCTCGGACCCCATCATCTTCGGTCACGTGGTCAAGGCCTACTTCCCGGAATTGTTCGCCAACTACGGCGACGCGCTGGCAGCAGCCGGCCTGAGCCCGGCCAACGGCCTGGCCTCCATCATCAACGGCCTGGGCGAACTGTCGCAGGACGTTCGTGCCGGCGTCGAAGCAGCCATCAAGAAGGGCTACGAAGACGGCCCCGCCCTGGCCATGGTTGATTCCGATAAGGGCATCACCAACCTCCACGTCCCCTCCGACGTGATTGTTGACGCTTCCATGCCCGCCATGATCCGCACCTCCGGCCACATGTGGGGCCCGGACGGCGCCGAAGCCGACACCTTGGCAGTTCTGCCGGACAGCAGCTACGCCAGCATCTACCAGGTCACGATCGATGACTGCCGTGCCAACGGCGCCTTCGATCCCACCACCATGGGCACGGTGCCCAACGTGGGCCTCATGGCTCAGGCAGCCGAAGAATACGGCAGCCACGACAAGACCTTTGAACTGGCCGAAGCCGGCACGGTTCAGATCGTCAACTCCGCAGGCACCGTGCTGATCGAGCACGACGTCGAAGCCGGAGACATCTGGCGCGCCTGCCAGGTCAAGGACATCCCCGTCCGCGACTGGGTCAAGCTGGCCGTCACCCGTGCCCGCGCCTCCGCCACTCCCGCCGTGTTCTGGCTGGACGAGACTCGCGCGCACGACGCCAACTTGATCATCAAGGTCAACGAGTACTTGAAGGACCACGACACCGATGGTCTGGACATCCAGATCATGTCCCCCGAGAAGGCAACCGCCTTCACGCTGGAGCGCATTCGCCGCGGCGAAGACACCATCTCCGTCACCGGCAACGTGCTGCGCGACTACCTGACTGACTTGTTCCCGATTCTGGAATTGGGCACCAGCGCCAAGATGCTCTCGATCGTTCCACTGATCGCCGGTGGCGGCTTGTTCGAGACAGGTGCCGGCGGATCCGCGCCCAAGCACGTCCAGCAGCTCGTCAAGGAAAACCACCTCCGGTGGGACTCCTTGGGTGAATTCCTGGCCCTGGCCGTCAGCTTCGAACACCTCGCCGTGAACGAAGGCAACGCCCGCGCCCAGATCCTGGCAGACACCTTGGACCGCGCCACGGGAACGTTCCTGTTGGAAAACAAGTCCCCGAAGCGCAAGGTTGGCGAGATCGACAACCGCGGCAGCCACTTCCACCTGGCCAAGTTCTGGGCCCAGGAATTGACAGCCCAGACGGAGGATGCCCAGCTCGCTGACGCGTTCGCCGTCGTGGCCAAGACACTGACCGAGAACGAGGACGCCATCATAGGTGAACTCGCGGCAGTTCAGGGCTCCCCGGTTGACCTGGGTGGCTACTTCCACCCGGATGTCACCAAGGTTGCCGCCATCATGCGCCCGTCAGCAACGCTGAACGAAGCCATCGCAGCCCTGAGTTAATCCCCACGCCCTCCCAATAAATCGCTGACGCGATTTATTGGGGCCCTCGGGCGCGTGGGCCCACCAACCGAAAAGCCCGCCTCCACACAGGAGGCGGGCTTTTTCTGTGCCGTGGCCTGTCCAGTTGTGGGTGCCTGGTTCTAGGCTGGGAACATGCAGCGCGAAGACTTGCCCGCGACTGAGATTCCAGCCAGCGAGACGATTGCCCCAACGAACGGTGGGGTGGCCGCACACGGTCACCGCACGTTCATGCACATGCTGGTCAATACGGCAGTAGCCAACGTCGTGACCAGCTTCCTGTGGTGGGCCCTGACGTTCTGGGTCTATTTGGAGACTCGCTCGGTGCTGGCGACGGGGCTCATTGGTGGGGCGTACATGCTCCTGGTGGCGTTCTTTGGTCTGTTCTTTGGTGTGCTTGTGGACAGATACCGCAAACATGCCGTGATGGTCGGTTCAACCCTGTGCACGCTCGGGTTCTTCGGCATCGCAGGGCTGATGTTTTTGCTGCTTCCCGAACAAGACCTGCTCAGTCTGTCCGGACCATGGTTTTGGATCTTCGCCATGATAGTGCTGATCGGCGCCGTGATAGAGCAGCTGCGCAGCATTGCGCTGTCCACCACCGTGACGTTGCTGGTCCCGGCAGACCGGCGGGCCAACGCCAACGGTCTGGTGGGCACCGTGCAGGGAATCGGGTTCCTGATCACCAGCGTCTTCAGCGGCCTGGCCATTGGCATGCTGGGCATGGGCGGCACCATCATCATTGCCCTCATAGCCTGCACCGCGGTGCTGGTGCACCTACTAACGCTTTCAGTGCCTGAACCCAAAGTTGTCCGGGATGAAGACCGTGAGGGCTTTGCCGAACTACGCGAAGGCGTTGCTGCCGTCCGGGCCACGCAGGGCTTGTTTGCCCTGATCCTGTTCACCACGTTCAACAACCTGACTGGCGGGGTATTCATGGCGCTCATGGACCCGTACGGGCTCACGCTCTTCCCCGTGGAAGTGTGGGGTGTGGTCCTGGGGGTGACAGCCACGGGGCTCATTGTTGGCGGCGGGCTGGTGGCCAAGTTTGGGCTCGGCAAAAACCCCATCCGCACCATGCTGATACTTGTGGCCTGCACCGGAGTGGTGGGAGGCTTGTTCACCATTCGTGATTGGTGGTGGCTTTGTGTTGTTGGCCTCTGGCTTTTCATGATGCTCATGCCTGCCGTGGAGGCCGCCGAACAAACAGTGATCCAGCGCGTGGTTCCCTTCAAAACCCAGGGGAGGGTCTTCGGTTTCGCCATGACGTTCGAGGCGGCTGCTGCGCCCATCACCGCGTTCATAGTCGCCCCGCTGGCCGAATTCTGGATCATCCCCTACATGGATTCGGTGCCGGGACAGCAGCGCTGGGGCGCGCTGCTGGGCGAGGGCGACGCCCGGGGCATTGCCATGGTCTTTCTGGTGACAGGCATCGCCTCGCTGCTGCTGGCACTGGGCGCCCTGTGTACGCGCTCCTACCGCAGGCTCTCTCGCGCCTATGCCGCAGCCGAGGAGAATACGCCGAATTTGGCAGCATGAGAGGGGTTTTTCGTGTCGGTGCGGGCCGCCGTCGTGCCCAAATCACATCCGTTATCAGATCTTTACGTACAAAGTGTGCTCCACATCACTACTGGAGGGTAGTGTCAAGTCTCGTGAAGCCAATGGCCACGCAGGACAACGAAGTCATGCGGGCCTGGATGCTGACTACGGAAGGCGATTTAATGAACCGCAAGAAAGTTATGACGGCCCTCGCCACGGCAGCGACACTAACGCTGCTGATGACGTCGTGCGCCAATCAGGCGGCCACACCCGGCGCCACGAGTGCTGCTGCCGGCGGTGGCCTGAACCTGGATATTCCTGTTCTAACATCCATTGAGACACCCAAGGATGCCGTTCTCCCCGCGGGGGACGGCAAGGCGACTTGCGAGTCCACCACCACGCTGGCCTACATTGGTGCCGAAACTGGCGCCAACGCCCAGCTCGGCATTAACATCTTCAACGGTATTCAGCTGGCCATTAACCAGCACAACGAGGCCAACCCCGGCTGCCAGGTGGCGTTCAAGAAATTTGACACTGAAGGTGACCCCACCAAGGCCACCGGCCCCGTCACGCAGGCCACCAAAGAAGAAAACATCATTGGTGTGGTCGGTTTGCCGTTCTCCGGTGAATCCAAAGCCACGGGCAACATCTTCGAGCAGCAGAAGCTGGTCCACATCACCCCGTCGGCCACCAACCCGGCCCTGGTCGACAACGGCTGGACCACGTTCTTCCGTGGCTTGGGCAACGACGCTGTGCAGGGGCCGGCAGCAGCCAAGTTCATGACTGACCAGCTCGGCGCCAAGAAGGTCTACCTGGTCCAGGACGACTCTGATTACGGCATCGGTTTGGGAGCCACCACCACTGCCGGTTTGGGCGACGCCCTGGCTGGTTCGGACAAGGTGACAACAGGCCAGAAGGATTTCTCGGCAACCATTTCCAAGATCATCAACGCCAAGGCTGATGCAGTGTTCTACTCCGGCTACTTCGCCGAAGGTGCACCGTTCAACCAGCAGCTGGTGGCCAAGGGCTTCAAGGGTGCATTTGTTGGCCCCGATGGTGTCAAGGATGACCAGTTCATCAAGCAGGCCGGTGACGCATCCAACAACGCGTTCTTCACCTGCCCGTGTATCCCCGGTGAATTGATCCCCACCTTCGCTGACGCCTACAAGGCCTTGGCGAATGCCGAGCCGGGTACCTACTCCATTGAGGGCTATGACGCCGCCACGGTACTCCTGGCCGGCATTGATGCTGGCAACCAGGACCGTGCCAAGCTGCTCGAATGGGTCAACAACTATGACGCAGCTGGTCTGAGCAAGCACTACAAGTGGGACGACAAGGGCGAACTGCAGGCCCCGGCCGTGTACGGCTACCGGGTCAAGGATGGCAAGATCGTTCCGATCGGCCCCATCGGCGAGTAGCAACACCTTCTGGATGCTGTGGGGCGCGCAGGTAAGCGCCCCACAGCATCCATTCGGGTATAGCCCCACCCATCCGCTCAATGAGGCAGTTTCGGTTCGATTCGAGTTCCGAGACTGACTGGAACTGGACCAACTTATGCTCTCAACAGTTCTCACAGCTGTTCCCGCGGACAGCGACTGGATTAATTTCGACGTCAACGCGCTGGCCCAAAATTTCTGGAGCGCCACCTTTGACGGCCTGACCTTCGGTGCCATTTATGCACTCGTGGCGTTGGGCTACACGCTTGTTTACGGCGTGCTGAACCTGATCAACTTTGCCCACTCAGAAGTCTTCATCATGGGCTGCTATGGAGTCTTCTTCACCCTCAGTTTTCTGGGGTTTGGCCCATCGGCTCCCAATCTGAGCTTCGGCCAAATTTTGATCAATATCATCCTGGCCCTGATAGCGGCCATTCTGGCAGCGGCGGCAACAGCGTTCCTGGTGGAACGGCTGGCCTACCGGCCATTGCGCAAACGCAACGCTCCTCGCCTGGTCTACTTGATCACGGCCATTGGTGCATCCTTTGTCATCCAGTACCTGATCTTTTTGTGGCGTGGTCCGCTCCCGGAGCCGGCCCTGACAATGTTCATACCCACACCCATCTTTGAGGTGTTCGGAACCATCATTGACTCCCAGCAAATCATCATTGTGGTGGCAGCAGTCATCATGATGGTCATTGTTGACCAGTTCATCCGGCGCTCCCGCACCGGGCGCGGCATCCGCGCCGTGGCCCAGGACCCGGACACGGCAACACTCATGGGTGTGAACAAGGAAAAAATCATTGTCACCACCTTCATCATCGGCGGTATTCTGGCCGGTGCCGCAGCACTGTTTTACGTCATGAAGATCCCCTCCGGCGTGCAGTACAACGGCGGATTCATTCTCGGCATCAAAGCTTTCGCCGCAGCAGTCCTTGGCGGCATTGGCAACGTCCGCGGCGCCCTCCTCGGCGGCTTGCTGCTGGGCTTGATTGGCAACTACGGCCAGATCCTGCTGGGCAGCTCGCAATGGACAGACGTTGTGGCCTTTGTGGTTCTCGTCCTGGTCCTGTTGATCCGCCCCGAAGGCATCTTGGGCACCTCCTTGGGAAGGAGCAAGGCATGAGCACCACAGATGGACCAACCCCCATGCCCGGGGCTAAAGCAGCCCAGGCAGCGGCAAACCGCCAGGCAGCGGAAAAGAATCCCAGCACTAGCGCAGACGCCGCCCACAAGACCGGCTGGTTTGGCCGGTGGAATGAAAAGTGGCAGGCCATGCCGCGCCAGAAGCAGTGGCTGTACCTGATCGCCATCGTGGCAGTGGCCTACCTGCTGCCCATTTTGAACCCGCCCATCCTCTCCACCGAGCCTGGCAACGACTTCCCGCTGGCCTTGTTCTCCATGGCGGTCTACGCATTGGTCGCGGTGGGCCTGAACATTGTGATCGGCTACGCGGGCCTGCTGGATTTGGGCTACATCGCCTTCTTCGCAGTGGGATCCTACACGGCAGCCATGCTGACAAGCCCGGACTCGCCGTTCATCAAGGTCCCCTACCTGTGGACCCTCCCGCTGGCCATTGTGGTGGCCATGTGCATCGGCGTGATCCTGGGCATCCCCACCCTGCGCCTTCGCGGTGACTACCTGGCCATTGTGACGCTCGGTTTTGGTGAAATCATCCGCATCCTGGCCACCCTCATCCCGGCCATGAAGGGCCAGGTGGGCTTCCAGAACGTTGGCCGCCCGCCCGGCATGGGCGAGGATGGGATACCCGTTTTTGCCAACTCCAATGGCACCCCCTGGTATTGGCTGACGCTGACCATTTTGATCATTGTCCTGCTGCTCGCTGGCAACCTGGAGCGGAGCCGCGTGGGCCGTTCCTGGATCGCCATCCGTGAAGACGAAGACGCCGCCGAGACCATGGGCGTTCCCACCTTCAAGTACAAGGTGTGGGCGTTCGCGCTTGGCGCCGGTGTGGGCGGCATGTCCGGGGCCTTGTTCGCCGGCCAAGTGGGCTTCGTGAACAACCAAAAGTTCGACGTCGTCACCTCCATCCTGTTCGTCGCCGCCGTCGTTCTTGGTGGCGTGGGCAACAAGGTGGGTGCCGTGTTTGGTGGGGCCCTGGTGGCTTACATCCCGCTGCGTTTCACGGCCATTGCGGAGTACAAGTACCTAATCTTTGGCCTGGCCCTGATGCTGATCATGATCTACCGTTCCAAGGGCTTGATCCCTGCACGGAACAGGCTGCTGGCCTACGGGCAGGAAGCCTATGCGCGCGTACGCAATGGTCCGCCGAAGAAGCCTGCCGTTGCCACTGAAAAGGAGGTCTAGCCTTGGGTGCACACAGTGAAAGCGTTCCGGTTTCCGAGAATGCGGGCGGCGAATCGCCCATTGAGCTCATCGAGCCCATGGAGGTCACAGAGGCTGTGGCTGATGCCGCCGCGCCGGAGCGTGAGATAGACGTTGCGGTGGGGGACGATTTGGTGGAGGTGAAGAACCTGACAGTCAAATTTGGTGGCCTGGTTGCCTTGGACAACGTCAGCTTCACTATTAAGCGTGGCGAGATCTTGGGCCTCATTGGTCCCAATGGTGCCGGCAAGACTACCTGTTTCAACGCCATGACTGGCGTGTACAAGCCAACCAGCGGGCAGGTCCTGCTTGAAGGCGGCCTGCTCAACGGCATGAAACAGCACAAGATCACCCGTGCCGGCCTGGCCAGGACGTTCCAGAACATCCGTCTCTTTGGTGAGATGACGGCGTTGGAGAATGTTGCGGTGGGCCTTGACGCCCGGCACAAAACCTCAGTTGTGGGTGCCCTGCTGCGCCTGCCCCGGCACAAGGCTGAGGAGAGGTCAGCCATTGAGCGCGGCATGGCGTTGCTGGAGTTCGTGGGCATTGCCGAGCATGCCGGTTCGCTGGCACGGAACTTGTCCTACGGCAGCCAGCGGCGCCTGGAGATTGCGCGGGCCCTGGCCACGGATCCCAAGCTGCTGTGTCTTGATGAACCGGCTGCCGGGTTCAACCCGGCAGAGAAGGAAGACCTCATGGCGCTCATCCGGACCATCCGGAACGACGGCTACACGGTGCTGTTGATTGAGCATGACATGAAGCTCGTCATGGGAGTGACAGATCGAATCGTGGTCCTTGAATTCGGCAAGAAGATCGCCGACGACGTGCCATCCGTGATTAGGGAAGACCCGAAGGTCGTTTCCGCCTACCTAGGGGAGCCTGAAGATGACTTTGCTTGAGCTGAAAGACGTCTCCGTCCACTACGGCCGAATCCAGGCGATCCACAACATGTCCTTCACGGTGGGCGAGGGCGAGATTGTCTCCTTGATCGGTGCCAACGGTGCCGGCAAGACCACCACCATGCGGACCATCTCCGGGCTGCTGAACCCCTCTCACGGGTCCATCACGTTCATGGGTGAGGACATCACCAAGATGAAGGCCCACATCCGTGTGGTGCAGGGGATCTCGCAAGCACCCGAAGGGCGTGGCATCTTCCCCGCCATGACGGTTCTGGAGAATCTGGACATGGGTACTTTTGGGCGCAAGGACAGAACAGGTGTCAGTGACGATCTGGAGCGCGTGTTCACGCTGTTCCCGCGACTGAAGGAGCGCGAAAAGCAGTACGGCGGCACCATGAGCGGCGGTGAGCAGCAAATGCTCGCCATTGGCCGAGCCCTGATGTCCCGGCCCAAGCTGCTCCTCTTGGATGAGCCCTCCATGGGTCTGGCCCCGCAGTTTATCCGGCAGATCTTCAAGATCATCACCGAGATCAACTCGCAGGGAACCACCGTGCTGCTGGTGGAACAAAACGCCAACCAAGCCCTGGCCAGGGCCCACAGGGCGTTTGTTCTGGAGACGGGGGAGATCACCCACAGCGGCACCGGCAAGGAACTGCTGGCCAACCCGGCCATCAAGGAAGCCTACCTGGGCGGCTAGCCCCATTGCGCCGAGGGCGTGCGAAACTGGCGGGGGCGTATGAAATTTCATACGCCCCCGCCAGTTTCGCACGCCCTCGGCGTTGGCAGCCCGGCTAGAGGTCGGTGCGGGTGTCGTTCCAGTAGTGCACGCCCATCTGGCGGCGTGCTTCGTCGAACAATTCCATGATGGCCAGCGAATCAGCCAGCGGCATGGTTGCGCTCTCGAGGAGTCCGCCCTGGATGCAGCGGGTTACTTCACGCAGCTGGTAGGTGTAGCCGCTGCCGGGGTGTTCAAACATTTCCGTGCGCTCGTTGTCCCATCCCACGCTGATCCGCAGGCCTTGGGGGTTGTTGACCGAGCCGATGGTCTCAAGGTAACCCTCGGTGCCGGACACGGTGGCCACGCGCGGCCCGTGCGAGGACAGGTAGCTGATGAGCTGGGCCTGGGCGCCATGGTCGTAGCTGAGCGTCAGGGTGTTTTGCGCATCCACGCCCGACGCCGTCAGTTCTGCGGTGGCCACAACAGCATCCGGCTTGCCGAGAGTGCCCCAAGCCCACAGAAGCGGGTAGACGCTGATGTCCAGGAGCGCGCCGCCGCCATCTACGGGCGCCCAGATCCGGGCGGAATCATCCAGGGGTGCGTTGAAGCCAAGATCGGCGCGAACCCACTTGACCTGGCCAATTTCGCCGGATTCAATGATCTCCAATGCGCGCTGGAAGCCCGGCACAAACCGGGCCCAAACGGCCTCCATGAGAAACAACTTCTTGGCGCTGGCCAAGGCGATCAGGGACCGCGTCTCGGCGGCTGTGATGGTCAAGGATTTCTCGCACAAAACATGCTTGCCAGCTTCCAGTGCAGCCTTGACGATGTCGTAGTGCTGGGCGTGCGGGGTGGCCACGTACACCACGTCAACGTCCGGGTCCGCAACCAGCTGGAGGTAGCCGGGGCCGCTGGTGCCGTCGGGACCGCCGTCGTAATAGTGCGTGGCAAAGCCGAACTTGGCGGCGAACTCCGCCGCACTCTTCTCGCCGCGGGAGCTGACAGCCTGCAGCACTGCGTCTTCGAGCAGAGCCAAGTCCGCCGTGACAGTGTTGGCGATGCCTCCTGTGGCAACAACGCCCCACCGCAGGGCTGTGCCGGTGGCGGCAAGAGTTTCAGGGTTGAACGTGGTGTACCAGTCGGGCGTGCCGACAAAACGTGAGATGGTCATCACGCCATTCTGCCAGCAAGCCCCGCGCATGGCGCGAACATGACGAAGGCCCCTATCCGGCGTCGAAATTAAGTTCGACGCCGGATAAGGGCCTTGGGTAGCTACGTCGCCGTGGGAAGACGAACTAGCCCTTCACGGAGCCGCTCATCAGGCCACCCACAAAGTACTTGCCCAACAAAATGTAGACAATCAAGGTGGGGACGGAGGCGATGAGCGCGCCAGCCATGGAGGCGGCATAATCGGTGAGCTGTCCACCTGCCAGGAAGGACAGGGCGATGGTGACGGGACCATTGCGGCCCGAGGAGAAGAACGCCGCGAAGAGGTAGTCGTTCCAGGCAGAGGTGAACTGCCAGATCAACACGACGACGAAGCCAGGCATGGACACAGGCAGGATGACTGAGCCATAGGTACGCAGAATTCCTGCACCATCCATGCGCGCTGCCTCGACCAATTCATCGGGGACGGACGCATAGTAGTTGCGGAAGATCAAAGTACAGATCGGCAGGCCGTAAACAATGTGCAACAGCATCAGCGAAGGGATGCCCTGCGGCACACCCAGATCACTAACCAGCTGCGTCAACGGGATCATGACGGCCTGGTACGGAATGAACATGCCGAACAGGATCAAGGTGAAGACAATGTTGGAGCCGGGGAACTTCCACTTGGACAGCACGTAGCCGTTGATGGAGCCAAGGAACGCCGAGATCAATGCTGAGGGAACCACCAGCAACACTGTTCGTCCCAGCGAGGGGGCCAACGTGGTCCAGGCCTTGACCCAGCCGTCCAATTCCCAAGTCCGCGGGAGGTACCAGGCACGGGAGGGATCGGCGTCGGCAGTTCCCTTGAAGCTGGTAATGATTAGCACGTAGGCCGGCAGCAGCACAACAATCACGAAGAACAGCAGCAGCGCGTACTTCAAGGTGCGGTTGATGCGGCGTTTGGTGTTGCGCTTGGAATCGGACTTCATGTCCTGCGCGGAACGGGCGCGGTTCTTGTTATTCGCCGTTGCGGTAGTCATTAGCGCTTCTCCGCTCGTGAGGTGTACATCAAGTAGGGGATGACCACCAAGGCGACCAGGACCAACAAGATGGTTCCGATGGCGGCGGCATCTGCATAGTCACTGCCGATGTACTTGACCCACATCAACGTGGCGGGGACTTGAACGTCGTAGGTGTTGGCGTCGGGAACAATGGCCCGGATGAGGTCAAAGAGCTTCAGGGACATGTGGCCGATGATGATCACGGCTGAGAGCATCACGGGGCTCAGCTGCGGGAAGATCACATGGCGGTACAGCTTCCACTCGGTGCAACCATCAATGCGGGCTGCCTCGCGGAGTTCATCGGGGATGCCGCGGAAGCCCGCCAGGAACAGTGCCATGACGTAACCCGAAAGCTGCCAAATGGCGGGAACAGCAATGGCGGCAATGCCCCAGGTGGGGTCGGACCACCAGTCGTTTTGCAGGGCGCCCAAACCGACGCTGTCCAGCAGACGGTTCAGGCCCGTGGTGCGTTCACCGCCGGGCTGGGTGGTCTGCAAGCTGGAGAGCAGCCAGCGCCAAACAACACCCGAGGCGATGAAGGAGATGGACATGGGGAACAGGTACACCGAGCGGAAGAAACCTTCACCCTTGGCTGGCTGTTCCAGAATCCAGGCCCAGAGGAAGCCGAATATCAAGGTGCCACCGAGGAAGACGATGGTCAGGATTAGCAGGTTCCACAGTGAGTGCTGGAAGTTTGGGTCTGCCAAAAGGTTGGAGTAGTTCTCGAAGCCAACGTATTTGTTGCTGGGCTTTGCCGTGTGCTGATTGGTCAAGCTGACACGGAAGTTTTCAATGATGAGCCAGTAGACGAAGATGCCGACCAGGATCATAGTGGGTGCCAGGAGCAGTACGCCCGGACCCCAATGTTTTACACGTTTTAACATGATTTGCCTCCTTCCGAAGAAAATCGGTACAGCATGGCTTGGGGGCGGCGCAACATCACTGTCGCGGCCGCCCCCAGGCTCTATGCGTTTTTGTTACTTGGCGAACTTCGCCGCGATCTCTGCAGCGGACGTCTGCAATCCGTCAACGTTCTTGTCGCCGCCGAACTTGCTCACGGCGGTGCTCAGATCGTTCAACCAGGCAACGGGCACTGCTGCACCGTGAGCCAGGGAGGAAACAATCTTGTCCTGGCCAAAGTCCTTGATGGCGCTCTTCTGGTATTCAGAGAAGTCATCGGTCTTGGCAGTGGTGTTGGCCGGGATGGAACCCTTGACCTTGTTGAAAGCAGTCTGGCCTTCAGCGGAGCCGATGGTGGTCAGCCAGGCCTTGGCGCCGGCCGGGTTCGGAGCACCCTTGGGCAAGGTGAAGGAGTCAGCGAGGAAGTCGAAGGTGCCCGCTGTTCCCGGTGTGGGGAAGTAGACGTAGTCGACGCCGGGCTTGTCGCCGTCCTGAGCGAACTTGGCTTCTGCCCAGTCACCCATGACGTTGTAGGCTGCTGCGCCATCCTGAACGAGCTGCGTGGCCGGAGCCCAGTCGCTGAGGGAGTCGCGGTCGGTGTTGGTGTAGGTCAGGGCCTTTTCGTAGGCCGTGATGGCCTTGGTTACGTCGGCGCCCTTCCAGTCAGTCTTGCCATCCCACAGTCCGTTGTAACCATCGGTGCCCAAGCTGGAGAGCAGGATGTTTTCAAACAGCTGAACCTGGGTCCAGGAACCGGCAACAGCCAAGGGGATCTTGCCCGTGGCCTTGATCTTGTCCATGTCGGCGAACCAGGCATCGAGGTCCGCTGCAGGCTTGGTCGGGTCGACGTTGGCGGCCTTGAGCACTTCAACGTTGGCCCAGACCACGTTTGCACGGTGAATGTTGGAGGGGACGGAGTAGATCTTGCCGTCAACAGTCAAACGATCAACCAGGTCCTTGGGGAACTGGGCCGTGAGGTCATTGTCCTTGTAGAAGGAGGAGAGATCTTCGAGCTGATCAGCGTCGATGTAGTCCTGGAGTTCGGCACCAGCGTGGGCCTGGAAGGAATCCGGCGGGTTGCCAGCCTTCAACTGGGCAGCCAACACGCTCTTGGCCTGTGAACCGGCACCACCGGCAACAGCCAAGTTGTCGAAAGTGACATTCGGGAAGTCGGTGCCAAATACCTTGACCAAGGCATCCAGGCCGGCCTTCTCCGAACCGTCGGCCCACCAGGTGAAAACGCCAACTTTGCCTGTTGCATCCTTGGCGTTGGAGCTGTCACTGGGGGTGTTGTCGGCGCCGCCGCCACAGGCCGCCAGGGTCAGACCCAGCGTTGCAACTCCGGCAAGCAACGATAGACGACGTCGCATGTTTATCCTCCGTGAATAATTGTTCGAAATGATGATCGGCAGGAGTACAAGACGTACCCGCTCTCCAAAAGTTACCTGCATCACAATTTGCAGTCAACTATTTAACGCAACAGATTGGTAACAGTCTGAAATGTTGCCGAAATGAGGCGGCATCAACTTATAGTTTTGGTGGCCGCCTCCGACTGTGACGGGCCCAGTCGTCAGCGCCGGTCCTGTGGCAGGCCGCGGCGGGACAGTGCCAAGGAGATGGCGCCCAGGGCTTCAGCCCGGTCGCCAAGTGATGACATGACAACAGTGGTTCCCTCGCCAATAGCGGGGACGGCATGGCGGATCAAGCCGCGACGGATGGGGTTCAGCAGGGTTTCGCCCAGGGCCGCCAAGGGTCCGCCCACAACGATGATCTCAGGATTGATCATGTTGGCCACGTTGGCGATGGCCCTGCCGACGGCCATCCCGGCGTCGTCAATGACACGCAGGGTGGCCGAATCGCCTGCCATGGCGTGGCGGATGATGGCACCAACCGTCAAGGTCTCACTCTCGCCCCGGCTCAGCAGCTCGATCATGACGGCCGTTGAGGCCACTGTTTCAAGGCAGCCGCGGTTTCCGCAGCGGCACACCAATCCCTGATCAAAGATGGTGGCATGGCCGATCTCTCCGGTGATTCCGGTATGCCCATAGTAGGGTGCGCCATTGAGGATCAGGCCCGCCCCAATCCCGCTGCCGATCTTCAGAAAAACCAGGTCACGGGCAGCCTTGTGCTCGCCCCAGGTGACTTGGGCCAGGGCCCCCAGATTGGCGTCATTGTCGGCAAAAATAGGCATGTCCAGGGCTTCTTCAAGCCGCGCCACAATATTGACTCCCACCCATTCGGGCAGGATGGCCCCGCGAATAACTGTGCCTGTCCTGTGGTCAATGGGCCCCGGAACGCCAACGCCGGCACCCTTGACCTGGCCGCGTTCGATCCCGGATTCTGCCAAGAGATCCGCCAACATGGCCGCGGCCGTGGCAATACTTTCGGAGGCCAGGTGACCAACCGGGAGCGGCGCAAACTTTTCGGCCTTGACGATGAGTCCCGGACTGGCCAGGACCACCCTGACGTGGCTGCGGCCAAAATCAATTCCAGCGGCAATCTCAGGAGTTTCCAGCAGGCTCACGGCCAATGCGCGCCGCCCAGAACTGGTGGTGGGATGGGTGGTGGTCAGCCCTTCTGCTGAAAGGGCTTTGACAATGTTGGAGATTGTTGCCGTGGACAGTCCGGTGGCGCGAGCCAGTTCAGCCTGGGACAAAGCCCCAAGTTCTCGCAGCGTTTCAATGATGAGTCGTTGATTGCGCTGGCGCAGGGCTGATTGTGAACCGGGCTTGGGCATGTGGCCGGCGGCAGGTGTGGGGGCATTACTCATTGTAGTAGCGTGCATCACACCGGGTAATGCAGTCAAGAGGTTAACGCAAAATGGACTCTCACATGCTTTTTGTCTTAACGCAAGAAATGTGAATCCTGTTATGGATGCCAGTTTTACTGCAGGAAGGAGCCTTCACGAGCTGGCCGACTAGGCCCCATGCGTTCATGAGTGTCCAATAGTTGTTGAAATTGTTGGAAATGTTAGTTTTTGGGCATTCGCTCTAGGGCTGGACCAGCTTGTGCTTGCGGGCCAACGCCACGTAGTTTTCGGCGTTTTCGCGAACGTGCTCTCGTTCCTCGGCGCTCAGTTCCCGGCGCACCTTGGCCGGAACACCCGCTACCAGGGAGCCCGGGGGAATGACGGCGCCTTCCAGAACCACCGCGCCACCTGCCACCAGGGAACCTGCCCCAATGACGGCACCGTTCATGATGGTGGCGCTCATGCCAATCAGGCAGTCGTCCTCAATGGTGCACCCGTGGATGACGGCGCTGTGGCCCACACTGACACCGCTGCCAACGTGGGTGGGGAAGCCGGGGTCGGCGTGCAGCACCACATTGTCCTGCAGATTGCTGCCCGCACCGACGCTGATGGAGTTGGTGTCCCCGCGCATCACCACACCGTAAAAGGCGCTGGCGTCAGCCCCCAGTGTGGCCTGGCCAATCAGAACTGCCGTGTGCGCAACGAACGCACTTTCATGCACTGTGGGGGTAATGCCGTCAAAAGTGATCAGTTGATTCATGGTGGATCCGTTCCAGGAGGCGGGCAGGCTGTTGCCAACGCACGCATTTGCACTCTTCTAGCCGATGGTACCCAATGCTGGCTTGCCGCAACGGGCAAATCGTCCCGTGAGCGCCGTTGGGTGGTGAGATTGCACCCACACTTTCTGGCGGCGGCGCCGCTACTGTGGAAGCTGAGGGAACAGCCCGGGCAAACCACTAAGGAGTAAACATGTTGTTGGCGTTGTTGCAGGCTAATGCCGTGCCGCTGGACATGGCGGGGAACCTTGCCGTCATTGATGCAGCGGCCAGTGACGCTGCCGCCGCCGGCGCTGACCTCCTGCTCACACCTGAGCTGTTCGTGCCCGGCTACGATCCCGAACGCATTCACGCCGAATTTGAGCCCGGGCAGTTGCCGCGGCTTCGCCATGAGCTCGCCGATATTGCCAGAAATCATGGCATCGCCCTGGTCTACAGCCTCCCGCGAGTGGACGGCGCCCGCCTCAGTATCAGTGCCACACTGGTGGACGCCGCCGGCGCCGAGCTGCTGGACTACGGAAAAGTTCACCTCTTTGGCGACGCCGAGCGGGCGGCTTTCGTCGGCGCAACGGAAGCTCCCGGCGTCGTGCAGTTCAAGGACCTGTTTCTTTCGATAGTCATTTGCTACGACGTGGAATTCCCCGAGACAGTACGCGCGGCAGGCGTGCGCGGGGCCGACGTGGTGCTGGTCCCCACCGCCCTGGCGCACGGATTTGACGAAGTTCCGCAGGTTTTGGTGCGGGCCCGGGCGCTGGAAAACCATGTGGCGCTCGCCTACGCCAACCACTGCGGCGTGGAATCATCCGTGGCCTTTGGTGGCGGCAGCGTCATTGTCGGGGCCGACGGCGGATTCCTCGCCACCGCCGGGCCGGACGCCACACTGCTCTACGCCCAGCTCGACGCCGAAACCATCCGGTCCACCCGCAAGGACGTGCCCTACCTGTCCGAACGCCGCCCCGAACTCTACGCAGAGTGGGCCCGGCACTAGGGCGCAGGCGGGGAATACTGCAGGGCGATCCAGAGGTCCGCTCGGGTCTGTGCGTCGTTGAGGTCGCGGTCCAGCAGTTCAGCGACGACGCCAATCTGGCGCCGGACGCTGTTGCGGTGGAGCCCCAGCGCCTTGGCCGTGGCATCCCAGTTGCCGTTTTGCGCCAGCCAGCCGCGCAGCACGTCCAAGAGGGCGTCCTGGCGTTCAGGTTCCAGCAACGGTGCCAACACCTGCCCGGCCAGCATGGCCCCGGCTTCGCGGCCCAACAGCCCCGTCACGGACCACGTCACTGAATCCACCCGCAGGGTCTCCGCGGTGGCGCGTGCCCGGGCGCGCAGGGCACCCACTCGCTGATAGGCGGCTGGCAGGCTGTTTAGTTCCACGGGGTCGCCGATGACCAGCCGCCAGCCGAGGCGCTGCGCCTCGGCCACGGCGGCGTCGTCAACCTTCAGGCGTGTCACCGCGGCAAAGCCATATTCGGTGATCTCCACGAGCTTGGTGTCGAAGATGCGCCGCCACTGCAACAGCTCGCGTACGGGGGAGTCGGAGCTGCGCCACTGCGGCGCGTCCACATTGACGCCTTGGACCACGCGCATGGGCGCCGACCGGGTGGAGCCAAGACTTTGCGCCAGCAAGTCCTTGGCGGCCGACACTTCGCGGGCCGTGCCCGTGGCGAGCGTCTCCGGGTGCAGCAGCAACGCGGTGGCCAGCTGGCTGGGGGCCAGTGAGCCGCTGGTGCGTTGCCGGGAGAGCAACTCCAGCAGGCCGACGGCGGAGGAGACAATGTTGTTGTGGGCCGGTGACAACCGTTCGGCCGAACCAATCACCAGGGCGCCAAGATTCACATCCCGGGTGCTGCGCAGCGGGTGCCCCACCACGGACTCGGATCCGGGTGAGGGGTAGCTGTCCAACTCCACGCGGGGGCCTGACCCGGAGAACAGCCGCTGTAGCAGCGGGCCAAGCGTCACGACGTCGGCCGGGTTGCTTCCGGCGCGAGCCCGCACCTTCCCGTCGGCCCCCACCAGCACCGCCCAGCAAGGCACGCGCTGCACTAGGGTTCCCAAGACTTCCTGGTCCGGGCGGGGGGACAGCACCGAGCGCATGAGCATCCGGTTGGTCTCGGCGAGTTGGCGGAACACCTTGGCCGAATCGGACTCCAGAAGCTGGGCAAACTGCAGCCCGATGGCGGCGAACGGCACCGTGGGTGGCACCTCCACCAGTGTCAGCCCGTGGCGTCGGCAGGACGCTGCCAGGGCAGGCGGCACCTCATGGTGGTACGGGGTCAAGCCAAACCCCAGGGCGCAGACCTTGGCCCCGGCCAGCCGCTCCACATAGGCGTCAATCGCATCCGCAGTCCCGCCCTCGCCCAGCAGGGGAAGCCCGGCAGTCAGGACAAACTCGCCGTCCATCAAATACGGCGTGGGGTCAGCCAGCTCGCTCGGCTCCACCCAGCGCAGGCGTGCCTGCAGATTGGCGTCGTGCAAAATGGTCAGCTCATCGGGCAGCTCCGCCAGGAACTGGGCCAGGGTGACAGAGCGGAACCGTGACTCCACTTCCTCATTGGACAGGGGAAGGGAACGGACCCGCTGGCCCTTGGTGTCAGCGGCCATGGGTGTACACCCGCTGCAGTCTCGGGGCGATGCGGTTGATGATCTCGTCGCCATGGCTGTTGATGGCCGCGCCCCAGTCATCGGCGCTCGCCGCCCCCACCTCCGGATCGCCAAACAAAAGCGCCGTGTCACCGACCTTGACGCCGGTCTGGTGCCCCAGATCCACCATGAACTGGTCCATGCAGACCTTGCCGATGACCGGCACCTTGTGGCCGCCCACCATGACGATGCTGCTCCCTGAGATGCCCTTGGGAATGCCGTCGGCGTAGCCCAGCGGGATAAGCCCCAGATAGCGTGATTCGTGGGTGATGGCCCGGTGTTCGTAGCTGACACCCGTGCCCGCAGGGACATGCTTGACCAGTACCACGGGAGCCGAAACGGACAATGCCGGGCGCAGGCTGAAGTCGGCCGGGTCAAGGTGCTCGGCAGGAGAAAGACCGTACATGGCAAGGCCGGCACGCACCATGTCGAAATGGAATTCGGGCCTCGCCAGGATGTTCGCCGAACTGGAGACGTGCCGCAACGTTGGCGTCAGCCCGACGTCGTGCGCCTCCTGGACCGCTTCCTCAAAGTCCGCCACGGCGGCCGTGTTGGCCGGGTGCGCCGGGACATCGGCCCAGGCGAGGTGTGTCCACACCCCGCGGACGGACACGGCGCCGGTGAGTTCCGCCGCACGCGCCGCGGCCACCAGGGCGGGCCAGTCCTCACGGCGGGCGCCACCACGACTGAGGCCGCTGTCCAGCTCAAGATGGATGAACGCCGTCCGGCCCAAAGCGTGCGCGGTCCCGGCCACAACTTCCAGCTGGGCCACACTGCCCAGGGACACATCGATGTCATGCTGCACGGCGTCCGTGATGGCGCCACCGGATGAGGTGGCTAGGTAGAGCCAGGCCAAAATGGGGGTGGTGATGCCATCGCGCCGCAGGGTCAGGGCCTCCGATAACTGGGCTGTCCCCAGCCAGTCGGCGCCGGCGGCCACGGCGGAGCGTGCCGTTTCCAGCAGGCCGTGGCCATAGGCGTTTCCCTTGACGACTGCCATGAAATGCGGGGCTGTGGTGTGAGCGCGTAAGATGCGTACGTTGTGCTCTATGGCGTCCAGGTCAACGCTGACCGTGCCGGTGATGAGTTCCGAGGAGCCGGGAACGGTTGGTGCGTTTAGTCTCATGGACACAGCGTACAGGACGTTTTGCACTCCAATGAGATGCGCATCACAGGAATAGTGTTGAGGAACTTGCACAGCATTACCTGCACTCGCAGGACCACACAGAATGGGATTTAGAGAATGTCACTACGTGATCAGCCCAGCCCGCAGTCAGTGTCGACTGCAACCGCCGGGGGTCCGCACGGAAGCAGGCCAGCCGTTGGCCTGGGGCGGCAACTGCTGCGCCGCAAGCCCCTGGGGCAGATGCTCCATGAAGCCGAGACTGGCTCCGGCGGCCGGAAATTGGTCCGTAGCTTTGGCGTCTTCCAATTGACCATGATCAGTGTGGGAGCCACGCTGGGAACCGGCATCCTGGTGATTCTTGGTGATTCCGTGCCTCTGGCCGGGCCCGCCGTGTTCATCTCCTTCCTGATTGCTGGCATCGCCGCACTGCTCTCCGCCGTGTCGTACGCGGAAATGGCGGGCATGGTGCCGGCGGCAGGATCCAGCTACTCCTACACCTACGTCACCCTGGGTGAGGGCATGGCCTGGATCTGCGGTTGGTGCCTGGTGCTCGAATACGCGGTCTCGGTGGCCGCCGTGTCCGTTGGGGCCGGTCAATACATCAACGAATCCTTGGCCGCCTTTGGCTGGGCGCTGCCGGACGCCATCTCCCAGCCGCCCGGAGCCGGTGGTTTGCTGAACCTGCCAGCCATGGCCATTGTGTTGCTGTCCATGGTTTTGCTGATTCGAGGTGCCAAGGAAAGTGCCTGGGTCAACACGGCCATTGTGATCGTCAAGATCGCGATCCTGCTGTTCTTCTGCGCCATTGCTTTCAGCGCCTTCTCCATAGGAAACTTGAGCCCGCTCATGCCCATGGGCGCCGCAGGCGTCTCCGCCGCAGCATCCCGGGTGTTCTTCTCCTATATAGGGTTCGACGCCGCTTCCACCGCCGGCGAGGAAGCCAAAAACCCGCAGCGTGATCTGCCCCGGGCCATCATGCTGTCCATGATCATCGTGACCACCTTGTATGTGCTGGTGGCTGTGGCCGCCGTCGGCGCCCGCGAATGGACCTGGTTCGACGGAACCCAGGCGGCCCTGGTGCAGATCCTGCTGGAAGTCACGCACCAGCCGTGGATTGCCCTGGTGTTCTCCGTGGGCGCCGTGCTGGCCATTGCCAGCATTGTCTTGACAGTGCTGTACGGCCAGACCCGCATCCTGATGTCCATGTCCCGGGACGGGCTGGTGCCCAAAATATTTGGCCGGATCTCCGAAAAGCGCGGCACTCCCGTGGCCGGCACCTTGATTGTGGGCATCGTGGTGGCGCTGACGGCGGGGCTGGTCCCGCTCGGTGCCCTGGCCGACGCCACCAGCATCGGCACCCTGTTCGCCTTTGCCCTGGTCAACATTGCCGTGATCTACCTGCGCCGCAACCGTCCCGAGCTCAAACGCAGCTACAAGGTGGCGTTCTACCCCGTGACCCCCATTCTGGGCGCGCTCATGTGCATCTACTTGATGGTCAACCTGGGCGGCCACACCTGGGTGGTGTTCCTCGCATGGATGATGGTGGGGTTGCTGGCATACTTTGGCTACGGCCGCCGCCATTCCAAGGTGGCAGCCCTGTCCGAGGACGAATACCAAGAACTCTCCACCCGCAGCATTGAGACGGACAGCGCTCCCTCCGAGGACACCAACACCGTGAAGGCACCGTAACCATGACTGACGCAATCACCATGCTCAACCCTGATTTCCCGTTCAGCTACGACCACTACCTGGCGCACCCCGCCGGCTTGGGCAGCGTCCCGGCGCAGGCCCACGGTACCGAGGTTGCCGTTATCGGGGCCGGGCTGTCCGGTCTGGTGGCCGCCTACGAACTCATGAAGATGGGGCTCAAGCCCGTCATTTTTGAGCCCGAACAAATCGGCGGACGGCTGCGCACAGCCAGTTTCCCGGGGGCGCCGGAAGTTACCGCGGACCTGGGCGGGATGCGCTTCCCGGTCTCCGGACGCGCCTTCTACCACTATGTGGACCAGATGGGACTGGCGAGCGAGGAGTTCCCCAACCCGCTCTCCGGGGCAACCTCCAGCACGGTCATTGAACTGACCGGCGAATCCCACTATGCGGTCACCGAGGCGGACCTCCCGGAGTTCTTCCACGAAGTGGCCCGGGCCTGGCGAGCTTCCGTGAATGACGGCGCCGCGTTCGCCCAGATGCAAGAAGCCATCCGGGTGCGGGACACCAAAACCATCAAGGAAATCTGGAACGCCCTGGTGCCAGCCCTGGATGAGCAAACCTTCTACGGTTTCATTGCCGCCAGCGAAGCCTTCAAAAAGGCCGGCTTCGGCCACCGCGAGGCCTTTGGACAGGTGGGCTTCGGTACGGGCGGCTGGGACACCGACTTCCCCAACTCGATCCTGGAGATCCTCCGGGTGGTCTACACCGACGCCGACGACGGCCACCGCAGCATCGCCGGCGGCGCGCAAAGGCTCCCCGAGGCACTGTGGGAGGACGCGCCGTCGGGCATGGAGCACTGGCCTGAAGGGACCTCGCTGAAGTCACTGCACGCCGGATCCCCGCGCGGTGGTGTGGCCAAGATTGCCCGTGCGGAGGACGGCTCGCTGGAAATTACCGAGCGCTGGGGCAAGACGCACCGTTTCCCCGTCGTGATCAGCACCTGCCAGTCGTGGCTGCTCTCCACCCGCATCAATACGGAGGAATCGCTGTTTGCCGCGCCCATGTGGACGGCCATTGAACGTTCGCACTACATGCAGTCCTCCAAGACCTTTGTCATGGTGGACAGGCCGTTCTGGAAGGATATTGATCCGGAGACGGGCCGTGAGGTCATGTCCATGACCCTGACCGACCGGCTCAACCGTGCCACCTACCTGCTGGACAACGGCCCCGATGCGCCCGCCGTCATCCTGCTTTCCTACACCTGGAACGACGACGCGCTGAAGTGGCTCTCGCTCTCGGCTGAGGAGCGGGTGGAGCTGATGCTGCACTCGCTGGCCCAGATCTACCCGAACGTGGACATTGCCTCACACATTGTGGGGGCGCCCATTACGGTGTCCTGGGAGGCTGACCCGAACTTCATGGGTGCGTTCAAGGCCAACCTGCCCGGCCACTACCGTTACCAGCAGCGGCTGTTCACGCATTTTGACCAGGCGGAGCTGCCCGAAAGCCAGCGGGGCATCTTCCTGGCCGGCGACGACGTCTCCTGGACGGCGGGATGGGCCGACGGCGCCGTCACCACCGCGCTGAACGCCGTGTGGGGTGTGGTCAAGCACCTGGGCGGCAGCTCGGCACCGGAAAATCCCGGCCCGGGGGAGCTGTTGGCCGAGATCGGGCCGATGTCCCTGGACTGAGCGCCGCCGGGCCCTACCAGCGGGGGTGGATGTCCGTGCGCAGCAGCTCGTTGTAAAGGTCTCGGACTCCCTGGTTGAAATCCGCACTGAGGCCACCCAGGGTCCCGGCGGCCGCATTGGCCCTGGCTTGGGCGGTGGACCGGGCGCCGGGGATGACTGTGCTGACGCCGTCACATTGGGCCACCCAGGCAAGGGCGGCCTGCGCCGTCGTCGGCCCGTCCAAATCCTTGGCGAGCCGGGCAAAGCGTTCGGCGGCCTGAAGCCCCACGGCGTAGTCGACGCCGGAGAATGTCTCGCCAACGTCAAAGTGGCTGCCGTCGCGGTTGTAGTTTCGGTGATCGTTGTCCGGAAACGTGGTGGCGGGGGTGTATTTGCCTGTGAGCAGGCCACTGGCGAGCGGGACGCGGGCAATAATGCCAACCCCGGCCTCCAGTGCTGCTGGCAGCACCGCATCCAACGGTTTGAGCCGGAACGCGTTGATGATGATCTGGATTGTAGCCACGTTGGGCCGCGTGATCGCCGCAAGGGCCTGATCGCAGGTCTCCACGCTCAGCCCGTAGTTGGCGATGGCGCCCTCGGCAACCAGCGTGTCTAGGGCGTCATAGACCTCATCCGAGGTGACGACGGCCGTGGGTGGGCAGTGCAATTGGACCAAGTCCAGCGTTTCCACGCCGAGGTTTCTGCGGGAGCGCTCGGTCCAGGCACGGAAATTCTCCAGCACATAGTTTTCCGGCATTTGTTCCAGGCGGCGGCCCATTTTCGTGGCGACGGTAATGCCGGTGCCGTGGTCGCGCAAGAATTTGCCAATGACTTGTTCGCTGCGGCCATCGCCATAAACATCGGCGGTGTCGAAAAATGTCACACCCGCGTCTGCTGATGCGGCCAGGACAGCCAAGGCGTCGGCTTCGCTGACGTCGCCCCAGTCGGCACCCAGCTGCCAAGTTCCCAGCCCGACGGCGGACACAGTGCGATTCGTTTTGCCCAACACATGAGTTTGCATGGCCCCAGCCTAGCCACTTCGGCTGCCGCCTTGGCTATGCGCATCGCCAGCAGCCAGCGGGGCGCAGCTGTGACACTGGCGCAGCGTTCGGTCTCAGTAGTGCGTATGAGCAAAGTGATGGTTAGCTATGCGCATCGCCAGCTGCCAGCGAGGCGCAGCTTTGACACTGGCGCCACGGGTGGTCTCAGCAGTGCGCATGAGCAAAGTGATGTTTGGCTATGCGCATCGCCAGCTGCCAGCGAGGCGCAGCTGTGACACTGGCGCTGCGCCCGGTCTCCGCAGTGCGCTTGGGCAACGTGGTGTTTGGCTATGCGCAGCGTTCTGTCTCAGCAGTGCGCATGGGCGGAGACATTGGCCCAAATTTACGGAATTGTTCAACAATGCCTTGCCTAAATTGTTCAACAACCTGTAGTGTTCCTTGGGATACTTCCTGTGACTCCGGTCACCCAATTTGGATGGATGGAACCATGGCCACCCCGGGCACCAAGCCAAAAATGATTACCCCATCGAAGCGCACGGCCCTGCTGGGTGCCATGTTCCTGATGGCCACCAGCGCCATCGGGCCGGGGTTCATCACCCAGACCACCGTCTTCACCGTCCAGCTGGGTGCGGCGTTTGCTTTTGCAATCCTCGTTTCCATCCTGGTGGACATCGCCGTCCAGCTCAACGTGTGGCGCGTAGTGGGGGTCTCCGGTCTGCGGGCCCAGGAATTGGGCAACAAAGTCCTGCCTGGGGCGGGCTGGTTCCTGGCCATCCTGGTCTTTGCTGGCGGCATGGTGTTCAACATCGGCAATATTGCCGGCACAGGCTTGGGCATCAATGCCATGTTGGGGCTGGACCCCAAGATTGGCGGCCTGCTCTCGGCCGCCGTTGCGATCCTGATCTTCCTGTCCAAAAGGGCCGGCATGGCGCTTGATAGAATTGTGGTCCTGCTGGGCGCCATCATGATCCTGCTCATGCTTTATGTGGCCATCGTCGCCGCCCCGCCGGTCGGTGAAGCGCTGAAGAACACCGTTCTGCCTGACAAGATTGACTTTCTGATCATCACCACCTTGATCGGCGGCACCGTGGGCGGGTACATCACCTACGCCGGGGCACACCGCATGCTCGACTCCGGCGCCACCGGCGTAGCCCACGTCAAGGACATCACCCGCATTTCCGTGCTGGGTGTCATTGTCACCGGCATCATGCGGGTCCTGCTGTTCCTGGCCATCTTTGGTGTGGTGGCCGGCGGAGTCACCCTGACCAGCAGCAACATGGCGGCGGAAGCCTTCGGCGCCGCGGCCGGCGAGATCGGCATGCGGATGTTCGGCGTTGTGCTCTGGGCGGCATCGCTGACATCCGTGGTGGGCGCCTCCTTCACCTCGGTGTCCTTCATCACCAAGTCCACCACCTCCGAACGCAAGCGCAATTTGCTCACCGTCGCCTTCATTGTTGTCTGTTCCATTGCGTATGGGCTGATCGGCCAGGCCCCGCAAAAGCTCCTGATCTTCGCCGGTGCGTTCAACGGCCTGATCCTGCCCGTGGGCTTTGCACTGCTGCTCTGGGTTGCGTGGCGCCGCCGGGACCTGCTCCACGGCTACGTGTACCCGAAATGGTTGCTGATAGTGGGTGCCGCTACGTGGCTGCTCACCTTGTTCCTTGGCTGGCAGTCGCTCTCAGGCCTGGCCCGCCTCTGGACCTCCTGAGGAATCGGCTGACCATGACAACGAAAACGCACGGCGCCCTGCCTGCCAATCCCGGCCAGCTCCGCCCGGACGCCGCCCGCCGGCTCTTCCGCGAGGGCCTCATCACCCCCACAGCCGGCTGGTCGAGGGGATTTGCCCAGGCCAATCTGATCATCGTGCCCCAGGCGCTGGCCTTCGATGTGCTCCTCTTTGCCCAGCGCAACCCCAAACCGTGCCCCATTCTGGGCGTGCTCGACGCCGGCGAGACCACCGGGCCGCTGTTGGCCGGAGGCGACATCCGCACCGATGTGCCCCTGTACACGGTTTATGAAAACGGCATAAAGACCGCCGAGGTGGCGAATATTGCCCAGTACTGGCGTGATGACCTGGTCACGTTCATCGTAGGTTGCAGCTTCACCTTTGAGGCGGCCCTGCAGGACGGCGGCATCAACATTGCCCACATAGACCAGGGCGTCAATGTGCCCATGTACCGCTCAAATATCCGCTGCACGCCGGCCGGTTCCATGTCCGGGCCGCTGGTTGTTTCGATGCGCCCCGTGCCGGCTTCCCAAGTTGCCGACGCCGTCCGGATCACCTCACGCTACCCGGCCGTGCATGGAGCCCCCGTGCACGTGGGCAATCCGGCCGAACTGGGCATCACGGATCTGGGCCGTCCGGACTTCGGGGACCCGGTGGCGATCCCGCCGGGACACATCCCGGTATTCTGGGCGTGCGGGGTCACGCCACAGGCGGCCATCATGGAGTCCCGGCCCGCCCTGGCCATTGGCCACGCGCCGGGCCACATGCTGATCACCGACGCCAGAGACACCCACTACCAGGTGCCGTAGCGGGTCCTGGTGGCTTAGGGGGAGTCGGGCAGGTGCCCGAGCAGTTCAGCCTCGGCCCGGTCCAAGTATCGGCGCAAGGTTTCGGCCGCTTCGGCCCGCTCCCCGGCGACCAAGAGCCGCACCAGGTCCGCATTGAGCTCAACGTAGTGGCTGTGAAAGTCAGGGGCACCGCTCATGGCATGGAACACCAAGCGCATCTGGGCCAGCACCCGCGCCATGATCTCCGCCAGTCCGTGGCTTCCCGTGCCACGGATCAGTTCCTCATGGAAGCGTTGGTTGGCGCTGGCCATCTCTGCCACTGAACCGCGGGACAGGGCTTCGCGGGCATCGGCAACAACGTCGGCTAGGGCGTCGACGTCGAGCTCGGGCCCCCACAGGACCGCGGCGGGTTCCAGCATGCGCCGGACCCGGTAAATCTCACGGATCTCCTCCCGGCCCGGGGAGGCGACAAAGACGCCGCGGTTGGGGATCCGGGTGATGATCATTTCACCGGCCAACACGGTAAATGCCTCGCGCAGGGTGTTGCGCGAGACACCCAGCAGTGACGCCAAGGCCAGTTCGGAGAGTTTGCTGCCCGGCAGCAGTTTCCCGTCCGCAATCCGGGCACGCAACACCGCGGCCACCCATTCGCCGGTGTGTGCGTGGGCAGCCGGGTCAAGCCGGGACAGGTCATCGAGGGCAGCATTCATGGGCATGGCTCCAATCTACCCAACGGGCCGGGGTGGCTGTGCCAGAATCGCGGCCACGTGGCGGTGTCAGTTGATCCGGCCCACCACGTCGCCTTGGACCACTACGGATCCGGATGCGAACGCCCCGTGTAGCAGCGTCCCGCCGCGGTGCGCCGAGACGGTGGTTTCCATTTTCATGGCCTCCAGAACCACTACAGGGTCACCGGCGGCGACGGTGGCGCCGTCGTCGACCAGCCACTTGACCAGGCTGCCGTTCATGGGCGCTGTCAGTGTGGCGGCATCAGCGACGCTCCCGGCATCAGGCGCTGCAGCCGCGGCAGCCACGCCTCCGCCGCCGCGCAAGGACGCGAGCAGCTGTGCCGGCAAGCCGATTCGCAGGGCCACGCCGTCCACATCGATGGTGATTTCCTCCCGGTCGGCACCCGGCTCGGCGCGGGCGATTTCTGCTGAGGCGGCCAGCGTTGCCGCGAACTCAGATTCGATCCAGGTGGTGTAAACGCCGAAGGACCCTTCCTGGGTGAATGCGGGATCGCGGACCACAGCACGGTGGAACGGCAGTACCGTGGGCAGGCCGGCAATGACCATCTCATCCAACGCCACCTTGGCCCGGCGCAAGGCCTGGGCGCGGTCGGCGCCGTGCACAATCAATTTCGCCAAGAGGGAGTCATAGTCGCCGGGCACCACTGAACCGCTGCGCACCCCGGAGTCGACACGGAGCCCCGAACCTGTCGGTGCTTCGAAAGCGGTGATGGTGCCGGGGCCGGGCAGGAAGCCGCGGGCCGGGTCCTCGGCGTTGAGCCGGAACTCAAAGGCATGACCGCGCGGCTCCGGGTCCGCGGTGAAGGCCAGGGGTTCCCCGGCGGCGATGCGGAACTGCTCCCGGACCAGGTCCACACCCGTGGTTTCCTCGGTGATGGTGTGCTCGACCTGCAGGCGGGTGTTCACTTCCAGGAAGGAGACAGTGCCGTCGCCGGCCACCAGGTATTCCACGGTGCCGGCGCCCTCGTATCCCGCGGCCAGGCAGATGGCTTTCGCCGAGGCGTGGATGCTGGCGCGTTGTTCGTCCGTCAGAAACGGCGCGGGGGCCTCCTCAACGAGTTTTTGGTGCCGGCGCTGCAGCGAGCAGTCGCGGGTTCCCACCACCACCACGTTTCCGTGCCGGTCGGCCAGGACTTGGGCCTCCACATGGCGGGGCCGCTCCAGGAAGCGCTCCACAAAGCACTCGCCACGCCCAAACGCGGCGGTGGCCTCCCGGACAGCCGATTCGAAGGCTTCGTCGATCTCCTCGAAGCTGTGCGCAATTTTCAAGCCGCGCCCGCCCCCGCCAAAGGCTGCCTTGATGGCCACCGGCAGGCCATGTTTTTCGGCAAAGGCCCGCACCTCGGCGCCGGAGCCGACGGGGCCGTCGCTGCCAGGCACCAGCGGGGCGCCCGCGCGGACGGCGATGTCCCGGGCGGTGACTTTGTTGCCCAGCTGGCGGATTGCCTCAGGCGGGGGGCCGATCCAGGTCAATCCTGCGTCCAGGACGGCCTGAGCAAAGTCCGCGTTCTCGGACAGGAAGCCGTAGCCCGGGTGGACGGCGTCGGCCCCGGACCGGAGCGCAATGCCGATCAGTTTGTCAATGTTCAGGTAGGTGTCCGCGCTGGCCCGCCCGCCCAGGGCGTAGGCCTCATCGGCCCGGCGCACATGCAGCGCATCGGCGTCCGATTCGGAATATACGGCCACGGAGGCCATGCCGGCATCGGCACAAGCCCGCGCCACGCGCACGGCGATCTCGCCGCGGTTGGCAATCAAAACTTTTTGCATCAGTGACTTCCTTGCTGGTGGCCCGCAAGGCAGTCGCCAAGGCGGGCAAGATTGGACGGGCGTGTGGGCTGTGGCGCCAGAGTGTCGGGGTCAACCATGATGAAGCGGACCCGCGACCCCGGAGTCAGCTGCGCCGCCGCCGGCAGGTCTTCCGGCACCACCACGCCAATGACCGGATAGCCGCCGGTGACCGGGTGGTCGGCCAGGAACAGCACGGGCAGGCCCGACGGCGGGACCTGCAACGCGCCCCAGACCACCCCTTCACTGGCCAGCTCGCCCTCGCGGATGCGTGTCAGGGCCGTGCCCCCGTCGTCCAGCCCCAGCCGGACGCCTATCCTGTTCGACTCGGTGCTGACCCGCCAGGACTGCGCTGACAGCGAGGCAAGCCCGGCCGGGCCAAACCAGTCCTCCCGGGGGCCGGCTGTGAAGCGCAGGCTGGTGACGCCGTCACCGGGCAGCTCGGGCAGGGTGCTGGGCTCCGGGGCGCCGACCACGTGCATGCCGGATACTGTCCCCACCACAATGGTGTCCCCGGCGGCCAGGGGCAGGGGCCCGATGCCTGACAGGACATCGCTTGAACGGCTGCCCAGAACCAGCGGCCCAGCGACGCCGCCGCGCACGCCCACATAGCAGCGCAGCCCGGTCAGGGCGGGGGAGAGCTCCAAGGTTTCTCCCGCCAGCAGGGCAAAAGGAGCGTTTTGGGCGGGGTGCCGTGCCGGGTGCTCGTCGGAGCTGACTGTCAGTTCCACGCGGGCGCCTGTGACGGCCAGGACCTGATCGGTGGCGGCCCGCAGAATCAAGGAACCCATGAGGTTTTCGACGACGGCGTCACCGCGCTGGTTGCCGACCAGCCGGTTGGCTGCACGGGCCGCGGACGGGTCGACGGCGCCTGCCGCGGACACGCCGAGCCCGCCCAGGCCGGGACGGCCCAGGTCCTGGATGAGTGACTGCAACCCCGGCGAGACGATGGCCAGTCCGCCGGCCGGAGCTGCGTCTGTCACAGCTGGGGCGGCGACTGCCGGTACCAGCGAGTCGTCCACGGCGGTGCCGGCGGCGGAGTCGTGCCGCAGGCTCAGGCTGGGCCGGGCCGGGACAAAGCGGACCCGGTCCATGGGGCGGATGAGCGCCGGGCTCTCGCGCGTCAGGGACCACAGGAGTGCGTCGCTGTGCCCGATCAGCTGCCAGCCGCCGGGCGATTTACGTGGGTAGATTGCCGAATAGTCGCCGGCCAGGGCCACGGCGCCGGCAGGCACGTTGGTGCGCGGGGTTGCCCGGCGCGGCACGGACAAGGACCGGTTCTCGCCGCTCAAGTAGGCGAAGCCTGGGGCGAAGCCGCCGAACGCGGCCTGCCAGAGCTGGCCTGTGTGGGCGGCAATGACCGCTTCAGTGCTCAGACCCGTGAGATGGGCGACGTCGGCGAGGTCGGCGCCGTCGTAGTGGACGGGGATCTCAACTAGCTTGCCGGTGTTCGCGGGGGCGCTGCCCAAGGACAAGGACCCGATGGTTGCCGCTGCGGTCTTGGCTGCGGACCGGGAGTCGAACTTGACCAGGACGGTGCCTGCTGCGGCAAGGACGTCGAGCTGGCCCGGCAGGGGTGCTTCGTCCAGCCGGGCGGCCAGTGCCAGTACCGCCTGAAGGTCTGAGAGTTCCACCAAAATGGCGCGGGTGCCGGCAAAATGGGTGGCGGTGACGCTCATGCAAAGCTCGTGATCTGCACGCCCGCGGCCTCGAGGCCGGCGCGCACGGCTGCTGCCATGGCCACGGCGCCTGCCGTGTCGCCGTGGACGCAGATGCTTTCGGCCGGCATCGCGATGATGCTCCCGTCAATGGCCGTGATGGTCCCCTCCGTCGCCAACCGGACCATGTTGGCGGCAACCTGTACAGGATCGTGGAGCACGGCGTTGGCCTCGCGACGAGAGACGAGGGTCCCCTCCGGGGTGTAGTTGCGGTCGGCGAAAGCCTCGGCCACGGCCCGCAGCCCGGCGGCCTCGGCACGGGCCAGGGCGAGCGAGCCCGGCAGCAGGAGCAGGGGAAGATCCGTGCCGAACGCCTTCACGGCGTCGACCACGGCCTGGGCGTGCCCCTCATGATGGACGATCGTGTTGTAGAGGGCGCCGTGTGGCTTCACATATTTGATGGTGGTCCCGGCCGCCCGGGCCATGGCGGAGAGCGCGCCCAGCTGGTAGAGCACGTCGTCGGCAAGCTCGGTGGGGGAGCAGTCCAGGAACCGGCGGCCAAATCCGGCCAGGTCGCGGTAGCCCACGTGGGCTCCAACGGTGACCCCTGCCGCGACCGCAGCGCGGCACGTCGCGGCGATGGTGCTGGGATCCCCGGCATGGAATCCGCAGGCGACATTGGCGCTGGAGACGGAGGTGAAGATTGCCTCATCGTCGCCCATGGTCCAGTTACCGAAGGACTCGCCAACGTCAGAATTTAGGTCAATGAAAGGCATGTGTGATCCCCGTCTCGTTAGGTGTTCCTCTAAGGATGCACTACTTAACGAGATTGTTCAACAATCTTCCGGTGCCGGGTGAGGGTGTTCGTTTCCCCGCACCCGAGCACCGCAGAACGGGGCTAGTCGAAGACGACTGTCCTGTGGCCATCTAGCAGTACCCGGTGCTCGGCGTGCCACTGCACCGCCTGGGCCAGGGTGCGAGCTTCAACGGCGCGGCCCACGGAGACAAAATTCTCCACCGAGTGGCCGTGATCCACGCGGATCACTTCCTGCTCAATGATGGGACCCTCATCCAGGACGGCCGTGACGTAGTGGGCCGTGGCGCCAATGATCTTCACGCCGCGGGCGTGGGCCTGGTGGTACGGCTTCGCGCCCTTGAAGGAGGGCAGGAAGGAATGGTGGATGTTGATGGCCTTACCGGCCAGGTGTTGGCAGAGGTCATCGGAGAGGACCTGCATGTAGCGGGCCAGGACCACCAGCTCCACGTTGTGCTCGGCAATGAGTTCCAGCAGGGCTGCTTCGGCGTCGGCCTTCGTATCGGGCGTAACGGGGATGTAGTAGAACGGGATGCCGTAGAACTGGGCCAACGGCTCAAGGTCCCTGTGGTTGGAGACAATGGCCGGAATCTCGATGGGCAGGGTGCCTGAACGCTGCAGGAACAGCAGGTCGTTGATGCAGTGCGCCGCCTTGGATGCCAGGATCAAGGTGCGCACGGGTGCGCCGGCGCGGTGCAGCTGCCAGTTCAGGCTGAAGGTTTCTGCAACCGATTCCAGGTGCTCACGCAGGCGGCTGAAGGAGGTGGTGGTTTCCACGGCAACGCGCATGAAGAACGAGCCGGTGTCCGGATTGCCGTACTGGTGGGAATCGGTGATGTTGCAACCGGCTTCCAGCAGGGATCCGGAGACGGCGTGGACAATGCCTGGCTGGTCCGCGCAGGAAAGTGTCAGGACATATCCGGCGGGGGAATGGGGAGAGTTCAATTCAGTCACCCGTTCAACGTTACCGCCCAAATGTGCCCCTGTACTACAATTGGGGTGTTGCGACTGGCGATGAGGTGGGACACCACCGGGGAGCAGCACGAAGAGAAGACCTTAAGATCGTACGCCTGGGACGCGAGGTCAAGTAAAGCCAATGCGCGTGGTTGGCCGTCAGTAATCTTGGTGCACGCTTTTTCGCTAAGCCTCAGGGCGCACGGCAAAGTTACCTGCCAAGATTAAGTTCAAATACGGCCACCAACGCATTAGCGATAATCTTTCCTAGAAGAGTTTTTTCGTGCTGCCTACTCAGGAGTCTGTAGTGTCTTTTAGCCCCACCCAGTCCGTGACCAACGCCCCGCTCTCCGAGCTGGACCCGGAAATTGCAGCCGTCCTCAAGGACGAGCTTGGCCGCCAGCGCGACACGCTGGAAATGATTGCATCCGAAAACTTCGCCCCCCGCGCAGTACTTGAAGCCCAGGGCTCAGTACTGACCAACAAGTACGCCGAAGGCTACCCGGGCCGCCGTTACTACGGTGGCTGCGAGTACGTGGACGTGGCTGAAAACCTGGCTATCGAACGCGTCAAGGACCTCTTCGGTGCCGAATACGCCAACGTTCAGCCGCACTCCGGTGCCCAGGCCAACGCCGCCGCCCTTGCCGCCATGATCAAGCCCGGCGATAAGATCATGGGCCTGTCCTTGGCCCATGGTGGACACCTGACCCACGGCATGAAGCTGAACTTCTCCGGCAAGCTGTATGAGGTTGCCGCCTACGAAGTTGAGCCCGACACCTTCCGCATCGACATGGACAAGCTGCGCGAGCAGGCCATCGCCGAGAAGCCCCAGGTCATCATCGCCGGCTGGTCCGCTTACCCGCGTCAGCTGGACTTTGCAGCTTTCCGCTCCATCGCCGATGAGGTTGGCGCCCTGCTCTGGACGGACATGGCCCACTTTGCTGGTTTGGTTGCAGCAGGCCTGCACCCGAGCCCGGTGCCCTACTCCGACGTGGTCACCTCCACGGTGCACAAGACCCTCTCAGGCCCGCGCTCCGGCGTGATCCTGGCCAAGAAGGAGTGGGCCAAGAAGCTCAACTCCGCCGTCTTCCCGGGACAGCAGGGCGGACCGCTCATGCACGTCATCGCCGCCAAGGCAGTTGCTTTCAAGATTGCCGCCGGTGAAGAGTTCAAGGAACGCCAGGCCCGTGTGCTCGAAGGCGCCAAGATCATTGCCGAGCGTTTGAACGCTCCCGACGTTGCCGCAGCCGGCGTGTCTGTGCTCACCGGTGGCACGGATGTTCACCTGGTTCTGGTTGACCTGCGCAACTCCGTGCTGGACGGCCAGCAGGCTGAAGACCTCCTGCACAGCGTTGGCATCACCGTGAACCGCAACGCCGTCCCGTTCGACCCCCGCCCGCCGATGATCACCTCCGGCCTGCGCATCGGCACCCCGGCCCTGGCCACGCGTGGCTTCGGTGCACCGGAGTTCACCGAAGTTGCCGAAATCATCGCAGCAGCACTGAAGGGTGGCGCAGATGTTGACGCCCTCAGCGCCCGCGTGAAGGCACTTGCCGCGAACTTCCCGCTCTACCCCGGCCAGGAAGAATGGTAAATCGCATGACTGCTCAAATCCTTGATGGCAAGGCCACAGCCGCGGCCATCAAAGCCGAGTTGACCGAACGTGTGGCCGCCCTCGCGGCCCGCGGCGTCACCCCGGGCCTGGGCACCATTTTGGTTGGCTCGGATCCGGGCTCCCAGTGGTACGTGGGCGGTAAGCACAAGGATTGTGCCGAAGTAGGCATCAACTCCATCCGCATCGATCTGCCCGAGACGGCCACCCAGGATGAAGTCCTGGCAGCCGTCCGCCAGCTCAATGAGGACCCTGCCTGCACCGGTTACATTGTGCAGCTGCCCCTGCCTGCGCACATTGACCAGGACGTGGTGCTTGAAGCCATTGACCCGGACAAGGACGCTGACGGCCTGCATCCGATGAACTTGGGCCGCCTGGTGGCCAATGTGAACCGGCCCATGACGTCCCCGCTGCCGTGCACCCCCAAGGGCTGCATCGTGTTGCTGGAACGCCACGGCATCACTTTGGCTGGCAAGCGCGTTGTGGTGGTGGGCCGTGGTGTGACCATTGGCCGGCCCATGGGCCTGCTGCTGACGCGCCGCGACATCAATGCCACAGTGGTTCTTGCCCACACCGGGACCAAGGATCTGGCCGCTGAACTGCGCCAGGCCGACGTCGTTGTGGCTGCCGCAGGCGTGCCGCACATGATTAAGGCCGCGGATCTCAAGCCCGGTGTCATTGTCCTGGATGTTGGCGTGAGCCGCGTGGATGACGGCAACGGCAAAGCTGTTGTCACCGGTGACGTGGAGCCCGCAGCGGCAGAGGTTGCCAGCTGGATCTCCCCGAACCCGGGCGGCGTTGGACCCATGACCCGGGCCATGCTGCTGGCCAACGTGGTTGAGGCGGCAGAGCGCGCCTAGCGCTTGCGTCCCCGAAACGTGGGTGGGCCAGCGCGCCCGTCCCCGCTTTTCGCGCCCGTCCGGACGGGCGCGAAAAGCGGGGACAGGCGCGGCGGCTGACTGGGCCCGCCACGTTCCTAGGGTTCGATCGATTCGACCCGTTCGGGGCGCCCATCCACCCACGCCACCAGTTTGCGCACGTTTTCGGGCAGGGTTTCATCGGTGTAGCGGACGCTGACCGGTGGGCCGGTCTCCTCCAAGGAGATGTCATAGAGCAGGGCATCGGGCCAGTTGCGGGCAGGCGGCGCTGTTGGCTGCACCGCAGGCTGGGACGCCAGATGGGCGCGGGCCACCGCCCCGGCAAAGTCCTGCGCAGCGGGTTTCGGCAACGTTTGGGCGTCAAGTTCGGTCTGGGTCACCATGCCGGCCAGCCCGCCGCCCCTGCGAATCGTCAGCTTCATGTACGGACACCGACCTCTTTCCATGCGTTGTGGACGATGTCCTGCTCCGTGGAACTAAACAGGGACCCGGCAACGTCCACGGTGGCCTGGGCGGCCTCGTCGAATTGCGAGTTGGGGCGCAGCCGGGTGGTCAATACTTTGTACCAAATCTTTCCGGCCTTCTCCCATGATTTGCCGCCCAAGGCCGTGGCCGCCAGGGCGAAGGCATGGTTGGGGATGCCCGAGTTGATGTGCACCCCGCCGTTGTCGTTGCGGGGGTCATTGTTGTCCGGCAGATCCACGTAGTCGTCCATGTGGCCGGGCTGCCGGTCGCCGGAGTAGGCGGTGCCGGGATTCATCATGGAGCGCAGGGCTGCCCCCAAGGCTGGAACCAGGATTCCTTCCCCGATCATCCAATCTGCCTCGGCGGCAGACTGCTTCAGGCTGTATTGCTTGACGAGGGAACCAAACACGTCGGAGAAAGATTCATTCAAGGCCCCGGACTGTTTGCTGTAGACCAGGCCTGCAGTCAGTTCGGTGATGCCGTGGGTCAGTTCATGGGCTATGACATCCAGCGACCGGGTCAGCCCGCCAATCTGGAAGATTCGCCCACTGCCGTCGCCGTAAACCATTTGGGAGCCGTCCCAGAAAGCGTTGTCGAACCCAACACCGTAGTGCACGGATGAAACCAGCTCCAGCCCGACCCCGTCAAGGGAGTTGCGCTTGTACACGTCCCGGTAGAATTCGTAGGTAGCGCTACTGCCGTCGTAGGCCTGGTTGACCGCAGCATCTTCCACCGGCGGCTGGCCCCAGTCGCGGGCCCGCACTCCTGGCAGGAAAGTCCGGCCATTGGTCTTGTTGTCGTAGATGGTCAGGCGCCGTTGCGGTGTGACGGCGAAGCCCACCATTTGCCCGATATTCAGGTTGAGTTGGCGATTGAGCCGGCCCATCACGGCTCGTTGGGAGCGGATGGCGGCGGAGGTGGCCAGGGCTCGGACAGCTGCCTCGCGTTGTTTGGGGGTGCCGTCGACGGCCAAGCGGCCCAGCATATCCGGCGGGGCAATGCTGCAATGGGCTCGCCCATGAACTCTAGACATGTCCTTGCCTCGTCTTCCTGTGGTGGTGGAAATTTCAGTGCTGACCAAGACGCTGCTCAACTGAGCAGCGGGACGCGGAAAATCTGCCCGGGGAAGATCAGGTTGGGATTGACGATAGTGTCCCTGTTGGCGTCAAAGATGTCGGTTGCCGTGGTGTTTTGCCCTTGTTGCGCGGCGATCTTGGTGAGATTATCCCCGCTCTTGACCTCATAGAGTTTGAAGCCCGCCAGTGCCGTGAACAAGGTGACGCGGACAAGGTTCAGATCGGGGCCGGGCGGGTGGATGCCGGAGGGGTCATCACCAAACACTTGCAGTGTTACGTGGGCGCCCCGGGCAGGGGTGTTTCCCAGCGTCACCACATTGCCGAAGTCGTGGATGACGCCCATGGAGCCGGCCCCGTGGATATTGCCGCTGCCCAGGGTGTGCCCGGCATTGTCCAGAACTTTCCACAGAACCACTGCCTCAAAACCGGTGCCGAAGCCGGCAATCACAAACGCCTTGCCAATCACGTCATTGTGGCGCGGCTGGCGAATCTCAATCAAACGTGGAGCAACCATGGTGTCCTCCTCAGAGCCGTTTCCACCATGATGCGCCTGATCGTGGCCCGGGGCAAGGTCTCCTTCCAAGCACCCCACACACGAATCATTGCGTGCACATCTTGACGTGCGGTACCACGTGCTTAGGCATTTGCCCCGAGAGATGTCAGCTGCGCGCCTTGGCGGGGATGGTCACCTCTTTGAGGATCAGGAGGATTCCGGCGGCTGCGGGGATGGCGACAAGCGCTCCGGGCAGGCCGGCAAGGGTCCCGCCGGCGAGCGCGGCGATGAGCACGATGGACCCGGGAACTTGCACTGCTTTGCTCATCACCTTCGGGGTGAAAATGTAGGCTTCGAGCTGCATGTAGATGAGCATGGCAATCAGCACGATCAGCGCAGCAGTCGGCGACACGAACAGGGTAAGGATCGACATGAACGCCGTTGTCAGCACCGTGCCGATGAGCGGGATGAGGGTGATGAAGAACGCGGCGACCGAGATGACAAGCGCGAACTTGTTGCCGACCAGCGTCAGCACGATCAGGCTAAAGGACGCATTGAGGAACGCCAGTACGACCATGCCGCTGAGATACCGGCCAATGTTCTGCATGATCCGTTCAGCCAGTTCGACGATACGTTCGCGGTGCGACGCCGAGACCAGCGAATAGATCGCTGCTTTGGAGGAATCCAGTGTGCCGGTGAAGTAGATCGTCAGGATAAAGACGAACATCGCCGTCGACGTTGCGCCGACCACGGCGACGCCAAACTGAAGGAGACCCCCGCCGATCCCGGTCCAGGTGGCCGGGTTGGTGAGGAAATCGACGACGGCGGAGTAAATGTTCGCCAGCAGTCCGCCACTGCCCGAAGACGCCTCCTGGAACCACTCCTGGGCGTGCAGGTCCGCGAGCATCGCCGGCAGTCCTCGCACAAAAGCGACAGCCTGGTTGATGACGAGCGGCAGGACCAGCCAGAGCAGGCCGACGATGACCAGGATGAAGAGTAAATTGACGGTGAGTATCGCGACACCGCGTTTCAGGCCACGACGTTGAAACCAACGCACCAGCGGGTCCAGGCCGAGCGTGATGAACGCGGCGGCGAACACAGAGAACACGACCGTCCCGATGCCGGCGATCGCGGCGGCCATCACCAAGGCTGCCAGCACGCCGAGCGTTGCGGTGAACGCCCAACGGAATGGGTGGTTCGCGAATGCGCTGGTACCCGTTTCGCGGTGTTCGCGGTGCCGGGCCTTCCGCTGGAGTGTGCGGCGCCGGGCCTTTTGCTGGAGTGTGCTCATGGCGTCAACTTACTCCCGAGCCTGCTGGGAAACCAGTGCCCACCCTTGCGACCGATGCGTCCTGCTGTAGGAATAGTAGGAATCGGGTGAGGCGCCTGGCTAATGTTCGGCGCATAATGGGTGTTGTATTGCGGGTACGCGTAGATCTGGGCGAGGATGCTCGAGATGGAGGTGCTGTGGTGACATCCAACGACGAGGACGCATCCCGACGGCAGCGGTGGGAGGGCCGGACCCGGAATCCGTTGTTGTTCGGTTCGGCATTCTTCCTACTGGCCTATTCCGTGCTCATCCTCGTGCCCCAGATGGCCGTGATGTGGCGGGTCGTTGTGATCGCGGCGCTCAGTATTGTGTGGGCGGCGTACATCATCGATCTTCTCGTGCGGGTATCCCTCACACCGCGGGGTCAGCGGTCCGAGTTCATCCGCACTCACCCTGCCGATACGGCATCCGCGTTCATCCCGTGGGTGCGGCCGTTCACACTGCTGAAGTACCTGTCCCGGATCCCGTGGTTTAGCAATGCGAATGGTGACTCGATCCGTTCGCGGATGGTAGTCGCAGCCCTGGCCTACACGATTTTGTTCGTGTATGTGATCGCGCTCGGTGTACTCGCCGTTGAACGCAATACACCCGACGCGACGATCGTCAGTTTCGGCGACGCGATTTGGTGGGCGTGTGTCACGGTCACGACCGTGGGCTACGGCGACTTCAGTCCGGTCACCGTGATCGGCAGGACGCTGGGGGTGGTCCTGATGACCGGCGGTGTGGCGATCATTGGCACGGCAAGCGCCACCATCGTCTCCCTATTGAACGAGCGGATCGGCCGTGCTCGCCAGCAGCACCTAGCCTCGCAAGTCGATCCGCCAACCACGTCGTCCGCTGAGACCTGAGGCGAGGAAGACAATGTCCGACGCACCGTCCACGCCATGCTGACCCGACGCGAGCAAAAGGAGAACCTCCCATGACAATGGAACAGCAGGAGAACTCGGACACCGCCCGGTCCAGGATAGGCACGTGGCTTGGTGCGACGGCAATCGGCCGCTTCGTCCTGCGCATCGCGAACGCGCTCGTCGAGATCGAAGTGTTCGACCGAGCGATGACGCTCGCTGCACAAGCATTCACTTCGATACTCCCGCTCGTGATCGTCGTCGCAGCCCTCCGCGAGGGAGACGCGAAACCGATCGGAGCGGGCCTGTCCAACTACTTGGGGCTCAACGGCTCCGCAGCCAGCGTCCTGGAGAAAGTCGTCCCGGCCGCGTCGGATGTTTTCAGTGCACTTGGATGGTTCGGCATCCTGCTCCTGATCGTCTCGGCCACCGCATTCTCGCGAGCACTCGAACGGTTCTACTCCCGGGTTTGGTCGAAAGGAAAGAGTGGGTTCCGTGCCGCGTGGCGACCGTTCGCGGTGATCGCGACCATCCTTCTGGGACTAGTCGTACTCCGGTTCACCCGGTCAGCCATCCAGACAGACGGTGGCTTTGTCGCAGTCCGGGGTTTGGTTGTGTTCGTGCTGTGGACCGGTGTGTGGCTTCTCGCCGGATGGATCGTCCTAAACCGGACCGTCTCATTCCGGTCATTGTTGCCTGGTGCGGTTCTCTGCGGCATCGGACTTGCGATAGTCGGCGAAGTGGGCCGGATCTACCTGCCGATCGCCCTGACATCATCGGCAGAGCAATTCGGTGCTCTCGGCATCACCATCGCCTACGTCGGATGGCTCTTTGTCATTATGTGCGTGGTCGTCATCGCTGTGACCGCCGGGCACGTACTTACGGTGGAGTACGGTGTCTTGAGCAGCGTGAATCCGCACAGCGACCATCCGCTCAGCGTGCAGCCGCACAGCGACGACGGCTGAGCTCGGCAGCACCGCCATCATGTTGCGGGACTGGCGTGAAGGGCTCTCTGATCGTTGTGCGAGGAGCTTCGGACGGATACGGTGATTCCGCACCCTCCACGTTGGTGAACGCCAGACCGGCACCAAGAGCAACGGTGAGCCAGGTGCTTAGCAGGTGCCCTTCACGGCATCATTCAGCGCCGTCAGGGAGGTACGCAACGCCCGGACACCTGTGCCGACATCGGCGATTGCCTGCACCGACGGCGAGGTCTTGGCCGTGTCGATACTTGAACTGACCGAGGCAGAAGCCTGCTCGACGGCGTCGATCTGGGTGGCGAACTCGTCCTTGGCGTCGACCTTGAGCTTGGCTACGTCGGACTTCACCTGGGTGAGGTTGTTCTGCAGCTCCGTCAGAGCGCCCTGGGAGAGGTCCACGGTCGTCACAGCCGAGACGGACGTCCTGAGCGAGTCGACCGCCGAACAAACAGCTGTCGTTCCAGCTGTCGTTCCAGCGGTAGGTCCGGCTGTCGGTCCAGCGGGCGGTGCGGCCGTACTGCATCCCGCAGTGAGCAGTGCCGCCAGGAGGGCGCCAGTGGCCAGAAACGATGCAGCAGCCCGAGTCATCATCTCAGCCATGCTACCCCCACTGGACGGCGAGGGCCACGGCCGCCCCATTTCGCGCTTGGCCAACGTTGCTGGCCGCGGCGACTTTCCCGCCGGTAACGCGCCAGTAACGCGGTAAGTCACACACTGGCCCTGACCGCAATAGCGAAGGCGTGGGATTGCGCCGGAGCTTTTGCGGACAGGCGCTGAGGATTTTCGGGAGGGTCAAATGACGTGGAGTGGCTGGTTTAATCATGGTGCCCCGGCGGGTGGGTTCGTTGCGGGGCCTGCGATTGTGTCGCGGGATGATTCCGTGTGCAACATTTATGTTCGCGGCACTGACGGTGCTTTGTGGCAGAAAGCGTATTGGGGCGGGCAGTGGCATGCCTGGGGCCGCCACAACGACGGCGCGGTGCTGGCCTCGGAGCCTGCTGCGGGCTCGATGGGTGAGAACCACGAGCATGTTTTCACCCGCGGCACGGACGGGAATGTGTGGCAAAAGTTCTGGACCAGCACTGCCGGGTGGAGTGGCTGGTTCAACCTTGGCGCCCCGGCCGGAGGTTTCATTGCGGGGCCGGCGATTGTGTCGCGGGATGATTCCGTGTGCAACATTTACGTTCGCGGCGCTGACGGTGCCTTGTGGCAGAAAGCGTATTGGGGCGGACAGTGGCATGCCTGGGAACGCCACAACGACGGCGCGGTGCTGGCTTCGGAGCCGGCGGCAGACACCATGGGCGGGAACCACGAGCACGTGTTCGTCCGCGGCACGGACGGGAACGTGTGGTCCAAGGCGTGGACGCTTGTTCCCACGGTGGTGCTGCACCTGAAGATTCTCACGCCGCCCACAAGCTTCACGGTGGACCAAATGGTCCAGTCCATGCGGGACGTCTATACCAGCCGGGGAATCAACGTTGTGGTCGGTTCGACCCAGAACCTGAACCTGCCGCTGCTGACTGACCTGGACGTTGGCGTCTGCGACATGGGTGTCACCACCGCCGAGCAGAATGTGCTGTACGGCAACCGGGACAATGTGGGTGCCAACCATGTGGCCGTGTATTTTGTTCGCACCACCAATCCGCCCTCCAACGGGTGTGCAGCATTTCCCGCCGGCCGCCCCAGCTGTGCCGTGGCCTCGACCGCCAGCAGCTGGACCCTTGGGCATGAGGTGGGTCATGTGCTGGGCCTGCGACACGTCACGCCCTGGGACAGGCTCATGATGGACGGTGGCACGTGGAACATCACCAACCCGCCACCGGATTTGATCGACGCCGAACGCGTGACGTTGGACGCCAGCGCCCTGACAGTGAACATCTAGGAGTGTGTCATGAACCTAACCATGGAAGACGTCCTGCGAGCCCTGGATCCCGACGAGGTTGACTATGCAGCAGCCTCCCAACTGGGGCCCGATGCGCTGCCTTTCCTGATGACCCTGGTTCAGGGCCAGGATCCGGGATTGGCGGCCAAGGCTGCGTATTTGGCCGCTGTCGTGGAAGGTGAGCTGTCCGAGCGAGTGGTCACAGCCGCGGCGGCGAGCGGTGATGTGCGTGTTCGGGTGGCGGCAGCCCATGCGGCCTCCATGCTGGCCGCCGAGCCTGCCAGCCGCGTGCTGGGAACGCTCTTGTTGGATAGCGACGCAGGCGTCCAGAAACTCGCCCTGAAGTCGGTGTCGGCCGGGCTGTCACCGGATCTGATGGTGAAAGTCCAAGAGGTCAGCGTCAACGGTTCAAGCCAAGGCCTGCGGGACTATGCTGTGCAGGCCATGGAACGGCTGCAATGACCTAGCCGTGCCGAAACAAGGCAGCCTGCACGCGTGAGGCCAAGCCAAGCTTGCCCAGCACCCGCGAGACATGGGTTTTGACAGTGGTTTCAGAAATGCCCAGTTGCCGGCCAATCGAGTAGTTGCTGAGGCCCTCGCCCAGGCACTCAAACACCTCCAGCTCCCGGTCCGTCAAGACCTGGAGTTCGGGGCGTTGCCCCTGTGCAGGGGTCGGCCCGCTGCCGGGGGACAGGGCGGCTGCCACAATGCGGGCAGTCACCTCCGGAGCCACAACCTGGTCCCCGCCATGCACCCGCCGTACCGCCTCGGTGATGGCGACCGGTTCGGCGCTCTTGAGCAGGAATCCCGCAGCCCCGGCCTCCAAGGCGCCAAACAGGTACGAATCATGATCGAAGGTGGTGAGTACCAACACCTTGGCCAGGCCTTCGGCGCAGATGGCCCGGGTTGCGCCAATGCCGTCCAGGCCGGGCATGCGCAGGTCCATCAGGACCACGTCGGGGCGCAGGGCGCGGGCCATGCTCACCGCGAGGGCACCGTCACCGGCTTCGCCGACGACTTCCATGTCGGCTGCGGTGTCAACCACCATGCGCATGCCCAGCCTAATGGCGGCGTGATCGTCTGCCAGTAAGACTGAGATGCGCCGTGGTTCAGCGTCGTTGGGCCGTGTCATGAGATGGCCCCTTGGGAAGACGTGGCCGCGGGGGCGGCTGCCGTTACTGAGTTGGCTTCAGTGCAATGGGGAGTTGGCAGCGTGAGCAAGACTATCCACTGCCCGTCGCTGGGGCCTGCCGTGAGCGTTCCGCCGGCGTGGGCAGCCCGAAAATGCATGCTGGCTAGGCCCGTTCCGGTGCCGTTGCGCGGAACCGTGCTGCCCCCGGACCCGTCAGGAAGGGGATTGGTGACGCGCAAGAGAATAGTGTGGGCTGGACTTTGCGTGAGGGAAATGTCCATCCCCTGGCCGGGTGCGTGCTTGGTGGCGTTGACCAAGGCCTCGGCGGCCACACGGTAGATGACAGTCTGCAGGGGCAGCGGCAGGTGATGGCCGGCGTCGGGCACAGTATTTGAAAACAGTAGGCTGGTGCCAGCTCGTTGGTAGTGCGCCACCAAGTTCGGCAGATCGCTGAGCTTGCCCATCGTTTCCGTCAGCTCGCCCGCGTGCAGGAGCCTGATCATGTTGTTGAGCTCCTCTAGCCCGGCAACACTTTCCGCCCGGATGTGGCGCAGGAGGGACTCGTGGGGGTCCTGCACGGCGGCGCCGGACTGCAGGGCGGCGCCGGACTGCAAGGCGATGGCCGACAGCCGGGCGGAGATCACGTCGTGGAGTTCGCGTGCCATGTGCGCCCGTTCCTGCTCCAACGCCAGATCGTGGGCATTGCGCTCGGCCAGAAGTCTCTGCTCGGCGGCCTCGTGGACAGCGTCGGCCCGGGCAGATTCACTCTCGGTGAGTAGGTTCGCCTTGCGCAAGTTCCCCGCCCATTCCACCGGCGTCAGCAAGGTGACAACAGCAACAACGGCTGCCGTGAGTGTTCCGGCAACACTGAGAGTCAGGGCAAAGGTGGCCAGCACCAGAAGCGCCGCCAAAACCCAGGCGCTGCGGGCAGCCAGCCGGGAAGCCTTGGCGGAGGCGAACAGCACTAAGGAGAAGAACAGCTCAAAGGCAAGCACAAAGGCACCCGCATGCCCCGCCAAGACGAAACCGACCACGGCCAGCGAACACATCCACGCCATGGCGCTCGGAGCAGTGCGGCGGAAGAGGACCCCTGCGCAGCCAAGCACGGCGATGCCCAGCCATGCCGAGGCGAACGCCGCCACACGGATACCCCCGGTGGCAGAAATATTAGTGGCCGCCAGGAGCCAAAACAGGGCAAAATATCCGCCAGCCAATGCCATGTCTTCAACTTTGATGTTCGCCAAGGCACGAACATCAAGTCCCCGGTAGCCCTTGCGCAGGCGCGCCAGTGGCGGCCCTGGTGCGGCAACGGCTGCGGATTCTTCCATCTGCCCATCTTCCGTTGCGAGGCTGCCAGCAGGCAAGCGGCGTGCCGCAATGTGGCACTAAGGTATGACCCGCACGTGGACCAGATGGCGGATGTGCTTCACGGCCGGTATTGCGACGCTGGGCGTATGACCATCGCAATTTATGCACAACTCGCCGTCCTGGCCCTGATCGACAGCACCAGCATTGGCACGCTGCTGATTCCGCTGTGGCTGCTCCTGCGCCCGGACGCCAAACGCCTGATGCCACGAATACTCCTCTACTTGGGGGTACTGGCAGGCTTTTATCTGGTGATAGGTGTGGCCGTGCTCAGTGGGGCCAGCTGGCTGTTGGGTGGTTTGTCAGTTGACTCGCTGGCACAAATTCCTGTTGTCCAGTGGAGCATGAGCATTGCTGGTGTCCTCATGCTGGGCTACGCGTTATTTGCCGGTTCCGGCAAGAAACCCGCGGCAGTGGGGGCTGCCAACCGCTTGGCCGGGACATCACAAGGCGGCGCCGGGGCGCAGATCGCGGAAGATGCCTCAACGGGGCAGCGGCGCTGGCAGAACCGGATAGCGTCGGCGCTGGAGAGCCGTGGCGGCATTGTGGCCTTGGCGCTCATTGCCGGCGTGCTGGAACTGCCCACCATGCTGCCCTACCTGGCGGCCATAGGATTCCTGGTCAACTCAACCTTGCCGCTGGCCGGTGAGCTGGCCGTCTTGGCCATCTATTGCGTGGTGATGCTCATCCCGGCGCTGGTCCTGTTGGGTCTACGGGTGGGCCTGGGTGCCAGGCTTGACCCGTTCCTGCACCGGGTCAGCAACAAGTTGGGAAAGTTCTCTGCTGAAACTGTGCTGTGGGTGGTGGGGATCGTCGGATTTCTGCTGCTGCGCTCGGGCCTGTCATACCTGGCCCCACTGGCAGCATGGAACCCGTTCAAGTGACACCCGGCCGCCGTCAGCGCAACCCGGTCGCCGCCGTCGAACATTCAAAAGACCAGCCATCCGTTCGCCGCTGGTGGAAGACGTTCCCGCCACGCGCCGCCATTTGAGAGAATGGGTGCATGACTTCTCTTGGAACCGGCAAAATGTCCAAACCCAGCAAATACACAGGCGTGGGCACCATCGTGCTGGCGCTCGTTTTCCTGGTGGCGCTGGTGTTTGCCGCCAACAACAGCACAGTGCTGGGCTGGATCATTGCCGCCATCGCGTTCGGCTGGTTGGTGCTCTCCACCGTGGTGTACATCGGCGTCCACAAGGCTGCCGCGTTTGGCGCCCGCCAGGTCGCCCTGGCCCAGGCCCAGATGGCGCAGCACAACAGTGCCAATGCCCCGGCCGACGGCGGCACCCACCTGGTCTCCGACGACGCCGGTTCACGCTCGGCCACGAAGGCACGCGATCTGAAACTGGACCACTCTTTCAAGATCATCAATGTTCAGATCGGCGTGGTCAACGAATACCTGGGCAAGGACCCTGAAATGGTGGCCCGCGCCCTGGAAACCATTGACATTACTGCAGCCAACGGCCGCGGCATGATCAACCCCAACTGGGAAGCCCAAGAGGCCAAGATGGATGCTGCCATGGCGAAAAAGAACGCCGAACGCCAGGGCACAAGCGCCAACGCCACAAGCAACACATCAGGCAAGCCCGCAGGCGAGGACGACGAGCCCGTTACCGGCGTCATCGTCGACTAAATCTTCCCCAGTCATTGACGTGGGGACACCTTTTCGCCGCGGCTGCTCAATTATGCGCAATACGCGGCCCGGACATACGCTGCACGGACCTGCGAATCGCAGCTACCTGCGGGTAAGGTGGAGCAAGTGAGTAACGGTAAAGAAAACGGTCAATTGCGGATCGCAAGCGTCAATGTCAACGGCATCCGTGCCGCCTACAAAAACGGTATGGGCCCCTGGCTGGCCGGGCGCGACGTTGACATCTTGTGCCTGCAGGAAGTCCGCGCACCCGACGCCATCGTGGAGGGCTTCCTCGGCGAGGACTGGCACCTGCTCCACGCCGAAGCCGAGGCCAAGGGCCGGGCGGGCGTGCTGATTGCCACCCGCAAGGACGTCCTGGAGCCGGTGGCCACCCGTGTGGGCATCGGTGAAGACTACTTTGCCACCACCGGGCGCTGGGTGGAGGCCGACTACCTCATCAACGGCTCCGACGGCACACCCACCACCTTGACTGTTGTTAGCGCCTACGTGCACTCCGGCGAGGTTGGCACGCCCAAACAGGACGACAAGTTCCGTTTCCTGGACACCATGATTGCCCGGCTGCCCCAGCTGGCAGCCACCCATGACCATGTGCTGGTGGTGGGTGATTTGAATGTTGGCCACACCATCTTGGACATCAAGAACTGGAAGGGCAATGTGAAGCGTGCAGGCTTCCTGCCCGAGGAACGCGCTTACTTTGACAGGTTCTTTGGCGAGGAAATCGGTTTCAAGGACGTAGCCCGTGAATTTGCCGGCGAGGTGGAGGGCCCCTACACCTGGTGGTCCAACCGTGGGCAGGCGTTCACGAATGACACCGGCTGGCGCATTGACTACCACATGGCCACTGCGGGACTCGCTGCAAGGGCTGTTCATGCAGTGGTTGACAGGGCTGAGTCCTACGAGGCCCGTTTCTCTGACCACGCGCCGCTGGTCGTCGACTACAAGTTCTAAAGGACTCCACGCTTTCATGAGTGAAATCACCGCCCGCCCCCGCGTTCTTTCGGGCATGCAGCCCTCAGGCGATTCCCTGCACCTGGGCAACTACCTTGGCGCGCTGGTCAACTGGGTCAAGACCCAAGATGACTACCAGACACTGTTTTTCATCCCGGACATGCACGCCATTACTGTCACCCAGGACCCGGCGGAGCTGCGCGAGCGGACCCGTAAGACGGCAGCCCAATACATTGCCGGTGGCATTGACATTGAAAAATCAACGTTGTTTGTCCAGTCGCATGTACCCGAGCACGCCCAGCTGGCCTGGGTGCTGAACTGCATCACCGGGTTTGGCGAAGCATCGCGGATGACCCAGTTCAAGGACAAGTCAGCCAAGGGCGGTTCCGATGCCGCCAGCGTTGGCCTGTTCACCTACCCTGTGCTGATGGCCGCGGACATCTTGCTGTACCGCCCCCAGGGTGTGCCTGTGGGCGATGACCAGCGCCAGCACGTGGAGCTGGCCCGTGATTTGGCCAAGCGCTTCAACCACCGCTTTGGCGACACCTTTGTGGTGCCGGAGGCTTTCATTCAAAAAGAAGGCGCCCGGATTTATGACTTGCAGAATCCGACGTCGAAAATGTCCAAGTCCGCTTCCGGACCCAATGGGCTGATCAACCTACTCGATGACCCCAAGGTCACGGCCAAGCGGATCAAGTCAGCCGTCACCGACGCGGACACGGTCATTGCCCACGACCGCGCAGCCAAGCCCGGTGTCACCAACTTGCTGGAAATCCTCTCCACCCTGACGGACACGCCCGTTGACGCCCTGGTTGCTGAGTACGACGGCAAAATGTACGGCCACCTCAAGGTGGATGTTGCCGAGGCAGTGGTGGCCCGCCTTGAACCCATCCGGGCACGCACCCTGGAACTGCTCGAGGACCCGGCCGAACTTGACTCCCTGCTGGCCCATGGGGCGGCGAAGGCACGCGAAATTGCTTCCGTGACCCTTGCCGATGTCTACGCCAAGGTTGGTTTCCTGCCGCCACGGCCGGCGGTTGGATAAGCGTGCCAGGTATTGGTCAGAGCGGGGCATCACCTGTTCCACACGCGGACAGTTTGGGGGTCATCATCTCCTTGCCCGCGGCACTCGCCGCCGAGATCAGCGCCCGGCGCGCCGTGTACCAGGGCCCGGATGCCGCCGTCGTTCCTCCGCACATCACCTTGGTTTCGGGGCGAACCACTGACACGTGGGAGAAAGCTGCAGAACACGTGCGCTCGGTGGCCGCAACGGCTGCGCCATTTGTGATTTCACTGCGCGGGACGGGGACGTTTGAGCCTGTTTCGCCCGTGGTCTACCTCAATGTTGCCCGCGGCGGCGCCGAATGCACCGAGCTCCATGAACAGCTGCTGGCAGGGCCCTTGGAACACCTGCTGGAGTTTGATTTCCTGCCCCACCTGACTGTTGCCCATGACCTTGACGAGCCGGCCATGACCTTGGCAAAATCTGAGATGGCCACCTTTAATGCTGACTTTGAAGTGGGCAGCATCGGGCTTTTTGACCATCTTGGCGGCGGCTGGGAACTGCGTGAGGAGTTGAGTCTTGGGGGAGGCAAACCAGCGTGAGAGGGCCGGGACCGGCTATTTTCCGGGCACTGTAGCACCCGGAGTGCGGGCCAAACGGCCCCTGGCTGCAGCGCTGCAGCCACCCCCAAGCCCGCTGGACAGGAAGGCACTGGCTGCGTGGACGCAGTCCAAGCATGCTGCCTACCAGGAAGCTAAAACCGGTGGGAAGTTTGTTCCCAAGGTGGGCGCGCTGTTTCAGTGGCTCAACGCCAGGGCCGGGCAAATGTTTCCCCTGCGCATGTGGAACCTGTACACGCGCCGTCGCGGCCCGCTGCTGGCCGCCGGCAACGCCTACCTCATGTTCTTCTCCGTCGTTGCCATGCTGGTTGCCGGCTTCGCCATCTTCGGCATGATCGTCTCGGACAACCCGGTGCTCCAGGACGCTGTCGTTGACATGGTGGCCGGGACCACCCCCGGCCTGATCGACACCGGCGACGGCGGCCTGGCCACACCCGAACAGCTCCTGGAGTCGACCGATTTCGGTCTGACGCTCGTCATCTCCCTGATCGCCTTGCTCATCACGGCCCTTGGCTGGATCAACGGACTGCGTGAAGGCATTCGTTCGGTGCTGGGCCTGGCCCCGGACAGGACCAACCCTGTGTTGTCCAAACTGCTCGACGGCGGCACCCTCCTCGTGCTGGCCGTGGCACTGGTGCTCACCAGCGCCCTCGGTGCGCTGAGCACCGCCGCCGTGGGAAACATCAGCGAGTTCCTTGGCTGGGGCACGTTCCTGACGGGCTTCTCCGCCCAGCTGGGCTCGGTATTCCTGATGTTCGTGCTGGATGTGGCGGTGGCCATCGTCATGTTCAGCATGGCCTCCCGGGTGCGCATGCCGCGGCGTGTGCTGCTGTTGGCATCTGTGTTTTCCGGTGCTGGCGCCACCATTTTGCGCTTCTTCAGCGCCCTGCTCCTGAACGGGGTCACCAACAATGCACTCCTGGCGCCCTTTGCCGTGATTCTAGGCCTCTTTGTCTGGTTCTTCCTGCTCAGCCAGGTGTACTTGATTGCCGCAGCCATCGCCGCTGTCCGGGCTGCCGATCTGCGCCCCCGCCCCGCCAAGCCCTAGCCGCCCCCAGCATCACCGCGCCCTCGCGCCAGGTACGGCGCCCCGTTCCGCACCCTCGTGCCAGGTACGGCGCCCCGTTCCGCTCCGGGCGCCCCGTCCACGGGGCGCTGAAGGCGGAACGGGGCGCCGCGGCCGGTGAGCAGGCCCCAAGCTGCCTGCAGGGAAACCGCCGTCGTGCAGGCAAAGGCTACTGGGAACGCAAAAGCGCCGCCCCCACAAGGGAGCGGCGCTTTTATCTGGAGCAGATGCTAGATGCTGCGGCCCAGGATGGCCTGCTTGACCTCAGCGATGGCCTGCGTGATCTGAATGCCGCGGGGGCATGCTTCGGTGCAGTTGAAGGTGGTGCGGCAACGCCACACGCCCTCTTTGTCGTTGAGGATCTCCAGGCGCATGTCGCCGGCGTCATCACGGGAATCGAAGATGAAGCGGTGCGCGTTCACGATGGCGGCCGGGCCGAAGTACTGGCCGTCGGTCCAGAACACGGGGCAGGATGACGTGCACGCGGCGCACAGGATGCACTTGGTGGTGTCGTCAAAACGCTCGCGGTCCTCGGCGGACTGCAGGCGCTCCTTGGCCGGTTCGTGGCCACGGTTGACCAGGAACGGCATGACCTCGCGGAAGGACTGGAAGAACGGCTCCATGTCCACGATGAGGTCCTTCTCCACGGGCAGGCCCTTGATGGGCTCAACCGTGATGGGCTTGGACGTGTCAAGATCCTTCAGCAGGGTCTTGCAGGCCAAGCGGTTGCGGCCGTTGATGCGCATGGCATCTGAACCACAAACACCGTGGGCGCAGGAACGGCGGAAAGTCAGCGAACCATCCTGCTCCCACTTGACCTTATGCAGGGCATCCAACACGCGGTCGGTGCCGTACATGGTCATGGTGAAGTTTTCCCACGTGGACTCCTCGGAGACCTCGGGGTTGTAGCGACGTACGCGCAAGGTGACGTCGAAGGTGGGGATTTCCCCGCCGCCACCGAGGTGGGCCGGGAGTTCAATTTTGGATGCCGGTTCCGGCAATTCAGTTTCCACGGTGCTCATTAGTACTTCCTCACCATCGGCTGGTAGCGCGTAAAGACAACGGGCTTGGTGCCCAGACGGATTCCGGCAATGCTTTCAGCGGAGTTTTCCACCGTGACGCCGGAGTCCAAGTACGCCATGGAGTGCTTCATGAAGTTCTCGTCGTCGCGCTCGGGGAAGTCCTCGCGGTAGTGCCCGCCACGGGATTCCTGGCGGTGCAGGGCAGCCACTGTCATGACCTTGGCCAGTTCCAGCAGGAAGCCCAACTCCACAGCCTCAAGCAGGTCAAGGTTGAAACGCTTGCCCTTGTCCTGAACAGTGATGCGTGAGTAGCGCTCTTCGAAGACAGCAATGTCAGCCAAGACCTTGTTCAAGGAATCAGCAGTACGGAACACCTGCATGTTGGCATCCATGGTGTCCTGCAGATCCTTGCGGATCAGCGCAACCTTTTCGCCGCCGTCGGACTTGCGGACGTGGTCCAGCAAGGCAACGGTGTCAGCTTCCGGGTTCTCCGGCAGCTCAACAAAGTCAGCCGTGAGGGCGTACTTTGCCGCGGCAATGCCGGCGCGCTTGCCGAACACGTTGATGTCCAGCAGGGAGTTGGTGCCCAAACGGTTGGAACCGTGAACGGAAACACAAGCAACTTCTCCGGCGGCGTACAGGCCCGGGATCACGGTGTCGTTGTCCTGGAGGACCTCCGTGGTGATGTTCGTGGGAACACCGCCCATGGCGTAGTGGGCCGTGGGGAATACGGGGACGGGCTCCGTGTACGGCTCCACACCCAGGTAGGTGCGGGCGAACTCGGTGATGTCCGGGAGCTTGGCGTCAATGTGTGCCGGCTCCAGGTGGGTCAGGTCCAAAAGGACGTAGTCCTTGTTCGGGCCACAACCGCGGCCTTCACGAACCTCGTTGGCCATGGAACGCGCCACGATGTCACGCGGAGCCAAGTCCTTGATGGTGGGGGCGTAACGCTCCATGAAGCGCTCACCCTCGGAGTTACGCAGGATTGCACCCTCGCCGCGGGCGGCCTCGGAGAGCAGGATGCCCAAACCGGCCAAGCCTGTCGGATGGAACTGGAAGAACTCCATGTCTTCCAGCGGGATGCCCTTGCGGAACGCGATGCCCATGCCGTCACCGGTCAGGGTGTGTGCGTTGGAGGTGGTCTTGAAGACCTTGCCCGCGCCACCTGTTGCCAGGATGACGCTCTTGGCCTGGAAGATGTGCAGTTCGCCTGTGGCCAGGTCGTAAGAGACAACGCCGGCTGTCTTCTTCTGCAGGTAGACGGTGCCGTCCTCGCGGGTGGCTTCCTCTTCAACCGTGAGCAGATCCAGCACGTAGTACTCATTGTAGAACTCAACGTTGTGCTTGACACAGTTTTGGTACAGGGTCTGCAAAATCATGTGACCCGTACGGTCAGCGGCGTAGCAGGCGCGGCGAACGGGCGCCTTGCCGTGGTCGCGAGTGTGACCACCAAAGCGGCGCTGGTCAATACGGCCTTCGGGTGTGCGGTTGAACGGCAGACCCATCTTTTCCAGGTCGATGACAGCTTCGATGGCCTCTTTGGCCATAACCTCAGCGGCGTCCTGGTCTACCAGGTAGTCGCCGCCCTTGACAGTGTCAAAGGTGTGCCATTCCCAGTTGTCCTCTTCCACGTTGGCCAGGGCTGCACACATGCCGCCCTGTGCTGCACCGGTGTGGGAGCGGGTGGGGTAGAGCTTGGTCAGAACAGCGGTGTGGGCACGCTGACCGGATTCAATGGCGGCACGCATTCCTGCGCCACCGGCCCCGACGATTACGACGTCGTATTTGTGGACCTGCATACTGGATGCTCTTTCTCTCATTTACTGCGCAAAATACTGGTGTTCACTTCTGATCCGCCAGGCAAGCCTGGTGGGGTCCACTAAAAGTTAAGGGACGGTGCAGAAGGACGGGAGGTCAATGACGGCGCCGGGGGGGCACGGGTCAAAGGTGAAGATCACCAAGGTGCCCAGCACAATGATGACGGCTGAGGCGATGAACAGCACAGTCTTGAGCGTCAGGCGGGTGCCGGCGCGTTCTGCGTAGTCATTGATGATGGTGCGGACACCATTGGTGCCGTGCAGCATGGCCAGCCACAGCATGGCCAAGTCCCAGACCTGCCAGAACGGGTCGGCCCACTTGCCAGCGACAAAGCCGAAGTCGATGGCGTGGATGCCCTCGCCCACCATGAGGTTGACGAACAGGTGGCCGAAGATCAGCACAATCAAGATCACGCCGGAGAGACGCATGAACAACCATGCGAACATCTCAAAGCTGGATCCGGAGCTCTTGGATCGGGTGTACTTGGGTGACTGTGCGCTGTCAGAGCGCGGTGACGCGATGGCGTTGGTGCTCATTTAGTGCCCCCCGAAGAAATTAGAGAAGACAATGGTGAGGTGACGGATCAGGAACGGGATCATGGTCACGGCCCATAGAGCCAGGACGCCCCAGAGCAGCTGACGCTGGTACTTGGGGCCCTTCTTCCAGAAGTCGATCGCGATGATGCGCAGACCGTTGAAGGCGTGGAAGACGATGGCGGCAACAAGGCCGGCCTCGCCTAAGCCCATGATGGGGTTTTTATATGCCCCAATAACTGCTGTGTACGCCTCTGGGGACACGCGCACCAAGGAGGTGTCCAGGACGTGCACCAACAAGAAAATAAAAATTACTACACCGGTAATTCGGTGTCCCACCCAGGACCACATGCCTTCTCGGCCGCGGTACAGAGTGCCAGCTGGTTTTGTCGGCACTGAATAAACCTTCCCTGCATCACCGTTGCGCTGGCGTGGTTCCACGCGGGGAAACGCACACGGCGTGAGCACTCATAACTTTGCCTAAATTTAGGCTTAGCTAACAGCATATTCAACTTAGGCACTCCTTGCTCTATGCGACATATCACAGACGTGTCACATTTAAGTGTTGTAGAAGTCCGAAATTGGCCCGGATGGCGCTTTCGCAGTGACTGTCCGGGGGACCTCGACGTCGTGCCTGCACCTACTACCCTGGGTGGAGGTTTCGTGTCGGATCACCTGCCCGGACCATGCCATCCCTTAGAGTGGCAGTGATGAATACGCAAAATTTGCTTGATCCCGAGTTGCCCGGAACCGACCCGTTGGGCAGGTTTTACGCAGTAATTCCCGCGGGTGGTGTTGGCACCAGGCTGTGGCCGCTGTCTCGCGCCGCCGCCCCCAAATTTCTGCATGACCTGACAGGCAGCGGCAGCACCTTGTTACGTGCAACCTACGACAGGCTGGAACCGCTTAGCGGCGAAAAGGTTCTTGTGGTCACCGGTGACGCCCACCGAGATGCCGTGTGCCTGCAGCTTCCCGAGATTGCCGATTCGAATTTGGTGCTGGAGCCTGAGCCCAAGGATTCCGGCGCAGCCATTGGTTTGGCCGCAGCCATCCTGTACCTCCGCGACCCCTCCACCATCATGGGTTCCTTCGCAGCGGACCAGGTCATCAGTCCCGTGGAGAAATTCCAGGACGCCGTCCGTGAAGCCGTCTACACGGCGGCCACCGGCAAGATTGTGACGATTGGTATCAAGCCAACCCACGCGTCCACCGGCTTTGGTTACATCAAGACTGGTTCGCCGCTGCACGTCAAGGGTGCCCCGAGTGCCCAGACTGTTGTGAAGTTTGTTGAAAAGCCCAGTGAGGCTGTGGCCGAGGAGTACCTTGTCAGCGGCGACTACAACTGGAACGCCGGAATGTTCGTGGCCCCGGTGGAGTTGATGCTGCACCACTTGGAGATCAATGAGCCCGAACTCTATGAAGGACTCATGGAAATCGCCAAGGCCTGGGACACCCCCGAGCGGGTGGCGGTGAAGAACCGCATCTGGCCCACCCTGCCGAAGATTGCCATCGACTATGCGGTTGCCGAACCGGCGGCCGACGCCGGAGACGTGGCGGTCATACCGGCGTCCTTCAGCTGGGATGACGTTGGAGATTTCGCTGCCATTGCACGTTTGAACAACGCCAAGGAAGTGGACGCGGTCACCGTCATGGGTGAGGGCGCCCGCGTGTTCACCGAGAACAGCAGCGGCATTGTGGTGACAGACACCAAGCGTGTCATCGCCCTGATTGGCATTCAGGACGTGGTGGTTGTTGACACCCCCGACGCCCTTCTGGTCACCACACGCGCCCACTCACAACTGGTGAAAAATGCTGTTGACGGACTCAAGGCCAAGGGTGACACCGACGTCCTCTAACCGTACTTTTTGCAACTGACCCGCAGAAAACGACGAAAAAACGCGTTTTGGACGCGATTTTCGGCGTTTTCTGCGGGTCAGTTGGTATTGGGGCCTAGACGCAACCGCGGCCTTACGCAAATGCCGCAGCTGATTTCGCCGGCGTTGTGTAATGCTGAGCAGTTAATGCCATCCCCGGTCACCGACATGGATAGAGTTTGACCTGTGCGCAATTACTCGCTGGAAACAGAACCGACTGAGTTGGTAGGCCCGTGGCTGGAACCTCTTCTTGAAGAAGTCATTGAGTTCCGTCGGGACCTCCACGCCCACCCGGAGCTGTCATTCCAGGAATTCCGCACCTCGGGCAAAATCTATGACCGGCTCGTGGCGGCTGGGCTGAGCCCGCGCCGCTTGGACGGCACCGGTGTGATTGTGGATATTGGCGAGGGACCCATTGCGACGGCGTTGCGTGGGGACATTGACGCCCTGCCCATCGTGGAGGAGACCGGGCTGCCGTTTGCCTCCCGGAACCACGGCGTCACCCACGGCTGCGGCCACGACTTCCATACGGCCGCCATGCTGGGCATTGCCCTGGTTCTGGCCAAGATGCACGAGCACACCCCCTTGGGCGGTCGGGTCCGGATTATTTTCCAGCCGGCCGAGGAGACCATGCCCGGTGGCGCCTTGTCCTGCATTGATCAGGGCGCCCTTGACGGTGTGCCGCGGATTCTGGCTTTGCACTGCGACCCGCGCGTCGACGTGGGAAAGATCGGGACCCGCATTGGGCCCATCACCAGCGCCTCCGACACCATCAAGATTGAACTCTCCGGCCGTGGCGGGCACACCTCCCGCCCGCACCTGACGGAGGACCTGGTGTTTTGCCTGGCACAAATTGCCATCAGCGTCCCGGCCGTGCTTTCCCGCCGCGTGGATGTTCGCAGCGGAGTCTCCGTGGTGTGGGGACAGATCAATGCCGGCTCAGCACCCAACGCCATTCCGGGCCACGGGGTCATGAGCGGAACCATGCGCTGCCTTGACCGTGAAGCCTGGCATTCTGCAGGGGAGCTCCTGGATGAGGTGGTTCAGCAGGTTGCAGCCCCCTTTGGTGTTGACGTGCATCTGGAGCACACCCGCGGAGTGCCGCCGGTGGTCAACTCCGAACATGAGACGGCAGTCATTGAAGCAGCTGCTCGCGCCGAATTGGGAGAGGACTCTGTGGTGTTGGCTCCGCAGTCCATGGGCGGAGAGGACTTTGCCTGGTTCCTGCAGGGCATTCCCGGTTCCTTGATGCGCTTGGGGACCCATGTGCCAGGAGGCGAGGAATACGATCTCCACCGCGGTGACTACATTGTGGATGAGCGTGCTCTTTCGGTGGGCATCCGGGTCCTGTGCGCTGCGGCCTTGCGCACCCTGCGTGCCCCCTCCGAGTAGTAGTTGGCAGTGCGCCGGTCCCGGTCCGGAAGTTTAGTGTAAACAGTGGCTTGAAGCGCTTGACGTGAACCGAAAAAAGTGCTCATAGGGGCTCTCTGGAGCCCTTATGTAACGGTTGCCCAACGATGGTGTTCGGGTTCCCCTCCTGCACTACCAACGAGTAGCAAAAGGACACTAGTGTGTTCCATAGCACCGCAATGCTGGGTGCGTTCAGCTTCACGGGTCCACTCCCCAAACCGAGACTCCATGTGTTCCGGAAACGGCAGCCATACCCGTGAACGTTTGGGCGCCATGCCTCCACTGCGGCCCTACACACCATGGAGGAACCTTGAAAAGTCTGTTTCTGAACACTGTTAAGCGCGGAGCCGTTGTTGGCACTGTTGCAGTAAGCGCTGTTGCGCTGATGCTCACTGGCTGTGGAGAAGCCCCGCCGGCGCCCGGTGCCGGCGGCACCGAGAACGCGGCTGCGGCCAACTTCCTGGGCTGCATCGTCTCCGACTCCGGCGGATTCGACGACCAGTCATTCAACCAGTCCTCCTATGAGGGCCTGCAGAAGGCGAAGGCCGATCTGGGCATCAAGGTCAAGGAAGCCCAGTCCGCCAGCACCGCCGACTTTGCCCCGAACCTGAGCCAGATGGCCAGTGCAGGCTGCAACCTCACCGTCACGGTTGGCTTCCTGCTGGCCAAGGCCACCGAAGAAGCGGCCAAGGCCAACCCGGATCTGCACTACGCGATCATTGATGACAACACCATCAAGGCGGACAACGTCAAGCCCGTTGTGTATGACACAGCACAGGCTGCGTTCATGGCCGGATATGCTGCCGCTGCTGTGTCCAAGACCGGCAAGGTGGGCACCTTTGGTGGCATCAATATCCCCACCGTCACCATCTTCATGGACGGTTTTGCTGCCGGTGTGAAGTACTTCAACGAGAAGCAGGGCAAGGACGTCAAGCTTTTGGGCTGGGACGCTGCAACGCAGCAGGGATCCTTTGCCAACACCTTTGAGATCATTCAGGAAGGCACCAAGATCACCAACAACTTGATCTCCGAAGGTGCCGATGTGGTCATGCCTGTTGCCGGTCCGCTCGGCAAGGGTGCAGGCGACGCCATCCTGGCGGCCAACTCGGGTGGCAAGGACGTCAAGCTCGTATGGGTTGACTCCGACGGCTTCCTGACGGCACCCACCTACAAGTCCATCCTGTTGACCTCCGTCATCAAGACCATGGGCGCAGCCGTGGAGTCAGTCATCAAGGACGACCTCAACGACAAGTTCGACCCGACCCCGTACGTCGGCACGCTGGAAAATGAGGGCGTTTCCTTGGCTCCCTTCCACGATTTGGACTCTGCCGTCAGCGCGGACACCAAGAGCCAGCTTGAGGAAATCAAGAAGGGCATCATCGACGGCTCCATCAAGGTCGGATCAAAGGCCAGCGAAGGACTGCTGGCGGCTACACCGTAGCTTCCCTGCCGTCCCAGCCAGGCTGACGTCAGCTGGAGTGGTCGCGTTCTTGCCTCTGCACCCCACAGCCAAATCTGTGGGGTGCAGAGGCAAGAACGCGACCACTAAACTTGAGCCTGCACCAGCCACGATCCAACAATCCGCAGACGGGTTAAAACGTTGAAACTAGAACTTCGGGGTATCACCAAGAGATTTGGGTCCTTGGTGGCGAACGACCACATTGACTTGGTGGTGCAATCCGGTGAGATCCACAGCCTTCTTGGCGAAAATGGGGCCGGAAAATCCACCCTGATGAATGTCTTGTACGGACTGTACGAACCCAGCGACGGGGAGATCCTCATCGACGACGTGCCGGTGCGCTTCTCCGGCCCGGCAGACGCCATGGCGGCCGGGATCGGCATGGTGCACCAGCACTTCATGCTGGTGCCGGTGTTTACAGTGGCCGAAAACGTGGCGCTGGGTGCCGAATCAACCACCTTTGGCGGTGTCCTGAACCTGGAGGAAACCCGCAAAAAGATCCGCGAGATCTCCGCAAAGTTCGGCTTCGACGTTGACCCGGATGCGCTGGTGGAGGACCTCCCCGTGGGCGTCCAGCAGCGCGTGGAAATCATCAAGGCGCTGGTGCGCAACTCCAAAATCCTCATCCTGGACGAGCCCACAGCCGTGCTCACACCCCAGGAAACTGATGAACTCATGGACATCATGGCGCAGCTGAAGGCCGGCGGCACCTCCATTGTTTTCATTTCCCACAAGCTGCGTGAGGTCAAGGCCGTCTCGGACACCATCACGGTGATCCGCCGCGGCAAGGTGGTGGGCTCCGCCGCGCCGTCGGCCTCCACCACCGAGCTCGCAGCCCTCATGGTGGGCCGCGCCGTCAACCTGACGCTGGACAAGGCCCCGGCCAACCCCGGCGAGGTCACCTTCAAGGTCAGCAACCTCACGGTGATGAACGACGCCGGCCAGAGACTTCTCGACGACGTCACCTTGAGCGTGGCCCAGGGCGAGATCCTTGCCGTGGCCGGTGTCCAGGGCAATGGCCAGAGCGAACTGACCGAAGCCGTGCTGGGACTGCAAAAGCATGTTCTGGGCTCCATCACGCTCGGCGGGACCGAACTGGTGGGCAAGAGCGTGCGCCAAATCCTTGACTCGGGCGTGGGATTCGTGCCCGAGGACAGGCAAGACGATGGCCTGGTGGGCGAATTCTCGATCGCCGAAAACCTGGTCCTTGACCTCTACAAGCACGAACCATATTCCCGCCGCGGCACCATGGACCGGGCCGTCGTGGCGAAAAACGCCGTGGACAAGGTCGCCGAATACGACGTCCGTGCGCAGTCTTCCCAAGACGCGGCAGACACGCTCTCCGGCGGCAATCAGCAAAAAGTGGTGCTGGCACGAGAACTCTCCCGTCCCTTGAAACTTTTCATTGCCTCACAGCCCACCCGCGGCGTGGACGTGGGCTCCATCGAGTTCCTGCACAAACGTATCGTGGCCGAGCGCGACGCCGGAACCCCCGTGGTGATTGTCTCGACAGAACTCGATGAGGTGCTGGAGCTGGCCGACAGGATCGCAGTACTTTTTGCCGGCCGGCTTATGGGCATTGTGCCCGGAAAATCCAGCCGCGCATTGCTCGGCCTCATGATGGCGGGTTTGCCCGCAGCAGAAGCACAGGAACAGATGGACAATCAGGCCAAAGAAGCCAACGGCACAGACAATTCCAACGGCACAGGGGTGCAGCCATGAGCGGGGTGGAGATGGGGAGTTCGGGCACAGCACCGGATGGCCAGGGCGCCAAGCCGGACGCACCAAATCCGGCACCGCCGGAGGCAAAATCTGCCAAGGAAAACAACGGCACGCAGCTGGTTCGGGAGATCATGAGCGGCAACGCCATGATCTCGGTCCTGGCAGTTGTGGTGGCCTTGGCCATTGGCGGAATCTTGATCGCCTTCACCGATGCCCGCGTCACGGCTGCGATGGGGTACTTCTTCAGCGACCCGGGCGCCACGTTCAGGGCCATGTGGGCGGCGGTTTCGGAAGCCTACGGAGCCTTGTGGCGCGGTGCCACCTACGATCCGAATTCCCGGACCTGGCAGGGCCGGCTGGGAATCTTTGAAACACTGACCTTTGCCACACCGTTGATCCTGTCCGGACTGGCCGTGACGCTGGCGTTCCGGGTTGGCCTGTTCAACATTGGTGCAAAGGGCCAGATCATCATCGGGGCCACCTTTGCCGGTGTGGTGGGCTTCATGATCGAACTGCCCCCGGGCATCCACCTGATTGCGGTGGTGGTGGCTGGCGCCATCGGCGGAGCGCTCTGGGGCGGCATCGCCGGATTCCTGAAGGCAAAAACTGGTGCGCATGAGGTCATTGTGACCATCATGCTCAACTACATTGCCGTTTCCCTCGTCCTGTACCTGCTCAAGAACCCCTTGCGCGATCCCTCCAGTAGCAACCCCATCAGCCCGGCCATGCACGAAACAGCCATGTTCCCGCTGCTGCTGGGCCCCAACTACCGGCTGCACGCAGGACTCATTGTGGCTGTCTTGGCCGTCATTGGCGTTTCCTGGTTGCTGAACCGGTCAACGCTGGGCTTTGAGTACCGGGCCATCGGTGCCAACCCGCGCGCTGCCCGCACGGCAGGCATGCTGGTTTCCCGCGGCTACATCACAGTCATGTTGATCTCCGGTGCGCTGGCCGGACTGGCCGGCGTCACCCAGCTCGCCGGGACTGAGAAAACACTCGATGCGGACATTGCCGGAAGCATCGGCTTTGACGCCATCACGGTAGCCCTTTTGGGGCGCTCCAAACCGTGGGGCACGTTCTTTGCTGCGCTGCTTTTTGGCGCTTTCAAGGCGGGCGGCACCTCCATGGCCATCAACGCCGACGTTTCCATTGACATTGTGGCCGTGGTGCAATCCTTGATTGTGCTGTTCATTGCCGCCCCTCCCTTGATCCGTTCAATGTTCCGGATTAAGGCAGTTCGCCATGAAGGAGTCACAGCATGAGCATCACCGCCAAGAGCGCCCCGTCAGCACATGTTGACGCGGTCGCCATCCGCAGCTGGAAGGTGCCGATCCTGCTCGGGGTCCTGGCCCTGTTCGCCGTCGTTGTCTTCGTGGTGCTGGGCCCCACCGGCACCGCCACTTTCAGGATTTCCCAGGACAACGATGCCTGGCAGGTCCCCGACTTGGTGCTGCCGTCCAAGGCCATGGGCATCATTGTCTCGGTGATTTGCGCGGCGCTGGCGTACCTGGCGTACAGCCAGACCAGGGCCACCGGAAAGATCGCCAAATGGGTGCTCATGACGTTCACCATCGTGTTTGTGGTGGGCTTGATGGTGTGGATGATCGGCGGCACCACCTCCCAGAACATCACCCTGGTGGGTCTGTTCACCGGCGCCATGCTCATCACCACGCCGCTAGTGTTTGGTTCCCTGTCCGGTGTTCTCTCCGAGCGGGCCGGTGTGGTCAATATTGCCATCGAGGGCCAGCTGCTGGCCGGTGCCTTCACCGCGGCGCTGGTCTCCTCCATCACCCACAACGCCTTTGCCGGGCTGTTCGCCGCAGCTGTGGCGGGTGTGCTGGTCTCAGCCATGCTGGCCTTGTTCAGCATCAAGTACGTGGTGAACCAGATCATTGTGGGCGTGGTGCTGAACGTTCTGGTGTCCGGTCTGACCGGGTTCCTCTTTGAGAAGATCATGAAGACCAAGGTGGACGGGGTCACCATCTACAACCAGCCCGCCCAACTGCCCGGCATCCCCATCCCGCTGCTTTCCGAGATCCCCATCATCGGGCCCATGCTGTTCCGGCAGTCCCTCATCGGCTACTTCATGCTGATCCTGGTGGTGGCACTCTGGTTCGGCTTGTTCCGCACCCGCTGGGGACTGCGGGTGCGCGCCGTGGGTGAACACCCCAAGGCGGCCGACACCGTGGGCATCAACGTCAACAGGACCCGCGTCATGAACGTCTTGGCTGGTGGCGCCGTGGCAGGTGTGGGCGGTGCCTACTTCACCCTGGTGGCCGTCAGCAGCTTTAGCAAGGACATGACCGGTGGGCTGGGCTTCATTGCCCTCGCGGCCTTGATTTTTGGCCGGTGGAACCCGATCGGTGCCGCGCTGGCTGCCCTGCTCTTTGGTGTTGCCGGCAACTTGCAGAGCATTCTTTCGCTCGCAGGGACGCCCATCGACGGTCAGTTCCTGGCCATGCTGCCTTACGCGCTGACCATCTTGGCGGTGTCCGGATTTGTGGGCAAGGCCATGGCTCCGGCGGCTGACGGGGAACCCTATGTCAAGGAGTGAGACGGTGACTGCGCCCATGGACGACGGCGGATGGGAGCCTTTGCGTCTGGCCGCCACCGCTGCGCTGGCCAACGCCTACGTCCCGTATTCAAAGTTCCCGGTGGGTGCTGCCGCCCGGCTTGAGGACGGCAGCATTGTGTCCGGCTGCAATGTTGAGAATGCCAGCTACGGGCTGACACTGTGCGCCGAATGCACCATGATCGGTGCTGCGCGGATGAACGGTGGCGGCCTCATCACGGCGTTTTACTGCGTTGACGCCCAGGGCGAGATCCTGATGCCGTGCGGGCGCTGCCGGCAGATCTTGAACGAATTCAGTACGGCGCAGACACAGTTGATGACCCCCTCAGGGGTCAAGTCCATGGACCAGGTGCTCCCCGATGCCTTTGGTCCGCGGGATTTGGCGCGGATTGCAGCCAGCGGGGCCGAACACTAGCGTCAACGCCTCAGCCACCAAGTAACAGCAAACACTGACGACTGGACGGACACACCATGAACCCCGAAGGCTATGCAGGACCCAGCTTTGACGCCGTTGACATCATCCGCACCAAACGCGACAAGGGCACGCTGAGCCCCGAGCAGATCGCCTGGACCATTGACGCGTACACGCGCGGCACCATTGCTGACGAGCAGATGGCGGCTCTGAACATGGCCATCTTGCTCAACGGCATGAACCGGGCCGAGATCTCACAGTGGACAGCGGCCATGATCAACTCGGGGGAGCGGATGGACTTTTCGGCCCTCCGCTCACCGTCCGGGGCGCCCATGCGCACCACCGACAAACACTCCACGGGCGGGGTGGGGGACAAGATTACCTTGCCGTTGGCTCCGTTGGTGGCGGTCTTTGGTGCAGCCGTGCCGCAACTTTCCGGGCGCGGACTGGGCCACACGGGCGGCACCTTGGATAAGTTGGAGGCCATCCCGGGCTGGCGGGCCAACCTCAGCAATGAGCAAATGATGCGCCAGCTCTCCGAGGTGGGTGCCGTGATCTGCGCCGCCGGTGCTGGTTTGGCCCCCGCCGACAAGAAGTTGTACGCCCTGCGCGATGTCACGGGCACAGTGGAGGCCATCCCGCTCATTGCCTCCTCCATCATGAGCAAGAAGATCGCCGAAGGCACCCAGGCACTGGTCCTGGACGTCAAGGTTGGCTCGGGCGCTTTTATGAAAAATGTTGACATGGCCCGGGAACTGGCCCAGACCATGGTGGCCCTGGGGCTGGATGCGGGCGTCAACACAGTGGCCCTGCTGACGGACATGAGCACACCCTTGGGCTTGACGGCGGGCAATGCCATTGAAGTTCAGGAGTCGGTGGAGGTGCTGGCTGGCGGCGGTCCGGAAGACGTCGTCGAACTGACAGTGCGGCTGGCGGAGGAAATGCTGGAAGCTGCCGGCATCCACGACGCAGACCCTGCCGCAGCGCTCAGGGACGGGCGGGCCATGGATGTGTGGCGGCGCATGATCGCAGCACAGGGCGGGGACCCGGAGGCGCGGCTGCCGGTGGCCCGGGAATCCGAGGTGGTCTATGCACCGGCCGACGGCGTGCTGGTGGGCCTTGATGCGATGGCCGTGGGGGTTGCCGCATGGCGCCTCGGGGCTGGCCGGGCCCGCAAGGAAGATATTGTGCAGGCCGGTGCGGGCGTGCGCATGCATGCCAAGCCCGGCGCGTTGGTGCGGGCCGGTGAGCCGCTCATGACGCTGCTGACGGACACCCCGGAGAAGTTTGACCGGGCCAAGGAAGCGCTGGAGGGCGCCGTGACCATTGCGCCCGAGGGATCCCGGCCGGCAAACAAGTTGATTATCGAGCGCATCAGCTAACTCCCCTTGGCTGGCCCTGGCTTGAGATTGGAGATGATGACGTCCGCGAGGAACGGTCGGACGTCATCATCTCCAATCTCAACGGGGTTGCTAGCTGTGGCTGGAAGCGCGGCGGTTGCGGCCCACGAGCACTCCAGCACCTGCCAACAGCAGGAGCGCAGCTCCGGTCACGAAGATTCCAACGTTTGCGCCGGTGGCGACCAACTCATCTGAGCCTTCGCCGCCGGCAACCACAGCGTTCCCCGGTGTGCTGCTCGCGGCACCTGGAATAGCAGCACCTGGAATAGCAGTGGTGGAGCCGGTGGGGCTGGTTCCAGCGCCTGGCTCGGCCGATGTAGCCGGGGCCGTGGGTGTGGCCGCGAGAGCTGCCAGAACCCGTGGTGTGGAACGTGAGACGTTGCCTTCAGGGTCGGTCAGCGACACAGTCCACAGTTGCTCCTTGGCTCCGGTGGCCAGGGCTATGTTCTGCTGGCCTCCGTTTTCCAAGGTGCCCTGGGCGAACTCGCTGAAGCTCCCCGTCTGCGCCCACTGGGAGGACTTCAGCGTGGTGCTCCGGATCAGGCTGACCTGGGCCACAAACTCGTCATCACCAGCGTCGTAACGTGCAGTTGCACCACGGTAGGCGGGCTCGTCATACTTCCAGGCCTCAAAGGAGTCCAAGGACGGTGAGTAGGCGTTGACGGCCATGAGTCCGGCGTCGAGGTCTAGCTGCAGGAGCCGCTGGAAACCGGAGTCACGGTCCAGAAGGTCATTGCGTGTGGTGGAAACCGAGGAACGGTAGCCCTGGTAGTCGGCCAGCATCTCCACCACTGTGCGCCCGTTGCCGCCGACGTTCTTAATGGCGTAGGTGTCGCGGGCCAGCTCCGTGGCATCCGTTTGTTCACCCGTGACCGGGTCGGCATAGTTGGTCACCACACCGTGGTAGTGACCGCCCAGAACGAGGAACACATTGTCATGAGGGGCAATGACCGTGTCCCAGGTTTCTTGGGCCGAGGAGGTGTACCGGGCGTCGATGTTGTCGCGGGTGCCGGCAGTGTGCAGGTAGGAGTGGGTGGCAATGATGATGTTGTGCGCAGGATGGGCGGCAGCCTGGGCTGAGGCCCATGCAAGCTGAGGTGCGGAGGAACGGTAGGGCAGGTTCAACACCATGAAGTCCATGCCCTCATGGGAGAAGAAGTCCGTGTGGGCGGCATTGTCGCCTTTCTGCCAAGACTCCCCGTACCATTCCTTGTCCTGGTACATCTCCACAGGGAAGTACTCGTTGAACTTGGAATTGTCCCGGCCCCAGAAATTGTCATGGTTGCCTGGCAGGACGCCATTGGGGATGTTGGCGTCGTTGATCAGGGACATGATCTTCCGGGCTGCCGCATATTCGCGGTTGGCCCGCTCTTCCGCAGAGTTGCCGGCAATCCAGTTCTGGATAATGTCACCGGTGAGCGAGTTGTAGGCAACCTTGCGGGAGTCCGCGTTGGACACCACCCACGATGACATTTTGCGGAAGACATCTCGGAAGCTCTCGGAATAAAACTGGGGGTCTGTCATGTGGTTCAGCGAAAAGTCATAGCTGGCCGGATTGGCGAAGGCCTGATCGGTGACACCAATTTCATCAATGAGTCCCCCGGAGGTCCGCGGGCCGTCTATGACCAGTACCTGGGCAACGCCGTCCTTGACCTTATCTTCCGGGACCGTGCCGTTGAGCGTAAGGTCGCCATCGGCGGAAGGTACAGCGGTGGTCAGCAGCATCCAGCCGGCGGCCACAGAATCCCAGGCGTACATCTGAATTTCATTGCGGGAGGAGGTGGTGCCGGACCAACTGAAGTTCGCTGGCTCGCCACTGGCAACTGGCAGTTCAAAGCGTTGGAACGGGAACTCGCCAGGTGCGCCGGAGGTCTCCATCTGCTGGCCCTTCCTGGCGATTGTTTCACCGGGAATTTCCAGTGTGGCCGGAACTGCGGCGGTGCTGGATCCTGTGTGGACCACCACTGCTGAGCTGTCCTTGAGTTCGGCGGACTCGGCCTTCAGCGCCAAGGTGGTGCCGCCGTCGTCCGTGCCGGAAACGGTGGCGGACAGATCGCTGCCACCGGCAACGGTCAGCTTCGGCGTGCCGGGGACATTGTTCGTGGACACGGTGGTCGGATCGAGTTCCCCGGCCAACGGTACTGTGGGGTCCACATAGCTGACGTCGTTGAGAATGCCAGGTGTGCGGGTTGCGGCAATGACAAAGTCATTTTCGTTGTCGCCCGTGTGTTGGGCGCGCTGATAGCTTTGGCCCTGGTCGGGCTTGGTGTAGTTGCGTGTTTCCTGACCGAGGCGGCAGGGTGTGAAACGGTCGACGTCGACGTCGTAGGCGGCCATGGCGTCCACCTTGGCGCCGGCCGCGTCCATCAGGTACACGCCATAGTCGGTCTCGTCCAGGCCCGTGGCGTAGCTGGCGTTGGACACATCGCGCACGATGGCCGGCGCATTCACCGAGGAGGCCAGGTAAACCTGACCGGGAGCCAGCGTGATGTCGCCAAGATCAGCGATTTGGGGGGTGGCTGAGCCCTGCCCGGTGTTAGTGCAACGGTAGGCAGACCAGCCCTTGAGGTTGACGGCCGTGGCGCCGTAATTGGCCAGTTCAAAGAATTCGTCATCGGCGCCGGCTGCGCCGGAGGCAGCAATTTCACTGATTTGCACGTCCCCAGTTGCTGGTTTTGCGGCAGTGGCCAGCGTGGTTTGTGCTCCATGGGAGCCCGGGGTGCGCGTGGTGGTCAGCGCAAAGTCAGCGGAGTTGTCGCCCGTGTTTGAAACCCGGGTGAGCACCTCGTTTTGATAGTGGTCGGGCACAGTCTTGATGGCTGAACCGTCGGTGCAGACGCTGTTGCGGTTGTTATAGACGCCAGCCCGGTCCACGATCTCCTGGGAGGCCGTGACTAGCATGACGCCGAAGTCGCGCCAGTGAATTCCGGCGGCAAAGGTTAGGTCCGCTCCGCCGGCAGGCTGGGCCCCCTTGGAGTTGCTGAACACAAAGCTATCTCCGGCGGCAGCCACCGAGCCGGCAGGCAGCTTCGGGATCAGTGAGTACGCCGTGCCGTTTTCCCCGCAGCGGAACAAGCTGTAGCTGCTCATGTCCACAGGTGTGGTGCTGAAATTGGTGACTTCCACATACTGGTTGGCGGCGTTGCCGGCACCACCATTGGAGAGTTCGGTAAACCGCAGCCCATTGTCGATGGTCTTGCGGGTTCCGGCTGTGGCATTGGGTGCATCCACAGTGCGGGTCGCGATGATCCAGTTGTCCGCCAACGGACCGTTGGCAGAAACGCGTTGGAAGGATTCGTCGAGGCGGTGATCAAGTCCGCTGCGCAGGTTGACACCATTGATGGCACAGTCGGAGTTCACATCAGGGTGGTAGACGCCGACGGCGTCCCGGCGCTGTCCCTTGGCGTCCTCTATGAATGCACCATAGCCAAATTCATGCAGGCTGGTGTCGTAGCTGGCATCTGTCGTATATCCGGACGTGTCCCTGGCCGTGGTGAACTGGTCCCCGGGAGCCAGAACTGTATTCTCCGGGACTACGGACTGAGGCCCGTAACCGTCGCCCGTCTGTCCGCAGCGGTAGATCTTCCACCCTGAAATGTCCATGGGCGTATCGCCATAATTGCCTAGCTCAATGAAGTTCTTGGCTGACACGCGGTCGGCGGTGGCTGATGCGCCTGCCCCGCCGTTGGCGATCTCGCTGATGAGTACCGGGGATCCGGGAACCACCTCATAGCGGTTGGTGGTTTCGGTAGGAGCAGCCGGGGCCATCCCCATGCCAAGAGACATAGCGGCCAGACCGACAGTAACTCCTAGAGCAATTCGCCGTGGCGCTCGGGGACTGGCTGGCGGTGGGCCCGCCCTCAGGTGGGCAAGACGTGCTGGCATGTGCCTGTCAACATTCATCGACAAAAATTCCTCTCAAGGAAACTCTGCGGCTGCGCCGAGGGCCCCGGGCACAGGTGTCCCCAACGCAACGGGACTTGAAGAGCCTGTCGAGACAAAGTTTCCTGAACATAGCCATTGAGCTTGCCGTGAGTGACCATAACATGAACGTTGTTCCAGCTGGAGCGAAGAAGCAGTCAAAATCAGTCAGTCATGCCACGGACTGAAGTCGTTTGTGTAATCTAGTCCTGCAGATGGATGCCGGGTAAGTTTTCGCGTGTCAAACTTAGGGCAGACAACCACCACAGGAGAGGAATCATCCACTGTGGATTTTTTGCACATCGTGGGGCAGATCAACTACGTGATCGACCATTCGGCAGCCCAATGGTGGGTTATCCCGATAGTGAGTTTGTTCTGCCTTATTGATGGATTCTTCCTCTTTTTGCCCAGCGAGACAGCCATTGTTGCCCTCGCATCCATTTCGGCCAAAACCGGTTACCCCAATATTTGGCTGCTGATCCTGGGCGCCTCCATTGGCGCCATTATTGGCGACAACATTGCGTATTTCATGGGCCGCAAACTCGGCACCACCCGCTTTAATTGGATGCGCCGCCCGCGTGGAGCCAAGGCATTTGCCTGGGCTGGCAAGGAGCTGGAAAAACGCGGAGCCATTTTGATCTTTACTGCCCGCTATATTCCTGTGGGCAGAATTGCCGTGAACTTCACCGCCGGGGCTACCTGGTTCCCGTGGCGCCGCTTCGTGCTGCTGGACGGCATTGCCGTGGTGACGTGGGCTGGCTACTCGGTTGCCGTGGGTACCTTTGCCGGACGCTGGGTCCATGACAACCCCCTGCTGGGTGTGGCCATCGCCATCACCTTTGCCATTGTCATTGGCTTTGTGGTGGATCATGCCATGAAGTATCTGCACCACTTTTTGGAGAAGCGCGGAAAATTGGCGCCCCGGCCCGAGCCCGGCCTGGCAGCGGCCCAGCACGCAGATCAGGTCCAGGCCGAGGCGGCCGCCAACGCCCAGCTTGTGGCCCAGACCCAGGCTCAAGTCCAGGCTCGATTCCAGGCGGCCCACCCGGAGGTGCCAGCTCAGCTTGCAGCGGAATCGCGCCCGGCAGAACTGGAAACTGGCGCCGCGCCTGACGCTCCAACTGACAGCAGTGAAACGTACCAGGAACCCTTGCCGCAGGCGCGAGGAACCTTGCCGCAGGCGCCGGGGCGGGCTGCGGCTGCGGTTCCGCTGCTGCCCCATCTATCCGGCAATGACATCCCGGTGCCCGCAACGGCCCGCGCACCCCGCGCCGGCACCAACTAGCGCAGCGCCCCTCTCATCCCTAGAGTGGGGATTGTGACTAACTCAACTTCAGAGCAAGCAGCCCAGTCCATCCCCGTTGTGGACCTGAAATCCTTGCCAAAGGTATCCCTGCACGATCATCTGGACGGCGGTCTGCGCCCAGAGACCATCATTGAGTTGGCGGCTGCGAACAGCCATGTACTGCCCACCACCGACCCCGAAGAATTGCGCAGCTGGTTTGTGGAGCAAGCCAGCTCAGGTTCCCTGGTGAGCTACCTGGAGACCTTTGAACACACCGTTGCACTCATGCAGACGCACTCGGCCCTGGTGCGGGTCGCCCGTGAATTTGTTGAGGACCTGGCCGAGGACGGTGTTGTCTACGGTGAAGTACGCTGGGCGCCGGAGCAGCACCTCCGCGCAGGGCTGAGCCTTGATGAGGCTGTTGAGGCCGTGCAACTGGGCCTTGAAGAAGGCATGGACGCTGTGGACGGGGCGGGTGGCTACATTGAGGTGGGCCAGATCGTCACAGCCATGCGCCACGCCGACCGCGGCGCCGAAATCGCCCAGCTGGCCGTGCGCCACCGTGACAACGGCGTGGTGGGCTTCGACATTGCCGGGGCCGAGGAAGGCTTCCTGCCGTCCCGCTTCGCCGAGGCCTTCACCTATTTGGCCGAGAACAACTTCCCCGCCACCGTCCACGCCGGTGAGGGCGCCGGACTGGACAGCATCCAGGACGCACTGGTCCACGGCCGCGCCCTGCGCCTAGGCCATGGTGTGCGCATTGCCGAGGACATCCACCTGGACGTGCAGGAGGAGGACGGGCACGACGTCGGCACCGTCACCTTGGGTGACTTGGCCCAGTGGGTACGCGACCGTCAGATCCCGCTCGAGCTGTGCCCGTCCTCGAACCTGCAAACAGGCGCCATTGCGGCCTTTGGCACCACCATCGCCGAACACCCCATCGACCTGCTGCACCAGCTTGGCTTCAACATCACCGTCAACACCGACAACCGGCTCATGAGCGGCACCACGCTGACCCAGGAATTTGGGCTGCTCGTGGAAACCTTTGGCTACGGCCTGGACACGGTGCTGGAGCTGACCTTGAACGCCGTGCACGCAACGTTCCTGCCCATTGAAGCCCGCGAGCACCTGGCGGACTTCATCATTGAGCACTTCGAGGACGCCATGGATGAGATGGAGGACTTTGAGGACTCCGACGACTTTGAGGGCTTCGACGGGTCCGAGGGCTTCGAAGCGGACGATGACGAGATTGACGACTAATTCCGTTCCTGCTGCTGACAGGCGGGCCGCCTCCACACAGCTGGAAATGGCCCGCCTTGTTGGCGTTGTTGCGGCCCTGCGCGAGCATTGCCCCTGGACCGGCGCGCTGACCCACGATTCCCTCACCACATACTTGCTGGAGGAATCGTATGAGCTCATCGAGGCCATTGAAACGGGCCACAGTGATCAAATATCCGGTGAATTAGGGGACATCTTGTTGCAGGTGGTCCTCCATGCCCGGCTTGCCCAGGAGTCGGGCCAATTCGACGTGGCAGACGTCGCCCGTGGGCTCAGTGACAAAATGATCCGGCGCAGCCCCCACGTCTTCCACCCAGACGGCACCCTGCAGTCAAGTTTTCCAGCCACCATCGAGGAAATTGAGGCAAGCTGGGAGCGCGTCAAGGCCGAAGAACGGGCCGCCGAGGAGCTGGCAATTCCGGTGGTCGGGATTGCTCAACCCGACAGCCCGTTCGCGGGGATTCCGCGGTCGTTGCCGGCACTGGCCATGGCGCAGAAGTCGCTGGAGCGGGCTGCGCGGGCGGGACTTGGTGCCGTGCCACCGGCCGTTCATCTGGCTGAGCACGTCGAAACTGAGGACGAGCTCGGGAAGGTGCTGTTCGGCGTCGTACAGGCAGCCCAGGAACGTGGACTGGACGCGGAACGTGCCCTGCGCCTTGCCGTGCTCTCTTTTCAGGCGGAAAACTAGCCCGCGTCCCTGCCTCCCCTGAACTTATGCGCTGAACCCGCGCTGAGTTCTCCGCATGAGTGTCCATGCGCTGAACTCGCGCTGAGTTCTACGCATAAGTTCAGACTTCCACGAGCATGCAGCGCGAAGCGCGGCAAATTGGCCGCCACAATGCCGCCCTGAGCGTAGCAAAGAGTGCCCCGTCACGCCGTCGGTTACGATTGAGGCGACAGCGTGGTCGAACCGTTACTGTAAAAAGCTGACTTTTAGGAGCAACACGTGGCACTTATTGAAGCCATTCATGCACGCGAAATTTTGGATTCCCGTGGAAACCCCACAGTCGAGGTAGAGGTTCTCCTCACCGACGGCGCCATGGGCCGTGCCGGTGTTCCCTCCGGTGCATCCACGGGTGCCTTTGAGGCTGTGGAGCTCCGCGACGGCGACAAGGGCCGTTACCAGGGCAAGGGTGTTCTTCAGGCAGTCGAGGCTGTTTTGGAAGTCATCGCCCCGGAACTTGAGGGCATCGACGCAACCGATCAGCGCCTGATCGACTCCATGATGTTGGAGCTGGACGGCACCGACAACAAGGGCAAGCTCGGCGCCAACGCCATCTTGGGTGTTTCCCTGGCCGTGGCAAGCGCCGCAGCCGAGTCCGCCGGCCTGCCGCTGTACCGCTACCTGGGCGGCCCCAACGCGCACGTATTGCCCGTTCCGTTGATGAACATCCTCAACGGCGGCTCACACGCCGACTCCGATGTGGACATCCAGGAATTCATGATTGTGCCCCTGGGTGCAGCAACGTTCTCCGAGGGCCTGCGCTGGGGTGTTGAGGTTTACCACAACCTCAAGGCCGTTCTGCAGGAAAAGGGCCTCTCCACCGGCTTGGGCGACGAGGGCGGCTTCGCGCCGAACCTGCCCTCCAACCGTGCAGCCCTTGACTTGATCCTGGAAGCGATCAAGCGCGCAGGCTACGAAGCAGGAACGGACATTGGCCTGGCCTTGGACGTTGCCTCCTCCGAATTCTTCAAGGACGGTGCCTACCAGTTCGAGGGCAAGGCCCTGACGGCCGCCGAGATGAGCGCCTACTACGCTGAACTCGTTGCTGACTACCCGCTCGTTTCCATCGAGGATCCCCTGGATGAAGATGACTGGGAAGGCTGGAAGACCCTGACCGACGCCATCGGCGACAAGGTGCAGATTGTTGGCGATGACTTGTTCGTCACCAACCCCGAGCGCCTCTCCCGCGGCATCGAGACCAAGACAGCTAACTCGCTCCTGGTAAAGGTCAACCAGATCGGTTCCTTGACTGAAACCTTGGACGCCGTGTCCATGGCCCAGCGTGCCGGCTACACCACCATCACCTCGCACCGCTCAGGCGAAACCGAAGACACCACCATTGCTGACATCTGCGTTGCCACCAACGCCGGTCAGATCAAGACAGGTGCCCCGGCCCGCTCCGAGCGCGTTGCCAAGTACAACCAGCTCCTGCGCATCGAAGAAGAACTCGATGATGCAGCACGCTACGCAGGCCGCAGCGCGTTCCCGCGTTTCAAGGGCTAAATAGCTGCTCCGGCCGCGGTGGCTGGCCAAGCCAAGGAATACCTGCCTTGGCCAGCCACCGCGGCTTTGCTGTATCCAGGGCAGGATCCGATACCCAGACGCGGTGGCTTCCCGGATCGGTTATCCCGAGCGCATAGACTGGGCAGCAGCAGTTGATTTTTTCGGGCAAGGTTTTTAGGAGAAGCATGGCCACGCGACGGCCCTCAGTGCCTAAAGCGCAGTTCACAGCCGGCATGGGTGATGCCCCGGAGTCCAAGAAGGTTCCCTCAGCTTCAGCGTCCAGTACGACGCCGGAGGCTGGCCCCGGCGCCACTCCCGCCACGGGTGCCCCCCAGCCACGTGAGCCCCAAGCCCGCCAACGTGCCTCAGCGCCGACCAGTCGAAGCGGCCAGGACGGTGTCATCCACACCGCCGGCAACAGTCCGGTGCCTGCCCGCAGATTCTCGGGCCGACTTTTGGTGTTGGGCCTGACCATGGGTGTTGTGACCTTGCTCCTGGCCCCCAATGTGCACACCTACATGCAGCAAAGGGCTGAGATATCTGCACTGCGCGACGATATTGCTGCCAAGGAAGCCCAGCAGAGCGCCTACAGTGCGGAATTGCTGCGCTGGGACGACCCCGCCTATATCAAGCAGCAGGCCCGGGACAGGGTCAGCATGCTCATGCCGGGCGAGACCGGATACTGGGTTTACGGTGCCAATGGTGTTGTTGGCGCTGAGGATTCCGTGGATGCCGCCAAGGCCGCTGCCGCGCAAGCCACAACCGCCAAGAAGGCCACGGAAATCACCGTTGAACCGTGGGTGGACGCGCTGTGGGGAGCTGTGAAAAAGTCCGCGGAAGTGCAAGCTCCCGCCGCGGAACCCCCAGCCCCGGCCCCGGCCCCAGTCCCAGCACCGGCACCGGCGCCCGCGCCGGCGCCGGCGCCGTAGTCCGCCAGCCAGATTCATGGCGTGGGCTCATCCACGCTAAAATGGCTGGTTGAACCCCACAGCCATGCCAAGACGTTCGGCGCGCAGGTGAGAATCACAGCCGCCAGCAATACTTCAGTTCCATGAAAGGCCCCCTCGTGCCCGCAACAGAAAGCTCCGCCACGGACGGGCGAGTCCCCACTGCGCTGGACCTGGACACCCTCAGCCGCCAGCTCAACAGGCCCGTGCGCGACGTCGTGGAGATTCCGGCCCGCTGCGTGTGCGGCAATCCGCTGGTTGCTGCCACGGCCCCGCGGCTGAGCAACGGCATCCCGTTCCCCACCACGTATTACCTCACCCACCCTGTGCTCACGGCCGCAGCCTCCCGTCTGGAAGCAGCAGGGCTGATGAATGAGATGACGGACAGGCTGGCCGCAGACACGGAACTGGCAGCTGCCTACCAGCACGCCCATGAGGCCTACATTGCCGCCCGCGAAGCCATTGGTGAACGCGCCGGCACCGGTCCCGTTCCGGAGACCGCGGGAATTTCCGCCGGCGGCATGCCCACCCGCGTCAAGTGCCTGCACGTTTTGATTGGCCACGCACTGGCGGCCGGTCCCGGGGTCAACCCGCTAGGTGACGAGGCCCTTGCAGCCGTGGCCGAATGGTGGACCGCCGAGCGCTGCTACTGCGAAGGGGCCTGGGACAACCAGGCGCCCGTGCCGAACAAGGACCTGAGCCGGCACGTCAAGCACCTGAACCAGCTCAAGGCCGAAGCCGCCGGAAACGCTGACTCCACCTCGGATTCCGCCAACACCGAGAAGTAACCACCGCCACCCGCTGTGTAACACCACCTGAAAGGCTTTTCCATGCGTGTTGCCGCCATTGACTGCGGAACCAACTCCATCCGCCTGCTCATTGCCGACGTTGTCCCGGACAACCACGCGGGAGCGGTGCTCCAGGATGTGCACCGTGAAATGCGCGTGGTCCGGCTGGGGCAGGGCGTGGATGTGACAGGCATGCTTGCCGAGGACGCACTGGAGCGGACCTTCGCGGCAACGCAGGACTATGCCGCCTTGATTGCCGCCCATGGCGTGGAACGGGTGCGTTTTGTTGCCACCAGCGCCACGCGCGACGCCGGCAACAAGGACATTTTTACGGCCGGGATCCAGGCCCGGCTGGGTGTGGCCCCTGAGGTTGTCAGCGGCGCCGAGGAAGCCGGCTTGTCATTCGCCGGGGCAGTCAGCGTGCTGCCCGCCGTGGCAAACCGCAACATTCTTGTGGTGGACCTGGGCGGTGGCAGCACCGAGTTTGTCATTGGCAACTCAGAAGGTGTCAGTGGTGCACTGAGCACCAACATGGGTTGCGTGCGGTTCACCGAAAGGTACCTGCAAAGCGACCCTCCCACGGCTGCCGAAATTGCGGCCGCACACGCTGCCATTGAAGAAAAGCTTGACGAAGTCTTCGCCGCGGTCACACTCGACGCGGTCGATGAGGTGGTGGGTGTGGCAGGGTCCATCACCACCATCACAGCCCACGCACTCGGGTTGGCGAGCTACCAGAGCGAGGTGATTCATGCCGCCGTCGTGCCTCTGGAAAAGATCGACGCCGCTGCCTCGCAGCTGCTGGCCATGACACGCGCCCAGCGGGCCGAACTTGGGTTCATGCACACTGGCCGGGTGGACGTCATTGGTGCCGGCGCGCTGATTTGGCGCACGGTGCTGCGCCGCGTGGCCCGGCTCAACGGTGGGAGACTGGAATCGGTAACCACCAGCGAACACGATATTCTTGACGGAATTGCCCTGGGTGCGGCTAAAAACTGAGCCCGCCCCCCACCGGAAACGAGCATTCATGGAGTTAGCGCCACGGAAGCGGACCCTTGCTGCCGCGTTCATGACGCTTGCCCTGGCCGGCACCTTGGCGTTGGTGGCGGCCACGGCAGCATCGGCCGATGACATCCGCAACCGGCAGTACTGGTTGGAGCAGTCCGGGATCGAGAATGCTTGGGAGAAAACCCAGGGTGAAGGCGTGAAAATCGCCATCATCGACAGCGGCATCGACAAGTCCCACAAGGACCTGGCCGGCGCCGTGGTGGGCGGCACCGACATGTCCGGGGCTGGATCCGCCGACGGCACCAAGGGTGTGGGTGCCGAGCCCGAACACGGCACACTCGTGGCAACCATGCTGGCAGGGCGCGGACACAGCCCCAGCACCCCCACAGCCAAGCCCACAAAAACGGCCGGTCCCAGCAGCACGGCACCTGCCAAGGAGACGGTGGGGGCAGGCCCCGACGGCGTCATAGGCGTGGCCCCCAAGGCTGAGCTCCTCAGTGTTTCTGTGTGGCTGGGCAGCGAGAACCCCTCGGGGAAGAACATTGACGATCAGATCCCGGCAGCGGTGAAGTGGGCTGTGGATCAAGGCGCCAAGGTTATCAACATGTCCCTGGGCAGCACCTCAACAGCCTGGCCGCAAAGCTGGGACGACGCGTTTGCGTACGCAGAAGCCAAGGATGTTGTCATTGTGGCGGCGGCGGGAAACCGTAAATCCGGCAGCGAACAGGTGGGTGCTCCCGCCACGATTCCGGGCATCTTGGCCGTGGGTGGCTTGGACAAGGACGGCACAGCCAGTGTTGATTCCTCCTCACAAGGCATCAGTATTGGTGTCAGTGCCCCGGCTGAGGACCTGGTGGGAGGCCTGCCCGGGGGTGGCTATGCACAGTGGAACGGCACCAGCGGCGCCGCGCCCATCGTCTCCGGCGTGGCTGCCCTGATCAGGTCCAAATACCCGGACATGTCCGCCGCCCAGGTCATCAACCGCATCATCTCCACCGCCAAGCCCAAGGGGGAGGGGCTGCCCAATGCCATCTACGGCTATGGGATTCTCGACGCGGCTGCTGCCCTGAGCGCAGATGTCCCCGTGGTGCAAGTGAACCCGCTGGGCAGCATTGCGGAATGGATTCGCGTGCACCGCCGCGGGGAGGTGGTGCCGCCCACCAACGGCCAGCCGGCCACGAGCGTGCCCCAGCCCAAGGCGACGTTGTCCGAACATGCCGCCCCTGTGGCCATCCCTGTCGCGGAACTTTCAAGTGCAGGGCCACGGGCCTTGGTCCTGGGTTCGTTGGGATTGTTCGCGGTGATTGTGGTGGCAGGGGGCACCCACCTGGTGCTGGCCCGGCGCAGGTTGCTGGCGTCCGACGGCGCTGACGGAGCCGATGAGGATTCGGAAGGATCCTGGGGTGCCCACACCAGCCACGAGGCCCCGCCGCAACGAGTGGGCCACAAACACTGATCCCCACCGCCTGCCGAACGGGCAGTAGTTGTTGATGTTTGCGCCGAACATCAACAACTACTGCCCTTTCGGCAGGCGGAGTGGCACATACTCGACGAGACCGCGCAAGCCCGTTACGTCGTCGTGTAATAGGCTAGTGAATATTTTCACAAAGAGCGGTATCATGGTCATATGGCAATCACACCCACCTTTTCAGCACGACCGCGCGTCCTCGTAGTTGGCGGCGGCTACGTCGGCTTTTACACGGCGCTTAAACTGCAGAAGAAGATCGCGAAGTCCGGTGGCATTGTCACCCTCGTCGATCCGCTGCCCTACATGACGTACCAGCCGTTCCTGCCCGAGGTGGCCGGCGGCAACATCGAGGCCCGCCACGCGGTTGTCTCCCACCGCATGCACCTGAAGGACACCGAGCTCATCCAGGGCTCCGTGACCAACATTGACCACGAGAACCGCACGGCAGTCATTGCCCCGGTTGACGGTGGCGCCCCCATCGAGCTGCCCTACCACGACGTGGTTATCGCAGCCGGTGCCGTAACCCGCACCTTCCCCATCAAGGGCTTGGCCGAGGCCGGTATCGGCTTGAAGACCATTGAAGAGGCTGTTGCCCTGCGCAACCAGGTTCTCTCCCTCATTGAGCTGGCCTCCACGGAAGCTGATCCCGAGCTGCGCAAGCGTCACCTGACGTTCGTTGTGGTCGGTGGCGGCTTCGCCGGCATCGAAACCATCGCCGAGCTCGAGGACATGGCCCGCGCGGCCGTCAAGCTCAACAACCGCGTTGAGCAGTCCGAACTGCGCTTCGTGCTCGTCGAAGCCATGGGCCGCATCATGCCCGAGGTCACCGAGAAGCAGGCACTTTGGGTTGTGGAGCACTTGCGCAGCCGCGGCGTTGAAGTTCTGCTGAACACGTCCTTGGACAACGCAGAGAACAACAACATCAAGCTCATCAACCTCCCGGACAAGTCCGTTGCGCAGGAATTTGACGCTGACACCCTCATCTGGACGGCCGGCGTCATGGCCAACCCCATGGTCCGCTCCACCGACTTCCCGATCGAGCCCCGCGGCCGCGTTTCGGTCAACGTCAACCTGCAGATCAACGGCGAATTCGGTGTCATCCCGAACGCCTGGGCTGCCGGCGACGTTGCAGCCGTGCCGGACGTTACCGGCGGCCTGCCCGACGGTACCTGTGTCCCCAACGCCCAGCACGCCCTGCGTCAGGCCAAGCGCCTGGCCAAGAACTTGTGGGCCAGCCGCTTCAACAAGCCGTTGACCGGCTACAAGCACAAGAACCTGGGCGCTGTTGCCGGCTTCGGCGAGTGGAAGGGTGTTGCCAAGGTTATGGGCATCCAGCTCAAGGGTCCGTTGGCCTGGTTGATGCACCGCGGTTACCACGGCCTGGCCATGCCCACGTTCGAGCGCAAGTTCCGCGTCATCATGGACTGGTTCGTTGCCTTCTTCGCTGGCCGCGACTTGGCCCAGCTGGAATTCCTGGACAACCCGCGCCGCGCGTTCGTCACTGCAGCTACCCCGGCTCCGAAGCCTGCTGCCAAGCCGGTCGAGGCTGCCCCGGCAGCCGAGCCCGCCAAGGCGGATGCTCCGGTAGCCAAGGAAGAAGCAACTGCTTCGAAGTAGTTAGCCCTTTTGTTTCAAGCACGACGGCGGCCCTCCCCACTTGCGGGAGGGCCGCCGTCGTACTTTCCCCAGTGGATCCCATCCAAACTGCGGCGGAGCCTACGGCCTCTCGGTTTGCGAACAGGTGCAGGCACTAGACTGCTTCTATGATCATCAGACGCGAGCATGCTGGGGACAGGCCAGAAATTTTGGCTGTGGTGAAGGCTGCCTTTCCCGAACCCGTGGAGGCCAAGCTGCTCCGAGAACTCTTTGCCTCGCGCGAGTACATTCCTGAGTTGTCGCTGGTGGCGGAGTCCGATCGCGGGGAAATCCTGGGCCATGTGATCACCACCCGCGGCTGGATTGGTGCCGAGAAATCGCTGGGACTGGGGCCGATTGCCGTGCAGCCGGAGTACCAGAATCAAGGTGTGGGCTCGGCCCTGATGAACGCCACCATTGAGCAGGCCAACAAAATGGGGGAGTCGACCCTTGTTCTGCTGGGCAGCACCGACTATTACCCCCGTTTTGGGTTTGTGCCGGCGGACTCCATGGGCATCACCTCACCGGACCCTTCGTGGGGATCGCATTTCATGGCACTGCCCCTGGCTGCGCACAAGCCCGGTTTGCATGGACAGTTCAAGTATTCGGAGCCATTCAACGCCCTTTAGATGCCAGTTTCAGTCGCGGGCCAACCATCCAGTAATGTTGTTAACAGCTGGAGAACCAAGCCAGCTACGCCCCAGTAGCCCAATGGCAGAGGCACCAGACTTAAAATCTGTTCAGTGTCGGTTCGAGTCCGACCTGGGGTACCTACACACCACGCCGTGCACGGTGGTTTCCTGAGGTATCAGGGAACAAAAACGGTAGTTTGAACGTAATACTAAGTACCGAATAAAACATTTTGCCCCTCATTTCTAAGGAAACAGAACCATGGCACTTGGTGGAAATCCGGTTTTTGCCAACAACAAGAACTTCAAGGACGCGCCTGCTGGACAACGCGGCTACGCCAATGGTGGAGCTGACACCCTGGCCGCCCAGAAACAGTTCTCCGCCGCGCAGTTGCAGGACATGTACAGCAAGCCCTCTGCGAATGCTGCGCAGACAGGCCGCATGACCTACGACGACGTCATCATGAAGACTGTCTTCACCCTGGGCCTGGTGCTGGTTGGTGCAGCCCTTGGCTGGATGGTTCCCATCCTCATGTGGCCGGGCATGATCATTGGCCTGGTCCTGGGCCTGGTGAACTCCTTCAAGAAGGAGCCGTCACCGGCGCTGATTCTGGGCTATGCCTTGTTTGAGGGCATGTTCCTCGGTGGCCTGTCCGGGCTGCTGGAACAGAGCTTCCCGGGCATCGTGGTCCAGGCCCTGCTGGGCACGCTGAGCGTGTTCATTGTGACCCTGGTGCTTTTCCGCAACGCCAAGGTCCGAGCCACCCCCAAGATGACACGTTTCTTCATCATCGCCTTGGCCGGCTACGCGCTGTTCTCGCTGGTGAACTTCTTCCTCATGATCTTCAATGTCACCACCACCCCCTGGGGTATCAATGGCATGGACATCCCCGGCACCAACATCCCCTTTGGTGTGGTCATTGGCCTGCTGGCCATTGGCTTGGCCGCGTTCTCACTGATTGTGGACTTCACCTCCATTGAGCAGGGTGTGCAGCGCGGGCTGCCCGCCAAGTACTCCTGGACAGCAGCCTTTGGCCTGACAGTGACTCTTGTGTGGCTGTACGTGGAGATCCTGCGCCTGCTGGCCATCCTGCGCGGCAACAACTAATTCCGGCTCAGGCCCTTCATATCACCGGCGAATGCCCGACCCCTGGTCTCAGGGGCCGGGCATTGCTCAAATTTTTCCCAGGAATATGGCAGAACCTGCCGACACGAAACTAGCGAAAGAACCTCATGACTGTTTCACCCCTGATCTGGGGCATTACCATTGTGGTCATTTTGGCCCTGTTGGCCTTTGACTATTTCTTCCACATCCGCAAGGCGCATATTCCCACCTTGCGTGAAGCGGCCATTTGGTCCTCTATCTATGTTGGCTTGGCCGTTGTTTTCGGTATCGCTGTGTTTGTGTTTGGCGGTGCCACGATGGGTGGCGAGTACTTTGCCGGTTACATCACCGAAAAGGCTTTGAGTGTTGACAACTTGTTTGTCTTCTTGGTCATCATGGCCAGCTTCAAGGTTCCCCGTGAGGATCAGCAGAAGGTTTTGCTGTTCGGCATCGTCTTTGCCCTGATTGCCCGGACCGGTTTCATCTTCGCCGGTGCCGCACTGATCAACACTTGGTCCTGGATGTTCTACATCTTCGGCATCATCTTGCTGATCACGGCAGGTAACTTGCTCAAGGAAGAAGACGGCAGCGATGAGGGCGCCGATAACTTCATCATCAAGATTGCCAAGCGCCTCTTCAATACCTCTGAGCACTACGATGGCGACAAGCTTGTTACCAAGATTGATGGCAAGAAGGTCCTCACCCCGATGTTGCTGGTCATGGTCGCCATTGGTGGCACCGACCTGCTGTTCGCGCTGGATTCCATTCCGGCTATCTTCGGTTTGACCCAGAACGTGTACATTGTCTTCACGGCAACGGCGTTCTCCTTGATGGGTCTGCGTCAGCTGTACTTCCTCCTTGATGGACTGCTGGATCGTCTGATCTACCTTTCCTACGGCTTGGCAGCGATCTTGGCGTTCATTGGTGTGAAGCTGGTGCTGCACGCCTTGCATGAGAACAACTTGCCGTTCATCAACGGTGGCGAGCATGTCAACGTCTTTGAGATCTCCACTGGTCTGTCCCTGACGGTGATCATTGGTGTTCTGGTGGTCACGGTGGTGGCGTCGTTGGTGAGCAAGTCCGGCAAGGCCCAGACGGTGCTTAACAACGCCCGTCGCCATGCTGAAAGCTACTCGAACCTGGAATACACGGCTGATCCGGCCGAGCGTGAGCGTGTTTACAGCCTGCTCATGGTCGAGGAAAAGACCATCCAGACCATGGAGCCCAAGTACCGCGACAAGCACAAGGACTCCGAGGAGATCCTCGAGCAGATCGCCAAGACGCACGAACTGCACCAGGACTTCCTGGGTAAGTAGCCGATTAAACAACTAGCCCGCAGAAAACGGCGAAAAACACGTCAAAATCGTGAATTTTCGCCGTTTACTGCGGGCTAGTTGTGGTTTCAACATAGCCTGCGAGTACTCGAGCCAATGAACCGATTTTGTCTACCCGCCGCATCGGATATGATGGTCAAAGCGTAGGGGAGTATCCCGTAGCGCTGAATCCGTCAACACGTAGGGCAAAGACGCCCTGCCGGGTTCAGTGTCCGACTGTTTTTCAGCCGGTGGAGAGACTTGCGGCGATAGCCGCTGCCCTCTACCGAAAGACAGAATCATGACTGTTTCACCCCTGATCTGGGGCATTACCATTGTGGTCATTTTGGCCCTGTTGGCCTTTGACTATTTCTTCCACATCCGCAAGGCGCATATTCCCACCTTGCGTGAAGCGGCCATTTGGTCCTCTATCTATGTTGGCTTGGCCGTTGTTTTCGGTATCGCTGTGTTTGTGTTTGGCGGTGCCACGATGGGTGGCGAGTACTTTGCCGGTTACATCACCGAAAAGGCTTTGAGTGTTGACAACTTGTTTGTCTTCTTGGTCATCATGGCCAGCTTCAAGGTTCCCCGTGAGGATCAGCAGAAGGTTTTGCTGTTCGGCATCGTCTTTGCCCTGATTGCCCGGACCGGTTTCATCTTCGCCGGTGCCGCACTGATCAACACTTGGTCCTGGATGTTCTACATCTTCGGCATCATCTTGCTGATCACGGCAGGTAACTTGCTCAAGGAAGAAGACGGCAGCGATGAGGGCGCCGATAACTTCATCATCAAGATTGCCAAGCGCCTCTTCAATACCTCTGAGCACTACGATGGCGACAAGCTTGTTACCAAGATTGATGGCAAGAAGGTCCTCACCCCGATGTTGCTGGTCATGGTCGCCATTGGTGGCACCGACCTGCTGTTCGCGCTGGATTCCATTCCGGCTATCTTCGGTTTGACCCAGAACGTGTACATTGTCTTCACGGCAACGGCGTTCTCCTTGATGGGTCTGCGTCAGCTGTACTTCCTCCTTGATGGACTGCTGGATCGTCTGATCTACCTTTCCTACGGCTTGGCAGCGATCTTGGCGTTCATTGGTGTGAAGCTGGTGCTGCACGCCTTGCATGAGAACAACTTGCCGTTCATCAACGGTGGCGAGCATGTCAACGTCTTTGAGATCTCCACTGGTCTGTCCCTGACGGTGATCATTGGTGTTCTGGTGGTCACGGTGGTGGCGTCGTTGGTGAGCAAGTCCGGCAAGGCCCAGACGGTGCTTAACAACGCCCGTCGCCATGCTGAAAGCTACTCGAACCTGGAATACACGGCTGATCCGGCCGAGCGTGAGCGTGTTTACAGCCTGCTCATGGTCGAGGAAAAGACCATCCAGACCATGGAGCCCAAGTACCGCGACAAGCACAAGGACTCCGAGGAGATCCTCGAGCAGATCGCCAAGACGCACGAACTGCACCAGGACTTCCTGGGTAAGTAGCCGATTAAACAACTAGCCCGCAGAAAACGGCGAAAAACACGTCAAAATCGTGAATTTTCGCCGTTTACTGCGGGCTAGTTGTGGTTTTACCGGACCCTGCGCGCACCCGGGGCCGGGGAAACGGCAAAGATGTCCGGGGCCGTGAAGGAAGCGTCAGCAAAGGCCTGCACAACACTGGCGCGGACCGTGGCTTTTACCGAGGCCGGGATCAGGGCGATCGCGGATCCGCCAAAGCCGCCGCCGGTCATGCGTGCACCGAGGGCACCATGGGCCAGGGCGGTGTCCACGGCAAGATCCAGCTCGGGGCAGGAGATCTCAAAGTCATCGCGCATCGACACGTGGCTGGCGGTGAGCAAGGCACCAATGGCGGCCGGGCCGGCGTCGTCCAACACAACAATGGTGTCCAGCACGCGCTGGTTCTCGGTGACAATGTGGCGTACGCGCCGGTATGTCTCGTCGTCCAACAGGCCCGCGGCTTCGGGCAGGTCCGCGGCGACAACGTCGCGCAGGGCGGCCACGCCAAGTACCTCGGCACCCAGCTCGCAGGAAGCGCGGCGGGCAGCATAGCCGCCGGTTGCATGCGCGTGGCTGACCTTGGTGTCGACCACCAGGATGAGCAGGCCAGCGGCAGCCAAGTCCAGCGGCACCAGTGTGGATTCCTGCGTGCGGCAGTCAAGGAACACCGCGTGGCCGTCGGTGGACAGCAACGACGCCGACTGGTCCAGGATGCCGGTGGGCGCGCCCACCACTTCGTTCTCGGCACGCTGGCCCACCAGAACCAGCTCGTTGGGGCTCAGCCCGGCCGATTCCAGCTCGTTGAAGGCTGTGGCAACGGCGCACTCAATGGCGGCCGAAGACGACAGACCCGCCCCGGAGGGCACGGTTGAGTGCAGGTACAGGTCAAAGCCGCCAATGGTGATGCCCATCTGGCGCATGACCCACACAACGCCCAACGGGTATGCTGTCCAGCCGGTCATGGTGTCATGCGAGAGGGTGTCCAGATCCACGCTCACCGTGCCCTCGGCGCCGTAGCTGGAACGCAGCTGGGCAATGTTGTCATCACGCAAACGGATGGCCACCGCCGCGGCACGGTCAATGGCGAACGGCAGCACAAAGCCTTCGTTGTAGTCGGTGTGCTCACCAATGAGGTTTACCCGGCCCGGCGCTGCCCAGACACCCTGGGGCGCAGCGCCAAATGTTTCCTCAAATGCCTTAGCCACGTGGGCTGCGTCGATGGACGCACTCATGCCAATCCTGCTTTCATTGTGTCGGCGTTGCTGCGCACAGCCGTGGAGGTGCCGCGCAGAACGGCGGCGGTTTGCTCCGGTGTGGTGTCGTTGATGAAGGCGCCCATGGCTGCCTCGGAGCCGGCCAGGAACTTCAGCTTGTCGGCTGCCCGGCGCGGCGAAGTGAGCTCCAGGTGGAAGCGGCCCGCGGGGCGTAGATGCGCATCCAGGGGTGCCTGGTGCCAGGCGGCAATGTACGGGGTGGGCGTGTCATACAGGTTGTCCAGGCGCCGCAGCACGTCAAGGTACATGACCGCCAGTTCATCACGCTCGGCGTCATTCAGGGCGGTAAAGTCCGGGACGTGGCGGTGCGGGGTCAGATGAATTTCCAGGGGCATGTGCGCCGCAAAGGGCACATAGGCGCTGAAATGCTCGCCCTGGGCGATCATGCGCTCACCGGATTCGGACTCCTTGGCCACAATGTCACCCAGCAAGGTTGCCTGACCGTTGTGCGTGTCAAAGAACTTCCGTGCTGCCGTGGCCATGACCTCGCTGCGCGGGGGCACATAGGAGTACGCGTAGATTTGGCCGTGCGGGTGGTGCAAGGTCACGCCAATGTCCTGGCCGCGGTTTTCAAAGGGGAAAACCTGTTTGACGCCGGGCAGTGCACTGAGTGCCTCTGTCCTGTGTGCCCACGCATCGATGACTGTGCGGGCGCGCTCGGTGGAAAGCCCGCCAAAGGAGCCTGTGTGCTCCGGGGTGAAGGCAACCACCTCGCACCGGCCAAAGGCCCGTCCCGTGGTTCCCCAACCGGGGCTGGCCTCAATGGCCCCAACGGCCGGGCCCAGCGACGGGAATCGGTTCTCAAACACCGCGACGTCGTAGTCGGCGTCGGGAATTTCGGAAAGATTCGCCCCCGTGGTGGGGCACAGCGGGCACTGGTCCGCAGGAGGCAGGTAGGTGCGTGTTTGCCGGTGCGCGGCGATGGCCACCCAGTCGCCGGTCAGCGCGTCAAAGCGCAGCTCGCCGGTGTTTTCCTCCGAGCGGGCGTCCAGCGGACGGGTGTCAACGCCAACATGGGCCTTGGCCAAACCGCCGTCGTCAAAATAGATGAGCTCCCGGCCATCGGCGAGAAGCGTTGTTGTAGCAATGGTCATGAGGACTTCCTGATGGGAGCGGCCGCTGACGGTGCAGCGGCTGACGGGGCTTTGATGAAGTGCTGAACCAGCGGGGTGAACTGTTCGGCGGTGACGTGGCTGACGGAGCTGTCGGTGATGATGGTGTCCACGGCGCTCATGGGCGCAATGGAGGCCAGTGAACGGACCTGGAACTTGGTGCTGTCGGCCAGGATGACCAGGCGCGTGGTGCCCTCGATGAACGCCGCGTTGGTTTCGGCTTCCAGCCAGTTGGGGCTGCTCAAACCGCGCTGTGAATCCAGGCCGTGGACGCCCATGAAGCAAATATCCGTGTTAAGACTGCCCAGGGCCAGGCGCGCCACGGGGCCTACAAGGGCTTCCGACGGCGTGCGCTCACCGCCTGTGACAATGACCTTCAGATCGGAGCTGCCTTGTTGGCGGTACAAAAGTTCGGCAACCTTCAAGGAATTGGTGACCACCGTGAGGTTGCGCAACCGTTCCAGCTCAGGTGCCAGCAGCACGGCCAGTTGGTAGGTGGTGGTGCCGCCTGTCATGGCCACTGTCATGCCGGGCTGGATCAAGGCCAAGGCCTGGACGGCGATGGCCAGTTTGCCGTCGAGCTGCTTGTCGACGTTGAGCAGGAAGCCGGGCTCCAACGCACTCAAGCGGGCAAGGCGCATGGCGCCGCCATGGATCTTGCGGGCCAGTCCGTTGTGGTCCAGCGCCTCAATGTCACGCCGGATGGTCATTTCACTCACGTTGAGGGTTGCTGCAATGTCTGCAACGCGCACAGCCTCATGAAGTTGAAGTTCCTTCAGGATGCGTGCCTGCCGTTCCGGTGCCAGCATGGGAAACCCTCCACTCGAAATGATCAAAATAAATAGTTTTCAAACAAAATATTACATTAGTCGAGGGTGTTTGTGCAGTCAACGGCGCGAAATAGAACAATTTCTGTGCGGCTGAGGCGGTAATCTAATCCCCATGACAACTCCCATTGAAACCGCGGGAATCCGGGCGGCCACAGGAACACAGTTCACCTTGGCGCGTGGGGATGCTACCGCCATTATTACCTCACTGGCTGCGGGCCTGCGCCATTATGACAAGGGTGGGGTGGCCCTGGTGGAGAGCTATCCTCTGGATTTCATTGCCCCCGGGGCCGCCGGAATCACCTTGGCGCCGTTCGCAAACCGCGTGGATGGGGGGCTGTGGGAGCTCGACGGCGTGCCGCAGCAGCTGGATATCACCGAGGTCCCGCGCAACAACGCCATCCACGGATTGTTGCGCAACGTGGGCTACACGGCGTTGGAGTACAGTCCCACGCATGTGTTGCTGGAGGCCACCATCCACCCCCAGCATGGCTACCCGTTTCTGGCCCGGCATCAGGTCCGCTACGAGCTGGGCGCTTCGGGGGAGTTGCGTGTTGCCCAGACGCTGATCAACGATTCACAGCGGCGTGCGCCGTTTGTGCTGGGCGCCCACCCCTACTTCACCCTTGGCACGGTTGCGCCCCAGGAACTGCGGATCACTGTCAACGCCGGGAGTGCCCTGAGCACCAACAGCCGCATGATTCCCACGGGCACGGCCGCCGTCTCCGGGCGTTTTGACCTGCGCGGCGGCAAGGCGGTCCCGGAGTCCTTGATGGATACGTGCTTCACGGATTTGCTGACGGACGACGGCGTCGCCCGGCACACGCTGCAGGCTCCCGACGGTCGCAGCGTGAGTTTGTTCCACGACGGCACTGTCTCCTACGTCCATGTGTACATCACCGATGTGTTCCCGGGACGTTCCCTTGCTGTTGCCATGGAACCCATGACGGGCCCGGCCAATGCCTTCAATTCCGGCGACGGCCTGAAATGGCTCGCGCCGGGGGAGTCATTCACCATGAACTGGGGGATTGACGCCCAGCTGGACGTGTAGCAGGACGCCGCGATGACGTGCTGTGAGGGTGCTGGAGCGGGTGCTGGAGCGGGTGCTGCGCCACGCTGACAATGGACACCGTTTAACGTATTTTTGCCCCATAGGGAATTATTGGTTTATGACGCCCTCACAGCACGAACAAGAGCGCAATTCACCACAGGACGCTTCGGTGGTCCCCTTTGGCATGCGTGTGGCCGGAGCATGGTCCTGGCGGGTGGGAGCAATCCTGCTGGTTTCGGCCATGCTGGTGTGGCTGCTGAGCCAAATTACCATCCTGATCATCCCCGTCATGCTGGCGGCCATCCTTGCCTCCCTGCTGCGGCCATTGGTGCGCGGCTTGAAGAAAATTGGCCTTCCGCAAGGCCTGAGCGTGGCGATCGCCGAAGTGGGGCTGATCGTCGTTGTGCTGGGCGGTTTGTTCCTGGTGGGCCGGCAAATGGTGACAGGCTTCTCCGCCCTGAGCGAGCAAGCCATCCAAGGCGTGATTAAGATCCAGGAGTGGTTGACCAACGGCCCACTGGGCATCAGCAACGACCAAATCAACAAGTACCTCAACGAGGCCCTTGCCGCGGTGCAAAACAATTCCAGCACCATCATCTCCGGCGCGCTTGGCTTTGGCAGCGGCTTCACCCATTTTGCGGCCGGGCTGCTGCTCACACTTTTCATCCTGCTGTTCTTCCTCCTGGAAGGCCAAGACATTTGGGCCTTCATTGTGAAGTTCTTCCCGCTCCGGGCCCGCCCCGCAGTGGATGGTGCCGGGCGCCGCGGCTGGCGCTCACTGGGCAACTATGCGCGGGTGCAAATCCTCGTGGCAGCTGTTGATGCCGTGGGCATTGGTGTTGGTGCCGCCATCATCCAGGTCCCGCTGGCGCTGCCGCTGGGCGTGCTGGTGTTCGTGGGCTCGTTCATCCCCGTGGTGGGTGCCCTGGTGACAGGGGCCGTGGCCGTGTTGCTGGCCCTTGTGGCCAACGGCTGGGTCAACGCCTTGATCATGCTCGCCATTGTTTTGGCCGTCCAGCAGCTGGAAAGCCACCTCCTCCAGCCCTTCATCATGGGCAGGGCTGTGAATTTGCACCCGGTCGCTGTGATCCTGGCAGTTGCCGCCGGTTCAGGTGTTGCCGGCATCCTGGGCGCACTCTTTGCCGTCCCGCTGCTGGCGGTGACCAATTCCTTTATCCGCTACATAGCCGAACGGGGCTGGGAGAACGATCCCCTGCTTCCCGATATATACGGGCTCACCCCCGTGCCCGCTGGGCCACCGGCACCCGAGGCCCCGTCCGACGTCGAACACGGCCCAGACAAACCCTAAGGTGCCCCAGCGGCGCACCACGTTTTTGCATCATCGAGATTCCGTAGAGAAAGAGAAAAGTACCGTGAACGCATCAAGCGATCTCCCCGTCACCCTTGCAGATGTAGAACAGGCAAGGGAGTTGTTGACGGAGATTATTGCGCTCACACCCATTGAGAGTTCGCGGGCGCTGGGCCGGTTGACGGGTTCCGAGGTGTTTTTCAAGTGCGAGAACCTGCAGCGTGCGGGGTCCTTCAAGGTTCGTGGCGCGTACGTCCGCATGGCACGGTTGACGCCGGAAGAACGGGCTCGCGGCGTTGTGGCGGCGTCGGCCGGAAATCACGCCCAAGGCGTGGCCGTCGCTGCGAAGGCACTGGGCATCAAGGCCCGGATCTACATGCCCGTGGGTGTTGCCTTGCCCAAGCTTGCCGCCACCCGCGGACACGGCGCCGAAGTGGTGCTGCACGGCTTCAACGTTGATGAGTCCCTGGCCGAGGCCGAGCGTTACGCCAACGAGACCGGTGCCGTCTTTGTGCACCCCTTCAACAATGTTGACGTGGTGGCGGGGCAGGGCACCATCGGTTTGGAAATCCTTGACCAGGTGCCCAATGTGGACACCATCATCATGGGTGTTGGGGGTGGCGGCCTGTTGGCTGGCGTGGCCGTGGCTGTCAAGGCCCGGGCCAAGGAGCTGGGCCGGGAAATCCGTGTCATTGGCGTCCAGGCGGAGAACGCTGCAGCGTACCCGCCCTCTCTGGCCGCCGATGCCCTGGTTCCTTTGAAGAAGGTTTCCACCATGGCCGACGGCATTGCTGTGGGCCGGCCCGGTCAGCTGCCGTTCTCGATCATCCGCGAACTGGTGGACGACGTTGTCACCGTCAGCGAAGACGCCCTGGCGCGGGCCTTGATCTTCTTGCTGGAGCGCTCCAAGATGGTGGTGGAGCCGGCCGGTGCGGTGGGTGTTGCCGCGATCATGGAAGGCAAGATCGAGAACCCTGGCACTACGGCCATCATCCTTTCCGGCGGCAACATTGACCCGATGCTCATGCTCAAGGTCATCCAACGCGGTCTGGCTGCCGCGGGGCGTTTCCTGACGGTGCGCATGATGCTCAATGACAGACCGGGTTCGCTGGCCACCATTTCACGCATCATTGCTGAGAACGACGCCAACGTCACCGGTGTGGACCACACCCGTGTGGGCGGATCCATCTCCATGGGCGATGTCTCCATCACCGTGAACCTGGAAACCAAGGGGCACGACCACTGTGAACTGGTCCTGACGGCGCTGCGTGCCGAAGGCTTCCAGCCCATAGTGGTCCACTAGCCCCCACGCCCTCCCAAAAAGCAACTGACCCGCAGTAGTGGTCGAAAAAACGCGATTTCGCGGCGTTTTTCGACCACTACTGCGGGTCAGTTCTTGGGCGGTTGGGGCAGTGGGTCGGGAACAGGTGATGCCGGGGTTTATGCGCAGTCCTGGGAGCGGGTAGGGCGCATAGTGCCCATTTGGGGTCCCGGGACTTTGGCCCTGCGCCGCACCAGCTGCCAGCGAGGCGCAGCTGAGTCACTGGCGCGCTGCCCGGTGTCAGTGGTGCGCATAGCCAATGTCCCCCGGCGGCATGCGCGCCGAAGGCTTCCAGCCCATAGTGGTCCACTAGCCCCCACGCCCTCCCACCCGCGAGGGCCCAAAAAACGGTAATACTGAAAACGGTCTTGGGCCGGCATGACTCTCCAAAAAACTGACGGGCCTCTGGCTCTGTCTTCCTGTTGATCTGTCTGCTGGTCCAAGTTCCGTCAAAAGGGTGTTGGCCAGGCGGACATGACTTCATAGGAGCCTGATTCGTTCATTCCCATTACCGTTTTGTCTGCCCACCTGGTCTGCGCCCATTCATCAGCTTTTGAGCACGTGAATGAGGGGCGTCACCATCTTGGTAAACAAACAGACCAGAGTCATCGCGGGCATCGATACCCATGCCGATACGCACCATGTGGCCGTGATCAACGAATATGGCAAACCCCTTGCGGACCGAGAATTCCTGGCTGTCGGTTCCGGATATCAGAAGGTGGTGGAATTCATCGCTGCCTTTGGCACTGTTGTCGCGGTAGGTGTTGAAGGCACGGGATCATACGGGGCAGAAATCGCCAGAACCTTGCGTGGCGAAGGGATTCGCGTCCTAGAAGTAAACCGCCCAAACAGGGCTGAGCGCCGGCTGAAGGGCAAATCTGATCCTCTGGATGCCTACCAAGCCGCTCAAGCTGTACTCGACGGACGAGCTACCGCGATCCCGAAGGCCAAAGACGGCCCTGTTGAGTGCCTGCGTATGCTGCGTGCTGGACGGAACTCAGCAATGAAAGCCCGCACCGCAGCAATCAATCAGATCAAGGGTCTTCTTGTTTCGGCCCCGGACAGACTCCGTGCGAAATACCGAGGACTGGGAACTCCGGCGCTGATCACTGCACTGCAGCGTTCCAGGCCTACAGGCCATGTCGCCGACACTGAGTACGTATGCCTGCTGACTTTGAAAGCCCTGGCAACACGATGTCACTCCCTTTCAGCTGAAATCGACTCAGCCGATGCAGCCATGAAGGAGATCCTGAACAGCTACGCACCCATGCTCTGTGACCTTCCAGGCGTCGGAACAGAAGTAGCCAGCCAGCTGCTGGTCACTGTCGGCGATAACCCGGATCGTCTTGGAAGCGAAGCCCAATTTGCTGCTCTTGTCGGGGTTGCTCCCGTACCGGCCTCATCCGGGAAAACGACCCGTCACCGGCTCAGCAGAGGCGGTGATCGAAACGCCAACCGCGCCCTGCATCAGATGGTGTTGGTGCGTATGAGCTCGTGTCAGAGGACCAAGGACTACGTCCTCAAGCGCACAGCAGAGGGCAAGAGTAAGCGAGAGACCATTCGATGCCTCAAACGCTACGCCGCCCGGGAAATTTATCACCAGATCACTAACCCTCAGCCGGCACCAAATAACGCCGATCTGCGCCAGCTGCGCACAGAGCTCGGCATCACGATCACGACCGCAGCCCACGCGCTCGGTCATTGGCCTTCCAAAATATCCAGTCTGGAACGAGGAATCATCCGCAACGACGACCTGGCCACGCGCTACAGACAGTGGCTAACAGATCAAGTAGCCCAGAACACCATTTGACACCTATAAAACGATCCAGGGACGATTCATCTTGAGGTCCGATGACATCGAGGGCTCTACACCCAGGATCGTAATCTTGCCGAGATCCTCATGATGGCTAGAGGCCTCGCGGCGTTGGAAACCTACCGCCAGCCGTGCTCGATGTGCCGTTCGATTGGGCCCTCCGGCCTATGTCCCAGGCAAGCAGGAGCGCGTTGACGGCCCTTTAGCGCTGGTGTTCCCTTCAGGTCAGCGTCTTTTGGCGAGGCGGAAGTCGAGCCCGCTGCGGACTTGTGGCCACTCGGAGGCGGTGATGGAAAAGACTACGGTGTCGCGCAGGCTGCCATTGGCCAGCCGGCGGTGTGCGCGCAGAATGCCGTCCTGCTTGGCACCGAGCCTGGCGATCGCTTCCCGGGACTGCGTGTTCATCCAGTGGGTGTGGAATTCCACGACCTCACAGCCTAGGGTCACAAACGCATGTTCGAGCAACAATCGTTTGCTGTCGGGATTTGTCCCCGTGCCCTGGGCGCTGGCTGCATTCCATGTGGAACCGATGGCCAATCGCGGCACTTCAAGATCAATGGCGTAGTAGCTGGTCAGACCGATCACCCGACCAGGTTCCCCTGTCGCAGGGTCGTTCAGCCGCGTCGTGAAGGACAGTTCGGTCCCGGCATTCTGTGCTGCCAGTCGTTGGTCGATCTCCGCTTTCATGTCGTCTGGGCGCGGCACCGTAGTGTACCAAAGGTTCCACAACTCGCCGTCAGATGCCGCCTCGACCAGTCTGTCGTGGTGATCCAGGCTCAACGGCTCCAGGGTGACGTACTTTCCGCGCAGGGTTACCGGTGCAATAACAGTCATGGGAAAACCCTAGCCGACTCGAGGGGGAGGTACGCCCATTAGCGTGGCGCAACAGCCTGGCATGGTTTCACCATCACGAGGCAGCCCATGCGCTCGGTCACTGACCGTCCAAAATATCCAGGCTGGAATGAGGGCTCATCCGTAACGTCGAAGTTGCCGCGCGCTACAGACATTGGCTAACCGATCAAGCAGCTCACAACACCATTTGACACCTATAGGAGCATCAACTGACCCGCAGTAGTGGTCGAAAAACACCGCGAAATCGCGTTTTTTCGACCACTACTGCGGGTCAGTTGCCCAAGTGCGGGTGTTAGCCCTTGTACGGCTTGGCGGAGAGGATCTCCACGTCAATGTTCTTGCCGTTGGGGGCAAGGTAGCTGACCTTATCGCCCACCTTGGAACCCATGATGGCCTCGCCCAGGGCTGAGCGTTCGCTGAACACATCAAGGTCCCCGGCACCCACTTCGCGGCTGCCCAGCAGGAAGGTGGTTTCATCTCCTGCGATGGTGGCAACCACCACCATGCCCTGCTCCACGATGCCGTCGTCGGCCGGGGCCTCGCCCACGCGGGCGTAGCGCAGCATTTCGCTGAGCTGACGGATGCGGGCTTCGATCTTGCCCTGCTCGTCCTTGGCAGCGTGGTAGCCGCCGTTTTCCTTCAAGTCGCCTTCCTGGCGGGCTTGTTCAATCTTGCTGACGATTTCGGCGCGGCCGGGACCGGACATCTGGATCAGCTCGGCCTGGAGGCGGTCAAAAGCTTCCTGGGTCAGCCATGCAGAGGGGGGCGCACTGTTAGTAGTAGCCACGAAATTCTCCTTGAATGTACAAAAGCAAAGGCCCCGCTACAGGTGGTCCGGCGCGTAAAAAGAGCTGGAAACCAAGCGGGGCAGAAGGTAATAGGGTCTAGTTTAGTCAATAAGGGGGATAAACCCAAGAATCGACGTGGTGCGTGTTACGTCTACTTGACCAGCCAGCAGTTTTCCACCACGCCGGTGACTGCCAGCGAGTCGGTCCGGATCTCGCCGCGCACGGTGGTGGTGCGGCCATTCTCCGAGCCGGCATCCTTGGCATTGGGGCCCACCGTGACAACATTCCAGCCCACCACGGCGTAGCTGTCATTCATGGCTTTAAGGGCACACTTGGCCGTGGCCGAGGGGTCCTTCGTCACAGCCAGGTCCACCGTTGTCATGGTGCCGTCTGCCACGTTGTAGCTAAGGATTTTTTGGGAAATGCCCGTATTGCCGCCAATAACAACCCACAAAACCCATGTCAGGGACAGCGCACCGGCCACGACGAGCAGAATGAGTTTGCTTCGCTTGGACATGATCCGCTTGGGTGTGCCGTAGCGATTGGTTAGGCTTGTAGCTGCTGGAGAATCTGAGTTTGTCACTGCATCCACTTGTGTCTGTTCCACGGGTCCCGTGGCCTGGCCGCCCACAGTTGATGAAGGCGTTGGACTTAGACAAGTTTAGCGTTTATTTGATCAGGGAATTTTGCCCCCTGGTTGTCACAGATAGTTGTCACAGAAATGAAGGTAACCCCCATGAACGGCAATGAGCGCACTGCAGCGGAGCCGCTGCGACTTTTGGCAGTTCATGCCCATCCCGACGACGAGGCCAGCAAGGGCGCCGCCATGATGGCCTCCTACGCCGCCGCCGGCGTCGAGGTGATGGTGGCTACCTGCACTGGCGGAGAGCGCGGCGACATTCAAAACCCCGCCCTCCTTGGCGCGCCCCATCCCTCCCGCGACATGGGTGGCGCACGCCGCTTGGAAATGGCCAACGCCGCCAACATCCTGGGCATTTCCCAGCAGTGGTTGGGATTCACGGACTCCGGACTGCCCGAGGGGGACCCCCTGCCGGAGCTGCCGGCCAACTGCTTTGCGCTCAAGCCCCTGGAGATTGCGGCCGCGCCGCTGGTGCGCCTGGTGCGCCGGTTCAGGCCCCACGTCATCATCTCCTATGACGAAAACGGTGGCTACCCGCACCCGGACCACATCATGGCGCACAAAATCACCGTGGAGGCGTTCAACGCCGCCGGGGATCCCGACTTGTACCCCGGCACCGGCGAGGCGTGGGAGCCGTCCAAGCTCTACTACGATCTGGCTTTCAACCCGCAGCGGTTCCGTGCCCTCCACTTCGCCTTGGAGGAGGCAGGCCTGACCTCTCCCTATGCGGAACGGCTTGCCGCCTGGCTGGAAACCGACTCCGAGGGCCACTCCATGCCCGTCAGCAAGCACCCCACCACCACCCAGATTGACTGTGGCGACTACTTTGAAAAACGTGACGACGCCTTGCGCGCCCATGCAACCCAGGTGGACCCCGACGGTTTCTTCTTTGCCGTAAGCCCGGCCATGCAGCGCAAAGTGTGGCCGTGGGAGGACTATTCGCTGATTAGCTCCCGCGTTCCCACCGCTCTGCCCGAAAGTGACCTCTTTGCTGGCCTACGATAGATAGTGGACGTTTCCCGCTGGCACCACGCCTGCCGGGGATGAAACGAAAGACGGATTGTGCACACTTTGATTTTGCTTGCCACCACTGACCCCGCAGTTCCCACGCCCGGCGGCCTGCGCCCGGGGCTTACCGAGGACCAGATCACGCCCGGCCTGCTGGGTTTTGTTGTGACCTTCAGCATTGTGATCGTCATGTTCTTTTTGATTCGCGACATGGTCAAGCGCATTCGCCGCGTCCGTTACCGGGCCCAGGTTGAGGAAGGCCATGCGGGCGGTTCGCATGGCCCGGATGCCGAGTACATGGGCATTCCCATCATGAGGGACGACGCCGAGACCACCGTTCCAGCGCCCCGCCCGGCTCCCGCCGTGGGCAAGGAAACAGGCGCCGCTCCCGAAACGGACGCGAAGTAGACTTTCGCCATGAACAGGCTGGCGGGTGAACCAAGCGCTTACCTCCGCCAGCACGCGCAAAACCCGGTGGACTGGCAGCCGTTTGATGCTGCTGCCTTTGCCGAAGCACTGGCACGCGATGTACCCATTTTCTTGTCTGTGGGCTACGCCGCGTGCCATTGGTGTCATGTCATGGCGGGGGAGTCCTTTGAGGACCCCGCGGTGGGTGAATATCTGAAGCAACACTTTGTCTCGATCAAGGTGGACCGGGAGGAACGCCCCGACGTGGACGACGCCTATATGGCGGCTACACAAGCCCTCAGCGGCCAGGGCGGCTGGCCCATGAGCGTATTTCTCACCCCGGACGGGCGCGCCTTTTATGCCGGGACGTATTTCCCGCCCCAGCCAAGCCCCGGACGGCCATCCTTTGTGCAGCTGCTCACAGCAGTCCATGAGGCGTGGAGTGAACGCCGGCCGGAGGTGGAACGCACAGCCAACGAGCTGGCCGAGGCGTTGTCAGCGCCGCTGTGGCAGGTTCGCGCCGCTGCCGCCCCCGACCAAGCGGCGGGTGAGCCATCCGCCGTCGAACTTTCTTCCACACCAGCAGCCGATGGGGGAGCTGTGGCGCAGGCTGCCGTGGCCGCCCTGGCTCATGCCGAGGATCCTGAGCACGGCGGATTTGGCACGTCGCCCAAGTTTCCGCCCACCCCGGCCCTGGAATTCCTGCTGCGGTGTGCCGCCCATGACACCACCGCCACGGGCAGAGAAGCGTTGGGCCTGGCCGGGCGAACCCTGGCGGCCATGGTCAACTCGGCCCTTTTCGACCAGGTGGGCGGCGGCTTTGCCCGGTACAGCGTCAGCGCGGATTGGTCTGAACCGCACTACGAAAAAATGCTCTACGACAACGCAGGCCTGCTGCAGGCGCTGGTGCATTGGATCAGGCTGGCCCAGGCGCTGCCAGCTGCCGGGCCGACGGCGGGTCAACCGCAGGCGCTGAGTGTTGCGGATGCCCGCGGCGCGGCGCAAGCAACCATCACCTGGCTCATGGACGAATTGCGGCTGCCCGGCGGCGCCTTTGCCTCATCACTGGACGCCGACACCGTGATTGACGGGGTGCACCACGAGGGGGCCAGCTATCAGTGGAGCATGGCTGAGCTGAACGCGGCAGCCCTGGAATCAGTGGGCCCAGCCAGCGGGCAGGACGAGGCTGGACGTCTGGCACGGTTGGTTGCCGGGTTCATGAACATCCCGGGCACGGGAACAGCACCTTTCCATCCGGGCCGCCCCTTGGACTCCCACGAGCGCGACGCCTGGAACATGATCATTCCGGCCTTGCTGCGCCGGCGCGAACAGCGGACCATGCCGGCCCGGGACGACAAAGTGGTTGCCGCGTGGAACGGGCAGTTGCTCTCCGCACTTGTCGAGGCCGCCATGGTCCTGGACCGGGCGGACTACCTGGCTGCCGCCGTCGAACTTGGGGAGTACCTGCACGCAGCCCACTGGTCTGGGCAGCTGTTCAGGGTGTCCCACGATGGCCGGGCGCGCGGCATCAAGGGGCTGCTGGAGGATTACGCCTCCTGTGCCAACGGTTTCCTGTCCTTGTATGCGGCCACGGGGGAGCAGCGGTTCTTTGAGTTTGCCGGGACCCTGATGGGCGCACTCGAAACGGAATTCATGGTCGACGGCGTGGTGTTGAACAATGCGGCGGAGAACGCTTTGGCGGGATCCAAGTATGCCGATCCCTTCGACAATGCGAGCGCCAGTGGGGTGGCGCTGCTGGCGCAGGCGTTGACAACGTGGGCCGCATACACCGGATCCAGACACCATCGAAGTCTGGCGGAGGGGCTGCTGGCATCGTTGCCGGACCTGGCGCGCCGGGCGCCGCGGGCAGCAGGTGGACTGCTCGCGGTGGCCCAGGCCCAGATGGCAGGGCCGCTGGAGGTGGCCATTGTGGGTCCAGCCGGTCCGGAACGTGACGCCCTGGTGCGGCAGGCGTGGCTGGCCACCTCACCGGGCGCCGCGATAGCTGTGTGGGATGGTGTTGGCCCGGCGCCGGTGCCCCTGTTTGAGGGCCGAGGGCTGTCCGGTGAACCCGCCGGTGGCGGCCAGCCGCTGGGCTATGTCTGCCGGAACATGGTGTGCGCCCGGCCCGTTGCCACCCCGCAGGAACTAGCCGCGCTGCTGTCCTGACGGGTTGCCTGCCGGCTGCCGTGGGCCTGGGCGAATTTTTTTGCTGCGCCTGAGAGCCATCCCACACAATCCGCCGCGCTCGGCTAGATTGTTGAGAACACTTCTCCGTCCGGGGATCTGTGGGGAGATTCGAAGAAGGAAACCAGAAATGCGTGTACTGCGCCGTGTCATTTTTCCAATTGTGTGGGTGTTGATTTTTGCCGTCATAGCCTTGGCTTTGGTCAAGTTGGCCTTCATTGACGGGCTTAGGAACGACGGCGAACAGCTGGTGCCCCAAGCCCAGATCGCGGCACCCGTCATTGCGGCAAACCGTGCCACCGTGACCAACACGGTGGAACTGGCTGGAACGGTGCAAAGTGATGCTGCCGTGCCCGTGCGTGCCACCGCGGCGGGCAAAGTGGTGTTCTTCTTCGTTGACAAGGGTGCCCAGCTGGCCGCAGGGGACCGCATCCTTCAGATCCGCAGCGAAGTAGTCCCCGATCCCAGCACCGCTGCGGCTACCACGGACGACGGCGCCTCGGCGGACACGGCGAAAGCCCTGCCAGCGGCTCCGAGCTACACATACACTGATGTGCTGGCCCCCGTGGCCGGTACCTTGGAAACCCTGGCACTGCTGTTGAACCAGGAGGTCAGTGTGGGGGACAACGCCGGCTCAGTCAGCCCGGGCACCTTCTCCATCACAGGAGCCTTGACCACGGCCCAGCAATTCCGTCTCCTGGGCAAGCCAGCCACGGCCACCGGCACCATCACTACCGGCCCGGCACCCTTCACCTGCAGCAACGTTCAATTGGGTAACAAGAAGACCCAGGACACTGGCGGTGTTGGGGCCTCAATGGTGCCAGCGGCCATGGTGGGGCCCATTGAGCCGGTGGCACCCGCTGAGAGCGGCGCAGGCCAAGTCACCTGCGCCGTCCCCGCCGGGACGGCAGTGTTCGCCGGGCTGGGTGCAACCATCACCCTGACCGCCGGTGAAGCGAAAGACGTGTTGACACTGCCGCTGACTGCCGTCAAGGGCACTGTGCAGAACGGGGTGGTCTGGGTTCCCGCCGTCGACGGGAACGGGGTACCGCAGGAGCGCCCGGTGGTGTTGGGACTGAACGACGGCGACAAGGTCGAGATCAGTTCCGGGCTGGCCGAGGGCGAACAGGTGCTGGAGTTTGTGCCCGGCATGGATGCCGCGGTGCCTAACGGGCAGATGCCCGGCATCGGCCCGATGGGTGGCTGAGGATGACGAGCATATTCACGCACGACGACGAAGACATAGCCAACGAAGAGTACCTGGCTGGCGAAAGCCCCGCCGACAACAATGATGACAGCGCGCCGCTGGTGGATTTGCGCAACGTCACCCGCAGTGTGGTGTTGGCTGATGATCAGCAACTGCACATTCTGCGCGGTGTAGACCTGCAAATCCGGGTGGGCGACCATACGGCAATAGTGGGGCGCTCGGGTTGCGGAAAATCCACCCTGTTGAACATCCTGGGCCTGCTCGATGTGCCCAGCAGCGGCCAGATGCTCTTTGACGGGACCCCCGTGGAAAGACTGCGCAGCAACACCCGGGCAAAATTGCGCGGTTCCAGCATCGGTTTTGTATTCCAACAGTTCAACCTGCTGCCGGGGCGTACAGCCCTGGAAAACGTGGTGACACCCCTGCTCTATGCGGGGCGGAAAGAATTTTGGCGGCGCAACACGCTTGGCATGGAGATACTGGACCGGGTCGGACTCGCTGCCCGGGCCGGCACGCAGCCCCACATGCTCTCCGGCGGTGAGCAGCAGCGCGTGGCGATTGCCCGTGCCTTGGTGCGCAGGCCCCGGCTGATTCTGGCGGACGAACCGACGGGTGCCTTGGATGTGGAGACGGGCCAGGCCGTGATGGATCTGCTGGACACCATTGCCACCGAATCCGGGGCCGCCCTGGTGACCATCACCCATGACCTCAATGTGGCCGCACGGGCCCGCACCAGGTACCGCCTGGACGCCGGTGTCCTTTCCTCCTCGGATGGGATGCCAGTCAATGACGTCCTGATGGGGGTCAGCGCATGACGGCGCTCATCTCCACCATGGTGGAGGCTTGGTCGGAGCTGCGGATCCACAAGACCCGCGTGTTGCTGGCTCTCATAGGTGTTGCCTTGTCGGTGGCCGTCCTGACCACAGTGGTGGGCGTGGGCAATCTGACCAGGGAGGGCATGCGCGTGGATTCCGAGCGCAACGGCGGCAGGGAGGCAACCCTGGGCGTGTCCGTCTACGCGGACCCCAGCGCTGCCCAGGCGCCGGATGCGGACAGGACAGCCAGTGTTCTGGAGGCCACGGTGAAACGTTACGGTTTCACCCACGCCTCCCGCGTCACGCAGGCGCAGGGGCGGTTCCAATTCCCCAGTGGTGTCCAGTCCGTCCAACTCACAGTGGTTGATCCGGCGTACGGTGCCATCCACCGGGTTGATATTGCCCAAGGCGGCTGGTTTGCCGAGGACGACGCCGACAGACTGGCTCCCGCCGTCGTGGTCAATGACGCCTTCTATGCGGCGGCCGGGCGGCCGAACCTCGCCACGGCACCCCAGGTCACAGTGCTGGGTTCGAACAAGGCGACCGCCGTGATCATCGGTGTCATGCCGAATAGGTACCCGGAGGAGATGCCGCAAGCGTTCATGCTGACCGCGGCAGCACAGGCCGTAGGTGCAGCAGAACAGATGCCGGGCATGGGCCCCGAACTGCGCATCTGGGTACCTGCCGGCATGGCTGAGCAGCTGGTGTCGGTGTTGAACGCCGACTTGGCCCAGCAACTTCCCGGGGCGCAGGTGAGCGTGCATCGCAGCGACTACGCCGCCTACGGTGACCCATTTGCCATGGTGCAACTCATGGTCTCCGGCGTTGCCGCCCTGATCCTTTTGCTCGGCGCCGTGGGGCTGCTGAACATTTCCATGGTCACCGTGCGCTACCGGGTGCGCGAAATCGGCATCCGCCGCAGCTTTGGTGCCACCTCGGGACGCATCTTCACCGGCGTCATGATGGAGTCGGTGGTGGGCACCACCGTGGCCGGCGCAGTGGGCGTCATGATTGCTGTGGCTGTTGTCAAGAACCCGTGGGTGGAGTCGAAAGTGGCTCCCGGCCTGGAAGATTATCCGGCGTTTCCGGTGGAGGCCGCGCTGCTTGGGCTCGGGGCGGCAGTGCTGGTGGGGGCGCTCGCAGGCGCCATTCCGGCACTGGTGGCCATCCGGGTCAAGGTCATTGACGCTATTCGGTTCTGATTCACGGGTTGCCGGCTGCCGGCCACGGCAGCGGGTGGCCCAGGACTCGCAGCGTGATGGGGGAACCGGCCTCCGTTGTTGTGCCAAGTTCCTCGAAGCCCCACTGCCGGTACATGGCGTGGGCGGATGTCGCTTGCCCATAGACGCCCAGCACCACGTGGGTTTCTGTCCGTTGGGCCAGGAGCCGGCGCACGCATTCCTTGGCGATACCCCTGCCGCGGTGCTTGGCGGCCACCGCCAGCTCGTGGATTACCACAACGTTTTCCGGACCGGCCATCCGGTACCGGGCATCTGGCGCCAGGGCCAGCGCCAATATCTCCTGCCACGGGGCATCCTCCACCAGCCCGTGGGACAAGGCGAAGGCTGCGACGGTGCCATCTAGGTGGGCCACCACCAGGCGCCCGCCCGGTTGGGCCAGCTGAGCCGGTCCCCAGTCGGTGATGGCGGCCAAGTCGGCGGGGTCTTCAAAGTAGGGGTCGGCCGAAAAGGTTGCGCTAAAAAGTGCTGCCACCTCCGTCCACAGGACGGGGGAGGCGTGGCCCTCAAAACACTGAAAGTTTAGCTGCGCGGGCGCTTGTGTGAGGGGCATGCCACGAGCCTAGGGGTGCTGTGCGGGGCCAGCAAAACCGCCTAGTCAAAAACCACCAGGACCACTGCAACAAAGTGGGTCGCAAAAGCCGCCACGGTGAGCGCGTGGAACAACTCGTGGAAGCCAAAGTGGGTGTGGCTGAAGTTGGGCTTCTTGATTCCGTAGATCACGGCCCCGGCAATGTACAGGGCGCCGCCCAAACAGATCAACAGTGTGGGGACGGGCCCAGCCGCCCAGAATTGCGGCAGGAAGAACAATGCGGTGACGCCCAGCAAAACGTAGATGGGCACGTACAGCCAGCGGGGAGCGTTGACCCACACCACGCGGAACAGGACACCTGCGATGGCGCCTATCCAGATCATCCAGAGCAGCAAGGTGGCAGTGGGGCGGGGGAGCATCAGCGCTGACAGGGGTGTGTAGGAGCCGGCAATGACCAGCATAATGTTGCTGTGGTCCAGGCGTTTGAGCAGGGCCCTGGTCTTGGGTGGCCAGTTCCCACGGTGATATAGCGCACTCGTACCAAAAAGCAGGACGCCGGTGACGACGTAGATTGCGCAGGCAATCTTGGCTTCACGGCCCGGCGCCAGCAGCACCAGGGTGACCCCGGCAAGCAAGACCAGCGGCGCGGTTCCTGCATGCAGCCAGCCACGCCACGATGGTTTGAGGTCTTCTCCAGCAACGGGGATCATGAAAAAAGCATAACGCAGCACCCAGGAAAGTTACTGTGCAGTAATGTGAGCACCGGTTCGGCTTGGTGAGAATTGGCGGCACGTGCAGGTAACCTAGAGCTAGCAAGTTTCGTACGGCCACATGGCCATTATTCGCAAAGGCCAGGTGCACATTCATGCGACTGTTTACTGGCTCGGCGCGGATGCCAAAGCTGCTGTACAACTATTACGAGCGGCGCCTGGCCAGGTCGCTGGATGCCAGCACGGTGCCCAGACACATCGGTGTCATGGTTGACGGCAACCGCCGCTGGGCCAAACAATTCAACGCACCCACCAGTGAGGGCCACCAGGCGGGCGCGGACAAGATTCTGGAATTCCTTGGCTGGTGCCAGGATCTGGGCATCAAAGTTGTCACACTTTACATGCTCTCCACCGACAACATGAGCCGCTCCCAGGAAGAGCTCGATGAGCTCATGGGCATCATCGCCAACACCTTGGACCTGCTCGACGCCGACGTCGACATCAGCGTCCACGCCATGGGCGCCCCCGAACTTCTCCCGGACTACCTGGCCGCACGGCTTTCATCGCTGACGGCGCGCGTGCCCGCCAAGGAACGCATCCACGTCAACATGGCCATTGGCTATGGCGGCCGCCGGGAAATTGTCGACGCCGTCCGTGAACTTCTGCTCGACGCCGACGCGCAGGGCCGTGCCATGGCGGACGTTGCGCAGCAGCTCAGCGTGGATGACATTTCCAAGTTCCTGTACACCCGCGGCCAGCCGGACCCGGACCTGGTGATCCGCACCTCCGGGGAGCAGCGCCTCTCCGGATTCCTGATGTGGCAAAGCGCCTACAGCGAGTTTTACTTCTGTGAGGCCCTCTGGCCGGCGTTTCGCAAAATCGACTTCCTGCGGGCCCTGCGCGACTACGCCGGCCGCAGCCGCCGCTTCGGCAGCTAGCCTGCCCGGGACCTTGAAATGGTGATCCGCTGTTGATTTATCAGCAGCGGATCACCATTTCGCCGTCGTCGGTACCAAACGTTAAGCTCGCCGTTGCCCGACACGCCCTCCGTGTATGCAAAGCAGCCACCCCCGAAGGCGTAGCTTTAGGCATAACGGAGGGCAACTCCGCTCGCCGTACCGATTAGAATCCGGATGCACAATACGCTCCGGAGGGCTGGAGTCGACGTGGTTGAAGCTTTGAACCGGGAACAGCATTCAGCAAGCGCAAGTGTTGGGGCGAAACTGCGCAGTTACGTCATTGACACCTCTGTTTTGCTGGCTGATCCACGGGCCATCACGCGTTTTGCCGAACACCAGGTCATTGTCCCGATCGTGGTCATCTCGGAGTTGGAGGCCAAGCGCCACGACCCCGAACTGGGCTACTTTGCCCGCACAGCCCTGCGCCTGCTCGATGACCTGCGCACCCAGCACGGCGGCTTGAGTGATCCTGTTCCCCTGGGGCACGACGGCGGGACCTTCCGTGTGGAGCTCAACCACGTTTCGCTGGAGGTGCTTCCGGCGGGCATGCGAGGCAGCGACAACGATGCCCGCATTCTGGCCGTCGCCAAAAACCTGGCCAACGAGGGGCACAACGTGACGGTGGTGTCCAAGGACGTCCCCATGCGAGTGAAGGCCTCCGCCATGGGCCTGGCCGCGGAGGAATACCGCAACGAGCTTGTCCAAGATTCGGGCTGGACGGGTGTTGAGGAAATCGATGCCACGGATTTCGAGATGGCGGCCCTGTACAACCATGAGGCAGTAGCCATTCCCGAGGCTGCAGCCCTGCCGGTGAACACCTCGCTGGTCATCACCAGCAACAGGGGGTCGGCGCTGGGCAGGGTTGGTGCCGACCAGAACGTCCGCCTGGTGCGCGGGGATCGTGACGTCTTTGGCCTGCACGGCCGCTCGGCCGAACAACGGCTCGCCCTGGATCTGCTCATGGACCCGGAGGTGGGCATTGTTTCCCTCGGTGGGCGGGCCGGCACGGGCAAGAGCGCGCTGGCCCTGTGCGCCGGGCTGGAGGCTGTACTGGAACGCAACGAACACCGCAAGGTGGTGGTGTTCAGGCCGCTGTACGCGGTGGGTGGCCAGGAGCTCGGCTACTTGCCCGGCTCCGAAAGCGAGAAGATGAACCCTTGGGCCCAGGCGGTCTTTGACACCCTCGGTTCGGTGGTTTCGGACGCCGTCATGGAGGAGGTCATGGCGCGTGGCCTGCTGGAGGTGTTGCCGCTGACACACATTCGCGGGCGGTCACTGCACGATTCCTTCGTGATTGTGGACGAGGCGCAGTCGCTGGAGAAGAACGTGCTGCTGACGGTCATGAGCCGCATTGGCCAGCGCTCCAAAATTGTTCTCACCCACGACGTGGCCCAGCGGGACAACTTGCGCGTTGGCCGGCACGACGGTGTCGTGGCAGTGGTGGAAACCCTCAAGGGGCATCCGCTCTTTGGCCACGTCACCCTGACCCGCTCGGAGCGCTCACCCATTGCGGCACTCGTGACAGAAATGCTGGAGCGCGCCGAAATCTAGCCTCGCGAACGGGCAGTAGTTGTTGATGTTTAGCGCAAACATCAACAACTACTGCCCGTTCGGGAGGCGGGGTGGTTATTGGGTGGGGCCCAGATCCCAGGGGATGTGGGACCGCACATCCGTCAGGCCCATGCTGACTTCCTCAAACAGGTCATCGAGCATGTACTCGTCAATGCCCATCAGCACCATCCAATGCCCGGCCCCGGCTGTTTCGCCATCCAAGGACTGGGAGGCCACACAAATGCCAGTCTCCAGGTCAATGCGGACGGCAGTCCGCCCGGGAAACAGCAGGGGCGCATCGGCAAAGGTGGGCCGGTAGGAGGCATTGGGTGTCAGCACCGCCTCAACTGCTTCCCGCCCCTGATGGCTGACAGGGGCAATATCTGAAATCTCGGCCACATTGGCAAAGGGTGCCTCCAGGGGAACCGGGCGGTCCCCGGCCAACTCCACCGGGTCCAGCGCCGCAGAGAACCGGCCGGAGCCATAAGCCGGCTCGCCATAGAGGGCCTCGGGGCGCCGCACCACAAAACCGTTGCCGTCCCGCACCGGGTTCACCAACGACGGCGGCAACAGCCAGGGCTTGCGGTTTCCGCTGATAAAGAGCGAATCCCTGGATTCGTTGATCTTGGTGGTGCTGGCCAGCAACGTCCCCTCCAGTGTTTCCACCCGCAAGGCGCCGGGGCGCCGCACCCAGCACTTCAGCGCCGCGGCGGTGTCGGCGGTGTCTGGGTTCTCGCCGCTGCCGTTCGCAGCAGGAAACTTTCGGTGCAGCTCAAAACGCAAGCTCTGCCAGCGCCACGGGGACGAGCGGCAAAGGTGTCTGAAAGTATCGACGGTGAAAGTTGGGGCAGTCATGTCCACAGCATAGCCCCGGGAATTGCAGAGTTTGCCCCGCTTGGCGCGCCCATGGCGTAGCATCACGCTATGGTGACTCGGTTGTCCGATCTGCTTGAAACTAGCCTGGCGGCGTTTCTCGCCGTCCTGGCCGCCTGCCTGTACCTATTGTGGCTTGCGGTGGTGCTGAGCGTCATCGACATCCGGACCCATAAACTTCCCAACCGGTATGTGCTGCCGGCCTATCCCGTGGCCGCAGTTTTGCTCCTGGGCGCCGCGTTGGCAGCGGGCATGCCGCAACTGGTGATCAGTGCTGTTGGGGGAGCGCTGGCTGCGGGCGCGCTGTACTGGCTGCTGTGGGCGCTCTACCCCGCCGGGATGGGCTTTGGGGATGTGAAACTGGCCGGAGTGCTGGGCATGTTCCTGGGTTTCCTCAGTTGGCAGCATGTCTGGCTGGGCCTGGGCGCAGGGTTCGTCGTGGGCGGGTTGTGGGGTGTGGCCGTGATTGTCAGCCGCCGCGGCACTGCCAAGTCGGCGATTCCCTTTGGCCCCTCGATGCTGGCAGGGGCGCTGGCCACCCTGCTCCTGGTCCCCGCCTAAGGGCCACGGCCAGCCCCAGAGCCAGCCGAAACCAGCCCCTAGGGTTTGGCCGCGCTGTAGCGGTGTTCGGGCCGTCCGGTGGCGCCGTAGCGCAGGGAGATGACAACTGCGCCGTCGTCGGCCAAGCCCTGCAAATACCGCTGGGCAGTGGTCCGGGAAATGCCCACAGCCTTGGCCACGTCCGCGGTGGACTGGTCCCCGCCCTGGGCAAGCGCGCTCAGCACTGCCGTCTCCGTGGCTGAGCCCGGCCGGGGGCCCGTGGCCGCAGCGGCCGGGTGCAGTGCCTGCCAGGCGGATTCGAGCCGGTCCTGCGAGAGGGTGCCGGTTTCCGCTAGAAGGCGGCGGTACCTGAGGTATCCGCGTAGCCGGGACTCCAGCAGCTGGGCGGAGAACGGTTTGATCAGGTAGGCCAGTGCACCGTGGCGCAGGGCCTTGCGGATGGTTTCGGGATCAGAGGCGGCGCTGAGCATCATGGCATCAACGTCAATGCGTCGCAGCACGTCCAGTCCGGTGGCGTCAGGCAGGTAGACATCCAGCAAGACCAGATCCGGCGCCTGCGCATGGATGACGTTAAGGGCTTGGGCGGCGGTGGGCGCCGGGGGCAGGGCGCGGAAGCCCGGCACGGCGTTGACGAAACCTGCGTGCAGCCGTCCAACATGAAAGTCGTCCTCAACGATCAGGACGGTGAAATCGTGGCTCATGGTTTCTCCTCTGGGACGGGCACAGCTTCGTCGGGCACAGCCGAGACAACGCCGGGCAGGCGGGCGCAGAATACGGCGCCGTGGGTGGTGGGGGAGCCGGCGTCGGCCACCCAGACGTCGCCGCCACGGCGGCGGGCCAAATGCCGGATCAGGGCCAGCCCCACGCCGTGCCCGGCGATCGGGTCGGCAACCCCCGGTTCCGCGGCAGCGGTTGAAAAACCGGCGGCAAAGATCAGCTCGCTGGCATCGACGGCGGCATCCGCGGAGGAGTCGGAAGCACCGGCTGGTGGCAGTCCCTCCCCGGAATCAGCCACCACCAGATGCAGGGTGGCCCCGGCAGCTGAAAAGTCATCCAAGAGTTCCACCTCAACCCACTTCTGGGCGGCTGACCCGGATACGGCGGCCAGGATCGCGTTGTCCAGGAGATTGCCCAGAACCGCCGTCACGTCCTGGGGGTCCGTGACGTGGCCGCGCATGAGGGTGTCAGCCCCTATCCTCAATTCCACGCCCCGCTCCTGAGCTTCGATGCTCTTGGCGCCGATGAAGGCCTCCAGATAGGGATCGCCCAGCATGCCCAGGTCCCTGGCGGGGTACCGCAGCGGGCCGTTGCTCATGATGGCACTAACGTAGTCGCGGGCCTCGGCTGCCCGCTCAAGGTCCAGAAGCCCGGCCACCGTGTGCAGGCGGTTGGCGAACTCGTGCCGTTGCGCCCGCAGGGCTGTGCCCAGGGCGTTGACGGCATCCAATTGGCGGGTCAGAGCCTGCACCTCGGTCCTGTCACGGACCATGATGACCTTGCCCAGGGCCCGGGCGTCGTCGCCGTCGAGCTTGACGGGGCGGGCCGAGACAATGACCACCCGGTCCCCGGCAACATGCTCTGAGGGGCCATATTCGCTCCCGGCCGCAGCTGCCAAGAGAAACGGTGGCAGCCCACTTTGGTTCAAGGGGATGCCGCCAAAGTCTGCGGTGGAGTCTGGGGCCAGCAGCCGCCGTGCCCCCTGATTAAACACTGTGATGGTGCCGTTCTCGGAGACTCCGATGACGCCTTCGTCAACGCCGCGCAGCACAGCTTCCTGGTCTTGTGCCAGCCCGGCGATTTCCTCCGGTTCCAGGCCCAGGGTGAGGCGCCGCAGCCGGGTCCCCATCATGGTTGACGCCAGCGCTCCAAGGACCAAAGACATGGCCGCCGTGAGCGCCAGGGGAAGAATATTGGGCCCCAGACTGGCTGCGATGTCGTCGCTGGAGAATCCCACACTGACCTCACCCACCACATCGGATTCCGCGCCGGGGGCGTACACCGGAACCTTGGCCCGAGCCGAGTGCCCCAGGGTGCCGGAGTCCTGCGACGTCTCTTCCCCGCCGCCCAGGGCCACCGAGGGGTCGGTGGAAACTTGCTGACCCAACAGGGCCGGGTTGGGGTGCGCCAGACGGAGCCCGGTGTCATCGGTAATGACCACAAAGAAGGCCCCCGTCCGCTCCCGGGTGGACTCGGCACCGAGTTGGAGTGGCCCGTGGGCAAGGCTGGCGGGAGTTAGAGCAGAGGCAGGGGAAGTGGCGAGGGCTGCGGTTTCGCGGCGCACATCCTCCCCGGATGCCACGGCCCGGGCCACGGCCAGTGCGCGCGCCTCGGCCTGATCGCCCAGCCGCTGGTAGGTCAGGGCGGCAAAGGTGCCTGCGGTGATGAGCACCACGGCAAACACCACGCCCAGTTGCAGGAGCAGGACGCGGGTGGAGAAGCGCAGCCTGGGCGTGGGGCGTACCTGCGTCAACGAACTCTCCTTCAGGGATGGGACTCACTGCAAGTGTGGGCTTAATGGGCTAAACGTGTTCAATGGGCACTAGTTGGAGCAAGCGAACTTAACCACCGCGTGTGATGCAGACCACTCTATTCTCTGTATAGCGGGTCACAAATGCGGCCTTTGTACAAAGGAGTTCAAATGCTGGTAATCCTTGGATTTGCCATGATAGCGGTGTTCATGGCGTTGATCATGACCAAGAAATTGACGCCCGTGGTGGCCCTGATAGTTGTCCCCACCATCTTCGGCCTGTTCGCCGGAGCCGGCCTGGGCCTGGGCGACATGGTCATGGACTCCATGAAAAGCCTAACGTCAACAGCGGCATTGTTGATGTTCGCCATTGTCTACTTCGGCATGATGATCGACGTCGGCCTGTTCGACCCCCTGGTCAAGCTGATCCTGCGGACCCTGGGTAACGACCCCGCGAAGGTGGTCCTCGGCACGGCTGTGCTCGCCGCAATCGTCTCCCTGGATGGCGATGGCTCCACCACGTTCATCATCACCACGGCGGCCATGCTCCCCATCTACCTGCGCCTGGGCATGAGCCCTGTGGTGCTGACCTGCGTGGCCGGCCTGGCCAACGGCACCATGAACATCCTGCCCTGGGGCGGCCCCACAGCCCGCGCCGCCGCAGCGCTGAAAGTGTCCCCCAGCGAAGTGTTCGTCCCCATGATCCCGTCGCTGATTGCCGGCATGATTGTGATCTTCCTCTTCGCCTGGCACCTGGGCCTGCGCGAACGCCGTCGCCTAGCCGTGTCCGGCAGCTCGTGGAGTGAAAGCTCCAAGCACGACGGCGGCACCCCCTCAGGCGGCACCCCCGCCACTGCGGCTGGTGGCAAAACCTCGGCCGGCAAGGGATCAACTGGCACCGGAACCGCTGGCACCGTGCTCACGGTGGAAAAGCCCCGATCCGCGGCGCAGGCCCGCTTTGATGAGCAGGTTCTTGCCGTGGCCAACCAGGATGCACAGGCCGTCAACACCTCCCTGGCCGATTCCCAGCTGGACCCCAACCGCAGCACCCTGCGTCCCAAGCTCTTCTGGTTTAACCTGGTCTTGACCGCCACGCTCATGGTAGTTCTGGTCATGGACATCCTGCCCCTGCCCTACGTGTTCATGGTTGGCTCGGCCATTGCCCTGGTGGTCAATTTCCCCAGGGTCAAGGACCAAGCCAGTGCACTCGTCTCCCACGCTGGCAGCATCGTGGCAGTGGTTTCGATGGTGATGGCTGCTGCCGTCCTCACCGGCGTTCTCAGCGGCACCGGCATGGTGGATGCCATGGCCGCGTGGCTGGTCAGCGTCATCCCCACCTCCATGGGTCCGTACATGGCCGTGATCACCGGACTGCTGAGCATTCCCATGACGTTCTTCATGAGCAACGACGCGTTCTACTTCGGTGTGCTGCCCGTGCTGAGCGAAACGGCTGCCCACTATGGCATTGACCCGGCCGCCATGGCCCGGGCCTCCATCACGGGCCAGCCGGTCCACATGCAAAGCCCACTGGTGCCGGCCATCCTGCTGCTGGTCTCACTCTCCAAGGTGGATCTGGGTGACCACCACAAGAAGGTGCTGTGGCGCGCACTGGTAGTGTCCTTGGTGATGCTGGCCGTGGCCGTCGGAATCGGCGTCGTTCCCTGGGGCTAGGCTGGTTTCATGGGATCACCGGAATTCATTGTCAAGATGCGCGAAAAGATCGGCCACGATCCGCTGTGGCTGCCCGGGGTGTGCGGTGTGGTGTTCGACGCCGAGGGCCGGGTTTTGCTGGGCGAACGCTCGGACACCGGTGGCTGGGCGCTGATCACGGGAATCCTGGAACCGGGGGAGGAGCCCGGGCCTGGGCTGGTGCGTGAAATCTTTGAGGAAACCGCCGTCGTTGCCACCATTGAGCATCTGATGGGCATCACGGTGGTGGGGCCAGTGACGTTTCCTAACGGTGATGTGTGCGACTTCCTGAGCATTGAATTCATTTGCCGCCACATCAGCGGCACGGCGCGTTTCAACGACGACGAGTCCGTTGCCGTGGGCTGGTTCTCCGTGGACGGGCTCCCGCCGCTGCGCCCCGGCCACCTCGCCTGCATCCAGCGGGCCGTGGCGTTCAGCGGAGAAGCCCACTTCCAACGCTGAGGCCACCGCCGCTGATTCTCAGCAAGATTTGCCCGAGGTTGGTGCTAGGGGGCGTCCGTTGCGTGGCGGCCGTATTGCCGGAGCAGGTTCGCGGCGCACAGCAGCATCGATGTGAGCACGCCGGCAATGCCACCCACCATTGAACCGCCGATGATCCAGAAGCCGCTGAGGTCCAGGCCCCGGCCGCCAGCGAACGCCGGGTCAACCGGCGGCTGAAATACGGCCATCGCCAGGTACGCCGCAATCCAGATGTATGCCACCGACGCCGCCGGCCCCAGAAAGAAGAACCAGGGCATGCGCCGTTGTGGTTGTTTCATGCACCACAGACCCACCACAACCACCGCCACAATGGGCAGCAGGGCAAGCACCCCGCCCACCAGCAATTCAACTATTTCGTAGTCCATCCGTGCCCCTTCCCGGCCAGCTGCCCAGTCTACGCAAACGCAAAAGGCGTGTGCCGCCGTCGCACCTAAAGTACGACGGCGGCACGCGCCTTTTGTGATCGGGCTACGGCTTGTCCGGGTCTTCCTTGCTCAGCAGCAGGGTGTCGCCAGCCTCAGCCTCAGTCTCGGAATCAGCGGCGGTGCCACTGGCCAGGCGCGCAGCTTCCAGACGCTCAGCCTCTTCCCCGCCAATGGCCTCGCCGCGGGCCACCATGCCGGAAGTGTCCGAGAGCGGGATGACCTTCATGAAGATCGCCAGCACCAGGGCCACGATCATGAACGGGATCAGGTACCAGAACACCGGAGCCAGGGAATCGGCGTAGGCGTTGATGATGCCGTCCTGGATGGCTTGCGGGAGCTGGTGCAGCGCCTGCGGGTCCAGGGAGGACATGGCACTGCCGGCCTCCTCAGCCGATGCGCCACCTGTGGTGAACACGTCCTTGAGGGATTCGGCCAGGCGCGTGGTGAACATGGCGCCAAAGACGGCCACACCCAAGGCGGAACCCACTTCACGGAAGTAGTTGTTGGTGCTGGTTGCGGTTCCCAACTGGGAGGCCGGAACCGAGTTCTGCACCACGATGACCACAATCTGCATGATCAGGCCCAAACCGGTGCCGAAGACAAACAGCTGCGCGCAAATGACCCAGATGGGGGTTTCGGCGGACAACGTGGTCATCCACAGCATGGCGATGATGGTCAGGATTGAACCGGCAATGGGGAAAGCCTTGTACTTGCCGGTCTTGGTCATGCGGATACCTGACCAGATGGAGGTTCCCATCAGGCCCACCATCATGGGCAGCATCAGCAGGCCTGACTCGGCGGCGGAGGTCCCGGAGGACATTTGCAAGAACGTGGGGACGAATGCCAGGGCGGCAAACATGCCCATGCCCAAGACAAAACCGATGGCCGTGGAGTTCAGGAAGATCGGGTTCTTGAACAGGGACAGCGGGATGATGGGGTCTGCCGCACGGGACTCGGTGAAGATGAACAGCGCCACGGCTGCCAGCATGAGGGCGCCCCACGACCATGTGGTCATGGAGGTCCAGCCGTCTTGCTTGCCGCCAAAATCGGTGAAGAAGATCAAGGCTGTGGTGGCAACCGACAGGAACACCACACCCATGAAGTCAATCTTCTTGGTTGCCTTCTTGGAGGGCAGGGTCAAGGTGAAGTAGGCAATGATGAACGCTGCAATGCCGATCGGGATGTTGATGTAGAAAGCCCACTCCCAGGTGAGGTGGTCCACAAAGTAGCCGCCCAGGAGGGGGCCGGCGACGGCTGAGAGGCCGAAGATGGCACCCAGGGGGCCCATGTACTTGCCGCGCTCGTTGGCGGGGACAATGTCAGCAATGATGGCCTGCGAGAGGATCATCAAGCCACCGCCACCCAAGCCCTGGATGGCACGGAAGATCACAAAGCCCCAGAAGTCGGTGGCAAAGGCGCAGCCGATCGAGGCCAGCGTGAAGATGGCAATGGCTGCCAGGAACAGGTTGCGGCGGCCCAGCACGTCACCAAACTTGCCGTAGATGGGCATCACAATGGTGGTGGCCAGCAGGTAGGCGGTGGTGATCCAGGTCTGGTGTTCCACGCCGCCCAGCTTGCCCACGATGGTGGGAATGGCGGTGGAAACAATGGTTTGGTCGAGGCTGGAGAGCATCATGCCCGCGATGAGCGCGGAGAAGATGATCCAGATTCTCTTTTGGGTCAGCAGGAGCGGTTCGCCTGCTTTGATGGCGGTACTCATGGGGTCCCTTCGAAGGGTAAGAGGGAGAAATTGAAAAGTTGTTGGGCCAGGCGCAGGTTGCCGGCCAGGAGGTCGCCGTAGCTGGCTGTGTTTTCTTCCGAGAAGAAGGCTTGGCTGGCGCGGTGCGAACACGTGCCAAAGACGGCTGCCGCCATGTTGACCAGGGGATCGTCCGGGTCCAGGTGTTCCCGCTGGGCTATCAGGTCTGCGAATTCTGCTTCGCGAATCTTGCTGCTGCCCATCATTTTCATCGTGAGGGCAGGCTCCATCTTCATGACAGCGATCAGCTGATGAATTTGTTCCTTGGTGAAGCCCAGCTGCGCCGCCATGGCGCAGGTGAGCGTGTACAAATCGCGCAGCAGTGTGGTGGAGAGTCCATGGGGCCCGCGTTCCACGCCGGAATCCTGGGCGCCGCCGGCAAGGAATTCGGCGATGGCCGCTGCCGGAAACTCGTCGAGCAGGTGGCCAATGATGGCGTCTTCCTTGGAGGGGAAGTAGTTGAAGAACGTCCGCCGGGACACCCCGACTTCCTCGCACAGCTGCTCGATGGTGAAGCCGTTGAGGCCTTTTTGGGCAGTGGCACGCCGGGCCGCCGCGGTGATGGCGGACCTGGTTGCTTCACGTTTACGGGCGCGCAAGCCATGCGCGGCACAATTTTTTGCACTTTCAGTCACAAAGTAAAAGTTTGCACTATTTTGGTCAGAGTGCAAAATGTTTTTGGAGTGGAATTAATCACAACTGGCCCGCAGTAAACGCCGAAAAACTCATTAAAATCGTGAATTTTCGGCGTTTTCTGCGGGCCAGTTGCAAAAGCTCGGGGAGAGCCGGGAGTTACTGCGGGGGGCGGGTCATGGCGAGAACGTCAAGGCCCTTATCCAGCTGCTCGATGGTGATTTCGCCGCGGTCAACGAAGCCAAGCGCCAGAACGGTTTCACGGATGGTGAGGCCGTTCTTGACTGCGTGCTTGGCGATCTTGGAGCCGTTCTCGTAGCCGATGTACTTGTTCAGCGGGGTCACGATGGACGGGGAAGCCTCGGCCAGGAAGCGCGCGCGCTCCACATTGGCGGTCAGGCCGTCGATCATCTTGTCGGCCATGATGCGGGAGGTGTTGGTCAGCAGGCGGATGGACTGCAACAGGTTCGCAGCCATGACCGGGATGCCGACGTTCAGCTCAAAGGCGCCGTTCGTGGAGGACAGGGCAATGGTGGTGTCGTTGCCAATCACCTGGGCGGCAACCATGATGGCGGCCTCGGAGATGACTGGGTTGACCTTGCCGGGCATGATCGAGGAGCCGGGCTGCAGATCGGGGATGGCAATTTCGCCAAGGCCCGTGTTGGGGCCCGAACCCATCCAGCGAAGATCGTTGTTGATCTTCATGATGGAGTAAGCGATGTTGCGCAGCTGGCCGGAGGCCTCAATGAGACCGTCGCGGTTGGCCTGGGCCTCAAAGTGGTTGCGGGCCTCGGTCAGCGGCAAGCCGGTGTCCGCAGCCAGCAGGGCGATCACGCGCTGCGGGAAGCCGGCCGGGGTGTTGATGCCCGTGCCAACGGCGGTGCCACCCAAAGGAACTTCGGCGACGCGGGGGAGTGCGGACTCCACACGCTCAATGCCGTAGCGGATCTGCGCTGCGTAGCCGCCAAATTCCTGGCCCAGTGTCACGGGGGTGGCATCCATCAAGTGGGTGCGGCCGGACTTCACCACCGTGGCGAATTCGGCTTCCTTGCGCTCCAAGGACTCGGCCAGGTAGGCCAGCGCCGGGATCAGATCGTTGATCAGGGCCGAGGTGGCAGCCACGTGAACGGAGGTGGGGAACACGTCGTTGGAGGACTGTGAAGCGTTGACGTGGTCGTTCGGGTGAACGGTCTTATCCGAGCCCGAGGCCAGCAGGGCCTTGTTGGCCAGGTTCGCCAGAACCTCGTTCATGTTCATGTTGGAGGACGTGCCGGAACCGGTCTGGAAAACATCGATCGGGAAGTCGCCGTCGAAGTTGCCAGCAGCAACCAGATCGGCCGCCTTTTCAATGGCGCGGGCCAAATCTGCATCCAAAACACCCAACTCGGCGTTGGTGGTGGCCGCTGCCTTCTTGATGCGGGCCAAGGCGGCAATGTGGGCTGACTCCAGTGTCATGCCAGAAATCGGGAAGTTTTCCACGGCGCGCTGGGTCTGAGCGCTGTACAGGGCGTTGACCGGGACCCGGACCTCGCCCATGGTGTCATGTTCAATACGGAAGTCTTGTGCGGTAGCCGCGGCAGTATCAGTCATGCCTACACCATATCGCCGCCACGCCCCGAGCTAAAAACTGTGTCCCGTCCCCAAGCAGTCCCGTTGCCTGCCCGGTCGGACGCAAAGAAGGCTCGACGCCGGGAGGTGAGTCCCGGCGTCGAGCCTTCCCTTGGGCATATCTAGGCTATGGAACCGTTGCTGTAGACCAGGTCGGCGCTGCCGTCGTCGAGGCGGTAGGTCAGGCCAACCACTGCGGTGCGCTGGCGGGCAACGGCGGTGGCGATGATGGGGGAGTTCTCCACCAGGCGGGCGGCCGTCTGGCGGACGTGCTCCTCGATCATGTCGCTGACATCGCTGTCCTTGTTCTTGCGCAGGGACGTCAGCACCGACGGGGTGATGCGCTCCACCAGGTCGCGAATGAACCCGGCGGGCATCTTGCCGGTGGAAACAGCAGCCTCGGTGGCTGTCACGGCGCCGCAGCTGTCGTGGCCCAGGACCACGATGAGGGGAACTTCCAGGTACTCAACGCTGTACTCCAGGGAACCCAGCACGGTGTTGTCAATGACGTGCCCGGCCGTGCGGACCACAAAGGCGTCGCCAAGGCCAAGGTCAAAGATGATCTCGGCGGCCAGGCGCGAATCGGAGCAGCCAAAGATCACGGCGAACGGGTGCTGGGTGGACAGCAGCGAGGCGCGGCGGGCGGCGTCCTGATTGGGGTGGGAGGACTTGCCGTCCACAAAACGGGCGTTGCCTGCCATCAGCGTGGCCCAAGCCTCCGCGGGAGTGTGGGGCGGGAAGGTAATGGCGTCGACTTCTCCATCGGTCATGAGGTGCTGCCCTTCGTAGTAGAAATGCTGGCAGCCGGGCTGGCGGGTGCGGCATCCACGAGCCGGCCGGCGGCGGTGGCAAGGACATCGAATTCCTTGAAATCTGCCGCGCCGGTCAAAACAATGGTCGTTGTGCCACTCACCAGAACCAGGCTGCGGTCCCCTTTAGGTTTATCACGCAGCTCCCAGACACGGCCGTCAATGGTGCGGTTTCCCGTAACAGGGGCGTTCTGTGCCTGGTCGGAAGTCCAGGTGGGGTTGGCCGTGGCGGACTGGCGAAGCGCAATGAACGTGTTGGCGGATGTTACGTAACCTACGTCCCAGAATGAAACACCATCAGAGCCCGGCGGGTTCCAGCGCGCATAGTTGGCGTACCAGCCATCGGGCAGGGCGGGCGCCACGGGGGTGAACCCGGCCGTCCCCGCCGCGTGGCTGGCAATGGCCGCAACATCGATGGGCGTGCGGTATGACTCCGCCTTTTGTTGCGGATTGAGCCACACAATGGTGACAACAATGGCCACTGTGGAGAACATGGCCAGGAGCATGCCCATGATGGATGCGTTGGCGCGCTTTGCTGCTCCGGCGGCAATAACTGGCTTCACGGGAGGGGTAGGGGTGTAGTCACTCACGTGACCATCTTCCCAGAAATCGTTACAGGATAATTTCACCAGCAGCCCTGACGTGGCATACATCACCATGGCCGCAACGACTGTTTCGCTTATGATGGCTACCGTAGGCGAAACATGTCAGGGGTGCGCACCGTCGCGCACCATAAATCTGCGCCTACCTGAACAACGGGGTTTCAACGTGGCTGAAAAAGCATCACAAGCTGACTATTCGCAATTGTCCCGCTCTCTCGCCGTAGGCGACAGCGAGCCGGACCGGAACCTAGCTCTAGAACTGGTGCGAGTAACCGAAGCTGCAGCCATTGCCGGCGGGCACTGGGTGGGGTTCGGTGAAAAGAACCTGGCCGACGGCGCAGCCGTGGACGCCATGCGTTCGCTGCTCTCAACCGTGCATTTCAACGGTGTAGTCGTTATTGGCGAGGGCGAAAAAGACGAAGCCCCCATGCTTTACAACGGTGAAGTGGTGGGCGACGGCTCCGGCCCGGAATGCGACGTTGCCGTTGACCCGATTGACGGCACCCGCCTGACAGCCCTGGGCATCAACAACGCCATTGCCGTGCTGGCCGTGGCCGAGCGCGGCACCATGTTTGACCCCTCCGCCGTGTTCTACATGGAGAAGCTCGTCACTGGCCCCGAGGCCGCCGACATGGTTGACCTGCGCCTGCCCGTCAAGCAAAACCTGCACCTCATCGCCAAAGCCAAGGGTGTGAAGGTCAACCAGCTCACCGTCATGGTGCTGGACCGCGACCGCCACCAGCCGCTCATCCAGGAAATCCGCGACGCCGGCGCCCGCACCAAGATCATCCTCGACGGCGACGTAGCCGGAGCCATTGCGGCCGTTCGCACGGGCACGGGCGTCGACGCGCTCATGGGCATCGGCGGCACCCCCGAAGGCATTGTGGCCGCCTGCGCCATCAAGACACTGGGCGGCGTCATCCAGGGCCGGCTGTGGCCCACCTCCGATGACGAGAAGCAGAAGGCCCTCGACGCCGGTCACGACCTGGACCGGGTCCTCTCCACCAACGACCTCGTCACCAGCGACAACTGCTACTTCGCCGCAACAGGCATCACCGACGGCGACCTCCTGCGCGGCGTGCGCTACGACAAGGGCCGCGTCCTGACCCAGTCCATCGTGATGCGCTCCAAGTCAGGCACCGTCCGATTCGTTGATGGCGAGCACCAGGCAGCCAAGTGGGAGACCTACGCCCGTCGCAGCTAGCCGGTAGGGTTGGAGCATGACTTTGAACGTTGTGCCGTGCCGTGTCCGTGACGAGTGGGATGCCGCTGTTGATTCCCAGCAGGGGCACCCCATGCAGCTGTGGGGCTGGGGAGAAACCAAGGCCGCCCACAATTGGCGGGTGGACCGGGTGTTGGTCCTCGAGGATGGCGCCGTGGTGGGGTCGGCCCAAATTCTGTTGCGCCCGCTGCCGTTCCCGTTCCGCTCACTGGCGTATATCGCCAGGGGACCACAGTCCGCCGCTGGCCGGGAGATCGAGGTGCTGGACGCCGTCGGACGCTATGTGAAGGCAACCCACAAGTCCGTGGCCCTGAGCATTGAGCCCGACTGGGATGCCGACTCCGTGGCCGCGGCGTCCCTGCCGGCGTCGGGATGGGCGCGCAGTTCGAGCACAATCTTGATCCCGCGCACACTGATTCTGGACCTGAGCCGCAGTGAGGACGAGCTGCTGGGCGCCATGTCCAAGAAGACGCGCCAGTACATTCGCAAGTCCAGCCGCGAGGCCCTGGAGTACCGTGCCGTCACCGCGGCCGAGCTGCCGCAGTGCATGGCCGTGTACAAGGAGACGGCTGAGCGTGCCGAATTTGGGATCCACCAGGACTCCTACTACAGCGACATTCTGAGGAACCTGGGTGCGGGTTCGCCCATTTACGGCGCGTTCGACGGCGAGAAGCTCGTGGCCTTCCTGTGGCTCGCAGCCAGTGGCTCCACGGCCTTTGAGCTGTACGGCGGCATGACGGAGGCGGGCAGCCAGTTGCGGGCCAACTTCTCGCTGAAATGGCTGGCCATCCAGGAGATGAAGGCGCGCGGGATCACCCGCTACGATTTCAACGGTTTGCTCAATGACGGTGTCTCCAAATTCAAGTTTGGCTTTGCCGACCACGAGAACATGCTGGCCGGCACCTGGGATTTGGGGCTGTCACCCCTCTACCCGGTGTTCGCCAAGGCGCTCCCCTTGGGCCGGAAGGCTATGAAGAAGGCCCGCGGCATCCTCAAGCGCTAACCGCACGTGAGTGCGCAGCAGATGTGACTTCCGACGCCGGAACTCGCATCAGCTGCACACTCACGTCTGCTTTTGGGTTCCCATGCAGGGCAGCGCGCGGCGATCCCCCTTTCACCTCAGATTTTTCGGCAGTTGAGTGGCCTAAACGCGCCCGTTATCCACAGATTTCATGAGCAGCCCAGTATTGCGCCCCGTCGCGGCACCAACCGGGTATTAATGGGGTGCATGAGCAGATTGAAGCCCCTCCCGTTGCACCTGCAACAGCTCCCCTTCACCGTTGCCCAGGCACGGCGTGCGGGACTGACGCCGGCAAGAACCCGATCACGGGACCTTTGGACGCCGAGCCGGGAAATTAGGTTGCCGCGAAGTGGCAGTTTTGAGTTGTTGGAGTCTTGCCGGGCCCACACATCAGTAACCAGCTCCAGCTTCATCAGCCACATCACGGCCGCCAAGATCCACGGCTTGTTCCTCCCATCGCGGTTTGAGGCCGCCCAATGCCTTGACGTGGCCAGGCCCCGGGGTGAGTCGTCACCTCGACGCCGGCACGTCAACGGACGCCGTTTGTTGTTGGGGCCAGGGGACCTTGTGATCGTTGCCGGAGTACCTGTCACCTCTGTGCAGAGGACGCTGGTGGATATTGCGTCCCTGCTCACCCTTGATGAGCTTGTGGACATTGCCGACCAGATAGTCTGCGAACATCACAGCAAATGCGTACCGCCCAAAACGGCCATGGTGGAACGGAACGCCCTGAACGCCTACATTGCCGAGCATGCCGGTGCACGGGGGATGCGCAAACTGCTGGCAGCCATGGAATGGGTCAGGGTGGGTTCGGATTCGCCTCCGGAAACCAGGCTTCGGCTGATCATAGCCCGATCACCACTGCCGGATTTTGAGCCAAATGTGGAAATCCTGGGCCCTGACGGACTCGCCATGGTGGCTCCTGATCTAGCCAACGAGGAGTACAAAACGTGCGCCGAGTACGACGGCAACCATCACTTCACGCCGGAGCAGCAGACCAAGGACCATGACAGGGATTTTGTCACCAATTCATTGGGCTGGCACCAGGCGCTGATCAACAGGAAAGACATGCAGGCCGGGGAACTTATTCTTGTCACCAAACTCGCACGGATGTTGGTGCGGGGTGGTTGGCCGGATCCAAAGAACTTGGCTGGCCAATCGCTCCGGGGCGCCCTCAATACACGTCGAGAATTTCAATGACGTGGTGAGTGCGCAGCTGATGCGACTTCCGGACGTGGAAGTCGCATCAGCTGCGCACTCACCGGTGGCGGGGCCGGTGAGGGCCTAGCCAGCTACCGTGACGGCAAAAACCACTGCCGGGGTGTGCGACTTATCGGCGCTGTCCACATGGGCGTGGACCATGACAGGGTTCTCGGCGGCTGGCACAAAAACGGCGCCGCCGCGGCTTAGCACCATGTCGCCGCGGGGTGAATCGAGCAGCACCGACCCGGAAACGGCCAGCACCAGCAGGGGGCCGTTTTGGATCAGCGGCATGGGTTCGGCGCCCACGGCGATTTCCACGCGCTGCAACACAAACTCGGTAAAGGGCGGTTCCCAGATGTGTTGGCCCAGCTCGGTGACGCGGGTGGGCACCACGGGCACGGCGCCGGGGGCAAAGTCAACCGTCGCAAGCAGCTCGGGCACGTCGATGTGTTTTCCCGTCAACCCGCCGCGCAGCACGTTGTCCGAGGACGCCATGACCTCAAGGCCAAGCCCCGAGAGGTATGCGTGGATGTTCCCGGCGGGCAGGTAGATGGCCTCGCCCGGCACCAAGGACACCCGGTTCAGCAACAACGAGATCAGGACGCCCTGATCGCCCGGGTATTGCCGGGCCAGATCAACCACAGTGCCCAGCGCAGCGGCCAGTTCGATGGAAGATGACGCCAAGGCTGAGGCGGCCAGATCCACTAGTTCTGTGGTTGCGGATCCACCGTTTATGAGCGTTTCAAAGGCGCGGCGAACCACCATGGGCTCGGCCATGCGGGAGTTCAGGCTCATCTCGACTTGGCGCAGCAGCGCGGGGACCTCTGTGCCCGTTGCGGCAATGGCGGCTCCCACGGCGCGGAACAATTCCGCAGCCTCGGCACAGGGTCGGAACCCGCAGAGCGCCTCAAAATTGGTGAGCGCAAGGATCATTTCCGGCTTGTGGTTCTCGTCCTTGTAGTTGCGGTGTGCGGCGTCGCGCGGGATCCCGGCAGCTTCCTCGTCCGCAAAGCGAACGCGGGCGCGCTCCAGGGTGGGGTGCACCTGCAGTGACAAGGCCTTGTCCGCGGCCAGCAGTTTCGCAAGAAACGGCAGCTTGGCCCCGAATGCGGCGTGGACTTCCTCGCCCAACGTTGCCCGGGGATGGTCAGCAATGAGCTGGTCCAGGGCTATGGGTCCCTCGGGGGTGGCGGCCACGGAGGGTGAATCCGGGTGGGCGCCCATCCACAGCTCAGCCTCGGGTCCGCCGCTGGGATCGGTGCCAAGGAGCCCTGCGATGGCTGTGGTTGAGCCCCAAGGGTAGTCGCGGGTGACGTTGGTCAGTGCATACATAAGGCGTTTCTCCTGGTTCGCGACAAACTGCAAGTCACTGTGAAATCATGGGCACCAACTCAGTGGCCGGCTCTAGCCGGGGGAGCAGCTCCCGTTATTGGCGAGGAGGGTAAAGAGTGCTGCTTCATCATTGTTGATGGCTAGTTGCTGCAAGTATTCTGCGGAGACATCCGGTCTGGCGGCTGGCGCTTCGGGAGCTGCCGACGTCGGCACAGGCACAGGCACAGGCGCCGGTTCCGGTGCCGGTGCAGCGGGGTCAGCAGGAACGGCAGGGGCAGCCGGAGCCTCCTCCGTCTTGGGCTTCTCGCTGGGCGCCGGCGGGTTCAACAAAGTCTTCACGCGCTCATGGATGACATCAAAGTCAGGGTAGGTGGGGAAGTCCTGATCGAAGTCCGGCGGGCCAATGGTCAAACGGGCCAGGGAGTGTTCCTTGGACTTCAGCGCCAGGGAGACGAAGCTGCCCAACTGCCCGGCCGGGATGTCGGATTCGATGACCTTGGCACCAGCGGCGGCGATGCCGTTGAACTTGGTGAGAACAGTGGCAGGGTCCATTTGGGCCAACATGGCTGCCTGGATGCACTGTTGGCGTTGGCTGCGATTGTACTCAGGCACCCATTGGCGTGAGCGGGCGTACCAGAGCGCGTGGTAGCCGTTGAGGGTTTGCACCCCTGGGGCAATCCAGCCTGTGGGCGGGAGGTGGTCGCCAGTTCCGTTGACGTCGTCGCCACTGATGGGAACCCAGCCGCCCACGTTGACCTTGACCCCGCCCAGGGCATCAATGAGCGTGGAGAATCCGGCCATGTCAACCAAAACGTAGCCCTGAATTTGCAGTCCCAGGGTCCCGCCAGCAGCATCCATCATGGCTGCCGCGCCCGGATCCGGCGCGTTCGGGTACAGGCCCGCATGGTTGTTGGTCACATCCGTGTACAGGAAGTTGATGATGCAGTCATCGCCGCAGTTGTAACCCTCGGGGTAGACGCCCCAGAGCGGGGAGTCGGGCGAGAACTGGGCGTTCTGCAGGTTTCGCGGGATGCTCATGGTGGCAGCCTGGCCGGTTTTGGCGTCGATGCTGACAACAATGATGGAATCCGGGCGCCGTCCGGTGCGGTCCGCGCCGGCGTCGCCACCCATGACCAGGAAGTTGTAGCGCCCATCCACGGGCACCATGTCCGGCCCGGACTGGAAAATGCTGGTGATGGCGTTGCGCCCGGAATTGATCAAAAACGCGCCGTAGGCCAGGGACCCGCTGGTCAGGACCATGAGCACCACCAGCGCGCCGCTGACCAGTGCCCGCATGCCGGGGGCCAGCATGGACGGGCGAATGATCTTGAGCGTGTTCAAAAAAACGATGGCCCAGCCCAGGGCAAGCGCCAGCAGCACCACAATGATTGCCAGTGAGCTCAGCGGGTTGGTGAACAGGTTCAGCAGGGTTTCGCGGTGCACCAAGGCAAGGGCGACGGCGGCAATCACCAAGGCCCAGACCGTGAAAGTGCAGCGCAGGGCCAGGCGGCCAAAGCGCTTGTTGCCGGCAACAATTTGGGCAGCGCCGGGCACAAATAATGTCAGCAGCAGGAGGAACCAGGCTCTTTTTGAGCGTGCAGGTGCCGAGGCCGATTCCGGGTAACGGACCGGGTTGGTCAACACAGGCGGGCGGTTGGAGGCCCGGGACACCTTGGGGCTGCTAAAACTCATACGTTCGCGTTCACACCCTCGGCTCCTGCGGATGTTCCGGTGTTGACCGCCAACGGATAGGCGGCACCGGCCTTTTCACGCAGCGCAGCACCCTTGGCCGAGGCTTGGTCGTTGAGTTCTTGGGCAAAAACTGTCAGCTTCGCGGCCAGGGACACCGCGAGGTCGTCAGTGGCCGATGCCAGCATGCGTACGGCCAGCAACCCTGCGTTGCGGGCACCGCCGATGGAGACGGTGGCCACGGGAACGCCGGCAGGCATTTGCACAATGGAAAGCAGTGAGTCCATGCCGTCAAGTGTCTTCAAGGGAACGGGGACACCCACCACGGGCAGCGTGGTCACGGAGGCCAGCATGCCCGGCAGGTGGGCTGCGCCACCGGCTCCGGCAATGATGACGCGGATGCCGCGGGCGGCCGCGTTCTGGCCGTAGGCGATCATTTCCGTGGGCATGCGGTGCGCCGAGACAACGTCTGTTTCAAACGGGATGCCGAATTCGCTCAGGGCGGCGGCAGCCAGCTCCATGACGGGCCAGTCTGAATCTGATCCCATGACAATGCCCACTAGGGGCTGCTGGGGTGTGGAAAGTTCGCTCATGGTGTTTCCCTATGCTCCGTCACGGATGATGTTTGCCACGGTGGTGGCGCGGGCGCGGACTGTTGCGACGTCGTCGTCCGCGGAACCGATCACGTTGACGTGACCAATTTTGCGGCCAGGACGAACAGACTTGCCGTAGCTGTGCACCTTGACAGTGGGTTCGGCAGCCAGGGCCGCGCCATAGGCACTGAAGAGATCCTGGTTGGCGCCGCCCAGGAAGTTTTTCATGACAACAATCTCGCCCAGGGCATGCGTGGAGCCCAGGGGCAGGTCCAGCACGGCACGCAGGTGCTGCTCGAACTGCCCTGTCACGGCGCCGTCCATGGTCCAGTGACCGGTGTTGTGGGGACGCATGGCCAGCTCGTTGATGAGGTAGCCGGGTGCGCGTCCCGGGGTTTCAAAAAGCTCGGCAGCCATGACACCGGTTACGCCCAGCTCACCGGCAATCAGGAGCGCGGCGGCCTGGGCCTGTGCGGCAACGTCGGCAGGAATCGCGGGGGCGGGGGCAATGACCTCATCGCACACGCCGTCCACCTGGATGGACTCGGCCACGGGCCAGGCGCGTGCCTCGCCGGAGGGGGTGCGGGCCACGAGGGCGGAAAGTTCACGGGAGAAGTCAACCATCTCTTCAACCAGCAGGGGGCTCATGGCCTCAAACCAGTCGGCGGCGGCAGCAGCGTCGTCGGGGGAGCGCAGAATCTTCACGCCCTTGCCGTCGTAGCCGCCGCGCGGGGTCTTCAACACCACGGGCCAGCCGTTGAGCTCGCCAAAAGCCTCAATGTCTGCAACGCAGGAAACAGCAGCCCACTCCGGATTGGGCAAGCCCAAGCGCTCGATGGCCGCACGCATCACCAGCTTGTCTTGGGCATTGATCAAGGCGTCCGGGCGCGGCTGCACGTTCACGCCCTCCGCGATGAGGGTCTGCAAGTGCTCGCTGGGGACGTGTTCGTGGTCAAAGGTGAGCACGTCAACACCGCGGGCAAAAGTGCGCAAGGTGTCCAGGTCTTTGTAGTCGCCCACGGGGGCCGTGGCCACAACGGGCACGGCACACACCTCCGGGGTTTCAGCCAGGACACGTAATTCAAAACCAAGGGCCACGGCGGGAGGGGCCATCATGCGGGCCAGCTGCCCGCCGCCCACAACACCGATTACAGGAAAAGTCACAATCCCCAGCGTACCGAAAGTCTGCCCAGATCCTTGCTTTTAGGCCGAGCTGCGCCGTTTTTGCGCCGACTTTGAATCGGTACGATGGTGCAATATCACAGCTTTCCAAGCCCAAATCGTGGCGTTTTGCAGCCCCTAGCGCAGAACTCGCAGGCGAATTGGCTTAGAATTCATCTGAGGCTGCTAGCGTGATCCAACCGTTTTTGGCCCCTTAGCCTGACGGAGGACCATGTATAAATCACTGACTGAGCGCATCAAAGGCCTGATGGGCCTGTTCTGGCGCGAGGTGGCAAAATTTGGCGTCGTAGGTGGCGTTGCCTTCGTCATCGACACCGGCATATACCTGTGGCTGCTCGCGGGCAGCATGGGCGGGCACCCCACCAAGGCCAAGATCATCTCGGCCGCCGTCGCCACTGTCTTCTCCTGGCTGGCCAACAGGTACTGGACCTTCCGCCACCGCCGCCAGGCCAACATGGTGCGCGAAGTCATCTTGTTCATCATCATGAACGGGATTGGCCTGGGCATCGCCGCCGCGTGCGTCTACATCTCCCACTGGGTCCTGGGCTTTGAGTCCGCCACCGCCGACATCATCGCAGGCTCGGTCGTGGGTCTGATCCTGGGCACCATCTTCCGCTTCTTCGCTTACCGCTACTGGGTCTTCACCGAGGAACTCGATCAGGAACCCGGATTCGACCACGACCACGAGCTCATCGAGTCGGACCACAAGCGCTAAATCCCTTAGCCCAGGGTGATGTTCTCGGTGCTGCGCAGATGATCACTGGCTGCCACGCCGTCGTCAAGCAAAACCACTGAACCGCCGGCCGCCCAAATCTTCAGGGCCGCAGGTACGACGGCGTCCCATCCGTCCCGCACCTGCAGCAGCACCCGCTGTGGTTCAGCAGGCAATGGTTGGGTCACGCCGTCGATCATGACCTCACCCTGTGCCAGGAGCGCAGCGTAGCTGGTGGTCACCGAATCATGCAGCCAGGCAACATCGCCCGGAGCCGGCGCATCGTCGGCAAAGAACACATCGGCGTGCGCGCGCACATCCCCTGAATAGTCCAAGGTGCGCGGGGGCAGCTCGCCCAGCCAGCGCATCTGCAGGGCCGGCAGTGCCACAGCCACCAGCAGGGGGGCCGGAGCAACGCCCGCCAGGCGCTCCTGGGCGTCAGCAGGATGGGCCGTGGCCACAATGTCGGCACCATCGGGAAGGTCCGCCGTCACCGCAGTGCCACCCACGGCCCAGGTGGCCAGGAGCCACACCAGTGACCGCCAGTGCAGGGGCAGGTCCACGGCAACCACTGTGCCGGGTGCGGCGTCGAGCTCGTCAACAAGGTAGTTGGCAGTCTTGGCCACCCAGTTATCCAACACGCGGCCGGAGAACTCCACACGTTCGGAATCCGGCCCGTACCAGGACAACCGGGGAGATGTTGCGTGGTTGCTGCGCAAGGAGTTCAGAAGATCTGCGGGGGAGTTCGGCACGGTGTTCATAGTGCCCCATCTTGCCACTTTCCGCCTGACGAGAAATTCCAGCGATTGGAGTAAATGTCGATTGTGACGTGAGCTGCGTTACATAAGGCTTCGGGCATATTCGCTCGCGGGCTCAGAAAAACGCGAAGACTGTGCGGAATCAAGGTATTTAGGCGATTCAAGGGTGTAAATGCACGGATGTATTGGTATGAAATTGCCGGGCGTGGCGTGCGGGATGTTCGTGCTGTGTAGTGGTTATCATCTACGTCCGCTTGACGTGGGAGACTTACATGGATGTAATTAGACCCACGAACAGCTGACAACGGCACTGAAACCGCAGCTAGCGGTATCCGGGGGGACCGGGCCTCAGTGACCGAAGATTTCAGCAACATTCAGGAGGACGATTATGGGGCAAGCTCAGCTGAGTGTGGCAAATTTCAACGACGACTCCGTAGCGGCTCAGGCTGCGGACACCTATCACTCACGTGGCGTGCCCACTGATTGGTATGTGGACCCGGCAGATCCGGATGCAGCAGCATTTCATGAACGCGAAAACCGCCAGGCTCTAACGGATGCGGCCACGGCATTCCTGACTGAGCACGAGGCGGACGAATCGGCGGTAGCCCACCCGACGCCAGTTACGGGCGTGGACAGTGTGGCTGTCTGGATAGGCCTGCGACCGTCCAAAAACGACTTCAGCGACGAAGGTGAACTAGGCTGGCAAACGGACGCCCTCTGTGCACAGACGGACCCGGAAGCGTTTTTCCCTGAAAAGGGAGGCTCCACCCGGGATGCCAAGAAAGTGTGCGGCGCCTGCAATGTTAAAGCAAAATGTTTGGAATACGCTCTGGCCAACGATGAGCGGTTTGGAATCTGGGGCGGCCTGTCCGAGCGTGAACGCCGGCGGCTGCGGAAGCGAGCAGTCTAATTCTTGATGCAGTAAAAATCACCGCCGTTCTGGTTGCCCACAACGGCGGTGCCTATATCCCCGCGGTTCTAGCCGCTCTGGCAGCACAAACGCGTCCGGCCGACCAGGTCTTGGCCGCGGACTCCGGCTCCAGCGACAATTCGGGGGAGTTGCTGCGTCAGGAGCTCGGAGAGCGCAACGTCATCTCTCTCGAGGCCCGAAAAGGCTACGGAGCGGCCGTCAACGCGGTCCTGGAACATCAAAGCCGTCAGCACCAACGCAGTGCGCAAGCGGGCGGCAAAGCCGCCGCCCGCCGCCGTCTTGCTGAGCCCTCGCTTGCTCAGCCAGCGGGCGGCCGCGTGGCTGTCTTGGAGGACGAAACCAGCGCTGACCATGAATGGATCTGGCTGCTCCAGGATGACGCGGCGCCGGCACCGGATACCCTGCAATTGCTTTTGGAAGCCACCGAGCGGGCCACGAGTGCCACAGTAGTGGGCTGCAAGCAGCTCGATTGGGAGAACCGCAGGCGCCTGGTTGATGTGGGCCTGCAAGCCACACGCTGGTTCGATCGGTTCTCCATGATGGATCTGGATGAACACGACCAGGGCCAGTACGACCACTACACGGATGTTTTTGCCGTTAACACCGCAGGCATGTTGGTGCGCCGGGACGTTTTTGAAAAACTGGGCGGTTTTGATCCTGCCCTGCCTGGCCCCGGTGATGACCTGGATTTTTGTGCCCGTGTTCGCTTAGCCGGGGACAGGGTCCTTGTGGTTCCGGCGGCCCGCATGTTTCACGTGGTGCACAGGCCCAACGGCATGGGCTCGGCTGTTGCGGCCCGCAAGGCAGCAGTTTTCCTGCGGCTCAAGCATGCGCCGCTCTGGGCGGTGCCGTTGCTGGCCGTGGGCACCTTCTTCGCGGCCATCTATTGGTTGATGGCAGGTTTTGTGCTCAAGGCCCCCGGGCACGCGGTGCGCCTGTTCGTGGCAAGCTGCGCCGGGTTGCTGCGGCCCATAACGCTGAAGCACAGCCGGGCAGCGCTGGCAGCCCAGCGGCGCAAGCCGCGCTCCGTCCACAAAGCTTTGATGGTGGAGGACAGGGTTGCGCGGGCTCATTTGAAGTTGCTGCGTGAAGCAGTGGCCCCCGAAGAATTCGCGGCCCCGGAAGAGATGAGTGGCCCCTCCCTCTTGGAGCCCACGGGTGAAACACACCAGTCGGGTGTGACACCACTGGCACACATCAAAACTGCGCCCATTGTCAGCGCCATGGCACTCATTGCACTACTGAGCGTGCTCTCGCTGATTGCCCTCTCACGTTTCCTTGGCGCCCCGGCCTTGAGTGGCGGCGCCCTGCTGCCCGTTTCCGCGCAGCTGGGCCAGGTATGGGAGCACGCCACGGACTGGTGGGTGTCCCTTGGCTCCGGGATGCCCGGCCGCGGAAACCCCTTTAACTTTGTGCTGGCCATGCTGGGTGCACTGGGTGGCAATGCTTCCGTATCCGCCCTCTGGCTGGTGCTGCTGGCGCTTCCGCTCTCAGGTTTCACGGCCTGGTTGGCGGCCGGCGCCCTGACGCGGCACCGCTGGCCCCGCATTGTGGCCGGGCTGGCGTGGGCAGGCGCCCCCGCATTGCTTGTGGCCATGGGCCAGGGCAGGCTGGGCGCGCTGGTGGCACATGTGCTCATGCCGTTGGTCATGCTGGGCCTGATCCGCGCCGTGGGTGCGGCCGTGAGCCCCGTGGCCAAGCCGGACGCTGCTCGCAGCCAGGTTGAAGAATTGGCCGCCAGCAAACGCTTGACCAAGTTGGGCCGGCCCGGTGTTGACGGCAACTCGTCGTGGACCGCCGCCGCAGCAGCGGGTCTGGTGCTGGCGGTTGTGACAGCAGCCTCGCCCACCCTTTTCCCCGTGGCCGTCGTGGGCATCTTGCTGACAGCTGTGCTGATGGGCGGCCGAGGCAAAACCATTTGGTGGGCCCTGCTTCCCTCGGCCGCCGTGTACTTGCCGTTCGTCTGGTCGGCGTGGGGCAATCCGCGGGCGCTGCTGGCCGATCCGGGTGTGCCTGTTCCCTCCACCCCGGGACCCATGTGGCAACAACTTTTGGGCTTCCCCGAACATCTTGTGGCCTCTGAAGGTGCACTGGGGATTGCCGGTTTAACCGCTCCTTGGTGGCTCTGGCTGGCAGTGGCCGTGATCGGTGTCCCCGTGGTTGCCGCGGCATTGGCGGCCCTGGTGCTGCCCTTGCGCCGTGCTCCCATGGTCCGCGCGCTGTGGCTGATTGCCTTGCTGGCGTTGGCCGCCTCATATGGGGCAAAAATGATTGCTGTGGCGTTCGACGGCGTCACCCTCGTGACGCCGTTCACCGGCACTGCCGTCTCACTCGCCTTCTTTGCGCTGCTCGGAGCAGCAGTTCTGGGCTTCGATGCCATCTACAGCCGGGCTTACGACGCCTCCCATCGCGGTCACGGACGCCGTAAGAGCGCCCGGCTCACGGCCGCCGTTCTTTCGGTGGCTCTGGTGGCGGCCCCCGTGGCGAGCCTGGCGTTGTGGACTGCCCAGCAGTTCTCGGAGCAGCCCGGTTCGCCGGCGTTGACAGGCCCCTTCCTTCCCCAAGCCGCCACGACGGGTACCCTCCCCGCGACGGCCGCTGACCGCGGCACTGGGCCCGAGGCCAGCCGCACCATTGTGCTGGCCGTGCAGCCCGGCGGCGGTGTCCAGGCCACCTTGATGCAGGGCGCCGGCACCACCCTTGACACCATGTCCAGCATTGCTGTGGCAGCACGCGTCAATGGCGCACCGGGTCAGGAAACCCTTGAGGACGTGGATTCTGCAACGGCGGCCTTTGAAGCCAGCGTCGCTGACATCTTGTCCAAGACGGGCATTGATCCGCGCCCGGGGTTGGTTGAACTGGGTGTGGGGTTTGTGGTGCTGCGCCAAGGGGATACAGCGGCTGAGCTTGTTGCCGGTGAACTCGACGCAGTCCCCGGACTGGACACTGTGGGCCCCACTGATTCGGGTTGGTTGTGGCGGGTCAAGCCAAGCTACGCCACGGCCGGACTCAGCGACGTGGTCAACCGGGTCAGGCTTGTTGATGCCAAGGGTGAGGCCCTAGCTCCTGTTCCTTCCGAGGGCCAAAAGGTGAATGCCCCCATTGCTGCTGGCAGTGGTGATCGCCGCGTGGTGATGGCGGAGCGTTCAGATCCGGGCTGGCAGGCATGGTTGGACGGCAAGGCGTTGACCAGCGTCAGTTCCGACTGGGCGCAGGCCTTTGAGGTGCCTGCAACTGCTGGCACTCTGGAAATTCGTTATGTACACCCCCTGGATTCGATCATGAGCCTGGTTCAGCTGATCTTGCTGGGCCTGACCGTTCTGCTGGCTCTTCCTGTGAAGGCACGCCGTGGCCGCACAGGGGCCTACAGGGATGAAGCGTCATTGCAAAAGGTTGGTAGAAGTGCCTGAGAACAAGGAAAGCAACCCCATGGGCAAGGCTGACATGGGTAAGGCTGAGGCGCCCAAAGCGTCCAAGCCGTCACGGCCAGTAAAATCCAAGAAGCAACGCCGCTGGCCCCTGGTGGTGGCCGGAACCGCCACCGTGGCCTTGGCTGTGGGCGTCATCGGAGCAGGCACACTGTTTCCTGGCCTCAATGCGACAGCGGAGACCACACCAAGCCCGCACGCCCTGCCGGTGGGGGAGACCCTGGCGAATTGTCAGGGCCCCACACAGTTGCTGGCAGGCTCGGCGGCGGGGACGGATCCGCAGTTTTCTGCCAACTCCTCCGCCACCAAGTCACTGTTGAACGCAGTGGTCTTGAGTAACCCCAACGGAGACTTGCCGGGCTCGGTTTTCCAGGCTCTGGACACCAAGTTCTCCTCCTTGCTCACGCTCGCCAAGGCATCCGATTCCCCGAGCACGCCAGCCACGGCCCTCTCCGGCTCACCCAAGGCACGTGCGGCCGTGGTGCTCGGTAGTGCTGTGGGTGGCGAGTCGGTGCTCCGTGCCCAGCCCTTTAGCGATGAGTCCTCCACCGGCTCGGCCTCCGTGGTGGTTGAGGCGGGCGACGGCGATCTTGCCGGCTTGGCTGCCGCAACGTGCCAGCGCCCGGCCAATGACCTGTGGCTCTCCGGTGCCAGCACCAGTGTTGGCCGCACGGCAGTGCTCATGGTTGCCAACTCATCTAAGAGTCCTGCCACGCTCACACTGGAAATGTTTGGCAACACGGGGCCTATCAACGCCCCGGGCGGCAAGGGCCTGGTCGTTGGTCCGGGCGCTGTGCGCTCCGTGGTCCTATCCGGTTTGGCCCCCGACCAGGAACTTCTCAGCGTGCATGTCAAGAGCGCTGGCGGCGCGGTCAGCGCCGTCATTCAGCAATCGGTGTTGCGCGGTCTTACCCCAGGCGGGGTTGATTATTTGGCACCAGTCCAGGCGCCGGCGTCGTTGGCCACCATTGCCGGGGTGCGGGTTCAGTCCCCGGCGGACGCCGCTAAGATTTCGTCGCAAAACTCCTATGCTGACGCAGCCACAATGTTGGCTGTGACGGTGCCCGGGGTGGGCGACGCCGTAGTGGAGGTCAAGGCCTTTGGCGCCTCGGGCCAGGTTGCTTTGCCCAACGGCGGCGTTTTCACGGCACCTGCCGGCAAGGTCAGCTCGCTGCCGCTGGCAGGACTGCCGGAGGGATCCTACTCGCTCAGCATTAGCGCCGATGCCTCAGTGACGGCGGCCGTTCGCTTGGTGAACTCCACCAAGCCCGGCGAGGCCGTAGACATGGCTGTGGCGCCTTCCACCGGCCGGCTGGGTGACAACCATGTGCTCACTGTGCCCCAAGGCGTGCGCTCCAGCCTGGTGTTCACAGCGCCGGAGGGTGCTGCGACAGTCCGGCTGGTACCGGTTTCGGACAAGGGTGTTCTGGGTGCGCCCAAGACAGTGGATCTCAAGGGCGGCAGCACGGCCGTAGTTGATCCGGGCGCCTTGCTGGGGGATGGCACTGCAGCAGTTGTTGTGTCGGTGTCCGGTGCGCCCACCTTTGGCAGCCAATTGCTGGGCAAAGACGGAACAGCCGGCATTGCCGTGCTGCCCATCCCGGGGACAAGCACCGCCAGCCACTCAATAAACATCATCACCGGGTACTAATCCCCAACTCCGCCCCAATCCAAGCCGCTGGCGCGTCTTGAATTGGGGCCCCTCGGAGTTGTGGGCCCAGCCAACTCCTCCTCAACCCAAGCCGCTGGCGCGTCTTGAATTGGGGCCCCTCGGAGTTGTGGGCCCAGCCAACTCCTCCCCAATCCAAGCCGCTGATTCGAAACTGCAGCTGATGCGGGTTGCTGATTCGAAACTGCAGCTGATGCGGGTTGCGCCGTCGGCAACCCGCATCAGCTGCCGTTTGGAATTCACAGCCAGGGGCCCACGGGCAGTTAAGTGGCCGTTCAGTGTCAGTGGCCCCGGAACTTGCGGAACAGCGGGTCAACGGTGTCGGGGTCAATGTTGAGCAGTCCCGCAACTTGTTCCACCATGACCTCGTGCACCAGCTCGCGGATTTGGCCCGGGTTGTCGCACAGGACCTCCACGGGGTGCCGGTAAATGGCGATGGACGATGGCACTGCAGGGGAGGTGCCGGTGGCCGCCTTGGCCCGGTTGAACTTGCCCAAGGGTGCCTGGGCCCCTGAGGCGATGATGGCTTCGAGCTGATCAGGAACTTCTTCAATCAAATATTCCACCGAGGCCAGGGAATCGGGCCACAAACCGCGCAGCCGCTCGACGGAATCCACCACCAGGTCCTCAAATTTTTCGCTGCGTGTCCGTGCCCCGGGCAGGCTTTCGGGGAGCACAGACCCGCGCAGACCGCGGCCGTGCCTGTCGCGGCGACGGCGCACAAAAGACCGCCCTGCCACTGCATCGGTTGCTGCTGTACTCGTGTCCTGGTCCGCGGAAACCGTCGGTTCCAGCGAGATGGTGAGCGATTTTTCGCTGTCTCTGGCATTGAACTGCATCTATTTACTCTAGGCTCGTGCGCCGCCAACGGGAAATATCCCGGCGCTAAGGGTAGTCTAGGGAATCGTGGGAACACTTCGTCAATGCACAAGATCAGCCTGCCGTGAATCGGCAGTGGCCACTTTGACGTACGTTTATGCCGATTCGACAGCTGTTTTGGGGCCGCTGGCCACCTTCGCTGAGCCGCATTGTTACGATCTCTGCGCCAAACATTCAGCCCGGTTGAGCGCCCCCTTGGGGTGGGAAGTCATCCACCTGGCCCGTTCGGACAAGCCCCCTGCGCCGGGTCCTGACGATCTGCTCGCCTTGGCGGACGCCGTCCGTGAGGCCGCCAATGGGCAGCCTTCAGCCGGTGATGCCTCACCGGCTGTGCGTGAATACCGCGGAACTCTTGAACCGCCGCAGTTCTCTCCCGGTGCCGGCAGCAATTCCGGGCGTCGCGGCCACCTGCGCATCCTGCGCGACTAGATTGCGCGACTAGACTGGTAAACCAGTTGCATCTTACTTAGCGAAACGGAACACAGTGGCTAACATTAGCGAGAAATTGATGGCAGTGCTGCGCTGCCCCGTCACCGGATCGACCCTGATCCAGGACGGTGAGGAACTTGTGAGCACGGCCAATGGCCCGGCAGGTGTCCCCTTGCGTTACACCATTGACGAGGGCATTGCCTTGCTGTTGCGCCCCGAGCAGATCACCTCCTAGCAGATCAACTCGTAGCAGTAAGTTCCGCCAAGGAAGCGAAGGGCAGTCCTCATGAGCGCACGGTGGGAGCGTATCGGCAGCCTTGTCAGGCGGCGGCGGGCTGAAAATCCGGGCCCCATGACGCTCGACGGGACCAATTCCTACGTGCTGGGAGTCCCGGGCGCTGGCGGCGTTGTGGTGGTTGATCCCGGCCCGCTGCTGGATGGCCATTTGCAGGCGCTGGCCGGTGCGGGGGCCGTGGAACTGATCCTGATCACCCATCACCACGGTGACCACACGGATGGCAGCCTTGCCCTGCACCAGCTCACGGGCGCCCCCGTCCGTGCGGCCCAGCCACGTTATTGTCACGCCGCCAATCCCTTGTACGACGGCGAACTCATCCAGGCGGGCGGGCTCACCATTACGGTGCTCGCCACCCCGGGGCACACCAGCGATTCGCTCTGCTTTGCCGTAGCTGCCCGTGACGAGACAGACGCGCCGGCCATGGTGCTGACGGGCGACACTATCCTGGGCCAGGGCAGCACAGTGATTTGCTACCCCGACGGCAGGCTGGGGGATTATCTGGATTCCCTCGAGAAGCTGCGCGGCTGGGGCCTTGAACACCGCACGGCCACCCAAGCCGTAGCCGCGCTTCCGGGCCACGGGCCGGTGCTGGCTGATCTGGCCGAGGCGGCCGGGGCCTATGCCCAGCACAGGGCCGAGCGCCTCGCCCAGGTGCGGGCCGCCGTCGAACATCTGGCGGGAAAAGGCGCCCCAACGAGCACCGAAGCCGTGACAAGCATTGTGTATGGGGATGTGCCGGCCAATCTTCAGGGCGCGGCGCAGCTGTCCGTGGAGGCGCAGTTGGATTATCTGCGCAGCGCAGGTTCGGCGGGCCAGTAGCCACAGGGGCTATAGTCTCTTCAACAGGCACGGTAAGTCAGTTGGGGGAGGCGAGGGCCGCTTGATGGGCAACGGTGCACCACCACGGAGAAATGTGGCCATTTTCTTTGACGTTGAAAACCTGTTCGGTGGCTACCGCAGGGACGTTACGGGCGTGCAGCTGGGCAAGGTGGTGCGCACCATTGAGCAGATTGTTCGTACGTCGGGCATCGGCGGCAAGACGGCCATGGTCAGGGCCTATGCGAACTGGGCGCGTCCGGAGATGGTGGGCTACAAGCGCGAGCTGCAGGAGTACGGGATCAAGCCCGTGCAGGTCTTTTCCTTCGAGAAAAGTGTCAAAAACGCGGCCGACATTGAGCTGTGTGTCGAGGCGCTTGAGGTGGCCCATGATGCGCCGTGGGTGGAAGTATTTGTGATTGTTACGGGCGACGGCGGATTTGTCCCGTTGGTTCGTCGGCTCCACTTCCTGAACAAGTACGTTGTGGTGGTCTCCACCACTGCCCCGAACTCGGGAATCGTCAACCCGCTGCTGAAGTCGGTGGCGGATGAGTATCACCAGATAGATGTCCAGGGTCCTGCTGGTCCTGCTGGTCCTGCTGGTCCGGCTGGTTCGGCTGACGTGACGCAGCCCAGCGGCCCACCGGACGTGGCGGTCCTGAAGGAAGCCATCTTGGGGTTCATTGAGAAACAGCCGCAACTCTCGAAGAAGGGCCAGGTCAACACCCAAGCGCTCGGCCAGCTTGTGAGCAAGAAGTGGCCGGGGTTGAAGTACACCTCTTATAAGTCGACGAACTTGGGTGGCTTTCTTGAGAAGCACTGCGGGCTGGCAATCCAGCGACCGGCGCCCCAGAAGGCCATAACGGCGCAGAAGGCACCTGGCAAACATGTGAAATTACCTGAAGTGCCGGTGAAAGTGCCGCCGAAGCCGGTGAAACCGCCGGCAGCACTGACAGTCAACAACCGTGACGAGTACATTGCGTCGGTGCGGGAACTTTTCACCGACGGCGAGCTGGGCCAACTGGTCCGTGCCCAGAGAATTGATGGCCTGCACTTAGGTCAGGTTTCGGCTCACCTGAGGGAGGCGATTAGCGGTTACACGTCCGCCGACTCCGGTTTCCCCAAATTCCACATGGCGCTCCAAGAGGCACTCGGCGGCACAGACTTCCGTGTGGTCCGGACCGGAGAGAAACTGATGGCAGTTGTTCACTTCCATCATGCCGACCCAGCCCACGTGCTGGCGGAACAGGCGCCATCTGGCATCGAGTAGCGGAGTCCAGCTGACGCCTTCAACAACGCCCTCACGACCGTGTCGTGTTTGCCGGGGAAGTGATCAATGTGCGTGAAATCATGGCGTAAAATGTCCTTATAGCGAATTGCGCGCCGCGGGTCAATACTGTGGAGTTAATCCACCGAATGGGGAGTTTGAATGGCTGATGTGGAAGAGACCAGGAAACCTTCTCGAGGTTTGAAGATCACGCTGATCTCCTTGGTCGCTTTTGTGGTCGTTGCCGGGGGCGTGGCTGCCGCATCGGCAACTGGCTTGTTGCCACTTGGCCAACTACTCGGGCAAGCGTCGGCTCCCACTGCGTCGGCAACTGCCACCGTCGCGCCGACCCCCACGGTTGCCGCCATCCCGGCAACTGTTGCCACGACACCCAACACTGGTGCTACCTCCGTCAATCCGGTAACGGAAGTGGCAGCAGAGGTCATCAACGGTACGGTTTTTAGCGCCGTCCTGAAGGAAACCGCCACAGGTGTTGTTTCCGAGGGTGAGCTGGTGGTCAGCGGACGCAAATGGATTTCCAAAACGCCCCTCAAATTTGCCACGGACTACACCTTTAATGTGACAGCCATGGACTCGGTGGGCGCCAAGTCCACCCACATCAGCACCTTTTCAACCGTTCCCGCCTCGCACGAGGTAGACGCCGTGCTGTACCCGGGCGCTGATTCCAAGGTGGGCGTGGCCCAGCCGTTGGAGTTCAAATTTAGTGAACCAGTGGTGAACAAGGAGGCCGTGGAGAAGGCCATCACCGTCACCACCAGCACAGGCCAGCAAGGTTCCTTCCGCTGGTACTCGGACACCTTGGTGCGTTACCGCGCCGCAGACTACTGGCCGGCCAACTCAACCATCAATGTGGACGTCAAGCTGTTCGGCTTGGATGTTGGCAACGGCATGGTGGGCAATTTCAATAAGAACTACAACGTCAACATTGGCAACAAGGTTGTTATGGAAGCCGATGCCGCAGCCCACAGTGTGACGGTCCTGGTCAACGACCAAGTTGCTCAGGTGTTCCCCGCAACTTTGGGTGATGAGGCTTTCCCGTCGGCTTCCGGGTTCATTGTGCTCACCAATGACAAGCAACGCCACGCAACGTTCAAAGCCTCCACCATTGGCCTGAAGCCGGGCGACCCCGGCGACTACGGCTCCGTTGACGTGGAATTCGCAACACGGCTTTCCTACAGCGGAATCTTCATCCACCAGGCAACAGAGTCGGCCATGCCGTTCCTTGGCGTCAAGAACCTCTCGCACGGCTGCATTGGCCTGTCCGCGGAGGGTGCGGGCTGGGTGTTCAACAACATGGGCGCCGGCGACATCGTCCACACGGTGGGAACACCCAATGAAACCATTGCACCCACCGACGGTTTTGGTGACTGGAACATCCCCTTCGAGCAGTACGCCTCGCGCTAACCGCACCCGCCGGTCATAGTCCAAAGATGCCGGCCCCCATGCCGTAGCATCTGGCTATGATCAATGTGCTGGCGGACTTGTGGGCTGATGCGCCCGTGGCCTTTTGGCTGGTGCTCACGGCCGGGCTGTACTACCTGGTCATGGCAACGTGGCTGAGCGTAATCGACATCAAGCACCAACTGCTGCCCAACCGGATTGTGTTTCCCTCCGCGGCCATTGCTGGGGTGCTGCTGCTGTCAGCATCCTTTTTCATGCACGACGCCGGAACCGCCTTGCGCACGCTCCTTGGGGGAGTGGTGCTCTGGGCCGTGTACGTGGGGCTCAGGCTGGTTTCGCCCGCCAGCATGGGCTACGGGGACGTCAAGCTGGCGTTTGTGCTGGGCTTGTACCTTGGTTTTGTTAGCTGGTCAGCAGTGCTGTGGGGGACCTTCTTGGCATTCGTGTTGGGCGCACTGTGGGGGCTGGCGTTGATGGTCACCAAAAAGGGGACCGGGAAAACCCAGATCCCCTTTGGCCCGTTCATGCTGGCAGGTGCCCTAGTCGCGCTGGTGGTGGCCTAAGGAATGTTAGCGGCATCAAGTGTCCTGGCCACATGAATGCACTCAAGCGTGGCCGCGAACGTAACTCCATTGCTTCTTGCTCGAACGCAATCAGGGAGAATGCCGCGAATTTCGGGAATCCAACTTGGCTGGAACTCGTGGGCCGCAAGAAGGCTGACGCACCCGTGCTGGGCGCCGGCCAGGTTTGCATGATCGGAAATGGCCAGATTTTCCACCCGGCATAGTGTCAAGTTTTGGTGGCAGGTGGGACTCGTTCCCGGACAAGATCACAGTCGTCAGCGAAGATGTTATGGGAACCAGCGAGTCCTGTAAGAGCTGAGGCACTCCATTCTCAGGGTGAACTGCCTGCGGGCACGCCAAAGGGGATCGGGAAAACCCGGATTCCCCTTTGGCCAGTTCATGCTGGCCGTCGCCTTGATCACGCTGGTGGGGTGAAGCGGGTCGCTATCGACCGCCCATGGAGCCACCGGGTGCAAAGATCCCAATGATATTGATGACTGCCGGCCCCATGATGATGATGAACAGTGTGGGAAAGATAAAGAGCAGAAGCGGAAAGAGCACCAAGACGGGTAATTTCATGGCCTTTTCCTCAGCCCGTTGGCGCCGCTTCAGGCGCAGCTGGCTGGCCTGAATACGCAGCACCTTGGCGATGCTGATGCCGTAGACTTCCGCTTGGATCACGGCCCGGACAAAACTCTTCAACTCTGGCACGGTGGTTCGGCTCGCCATGGCCTGGTAAGCGTCTCGGCGAGGGCGACCCATCTGCATGTCCTGGAGGGTTCGTTTCAGCTCCTCCGCCATGGGTCCCTTGCCGTTGGCGGCTGCCCGTGCCATGGCACTTTCAAAACCGAGCCCAGCCTCGACGGCAATGAGCATCTGGTCCAAGGTGTCTGGCAGTTCAAGTTGGATGGCCTTCTGACGTTCCTGCCCCTTGCTCAGAATCAACAGGTCGGGGATGAAGTAACACAGCGTTGTGAGCAAGAGTGCCAACAGCACTGTGGGGGGTCCCGGACGCAGTGCAACAAACATCAGGCTCACCGCCGCGGCACCCATGGCAAGCAATGGCTTGCCGATCAGCAGTCTTGACAACGGCAGGTTGGCCGGCCGGCCGGCCCGGGCGAGCAGGGTGTCCAATTTGGCCACATATCCTGCCGGCGTAATTTTTTTGGACAGCTCCAACCAGGTTTTGTCGCTGAAGGCCGGTGCCCCTTGGCCGCTCTGGTCGGTGCGGCCCAAGTTGTTGCGAATGGTCAGCAAGGATTTCGAATCCACACTGACAAATGACCAAACCAAGTAGCATATGGGCAAAACTATGGAGGCTATGATGAGCCAGGGCATGAGGGTCATGGTGTTCACACCTTTCAGAACTTGATTTGGATGGTTTTGCGCATCCAAAGTGAGCCAATGATCATCATGACGGCCCCGACTGCCAACATGACCCAGCCCACGGGGTTTGTGAAGAGCACGCCCAGATACGTGGGGTTGACGACCATGAGCATGAGAGCCATGACGAACGGCAACGCCACAAGGATGATTCCTGACAGTTTTCCTTCGGCACTGAGGGCCTGAACCTGGGCCTTGATCTCGCCACGTTCACGAATTGTTTCCGCCACATGGTCCAGGACTTCGGCCAAGTCACCACCCACGTCACGGTTGATCTGGATTGCCTGACTGACCCAGGAGAAGTCATCGCTTTTCATACGGTTGGCGGTTTCGCTGAGCGCCACGTCAAGGTCTCGGCCAATCCTGACCTCGTTTACAACTCTGGAAAACTCCTCGGAGGCGGGTGACTCGGCTTCCTTGGCGGCAGCGTCAAGGGCCGCCAAAACGCTGTGACCTGCACGGAGTCCGCCCGTGATCAACATGAGGTTGTCACCGAGCTGTTGATCAAATTTCGCTTTCCGTCTGTCCGCAAGCAGGCTCAGGGCCAGCCAGGAGAGCAGAGGGGCCATCACGGCCAAAATGATCGCCAACGCGGGGCCGCTGAGCAGCATTCCCGCGAGGGCCATGACAGCGCTTGCTGCCACTACCAAAATGAGGAAGTTAGAGGGAGGCATGCGAAGGCCAGCATCTTCTAGTCTGCTGCGGCTGTAAGGGCCGCCGCCGACTGTCTTGTCCAACACAGCAACTGTGGAATCCGTGAAGCTGGTCAGTGAAGACTTGCTGGAGTCGCCGAAGGGCCGCCGCCGCGCCTCCGAGATGGCCGCACCCCAAGGCTTGACTACAACCAACAAGACAACTACCAGCGCGGCAATGCAGAGGGCGAATCCAAGGACGGGCAGGGCCGTGTTCATTGTTATCTCTTTCCCTTGACAGGTGCTGGAACAGAAAAAATGTGGCTGGGGACTGAGATACCCATGTCAGCAAAATGATCGACAAAGCGCGGCCGGACACCGGTGGCTACTGGCTTGCCCAGGAACCGTCCGTTGCTGTCCACTCCTGCGGAGTAGTCAAAGACAAACGCATCCTGGAGTGTGACAACGTCGCCCTCCATGCCTTGAACCTCCGTAATGTGAGTGACCCTCCGGGTTCCGTCCCGGAGCCTAGACAAATGCACAATGAGATTTACTGCGGATGCAACTTGTTCCCGAATGGCCCGCAACGGCAGGTCCATTCCGGCCATCAAAACAAGCGTCTCCAGACGGGCTATTGCGTCCCGGGGCGAGTTTGCGTGGACTGTGGAAAGTGACCCGTCGTGGCCGGTGTTCATGGCTTGGAGCATGTCGAGTGCTTCTCCGCCACGAACTTCACCAATGACAATGCGGTCCGGGCGCATGCGCAATGAGTTGCGCAGGAGGTCCCGGATGGAGACTTCACCACGGCCCTCGATGTTGGCTGGCCGGCTCTCCAGCCGGACGATGTGACGTTGCTGCAGTTGCAATTCCACGGCATCTTCAATGGTGACAATACGGTCTTCTGCCGGCAGGAACCCGGACAAAACATTCAGCAACGTGGTCTTGCCGGTGCCCGTGCCGCCTGTAACTAGGATGTTCAGCCGGGCCCGCACACAGGCATCCAACAAAATAGCCATGTCCGGGGTCAGTGTGCCATAGCGGGCCAGATCTTCAACCGTCAGCGGGACCCGGCTGAACTTTCTGATGGTTAGCGAAGGTCCGCTAACCGCAAGAGGGGGGATGATGGCATTAACGCGGGAACCGTCCTCAAGCCGGGCATCGACCATGGGTGAAGATTCATCGATGCGCCGCCCGATTCTGGAAACAATCCTCTCAATGACCCTGCGAAGATGAGCTTCAGTGGCAAACCTGGCCCCCGTGAGGGTCAGCTGGCCGCCGCGCTCAATGTAAATTTGGTCTGGCTTGTTGACCATGATTTCAGTGACAGTGTCGTCATCCAGGAAGCGTTGCAAGGGACCCAACCCCAACACGTCGTCGCCAATCTCCCGAATAAGGCGTCGACGTTCCTCCGGCGTGAGTGGAACCTGTTCCTCGTCAATGACTTGGCTGAGTTCTTCCCGTGCAGTCTTGCGCAGATCTTCCTCGGAAATGTTGGGATCGGCGAGCCGGGCACCCATCCGTTCAAATAGTGCCTCGCCAGCACGTTGTTTTAGCCCTGCAAGGGCAGTACCCGTACCGTCGACAGCCGAATAATCATCAGGGAATCCTTCTGGCATCGTGCTTCGCTGGAATGAGTGATTTACTGGGATTTCCACGCCTGCAGCAGGGGAAATGCCGCGTGCTGCGTTCAGTCGATCAGTCAGATTCATGACACAACCACCCTTCGGTGCAGCTTCTTGTGCATTTGCCCCGCAGAATCCGGGGCAAAGCGCTCGACGAGTTTTCTTAGATTCTTTGACACGGCGCTTCTGGGACCGTCCTGCAACAAGGGCACGCCCTTGTTGGTTGAAAAGGACACTGCGGGCGAGAGCGGCAGCACCACATCCACGGGAACCCGGAGGGTGGCTTCGATGTCTTGGACGCTCAGGCCCGTGTGGCGGTTGGCAAAGTTCAGTACAACGTGACGTCCTTGTGGGACGAGCCCCAACTCGTGCAGGACGCCGAAGCCGGTGCGCAACCCCTTGATACTGGGGATGTCCATCCCCACCACCCACACGGCATCGCTTGCCTGTTCCAACGTGGCAAGTGCCAGTTCACCCAAACCAGGGGCAGTGTCCACCACCACGTACCTAAACTCTGTGGCCAGTTGCGCGATCAGGTGGCTCACATGGTCTGCCGTGACCAGATCGGCTTCGTTGGGGTTCATGGGGGAACACAACGCGTAGATGCCGCCAGTGTGCACAGTGAGGAAGGCCTTTAGGACCATGGCATCGTGCGCCGCAGCCCCGGTGACGGCATCCACCAAGGTGTGTTCCGGCTCAAGGGACAAGGCAGAGGCCACATCTCCAAACTGGACATCGAGGTCAACGATCACCACACCCATGGGGGCCAGTTTCCCAAGCCCCATGGCCAAGTTGGTGGCCACGGTGGTCTTTCCCACGCCGCCCTTGGGCGACATGACAGCAATGACACGGCCAGTTTCATGGTCGGCGGTGGCCGGGTTGGACAGCCCGCGCCGCCGTCCAGCGGAAGAAAGACAGGCCCGTTCCAGCAGGACCCGGATCTCGGCCAGGTCGGCCCCGGGGCTGACAATGTCACGAATACCCGACCGCATGGCCGTCAGCACCAGCTCCGGTGAAGTCTCTGCTGCCAGGATGACGCTGACCTCGGGGTACTGGAGGTCCAACACAGTGGCCAATTTGAGGGCCTCGTCGGTCGACACTCCAGGACCCAGAATGACCACTTCGGGTGGTTCGGACGGGTCTTGAAGGATGATTCCGCTGGGAGCGCCGTTGATGGCTGATTCAGGGAGCCTTTGGACATTTCCGTGCAAACCGCCTGTCACGGCCGCACGGACACGCTGCTCAAAGCTTGTATCTGTTGTAATGATGACGAAGCGGCTCATCTCAGCACCTGGTCCTTGTGCAACGTGTCCACGGGAGCTGTGTCGGTGTCGGCGTTTTCCTTGGACAGGTAGACGTGCCCGAATTCGATTCCATGGACGGTCTTGGTAGCATCGGTCCCTGATTGTGCCAGGGTCACCAAGACCGAACTGCTGGACTTGGCCGACTGATTTTCTTGTGAATCGGTGGTGTCCACGTCGCCATCCCCTGTGCCGACCTTGGTCACCAGTACCTTGTGGAATTGCAGTTTGGTGGCTGGAACTTCCTTGGTTCCCGGCGCAACACCGTCATTATAAGAGATGAACACGCCCACCGTGTCCCCAGCCTGCAAGTCCCCGCCTAAGACGCGGTCCAAGGGCAACACAAGACTTATTTCAGCCAAGCCCTTGGGCACATCAACGCTGTTGGGAGCTGCCAGACTTTTTGGATCTACGAGACGAGCTGCCAGTAATTGTTCACCCGGTACTAGGTCAACTGCAGCAACCCTTCCCTTGAAATCATCCAGCTGCGTCACGGCACCGTCGGTTATGGCCGTCTTAGGGAATGACTGCATCTTCACCATGGACTTGAGTTCATCGACGGTGGTGCCAGCAGTTATTGGCTGCTGAACAACGAGCACTTCCACCGGCTCCATGCCGGCTTGGGCACGGTTGTCGGCTGCTTGTACGTATGAGGAGAGGAGAATCGCGCCCACAATGGCCAAAACCAGTGCGACAACGCCCCCCAGCAGGCGTGTTTTCACTTCATGCTCCTTATATCTAGTTGGTAAGACGGACTATCGATCCGCCCAGGTTCGGTCCAGTTCCCAGTGACAGCCCTTCATCGAGTGAAACAAATCGTGTGAAGTAGCCCATGAAGCCCCTGCAGTTGCCGGTGCAAGCCGGTGCCAAGGAATCCGGATGGTTTTCCGGATTGAATTTCCACCCGGTTACCTGGAAGGCAGCGAATCCATAGATGGTGTACTCCGCGTGTTGGCCGCCCTTGTCAGTGGACGAGGAGAAGATGGGAATCAGGATTGGCTTGGCCAACATGCCGTCCAGTTGCGGCTTGCATAGATTGTCTATGCTGTTTCCTGGTTTACTGCCGGCCTGCCCTGTGCCAACATCGACGGTGGCCTCACACTTGCCGCCTTCCAGGTCAAGCCATCCAAAGCCACCGGTGGGGTAAGCGCTGGTGGGGCATTCGGGCGTATAGACAGCGTTGGTGTCGGAACGAAGCAGTACGTGTGCACCGCTTGGATCGCCCGTGAAATTGCCGGTGTCCGCGAGCTCTGCTTTTTGCGTGGCTGTCAGGCTCTTGTCAAAAACGCACTTGCCGAAGGTCCAAGGCACAGAGGTTCCGGATTCTGGCGGACCCCAACTTGCTGTAGCGGAGGCGCTGACGTCGGCCTCGCTTGTACCGAAGATATTGGCAAAGGCCAGTTGAACAGGGTTCCCATTGGCAGCGTCCTTGCTGACCACAACGTTGACGCTGTTGCTCGTGGGCCGGGTGACACTCTTGAACTCGGCAAGCTGGTCGTTGGAGTTGAATTTTGCAAAATCTGCTGCGGTGACTTCATTCTCGGCCTGCACACAGGTTCCCTTGGCACATTTGTTGGCGATTGCCAGAGACGCTGCATCGGCGCCATTTTGAAGTTGTGCACGCGAGGCATATAGCATTCCAACGTCGATGGCAATGGCCGCAAAGGCCAAAAGGACCACCATGAGGATGGCTGTTATGACGGCCGTTGCTCCGCGCTCACTTTGTGTGGGGGAACCCTTGAGATTATTGATTATCCGCCGCATTGCATGACACCTACTCCGGAAATTGGTGGTGCGTCAAAGGGGAAGAACCCGATCAGCCAGCCACGGGCCGGCCCTGGTGCAACGTGCACTGTAACGGTTACTCGGACGTTGGCTCCGCAGGCGGATCCTGAGCTGTAAGAAATGGTTGGCGTTCCCGCAATTGAAAGTGTTGGGGCCGAAGCAACGGCAGCTGTGTTCACGCTGCCAGGAAAACCGGCGTCTGCGTAGTGGATAGCTGCGTTGCGGGCCCCTTCTCTTGCAGCATTGGTGGCAGAGATCTGCTGGTTGAACAGGAAGCCAAATTCCATAATGCCGATGACCAATAGCAACAGAACGGGCAAAATGAACGCCGCTTCGACGGCTGCTGCGCCGCGTTCTCTGTCTTTGCGTTTCATGCGACGTTCCCCCATGGGTAGTCAACAAGGTTGTTGCGATTTGATGATGCCGGCGGCCCTGGTCGAGACCAAGGCCGCCACACAGAATCCTGCCGGGCAGGAGGTGAAGTGAAATTACGGCAGTGCGTTGACGACGGTCGTGAAGGCAGTCCTGATCTCTGTGCCCAGAGTTGCGACAATCCCGACGATGACTGCTGCGATCAGGGCCACCATGATGCCGTACTCAACGGCGGTGGCGCCCTTCTCGTTGTCGCCCTTGAGGCGGTCGGCGCCGGCGATGAAAAGGGTCTGCAAGGTAACGTAGAACTTCAACATGACGTACTCCTAGAAATAGTTAAAAAGGATTCTTATTGAATTATCCCAAACCGTGTACTTGTCAATAAGTACATGTCGACATTTCCGCTGCCCCCCAGTTAGGCGGTCTTGGAAGTTCGATACCTAATGAATACAGAGTTATCCAATGGTTGGTCAACACTCGCTTTATCCAGGTGTGGCAATTAACCACTCGGTTTTATGGCAGGAACTACTTGGCTGACTACTCAGTTTTGCTGACTCTGGGAACAAAGTGGGTAAGGCAACGCGTCCTAGCCGTGAACCAGGTGCGACGGTCACTGCAGCTCCTGCGAACTCGGGTGGTCCGAGCGACCTGAGCCATTTCGCCCCGCCAATGCGGCTATCACAAGAGCATCACAAGTCACTGAAAAACCAGCAAACCCAAGGAGCGTGCCTAAAACCATCAGTCCCATGGAGGGGCATTACAAGTACCAAACCAAGTAGAGCCGCGTGTTTGAGGCCGCCCAGGCCCCATCCACGCGAAGAAAATATGTCAAATCTGGATGAGTCATGGATGTGACGGCCTGTCCGGCCATCCGCAGATCAAACCTGGACAGGATCGCGCCGGCCACCGAGGGCGGCAGGCTCGACGGATGCGACCAATAAGAGCCCTCAGCGCGAGGCCATGGTCGCAGAATGGTGGCCAGAATGGCGACACTCTCCAAGGGCGCCCGTGGAATTATTAAGGTAATGCCAGTCTTAATTTCGGGTAATGCCGTGCCAGTTCTGGCTTAGGTTGAGAATGTTCAGAGACGCAAGGAATATATCCCTAATTTTTGCTCAAGATTTATGCAATGATAAATACATATGGTTCTCAAGCGGGCAATAGATAAAAATAATTGTTGCACCCATGCTGACTTGGGAACTATTCTGCACTTGAGCAGCGTTGGAGGTTATAGGGACAAGGAGCCTCGCGGTGACCAAGCAGCCGCCCACACACATGCACTACCGAGACTGAAAGGTTGAATTTGATGTCAACCTCCAAACCAGCTTCATCGAACTACCTCACTATCCTTGAAGTGGCCCAACAGCTGCGTGTCTCAAAGATGACTGTGTACCGATTGGTGCAGACCCATGAGATTGAGGCCGTCCGCTTTGGCCGTTTGTATAGAGTGCCGCAGGAAGCGCTTGACGCCTATATTGAGCGCTCAGCGATCCAGGACTAGCCAAGCGCCGACGGACTAAGCAGCACCACAGCGCAAGCCTGTGCTCAATCAGACTGCTCAATCAGCCTGCTTGCCGCCCGCCCCATACCGTTGCAGCCGCCCACGAACCTGTTCGGCCCGCTGCGCTGCGGCACTCATGCGTTCGAACTCGCGGTCCCTGCGCTCGGCAATCAGGGTGGCCAGGAAAATATCCGGGGGTGTGCCCGGTGCCGGCAGCGGCGCCACATGGTGGCTGGCCTCGCTGGCAAGTTCCACGGCTAAGGAAAAGCGTGAATCGGCCGCCATGGCGCTGCCCTGGCGCAGGAAGAGCGATATCCGCCGGGCTAACGGGTCCGGCAGCCGGCCAATGTCCGCCACGGCAGCCCACTGGGCCAAGGCCGGGGCCACAGAAACCTGCAACGGCTTGTGCTCCGGGGCACGGTCCCTGATGGCATAGGTGCCGGCGAGCATGTCGCCCAAGCGCTTGGACTTGTCGTTGAACAAGGAAACCAGGCAAGCCACGGAACCCAGCGTCATATAGATTTCCAGCACGGCAAGGATCCCGCGGATCAAGGCTTGCCGAAAGCGGATGGAGCCGCCGTCGTCGCGCACTACGCGCAGGCCCATGACCAGCTTCCCCAGCGATTTGCCGCGGCTCAGTGTCTCCACAGTGATGGGGACAATCACAAACAGCGTGACGATCGTCAGCAGGATCGTGGCCCGGGCGGCGGCCGAATCGAGGGTGAACGGCAGGGCTCCGAGCAGCAGGAACAGGCCCACGGCAACAACCAGCGTGGCCAGGACATCGATGGCAGTGCCCAGCGAGCGGGCGGCAAACGATGCGGGGCGCAGCTCAAGGACAACGGCTTCGCCGGTGATGATCGCGGACATGAAAACAGTCTAGCCACCCCGCACCAGAGAGCAGCTCAAGCCTCAATGCGCCCACCAATCCCTATATGCTTGGGCACCATGGACATGGATGCCTTTACAGCCGTGCACCGCCCGCAATGGGAGCGGTTGAAGTCCCTTGCCCGGAAACGGCGCCTGGACGGGGCAGAGGCCGACGAACTGCTGGAGCTGTACCAAAGCGTGTCCGCCCAGCTGTCGCTCATCCGCTCGGTCACGGCGGAGAGCGCGTTGTCGGCGCAGTTGTCAGCCATTTTGGCCCAGGCCCGCACACGCTTCACGGGCGCCAAATCCAACATTTTTGCGGACACCGCCCAATTCTTTGTGGTGTCCCTGCCCGCAGCGTTCTACCGCCTGCGCTGGCTGACGGTCATCATTGGTGCGGTCTTCGTAGCGATTGCTTCCCTGTTTGCCGTGTGGACGGCGGGGAACCCCGGCGTGTTGGCGGCCATGGGCAGTGATGCCCAGCTGCAGCAGCTGGTGAACCACGATTTTGTGAACTACTACTCGGAGAACCCGGCAGCGTCCTTTGCCGGCGCGGTCTGGACCAACAACGCCTGGATCGCTGCCCAATGCGTGGCCTTCGGCGTCACGGGCATCTTCATCCCGTACCAAATCTTCATGAACGCCCAAAACGTGGGCATGACGGCGGGCGTCATGTTCGCCTACGACCGCGGTGACGTCTTTTTCAGCTACATCCTCCCGCACGGGCTCATGGAACTGTCCGCCATTTTCATCGCTGCCGCCGCCGGCCTGCGCATCTTCTGGTCCTGGGTCAGCCCGGGCCCGCGCACGCGCCTGGACTCGCTGGCCAGGGAAGGCCGTTCCCTCGTCACGGTGGCCGTGGGCCTGGTGCTGGTGCTTTTTGTCTCGGGGCTGGTCGAAGCATTTGTCACCCCGAGCCCGCTGCCCGTCTGGGCCAAGATCAGCATCGGCGCGCTGGTGCTCGCAGCCTACTGGGTCTACACCCTGATCCTGGGCCGCAAGGCGGTGCTGGCGGGGGAGTACGGTGACCTTTCCGAGGACGACGCCGGAGCCTCCGTCCGCTCAGTCTGAGACTTCCGCTTCGCAACAGACTTGCCGCGTGCCAAATCGCTCCGTGCCAATTCACGGGCATGGGTGCACTATGGGGGTATGGACCTGCAACGTGGCAACCGGCTGGAAGGACTGCCGCACGCCCTGCCACTTCACGGTCCTACCCATGCCGCGGTGCCATCCCCTGTGGGGGGTCGCCATCCGTGGCGGCGTTTTGTTGCCCTGGGAGACTCGTTTACCGAGGGCATTGATGATCCTGAGCCGAGCAGCGCCCTCGGCTACCGGGGTTGGGCGGATCGAGTGGCCGAGGAGCTCAGTGTTGGGGTGCCCGACTTTGCCTATGCCAATCTGGCGGTTCGGGGGCAGCTGCTGCATGAAGTGGTGGAAACCCAACTTGGCCCGGCCGTGCGGCTGGGCCCGGATCTGGTCTCCCTTCAGGCCGGCGGAAACGACCTCCTGCACCGGGGCGCCGATCCGGACAAACTCGCCGGCATCATGGAATCCGCAGTGGAGGTTCTGCGCGGCCAGGGCATTGGCGTGGTGCTCTTTGTGGGCCCCGATTCGGGCAGGTCAACTGTGCTGGGCCAGTTTCGCACCAAAATGGCCATCTACAACGAGAATTTGCGCAGCATCGCGGACCGGCATGACGCCGTCGTAGCTGACTTGTGGGCCATGACGGAGCTGCACGACATTCGCATGTGGAGCAAGGACCGGCTGCATCCCTCCGCCGTCGGCCATCACGCCGTGGCCATCATGGTGCTGGACACCTTGAATGTGGAGCATTCACTGCTTCCGCTCTCGCCAAAACCACTCCCGGCGAAGAGCTGGCGGGAAGCCCGGGCAGAGGACATTGTGTGGGCGCGGGACTACTTGGTGCCCTGGGTGCTGCGTGGCATCAAGCGCCAGTCACCCAGCCTCCACTTTGAACCGAAGCGTCCCCTGGCGGCGCCCCTGTTCGGCAACACCGTCCCGCCCGAGCTAGATCACCGTTGAATATCCGGTGACAGTTTGGCATCGACCCGGGGTGGCAGCCATGGCCCACGTCGGGGTGCCGGTAGTCTTTCGTCTTGTGAGCGAGAATCCAGAGCACCCAGACTCAGTCAAGAGCCCTGCTGTGGGCCAGCCCCCGATACGGAAAATGGCGGACCCGCACAGGGATGCCGTCGCGGTGGAAAAGGGTGCTGGTTCTGAGCGGGCAGCCGCCCGCCGCCTAGCCAGCACGGGATCTTCCGCCACCAAGATCAAGCTCGAAGCCAGCGCCGCCGGTGAGGACAGCGAACCCATGCGTCCCGCCAGCAGGTTCCCCCAGCTGCCCAGCGACGAGGAGATCGCCGCTGAACTGGACAACGCCGCTCCTGCCAGTGACGCCAACGAGCCCGCTCGGGATGACTCCGGCGTGTTCGTTGAGGACAGTCCCACCACCATGATCCAGCTGCGCCCTCCCGCAGAAGAAGTGGCCAAACGCCAGGCCGCCCGGGAGAAGGCAGCCAACACCAAACCCGTCCTGACCCGCGTGTTCCAGGTGCTGATTGCCGCCTTGTACCCCATTGTTCTTTTGGTGCTCTCCATCCGCCTGGTGACCACCTCCGTGTTCCTGTGGATTGAATACCACCGCCCGGGCTTTCCCGCTGATTCCTTTGGTTTCAGCACCGAGGACCGGCTCACCTACGGGTCCTACACCGTGGATTACCTGCTCAATTTAGCCCCGCCCAGATACTTGGGCGATTTGGTCACCCCCGACGGTGATCCGCTGTTCCTGGCCCGGGAGGTCGGCCACATGGCCGACGTCAAGGACGTCATCGTCATGGCGTTCCTGGTGGGGCTGGTCCTGGCCATAGTCATGGTGATCGGCATGATGTACCTGTCGAAGAAGAGCTTCGGCGGGATCCGCCGGGCCCTGTTCGCCGGTTCCATTGCCACGCTGGCGCTCATTGTGGGGCTGGGAATCTTTGCCGTCACAGGCTGGGAGAAGTTCTTCACCGAGTTCCACAAGATCTTCTTTGCCGACGGTACATGGACGTTCTACACCAACGACACCCTGATTAGGCTCTTCCCCAGCCAGTTCTGGACCGATTCCGGGATCTTCATCGGCGCGTTTGTGCTGATTGTGTCCTCCCTGACGCTGGCCTTCACCTGGCCCACCAAGGACCGCCGCCAGGCAACGGTCGCGGCACAGCGGCCCGGGCGCCGCACCGCCTAACGGCATTTCTGCTTAGTGGCTGCCTAGATCCAGCTGGGCAGCCACATGTGTTGGCGCCAATATTCCTGGGAGATGATTTCCCCGGCCCAGAGCGGGTAGAAATACGCGCTGACGGCCACAACCAAGACCAGGAAGATGCCCACGATCACGGCGCCTTGCTGGCGGCGCCACGGCGGATCGCCCACCTTGCCCAGGATCAGGCCCAGAACCAGCACAATAGCCAGGATGATGAAGGGCTCGTAGGCGATCGCGTAGAAGAAGAAGATGGTGCGGGTGGGGTAGAAAATCCACGGCAGGAACCCTGCGGCAAAACCGGCCAGGATGGCGCCGGCACGCCAGTCGCGCTTGGCGATCCAGTAGCCAATCAGGAACAAGATGGCCAGCGTCCCGCCCCACCAGATGAGCGGGTTGCCCACACTGGTGATGGCCGCCGTGCACTTCTCCGCGGCACAGCCGCCTTGGCCTGCCTCGTAGTTCTGGACGTAGAAGGAAGTGGGCCGGCCCATGACCAGCCAGGACCACGCGTTGGATTTGTACGGGTGGTCCGAGCCCAAGCCCGTATGAAAGTTGTAGGCCGTGGAGTGGTAATGCCACAGCGATCGGAGGGAATCCGGGATCCAGCCCCACGTGCCGGAGGGGTTCTCCGCCCCCCAATTCCTGTCGTACGCGTCCTTGGACAGGAGCCAGCCGGTCCAGGTGGCCAGGTACGTCACGGCGGCCACCGGAACCATGCTGATGAACGCCACGATCCCGTCCTTCCACACGGAACCAAGGACCCAATACTTGATGCCGGCAATGCGGCGGGCGTTCAAGTCCCAGATGACGCTCATCAGGCCAAAAGCGGCCAGGAAGAACAGCCCGGACCACTTGGTGCCGATGCACAGGCCCAGTGCAATGCCCGCAGCCAAACGCCACCAGCGGATCCCTAGCCAGGGACCGTACAGCAATTCCTTGGCCGGAACCCGGCCATCAGCGCCGGCGAGGGCTGCGAGCTTAGCCGCGAGCCGGCGTCGTCCATCATCCCTGTCCATGAGCACTGCGCCAAAGGCCAGCAGGGCAAAGAACATGACAAAAATATCCAGCAACGAGGTCCGCGACTGCACAATGGCGTGGCCGTCAACGGCAAACAGGAGCCCGGCGATGGCACCCAGAATGGTGGACTGGAACATTTTTTGGGCGATCAAGGCGAGCAGGAACACCGAAAGGGTGCCCACCAGCGCCGCCGTAAACCGCCAGCCAAACGTGCTGTCCGATCCAAAGATCCACATGCCGAAAGCGATCATCCACTTGCCTACCGGCGGGTGAACCACATACTCGGCAGTGCTCTCCAAGCTGGTGAAAATGCCCTGGTTGAAGAGGTCATTGGCCTTCTCCGCCCAATTGCGTTCGTAGCCGCTTTGCAAATAGCTGTAGGCGTCCTTGATGTAGTAGGTCTCATCAAAGACCAACGACGGCGGCTGGCCCAGTCGGATGAACCGCAGCAACCCGCCAATCACGGCGGTCAGGGCCGGTGCCAGCCAAAACCAGAGGCGCACATTGACCGGGGAGGTTGGCCGGCGTGCTCCGAGAAGCCTGGCCCGCAAACTTGATTGCGTGAACGCCCGTGCCGGATCACGCACCCACCCCTTGGCGGGGTCGGCAACGGAGGCCTTGGCAGGCTCGGCCGTTGGCCCGCCGTCGCCGGATTTCGGCGCGGGCGGCTCATCGTGGGCAGGGTTGTCCGGGGCCGCCGGGGCGGTATCCATTGCTTGGGATTGCACCCTGCCCATGCTACCCAAGTGGGCCGCTGATGCTGTGGCGCACTACGCTGGTGTCATGGAAGATGACTTTGGCCAAAACGCCGGCACCGCAGATGAACTTGGCGCAGATATTGATGATGACGGCGCTCCCTTGGCCGAGGAAGCCCTTGACTCGTCCATGGCGCCTCCTGTTCGTGAGGGTGAGGGCTACATCATTTTGGCTGCAACGCCCATTGGAAACATGGGCGACGCCTCCGCCCGCCTGATCGCCTGGTTGGGGGCTGCCGACATTGTGGCGGCCGAGGACACCCGCCGCCTGCACCGCCTGGTCACCAGCCTCAACGTCAAAGTGGGTGGCCAGGTCATCAGCTACCACGAGCACAATGAGGCCACCAAGACTGCCGAACTGTTGACCCAGGTCCAGAGCGGCAAGGTCCTGCTCATGGTGACCGACGCCGGCATGCCCTCCGTCTCCGACCCCGGCTTCCGCCTGGTGGCCGCAGCCGTTGAGGCCGGCGTGAAGGTCACGGCCGCGCCGGGTCCCTCAGCCGTGTTGACGGCCTTGGCGTTGTCGGGGCTGCCCACTGACAGGTTCTGCTTTGAGGGCTTCCTGCCGCGCAAATCCGGTGAACGCGCCAGCCGCCTGCACGATCTTGCCGTCGAAAAGCGCACCATGGTGTTCTTTGAAGCACCGCACCGCCTCGAAGCCATGCTGCGTGCCCTGCACACTGCGTTTGGCCCCGCCCGGGCCGGCGCCGTGTGCCGCGAGCTGACCAAGACGTACGAAGAAGTTGTCCGCAAACCACTGTCCGGGCTGTTGGAGTGGGCTGAGACCACTCAGATCCGCGGCGAGATTGCCATTGTGGTGGCCGGTGCCCCGGACAAGGCTACCGGCACCCTCGAGGATCATGTTGCGGCTGTCAATGAGCTCATGTCCCAGGGCATGCGCATGAAGGAAGCCGTTGCTGTCATTGCGCACGACGTCCACGTCAGCAAGCGTGAACTGTACAGCGCGGTGCTCGCCGCCCGCGGCTGAGACTGAACATATGCGTTGAACCCGTGGTGAGTCCTGCGCATAGCAACTTATGCGCTGAACTCACTGCGGGTTTTGCGCATAATTTCAGGGCTCCCAATCCGGCTTGGACCCGCTGTTGTACAAATGCACAGCGAAGTCGCTGTTGGTAGTGCGTACATGCGTAGACACTTTTATTGGCTGAGAACTACCGTGAACTAAAGCACATTGGACTGCTGCATGGCCCAGCCGGTTCGGAGTAATTCCGCCCCGGCCATGCGTCAGCAGTCATGCATTAGCACACGATAAATCGGCCTTCGATAACGTCGTCCAAGCAACTAAGGAGTCATCATGACCGTGACAGCTGCCACCGAACTTACTGAGCGCGAAAGTGCTTTGCTGGCAAGTGTTCCCACAGGACTGCTGATCAATGGTCAATGGCGCAGTGCAGCCTCGGGGAAGACTTTCAGCGTTGAGGACCCCTCCACCGGAAACGTGCTGCTTGAGATTGCCGACGCCGGAGCCGAAGACGGTGCCGCAGCCCTGGACGCCGCCGTCGCCGTCCAGGAAGAATGGGCCGCCACGGCACCGCGTGTTCGTGCCGAGATCCTGCGCCGCGCCTTCGACATGGTCACGGCCCGCGCCGAGGACTTTGCGCTGCTCATGACACTGGAAATGGGCAAGCCGTTGGCTGAAGCCCGTGGCGAAGTGGCCTACGGTGCGGAATTCCTGCGCTGGTTCTCCGAAGAAGCCGTCCGCTCCTTTGGCCGGTACTCAACCAACCCCGAAGGTACCGCCCAGATCCTGGTGCAGAAGAAGCCGGTTGGCCCCTGCCTGTTGATCACGCCCTGGAATTTCCCGCTGGCCATGGCAACCCGCAAGATTGCCCCGGCCATCGCGGCAGGCTGCACCATGGTGCTCAAGCCGGCAAATCTGACTCCTCTCACCAGCCACTTGTTCGCACAGGTCATGATCGAGGCCGGCCTGCCTGCGGGCGTGCTGAACGTGGTTTCCACTACCACCGCCGGCCAGGTTACTGGCCCGCTGATCCAGGACACCCGCCTGCGCAAGCTTTCCTTCACCGGCTCCACACCCGTGGGCCGCCGCCTGCTGGCTGATGCTTCCACCAACGTGCTGCGCACCTCCATGGAACTGGGCGGCAACGCTCCGTTCCTGGTCTTCGAGGATGCTGACATCGAAGCAGCTGTTGACGGTGCCATGGCCGCCAAGCTGCGCAACATGGGTGAGGCCTGCACCGCTGCGAACCGTTTCCTGGTGCACGAATCCGTTGCCGACGAATTTGCCACCAAGTTCGCTGCCAAAATGGGCGCCATGACAACAGGCCGCGGCACCGATCCGGCAACCAAGCTGGGCCCGTTGATCGACGGTAAGAGCCGCGACAAGGTCCACTCCCTGGTGACCGATGCCCTGGCCGACGGCGCCCGCGCCATCACCGGCGGCGCCCACGCCGAAGGCCCCGGCTACTTCTACCAGCCAACGGTGCTGCAGGGTGTTGAGCCTGGCTCACGCATCCTCAGCGAGGAAATCTTTGGCCCGGTGGCACCAATCGTCACGTTCAAGAATGAGGACGAAGCCGTGGCCCTGGCCAACGACACCGAGTATGGCCTGGTGGCCTACGTCTTCACCAAGGACCACAACCGCGGCCTGCGCATGGCCAATCGCATCGAGACGGGCATGATGGGCCTGAACGCCGGAGTCATCTCCAACGCGGCTGCCCCCTTTGGTGGCGTGAAGCAGTCCGGCATGGGCCGTGAAGGAAGCATCGAAGGCATCGCCGAGTACCAGTACACCCAGTACATCGGCTTCCCGAACCCGAACAACGCCTAACGTTTTTCCAACTGACCCGCAGAAAACGGCGAATATTCACGATTTTGACGTGTTTTTCGGCGTTTTCTGCGGGTCAGTTGGCATGTGAAGCTAGGGGCGGGTTAAGAACGACGGCGGCAGGAACGTTGCGCGGAACCGCTGCCACGGCGTTGCTGTGGTTTTCAGACGGGCCAGCAGGGTTTCCAGTGCGTCGGCCAGCTCGTCATTTCCCGGCGCACCATTGCTGTTCTTGCCGCTCTCCGCCTTGCCGTAGGCGGCCTGTTCGTAGGAACTCAACACCAGGGCCAGTCCGCCCGGGTCGCTGCGCCCCAGCATCCGGGAGATCTTTTCGGCATGGCGGGCAGGGGTCAGGGCAGGGTCGTAGTCGTAGCCATAGTCCACGGCCGTCGCCACCAGTTCACGCCATGCCACAAGTGCGTCCGCCGTGCCGGCCAAACCCGTATCAGCCAACCCGGAGCCTCCCAAGCCAGACCCCCAGCGAGGTGAGCCGCGCACCTGGCCCAGGCGGCGGCGTCGAACCACCATGCGGGCCAGCGCAGGCGTGGCCAGCAACAGCAGGAGTGCCGCAGAAACACCCGACACCAATGGCCACCGGTTGGTGGTCGAGGACGCCCCGCCGGCAGCCACGGCAGCAGCAGTGGCGGTGGCACTTGGAGTGGATGTTGGGGTGGCCGAGGCAGCAACTGTGGGTTCGGCGCTGGCTTGAGGAGCCGCGGCGGTGTCGTCCTGGGTATAGTCAGGCACCGAACCGCGTGCGGGGGTTGGCTCAAAGGGAACCCACCCCAGACCCTGGAAGTACAGTTCAGGCCACGCGTGCGCGTCCCGTCCCGTGGCCTGGAAACCGTTCAAGGTCTGCCCGTCCAGCTCGGCCCGCGCGGAGGTGGAAGCGCCCGGAGCGTAGCCCACGGCTATGCGTGAGGGGATGCCCAGCTCACGGGCCATGACGGCCATGGCTGCCGAGAAGTGTATGCAGTATCCGCTCTTGACGTCCAAGAATTTGGCCAGGACGTCCATGCCGGAACCGTCGTAACCGTCCTGCACGGGTGTGTCCAGGCTGTAGGTGAAGGCGCCCGAACGTAAATAGTCCTGCAGCGCCACGGCCTGGGCGTAGGGGGACTGCTGATCTCCTGCCACCTCGCGGGCTGTTGTACCAACAATTGGTGGCACGTTGGCTGGAAGGGCAGAAAAAACGGGGTCCAGTTCAGCCCCGGACGCGGCAGACGCGGTGGACAGCACTGCCCGGCTCAACCGTGGCATTTTGCTGCGCACCGTGTATTGCTGGCCGGCTGTGCTGGAGGTGCTGCTTCTGATGGTTTGACGTTCCGGATCCCACAGCCAACTGCCGTCGAGGCCAGACACATCCGTTACTGAGAGCGGGGCCGGCAGCCACTCGCTGGCAAGGTTGGGGGTGGAGATGACAGTCAGCGTATCGAGCGATGGCACCGAAGCTCCTGCGGCGGGTGCCGGGCTCAGCTGGCCAAGCCCGGGATCGAGGCTGTTGTCAAAACTGGCGGGTTGCCAGATCTTGCCGGTGAAGTCCTCCAAGGTGCTCAGCCGCATGTAGTGGGCACTGGTGGAGTTGGACAAATACGTCAGGGCCACTTCATTGGACTGCTGGCGCAGATTCGCTCCGAGGGAGATCATCGGATCAAGTTCGGATACACCCGAGGGGCCGTTGAGTCGTGAGCCTTGCGGGAACGAGCCCTGCGTGAAGCCCGGGATGGCAGCTGGCAGCAGGGCCGTCAGCAAAACCACGGCAGCACCCAACGCCATGGCCCGGGACAGGATCCCGGTTGGCTGCACCATGCTGGCGGATCGGATTTTCCCTTCGGGGGCATACCAGTTGCAGCAGCCCAGGACCAACAGGTAACCAGCACCGGCGGCCATGAAGCCGACCGTGCCAACTCCTGCCTTGGTGGTCAGCGCTGCCGGCAACATGATCAGCACCAGCCCCAGGGCACTGGCCGCTGGCATGGCCACGGTGATGGCAATAGTGTCGATGAGCAGCGCCGCAAAACCCAGCCCCGCGCAGATCAGAAAGAAGATGGCGGGAGCCGACGGAACCGGTGCGTTGTTCGTCATGATCAAGGTCGATGCGCGGGAGGCCAGTTCCAAGGCGGCCCCCACCGTGGCAGGGGTGGGCACAAACCCCAACAAGGCAGTCCCGGGAAAGAACACCAGGGTCAGGCCCAGGAGCCAACCCAGCAACGCCCCCACGGGCGCAAAGGGACTCAGCGGCAGGCGCCGGCGCAGCAGTGCGGGAAAGAGCAGCGTGCAGGCAACCACGAGGGTGGCCGGCGGGAACCAGCTAAAATCCACCACCAGGCCGCGCAGGCTCAGCGAGGTGCCCATGACAGCGGCAAAAACAGATGCGGCCAGAACCCAGCGCGCCGGCCCCGTTTGGGGCCTGCCCAGGAGCTTGGGTGCCGGTTCGCTGGGAATGCCCCGTCCGACGTCGTGCCCGGGCTCAGGTGTTGCCCTGCCACTGAGCAGCTTGCTCATCGCCCACCGCCCAAGTGCAGGGTCTCTGATTCCAGTTGGGCCCAGGCATCCTCCACGGGGGAGTGGCGTGTCAGGGCGGCGGCCTGCCAGCCTGCGCGGCGCAGGATCTCCAAGGCTTCGCCGGCGTCGGCAGTGTCATGGCACAGCACCAGGGCATAGGCGCCCGCGGATTGCTCGGACGTGCCCGCCAGCAGCAGCGCTTCCTGGGCGCTGAGGGTGCCCGTGATGGCAACGAGGGGGCCGCGGCGCCGCGACTGCTGTAATTTATGGGCCAAGGACTCGGCGAAGGGTTCGCGGTGGGGCACGGTTGCGGTGTGAACCCCGGCCAACTCTACGGCGGCCAAGGCGGCTGAAACCTCAAGGGCAGCCGTTGGCCCGGCAAAGTCCTCCTGTTCCGGATTTGCTGCGGACGGGGAGGAACTGAAGGCAGGCTGGCCCAACTGGTCAAGGATGCGCAGGGTGTACCCGCGCTCCAACAAGTGGCTGGCGACGGAGACGGCCGCCACCACGGCCGTTTCAAACAGCGCCGTGGTCCGCAAGGATCCCGACGAATCAGCCTCGCCGGGGTTTGCCGCCAGCTCCGGGCCAAACGCACCCGGGCGCTGGTCCAAGATCAAGGCAGCCTCGGGGGTGGTGACCGACTCTTCGGCACGCACCATGAGTTTGCCTGCCCTGGCTGTGACCGGCCAGTGAACCCGGCGCAGCGGATCTCCGTGGCGGTATTCGCGGGCCATGGCGTCGTCGTGGCTGGCGTGGGCCGGTGAGCGGCTCGCCTGGGAGCCGTCGTTGCCGCGTGAATCGCCCAGCGAAATTGCCGGCAGCTCCACGGCCGCCGGGGCAACCGTCAGTAAATCCCCGGCGTCGAGGGCCCTTTGGGCAAAAGCCACATCAAAGGGGTCGGTGAAGTGCCCCTTCAGCGGGCCAAGGGTGAATACCCCGCGGTGGCGTGGGTGCAGTTCATAGTGGTAGCGGCTCAACCGCCCGTGCGGCACCACGGGCTGGGGAAAGCTAAAAGGCCGTGCACCATTAAAGCCAGGCGGCAGCGTCTCCACCAGACGGATCCGCGACCCGCCGGGATTGCTGCCACGCACCTCCAAAGTCACGTTGACGGCCAGGCCCACCTGGGAAAGGGACGGGGAGATGTGGCGCTGGACGCTCACCCCGGGCCGGAGCGCATAAATCCCCAGGCAAGCAGCCACCGGCAGCAGGAAACAAAACACTGCCACCATCAACAGGTCACGCCGGCCAAAATATGCGGCCAGCAGCAGGGCCAGGACACCAAAAATGACCAGCAACCAGCCGCGGGGCCGCAAGGGACGTAGCGCAAACACTGTGGACTCCTAGCGGTTCCGGGCGTCCTTTGCGGCACGCCCGTCAGGCATTCCGCCGGGGACGGGAATGCTCGCCAGTACCTCGGCTATGACGGTGGCGGCAGTGACGCCCTGACTGGCAGCCCTTCGCTCAACGATCAATCTGTGGGCCAGCACGTGGTGGGCAAGATGGTGAATGTCGTCCGGGAGCACAAAGCCGCGCCCGGCAAGGGCGGAGGCAGCCTTGGCAGCGCGCAAAAGCTGCAGCAGCGCTCGCGGGCTGGCACCCAGACGCAGATCCGGATGTGCCCGGGTGGCCTGCCCAATATTCACTGTGTACGCCTTCACGGCGGCCGAGACGTGAACTTCCGTGACCAGTTCGATCATCGCGGCCACCTGCTGGGCCGAGGCCACGGGCTGCACCGAATCCAAGGGGTTGACCGACTGGTGGGTTTCCAGCATGGCCAGCTCCGCGCCAGTATCTGGATAGCCCATGGAGATGCGGGCCATGAAACGGTCTCGTTGCGCCTCGGGCAGAGGGTAGGTGCCTTCCATTTCGATGGGATTCTGGGTGGCAATCACCATGAAGGGCTCTTCCAGGGTGTAGCTGGTGCCGTCGACGCTGACCTGGTGCTCCGCCATGGATTCCAGCAGCGCCGACTGTGTTTTGGCCGAGGCCCTGTTGATCTCGTCCCCAATCACCAGATTGGCAAAAATGGCGCCGGGACGGAACTCAAAAGCCTGGGTGGACTGGTTGAAAATGGAGACGCCTGTGATGTCGCTGGGAAGCAGGTCAGGGGTGAACTGAATCCTGTTCACCGAGCAGTCAACGGTGCGGGCCAGCGCCTTGGCCAGCAGGGTTTTGCCCACCCCGGGCACGTCCTCCAGAAGCAGGTGCCCGCCGGCCAGCATGACTGTCAACGCCAGCTTCACGGCTTCTTCCTTGCCGTCAATAACCGTGTTCATGACTGCCATGATGCTCTGGCTCAGCTGGGCAAAGTGCTCGCTGTCCACGGAACGTGGCGCGCGGAACGGTGAAGCCGGCGGCTGACTCACTGGTGCCGGTGCCGGCGAGGCCGCCGTGAAAGTCTCCTGTGCGTTCATGCTCCGCCTCTCAAACTTTCATCCAGATGCACTCAGCATCCGCCTAGTGTGACCAACGCTACTATCCCGCACGCATTTTCGCCCTACCGGCCGCCAAATTCCCTCACGGTAAAGTAAGGGAATATGTGCACTGACGACATTCCCCGCCCTTACCGACCCGCATCGCTCGCCTCCCAGGGCGGCACGCACAGGGGCGATTTCGCGCCGGCGCCCGTGATGCTTGAGGTGCCCATCTATGACAACCACACTCACTTTGACTTTGGTGATTCACCCGTTGAACTGACTGCCGCCCTCGACGCCGCGCAGGCGGTGGGCATTGCAGGGGCCGTACAGGTTGGCTGCGACCTGGAGTCCTCGCGCTTCACGGTGGAGGCGGTCGACGCCGATCCCCGCCTGTTGGGTGCCGTGGCCATCCATCCCAATGATGCCCCCGAGTTGGCCCAGCAGGGTTCCTTGGATGATGCGTTGGTGCAGATTGATGCCATGGCCGCGCACCCCCGGATCCGGGCCATCGGGGAGACCGGTCTGGACTACTTCCGCACCGGGGAGGAAGGCGTGGCGGCACAGCACCACTCCTTCCGGGAACACCTTGACATGGCCAAGCGCCGCGACCTTGCCCTGCAAATCCATTGCCGTGACGCCCACGTGGACGTGCTGAACATTTTGGCGCAGGTGGGCTCGCCCTCACGTCTGGTTTTTCATTGCTTTTCCGGGGACGCGGAACTGGCAAGAATCTGCAACGAGAACGGCTGGTACATGTCCTTTTCGGGCACGGTGACGTTTAAAAATGCAAAAAATCTTCGCGAAGCCCTGGTGGTTGCCGATCCGGCGCTGATCCTGGCCGAGACGGATGCGCCATTTTTGACGCCCCACCCCTTCCGAGGGCGGCCCAATGCCAGCTACATGCTGCCCTACACGGTGCAAAGCATGGGACAAATTCTGGGCCGTGAGGTCAACGAACTCAGCCTGGCGATACGTCAAAATACAGAGGCTGTCTACGGTTCGTGGGCTGATTAAGCGTATTTGAGCCTGTCGAGTTCATCACTTTTCCGTTATCAACTCTTGTCCACTTGATCACGATTAGGTTACGCTGGGGAACTATTAGCCGTGGTCGGGGAAGGCCAACGGATCAAATGCTGCCGGATTCACGCCTTGTTCGTGGTTCGGGGCGAACGTTCGCAAGAACAATTTTTACAGTGCAGTCCGTGGTGGTTTGCGGACTAAATCTGTTCATGATTGCTTCCTTACTTCTCCGTGCCCGGGTGCTCTAGCAGTTACGGGAACAAGTGAATTTTCTCTACAAAACCGATGGCAAACTGAGCTTTTTGAAGCTTGCCGGCCAAGCCGCCGTCCTGGTGGCTCTGGTAGCCGGACTGCTCACCTTCACCGGTACCAGCAAGTCCGTCACTTTGGTCATGGATGGCCAGAGTAGTTCAGTTCAAGCCTTCGGCGGGTCCGTGGCAGATGTGCTCAAGGGTGCAAATGTGAGCGTGACCGGAGAAGACCACGTCAGCCCCGCGCTGGACACTGCTGTTGTTGACGGCGACGTTGTCACCGTCAACACAGCCAAAGACATTACCGTGAGCCTGGACGGTGCAGAAAAAACTGTCACCACCACCTCCACCAAGATCAGCGGCTTGATCAGCCAATTGGGCATCGCCGCCAATGCACGCCTGTCAGTTCCGGCGGACACCCTGCTGGCAAATTCCAGTGACATCAGCATCATCACCCCCAAGCAGGTCACCCTGGTGGCTGACGGCAAGAAGACCGTCAAAACCACTACGGCCCAGGATGTTTCGGCAGTTCTCGCCGAAGCCGGCCTGAATTTGGCTCCCACGGACCAGGTATCCGTCCCGGGCGTGGCCACGGTGGTGGAAAACATGGTGGTCAAGGTTACCCGGGTGAATACCAACGGCACCGACACGGCCACCGAAGCCGTCGCCTTTGAGTCTGAGCAAAAAGTGGACGCCGAACTTTTCAAGGATGAGAAGAAAACCACCCGCGAAGGTGTCGCCGGCTCGTTGGAAAAAACGTTCAGGACTGTCACCATTGACGGCGCCGTGGTCAGCCGCACCGAGACCGGGTCCAAGGTTGTGGTGGCCCCTGTTGCCGCGCAAATCTCCGTAGGCAGCAAGGAACGCCCCGCTCCGAAGGCGGAAGCCGCAGCCACCCCCGCCGCTGGCGCCAACACCGGTGCCAGTGCCCCGGCCATGTCCAATGAGGCCATGTGGGACGCCATCGCCCAGTGTGAGTCAACTGGCAACTGGGCCATCAACTCCGGCAACGGCTACTACGGCGGCCTGCAGTTCGACATTGGCACCTGGATTGGGGCCGGTGGCGGAGCCTACGCCCCCAACGCCAGCCTGGCCACCAAGGCCCAGCAGATTGACATAGCTAACAAGGTGTACGCAACGCGCGGCTTGCAGCCGTGGGGCTGCGCGCACGCCGCGGGCTAGCACCAAAAAAGTAAATACAGTCCTAATCACACACTCCCTTGCCGGTTTTCATGCCAGCAGGGGAGTGAGTGCGTTAATAGCGGCTACGATTATTTAGTGACCGCACCCGAGCCCAGCCCCGCACCCCAGCCACTGCTGGGTGCCACCGAGATCCGTCGACTTGCGGAGGAGATTGGTGTGCGTCCCACTAAAACACTGGGACAGAACTTTGTTATTGACGGCAACACCATTCGCAGAATTGTGGCTGCAGCCAAGGTGGACCCCACCGAGACGGTCCTTGAGGTTGGTCCCGGCCTGGGCTCGCTGACCCTGGGTCTGCTGGACGCCGCCGCCCGCGTGGTGGCTGTTGAAATTGATCCGGTCCTGGCGGCGAAGCTGCCCTCCACGGTGGCCGCGTTCCGCCCCGCATTGGCGGGAAACCTCGACGTCGTCCTCTCCGACGCTATGCGCGTCACCGAACTGCCAGCCGAACCCACCGCGTTGGTGGCGAATCTGCCGTACAACGTGGCAGTTCCTGTGGTGTTGCACCTGCTGGAACACTTCCCGTCGCTCAAGCATGGGCTGGTCATGGTCCAGGATGAAGTGGCTGACCGCATGGTGGCCGGGCCCGGCTCCAAGACGTACGGCGTGCCGTCGGTCAAGGGCGCCTGGTATTCACAGATGCGCAAGGCCGGCGTCATTGGCATGAACGTTTTTTGGCCGGCACCGAAGATCTCCTCGGGCTTGGTGGAGTTCACCCGCCGCGAACCACCGAAGACCCACGCCAGCCGTGAAGAAGTTTTCGCCGTCATTGATGCAGCATTCGCCCAGCGCCGCAAGACCCTGCGCGCAGCGCTTGCCGGGTGGGCCGGCGGGGCGGCACAGGCCGAAACGTACCTGCGCCAGGCCGGGGTGGATCCCAGCGCCCGCGGCGAAGTCATTGATGTGATTGCCTATGCACGCATCGCCGAAGCCAAGATTTCCGCCACGGTCTAACCATGGATCCCTTCAACAAGGCTGCCGGCACGTCCAGGGACACCGGCGCGGCACGTGGGCCGGACACCTCGGCCACGGCTGATGTTTTTGCCAACGACCCCTTGTGGGCTGCCCGTCCGCGCCACGTCAAAGTGCGTGCGCCGGGGAAAATCAATGCCTTCTTTCAGGTGGGCCCGCTCCGGCCGGACGGGTACCACTCCGTAGCCAGCACGTATCTGGCGGTTTCACGCTATGAAGAAGTGCTGGTCACGGTCAAGCCCGGCACGGACGCCACGGACATCACCGTGAGCATCGGTGCGGGAAGCACGTTGGATCCTGTTGACCTGGCCAATATTCCGCTGGACAAAGGCAACCTCGCCGTCCAAGCAGCGCTGCTGGTGGCTGACATCAGCGCCAACCCCAGCGGCATCCACATCGAAATCACCAAACATGTCCCCATCGCCGGCGGCATGGGCGGCGGCTCGGCGGATGCTGCAGCCACCCTGGTGGCCTGCGATGCACTCTGGCACACCGGGCTCTCCCGCGAGGAACTCTCACAACTGGGCTCAGAACTGGGCGCCGACGTGCCGTTCGCACTCTTGGGAGGTGCCGCCGTCGGGCTTGGCATCGGGGACAAGCTCACGGCAGCCCTGGCACCCACGCCCCTGCACTGGGTTCTGGTGCCGGCAGGTTTTGGGCTGTCCACGCCCGTTGTTTACGGCACCCTCGATGCTCTGCGGGAGGCGTCCGGGCGAGAGGTGCGCGAGCCGGAGCAGGTAGAGGCCGGCGTTTTGGCTGCCCTGCGGGCGGGGGATCCGCACGCGCTGGCACCGTTCCTGCGCAACGATCTGGGGGCCGCGGCGGAAAGTTTGGCACCGGCCCTGAGCGAGGTGCTGGCCCTGGGGGACGAGCTGGGTGCGCTGGCGTCCTTGGTTTCCGGCTCCGGCCCCACGCTGGCGTTCCTGGCCTCAGATGCCGACGATGCCAGCGACCTCGCCGCAGCGTTGGCCGAGCACGGCCACCAGGCGTGGGCTGTGGAAGGCCCCGTGCACGGCGCCGCAATCATCCCCTAAATTTATTTGTCCTCTTAATAATTTGTTGTAAGGAAAGTGGTACCACGTGGCTCATTTGCTTGGCGGGGAAAATCTTAGCGTTGCCTTCGCCACCCGAACCGTCCTCGACGGTGTCAGTGTCGGCCTGGAAGAAGGGGACCGCATTGGCATTGTGGGCCGCAACGGCGACGGCAAGTCCACGCTGATGCGCCTGCTGGCCGGGCGGCAGAGTCCGGATTCCGGCCGCGTCACTGTGCGCGGCGGCGTCCAGGTCAGTTACCTGGACCAGACTGACGTGCTCGACGGCGAGGACACTGTGGGCTTCGCGATTGTGGGGGAGGCCGCCGATCACGAGTGGGCCTCCAACCCCAAGATCCGCGAAATCATGGGCGCACTGGTGGGCGAGGTCGACTGGCACGCCAACATTCACTCGCTCTCCGGCGGGCAGAAGCGCCGCGTGGCCCTGGCCAAGCTGCTCATTGGCGATGACGACGTCATCATGCTCGATGAGCCCACCAACCACCTTGACGTTGAGGGCGTGGCCTGGCTGGCCAAGCACCTCAAGCAGCGCTGGCGTGCCAACGAGGGCGCTTTCGTGGTGGTCACCCACGATCGCTGGTTCCTGGATGAAGTGTGTACCCGCACCTGGGAAGTCCATGACGGCATCATTGACCCGTTCGACGGCGGTTACGCCGCCTATGTACTGGCCCGCGCCGAGCGTGACCGGTCTGCGTCCGTGATGGAGTCCAAGCGCGTGCAGCTGGTCAAGAAGGAGCTGGCCTGGTTGCGCCGCGGCGCCCCTGCCCGGACGGCCAAGCCGAAGTTCCGCATTGAGGCCGCCAACGAATTGATCGCCGATGTGCCAGAACCCCGCGACACCGTGGCCCTGTCCAAAATGGCCACCGCGCGCTTGGGCAAGGACGTCATTGACTTAGAAAACGTGTCCCTGAGCTACGGCGAGAAGGAACTGTTCAACAACATCACCCTGCGCCTGGCTCCGGGGGAGCGGCTTGGCCTGGTCGGCGTCAATGGTGCCGGCAAGACCACCTTGCTGCAGCTGCTCAACGGTGAGGTCCCGCCGTCGTCCGGCAAGGTCAAGCGCGGAAGCACTGTCAAAACGGCCGTGCTGACCCAGGAAGTCAAGGAGCTCGACGACGTCCTGAACATGCGCGTCATTGAGGTCATCGAGCGCGAAAAGCGTTCATTCGAGGTGGGCGGCAAGGACATGACGGCCGGGCAGCTCGTGGAGCAGCTCGGGTTCACCAAGGACAAGCAGTGGACCATGGTGAAGGACCTCTCCGGTGGTGAGCGCAGGCGCTTGCAGCTGTTGCGCCTGCTGGTGGGGGAGCCGAACGTGCTCATGCTCGATGAGCCCACCAACGACCTCGACACCGACACCTTGGCGGCCGTGGAAGATGTGCTTGATGGTTGGCCCGGCACCCTGGTTGTGGTCTCGCACGATAGGTACCTGCTGGAGCGCGTCACCGACCACCAGATGGCTCTCCTGGGCGACGGCAAGCTGCGCGGCCTTCCCGGCGGCGTGGATCAGTACCTGGAACTGCGCGAGAACGCCGGACTGGCACCCTCCTCCGGCAGTCCGAGTGCCGCCCCTGCGCCGTCGGGCCCCACTGAAGGTGAAAAGCGTGATGCCCGCAAGGTGCTGAACCGTTTGGAGCGCCAGCTGGGCAAGAACTCAGCCGCGGAGGCCAAGCTGCACGAGAAGATGGCCGCCCATGTGGGCGAGTACGACGTCCTGGCTGACCTTCAAGCCAAGCTGGCCAAGCTTGCCACTGAGCGCGAAGGCCTTGAACTGGAGTGGCTGGACGCCTCGGCCGTCCTGGAGTAACCCGCTTCTGCGGAACCCTGAACGTATGCGCTGAACCCGTGGCGAGTTTTGCGCATGAGTACCTATGCGTGGAACTCGCCACGGGTTTCACGCATAATTTCAGAGCCCTGAACTTATGCGTGAAACTCGTGGTCAGTTTTCCGCATAATTTCATGGTTGCGGCCTTTGCTTCCTCCACAGCGGCACGTGGGGGCTCTTTTGTCCCCAATTACGACGCCGAGGCTGCCGCCATCGCGGCATTCGGCCCACCCTTGATGCATGGGCGAGAACAGGGATGAAAAAAGTCAGGCGCTGGTGCAAGCCATTGATCGCCGAGGCGGCGTTGCCCGCCGCAAGGACCTTGTGGCTCTCGGGTTCACCACCTGGGACTTTCACCAGGGCGAGGCGCAGGGATTGCTCAGAGCCGTTGCGAGGGGACACTACGCATTGCCCCACGCCAACCCGGCGGACATCTGGCTGGCCAACCACCAAGCCAGACGGACGTGCTTGAGCAAAGTTGCGGATCTGGGACTGTGGTTGTTGGTGGAACCGCGGCAAACCCATGTTGCCGCGGCGCACGGGCGCCCTGTTGCCGGGTGCTTGGTGCACCGGGTCAGTGGCGGGCAATCGATGGTTAATATCCTGCGCCAGTGCGTGCAATGCGGCACCCAGCTTGAAGCCCTCGTGGTTCTTGAATCCGCGGTGGTCAAGAAAAAGTGCACCATTGGGCGGTTGCGCAGGGAATTCAGTGGTCGTGAGGACACAGCCGGCCGCGCCATTGTGGCCATGATTGATCCGCAGTCCATGTCCATCACCGAAACCTGCGGGCGCTACCATCTGCGCCAGGCCGGGTACAACGTGCAAGGGCAGGCGTTTATCAAAGATGCCGGGCATCTGGACCTGTTGGTTGAGGGCGTTCTGGGCATTGAGACGGATGGGGAAAAGTATCACAACACCCCGGAGGGCTGGGCCGAGGATCTTAGGCGCGACACCATGTACGTGCTCAACGGGATCTGGCGGCTGCGGATACCGGCAGCCGTTGTGCTGTACCACCCCGAACTCATGCTCCGTTGGGTGGAACAAGCCTTGGCGATGATCCGTTCCAAGTGACATCCCGCCTGCGTCAGCACGGAAAGTGCTGTGACCTTTGACACCTGCCGCCACGAATTTGCCCGCCACGGTGGCTCTCAACTCGCGAAATATGCCACCGGCGTGGCACACTATATTCTCGTGAGCTTCTAGCGAGAGCATGTAGCGCACGGTCCGCCCTGGTGTAATGGCAGCACCCCAGCCTTTGGAGCTGTGGAGTATAGGTTCGAATCCTATGGGCGGAACCACTTTTGTACGCGATCTGGCACAACGCCCGAGCAGGTACCATGGAATAGTTTCCCATTGCGTACGTTTTAAGACGGACTCTGGTCCGGGCAGGAGTGCCACTTAGTGAGCCCCCAAGAAATCCCCACCGATATTCCGGCAGCTGTCATCGTTTTGGCTGCCGGCGCTGGCACCAGAATGAAGTCGCGCACACCCAAGATCCTCCATCCCCTGGGCGGAATTTCCATGGTGGGCCATGCCTTGGCAGCAGCCAAGGGCCTGAACCCTGCCAAGCTTGCCGTGGTGGTTCGCCACGAGCGCGATCTGGTGGCCGGTCACATTGCGGGGCTGGATGCGGCTGCACAGATCGTGGACCAGGATGAGATCCCCGGCACCGGCCGCGCAGTGCAGCAGGCCCTGGATGCCCTGGACGCTGGCGCCGAAGTCAGCGGCACCGTGGTGGTCACCTATGGCGATGTTCCCCTCCTGACCACCGAGCTGCTGGCCGAGCTTGTCGCCACGCACTCAGCCGACAACAACGCCGTGACGGTTTTGACGGCAGTTCTCGACGACGCAGCCGGTTACGGCCGGATCCTGCGCGACGAGGCAGACGGCACCGTGCTGGGCATTCGCGAGCACAAGGACGCCACGGACGCGGAACGTGAAATCCGCGAGATCAACTCAGGCATTTACGCTTTCAACGCCGCAGTCCTGCGCAAGGCGCTCAAGAACGTCACCACGGACAACAACCAGGGTGAGATGTACCTGACGGATGTTTTGGCGTTGGCCAGGGCCGACGGCGGTCGGGTTGCCGCCGTCTCCACAACTGACCGCTGGCAGGTGGAAGGCGCCAACGACCGCGTGCAGCTCTCCGCGCTGGGCGCAGAGCACAACCGCCGCATCGTTGAGGCCTGGATGCGCGCTGGCGTCAGCATCATCGACCCCGCCTCCACATGGATCGACTCCACTGTGCAGCTCGATGAAGACGTCACCATCCTGCCCGGCACCCAACTGCACGGAAAAACTACAGTGGCGCGCGACGCCGTCGTAGGTCCCGATTCCACGCTGACCGACGTCCAGATCGCGGCAGGGGCGGAAGTGACCCGCACGCACGGCTCCGGTGCCATCATCGGGGAGGGCGCCCACGTGGGCCCGTTCACCTACCTGCGTCCGGGCACAGTGTTGGGCGCCGACGGCAAGATTGGTGCGTTCTATGAAACCAAGAACGTCACGATCGGCCGCGGTTCCAAGCTCAGCCACCTGGGCTATGCCGGGGACGCGGAGATCGGCGAGGACACCAACATTGGCTGCGGCAACATCACGGCCAACTTCGACGGCGTGAACAAGCACCGCACCGTCATTGGTTCGGGCGTGCGCACGGGCTCCAACACGGTGTTCGTGGCCCCGGTAACTGTGGGCGACGGTGCCTTCACGGGCGCCGGCGCCATTGTGCGCAAGGACGTTCCGGCGGGTGCCTTGAGCATGACCGTGGCACCCCAGCGCAATGCCGAGGGTTGGACTATGGCCAACAGGCCCGGCAGCATCCCCGCGCAAGCGGCGCAAAATGCCAGCAACTAAGACTTCTCAACTACCCCACCATTGCGAGAAAGCGAACCCATGAGCGAACTTAGCCACAACGTCGACAAGAAACTGGTCCTGGCGTCCGGCCGCGCCCACCCCGAGCTGGCTGAAGAAGTGGCGCGCTGCCTGGGCACGGAACTGCTGCCGATGTCTGCCTACGACTTCGCCAACGGGGAAATCTACGTCCGGTCCGGCGAGAGCGTGCGCGGCAAGGAAGTGTTCATCATCCAGGCCCACCCGGCCCCGTTGAACAACTGGCTCATGGAGCAGCTCATCATGGTTGACTCCATGAAGCGCGCCTCGGCCCGTGGCATCACCGTGGTGGCGCCGTTCTACCCGTACTCACGCCAGGACAAGAAGGGCCGCGGCCGCGAGCCGATCTCGGCGCGCCTGGTTGCTGACCTGTACAAGACCGCGGGCGCGGACCGCATCATGAGCGTTGATCTTCACACGGCGCAGATTCAGGGTTTCTTCGACGGCCCCGTTGATCACCTCTTCGCGATTCCGTTGCTGGCTGATCACATTCGCACCATCGTGGGGGACGACGACGTCACTGTTGTCTCGCCCGACACCGGCCGCGTGCGTGTGGCTGAGCAGTGGGCCGAGCGCTTGGGTGGGGCGCCGCTGGCCTTCGTGCACAAGTCACGCGACTTGACGGTGCCTAACCAGGCCGTTTCCAAGACTGTTGTGGGGCAGGTTGAGGGACGCACCTGCGTTTTGATCGATGACATGATCGACACCGGTGGAACCATCGCCGGCGCAGTCCGCGTTTTGAAGGATGCCGGCGCCAAGGATGTCATCATCGCCGCAACGCACGCCATCTTCTCCGACCCGGCCGCCGAACGCCTGGCCAACTGTGGTGCACGCGAAGTGGTTGTCACCAACACGCTGCCCATCCCGGAAGAGAAGCGCTTCCCCACGCTGACAGTGCTCTCCATTGCACCGTTGCTGGCCCGCGCCATCAAGGAAGTCTTCGAGGACGGCTCAGTAACGAGCCTGTTCGACGGCAACGCATAGCACTTAGCGCTAACAACTGACGGCCGCTTCCCTTCGGAGGCGGCCGTTTGCGTATGCGCTGCGCTGGCGCCCGAGGAGGCGCATGATTTGCCGGGTTGATTCATCCACAACCGCTGCTGGATTGGCTCTTGTCCACATTGACGACGCCGGGGCTACCGCGGCTCCCGCTGTTTGGGAACCATGGGTGACATGACACATGAAGATGACCTCAAGAGCAGCACAGTGGTGGCCGAACTTGTTCGGCGGGGCAAAGTGGCACGGCGCAAGGACCTGCTGGTCAGTGGCTGCACGGATTGGGGCGTCAGCGTGGCCGAGCGCAATGGATTGATCAGAAGGATTGGCCGCGGCTATGTGGCACTGCCAGATGCAGACCCACTGGATGTTCGGCTGGCGCGGCACCAGGCGAGACGAACCTGCTTCAGCAAAGCTGAACAACTGGGGTTGTGGATCATCACGGCGCCGGAAGCACCGCATGTGGCCGCGGCCCATGGACGTCCAGTTCCGGGATGTGTGGTCCACAGGGTCAGGGGCCCGCAGTCGCTGATGGACATTTTGCGGCAATGCGTCCAGTGCGGCACGGAAGCGGAAGCGCTGGTTGTGCTGGAATCTGCTGTGGTCCTCAAGAAATGCACCATTCCCCAACTGCGGGCTGCTTTTACGGGGCGGACAGGGGCCAAGGGGCGGACCATCATCGAGATGCTTGATCCGCAGTCCATGTCCATAGTGGAAACCTTGGCCAGGTACTACTTGCGCCAACAGGGATACAACGTGCAGAGCCAGTTCTATGTCAAGGGCGTGGGGCATCTGGACCTGCTGATAGAAGGACTCCTTGGCCTGGAAACCGACGGGGAGCGCTACCACAACACGCCTTCGGGGTGGGCCGACGATTTGATGCGGAACAACCTGCTGGTCATGGAGGGGCGGAAGTGTTTGCGGGTGAGCGCCCAAATGGTGCTCCATCGGCCCGATATTCTGTGCGACTGGGTACGCCAGGCACTTGCAACCATCAGCTCAGAAACAAAGTGACCCCTGAGCCTGCATTCAGCTTTGCGTATGCGCAGTGTTGGAGTCTGCCGCGGCGCAGCTGTCTCACGGGCGCAGCGCTGGCCGCCACCATGGCGCATAGCCCAAAACGCTTTGCACATGCGCAGCGCTGGCCGCCACTATGGCGCATAGCCCAAGGGCACTTTGGGTATGCGCAGCGCTGGAGTCTGCCGCGGCGCAGCTGTCTCACGGGCGCAGCGCTGGCCGCCACCATGGCGCATAGCCCAAAACGCTTTGCACATGCGCAGCGCTGGCCGCCACTATGGCGCATAGCCCAAGGGCACTTTGGGTATGCGCAGCGCTGGAGTCTGCCGCGGCGCAGCTGTCTCACGGGCGCAGCGCTGGCCGCCACCATGGCGCATAGCCCAAAACGCTTTGCACATGCGCAGCGCTGGCCGCCACTATGGCGCATAGCCCAAAACGCTTTGCACATGCGCAGCGCGGGAGTCTGCCGTGGCGCATGGCCGAAGTCCGTTGGTGCCACAGGGTGCTGGCGAGCCGGCGTCGTTCTGCTAGGATGGATCAGTAAACCTTGGCGAGGGACGCTTGCGAAAGCGAGAGTCCGTGATCGACTGGGTCTTCTACGCTCCTTGCATTCGTGTGGTGGATTGTGTTGACCTGTTTAGTCCACGCCCACCCCTAATGAATGAAGGAGCTTTTTTCATGACTGAATTGAACCTGATCGGCGAAGCCCGCAACGAATTCGGCAAGGGCGCGGCTCGCCGCATCCGCCGTGCCAAGCAGATCCCCGCAGTAATCTACGGCCACGGTGTTGCTCCCTTGCACATCGTTCTCCCGGAGCGCGAAACTGTTCGCGCCATCCGCGGCGCCAACGCCCTGCTGACCGTCACGGTTGATGGCGTAGAGCACCTCGCCCTGGTGAAGGATGTTCAGAAGGATCCCGTACTGCAGATCGTTGAGCACATCGACCTGTTGACCGTCCAGAAGGGCGAGAAGGTTGACGTTGACGTTCCCGTCGTCATCGTTGGCGAGCCTGCTCCCTCCGTTATCGTCAACCAGGAAACAATGACCATCAGCCTCTCCGCTGATGCAACCCACGTTCCCGTCAAGATCGAGGTTGACATTGCCGGCCGCACCGCCGGTGCGCACATCCACGCTTCCGACCTGGTCCTGCCGGCCAACTCGGTTCTGGTTACCGAAGGCACAGCGCTGATCGTTCACTTCGCTGAGCCCGCCGTTGCCACTGAAGCTGAAGCAGCTGCAGAGTAATAATCACTTATGAGTGAAACTTGGCTTGTAGTCGGGCTCGGGAATCCCGGGCCCGGCTACAGCCGTAACAGGCACAATATTGGTTACATGGTGGTTGAGGAATTGGCCTCCCGCATGGACGCCACTTTCAAGACCCACAAAGCCAAGGCGCTGGTGGCCACGGGCAGGCTGTCCATGGGTGGGCACAAGTTGATTCTGGCCAAGCCAGCAACTTTCATGAACCTCAGCGGAAGTCCGACGGCGCAACTCGCCAAGTTCTACAACCTCGCCCCCGACCATGTGATTGCCATCCACGACGAGATTGACATCCCCTTTGACACTGTCAAGGTGAAACTTGGTGGCGGCGAGGGCGGCCACAACGGCCTGCGCGACATCTCCAAAACCCTTGGCACCAAGGACTACTACCGTGTCCGTGCCGGCGTGGGGCGTCCGCCCGGACGCGCTGATGCCGCCAGCCACGTGCTGCGGGATTTCTCCACGGCGGAGAACAAGACTCTTCCCTTCCTGATCGATAACGCGGCCGACGCCGTCGAGCTATTGGCTGGCAGCGGACTGCTGGCTGCACAGGACAAATTCAGCTAAAACGCGCAAGCGAATTTAGCGTTAACTGCACTTCTTGGAATCGCCACGGCAAAGCGATCGGCAATCTTGGCCAAGCACGTGTGAAACGCTGTTAGAATCTCCCTAATTGCGACTGAGGTACCTCTTGGATACCAGTCAGGTCTCTCGTGGTGTAAGGGAACAGGTTATGGCAAGCGTCTGGGGTGAGTGGTCTACCGCCAGGGGCGATCCGACCGAACACCGGTCTGGTCGCCGTGACATGGGCGCGGCAGAACGGCGTCGTTGGTCATCCTTCATCCGGCAAGACCTGGTTGAGCTTGCCGTTGAACGGCTAGAAGACCCCCATACCCACGGCCTGGTGGTGATCGGCCACCGTGGCGTCGGAAAAACCACCCTGGCACGGTCCGTCGAGGCCCGCATCACCGCCACCACCCATTGTGTGAAGCTGTTTTGTCTTGACACGGAAACGGCCATTCCCTACGGCATTTGGGGTGTTCAGCTGGCCCGGCTGGACAGCGTGCACATGAAAACACCCAATTCCATCATCCACGGGATTGCCGACCTGGTGCACGCTGACGCCGCAGGTCGCCGCGTGGTTGTGGTTCTGGATCATCTGCAAACCATTGATACCTCCAGCATGGGCGTTTTGATGCACTTGATCTTCAGCGGAGCTGCCAAAGTGATGGTCCTGACCCGGGCCACCAATGAGTTGCCCGAAGACTTGATGTGGCTGCTCAAGGACAACCTGCTTTCGGAGCTGGCGCTGGAGGAGTTCACCAAAGGTGAGGTTCAGGAACTCATTTCCAAGGCCTTGGGTGGTTCCATTGCGACAGCCACTGTTGCTACCTTGCACGAATCCAGTGGCGGAAATCCGCTGGTCCTGCACACACTGGTCCACGAAGAGCTCAATCGCGGAAACCTGGTGCAACACCATGACACCTGGGTGCTCAACAGTGAACGCTCCACCGAACCCATAAGCTTGCTCGCGGAGCTGGTCCAGGGCCGCCTCGAGCGCGAATCGGCCGAGCTTCGTCACGGCGTCGAAATGATGTCACTTGTTCAACGGATTCCCCTGTCCATGGCGCTGGAGGTTCTGGGTGCCGACACTTTGAATCTGATGGAAGAGCGCAAGTATCTGGCTATCAGTGGGAAGGCTGGGCGCTACACCTCGCTTGCAGAACCCTTCATCGGTGAGACTGTTCGCGCCTTGCTGGACCAACAAGCAAAAGCCCGGCTGTACAGGGAACTGACGGACGTTGTTTCGATGGATTCACAGGACTTCTCACGGCAGGAACTTTTAGTCTTCGCCACGTGGGCGCACGACGCCGGAATCCCCCTGAAGCCGGAGGTGGCCCTGTCCGCAGCAAGGACTGCCTTGGTGTACTCGGAGCCCATGCTTGCCTTGAAATTCGCCGATGCTGTGGAAGGCGGCACGCCCCATGCAATCTATGCCGCCCTTGAGCGCAGTGCTGCCTACTCGCTCCTTGCCAACTACCCCAAAGCGTTGCACGAAATTAGTGAAACCAAGGACCTGGCGGAAATGTGCTTGAACATTGCAGACCATTCCGCGTGGCTGGGCGAACTCTGCAGTGCGCTGCAGTGGGTTGAGGGGGGATTGGCACAAATACCGGAGCTGCTGAGTGCCGAATCCGCCAAATTGCTGGATCCTGGCCATGAACTCGCGCATGTAGAGCAAGCCAGAAGAAACCTTAGCCTGGCCATGTGCGAGTATCAGGTGCACTGCGGGCAGTTTCGCGAAGCGGCACCGGCGTTGGAAGCCGGTTACCGGGAAATGGTGGATATCGACTACAGCCTGTTCTGCGGGAGCCTGTTGGTGCTGGTGTGGGCAGCCACTGGCAGGGAACTAGACGCGGTTGATTTGGCGCAGGAGATTTCTCCGCAATTCAAGAAAGCATCCCGGTTTATTCGGCAGCCGGAGCTCCACATTCACGGATTGGTACTAGCCCTGATTTGGTCCGGACAATGCCTGGAGGGAGTTGAGATGCTGACGCAGATGTTCGTGGGCATGGGGCGCCGCTCCGAGTATCATGGCGGCATCATCGAATTGGGTCTTGGCATTGCCCACGTTTGCGCCGGCAATGCGTTGGAGGCCGCAGAAATCCTGCGGGTGGCCGTGGCGCAGCTGGAATTACGGGATACGTACCACTGCACCCAAGTGGCGTATTCTGCACTGGCCTACGCCTTGGCCCAGGTTGAAGATGACGCCGAAGCAACAAAGTACCTTGCCCTCGCTGGAAACTTGGCGCCCACTACGACGTGGGTCAACGTGGCCCTGGCCAGGTTCTTTACCTTGATGGCCCAGCGGTGGCTGGGAGACCCGGACGCAACGGAACGGTTGGCCGCTTCTGCGCAGGAAGACGCTGCTGCCGGCAGGTATACACTCGCCTACCTGAGCCTATTTGGCGCCTCCACCAGTGCCCGCGAGAAGGACCTTGAGCTTCTGGAATCAACTGCAGCCATGGCACAGGGGCCCATGGCCGAGCTGTCCGAACTGGTGGCGCAAGCATTTCTGGACAAGGATGCGGAAAAGGCACTGCTGGCTGCGGAAGTGGCGCAAAGCATGGAACTGACCGCCGTGGAACTGCGCTGCGCGCTCTTGGCCCTGGATCTTGCCCGTGCGGCCGGATACACGCGGCAGGCCAAGGAAGCCGAAACGAGAATAAACCGCTTGACCCCGAGTTCACCAGTTCTCCCACTGGTGCCGATCATGGAGGGTGCCAAGCTGACCCAGCGTGAATCTCAGGTCGCCAAGCTTGCCCGGCGCGGAATGGCCAACCGGGCCATTGCCGAAAGTATGGGAGTGTCCATTCGGACGGTTGAGGGGCACCTCTACCAAATATTTTCCAAGCTTGGCCTCAGCTCCCGCAATGAGTTGTTTTAGGTGGTGACCCCGATGAGCCATCATGATCAGGAGCCACGTGGTGTTTCGCTTGCCATGCACGTCCATTCTCCCTTTGTGCGCCACGCCGAACTTGCGGACATTGAATTTGCCCTCGACAATGAGGATTGCCAGGCAGTCATTCTGCGTTACGACACTGGTCTGGGTGCCTCCAGCATTCTGCGTCACCTTGCCGAAGAAATGTCCAAGGTGCGGGCCGTGCTGGCCATCCATGGCATCCCCTCGCTGAGCTCGGTGCCGTATGGGGCATTCGCTCCACTGCTCGCTGGTGTGAACAGCGATGACCTCAGCATCCGCACCAACGTTTTCAGGGCAGTGCTGGATGCCCTCGCCGCAGGTGGTGACGTGTCCCATGGGACCGAACTCCCACTGGTGATCGTTGACGATGCGCACGCTGTTGATCCATCAACGGCTGAACTTCTGCTCACCTTGGTCCTCTCCGGAACCATCAAACTCGTTGCCTCGCATCTGCGCAACCACAAGTTGCCCCAGCCGCTGCCGAAGTTGTGGAGCGGTGGCAGTGCCGAAACCATCGATGTCCATCCGCTCACCCGTGATCAGGGGCATGAATTTTGCCGGGCCATGTTGGCTGCCCCCGTGGCCCTGCCTACCAGCTGGTACTTCTGGTCACGGTCCGGGGGTAACCCCATGCTGCTCAAGATGCTGGTCAGTGAAGCGCTCGACGACGAATTGCTCACCAAGAACCGCGGCATTTGGCTGTACCGGCTGGGCCACCACAGGGTGGGGCGGAACCTCCGCGATGTTGTTCGGCAACAAATTCGTGGTTTGAGCGCGGCAGCCGAGTCAGCGCTGGACCTTGTTGCGTTGGCCGAACCTGTGTCGCGGGAAATAGTTGAACAAGTCAGCGGAACAGAAGCCGTTGCTGAACTGCTGGCCCGCCAACTGGTGCAATCGCCGTTGCAACAAGAGGGCATGCTCAGACTTGCCAACCCCATTTACGGCGAGGTCATCAGGCAAATGGTGCCCCCCGCGCGCAGCCGCATTCTGCACGATAGTTTAATGGCGAAACTTGACGCCCAACCCATGGGAATGGAAGCACTCCTGCGGCGGGTCAGTTGGGCCGTGGACAGCGGCTTGGAAGTCTCGGCGGACCGGCTATTTCGTGCGGCGCTAATCGCCTGCAAGCTTTCTCAGCCCACGTTGGCGCTGGAACTTCTTGACCACATCACCGTGGCTGACCAGGCATTGGAGGTGCAGGCGGTTCAAGCCAGGGCCTTTTACATGATGGGCGACTATGAACAAGCCGCCAAGCTTCTCGATGACGCCTTTGATGCGGCCAACACCCTGAATGAGCTGTTGTTTGGGGCCCTTCTGCGCGCAGTAACCCGGCTTGCCCTGGGGATGCCGGCCGCCACGATGGAGGATGACATCAACACATTGCTCGCCGCCGGTGAACGGCTCATGGCGGAGATGCCTGAGCAGGCTGAGGTCATCAGGGATCGTGTTGGGCACAAGGCGGCTTTGCTTGAACTGATGATGCTGTCTCAAAAGGGTGACTATGGCCGCATGGGCCCGCTCATAGAATCTGTGCTTGCTGGCAGCCCGCAGCTTTCGGCGGACGAACGCCGGTTGAACGAATCCATTGCCTTGGCCATGGATGCCGAACGGCTGTGCGCTTTGGGTTTGTCCGCACAAAGCCAAAAACGCTCCGCCGAAGCCTTCGCCATTGAACACTCGGACCTCTATGACGTCTTCTTCATCCCCGAAATGATCGTCTTCCGCCAAGTGACCACGGCACTTTGCGCCGGGGATTTGCCCTTCGCCGCCAAGCTCCTGGACCAGTTCTTTGTGGATACAGGGCCAATTATTATCACTTTTGGTGGTGGCGCCAATGTGGCCCGGGGCATGGGGCTCATCCGGCAGGGACTTCTGCCGGAAGCGGTGGATGCTCTACTCCCGGCCATAGAATCGCTGCGGGACAGCGATCCACAACAACTGCTTGGATTCTGCACCTCCATGTTGGCCTACACAGCAGCCAAATTGGGCCAGGAGGAACTGGCGGCACGCTTGATTGCCGAGCATCAGGAGAAACCGGGCATGTTCCTTGTCACCGCCCACGAGCGCGCCTTCATGGCTGCGGCATGCGAATACCTTACACATGATGGTGCTGGACTGGCCGAGCTGCTCATCTTGGCTGACAACGCCAGAGACCAACAGGCGCCTCTTCTGGAGCTCAATGCCCTTGCCCTGGCCGTTGAACTTGGAGGGGATTCCCAGATTGAACGCTTGCTGCTGATTTGCCAGACGGTGGAAGGTGCATGGGCTGAATCGATCACGGACTTCTGCCACAAGCAACTTTCGCTCCGTGACATTCCCGTTGACGCCGCAGTTGATCAACAAGGGCCAGATAGCACGCCTCGGCTTGAGAATGCTTCTTCGCAGCAGGTCTCGTTTTTCGGCACATCACCGGTTTCACCGCACCAACAGGGAGCTACCGCCAAGCCGGCCGTTCCGCCCAGCAGGGCCCGGCAGTACGGCCAAATTAAACGCTTGCCACTGACACGCCGGGAACGCGAAATCACGGAATTGGTGGTGGAAGGCTACTCGGATCGGGAAATCGCTGAACGGTTGCAGCTGTCGGTACGTACAGTCGAAGGTCATCTGTACCGGTGCTACGCGAAATTGTCTATCAGTGGCAGGCACCAGATCATTGCCCAGGAGTGGATCCTGGACCACTTGCATTAACTGAGTGGCGTAAGTACTGAACTGAGTACTGAAACGCGAGGTACTTGCGCATCTGCCCTCCAAAAGTACTGGGAAATAGAGTACACACTACTCATGCCCGCCTGCGGGCTAGATCCTACTGTTGAAGTACTGGAGTTAGCTGTACATCATGGAAGGTCTCGACCCATGTCTCATACGGTCCTGGAATCAACACACATAGTTACTCACCCAACTATTTCACCGAACGGCCACAGCAAAAATGGTGACACATTTTCCGCAGTGCGTGAACCAATTCTTGAAACCATCCAAGGCAGGCTGCTGCACCGCGACAGCTGTGGTGCCATACTGTTGGGTGAGTACGGAGTAGGAAAGACTTGCGTGGCGAAACAGGTCCTTGAAGTCATGGAACATGATTGCCTGGTGGTCTCGCTGCGGTGCAGTGCCAGCACCGTCACCATCGATTATGGTGCCTTGAGCCCCTTGATGGGCAGCGTGGCACCTGACACCATTGAAAGCCCCATGTCAGTCCTGCGGGCTGTTTCGAAGGAGCTTCTGCAACGGGCCAGCCGCAGGCCAATCGTGTTGTTTATTGACAACGTTCAGGACCTTGACGACCATTCCGCGTTGATCGTGAGCCAGTTGGCGGTGAGCAAGGCGGTCAAGTTGCTCTTGACCGGCGATTCCCTAACCTCAATTCCGGGGGAGATTCTTGGACTCTGGCGGGATGGGCTCATTAGCCGCATGGATGTGTTGCCGATTTCGGAAGCCGATGCCCGTGACTGGCTCGAAGAATTCTTGGACAGGCCTGTTTCGGCTGCAGCCGCGAATTCACTGTATGAAGCAGGCGGTGGCAATCCGCGATTCTTGAGTGCCGTGGTGGTGGAGCAAATGGGTGCCGGAAGCGTGGTTCTCAACGAGGGTGTTTGGGTCCTTTCCGGCGCACCGTTTGTCTGCGGGCGCAACAGTGTAGACACGGTAATGGCTGCGTTGCTTTCCCTCTCGGTGCACGAGCGCCTGGTTGTTGAGGCCCTGGCATTGTCTGGCGGATTGTCGATTGGTCAGCTCATGGCTTTTTGTGATGCCAAAGCCGTTGACTCCTTGCAGCAGCGAGGTTTTCTGACCATGGGCAAGAAGGACGGAACCCTGGTCCACCTCCGTAACAACCTTGTGGCGCAAGTTCTGCGGCAAGAGGTTCCGGCGGGGCGCAGCCGCGAACTCCAGCGGCTAGCGGCCGCTTCAGCCGATGACCAAGGCGCAGCTGACATGGACAATTTTCAACTGGCCATTTGGGCAATCGACTGCGGCAATGCAGAGGGTCTGGAGCATGGCCATGACCAGGCCAGGGAGGCGAACAATGCCGGTCGCCCGGACCTGGCCTTGCGCATTCTTGACGCGATGCCCGGGCATGGTTCTGATCCTCTCGTGTTGGTTGAAAGTGCGCGGGCTTACTTGGGTCTGGGGAATCTCGACGGCGCCAGGGCTGTGCTCTTTGCCCCATCGCTGCGGCTCGCGGAGTTGCCCTTGGAACAGTGGGTGGATGTGATGCTGCTGCGCATGGCGATGGCCAGTGGTGGGAAGACAGCCGCAGCGGACGCCCACGACCTGCACGCATCGATTAGTTTGCGGCTTCATGACGAGCGTGCAGACTATTCGGCCACCATTGTGGACCTGAGAGAGCGGCTCCAGCTCGCAGAGATTGACCTGAACTTGGAAAAGGGCCGCTACGCCGAAGTGGGGCCGCAACTCCAATTGCTCCATTCAACGGGCGCAAGCGCCAGTACTCGGCGCTTGGCCGGGCTGTGGCTCATCGAAGTGTGGACCTTGACCGGCCGTGCATTGGATGCGGCCAAGATTGCTGACGAGCTCGAGTTGGAAGCCATAGTGCGTGACGATGCGGGCCCCTTTGAGGACCTTGCCGGCTCCGCCCTGGTCACGGCCATCACCGCTTCGCTGATGGCCGGCAATCCCGGCAGCTATTTGCTTCAGGCAGCTCAGGGCCCGTCTAACAGGATGCGGTCCATCACACTGGGACAACTGGTGGAAGGTTTGATGCACGCCTACTCTGGGCGGGCCGACAAAGCCCTCAGATCACTCTTGGCTGCTGCCAGCCAATTCGATCAACTCGATGAGAGCGCTTCACAAGCATTGGCGTACTCGGCCATCGCATATTCCTACGCGCTCAAGGGTGACGACGAGTCAGCAAAAACGTTCATGACGCTGCGCAATGCCATGGCGGTGTCAGGGCCCCGGTTGACAGTGCTCGCGTGTGAATCCTTTGAAGTTCTGGCGTCTGCCGAGATCGCGTCACGGGAGAAGGCCATTGTCTCCCTCTACTCCCTCGCCGATGAAAGCCACAGGGGCCAGGTGCCTGCCTTGGAGATGGGGTTCCTCTGTGCAGCAGTGAGATTGGGAAGCAGCAAAGGTGCCCCCCGGCTGCTGGACATTGCTGCCCAGGTGCAGGGCCCGTGGGCCAGGTGTTGTGAAGGATTCGCCCAAGGTGTCATGAATTCGAACGCACCCCACTTGCTGGAGATGGCCGAGGCAGCAAGTGCCTATGGCGACGATTTGTTTGCCCGCGACATTGCCCGGGCTGCACTGAAGATTGCCAGCGACGGTGCCGACAAGGGTTCGTTGCGCGTAGCCCACCAGCTTATCCGAAATGGTGTTATGAAGCTGGGACACGTCAAAGTGAGTAGCGATGACGGCCAGATGCTGACATTCCGAGAGCAGGAGATAGCCTCGCTTGCGGCCCGGGGTGCCAGCAACAAGGCCATCGCCGCCCAGATGCACATTTCCGTTCGTACGGTTGAGGGCCATCTCTACCAGGTGTACTCCAAGCTTCAGGTGAATTCCAGGGCGGAGTTGCGTGAAAGCCTAGCCTGAGAATTCCAGGGCCTGGGGCTTGGCGGTGTGCAGGTTCTCCGCAAGTTTCTCGACAGCCTCGCCAATTCCCATGAAGCTGGTGTCTATGCTGAAATCGGCATCGGCGGGGACTTCGTAGGGAGAATCGATGCCGGTGAACCCTGTCAGTTCGCCGTTGCGTGCCTTGGCGTAGAGTCCTTTGCGGTCCCTGGCCTCGCAGACCTCCAACGGGGTGCAAACATGAACCAGCACAAACTTTCCCACAGCCTGGGCCATCTCCCGTACTTCCTGGCGTGTGCTTTCGAACGGCGCAATGGGCGCGCAGACCACGGTGCCACCCACTCGTGAGATCTGGGCGGCAACCCAGCCGAGGCGGCGAATGTTGGCCTCCCGGTCTTCCTTGGAGAATCCGAGACCGGGCGAGAGGATGCGGCGGGTATCGTCGCCGTCGAGCAACGTAATGGGTGTGGTGGTGTCTTCTTGCAGACGCTCCGTGAGGGCACGCGCCAGCGTGGACTTTCCTGATCCGGAGAAGCCCGTCATGAAAATGACTGTGCCACCTTTGGTGGATTCCAGGGCGGGCTGCACCGAATGTGGCGCCGGAGTGGTGAAATCAAGGATGGCGTCACCGCCCAGATTCTTCACGACGTGGCGGAATTGCTCCGCATCGGCGGACGTGCCACCGAAGGTGGGCAGAACAACAAGTCCCACCCGGCTGTCTTCGAACAAATGCTGGACTGCACGGAGTTCGGCAAGAACGGGCAGCACAGAGTACGAGCCATGACATTGTGGGCCGCACACCGCAATCATCCACAACACAGCATTCATGGCCCGGGCAGCGTCAACAGATTCCACTATTTGCGAGGGCAGGGGAGGCGTGGCAAAAACGGCTGTCACCACAGTACGACGGCGCTCGTCGCGGGGAAGGGGGGAGCAAATGCGAAATTCACGGGCTGGGGGATGTTCCGCTGCCCGGATGGTTGTCAGGGTGCCTGCAAGGAACGAACGGCCGGGGTTGCCTTGGCCGAGTCCTGTCACGTCCATGCGGACCAGGGGAGTGCCATCCGGGTCTGTGAGCAAGGCGCTGCGGCACAACATGGCAAGGTCACCGTCAGCCGCAGAGACTTCCAGGGTGAAGCTGCCCGGCCACGATTCCGGCATGGCGCCAGGGAGGCAGTAGCCCGTTGCCGGTGTGTAGAGGCCGCCCGCCAAGAGCTCAAGTTCATCCAGCCGCGCACCACTCAAGGCGATGCAGGGCGGTGCCAGAGGTGTGGTGCGATAAGAGTTCATCAGCGTCAACAGCTTTCATCTCAGGAGGTTACCGGTCCGCCAGTGTCTTCCGGACCTGGCGGATGTCAGTGGTGGCCAAAGCCGGAAGGCCAAGGCGTTTGCGCAGCAACATCCAGGCCACTGGCGCCAAGACAAGCACTGCCACGAGCACTGTCGCGGTGCTTATGTTGTCGACATTGAGCATCTTCAGTCCGGAAGCCAAGAGGACAAATGCCAGCGCCCTCCTGATGAACCCTCCGGTGAGACGGCTGGACAGCTGGGCGCCCAGGTAGACCCCCGGGATGCTGCCAATGAGCAGCGGGATGGTCAGGCCAAGATCCAGGTCACCAAAGAACGTGTGCCCCAGGGCAGCGGCGGTGACGAGGGGGACGGCTTGAAACAAATCCGTCCCCACCAGTTGATTGGACTTCAACGCCGGGTATAGCGCCATGAGGCCCACGATGATGATTGAACCGGACCCAACAGATGTCATGCCCACCACCACGCCACCAATGATGCCCAAGCACACGGTGGGCAACGGCCGGATCCTCATGGGCCCAGTGTTTACTTCGGGAGCCAGCACGCCACGTCTCCGCTTGGCCCGCTCAGCCATCTTTAGATACGAGCGAAAGACCATGAGGGTGGCCGACACCAACAAGGCCACACCCAGCGCCATGCGGACAGCATCCTGGACGTGCTCTCCAGGGCCCATCCACTTCAGAATCAGGACTCCGCAGAACGCCGCAGGTACAGATCCCAGAACCAGCCACTTGACCACTTGGAGGTTGATGGTTCTCCTGCGCCAGTGCACCCATGAGCCGATGGGTTTCATGACAGCGCTTGCAACGAGGTCACTCGACACTGCTGCCAGGGGGGGAATACCGAAAATAAGGACCAGAGCGGGTGTCATGAGCGCGCCTCCGCCCATTCCCGTGAGCCCAACGACCACGGCAACCATAAACGCCACTGCAACTACAGATAGGTCCATGCCCACAGATTCTGCCACTGTGCGAGACTCTTGGACACGCGTAATTGGACCGCCCACTACGTGGTGTATCCGCAAATATCCCAGTAGCCGGACGAGGAAAGCCCGTCAAGGACCCCAGGCATGTGACATCCAGAGCTGACTGCGCACTCCAGGCAGGAAACCCACCGCCCCAGTCGAGCAGTAGGTGCAGTCAGTGATGAGCCAGAAGTTGCCGCATCCGTCGCAGGGCCATGTGGTCGGCGTGGTGGTCCAAGCCGGCTATGGCCGCACCCAACAGATTGGCGGATGCTGCCGGCGTTGACAAGCGTGGTGCCGTTCGCATGCTTTCTGGATGGCTCATGGCAAGATTCAGCGCTCGCATGAGTTCTTCCTCGGACTCAGCGGCAATGGCCTCACCGTGGCTGGCCATGGTCCTGGTGAATGCCACCTGATGGCCGTCCACCACCTCATTGAGCCTCGGCAGCCGGGGCACGGCGATCGGTAAGTGCCCCACGGAGCGTGCGTCGAGAATTGAGCCCGGCCCCCCTTGGACCAGAACGATCTTCGCGCTGGCATAGAGCTGCAAGAGGTCCTCGCGTGGCATGCGCAACACACCACGCGCCAATTCGGGGGCCTTGCTCGCGCCGTGCTGAATCAAGCAGGTGGGGTGGTCGGTGCGGGAATCAAGCCAGTCCTCAACCCAGTCAATGAGGCGGTCAAACTTATGGTGGTCGGTGCCCACGGACACCACCAGGGCCGGGTAATCGCCGTCGTACTTCACAGGATGGGCCCAATGTTGATGGCCTCAGGGTAATAGCGCAGTTGCTCTTCCCACTGGACACAGAAAACGTCGGACATCGGGTAGCAGAGCCGGCCGCTCAGGGTGGGCATGGTGATCCGGTCGAAACACTCTATATAAACGGTGCGTATATGCAGCAGGCGGGCAACTACGAAGAAGGGCACACTGACGCCGGCCCCCGTGCTGACAAGAACATCAGGACGCTTTCCGCGCAATGTGGGCCAGGCTAGAAAAAAGTTCCGGATCGCGTTGGGCAGGTTCCTTGTTGTGGGAAAGTAGCACCACGTGACGTCCTCGTCGCTCAGGGCGGACTCCACTTCCGGGCGACGAAAAGTCACCCATGACCTGTCCATATCTTTCCACCAGCTATCCAACGGCAACAGCTGGGCCAGATGGCCGCCTGCCGATGCAACAAACATGACTTTCACTTGGTTCTCCGTCCATTGGCAGTGAATGAGGGTGATGACATGAAGCCTAGAGTCGAGTCCCGACGAAGGCACGAGTACCGAATACCTAACTTGGTGTTATCAGTACTTGCTCCGGGCTAGTAGTCGGCAGCACCGTAGTCGAGGCGAAAGGTCAAGTAGTCGCCAGGAGAATCCCCGTAATAGCTACGCGTGCAGTAGGGGAACGGGCTTTCTAACCTTGTATTAGTAGGCAAATTTGGGACTCAGAGATTGATTCGGCTCAGATGCCCTACTTAAGTAGTTGACGTCGTGCCTCTTTCGCCAGTTGAAGGATACGACGGCGTCGGCGCCCAAAGCGGAGCCGGCGGCGAAGGCGTTGTCTGAGACCACAACGTCACCCCCAGTCGCCGTCGGCTCCTTGCGCGTCTAGATGGCCCACCACGTAGCCGGACTCCACCGAATCAAGTACTTGCTACTCGTGTGCAAATAAAGACTGTTCAATATGCTGAAGTCAGATACTCAGATTTTCCACGTAGTGCAAATGATGAATTGTCTACTCAATGCGGATGAACAATGGTGGAAATCTCGAGAATATTTTTTTGGTCTCGTCGGAAGAGTGAAGGGGGAATGACATGCGGGAACAAAACGGCGCCTTCCCACGGAGGCTGCTGCACTCCCAGCGCCGCCCCGGCAGCCCTGCGACGCTGGCCCGTCCCAGTCACTGCCGGCCCTCTCGATTCATTCAAGGAAGCCTTTGCAGTGATTGCAGTGGGGGCCATTCCGCGTCAGATTCAACCGGCAGTGGGGACTAATCGACATGAAACCCTTGGGACATAGTGGGCAAAATGGTGGTATTCGGAAACTTGTAGGCGACACTTCCGTATCTGGAATCGGCTCGCTGCCGGTTACCTTTGGTCAAGGCAGAGGCGTCAAAGCCGTAATGTCGGTGCCACCACATGGTCCAGCGAAGCTACGTCGCCGTCACGAGAGCTCGGAAGACTATGCGTTGCCCTGGGCGCGGAAATATCGCATCAAACTGCGAATAACAGACACCATACTGGTGGTGCTGTGCGTTTTCCTGAGTTCAGACGCCATTGCGGAAAGCCTAGATATTGCCTCTGAAAGACTGCTACAGGCCAATATTGGCGTTGCTTCGGTATGGCTGCTAACGCTGTGGCTCTGGAGAACGCGTGATCCTCGGTTGGTGGGGGTTGGCCCGGGCGAGTACAAGAAGATGATTAGCGCGAGTACAGCCGCGTTTGGCTGGCTCGCCGTCTTGTTTCTCCTTTATGGAGCGCACCGAATGTCAGTAGCTTTCCTAATTACCATGCCTGTGGGAACCATCGCGCTCCTCATCGGGAGGTGGGGCTGGCGCCGCTGGCTGACCCGCCAGCGGGCGTACGGACACTATTTATCCCGCGTCATTGTGCTGGGCGACAGGGAAGACGTGACGTATGTGGTGGAGCAGATCCACAAGAAGTCCGGAGCCGCCTATGAAGTGGTTGGCGTGGCCCTTGAAGATCCTGGTGCGGACAGGAGCATGAATGTTGGCCAGAACAGGATCCCGATCGTGGCCAGTCTGGACAACATTTGCGACGCCGTGATCGAGCACAATGCCGACGCAGTTATCGTCGCCGGACAAGTGACCCGCGGCGGCAGTTATCTCCGCGAACTGGGCTGGAAACTTGAAGAAAGTGCCACCGAACTGGTGGTTGCGCTGGCGTTGACAAATGTTGCCGGCCCACGCATCCAGATGCGTCCGGTTGAGGGTTTGCCGCTGATGCACGTGGACCTGCCACAATTCACCGGGTACAAACACCTGCTGAAGCGGTCCTTGGACATAGTCGCATCCGCGATGGCGCTGCTGCTATTGTCACCGATTCTGGTGGTGCTGGCCATCATGATTCGAAAAGACAGCCCCGGACCGGTGATTTTCCGCCAAGACAGGGTTGGGCGCGACGGCGGAATCTTTGAAATGTATAAGTTCAGGTCCATGGTGGCCAACGCCGAGGAAGTCTTGGCCACCTTGGCGGATCAAAACGAAGGTAGCGGACCGCTGTTTAAGATTCACAATGATCCCCGCATTACCAAGGTGGGTGCCTGGATGAGGCGCTATTCCCTGGACGAACTGCCGCAGCTGATGAACGTCCTGAAAGGGCAAATGTCACTGGTTGGTCCGCGGCCGCCGCTTTCAACCGAAGTGGAAAACTATGACGGACATACTTACCGCCGGCTATACATCAAGCCAGGCATCACTGGTTTGTGGCAGGTCAGCGGCCGCTCGGATTTGAGCTGGAAAGAGAGCGTCCGCATGGATCTCTACTACGTCGAAAACTGGTCCATGACCGGCGATTTCATGATCATGTGGCGAACTCTTCACGTGATGCGGGACCATGTTGGCGCCTATTGACCGCATGGCTGCAAACACGGTCTGTGCACAATTTCTTGCCAACGATCCATAACAAATTCTGGGGGAGTTAGTATGAACGGATTCAGCCTTTCAGGAGTTCAAGCCGATCAACAATTGGCTCGAGCTCTGGCCGAACAGGCAGGTCAAATGTTGCTCAGATTGCAATCTGAGGCGGTTCGTGACCACGTCCCTGCACATACGCTCAAGGATTTGGGCGACGCGAGCTCAGAAAAAATGCTCAGCACCTGGCTGCATGAGGCCCGGCCAGCAGATGCCATCTTGTCCGAGGAAGCACAGGACAGTTCACGACGCCTAGGGGCGTCCCGAGTGTGGATCATCGACCCCCTGGATGGCACAAAAGAGTTTTCCGAGGGGCGCTCGGACTGGGCGGTCCATGTTGCTCTTTGGAACTCCGGTGAGCTTACTGCCGGCGCAGTGGCCCTTCCCGGTTTGGGCACCGTGCTTGACAGCGGCACGCCTTTGCCGGAGCGTCCGGACCCCAGCAAGCCATTTCGGCTGGCGGTATCGCGGAGCCGGCCTTCGCCCCTGGCCGAGGCTTTGGCCAGCATCATGAACGCCGAACTGGTACCCATGGGATCTGCAGGCTACAAGGCCGGCGCCGTCATTCGCGGCGAGGCCGACGCCTACCTGCACAGTGGCGGCCAGTACGAATGGGATTCAGCCGCACCCGTTGCGGTAGCAATGTCGCTGGGCTTCCACGCCAGCAGAATTGATGGAACACCGCTGTGCTACAACCAGCCGGATCCGTACCTGCCTGATTTGCTTCTTTGCCATCAGGAAAATGCAGGTGAAATGTTGGAGTCCATTGATCTTCTCTTGAAAACCAACAACACTCGACCAAACGGTCTCTTTATGGACGGGATGTATCAACGATGAACAAATCCGAATCGGGCGGCAGCTATTCCCTCAGCCAGCTTCAGGCGCTGGAGTCCGAGGCCATCTTCATCATCAGGGAGGTGGTTGCTGAGTTGGAGCACCCCGCCCTGATGTTCTCAGGCGGCAAAGATTCCATTGTCATGCTGCACCTGGCAGCTAAGGCCTTTGCCCCGGCCCGGATCCCCTTCCCCGTCCTGCACATTGACACCGGCCACAATTTTGTCGAGGTTCTTCAGGTCCGCGATCAACTGGTGGCTGAGCTTGGCGTGAACCTTGTTGTTGGCTCCGTTCAAGATGCGATCGACCGCGGTCTGGTGCAGGAGGAGCCCAGCGGCTCCCGCAACAGGCTGCAGACCCGGGTCCTGTTGGATACCGCCGAAAAGTACGGCTACAACGCCTTGATGGGCGGGGCACGCAGGGATGAGGAGAAGGCGCGGGCCAAGGAGAGAATTTTTTCTTTCCGTGATGATTTTGGCCAATGGGACCCGAAGAATCAGCGGCCGGAACTCTGGAACCTGTTCAACACCAGGGTTCACCTCGGCGAAAGCATCAGGGTCTTTCCCATCTCCAATTGGACGGAGCTGGACATCTGGAGCTACATCGCGCAGGAGGGCATCACGGTGCCATCAATCTACTATGCGCACGTTCGAGAAGTCTTTGAACGCAACGGGATGCTCTTCGGCGTCCATGAGGTGTGCCAACCACATGCCAATGAGCCCACGTTTATGGAAACCGTCAGATACAGGACAGTGGGCGATGCCAGCTTGACCGCTGCCGTGCGCTCCGAAGCTGTCACGGCCCAGGAAATTGTCGTGGAAGTCGCGGCCACTCGAATCACCGAGCGCGGGGCCACGCGTGGGGATGACCAAGTCAGCGAAGCTGCTATGGAAGACCGGAAGAAGGAGGGGTACTTTTAATGGATCTTTTGAGATTTGCCACGGCAGGATCAGTTGACGACGGCAAGAGCACGCTCATCGGGCGAATGCTGTACGACTCGAAATCAATCTTTTCAGACCAGCTCGAGTCGATTGAGAAGACCAGCCGCGAGCGTGGCGATGAATATACGGATCTGGCCCTGTTGACGGACGGCCTGCGGGCTGAGCGGGAACAAGGAATCACCATTGACGTGGCGTACAGGTACTTTTCAACTCCCAAGCGGAAATTCATTATCGCCGATACTCCAGGCCATATTCAGTACACCCGCAATATGGTGACGGGTGCATCCACTGCTGACGCCGCAATTGTCTTGGTTGATGCCCGCAAAGGACTGAGTGAACAAAGCCGCCGCCACACATTCCTGGTGTCACTGCTGCAGGTTCCGCACCTCATTCTGGCCATCAACAAGATGGACTTGGTGGACTGGTCCGAGGAGGTCTATGAGTCGATTAGAAGCGAATTCGTGGACTTTGCGGCAAAACTGGACATTTCTGACCTGACAGTCATCCCAGTGTCCGCACTGCAAGGCGACAATGTGGTGGACGCCTCCGCGAACATGCCCTGGTACAAGGGCTCCACCCTGCTTCACCATTTGGAGACTGTGCACATAGCAAGCGACCGCAATCTGGTTGATGTGCGCTTTCCGGTCCAGTACGTGATCCGGCCGCACCAGAGCAGTCATCACGACTACCGCGGCTATGCCGGCCAGGTATGCGGGGGAGTGCTGCGGGTGGGCGATGAGGTGGTGGTGCTTCCCAGTGGAATGCCCACCAGAATCGCAGCCATCTACGCTCCCAGTGGCCCGGTAGAGTCCGCATTTGCGCCGATGTCGGTGACGATTTGCCTTGAGGACGACGTCGATGTGTCGAGGGGGGACATGATCTGCCGGCAAAACAACAGGCCAACCGTAGCGCAGGACATCGATGCCATGATCTGTTGGATGGGAAGCACCCCACTTGAGCCGGGACAGCGTTTAGCCATCAAGCACACCACACGAAACGCCAGGGCACTGGTTCAGGAACTGCAGTATGAGCTCAACATCAACACCCTGCACAGGAATTCTGCCGCTGTTGACTTGAAGCTCAACGAAATCGGCCGGGTCCGTCTGCGCACCACCATGCCGTTGCTGGCAGATGAATACCGCAGGAACCGCCAAACCGGCGGGTTTGTGCTCATCGATGAGGCCAACAACAACACCGTTGCCGCTGGCATGATCGTCAACGCAAACTAGCCCGTTTCGCACAAGTGAGTGGCCCGCATCATGCGGGCCACTCACTTGCGTGCCGGGTGTTTGGGCCCTAGGTTCCTTGGGGCTCAGGCACTGACGCGCCGGCGGGATTCTGTCACCGGCTTGAGGTTCGGCTTTCCTTCTCTACCAGTGCCATTCCCAGCCGTAGGAACCCTCAAAACCACCCACCACAAAAGCCGCGGAACCGGCCCCTGCTGGAACATCCAAAATGATCATGCCGGATTGGCTCTTGTCCGGGTCAATAGGGGACTCCAAGAGCTCCGACGACTTCACACATCCTGTGCTGTTGCCAATGGGGTCCAGGAGCTTTTTTCCTGCGGAGTCCCAGCCCCGAAATTCATTGCTGGTTATGGCCAGGCTGGGCCATCCTGATTCGGCAAAGTTTGAGCTGGTGGTGACATCTATGGTCAATGCCACGAATTGGCCGTTGATGCTGGGGAACGCCGAGGGCTCGGTGCACTTAAAATTCGTCTGGATTTTAGTTGCCGTCAGCGTCGCATACTTCTCACCCGTTGCCGCCCCGAAAATACCTGCTTGGCCCACCTGCTGTGACTCGTTTCCGCGGGTGTTCAGGTCTATTGAAGACAGTGGCGAGTCACTAGTTGGGGCCGGTGCCGGGGCCGGATCCGGCGTTCCTGCCGAGGCGCTTGCTGAGGGGCTCGGATCAGCCGTGGTCGCCGGTGGGGCGGCGGGCGTCGTGGCAGACGGCGACGTGCTGCTTGAGCCTGTAGTGGAGGGCCGCGCTGAGCCTTGCCCGCCATTCGGCGTACATCCAGTGGCAAGGATTAGCGCTGTGGACGCCCCAATAACAAGCAGTAGTTTATTCATGGAATTCTCCGATGAGGTTTACTCGTGGCAACTCGTTGATCCATCTGCCTTGATACTAGCCGAAGGGAAGCGCCTTAGGTAGGGGTCCGCGGAGGGGCTGATTTGACCCGGTTCACAAGCCCCCACGAAGCTTGTCCCTGCAGGTTGGGGAGGAGAAAAAGAGGCCATTGTTGGCGAACTTTCTAAACGCCGCATTTACCTCTGAGTTGGCGTTGATGGCGGTGTCATCAATGGCCCAATCACGCCCGCCATCATGGAGTCCGGAGCGGTTCCAATAGACCAATGCGCGCAGTTTAGGAAACTTGGCCAAATCCTTGGCGGCCGATGCGTAAAAGTCCTCCACATAGGGCGCCGTCAAGGCAGAGTTCTCAACTCCCCATTCGGCGATCATCTGGGGAGTGTCCGGATATTTCATGGCTGCCCATGCATAAAAGCCAGGCCAGGAACCACTGGGCTGATTGACCAACTGGGCCATGCCGGGCGTTGCCGCGGGGTCAAACATATACGTATCCTGGGCAATCCAGTCCACAACATCTCCACCGGGATGCAAGTCCTCGAACCAGGGCATGCTTGCCCATTTTGCCGTGCCTGAGTAGTTCAAGACTATGACGGCCTGATGGTGCGGATTGGATCGGATCACCCGGACAACATGGGAGAAGAAGTCACGAAAATCAGCCGCCGTTTGTCCTGAGCCCGGGGCCGGGTCCACAAAACGTTCAAACTCCGCGTTGAGAGACAAAAAATATGGTTGCGAATACGCTTCGCCCAGGTGCTGGGCCAAGCGGTACAGATAGGCATCCGCCGCGCCATCAGCCACCTCGCGCCACGTCAAACCGTCTGGACGCCAGTTGTGGAAGGGTATGAGCGGCTCCCCGGGCCTCGTGGCCATGTCAAATTCGGCGGGGCTTGGAAAGAGCTTGTCCTGCCCGAGTTCGTAGTAGTGGACAATCTCCATCTTGCGCCCTGCATCTGCCTCGAACTCCCGCAAGGCCTCAGCAGGAGTCTGCTCGGGGTTCAAAGGCGCAGCCGCCACACCAAAGAGCACATTGCATTCATTGGTCACGCCGGTGCTCGGCAGGCTGAGCGCCAACCCAGCCACCAAGACAACTACGGCCACAAAGGCGGTTTGTGGTTTCTTCATTGCTCCTCCCGGCTAACGCCACCCCCGGTCTACCCACCCTAGGAGAATCTTGGAAACAATGTAAGGGTCCGGCGGCCATTGCCGCTACCAAAGAAATGACAAGGGCGCCGCAACACAATGTGTTGCGGCGCCCTTGTCGTATGGTGCAGGAACGTTTACTTGAAGTAGCTGTTCCGGGCCTGATTCAGCAAGTCACTGGAGATGTAGCTCTTGAAAGCTGCCAGTGAGGAGGGTTTCGAGGTGATGTTCGTGATGCCAACAGGCAGTTTGGTGCCTGAGGGCTCGTAACCCGTTGAGTCCCAGTAGACCAGTGCCTTGAGTTTGGGGAACTGGGTCAACTGATCGGCCGCGGTGTTGAAGAAATCGCGCTTGTAATCCGGGTAGGTGACATCTTCATCAACACCCCATTCGCCAAGCATTTGGGGCTTGCTGGGGTGGTTCGTGGCAGCCCAGTTGTAGAAACCGGGCCACGCCGTGGGATTGCTGGTGCGGTTCACCATTCCGGCGAAGTCGGTCAACCAGACCGGCGGCTTGCCGAACGCGTAGGGATCCTGTGCAATCCAGTCCACTACGTCATCGCCGGGGTACAGGTCGTTGAACCAGGACATGGTGCCCCACTTCTCGATACCCGTGTAGTTCATGACAGTGATGGCGTTGGTGCCGCCGTTGGCACGCAGGACCTGCGTGGTGTGCCTGAAGAAGTCACGGAAGTCGGTGGCTGTCTGGCCGGAACCAGCGGTCTGGTTTACTTCGTCTTCCATCTCAGCGTTCAATGAAAGGAAGAACTTCTTGGACGCGTTGGCCTTCATGTAGGCACCCAGTGACTTCAAGTAGGAATCAGCAGCGCCATCGGCAACCTGACGCCAGGTCAGCCCGGACGGCTTCCAGTTGTAGAACAAGATGCGATTCTTGTCGGTCTCGTCCTGGCGGTTCAGCTCCCCGGCATTGGGGAACATGGCACTCTGGCCACGCTTGTAGTAGTGCGTGATGTCCATGGTGCGGCCGGCGTCTTTTTCAAAACGAGTCTGGGCTGCTTCCCACGATTCGCCACCTTCAGGGTTTCCAGCGGCGCCAAACCAGGTGCCACAGCTCGGCACAAGCTTCACGGACACGGTGCAATCGGTGCCCGGCGTGGTAGGCGGAACTTCCGGCGTCGTGGGGGGAACCTCTGGCGTTGTTGAGGTACCAGTGACCTCCAAGGTGGGGCGCTGGCCATCTGAGGCCTCACGGGAAGCGATGCGGCTGATGCCAGCGCCTTCACGTGCCAAGCCGATTGAGAGAGTGCCATCGGTGCTGCTCAAACCTGTCAGTGACAGGGTCAGCGCTTGGGCGCCGGAGGTGACCGTGGTGGTGCCCACCGTTTTGATGCCCACAGGGGCGTTGGCGAAGCTGACTGCTGCCTCGGTCCAGTTGTTTGATTCCAGCTGCGTGGCCTTGAGCGTTCCGGCCGTGCCACCAGTCATGGTCAGTTTCAAGTTCAAGGTGTCAGTGGCCTTGATGGTGCCCAGGTTGGTGAACTTGAGGTAGCCGTACTTGAGATCGCTGTTGTCTGTGCCAATGGCGATCTTTGTGGTGGATCCATAGTTCTTGGACGGCAGCGTGTTCACTGTGTAGGAATCTGCTGACGCAGTTGCTGCACCGGCGGCCTGTGCAGGCAGCACCGAGGAGATAACTCCGATTCCGCCCAAGAGGGCGGTGGTTGCGACCGTGGCCACAAGCTTTTTTGTAGCCGAGAACTTTCGGCTGGAACTCACATGGCGTGAGCTGAGTGAAAGACTTGACGAAGATTGGTTCGTCATACGTTGAACTCCAATTCGGCTGCTAGATTGGCCCCAGCCACCAAGCTAACCGCAATAATAGTTACATAACCGTTACAAGAGCCTAGTCGAAAGTCATGGATCACGTAAATTGGACGTGAGGCGCCCGTTGCTGTATGGCTGGCTATGTTTTCGGTGAAATCATGCGCCTTTTCACGCCAAGAAGCCCAGCGTAAAAGAGGCATGAGATGCCCAGAATCGACGCCTGAAAAGGGATCTGGGCGGGCAAAAGGATCCGCCCCAGAACTGGCAGCAGAAGAAAAATCACAGTGGTGGCGAAGATCATGAACACCGCAGCACGGGAGACCGGTGTAACGTGCACTGATTTCCGGACTTGGAAGAAGCACATGATGTTTCGCAGACAGATGGCGCCCGCCCAAGCCGTGGCAGCTCCAAAAATTCCCCAGTGGGGCACCAACAGCAAGCAGCCCACCACATCAAACGCCAAGGCAGTGGTGGTGTTGACCAATGACTGGGTGCTCCGCCCTGCCATGTTCAAGAGGGTGTCCACGGGGCCCATGGCCGTCGAGAAGAGCATGGCGAGCGCCAGAATGCGCAGCGCCGAAGATCCTTCCTCATAGTCAGGGCCGAAGAGCGTGCCCAGCACAACATCGGCGAACACAAACGCGGTCAAATGGATGGGCCAGGTCAGTGCCACGGACCAGAGCGTCAACTTTTGGGCAACCCTGCGCGTTCCAGCAATATTCGCATTGGCCAGCAAGCGGGCCAATTGCGGCTCGCTGACTTGCTGGATGGCCGTGTTTGCCAGCTGACCCAAAACCAGGAATCGGGTAACCGCAGTGTAGATCGCCGCCTCAGCCGGCCCGGCAAGGATGGTGACTAGGGCAATGTCCGCGCGTTGCAAGGCCACCAGGGCCATGCGGGAGAGCCCTCGGGGAATGGTGAACCGCCAAAACTCGCCTCGAGCTGCGCGATCCGTGGAACGTGCTCCCTTCCCGAGAATCCCGGGCCGTTTGCGGGCAATGTGTGCAACGGCGGCTGCGGCACAAACCAGGGACACCACATACGGCCCCGTCCACGCGACAGCCAGCCACAATAAATCTGCATGGGTCAACGCGGCAGCAAGAACGGCACCGAGCTGGACGAGCGGGCGCACCAGGCGTTCAATGTAGATGGTGGGGCCCATATGGGCGAAACCGCGCGTAATGGCCAGCATCAGCTCGTAGCCGGCAGCAACTGGCAAGGCCACGGCGAAGACCAACACCATGCCCATGGTCTGCTCCGAAGCCGGCCCACCACGGAGCAGCTCGGCGAGTGGCCTGGAGAATACGACGGCGGCCACCACGAGCGAGGCGGCCGCACAGAGCGAAACGGTGACGCCGTTTCTGACCAGGTGTCGGTTAACCGAGGTCTGGTTCCGGGCCGTGTTCCACGCTAGAAAGCGCACCAACCCTTGATCAACTCCCAATTGGGAAACTGCCACGGCAATCAAAAAGATGGACGACACAGCGAAAAAGAGTCCCGCCGTTTCCGGATCCCAGCGCCGGGAAATCAGGACAATAAGGGCGAATCCGACGATGGCCGAGAGGCCTGACCCCAAAAGGTTGGCACCGCCGGAGCGCGCGATCCGTTTCAGGGATCTTCCGGCATCCTGCTGGTGTTGATCTTGGTGCGGCGGCAGCTGGGTTGGCGAAATTTGTTGCCGGTCGGCGGAATCACTCACAACACTCTAGCCGCGGCGCTCGTGTACCACTTCAAGGGACGCGCTCCCTGCAGCGTCATCCGCGGACTGCGGCGTGTCCGTGGGTCCCTCAGCGGCGTCCGTAGCTGCCGCCGCTGGGCGGCGCCGCAGGCGTATTGCCTTCCGGCTAGGCCGCTTGTAGAGGATGGCTCCGGCAAGCTCAACGTGGATCTGGAGTAGGGTCCCCTTGGCCCGGGCCAGGTCCGCAACCGAAGCGGTGCCGCCGTCTACAACCAACAGAACTTCACGGGCATGGCGTGCCATGGCAATCCCGGCACCAGAGTCAAGTGAAGGGCCTGCAACGATGACCAGTGCCTTCTCGCTGAGGGCTTTAAACACTGTGGTCAACCGTGGGCCTTGGACCAGCGTGGCCAAGAGCTCGGCTTGGGTGCCGACAGGCAGGGTGGAATGGTTGCCATCGGTTTTCAGCAGGTCCCAACAGTCCGCCAGGGGTGCGTCTCCAGCAAGAATATCCGTGAGCCCCAGAACCTTGGCCCCCGTACCTGTTTCGCCGCCGTCGCTTTCAGCGGTGCCCACAACCACTGTGGTGGTGCCGATTTCATCGAAGGCTGCTGCCAGCCCTGACGCAATGGAGAATGTGTCCGTCCCCGCTGGCGTACCGGCAAGAAACAAGACATTCTTTTTACTGGGCTCGGAGGCGGCAATCACGTTTGCCACTTGCCGCAAGCCCTCCATGTCCACAACGGGTGCGTCCTTTGAGCTCCAGCGTCTAATGCTCCCCCTAAAGGGCTCGACGCCGGCTGAGACTATGTCTTCGGGCTCACGGATCTTTTGGTCGAGGTTCTCCCGGGCCAAGACAACCATCACGGCAAAGGCTGCCGCCACCAAAACGATGGCCAGGGCAATGAGTAGCGGGTTGACGCCATCCTTCGTCACGGGCAGGCTGGCCGGGCTGATGATGTCCCCTGGCGTGATCGAGGTGGCGTTGGCTCCGGTCTGATCCACATTGACCGTGGCCAAATGTGTTGCATAGAGGGTGACCTGCTGCTGGAGGTCCAGTATTTGGGCCTGATCAACATTGAGAATTTTGGCGGCGTTTAGACGGTTGGAGGCCTCGGCCAGGAGCTGCTCGATTGAGGTCTGTTGCTGCTTGCGCAATTCTGTCTGTGCGGCCACAACTCTCGCAGCGCGATCCCTGCGATAGGCGAGGTAGGCCTCGGCAAGAGCCTGCGCGCCGGCCTGCGCTAGTCTGGCGTTCGGCTGGGTGTAGGTGATTTGCACCACTGTGGAGTTGGATGGCACCTCGGTGAGGATGTCACTGCGCATTTCAGGTCCCAGCGCGGTGCCGGTTGAGGCACCAATCGCTACGGCTGCTTCGATGACAGCATCCGTGTACACCAGGCCGGCCTCAGTGGTGAGGGCGGCCAACTGTTCGGTGCGGGACGCTGGTGTGGTCGGTGAAAAGGGGTTTCCAGACAGCGGATCCAGGAAAACTATGCTCGTGGAAGAATAGGCCGGTTTGCCCTGCGCAAGGAACCCGATGGCGACAAGAACGCCGATGGTCAAAACGGCTACAGCGGAAATCCAGTGATGCTGTATTGCCCTCACGAAGAAGCTTTGACGCGGTGCTAGCTCATTCAACATTGTTCACCTTGGATTGAATAACCGTGGCTTGAAACGCAGTAGTGCTGTATTGCCCATCATTGCATAGGGGGTCTGCAAATGCGTAGCATTATTGGGCAAATTGTCGGAAAATCCTTCACCTCACCAACAGTTCCCCAAATTGTCCAGTTGAGCGGATCGCAGCGTCTTGACATGTAATGGAAGACTGTCGTTATGAGTTTGAGCCACAAGCCCACAACGTGGTGGAGGTAGCTACATGAACCATTCGTCAACGTCACCGGCCTCTGGCACTGGCGGTGCAAGAAATCGGCCAAACATCTTGATGCTCGGAGGGTTTGGCCGGAGCGGTTCAACCCTCTTGGAACGGTGCCTGGCCGAATCCCGGGGCGTTGTTGGCTTAGGTGAGGTGCTGCATCTGTGGGAGAGGGGACTGCGCGATGACGAACTTTGCGGTTGTTCCCTGCCCTTTTCGCAGTGCCCGTTTTGGCTCGACGTTGGCGATCGTGCCTACGGCGGATGGGATCACGTCGACGTTGAGCAGGCCGTTGGCGATCGCACCACAGTGGTTCGGAACAAGTACCTGCTCGAATTGATCACTGGTCTGACTCCGGCGAACCGCAGGGTTCGCCGTGATCGGTTGCTGGGCCGGGTCAATGCCCTCTACGACGCGGTCGTGGAAACCTCGGCTGCCCGCCTGATAGTTGATTCAAGCAAGCACCCGGCCTATGCCTATTTATTGCGACGCGCAGCCATCAATCTTAAATGCGTTTTGGTGGTGCGGGACCCACGCGGAGTGGCCTATTCCTGGTCCAAGGTGGTCACCCGTCCCGAAACGGGATCTGCGGGAGAAATAATGCCACGCTATTCCACTGTTTCTGCGGTGGCAAACTGGACACTTTATGGTGTGTTGTTTCATGCCCTCAGCCTTTTCAATGTGGATGTTAAGACTGTTCACTACGAAGATTTCATGGCCTCCCCGCGCCAGGTGGTGGATGATATTTTGCGGTTCGCCGGGCTGGAACCGGGGGCCGGGGACACCGAGCACATCCAAAAAAGTGAGGTGCACTTGTCAGCCCACCACACTGTTGCGGGGAATCCGATGAGGATGCGCACTGGAACGCTCCAGATCAAGGCGGACTCGGCATGGATGGTCTCCATGCCGCCGAGGGATCGGCGTGTTGCCGGAATTCTTAGCTTTCCGCTCCGCCTGGCCTACGGGCTACGCCGCAACTAGCGGTGTGTCTCAGTTTTGTGTGATGGGTTGCGAGGGTCAGTGCCGCTGCACTCGAGTAGTCCATGGGATGACATTCCTGCCAGGTTCCGCGCGTTGCTTTAGGGGATCCTCGAATCACTGGGAAGACCAATAAAACGAATTAACGGCGCAGGACACTCAACAGCAGACGGCCCGCTAGATGCCGCGCCCCCTGCGGTTGAGTGTCCTCACCACAAAGCTGGGTTTCACCAGATGCAGGGCCACGGCCATGGCAATGTACCCTCGAGGTTCCTTGGCGCTTAGGCGGATGGACCGGAATGCTGTCTTCATGGCGTTTCGGCGCTGGTTGCCCAGGGCAGCCAGCGCAAAAGCCCGCTGGCCTTCCATCCAGGCAGTACCGTTGCGGTTCGCCGCAAGGCTGGGATGTTTGACCATGAGGTACTCCAGGCCGTCCGCCATGGCCTGCCACTTTTGGGAAAAGTATGAGCCCTGGGGATGCCACAAGACGTCAGTGGTGACCTGGGGGAGAATCACCACCACCCCCGCCGCGCACGCACGCATCAAGTAGTCGTAGTCCTCCCCATACCCGTAGGGCAGGGCCTCATCCACCAGCCCCACCTTGGTGAGCAAAGGCTCGCGGGCAAACAGGTACGTGGACGGGTGGGCGCCTGTGAGCCGGCTACCGGACAGTGCTTGGGCTGTAACCACGTGGGCGTCGGGGATGCGGACATGTGCCCTGTCCCCGAAATGGACCTCAATGCCGCCAACGCAGCCTATTGCCTGGTGGGCGGCAAGCATGGCCAGCTGCCCTTCCAGTTTGCCGGCCCGCCAAGTGTCATCGTCATCGCAGAAGGCGACGATCGGGGCAGTCGCTGCCAGCAGGCCCGTGTTCCGGGCTCCCGGGAGTCCCGGGGTGCGTGAGTTTCCGCAAACTCTCAATTCCCTCGACGGCGTGGAAAACTCCAGTTCGGAGAGCTGCGGACTGGCATCGAACACCACGGTGATGCGTATGTGGCCCGAATATGTCTGATCCACAATGGACTGGATGGTTTTCTTGAGAAGTTCCAGGCGGTCATGGGTTGCAACAATTACGTCCACCCGGTCAGGGGTGGCCACTGGTGAATTTGGCACGGAGGTCCTTTCGGCGGTTGCTGCGAGGAACAAGGTGTGCAGCGGCGTGGGTGCGGTGGAATCTGCTCGCATAGGCCGCCAGGCAGCCCAGAAGCATTCCGACGGCGGCAGAGGAGGCAAGACTGATGACGAACCCGGGGCGGGTGCTTGAGGTGGGCAGCGTGCCGGCGTGAACAATGTAGCCGGCGGCCGGTTCGATCACGCTGAGGGAGATCAGCTCGGCTTGCAAGTCGGACTGCAACTGGGTCAAGGCCCTGTTTGACCCATCAAAGGACACTTCCTGTAGCTGTCCCGAGGCGGTGGAAACGTCCAAGGACGCCGTAACAGCATTGAGCTGGGCCCTAATGGCCTGGATCCGAGCTTCCTGGGCGATGTTCATCGATTTCTGCCGGGCGTCCATGAAATTACGGGCAAGCACCGAGACCGCAGACAGTGCTTGCTGGGGAGTTTGGGCTGAAACGTTCAGTTGAAGAATGCGGGAGTTGATCAGCGGGGAGATGGACAAGTCCTCCAGCAAGCCGCTTGAACGGCCCGGGTAGTTGAGGTCGCGCGCCGTTTGGCCCAGGACCTGGTCAGAGAGCAGCACCTGCACGGCCGAATCGATGGAAACGTCCTGCGGGTCTTTTCCCGCAGTCGACAAATTGGTGGTTGCCACCACCACAATGTCTGTCCTGGCCTTGAATTTTGCCGGCACAATAAACTGCGCCGCCGTGCCCCCCACTAGGCACACCAGAAAGACGGAGCCAATGATGCGCCAATGCGCGCGGACAAACTGCACGTAGTCACTGAAATACAGGTTCTTGGACTTCTGCCTCGGAGGGGCGCTGCCGCGGTGCAGATGCTCCAGCGGTGGGGACGGGGCGGTCATCGACGCCAACTCGGAACATGGCCCAGCAGCTTGGTGAGCTGCACGTCGTCGTCCTGGAATTGCTCACGAAGCCTGTCCTTCAGACTGGCCGGCATGGCGTCGCTGGGCCTGGCGTTGGCGCGGATGACGTCGGCGGGCCGCCAGGGCGAGATGCCAAGATAGTCCGTCAAGGCCGGCCAGTGGGGCAACCCCGGCACAAGGAAGTCGTCGGCGTCAATGACCATGACCCGTTCACGTCCCATGATGGAAAAGGCCCTCTCCAGTTGCACGGCATACCTGCCTCGGGCCACATAGGCATGGTGCTGGTGTGAAAATGACTGGTAATCGGGGTCCGTGACAATACGTTCTTCTTCGTGGCGCAGCCTGCCACCTTCGGCCTTGAGCGCGTCCTCGAACGTCAAGTCCTCGAATCCGCGCATTGTTTCCTGCTTGTAGGCGGAGAAGGCTCGCTCAACAGGATCCCGCAAAAGCACCAGCAGCTTGACCTCGGGGAGTTGGGCGGCGATGCGTGAAATTGCCAGTGGGTGGAAGAGGTAGTACGGGCTTCCCTCGCCGGTGATGCGTGGTGGGCGGCGATAGGCAGTGTTGAGGGGAAAATGCCCCAGATAATAGTTTGGCCCGCGGCGGAAGCGCTCTGCCGTATCAAAGTAGTGGATGCCTTTATTAAGGGCTGGCGGTTGAACTTGCGGGTGTTGGGCCAGCATGCGAAAAATACTGGTAGTGGCGCATCGTTGGGCGCCGGCAATGATGAACGTGGGTTTCATGCGCATGGGGGCGCTGAGCTGGCCCACGGCGGTCACCACCGAACGTGCCCCGCCGCGGGCAGTCTGGCGAATTGTTTGGGTGATGGTTTCCATGGTCGGTCTCATTTCTTCTGGCGTCCCAGCAAGGAATTCCGTTGTAATTGGTCCTCTATGAGGTCATGGTGCCAATCTGCCAAGGCACGCACAGGAGCACCCTCAGGGGAGAGGCCGTCCACCGTGAATCGTGTGGCTATGGTCAGTAGGTAGCCGATCAGAATTGCCCGGATCTGCTGTGGATGCGGATGGACCAACAACGCCGACTTCGCCAAATTCTTGGCGACCGCGTCGGTGCTGACGCCCTCCAGGGTGCTGCGGGCAGCGGTGTGGTCACCGCGAAGGCGAAGTTTCTGGTGGGCTGTGTAGTGAACCACATCGATTCCGGCCGGCACCGGATCCGAATACCGCTCCCAATCCCAAATCATGGGCACCGACGCTGTGTGCGCCAGGTTCCAGGGGCCGAAGTCGCCGTGCCATGCACCAAAGGGAATCTCCACATCACCAAAAACCTGAAGATAGTGGTCAAGGAGAGCCGGGAGCCGATTCCCCGGCACAGTGTGAAGGGGAGCAAGCTGCTGCTCCAGCATGGCCAGCCACGGACTTCCTGCTATGGGTGAGTGGTCCACCGGGGCGCTTTGCATGATTGCTGCGGCAGCCTCATGGGGGATGCTTCCTTGGCGGCGCTTGTCGGGTCGCAACGCGCTCATCAGCAGCACGCTGTTGCCCCGCCATGATCCCGCGTGAAGGGTGCGGGGGAGCGTAAATGCTTCCCTCGTTGCCCCCGCCAACTGGTCTAAAACCACGGATTCCCTGTTGACGAGCTGATTGGTCAGCGCATTCAAGCCAATCTTTGCGAATCCCACTTCGGCGCCGGAGGGTGAATGTACATTCAGGATCGGTTTGCGATTGGCTCGCGCCGATCCCACTGTCAAGGACAGGAGCACTGGATGCCCCAGCACCCCGGCCAAGTAGTCGGCAATTGAGTCCGGAGCGTCTGCACTTTTATGCAGCGTCAACCCATAAGGCATGGTGAAGGGCCCCAATCCTGCGGCCAGAATTGCTGACAGGAGTTGTCTGGGTGCCGCAGTGCGGAACGTGTCACCGGCGCTTGGCCGGACCAAGGCGTCTGCGGCTGCCGAGCGGTGGCCGGCAGACACCAGCATTCGTGGATGCCGGCGCCCCGGGACAAGTCGGAAAGACTGCGCGCCCGAAGTTACCCTGGCGACTGCCACTTCTGTCTGTGGAAACAGGCATTCGAGGGTTTGCACTAGGTCCTCAAGCATGGGGGTTGACCGCTGTCTGGTCATGGGACTGCCTCGGCCGTTGCAAGCTGGGCTGCCACGAGCTGTGTTTTCTTCTCCTGCTCATAGCGCCAGACCAGCCCAAGGGTGATCATCAGGATCATCAGGGGTGAACCGATGAGGTCATAGACGGGGAGCACGCAAAAGAAGAAGACCACTGGATACAGCAACGGTGTGGCCCACGAATCGCTCCGTGTAATGACGGGGACGGTGCGCCGGAGCATGAAGGCACAAAAGAGACCCGCGCCCAGAAATCCTGTGCAAAAGATCAGGAACCAAAAAGACCCCTGGGTGCCCAGTTGCGGTGGCGAACACTGGTGGCAGTCCGCGGTGGCGCCTGATGCAATGGAAAAAAAGTTTCCCTGACGGCTTCGCGTTGCACCAAAGCCAATAAGCGGCGAGTACTGGAGGACAGTTTCCATCGTGATGCCGGCAAGGTTGGAGCGTCCTTCGTTGCTGTGGGGGTTCTCCAAACGAGTTTGGATGGTCTCCCACAGCGGAGTAACTAACAGCCCAATGTACAAGACGATGGCCGTGGCGCCCGCACCTACAACGGCAAACCACCTGCCAGTAATGGCCATGCGCACCACGATGACCAGTGCCATGACTCCCAATCCTGCCCAGAGCCCCCTGTTGAGGGAAAAAATCACCGGCGGGATTGCTGCGAGAAGAACAAGGACAAAGGCAATTCTGTGCCCCGCATGGCGGGTGTATCTATAGGTCATTAAGTAGAAGGGAAGCAGCAGGCCAAAATTTGCGCCCCACGAATTCGCATACTCAAAGGGAGCCTTGGGCCGGGGATCGGGGTATCCCAAGATGTCTTGAATCTGCGCCAAACCAGGGTGGATGAGCGAGTTGAGGAACACGTTGGACCGCAGGGATCGCGGCAGAATCATCTCTAGGAAAGATGGGAATTCGTACTGCCACAGAAATTGGCCTGCATACCCGCCAATGACTGTCAGGATGAACAGCCACCCCATGAGGAATATGAGCCATTTGCGGGGGAACTGCTTTTCAGAAGTGTTGCCGATGAAGAGCAGCACAACGGTCACGGCGCCAAACCACAGAGCCCGGTAGGCCCACGGAAGAATGCGGGCAATACCGGATTCGGCCACCAGCCCGGGGACAGGCGTCCACAGCACCAGGAAACCGATGAGAATCACGGCCAGAAACAGGAGCCAGAAACCGAACCCGCTCGGGACAAGGATCTTGCGTTGGCGCAACAAATAGTAGCCCAGGGGAATGGACATGATCAGGAACCCCAATACGCCAAGTCCCAGTGCCCACCAGAGAGGGAATCCTGCGATGAACACGATGAGAGGCAAAGAAGGGGTGTGGAAAGCGTGGACCAAAACGTCTCTCAGCCGGCCCCTGCGCCCACGCCCGTGGGGCCCGGGGGGCACGGTTGCCGACGCCTGCCCAGGCCGATTCATCGACGGTGTTCCCAAGATGCGCCCCAACACTTCCAGTAGAAAAGCGGTCCACAATTGCTGCTCTGATCGACAGCTTAGTAGCGATGGAATCATTCGGGGAGGGGTGAACCATGAAACGGCCATAGACAAGTAGCCCAGGCGCAGGAACAAGTAGCCTGCCCAGGCTGGCTACACCGGGAATGGGGCCAACTGATCAAGCCAACAGTCCACACCAAGGTAAGAGCAGATACGTCAGGAATAGCGAAATATGCCGGTGCCCAGTAGTAAGGGATCGGGACACAAGTAATTTTGTCCTAACTCCTAGTATTGGAAGGCTCAAAGGAGTGTTCCCACCGGCGTTGATTGAACGTAATAATGATGCATCCGAGTCTTTTCTCGGTCTCAGAAGTCTCAAAATCATGTGGAGCCGGGCTCACAGAGTGCTGTGGGGATGACTCGTATCTCAAGAATGAGGAATATCCATGCGAAGATACATAGCAGTCTTTGCGGCGGTCCTGATGGTGGCCGGATTGGGATTTACAGTTCCCAATATGGCGGCAGCATCAGAAGCGACCCTTACAACAGTAGTCAGATCAACTCCGGTAAATTACACTCCCAATGTCTTGGACGGCACGGTCTTCTCGATCGCCCAAGTCGGCAATACGATCGTGTTGGGCGGGCAATTTACCCAGGTTCAAGCCAGCACCGGCGGCGCCGTGCTCTCTCGCAACAACATAGTTGCGTTCAACAAGGACACGGGCGCAATCAGCACCACGTTTGTTCCGCAATTCAACTCGACTGTCCGCAGCGTGGTTGCATCAGCTGACGGCAACAGCGTTTACGTGGGTGGCCAATTTGGCACGCTCAACGGCGCATCAGTGACCAAGGTGACTCGACTGGCCATCAGCAACGGGGCAAAAGTTGCGGGATTCAATCCCGGGCTCATTGATGCCGTGGTCCATGACATGAAATTGGTGGGCACGCGGCTGTTCATTGGCGGCGAGTTCACCGCTATTAACAACGTGCCTCGAAGCAGTCTGGCAGAGCTGGATCCGGCAACTGGGGCGCTGCGCGCCAACGTCAACATCGCCTTTGCCGGCACCCACCTGGGTGGAACAACCTTTGTGCACAAATTCGATGTCAGCCCCAACGGGGCCACCATGGTGGTCACCGGAAACTTCCGCACCATGAATGGGCTCGATCGGGTTCAGGTGGGCATGGTTGACTTGACCACAAATCCGGCCACCGTGGCAAACTGGGCAACCGATCAGTGGAAGCCGAACTGCTACTCCGTCTTCGCCTACTATCTCAACGACCTGGACTTTTCCCCCGACGGGAATTCCTTTGTCCTGGGATCCATGGGTGGCTATGGCAGTGGACCACCCAGCCTGTGTGACACCATGTCACGCTGGGAGACCAACGCGACAGGTGCTGCAGTGACGCCCACATGGGTTAACTACACAGGTGGTGACAGCATCTACGCTCTGGAAAACACGGGCAGCACAGTCTACTTCGGCGGGCACAACCGTTGGGTTAACAACCCGTTCGCCGCCGATAGGGCGGGACAGGGCGCTGTGGAACGCGAGGGCATTGGCGCCCTCAATTCCGTCAACGGCATGCCCATCGATTGGAACCCGGGACGAGACCGCGGACGCGGCGTCTTTGACATGATGGCCACCTCGCAGGGACTGTGGGTTGGTTCGGACACCGACAGGATTGCCCGTTACTTGTACCGGGCCCGGATTGCGATGTTCCCGGTGGCTGGCGGGACTACCATCCCCACAGCCAGTGCACCGGCGTTGCCGGTGGATGTCATGCAAAGCGGTTCGTTGAACGCACCCTTGGACGCCCGTTACCTGTACCGGGTGAACGCCGGTGGCGAGACCATCCCCACCCTTGATGGCGGAATGGACTGGATCGGTGACACAGCACCTCCGGGAAGCAATTACCGAAACACCGGCAATGCCGCCGCGTACGACACGGTAGGCTCCAGAACCGCCGCAGTGCCGGCAACAACACCGACGTCGATCTTCTCCACGGAGCGGTGGGACGCCCAGGGCAACCCGGAACTGATGTGGTCCTTCCCTGTACCGGCTGGCAAGCACGTCCAGGTGAGGCTTTACCTCTCCGACCGTTGCAGCTGCACCACAGCGAACGGTTCACGTGTCTTCTCCATGAGGGTCGACGGGCAGATGGCGTTCCAGAACTACGACGTCAACGCCTCCGTTGGTCACAATGTTGGAACCATGCTGTCCAGGGACATCACCAGCGACGGAAATGTGAACATTGAGTTCAACCACGTGGTGGAAAACCCGCTCGTCAACGGCTTGGAGATTGTTGATTTGGATGCAGCCGCACCGCCTCCGGGCCAAACGGACCAGATGAAGACCTTGTACTTCGATGGGACAACCGGTTCTGGCAGCACCGCGGCCGTGACGGGCAGCGTTCCATGGGACAACGTCCGCGGCGGATTCGTGGCCAACGGCAACCTGTATCTGGCCACCGCAACGGGCGAGTTCCAGCAGCGTTCCTTCAACGGCACCCAGATCGGCGCACCCACAGCACTGAACCTGTACGGTCTGACCAATTTTGCGGCAGACATGCAGTCGATGACGGGCATGTTCTACTCCAACGGCAGGATTTACTACACGCTGACGGGCCAGAGCAATCTCTACATGCGGTACTTCGATTTGAGTAGCCAAATAGTTGGCTCGCAACGGTTCACGATTGTGGGCCCAACGGGTGGCATGAGCTGGACAAACGTCAGGGGCATGTTCCTGGCCGGCAGTCAGCTGTACTGGGCCTCCGCCGATGGGAATCTCAACGCCATGAACTGGGCAGACTCGGTTGGAAACGGTGCCGTCAGTGGCACGTCAACCGTTGTCAGTGGTCCGGGGTTGGACGGCACCAATTGGGCCGCGAAATCCTTGATTGACAAGGTGGGAACAGGTTCTGTTATTCCCCCGCCCAATCAGGCACCCACAGCCGCCTTTGCGTCCACGTGTACTGGCTTGGCCTGTTCATTCAACGGTGCTGGATCAACGGATTCGGACGGCACCGTGGCAGGATATGCCTGGACCAGCTCGGATGGCGGCACAGGAACGGGTGCAACGTTTGCCCGTACCTTTGCGGCCCCCGGGACGTACACGGTGACCTTGACCGTGACGGATGACGACGGTGCGACTGGGACGGTAAGTCACGATGTGACGGTGGCGCAACTGCCACCACCCAATGTGGCACCTGTGGCGTCATTTACCAGTGACTGCACGTTCCTGGCATGCACCTTTGACGGTTCCGGTTCAAGCGACAGCGATGGCACGGTCAGCAGTTATGCCTGGGTCTTGCCTGCTGGAGCGACGGCAACGGGGGCAGTGACCACTTACACGTTCGCTGCCGCCGGAACCTATCCGGTCAATTTGACGGTCACCGACAACCAGGGTGCCACCGGGGCTATCACCACCAACGTCACCGTGGCTGCGGATCCCAATCCGCCGGTGACCAATCCGGTCGCGTTTGTGGCCTCGGCCGCAAGCTCGGCCACGGGATCGGCCAACACCCACACGTTGACCATTCCGGCCTCTGTACAAGCAGGCGATGTTCTGGTGGCTGCGTTCAGCACCAACTCCGGCACCGTCGCAGTGACGGGGCCGGCAGGATGGGATTCGTTTGCCAATGCGGCCACAACCTCGATGCGCGGCGTGTTCTACTCGAAGGTGGCCGTCGCGGCAGACGCGGGGTCCGTCATGACGGTGGGCACAGCGGCTTATGGACGCGGCACCTTGGTGGTCAGCGCTTACCGGAACGCCACGGTTGCCGCAGCATCATTTGCCCTGCAACCGGAAACCGTGAGCAGGGCGGCGCACACAACGCCCACCCTGGCTGCAGCCACTGGTTCCTGGGGACTGTCCTACTGGGCTGACAAGACGGCCGCCACCACCAGCTGGGTTGCGCCGGCCGGGGACAGCGTCCGCCAAAGCGGTGCCGGCACAGGCGCCGGGCACATGAGCTGGTTGCTGACGGACAGCAATGCTCCGCTTTCGGGATCCACTGCGGGTGGCTTGGGGGCGACGGCAAACAGTGCGTCTTCCGCTGCAGTCATGGGGACGGTGGTGATTGCCCGGGCTCCGTAGCCAACCTAGTTGCTAGCCTTCAGGCCCTGCCGATTGGAATCGGCGGGGCCTGAAGTGCGTCTGGTCACGGATGAGACGGGGCACGGTGCAGACGTGCGAAAATAGAAGAATAGAAACGTGGCGTATTTATGTCCCGCGTTTGCGGCACCGGCTAAGGAGCAGATAGTTGCCAGTGGCATCACATGCACATCCCATCCACCCATCCGCTCAGGCCTTGGGTGATGACGAAGTTCTGCGCATTCGCAATGACTTCCCCATCCTGGAGACGGAAGTCAACGGCCAGCCGCTGGTGTACCTTGACTCCGGTGCCACCTCACAGAATCCGCTCAGCGTCATGGAGGCGGAGCAGGAATACTACGAGCAGCGCAACTCCGCCGTGCACCGCGGTGCCCACACCTTGGCTGTAGCTGCCACGGATGTTTTTGAGGACGCCCGCAGCACGGTTGCCGCGTTTATTGGCGCCGATGACAACGAGCTGGTGTGGACCCAAAATGCCACCGCCGGGCTGAACCTGATTGCGTACTCCTTTGGCAACGCCAGCGTGGGCAAGATTTCCGGCGCGGCCCAAAAGTTTGCCCTGGCCGTGGGGGATGAGGTGCTGGTGACAGAAATGGAGCACCACGCCAACTTGATCCCCTGGCAGGAGCTGTGCCGCCGCACGGGCGCCACCTTGCGCTTCATTCCCATTCACGACGACGGCACCCTGGATATGGATGCCGCCGCGGCGCTCATCGGGGCAAAAACCAAGGTCCTGGCCTTCACCCACGTTTCCAACGTCACCGGGGTCATCAACCCCGTGGCCCAGCTGAGCGCCATGGCACACGAGGTGGACGCGCTGGTGGTTCTGGACGCGTGCCAGTCCGCCCCGCACCTGCCCTTGGACGTGAAGGCGCTGGATGTTGACTTTGCCGTTTTCTCAGGCCACAAGATGCTGGCGCCCACAGGCATTGGCGGTGTTTATGGGCGTGCGGAACTGCTCGACGCCATGCCGCCGTTCCTCACCGGCGGTTCCATGATCACCACTGTCACCATGGAAGAAGCCGGCTATTTGCCGGCCCCGCAGCGTTTTGAAGCGGGCACACAGCCCATTTCCCAGGCAGCTGCACTGGCCGCAGCCACCAACTACCTGCGTGAAACCGGCATGGAGCGGATCCATGAGTGGGAAGCGGCACTGGGCCAGCGCATGGTGCGCGGGCTGGAAGCCATCGAAGGTATCAGGGTCTTGGGGCCGGCATCGGGCATTCCGAGGGCAGGCCTGGCCTCCTTCGAGGTGGAAGGCGTCCACGCACATGACGTGGGCCAGTACCTTGACGCCGCCGGGATCGCCGTCCGGGTGGGCCACCACTGTGCCCAGCCACTGCACCGGCGCCTGGGCTTGAACGCCTCGACCCGCGCCAGCACCTATTTGTACAACACCACAGCAGAAGTTGACGCGTTCCTGGCCGCTGTGGCCGGGGTGCGCGGCTACTTCGGCGTGAACGGAGCATAAGCAACATGAGTTCGTTGGATTCGCTGTATCAGCAAATCATTTTGGAGCAGTCCAAGGCCCGGTATGGCGCCGACCTGCCGAATGAGCACTTGCAGGGATTGCACCTGCCCGAGAATGTGGGGCAATGCCACCAGCTCAACCCGGTCTGTGGAGACGAGATCACGCTGCGTCTTGAAACTGCTGATGATGTTGTGTCCGGGATTCACTGGGCGGGGGACGGGTGCGCTATTTCCATGGCATCGGCCTCCATTCTCAGCGAAATGGTGGTTGGCCTGGAACGAGCCGAGGTGCATTCCTTGATTGAGAGCTTCCGTGAGGTGATGCGTTCTCGCGGGAAACTGCAGGCCGACGAGGAAATTCTGGGTGATGCTGCAGCACTCTCAGGCGTGTCCAAATTCCCGGCCAGGGTCAAGTGCGCCATGCTGGCCTGGGTTGCGGCCGAGGACGCGCTGAACCAGACAAGCTAGTTCAAGTTAAACAGGAAGGCCCGGAGCCAATGGCTCCGGGCCTTCCTGCTTTCCGGGCGAACCCGGAAATGTGTACTTCTAGTTACGCGCTCTGTCGGCTGCGGCGGCGTGAAACCACCACGGTGCCAACACCGGCTGCAAGTGCACCGGCGCCAACGAGTGACCAGACCACAACACTGGTGTCAATACCGGTGTTGGCCAGGCCGCCCTTTTCGGCGTTTGCAACGTTGTTGCCCGCGCCGGAACCGACGCCTGTGCCATTGTTGGCGTCAAGGCTGGTGACAACCTTGACTACCTGAGAGGCCTGGTTACCTGATACACGGCCAACGGCCGTCAGGGTGTAGGTGCCCTTGGCGTCCAAGGTGACGGGAATCGAGAATGATCCCGAAGCCGTAGCCGTGGTGGTGAAGGTTGACGGAGCAACTGCCTTGACGATGAGCGGCTTGGACATGGAAACGCCACCGCCGAGTGAGCCAATGGCTCCGCCGGCAACGGCGCTGGTCTGGGTGACAGTGACGTCGACGGTCTCACCCGGGGCGAAGCCCGAGCCAGCGAATGTCACGGCCTGGCCCGGTACCACTGTGGTGTTTGAGACCGTGGCCGAGCCTTCGGCGGGGTAGCTAGGTGCAGCCTGAGCTGCAACCGCTCCCGCGGAAAAAGTTAGAATGCCGGCAAGTGCCAGGCTGGCGAGTGTTTTTTTCATTAGAGTGTTCCCCACTTAGAATTCTTGCGAAATGACAATATTTCCCCGATTAGGCATAGAGCCTATTTGAGGCTATCAGCAGTCTGTGGCAGTAACCAAGTTCGTTGGATTTAATGTTTTTTCTTAATCTAGCCGTTACGAGCTGTTTACTATCTGGATTTTTTGCGCTGCGGAATTGCCTATTGCGCCGGCGTTGTGCAGTTGGTCGCGGCCTCAGCCGGGAGGATCACATCCGCAGAGTCTTGCACGGTGGGTGTGACATCAAGGTGGGCCGGACTTGACTGGACCACCTTGGCAAAGTCGAGCTCCACCGTAGTGGTTTGCCCGGGGGCCAAGTCCACTCGGATCACGCCCACGGGGCGCTCATCATGACTAAAGGAACCTACAGGCGTGGACTTGCCATTCACGCGGGCAGCCTGTGTCCGCGCCTGAGCGGGACCGTATGCTACTACATTGGTGGCTACGTGGCCACGGGTGACGCCATAAACGCCGTCGCCAGTGACATATTTGGGCAGGGACGTCGCGGCATCGGCAGGAGCCGTATTGGTTAGCGTGATCCGGGCAGTGTACTGCCCGTAGCCGCCAGCGGAACATTGCCGCACTAGCTGGACAGTTCTCTTAACGTAGTAGTCCATTTTGGCCCCAGTGCCGTCATTGAAATAGACGCCAAATGCGGCCGGTGCAACACTAATCCCGGAAATGGCCCCGCCAATTCGCTGTGAGCCCAAGAGCTTTTGTTCGTCTACTCGGGCGGACCAAATCTTAATCCTGTTTTCTTCGACGCCTTTACCCAGTGCGGTGACCAGTTTTTCTCCGGACGTTTTTCCGGATGAAACCTCCGCGAAGACTTTTTTTGCGACTTCGGCGAAATAGGCGTCCTGCAGGGCAGGTTCTTCAATATTCGTGTAAACGTCAGACAGTAATGCCTTGACTAGGTTTTCGCTGGTCAGTTTGGTGGGTAGCCCACCAACGTCCACACCTTTGGGAATGGCGGAGCCAACGTCAACGGGACCGGTTGCCTCCAAGACCAGGGCCAGTGCCGACGGGTCCAAAGCTATGACGCCATCGATGACATCACCCGGGTGCCGCAGCTGCCACATGGCGCGAGCAGTGGTGGCAGCTGTGGGGAAGTCCGGCGTCATGTTCACGTTCTGCATGTAACTGCTCAGCCGGTTGGTGTAGATGGCTTCCTGGGCGGCGTCGACCTCTACCGCAGGCTCAAAAGCACCCATATTTGATGCGGAGTCCTGGGTGGTGAGCTGAATCTTCCCCTGTTCAACATGAAGAACTGCCAACGCACCCGGGATACCTCCGGTGGCCCGGACCTCTGCACTGTTCTGGATCAAGAGTAGGTAGTTTCTGGGCTCACTAGTGCCCATCATTGCGGGAAGCAGACGGACCGTGTTGGAGGCAACATTGAGTGTTCCTCGCAAGTCGTCCAGCTGTTCCTGGGCCGTTGTCAACGGATTCGCCAATTCTGGCAGCAACCGTGACTTGTCAATATCCGCCAGTCTCGAGTGGGAAAGCTGGATGGTGTTGGCGGCCGAGACAACACTGGGTGCTGCGGAATTTATGGCCTCGAGGCCTACAGCCCCGTCAGTTGGCGTCAGGGATTTCCAATCCAAGGATTCAAACGCACCCAACAACGGTTTTGCAGCGAGCTGGACCACGTCGTCCGCTGTAATGGCAACAATGGTGGCGGCTTCAAGATTTGGCCCTACCCATGGAATCGCACTGGCAACCTTCCAGAGTGGATCCGTCCCTGCTGCCTTGGCGGCGGCAGTGTGGATGGCCAGAGAGTCGACCGTGTCGGCTGCGCCAACACGGTCATTGTCGCCAAGCTGTTTCTTCAATTGCGGTACCAGCTCAGTGGTGGTCTGCAGATTGTCCTTGATGACTCCTGCCTTAAACCCCAACCATGCGGCTGCACCCCCGAGGACCAACGCGAAGAGGGCTACAGCAATTCCCGCCCGAATCCAGCGACGGCGGAGCTTGCCGCCCCGGATTGTCGGCTGTGCGCGAAGCCGACGGGGTTCGGGGGCCGGAGCTGCCGTGCGATCGGTGGGTTTGGTCATGGTTAGGCCCTTCCAGCGGGGAATATTTGTACGTTGAGCGCAACGTGTGTGGTCTTTTTCATTGCATGTTTGGGGCCATACGACACTATTTTAGTAGGCGCCTTCGCGCATGATGACAGCCTTCGCGGTGCGGAAGAGTATGACTAGATCTCCTGCCAAAGACCAATTCTCCACGTAGTAGAGGTCAAGCCGGACCGAATCCTGCCACGACAAGTTGGAGCGGCCACTGACTTGCCAGAGGCCGGTCAGTCCTGGTTTAACCAACAGTCGGCGCCGGACATGTTCTTCGTAGGCATCCACCTCAACAGCCAGCGGTGGACGTGGGCCAACTAAGCTCATGGATCCCAAAAAGACGTTTAGAAGTTGGGGAAGCTCATCCAAACTGAACTTGCGTAGTATTGCACCCACTTTTGTGACGCGTGGGTCCACTTTCAGCTTGAACAGGACGCCACTGCCTTCGTTTTTGTCCTGCAAAATGGCGAGCTGCTGTTCCGCGTCTACAACCATTGAACGGAACTTGTGCATGATGAAGGGCGCGCCAAGGATACCCACCCGTTCTTGCCGGAAAAAGACCGGACCGGGGTTTTCTGACTTGATGCAAATGGCAATGATTAGCATGACGGGGGAGAAACCTGCGAGCAGGAGCGATGAAGTCGCAATATCGAATGCTCGTTTCGCTACTCTCTTTCCACCTTCAAGCTTGGGGGTGGTTACGTGAATCAGTGGCAGCCCAGCAACCGGTTGAGTATGAATACGGGGTCCGGCGATGTCGGTGAGCGCGGGCGCGACAATGAGACCGATGTTTGAAGCAGCGAGCTCCCATCCCAACTGACGCATCGTAACTGGGCTGAAGTGCAGGCCAGCAGTGAGCGCAACTGTGTCAGCTCCACTAGCCCTGACTGCCGCCAGAATATCACCCGTGGCCTGTTTGCCTCTGTGGACCGGCAAATCAGGAGCGCCATCGATTAGCTCATTGTCAGTGTCTTGGAGGTAGGCGCCGACCGGTGAATAGCCTGATTGTGGGAATCGGCGGAGGGCTTCAGCCAAATGAGCTACTGCCCTCGAACCTCCGACGAGGAGCACGTGGGCCGTGCTTCTACCTTTGATGCGCTCCATTCCCAAGTGCTGACGCAGGATCCATCGGCCAGCAATCAAACCGCCAATGCCTATGGGGAATGCAAATCCTACATAGCCCCGGGCCAGCTCCATTTGGAACGCATAGGAAACCATGGCCAGGGTGCCGAATAACCACAACCCTGACGCAAAGACACGTTTGTATTCATCCGGTCCTGAGCCTAGGACTCGAGGTTCTCGACTGCCCCAAGCACCCAGCATGATCCACCATGCGCAAGGCAACAAGACGGTGATAGTTGTATAGGGCGCTCCTGCCACCTCGGCGTCGCCGTCCAGACCAAAACGAATCAGGTGTGCACCAACCACCGCCCAGATAACAACACAGGCATCAACAATGCCAATCCGGCGAACGTAACTTGCGCGCCAGTTTCCGGAACTCAATTATTTCCCCCACGATAAGAATTAGATGCGAATAGAAACCTGACTGGTCCGCAATTGCTGGACAGCAATAGATTTGTTCCTGGGAACCGAGCTAATTTACACGGCGCGAGGACGCCTTACCTTGCAAGATGTCATCGAAGGCATCTCGAGTGGCGAGCTCATCGGGTGAGCGATCGAGTCCTCTCGAGCGCCGGGGTTTTTGCACTTCGGGTGTTGCAGTTGAGTTCGAATAACCTTCGTAGCTATAGGAATAGGCATCGGGCCCCTTGGTGGGCACTCGGTTCAAGACAACTCCAAGTATGTCTGCATCTACCAGCTGAAGAGTTGCAATCGCTTTCTCAACCTGCGGACGTTTGGCGCTGTGGCAACCAATCACCAATAGGACTCCGCCTACCTGCTGGGCCAGTACGGCAGCATCTGTGACGGGCAATAGTGGTGGTGCATCAATAACGACCGCATCAAAGACCTGCTCAAGCCGCTCGATCAACTGCTTCATTTCCATTGATCCCAGTAGTTCGCTGGGATTGGGCGGGATTCGTCCCGACGTCAAAACATGCAGCTCATTTTTGCCCCACGGCTGCATCAGATCCTGAACGTCGGCTTGACCAATAAGTGCCGTGGTAAGACCCGCTTGACCTTCTAGTCCCAAATATGTAGCTATCATTGGGCGGCGAAGATCTGCATCAATCAGCGCCACAGTTTGGCCAGATTCTGCCATGGCAATGGCGAGGTTGGTGGCGGTGCTGCTTTTGCCCTCGCCTGGCAACGACGATGTGACCAAGACTGTCTTGCTCTTATGGCTGACGTGGGCGAACTGAAGGTTGGTCCGCAGTTGGCGGAATGACTCTGCTCGGTGACTGTGAGCTGAACCGCCTGTGACTAGGGGATGCTTTAGTGCGTCGTTGTCGACGGCTATGCCCCCTACCACCGGTGTCTGAGTTATCGACGCCAGGTCCCGTTCGCTTCGGATGCGGGTGTCCAATGTTGTTCGCAGTAGGGCCGCGGCTACACCGAGAGCTAAACCGACTATTAGTCCAAGTGCGAGGTTGATTTTGGTATTGGGCGCGGACGGCGCTGTGGGTGCAATGGCAGGTGTGACCACAGATACCCGGACGGGAGACAGGCCACCGTCATTCGGTTTCTCGAGTTCGTCAACAGTCTTCACGAGGCTGTTCGCAACGGCTTGGGCTGTCGCCGCGGCCTGAACTGGGGAGCCGTCTTCAACAGAGATAGAAATGAGGACTGTCGTCAAGTCAGAAGAAGCCGTAATCTTCTTTGCGAGTTGTTCGGGTGTTACAGCAAGTCCCAGAGAGTCAATGACGGGTTGCAATACCGTAGGCGTAGTAGTCGTCTTGACGTAGGAGGAGACCCTTGCCTGAATGAAGGTGTTGCCAGTTTGCAGATCCTGAACCGAGCCAGAATTTTGGGTTGCCACGAAGAGTTGTGTTTTGGCAGTGTAGACGGGTTTGGTCACAACCGATACTAGTCCGCCGAGCAGTAGGCCAATAAGGGCGAGGGCAACGATGATGATCCAGTTGCGTCGCAGAATGATTAAATAGTCCCGTAGTTCCAAGAAGGTGTTCCCCCGTGTAGAAGTTGCTTCCGGAGCACTGTCAGTGGTACTAACCTGGTGCTCCGGGAGCTTGTGCCGATGCAAGAGTCAGCAGAAAAAAAGCTATTTGCGGATATCGTTCACATTTTCGCGATACCACTCCACCGTGTTGCGGATGCCTTGCTCCAAGCCTATGGATGCGTGCCATCCCGCATCCCCGAGTTTGGATACGTCCAGGAGCTTTTGGGGGGTGCCATCCGGCTTGGTGGTGTCCCACAGCATCTCGCCGGTGTAGCCTACGGCTTCAGCGACTAAGCCTGCGAGTTCCTTGATGGTGACGTCAGTACCCGTGCCCACATTAACCTGATCCGGGCCGTCATAGTTTTCCATGAGATGGAGGCAGGCAGCAGCCATGTCGTCAACGTGCAAGAACTCACGACGCGGTGACCCGGTGCCCCAATTGGTCACGACAGGAGCGCCTTGGTGAACTGCCTCGTCATAGCGGCGAATGAGCGCTGGTAAGACGTGTGAACCCTCGGGCGAAAAGTTATCCCCGGGTCCGTAGAGATTGGTGGGCATTGCAGAAATCCACGGCAGACCATACTGACGGCGGATTGCCTGAATTTGAAGGATGCCAGCAATCTTCGCTATCGCATACGCATCATTAGTGGGTTCCAGATGTCCGGTGAGCAAGGATTCCTCCCGGATCGGTTGCTCGGCCAACTTGGGGTAGATACAGGAGGAACCCAAAAAGAGCAGGCGTTCAACGTTGTGTTCCCGTGCAGCATCAAGTACGTTGAGCTGAATCTGAAGATTGTCGCTGAGGAAGTCCACCGGGAAGGTGCTGTTCGCGAGAATGCCACCGACCTTTGCCGCGGCAAGCACCACGTAGCGGGGTTTTGTCTCCGCAAAAAACCTGAACGTAGCCTCGCGGTCCTTCAAATCCAGTTCCAGAGAAGTGCGGCCCACCAGATTCGTGAAACCGGCATTCGTAAGATTGCGCCAAATTCCGGACCCAACTAATCCACGGTGACCTGCTACATAGAAGGTCGATTCACGGTCTAGCGCGCCGGGTGCGTAGTTAACATCCATTGCTAGTGGTTCCAGCTCGCCAAGTCAATCGAATCCACCCAGTGGCTTCCGGAGTGCTCCAGCGCCTTAATGTCTGCATCAACCATGATGCGTGCAAGTTCTGGCGCCTCAACAGTGGTTTTCCAGCCGAGCTTGGCGTTGGCTTTGGAAGGGTCGCCGATGAGGGCATCCACCTCTGTGGGGCGAAGATAGCGCTCATCAAACTTGACATGGTCCTCCCAGTGAAGGCCTGCATGGGTGAAGGATTCGTCGAGGAAGTCCTTCACCGTGAAGCCAACCCCGGTAGCGAGAACAAAATCCTCGGGCTCATCAACCTGAAGCATGCGCCACATGCCCTCTACGTATTCTGCGGCGTAGCCCCAGTCCCGAACAGCATCCAGGTTGCCCATGTATAGGTCATTTTGTTTGCCCGCCTTGATGGCGGCCACAGCCCGTGTGATCTTTCGTGTAACAAAAGTTTCACCGCGGCGCGGGGACTCGTGGTTGAAGAGGATGCCGTTCACTGCGAACATGCCATACGCTTCGCGGTAGTTTTTGGTGATCCAGTAGCTGTAGACCTTAGCTGCACCGTACGGGGAACGGGGGTAAAAGGGCGTGTCTTCCCCCTGGGGTGGGGGAGTGGCACCAAACATCTCCGAGGTCGACGCCTGGTAAAACCGCGTCTTGATACCGGACATACGGACAGCCTCTAGCAAGCGAACTGTTCCGACGCCAGTTGTGTCTGCGGTGTGCTCGGGTTCGTCAAAGGAAACCCGGACGTGGGATTGTGCGGCAAGGTTGTAGACTTCGTCCGGATTAATTTTTGCCAAAAGGGTTACTAGGCGAGCACCGTCACTGAGGTCACCGTAGTGCAGGAACAATTTCGCGGTTGGGTCGTGGGCGTCGACATAGAGATGATCAATACGGGCGGTATTGAACGTCGAGGCGCGGCGGATGAGACCGTGTACTTCGTAACCTTTTCTGAGCAAGAGTTCGGCCAAATAAGAGCCGTCTTGGCCCGTGATTCCCGTGATTAAGGCGCGCTTAGTCAACGCAAGGTCCCCCTACATAATGTTTTTTTGAAAATTAGTGCGTCTTGAGCTGAGCCGTAGATCATTTCGGCACCGCAAGCTCGCGCAACCATTCACTGTACTGAAGTATAGCGGCGTGTTGAGAAAGCACATTCCCAGCGTAGTTTTGCCCTGCGGTTCCCAGCTTGGTTGCAAGTGTGGGATTCGCGGCGAGTTTTTCGGCAGAAGTCAGGAGAAGCTCCGCGGAATCCGGTGCGATTTGGATACCGCCCAGTGAGTATTCGATTTCGCCGGCGGTGGTGCTGTCCGGCTCGGTAGCGGCCAGTACCGGAAGCCCCGTGGAGAAATAGGACGTGAGTTTACTTGGAACGGCCATTTCTCTGAGCCCAGCCATTTCATTGACTAGCAGGATGTCGGCCGATGCTAAGGCTTCACGGAACTCCTTGTCTGGGAGCGGCGATATGAACTGAATGCGATTAACATCACTAGAAAGAGTTTCAATGTGACGCCGTTGGTTTCCGTCGCCTAAAAGTACGAAGTGGACCTTAGATCCGGTAGCGTCAGCCAGCCTAGCGGCGTTCACCACGTTTTCCAATGCCTGCTTGACACCGATGTTGCCTGCATGAAGGACAACGATGTCGTCTTCATTCCAACCATGTCTTGCGCGGGTTGCAGAGCGGTCAACAGCCACGACTGGCTGAACGTGGGTCCAATTCCGAATGACATTTACTTTAGAGGGGTCGACCCCGAGATCTCGACAGATGTAGGCCTTGAACCTGTCATGGATTACCGCAACCTGGGTGGCCGAGCGGAGAATGGCACCCTCGGTGATCTTCATCACCTTTGCGGCCCGGGAACCTCCATTGCCTGTTTCTTCCAAACCACGACTGTAGATGTCTTGAACCCAGATGCCTGTTGCGGGTCGCTTGAATCCGAATCTGGCTCTTGCCAAGACGAAGGCAGTCGAGAATAGAGCTGGACTAACTACCAATAACACATCTGGATTACGCCAACGAGTGAACAGCAGGCGAACCCCGAAGCTGAGTTCCATGTGTAGCCGGTGCATGTTATTGAGGCGGCTCGGGATGAAGTGGCGGACGCGTTTGACTCGAACTCCGTTGATGAACTCGACTCGACGCCAGCCGGTGTATCCCTCTGTTAACTTCCACTCTGGGTAGTGCGGAAAACCGGTGATAACAGTAATTTCATGCCCTTCCTCAACCAGCTTTTCCGCCAGCCGAGTGGTGTACGGAGAGATGCCTGTCGGTTCCGGCGCATAGTTGAGGCCAAGGATTGTGATGCGAAGTTTCGAAGGGGTCACCCATGCAACAATAGATGCAATTACACCAACAAATTTTCAAAATTGGGGGAGACTGTGCCTACAACAGACAACTTAGAGCCAGCAGGGCATACAATCCCGGTCATTGATCTCTCCAAGGCTCCTGGCGAGCATGCGGCATGGGACAAACCCAAAATTGTGATTTACATGTGGGCTATTGCTGAGATTCTCTTCGTCACTAATGCATGGCAGATTAGCTCTGGCCTCAGAGTACGTGTGTTGCGTCTATTTGGAGCAAAAATTGGCTATGGGGTGATATTTAGACCTCGGACACGTGTCAAGTTCCCGTGGAAACTACATGTTGGTGACCGGAGTTGGATCGGAGAGGGTGTGTGGATTCACAATCAGGACTTCGTTCACATTGGCGCGGATGTCGTAGTCTCTCAAGACACTTTTATTACCACCGGCAGTCACGCATACCGCAAGGACATGAGGCTTGTGACACGCCCCGTACGTGTGGAGGATGGCGTGTGGATTACTGCAAAGTGCATAGTTCTCGGTGGAACAATAATCGGCACATCCACGCTGATTAGACCCGGAACTGTTGTCTCCGGCGAAATACCTGCGAACTTGGTCCTAGATGTAGCTAATCCTGCTGGTTCACCCGTTCGCTTTCGAAAATAGGACTACTCAAGATTTCATATCAAAGACTTGATCTGGCCCATCATATGACTTGGATGGTGCAGCTGAATTCACGTCGCATCAATCTAATCAGTCAAAGTGATCTAGCGGGAGTCTGAATGAAAAGTGCTCGAGTCAATATTCTGCAAATTGCCACTCTATTTACTCCTGAAGGAAAGTTTGGTGGCCCAACCAGAGTCGCTCAGGATCAGACGAAGGGCCTGATACGTACCAATCACAATGTCTTGCTCGCCGGAGCAGGCACAGGTTTTGGATCGAGAATGCCCGAGAGGCTTGAAGGTACACCGGTTCAATTATTCCCCTCGATTAATATCGGAAGGCGTGGATTCGCAGGTACAGTGAGCCCTGGATTCTACTGGTGGTTATGGAATAACTGCCGCAAATTTGATGTTGTTCATGTCCACTTTGCGCGAGACCTGATTACACTGCCAGCCGCTCTGATTGTTCGACGTCGTGGTGTGCCAATGGTGTTGCAGACTCATGGAATGGTGGTCGTCCATAGAAGTATGCTGGTTCGCATCTTCGATCGGCTGGTCACTTCAAGAATCCTTTCGGCGGCCGACCGTGTTCTAGGACTTACGAACCATGAGGTTTCTGAGCTGACCGCTATTTGCGGAAACAGAACGATCCGGACCAGGACGCAACCGAACGGCGTCAATGTGGCGGAACCAATTGACGAACTGCTTATCAAGGACGAAGTTTTATTTGTGGCTAGGTTGCATCCTCGCAAGGGGGCGATTCTGTTCGTTGAAGCAGCAAAGTATTTGATCGAGTTAGGGCACACCTCAATATTTACGCTCATAGGACCTGACGAAGGAGAAGGCAAGGAAATTGCGAGTCTGATAAGCAATTTTGGCAGCGATCAAATACGCTGGCTCGGAGGATTAAAGGCTGACTTGGTCGATAGACATATTTCCAGTTCCATGTTCGTTGTATTGCCTTCGAAAAAGGAACCCTTTGGCATGACGATCATAGAGGCCATGTCAAACAGCAAGCCGGTCGTCATCTCCGACGACGCAGAAATTGCATCAATTGTCGAGGGGCACGGTGCAGGTATTATTGCCGAAAGGACCGTTATGGGCATGGCCGCAGCCATGGAGATACTCATTGGGGACAAAATGATGCGTTTTGAAATGGGCAAACGAGGTCATTCTCTGGTCGCTGAGGAATTTTCACTAGATGCCGTTGTTTCCAATTTAGAAAATGACTACATGTCTGTTTTGGCACTTAATCGGAGTGGTAATGTTGAAAACAACTGAGGATGAGCAGCCCCTACTGCGTATAATTTGGGTAACGAACGTTGCTGCTCCCTATCGTTTGCCTGTATGGGAAGAGCTCGGCTCCATTAGTCGCCTAGATGTAGTGCTTTTGGAGAACAACGCTTCATTGTCTAGAGGGCACAGGAATAGGGGCTCTGATTGGAAAACAAAAGAGGATGCAGAAAGATCATTTTCGTATAAGTTTGCAAAGGCAATTAGAGTCTCGGCCGGAGCGGGTCGGTATTACATTGGCTTGGGCGGAATAATCAAATTAGTGCGTGGGTGTGACGCAATTCTTTTAGGAGGATGGGAGTCGCCAGCGTACTGGCAGCTTCTCTTTTGGGCCAAAATATTCCGAAAGCGCACCGTCGGATTTTATGAATCAACGCTTGCTAGCAACAAGTATTCGGGCGGTCCGATAGCACACGCACGAACTCGATTCTTTAAAAGCCTAAATGCTGTGGTTGTCCCGGGGAAATCGGCCGCCGAAGCAATTGGGAAATTTGGCGTTGAACAACACCGGATATTTACAGGATTCAATGCGGTAGATGTCAAGGAAATCAATACCGTGGCGAGTCAAATTCGAGCAGAAGTCCCTATCTCCGGTGGGACCATATCCAAAAACATCCTCTTTGTAGGACAGTTAATCAAACGGAAGAATATTCACAGTCTGATTAACGCGCTATTCTCGATTGGAGACCCTGAGTATCGACTTACGATCGTTGGAGAAGGGCCAGAGGAGTTGAGTATTCGCGCTCTCTGTTCTGAACTTGACTTGAATGATCAAATCGAATTTTTGGGTCCAGTGGAGTACGAAGCAATTCCGGAGATATTGGCAAGACATGCGACTCTGGTACTTCCTTCTACGGAGGAAGTCTGGGGATTGATCGTCAATGAGGCTTTGGCGGCGGGAATTCATGTCGTAGTTAGCGACGTCTGTGGGGTTGTGGCGTCGATTAAGTCAATGTCCGGTGTTTTTGACTATCACGGAAACGATTCCACGGCATTGGCTAGTGCTATAAAATTGTCATCGAATGGCTGGGCTGGCCCCATCGTCCACCCCGATATTCTTGAATACACTCCAGCATTGTTCGCCCATATGTTTTATAAGGCGTTGGCGGCCTGCTCAGTGGACAGTCTTGATTTGCTAGCTCCGGTAGCCGATAAAATTAAGAGAACTTGATATGAACGAAATAATTAGCAAGGTATTGGGTGTCATTAGAGCTCGGTCAATATCTGTTCTTCCTGGTATGAGTATTCCAATAATGGTTAGATTTGACGGAATCCCGAATATTGTACGTGGTGAAAGAGGAGGCAGACTGGTTCTCGGTCAACGGGTCAGACTGTTCCGGGGTGTCGGGATATATCTTGAGACGGCAGAGTCTCAAGTATCCATAGGTGACCGTACATTCATCAATCGACGTTCGGAGATAGTGTGCAGATCGCGGGTCACAATTGGGACTGACTGCGCAATCTCCTGGGATGTCTGCATTTCAGATACGGATAATCACTCGATAGATGGATCCGCGGCCACTAGTGACGTCACCATTGGAAATAATGTTTGGATTGGGTCGGGAGTAGCCATTCTCAAAGGTGTGGAAATCGGAGAGGGCGCTGTCATTGGGGCACGCAGTGTGGTCACCAAGTCAGTTCCTGCACGCAGTCTTGTTGTTGGTTCGCCAGCGAAAATCATTCGGTCTGATGTTAGATGGGAACTTTGATTCCTACCCTCCTGCAACTCGGGCAACAGAATTTGGTATTAGAATCCGATGACAACCCAAAAACACATTTTGTTAATTCCGAATTAAATAGTTCTCTGTTATATTGCGTGAACACGGCAAAGATGGGTAGGCTGCGGCGGCAGTGGGCGGGCCCAGTAAATTTGATTAGATTCCCACCCGCATTAGCCGATCGTCGCTTCGTGAGGGGCAGGAGAGGTTTGTGTTTCGTGTTCAACAATTTTAGACTAATCGGGTCAATATTCTATTGATCAATTTTGGTCATTTTGTAGAATACCCGGTTGCTCAACTGGTAATGGCTGGGTATAGTCCAATTAAATTTCGTGCGGACATCTTGGTGTTCCGTCGAATTGGCGATGGAAAACCCAAGACCAGGAACTATGACTCCACTGGTGTGTTTGTATTTCCGGTAAAACTTGAGGTTGGCAGCATTGTCCTACTGAAAGGATTATTTCCTTCTTGGCCATACATTGTGAGTAATGATGTTGGGACTCACCAGAGGATGGAGGACGGATAGAGAGTAATTGCTATGGCCACTAGGGATTTTGATTTCGTATTTAATTTCTCGCACTGCCCTTCATTGGACCAATTTGTTTGGCTCACGATGGCCAAAGTGCTTGTAACAATATTGGGCTCATTTGGTCTATAACGCCGCTTCTCCTCAGATGGGCAAATTGTTGCCATTCACTTGGGCAGCAGATATCATCTCGTGTATTTAGGATCGCATTTCCATTGAAGTGCTGTCGTGGTTGGATGATCTGTATTCGTTGTCTGCTCACGTGTGGCTCTCCACCCGTATCTTTTGAAAGTATATTGTGCATCAGCGTCTTAGGAAAGTAATTGGTTTTGGGCTAAGTGTTGCAATTACGGGAATTTTGACTCTACTTGCAATTCCGTTGACTATTTCAGTTGGCGGTATCGACGATTGGGCAGCGATCGCATATGGCCAGTCGATAGGATCTGTGGGTGCGGTTTTCGTTGGCTACGGATGGGGCATTTCGGGTCCGGCAAGTGTTGCTAGTTCCCAGTTGCCTGAACACAGAAGGCTTTATTTGGATTCAGTGAAGACCCGACTTGTACTTTTAGTCCCTTTTGGTGCGCTAATTGTAAGCGTCTGTCTGATTGTTCCCACGAAGTCTGTTTTCCTGTGTGTGCTCGGAGGAATACTGGCTGTCGTCATGGAACTTCGCCCCAATTGGTATTTTGTAGGTATTTCTGCTCCTTATGCGATGCTGCTCAATGAGACACTCCCGCGAGTCCTATTTACAACAATAGGGTTGTGGGTGATGATCAGTCAGCAGAATGTCTTTGTGTCCGTCTTGTTTCAGATACTTGGTCTGATCGTCGCTCTCGCACTGAGTAGTCATTGGATCCTTCGAAATTCTGGTCGCTCCGACGACGGTAGATTATTTGTACCAACTTCCAAGATTCGCAATTTGCTGGTTGAACATCGTCATGGAATGTCTGCATCGGCTCTTTCTACTCTCTTTTCCAATGCGCCCTTGATTATTATCGGACTTGTTTCTCTGAGTTCAGTTCCAATATTTGCCGTTGTTGACCGTTTGAACAAACAGATCAATACCGCTGTTTCTCCAGCATTGGATGTTCTCAGGGGTTGGATTCCCCACGGGGATAACACTGCCAGACGAGCAAGAGCCCGGCATGCGCTCTTTTGGACAGCTATTTTTGCAATTACGTCCGGAATTTTTTTGCTTTTCCTGGGTCCCTACGCTATTTATTATCTGAGCCACCGTGTCGTGATGCTGGATGCTACAACAACTGCGGCTTTTTCTGTTATGTTTTGCCTGTCTTTGATAACCCTAGTTCAGGGACAAATCGTTCTGGCATCATTGGGTCTCATGAGGCATTTATCCCGAAATACAATGATTATGTCCTTGTTTAGTCTTCCTTGTATTATGTTGTTCGGTTGGCTTTGGGGAACGGCGGGAGCACTTTTTGCTATATCGATTGGACAACTCCTACTCCTTAGCTTGAATTATCACTCGTTGCGAATTTCTCGTGCTGTATGACGTACGTTGATTTTTAATGGGGCGGTAGTTCTGGCGGATTAGTGCAGATTCTCTGCCGATGATTCCTATTTTTGTACTGTATTTGAAGTCTTCCCGGCTTTTCTCAGAGCTCCTGAAATGTTGTGGTAATTGTCATGGGCGGGGTTTCAGCTAGCCTCGAGATTTGGTGAGGCCCGGTTTATGGTGAATCAGGGCTGACTGTCTGCCTGATGGTTCCCGATTCTGGCATTTGGGTGTGAGATTCTGACCGCGTGGTGGTGGTTGGTGACGGGTTCCACAGCGGTCACGCTGGTGCTGACTCTTGCTTCTGTTCGGTGGCGGACGGTCGGTTGTGGCCGTCTAAGGAGGGCTCCAGAGCTCCGGCCATAGCGATCCAATGATTCTGATCCGGTCATGGTTATTTGCTGGCGTAGTGGAGGATCAGGCCGGTGCCGCGGTGCCGCGGTGCCGCGGTGCCGCGGTGCCGGGTTTGAGTGCTGTTGAGCTGGTTACAGAGTTCGGCGATTGCCGTGTTTTTCGCTTACGTGGGTTGCAGATTCAAGGTGATCATGAGGTATCCGGGTTCGGTGTTATCGATGTTGCCGGTCTGGTTGGATGCTTGGCGCGTTAGCGTGCGGGCTTCCTAGATGGCGTTTTGTATCCGGTGTTGGTTCGGATCTCCCGAGCGATCGTCATTGCGGTGTTGTAGGCGGCGATACGGATGCCGTGGTGGATCAGTTTCGTCTCGGTATCTAGGACTTGCTGACCGGGGTTCAGTTCGCCAAATCGAAGCTCGGCTGGAATCTTCTTGTGGTTCTTTTTAGCAGCAATCAAAGCATTATCAGCGTCCCAGAGAGGACTCATGGCTGTCCGTGGTTCGTGGTGAATTCTGGTTTCGTGTCCTTGAACAAAGGTGGCTCGTAGCCCTGTTGTGATGGATGTTCTGATGCATTCATCTTTGACAGGACTACGAGCCTTGAACGAGCTTACTTTGGTGCACCCTGATGCTGCCACCACGATCTTCAATCTGGACGATTACCGCGTCCTGGCAACCCATACGTTGAGTTCTGGTCAACGCAGAATCCATATCGAGAGCACTGTTGAATCCGGGTGCCCGGGTTGCGGTGTCATTGGCACCCGTCGCCACTCTGGCCGGCAGCAACGAGTCCGCGATATCCCCGTGGCTGGTCCGGTGGAAGTTGTTTGGGCCAAGCGGTGGCTATTCTGCGACGAGACATTGTGCCTGCGCAAAACCTTCTTTGAATCCACGCTCGAGGTCCCGGCCAGGGCACGGACCACGAGCCGGCTCCGCAGCGCTCTGGTGCGAGCTGTCATTGACTCTGGCCGTGCCGCGACGGAAACCGCTACCGCCCATGGCGTCTCTTGGTGGCTGGTGCAAAAGGCCTTTAGCCCGGCTGCGACGAAGCTGCCCAACGTTGATCTCTTACGGCCAAGGATGCTCGGGATTGATGAACACTGTTTCCGCTCCGTCCGCTTCTTCAAAAACACCGAGACCAATGCTTGGCAGCGGATCGAGCCATGGATGACTACGATCGTTGACCTGGATACGAGCCAGTTCCTTGGTGTTGTTGACGGCCGAGACCACACAGGGGTCGGGGCATGGTTCATCAAGCGACCCTTGGAGTGGCGACTCGGAGTGGAAGTAGTCGCGATCGACCCCTCGGCAGCATTCCGAAAAGCGTTACGGATGTGGCTGCCCCGCACTGCCGTATCCGTCGATCACTTCCATCTGATCCAGCTCGAGAACCAGACATTGACAGAGGTTCGCCAGCAACTTTCTCATCAGATGCGGTCGTCGTGGCCGGGCAGTTGACCCGGCATGGGCGCACCGGATGCTGCTTCTGCGGGTTGGCGATTCACTCTCCGATCAGGCCAAAGCACGGTTGGAGAAAGTCTTCGCCACCGACGACCCGACCGGAAAGCTCAAGGCTGCGTGGGAGGTGAAGGAACAAGTTAGAGTTTTGTTGCGGACCGGCTCTTTGGAGGACGCCGAGCCGGCGCAGGAACACGTCGAGGATCTCGTGAGGGAATCCAAACAGCCCGAGACAACCGGGCTGTGGCGGACCATTTGCCGCTGGTGGAAGGAGATCGAAGTCCTCGTCGATACCGGCGCGACCACGGGGAAAGGCGAAGCCAACAACACCAGCATCAAACACATCAAGAGGACCGGCCGAGGCTTCGACAATAGCGCTAACTACACGACGCGCATTATGCTCAGGAGCGCCGCCCAAACAACGGTGAATCATCCATGACAATAATGGAATTCACCACGAACCGCGGAGAGCGCGGATACCGAAGGCTTCCCCTGTCTTCTTCGTGCCAGCTAGGGGCAGGTCAACGAGGGTGTCAGCGGCCGACCATTTCCGGCTCTGTCCGTTCTCGTCAGCGAGGAGACCTCCACGAACAGTTTCTCTTCAACTCTTCTACGTCCTTGCTGGCGCCTTCGCGCCAGGTGAGCATGTGGAATCCTTGTTCGGCCATGTGTTTGAACAGATCCGGTGACCAGCCGCAACGGTCAAAACCAGCCAGCACGCGCCTCTCATCCCCCACGACTTGAAGGAGTTCTGGCAAGAGTTTGCGCAGTTCACCGGCCAGTGACGCACCCGGTTCGGCCATGACTACAAAGACTGGGGATCCGTGGGCGTCAGTGACCCGTGTTTCCTCGCTCGCCGGAACCGGGAACTTCAACAGTGTCGCGTTGAGCTTCCCGATCTTCTTGCAGCCCAGATAGGCACGCACATTCCCATCAACATAAAGAAGCGCGGCCAGGTTCTCCCCGCCCGAGCCAGTGGAGTTCAAGTGATGTTTGGCCAAGGCGGCGTTTAGTTCTTCGGCTTTACCTGTTTCGGAGAGTTGGCTAATCATGCGGTGAATCGTTTTTACTTCCGGTGCCCGATCTATACCCAGCACCCTCCTCAGTTCCACAGGGTCGAAGCGGGTGGCGCCCTCGGCGCGGGCTTCCCCAGCCAATGCCCGCAGAACTGCATCGATCAGGACGGGTTCCAGCCCATAGAACCCGTTCGGGAGTGAACCATAAACTTTCTTCGCACAGGCCACCAGCTCTGAGGACTCCAGGTCAGGCAGGGCCAGAAACAATCCGGCATGATGAACATGGGCAGCAGGTGAAAACACCGATCCCGCGCACTCCAGGAGCACGGCCCGTGCTGCCGCACGCTCCCCGACTCGGGGAACCAGTGCCGGTAGGACCGGCTGTGTCAGCTGTTCAGTCCGGCGCGCTCTGCCCTGCAGGGGGAGTGTTGATGCTTCTTGGGTCCCTTGTTCGTCAGCGATTTCAGGGCGCGTTTGGACACTGAATTCCGAGACGCCGACCGCGGCGGCGATGGAACGCAATGAGTGTTGTTGCCCGCGCAGGGCAACGATCCGGTCGATAGTTGCGGTCAACAGCCCTGAGGAACTCGTGGGCCCCCTTTTCTCCGAGACCAGAGCGGCCACGGCGCCAACTTGGGCCAGTTGGCCCCACTTCTATATAGCGACCGGCGAAACCTTGAGAGCCTTCGAGATCTCTCCCGTCGAGTCCGTGTGCAGGCGCATCGATTTCACAGCTGCGCAGCGACGGGCAGCAGCATCTCCGGTCTCCCAAACATCACAGAGCTGACCATGAATATAGACTTCCCCGCCCCGGTCGTCCTCGAGAAGGGACGCGGCCAAGCCCACCGGAACCTCAGCAGGAACCATTGGCCTAGGAAGACGTGGCTCGGCAGTCATGACAGCCATCATTCCACCCTCCGCTGGGCTTCAAAACAGTAACTCTGTTTTTCGCATATTGGGCAAAATTAAGAGGGTTTCACCCCAAAAGCCCCCGAAAAATCAACGAACTCCCGAAACCGCCTCACCACCATGGCCGATCCCTAGACCTTGAATCTGCGGATACAGGAGATGCCGGTCTCGTAGACTCACGGATCTGTAATAACCTGTACCCAATGTGTTGCGCAAAAACCGGGGGATACTATCTTGACCACAATGACTCGAACTGGCCGCATTCGAGAGGAACGGAATAGAGTAGATTTCTTGGTGCGGTTGGCTGGATTCCTTTTCATCCTTGGCCTCTTTGCATCATCGCTTCTTGTACTGCGGGTGGGTGGAACGACAATTGGGGACTTGCTAATGATTTCCAGCGCGCTGGTCCTGTCGCTGTCGGCTAAGAAGCCAGAGATGCCCGGTCCTTCGCACATTTTTCAGGTGTTGGTCGTGCTTATGATTGTCACCGGTGGAGGACTGGCGTCGATCGTTAGTCAAGATACTGCGGACAGCTTGATGGTTATGCTTCGTGTCATCTACGTGGTCGCCATTCTGCCCTGGCAGGCTAGAATCCTTTTGAACACGCCGAAACGGCTTGCCAATGGTCTTCTTTCGTTCGCATTAGGGGCTGCCGTATGCGGCCTAGGCGGAGTCCTGCAGGTCGTCGCGGGTGCAGACGTCATTCCGGGTGGGCAGGTCACAATCGCTGGTCGTTTCTCTGGCTTTACCGGACATGTCAGTGATACCGGGATTATCACCGCATTGGCCGTCATATTTGGCGTCGCCGCGCTGGGTGCCCGAAGCCGTGACTATGGCCGTTTTCTGCCCCTCTTTATCCTCACTGGCGGCATCGCAGGATTGATTCTTAGTGGGAGTGTAAGTGGAATGCTTGCAACCGGTCTGGGAACCTTAGTTATTTTGGCCCTTCGTGGGGTTTCGGTTGGACGGATCTTTTTGGTGGCTGTCGCTGCCGGAGTAGGCCTCTATTGGGCGACGGGCACTATTGGTTCGACAGCTAACGCGCTGTCGCCCAGTGAGCGTGTCCTTCAAGTTCTAGGGATAACCGGTAGCGAAGAATCACTGAACACCACATCCTCGAGGTGGGAAACGGACTTACTTGGCTGGCAGGGCTTCCTTCATGCGCCATTGACTGGCGTTGGACTAGATGCGCAATCGTCCATTGTGACGGAGACTTTGTCCGTACATAACTTCCTTCTGGCGGCTATGTACCAGGGTGGCGCGATATTTTCCCTTGGACTTGTGGTGGCTATTGTGACAGGTATCCGACAAGGTTGGAGGCATCGTTCGGATGATTCCATAAGTGTCGCCATACTCGCGATGACGGCCGCGACCCTGGTGTTCTCGATGACGGCTCCTAGTTTCTACAACCGGTATTTCTGGATTCCACTGGCTCTGCTGGCCGCTCATGTCGCAATAAAGCGGAGTGATCATCTACCCGGGGAGTCAGCTGAGTCTTTGACCATCGGTTCGAAACAATGGAAGTCAGCTTTGCGCTAGATATCGCACTGCATAGTTGCGTCCCCTGCATCGGGCAGAGATGTGCGAGTAGTCATCGTGGCAATTTTTTGAACGGACGGCATCTTTATTTACGTTTTCACGTACCAGAGTGTCCGATGGTCGAAGTACCGAGCAAGACTGGCGTCCTTGCAAAGATGATGGTGGTTGTTTGGTGGACGGAAGTCGTCAATTGCGGCAGACGCGGGCAGACAGTGTCAATCGCTCACAGTTGTGAATCGTCGTATTAACTGTTGCAAGGTTGAACACAGACACGGAAAGGTGACCGGAAGCGACCCGGCAAGCAAAAGTATTGCAGCCTCAAAGGCAACAGCTACCGACTACGAAAGGGGACTGCCCTGGCTTTGCTTGACTCCTGACTTGTGAGGATACGTTCCTTGCAGCAAGGATATTGATATGCCTAAGCCTTTCCCCGCCGAGTTCCGCCGCGACGAAAGTTGCCGTGGCTCGCAAGCATGAAGCACCTATCGCTCAGATCGCTAGGGACTTCGGGATCTTGAGAAGCGACGTTGCATAACTGGCTCAAGAAAGCCGATATCGAGGTCGGCAACCGCCCGGGTGTGAGCGCTGCTGAGGCGGCCGTGCTACGGGATGCGAAGAAACGCATCCGGCTACTGGAGCAGGAGAACGAGATCCTGCGTCGGGCCGCGGCGTTCTTCGCCCGTGAGCTGCCCCCAAAATGAGGTTCCCGCTGGTCCTTGATTAAGACGTGCGACGGGGTTCCCGTCGCGGTGGCCTGCCGGGTGCTCGGATTCTCCAAACAGGCGTTCTACGCATGGAAGGCGACTCCGGTGACGGACCGGGATTGGGCTGATGCGCATCTGATCAACGCCGCGCTAGATGTGCATCGAGACGACCCGGCGTTCGGCTACAGGTTCATTGCAGACGAGCTGAAGGAGCAGGGCCTGGCCGCGGGTGAGAACCGGGTCCAGCGGCTGTGTTGCAGCCAGAGAATCTGGTCTGTGTTCGCCAAGAAACGCGGATTGACGCGCAAGGCCGGTCCGCCCGTTCATGACGACCTGGTCAAGCGGGACTTCACCGCAACGGCACCCAACCGGCTCTGGCTCACGGACATCACCGAGCACCGCACCGACGAGGGCAAGCTGTACCTGTGCGCGATCAAGGACGTCCATTCGAACCGGATCGAAAGGCTATTCGATCGACTCACGCATGAAGGCGTCCCTCGCCGTTGCCGCGCTGCGTAACGCAGTGTCGCTCAGGTCCTCACTAGGAACCGTGGTGGATTAGGACCCTGAAGACCAAAGGGCTGACCGGATCGATGGGCCGGGTGGGCGCGTGCGCCGACAGCGCTGCCATGGAGTCATTTTTTGCGCTGCTGCAGAAGAATGTCCTGGACCGCAAACGATGGACCACACAGCAGGAGCTGCGGCTGGCGATCGTGACCTGGATCGAGAAAACCTACCACCGCAAACGCCGACAACGACGACTTGGCCGCCTAACCCCGATCGAGTTTGAGAGAATGACTACTGGCCTCAAAGCCGCCTAGAAACACTAAACCCCGAGAGTCAACGAAACCCGGGGCAGTCCCGTCTGCCCTGCTCGATCTACTGGGACAACTCAAACTTACCGATGTCTCCGACCGGATCCGTACCGCAACCGAAACCTTGTTCAACAGCTCATCGAGGCCGAGGCCACGGTGTTCATTGGTGCCGGCCCCTTCGAACGTTCCGAGGCACGCACTACCTAGCGCAACGGCTCCCGAACCAGGACGTTGACGACCACAGCTGGGGACCTGAACCTGAAGATCCCCAAGCTGTGGAACGGGTCGTTCTTCCCGGCATTGCTTGAACGGCGCCGTCGCGTTGACCAGGCCCTCTACGCAGTCGTGATGAAGGCATACCTGCACGGGGTATCCACCCTCACGGTTGAGACCAAAGTCAAGGCACTCGGGGCCGATACCGGGATTTCCAAGTCCGAGGCCTCCCGGATCTGCGAGGACCTGGACCATGAAGTCGGCGCTTTCCCTGACCGTGATCTCTCCACCATGGACTACTAGTACGTGTTTCTCGATGCGACCTACGCAAGGCCAGGTTCGGGCACCAGGTGGTCTCTCAAGCGGTCGTGGGCGCTTTCGGGGCTGCTGCGGACAGGCGACGGGAAGTCCTGGACGTTGACGTTGGTGACAGTGAGAACGAAGGGTTCTGGACCGCGTTCCTGCGTTCCATGAAAACCCGTGGACTGGACGGGGTGAAGCTGGCGATCTCCGACGCCCACGCAGGCTTGAAGAAGGCCATCGCCACGGTCTTCCAGGGTGTTTCATGGCAGCGCTGCCGGATGCATTTCATGCGAAACGTGCTCTCGATCGTGCCCAAAGGGTCCCAGGGCATGGTCGGCTCGATCATCCGCACTGCTTTCGCCCAACCCGACGAATGGGAAGCCGGGGACCGCCGCTACCTCTCCGAGGCCTCCATGACCGAACTCAAGACCATGAACACCACAACCACCGCCCCGGTAGAAGAAGGAATTTTGCTCCCAGAATTCACTGCAGCATAATCAAAGCACTGACCCGCACGGTGTTGAGAAAAACTCCACCACTCCACGGGACGCAACCATGGGTAGCCGGCCATGGCACAAGTCAACGCGGGAGTAGATACACACAAAGACACACATTATGTTGCCGTAATCAGTTTGAGCGAAGAACACCTCAAAGCGGTGCAGTTCCCGGCAACGAAAGCAGGTTATCAAGCGCTGACAGGGGTTCATTCGGTCGCATTCGCTCGGGCCGAACCGAAAATAGCCTGTCCCGACCACTTCCCTCTGACGAGGTGAAGTAACTAGGTATGTCAGCGCGCGCAGTCAATAAGTGCGCCGATCGCCGGAGTGATGTCGCGGCGCATCTGCTCATAGACTTCGTCTGAACGGCGGTACGGATCCACCACGTCGTCGTCCTCCGGAGATGATCGGAACTGGCTGCGTGCACGCAGGGCGAGCGGAATCATGGCCTCCCATCTTTCAGCAGCTCCCATGCCCTGGGGTGTTTCAATCTGCGGCAGAATGCGGGCCAGTTCTCGAAGAGTGAAGGTCTTTTTTAGCAGTGCCGGGCGCATCTCGACAATGCGACTGCGATGGGCCCGGGTCAATGCGATGACCAAGTCCTGTTCGGCCAAGATGGCCGGGGTTAGTTGTCGAGCAGCAAAATTGTCGGTAGCCGCACCCATGACTCGGATGAAACCCTCCACATGGGGCTCGATGGCGTGGCCAACAAGGGCCCCGGTGCCTGCACTGCTTACCTCAAATGCTCCTGGAGAGACCTGCTCGAGGCCATGCTGAAGAAGCCGCTCGGCCATGGGGGAGCGGCAGATATTGCCGGTGCACACCGTGAGGATTCTGAACGGGGGAGGAGTGGTCATGATCCGGATTTTCCTTCTTGGGTCTCGACAGCCTCGACCAACGAACGCCGGTGGGCAAGGGTGTAGATCGCGGCGCCGACGCCGGCACCCAACGTATTTGCCAGTACATCCAATACTGATGGGAATCTGGCCGCCAGAAACAGCGACTGCCCAAGTTCAATAGTGCACGATGTCACGAATCCGATGCCAAGGCCCAGCCAGGCTTTCTTGGTCCACACCGAAGCAATGATGCCCATGGGCACAAAGAGCAGGACATTGGCGGAAAACTCAATCTGCGCATAGTCAATGAATGCAGGCATGCCATGACGATGGAGCCAATCAATGACTTGGTGGAGCACTCCAGCGGCTGGCTGATCCACAGGCGTGGGCCAAAAAACAATGAGTGACAGCGCCACCAAGTAGGCAGCCATCAGGCTTACTGCAAGGCGGTGGAGGGCTTGGTGGGTGCTGGTCACATATAGACGTTACGCCACATTGACGTAGCTGGCCGTCAACTGGCCCGCAGTTTGGTTCCCGCACTTTCGCAATGCCGCAAGTTTTTTGGCTGCGGCAGCGTTGCAATCCATTTCGAGAACCCTGATGAGGTCGCTGGTCAGCTCTCCGAGCCGGGCTGCTCCCACCATCAAGCTAGAACTACGGAGACTCAGTGCTGCGTCCAAGGCGTCTTCCCTATGGCCAGCGGTGACAGCCTCGTGAATCCGCACAAAACGTCCGGGCCACATGTCAACATAGCGGCACACAAAGTTACGGCACAGTGTGGTCTCGCCGTCGAGGGATTCCTCAAGGGAGTGCAGAGTGGCGCTACAGACAAGTGGCAATGCGGTGACTGTCATCCTCTGTTCGTGCCTCCTGCCGTGTGTCGTGTTTGAGTCCAAGTGATCTTGATTTCCTCTTCAACACTATCGGCAGCTTGCAGGAATTCGATGGGTTTTTGCAGAAAATACTAGAACTTGACCAAACCTTATACAAAAGGACAGGGCTTGGTGCTCGAGCCGACCCTGAATGCGTCAGTTTGTGCCGTATTTTCGCGGAATCGTACTGATTTTGAGCTTGGCTTGAATTTCCTATTGGGCTGTGGGTGGATCGCGAATATTGTGCTTTTCTTGCGGCAATCTTCCGGATACAGGGTGCCATTTCTTGAGGTGCATCCTCCATAGTTGTTGTCAGCGGAAGCCTACTTGCTGGGAAGAATCGGCAGACCGTTCGGCCTGGCGCCGGCACGGGCCACCAGACAAGTCATGGCTCCGGATTGGCAAGTCCCCCTAGACAGGTGGTGTGTTGACTCCCCCCTCAACACACCACCACCCCTTTATGCGTGAGGTCACAGCAGATGCGGTGGTCTGGAAATGGACAGGTTACTGCGCGGAGTCAAACACGGACTTACGTTGCACGCCACGCCCCGGGATTCCGCTGCCAAGAGACAAACACCCCGGCAGCACAAACCCGATGGTGGTTCCCGCGCCTGGCTCACTGCTCAAGCTAATGGTGCCGCCATGTTTGGCGACAATGGTTCGCGATATCATCAGCCCCAAACCGATTCCCGGTATGGATCTGGCCATTGCGGACCTGGCCCGGAAGAACTTGGTAAAAGCCTCAGCTTGTTCCTCCGAGTTCATGCCCATGCCCGTGTCCCGAACCTCGCACCACAAGTCCGTGCCCTCGGCCCATGCTCTGACGGTGATGGTTCCGCCGTCGGGGGAGTACTTGACCGCATTGGAGACGAAGTTATCCAGTACTTGCCCAATCCGCCTGACATCGATGAAGACCTCCAACGGCCCCTGCATCTCCGTGACCAGGCCCAGCTTGTTCAGCTCGGCCGCCGGCGCTGCCGAGGACACACTTTCCGAGACTAGTGTGGCAAAATCCGTCCGGCTCAGCTGCAGCGTCAGTGAATCTGTGGTCAGCAGGTCGGAGACCAAGGAACTGAGACGGTCCACATTGCGTGAAGCAATGTTCAAGTAGCCGCGAACCTCAGCAGGCAGTTGCTCCTGTTCGTCCAAGGCCATTTCCAAGTAGCCCTGGATGGACGTCAACGGAGTGCGGAATTCGTGCGAAACGTTCGCCACGAAATCATTTTTGGCCTCCAGTGCTGCCATCATCTCGGTGATGTCATGGAAAGCTATCACTGCACCATCGAAGTTGCCGTTCTCATCCAGGATGGGCCGTGCGGCGGTGGAGACTGCCCTCGCCTGGTCTCCTGTTCCCAGCCACACCTGATAATTGGTGAAAGCCTCGCCCCTGATGGCCCGGCGCACGGGGCGTTCCTCCGCAGCCAGCAAAGTGACAGCGTCCACTGAGAAAACCACCAGCTCGCTTTCCTCCGGGTCTGGAATGTGCTCAGGAACTGCATGGTCGTGCAGAGCCCTTTGGGTGGCATCCATCAGCATGTCATTGCCCGCTGCGTCCACCACCACCACACCAACAGCAACCGTGTCCACCACTGTTGCCAGCAGCCGCTCCCGTTGCTGGCTGGCATCTAATGCGGCCCGCAACTCAACATCCTTGGCTTCCAGCGCTTTCCGCTGAACGTTCACGGTATTGGTCACGGCAACTACAGTGATGGCGTAGGCCAGCACCACCAGCGGGAAAAGTAGAGGCTTGGCCAACTGCTCTGGGGTGAAACCGGTGGGCGAAGTTAGAACCGGAAACCACACAATAAGCAAGGCTGCTGTCACACTGACCACGATTGAAGTACGTTTTGCCAGGCCCGATGAAGCCAGCCAAAAGACCGGGAAAAAAATCAGGAGGCCAACGGCCGTTAGGAACTGCTGGTTACCGCCGCGGAACAGCCCAATGGCCACAAAGTCCAAATAGGGGAGGACAAGAAACGCGCCCCGTGGCAGCTTCTGCCATGGGACAGCGATTGCCGCGACAAACAATAGGGCGTGCAATGCCAAGGCCGCTATGAACAGCGGTTCCCCAAACGACGTGGGATACACCAGTACAGCGATACATACGGCAACAACCATGACCAGCGTCAACGGCAACTGAGTTAGGAACACCCGCCTACGCAAAGGATGGAGCCAACCCAGAAACCGCACGGATTTCTGCTGCTTGCCGAGGTGGGGCATAAGTACTTCCATCCGTCGAGGTCACGATGTGGCGCATTCGCTTGCGTCCGGCAACAACTGAAGTACTTGTGGTGAGCCGGCAAAGAGCACCGCCGCACAAGTCGTCAGGCAAGAAGCTGTTGGTTTAGATAATCTCACATTCGGCAGTTTGCGGAGTCTAGTGACCTGCATGTTCGTTGGGCGGATACTTCCTGAGTATTTCTTGAGCTTGAGGGAACCCACACAATGTGCCTGAATGCTTGAGCATTTCTTGTTGTAATCTTCCGGGTTTTTGATGCCTTTTCTTGCGTTGGGGGCTGCATTGTTGAACCCATCGGCAGGAAAGCTTGCTGAGTGAACTTGAACAAGGGGTCTGACAATGAACAAGATGGCTAAGGGCGCAATTGCTACTGCTGTAGGCGTTATTCTGCTAGCTGGCGGTGGCGGTACGTTGGCTACTTGGAACCAGGCCCAGAATTCCTCCATGGGTTCGGTTGTTTCCGGTGACTTGAACCTGGTTCCGGTTTCTGCCGGTGCGTGGACTGACAAGGCCGGCAAGGCCATCACGAACATTGCCGCGTACAAGGTGGTTCCCGGTGAAACTTTGACCTACACCCAGCAGCTGGATGTGACGTTGAGCGGTGACTTGATGGCGGCCACATTGAAGGTTACCGGCGAGACCGTGAACAATGGGTTTGCTGCGAACGCTGTTGTTTCCACAACGGCCCTGAAGAACGCCACCGATGGTGCAGTTCTGCCGACCACCACACTCCGTGCTGCCGATACTGGCAAGGTTACTGCCACCACCACGTTCGCGTTCAAGGAAACAACCGCGAACCGTGAATCAGTGAACGCCAACTACAACTTCGGCGCTATCGGCTACGAACTCAAGCAGCTGGCCCCGGCCGGCAGCAACGGCCTCTAACCACACAGCACCACAGACCCCCTGTGGGTGGTGTATTGGGCCACCAACCAATACACCACCACCCCCCTCCCGACGGAAGCAGCCATGAAAAGCACCCGCGCACTGAAAGCCACCGGCCTTGTGCTGGTTGCCGTGGTGCTGGGACTGCTTACTGTGCAGGGGAGCTATGCGCTGTGGAACAAATTTGCTGGGGCAAACGCCGGAACCGTCCAGGCCGCTGATTTTCGAATCAGCCTCACGGATACCAAAACCGGCGACTACACTGACATGACTCTGGCCAACGGAACAGCGGCCACGTTTGCCTTAAGCACCACACCCACGGGGGCCGTGGTCCCCGGACACAGCACCTACGCCGGTGTCCAGCTGGGCAATGTGACCAACGCCGGAGGGGACTTCACCGTGAGGGCCACTACGGCAGTCCCCGTCATCGACAACAACGCGGTATCCGCGCTTGCACCCTACATGCAGGTCAAGGTGGTTGCTGCAACAGCACTCTCGCAGTGCTCCCAAGCCGCGCTCTACGAGTCAGCTTCATCCAACGGCACCGCCACAGTGGACATCGCCAAGACCGCAACTGGTGTGTTTTGCTTCCAGATCACCCTGGCTGCCACCATGCCGGTGAATCTCAGCGGACAAACCGCAGCCATTGCCGTCCCGATCACTGTCAACCAACTCTAAGAGGGTCCACCATGTCTGTTATCAGCCCCGTCACCAGCGATGTTTCATCTCTGAACTCTGAGCCGGCCGGCAAGGTACGTCCCCGCGGAATCCTTCACTCGATTGGCAGCTGGAGCGCCTACGTGGTCCTCCTCCTCGCAGCGGTCAGCGCCTTGATCATGATCGTGGCGCCCATGGCCACCGGCTCGCAAACATACACCGTGCTGACCAACTCCATGGCACCCAAGTACGCGCCCGGAACTTTCCTGGTGGTCAAGCCCACAGAGTTCTCCTCTCTCCGCGTAGGTGATGTCATTACCTTCCAAATTGAATCAGGCAAGCCCGGTGTCATCTCCCACCGCATCACCTCGGTGGGATCCACCCAAACCGGAGAACGGGTTTTCACCACCAAAGGAGACAACAACTCCCTGGAAGACGCTGCCACCGTCCAAGAAGTGCAGATTAAGGGCAAACTGCTATACGCAGTACCCTATGTAGGCTTCGCCGCCCATGCTGTGGGCGAGCAGAGGGGCAAGCTGCTTCCCATCATCGCCGTAGGATTCATCTCCCTGGGTGCCTTGAGTATGGTCCGGGGTGCCGTGGAAAAGAAGCGCGGCAAGCATGAAAAAGACAATGACTAGAAAAGTCCCGCCGCGCAGCCTCGACGGCTCCGCACGCATGGCCGTCGTGGCCATAGTGGCAAGCATTGCCATGGGAACACTGCTGGCAGGACCTGCCGCAGGCGCCGAGAACAAGAATGATCTGCTTCAGCTAAGCCGCGACGGTGTCCACTTCGCCACTGACGCGATTCCAACCATGTTTAGGAGCACAAAAGGTTATGTTCCAGGAGAATCAAGGCCAGGACTCATTTGGGTTCGCAACGCCGGCAAAGACAGCGCGCACTTCACCCTCGCTGTGCACAACACCAACAACCCAGACACCAGCGCAGGGATTGCTGGCGCATCAATTCTGCCCCAGCACCTGCGCCTGCAAGCGCAAGCCTCAGGCCGCGTCACCACAGCCAACGCTCTGCCAACTCCCGGCACCTGCACCCCGGTCATCGATGGTTGGACGCTGGCCGCAGGCGAAGTACTGCCCCTGACCCTTGACCTGGGCCTGTCCGTTGAAGCTCCCAACTCCACCCGAAATCAAAACGCCGACTTCACCCTGACTTTTGTCCTGCAGGAACGTGGTGCCGGTCAGCTTATAGGACCGTGCGCTGGGGGCCCGGGCAACCTGGCCGCAGGCGGCGCAGTGATTTCACTGCCCATCAGCGGCGGCACAGCGGCAACAAGGACGCCTGCCACAGGAGTTGTGTCAGGTGGTGTGCAAGTTCCCATCGGCTCCGACGTCGGCACAGATCTGGACCCCCTGCAGCAAGGTGTCCAGCCCTCACCGGAAGCGTCGCAGGCATTGCCGCTGTTGCGCCAGCTGCAAAGTAATGTGGAAGCCACCGACTACAACCCATGGCCATGGATTGTCGTCATCAGCGCATGCGTGTACGTATTCACCTCAGTTCGGAAACGGAGCAAGACTAGATGAGCTCAGTAGGCCCTCAGCAACCAGAGCTGAAGACGGGCGGCGGCACTAAGCGCGCCCTTGGCAGGCTGCGCAAGCTTCCCGGGTTCACCACTGCAGCAGTGGCGTTTGTTCTCATCGTGTTGCTGGGTGGTGGCGGTGCCGCCGTTGCCAAATGGAATCAAAGCGCCACAGTTTCCATGGGCATCACCGCAGGTGCTGCGCCAGCACCGAGCCCCACACCTACTCCTTCTCCAAGCCCGACGCCGACACCCACTCCCAGCGCAACGCCCCCTCCGAACAACCAAGGAAATATTGTTGCCAACCCAGTCATTGCAGCGCGACCAGGACTCATGGATCCCACCAAGGTTGAGTGCGATGCCAACGGAAATTCCGGAAAATACGCTGTCAGTTGGCCAGCTGATGCTTCCGGCAACATCAGCTACGTGGCTTCAGTGAGTGTCAGTGATAAGAACTATGGTGCACCGCAATCACAAAATGTGTCCGTTAACAAGGCCACTTTCAATCTTAGCAACACCGACGCCGCCTATGGCCTGTACATCCTTCGGATTCAGCCGATGAATGGCACTGTTGCCGGTGACCCTATCTACCGGACTATTCAGCATGAAAAAAGGACGCAGCAATGCGGCTATGCCAGCCCGAATGACCGGTCCCCGCTGGGCAGCTTCTCAGTCAACGCAGTCCCTGCAAGTTCGGTGAAGACCAACAATGTTCTCAATGTCAGTTGGACGGCACTGGCTACGGGAACCGACTACAAGGTGTCAATCGTGTCCGTGGACACAGCGTCCAGTTTTGGTGCTGAGTTCACCACCCGGTCCACAGGTGCCACACTGACTTTTCCGGCGTACAAACTGGATGGTTCAGGCAACCCAACCAACGGCGGCGCTTACAACGGCGAATATTTGCTGCGAGTCATACCGATGAACGGGACCCAGGCGGGCGATCCAGTCTATAAAAAGGTCTTCTACAAGGCCTATGAATTTAGGGTTGAGAATTACCAGTACCAGTACTAACAAGTTCTGAACTGACTACACACCCCGGAATCACAAAACTCATGGTGGTTCCCTGACCCTGTTCACTGGACACAGTTAGGGTGCCGCCATGGTTTTCGATGATGGTCTTGGAAATCATCAGGCCCAAGCCAATGCCTGGGATACCGCGTTCCCTGGCTTGTCCGGCCCTGAAGAACTTCTGGAATAGCCCGGCCTGATCTGCCGGACTCATGCCCAGGCCGGTGTCGCTGACCTGGCAGTGTAGATCTGTTCCGTCAGCGCACGCGCGCACCGTGAGGGTGCCGCCGTCGGGCGAGTACTTCACAGCGTTGGACACCAGGTTGTCCAAGACTTGGCCAATCCGGCCGGCGTCGATCATGGCCATCAATGGTTGTTGGCAGTCCGACTCCACTGCCACACCATTGGCTGCGGCAGCCGGCGCAGCTGTGCCCAGGGAATCTGCAATGAGCTTATCGACGCAGGCAGGGGCTCGATCAATATTCATGGTGGTGGTAGCCAACAAATCTGTCACCAGCCCATTGAGACGGACGGCATTGCGGTCGGCAATGGTCAAATAGTTGATAACTTCCGCGGGCGCCAACCCGGGCGATTCAAGGGCCAGGGCCACATAAGATTGGATGGCCGTCAGGGGAGTACGGAACTCGTGGGAAACATTCGCCACGAAGTCGTCTTTGGCGGCGAGGGCTTCCACCATGTCGGTGACATCGTGGAACGCGATGACGGCGCCGTCGGAAGTCCCATCATCACTGACGATGGTGCGGGCAGTGGTTGACAAGGCCCTGGCCTGCTCGCCGGCACCAATCCAGATCTGGTAGTTGGTGAACGATTCGCCATCAATGGCACGACGGACCGGGCGGGCATAGGCCGGTAACGGAACCCGGTCGACGCCGAATATCAACAGTTCGCTTTCCTGCGGGTCACTGATATCCGGCGGCACACCCAAAGCATGAATGGCCTCCTGGGTGGAGTTCATGAGACGGTCGTTGCCGTCCGCATCCACCACGACGACGCCCACACCCACTGTGTCCACAATGGTTTCCAACAGCCGCTCGCGCTGCCGGCTGTCCACCAAATCCTTGCGCCTTAGCGAATCCTGGGCCACCAGAGCATCGCGCTGCCTGTCCATGCTGGTGGTCAGGACCACCATGGCAATGGCGAAAGCCAGCATCATGAAGGGAATCAGCAGCGGCCGCACCAACTGTTCCGCTGACACGGGGCCGGGGGCATTGAATTCCGGAATCCAAACGATCAGCAGGCTTGCCAGTGTGCTGGAAACGATTGCCGTCTTGGGTGCAAGCCCGGAGGCACACAGCCAGAAGACGGGGAACAAGGCGATCATGCCGGCAGAATTCAGCAGTGCGTTGGTACCTTCGCGGAACAAGGCCACGGCAACAAAGTCAAGGTAAGGAATCAGAAGAAACGATCCCCGCGGCATTTTCTCCCACTGGACGGTTCCGGCAACTGCCAGCAAACCCACGCTCATGAACAACGAGGCCACGAGTTCCCCGCTGGCGAAGAGGGACGGTTGCAAAAATACTACGAGTGCTGCTGCCAAGATCATGGTGAGCGTGAACGGAAGCTGGGCCAGAAACATGCGGGTCCGGGGGGATCGCTCATAAAAGTAGCGCCGGATGAGCCGATTTCCAGCTGTTTCAGTCAAATTTTCAGGGATGATCGTCAAAATTGCTTCCGTCATTAAGTTATGTCTGCCAAGAATCTCGAGGTGCTAGTCACGTTGGGCCGGTGCATCGGCAAGGTGCCCAGTATGTCATGCTGCCCTGCGAAGGTGTTGTAGGGCGACGCCAGAGACGATGTCATAATGTAAGTACTAATGGGCCTGGGGGCTCTAAGACGTTGTAACAAGCACGTTTCTTATTGGTCTTTGTAAGTTTAGTGAGGGAAAGATGGACAATCCTCGTGTGGCAGTCATCGTTGAAGATGACCAGGATATCCGCGAGCTGATCAGTGTAATTCTCATTCAGGCTGGATTTGAGGTGTACTCAGCCAGCAATGGGGCGGACGGGGTTGAGGCCGTCAAAAAGTATAATCCGGCCATAGTCACGCTCGATTTGGGCTTGCCTGACATGGACGGTTTTGAAGTGGCTAGGCGCGTGCGGCTTTTCAGCGACACCTACATCATCATGCTGACCGGGCGTGCAGACGAGATGGATACCCTGCTGGGGTTGGAAACCGGTGCCGACGACTACCTCACCAAGCCGTTCCGGCCCCGTGAGCTGCGCGCCAGGATCAGCGCGATGATGCGCCGACCCCGTGCTGGCGGCACCGATGCCGCTGTGGCAGAATCCGCCTCTGCGGAGGCTGCAGCAGAGCCAGCTGCCATTGCCGAGACTCTCCACGAAGGGGCGGCGCCGGAGGCCGAGCCCGCTGCCGGAACCAAGTCAGTCAACGGCCTGGTCCTTAACGACGGCGACCGCACAGCGGAAGTGGACGGCACCGAACTGGATCTGACCCGCACCGAGTTTGACCTGCTTCATGCCCTAGTAGACGGCGGCAAGCAGGTGCGCAGCAAGTCGGACTTGGTGCGCTGGCTGCGTGGGGAAGAATACGACGTGGGCACCTACATCAGCGACGCCGACGAACGCACCATCGAGGTGCACATGACAAACCTGCGCCGAAAAATGGGCGACAACCCCCGCGATCCGCGCTGGATCAAGACTGTGCGCGGAGTGGGCTACCGACTGGTTCACTAAGCTGTGGCCACTCGGCAACCCTTGCAATGCCCTTAGGGCCCTGGACCAGTTTGGTTCAGGGCCCTAAGGCTTTTTGCCCCAGGTTTTGCCCGGTTGCCTTTTGCCCCGCTGATGTCTCAGGCGAGGACCAATACGCACTCAGGCAACACCATGCGCATGGTGGTCCCAACGTTGCGTTCGCTTTGAATCGAGATGTGACCGCCGTGGTTGGCCACAATGGTCTTGGTGATCAGCAGCCCCAGCCCCAGACCGGGGATGGACCGCTCCAAGGCAGGGTCTGCACGGAAGAACTTGGTGAACGCCTGGGCCTGCTCGGCACTGCTCATGCCCATGCCGGTATCCTGAACCTCGCACACCACATCCGCGCCGTCGTTCCACGCGCGCACCGTGACGGTTCCGCCGTCGGGCGAGTATTTGATGGCATTGGAGATGAGATTGTCCAGCGCCTGGCCGATCCGGCCGCCGTCGACCATGGCCCGCAGCTGACCGGGGACATCCAGGATCAACTCCACCCCATTCTTTTCTGCCATGGGTCTGGCGGAGGCCACACTCTCGGCGATGAGGGCGGAAACATCCGCCATGGCGGGGCTGACTTCCATGGCGTCAGTGGTCAGGAGGTCTGAGACCAGCCTGTTGAGGCGGAGTGCGTTGCGCTGGGTGATGCCTACGAATGTGCTCAGGTCCTGGGGGAGGCGGTCCGATTCATCGGCGATCATGGCCAGGTAGCCAAGGATGGAGGTCAGTGGCGTGCGGAACTCGTGCGAAACGTTGGCCACAAAGTCATCCTTCGCGGCCAGGGCTGCCATGGTTTCTGTGTTGTCGTGGAAGGCAATGACGGCGCCGGCTGAACTGCCGTCCTCATTGCGCATGGTGCGTGCAGTGGTGGAGATGGCCCGGCTATTCTCGCCCTCACCAATCCACATCTGGTAGTTAGTGAAGGATTCCCCCAGGATGGCGCGGCGGACGGGACGCTCATCCGCTGGCAGCAGGACCTTGCCGTACCCAAACAGCAGGAGGTCTTTTTCCTGTGGATTGGCAATGTCACCCGGCATGGCCCGGGAGTGAATTACCGTCTGGGTTGAATTCATCAATTGGTCATTGCCGCCCTCATCCACCACAACAATGCCCACAGCCACGGTATCCAGAACGGTTTCCAGCAACTGTTCCCGTTGCTTGCTTAGATTCAGTGCTGTTCTCAGCTTGGCGTCCTTTTCCTCGATGGCCAGACGCTGGCTGTCCATGCTGGCCGTCATGATGACCACGGTGATGGAGAACGCCATCATCATGAACGGGAAGAGGAGCGGCTTGGCGAGCAACTCGGGAGTGATGCGGGATGGGCCCAGGATCAGCGGCACCCAGACAATCAATAAGGTGCCCAATGTGCTGCTGACGACGGCTGTTTTGCGGGCCACCCCGGAGGCCGAAAGCCAGAAGACGGGGAACAACACCAGCAAGCCCACGGCGGTAATGAACTGTGCACTGCCGTGGCGGATGAACCCCACAGCAATGAAGTCCATATACGGAATCAGCAAGAAGGAGCCCCGCGGCAGCTTGTCCCACGGCATCAAGCAACACAGAGCAAGAATGCCCGCCTGCAGCCACAAGCCAATGACAAAGTGGGGGTCACCCAAAGTCTTTGGGTAGTAAGCGGCCACCAGTGCCACTGTCAACATGACTGTCAGGGTAAGCGGCAACTGCGTGAGGATGACGCGCATCCGCAGGGATCGCTTGTAGAAATGTCGCTTCAGCAGGGTTTCAGACGCGGGGTTGGTCAATGTGCTTCCGATGCTGGGTCCAGTTAATGCACCGACATCGGTACACGCCAGTCTCTCACCCTTCGTGTCCCCGCACACTTATGCCGCGCCGCCCGGCGGCGGCACGGCGCAAGTGCGTGCTAGCTACTTTATGGAGTCGCCTTGCTGGAACACATCCGGGATGCCATCGTGGTCATCATCGAGTTCCTCGAGCTCGGCCACCTTGCGGTAGTGCCTGTTGCGGCTGCGCAGCACCACGGACGCCAGCAGAGCCGCGAGCACGGACCCGGCCAAGATTGCCACCTTGGCGTGGGAGTAGTGGGGGCTGTCGGCGCCGAAGCTCAATTCACTAATGAGCAAGGACACCGTGAAGCCAACCCCGGCCAGCAGCGCAAGGCCGACGACGTCGATCCAGGCCAGACCGTCGTCGAGCTTGGCCTTGGTGGTCTTTGTGACTAGCCAGGTGGCACCAAAGACGCCAATGAACTTTCCAGCAATCAAGGCCACCACAATGCCGATGGCCACCGAATCAGTGAAGGCGCTCTTGAGGCCGGCCACCCCGCCCAGTGCAACGCCGGCGGAGAAGAATGCGAACACGGGTACGGCCAAACCGGCTGAAAGGGGGCGGATGGCATGCTCAAACTTCTCGGCCATGCCAGGTCCGTTTTCAGGCGTTTTGTCCTTGCGGAGCACGGGAACCATGAAGCCCAGCAGCACACCAGCCACTGTGGCGTGAACGCCGGAGGCATGGACAAGCGCCCATGTGGCGAACGCCAGAGGCAGCAGGAAGTACCAGGCGCTGATGCGTTTTTGCACCAACCAAGCGAAGACCAGCAGCGGCAGCAAGGCTAGGGCCAGGAACTGGAACTGCATTTCACCTGGGTAGAACACAGCAATGATGGCGATGGCGATGAGGTCATCCACCACGGCCAATGTCAGCAAGAACGTGCGCAGGGCGCTGGGCAGGTGGGTGCTGATGACAGCCAGGACCGCCAGTGCAAAGGCAATGTCGGTGGCTGTGGGGATGGCCCAACCTCTGAGTACTTCCGGCCCGGCTTGGAGGTTGATGAGGACGAAAAGCACGGCGGGCATGATCACGCCGCCCACGGCGGCAGCAATGGGAACGAGCGCGCGGGAGGGGCTGCGCAGATCGCCGGCAACGAATTCGCGCTTGAGTTCAAGCCCGGCAACAAAGAAGAAGATTGCCAGCAGGCCGTCGGACGCCCAGCCGCCCAGGCTGAGGTTCAGGTGCAGGCTTTCCGGGCCGATCCGGAAGTCCCGCAAATCAAAGTAGCCGTTGGCCCACGGTGAATTGGCCCAAATCAGGGCGACCACCGTGGCGATGAGCAAAAGGGCTCCGCCGACTGTTTCGGAGCGGAGAATGGTGCTGATGCGCACGGATTCGGAATAGCTTCCCCGGCTGAAGATGCGGGAGTTCTTTGTGGATTTCATGGGTGCGGCGGCCTTCCGTTGGGTCCAGCAGTGGCGGGACCACTTTTGGGTTCATCAAAGTCATTGCCGACCAGACTTCCCGGCGCACCTGATTCCCAGTCTACCTTGGCCCGGCACTGGGGTGGTCCTGTAGTTGTGAAGGGCCGGCCCTGCCCAAAGGGATAGGACTAGCCGAAAGGATGGGATTAATTAGCCGCCTGGCGGTTGGAAATAGCCGTTTGGGATCTGATTGTCCGTGTGGTCTTGGGTTTAGATGAGAATACTGCCTACTGGGGGCGTGAATTTTGGGGGAGGAAATACTCGTGAAAAAAGTTATGAAGGCAGCCGTCGCGGCTGGTGCAGCAGGTGCATTGATGTTGGGTGGAGCAGGGACGTTTGCCCTGTGGAACGCAACTGATGACCTTGACGATGCAGGCACCGTCACCACAGGGCACTTGACCATGACGACAGTTCCGGCATCGGGCGCTTGGGAGGACATCAGTGTTCCCGCCACTCCTGTTGCTTTCGACGCCATTTCCGAGACGATTGTTCCCGGTGACACTGTGAAGTTCACTCAGAATGTCACCATCTCTGCAGAGGGCAAGAACCTCTCGGGCGAATTGGTAATTGGCAACACAGCCGCGGCAATTCCGGCTGACCTGGCTGGTCACGTGACGGTCGCGGTTGCGGCTACTACATCAGGCCCGAACATCTCTGTGGTTGGAAATACCATTACGTTTTCCAAGCCCGGTACCTACACCGTGCCTGTGACCATCACGGTGGCTTTTGCCAAGGGCAATCTCACAGATGCGAAGACGCCTGCTGTCACCATGGACGAGGCAATCGACCTGCCGGCGCTTTCGCTGACATTGAACCAGACCCGGGCATAGCCGGGTCGAGTAACCCGTTTTTGTCACTTGCGTAAAACTCTGCTGACAGCCTTGGCTGCGGCCGTGCTGGTGGTGCTCCTTGCAAGCGCCCAAGGCACGGCCGCGCTCTTGCGCGCCGAAAGCCAGCTCACACCCGGAACCATCACCACCGGAAAGCTCGCTCTACAAGCCGGCAACGGGAACAGCAGCTCCACAGACTTTGTATTCGCGGATTTGAGCACCAAACCCCTGGTGCCCGGGGGATACCTGCAGGCCCCGCTGACCATCAGCAACACTGGCACCGTATACCTCAACTTCAGTCTTGCCGGTGCAATTTCAGCACCTTCTTCGCCCACACCGGCTGACACCGCTCTGGCCTCCGCCGTGGACTTGACCATCCATGCGGTGGCTGACACTGCAGCATGCCAGCCCGACGCACTCACCCCTGGTCCAGCCTTGTACCAAGGCAAGCTGAGCCCAACGGCATCGTTCTCGCCCAGGCACCTGGCGGCGCAGGGCGCCAGCTCGGAGCAGACACTATGCGTGCGCATCAGCCTGCCCTCAGGCACTGACTCCAGTGCCGCTGGGGGGAAACTGAAGCTGGTACTTTCCTGGCGGGGTGATCAAGCATGAGCGGCCGACGCAGGGCCACCGCCCCAGAACGCACGGGCGTGCTGTGGTGGTGCGGGCAGATTGCAGCATGGCTGATACTGCTGACCATCCTGAGTGTTGCGGCCATGATGATAGTGATTCCCCGCATTGCCGGGGCCAAGGCTTACACAGTCCTCACAGCATCCATGGAGCCGGGGTTGCCGCCGGGAAGCCTGGCTGTGATCCGGCCACAGGATCCGGCCACACTGCGCACCGGTGACGTGATTACCTTTCAAGCCGAATCGGGAAAGGCATCAGTCATTACGCACAGGATTGTAGGCGTGGGGTCCACGCTGGGTGGAGAACTGCGCTTCACCACCCGCGGCGATGCCAACTCCGCCAACGATCCGCAGGTGCTGCCCGAGCAAGTCCGTGGCAGTCTCTGGTACAAAGTGCCGCTGCTGGGCCACGTCAATAGTGCGCTGAACGGTTCGCAACGCCAGTGGCTGACGATCTCCGCCATTGCCGGACTGCTGGGCTACTCCACTTTTATGGCCGTCAGTGCCTTGCGTGATCGCTTCCAAAGGAGCAGGACTCTATGACCTCCACCCGTGATTCACCCGGCCGTCTTGACTTGACTGGGCCCGCCCGCAGGACGGTACTGGCAACAGCTGTGGCGCTCGCCGCGACCATCTGCACCCTAGGTTCGCCAGCGTCTGCGCAGGACCCACGCGACGCCGTCGTACCTGCTGTGATGCCGGCCAGCCAGAAGACCAACCTTGCCTATAGCTCCGACGGGGTGGACTATTCGGCGGGTTTTCCCGTGCTGTTCACCGCGGCGACCAAGCTGGTGCCGGGGGAGGGTGTTGCCGAAAGCCTGTGGATCCGCAATGACAACGCCATGGCCGTCAAAGTGTGGCTGGCTGTCCCTGCTTCCGACGGAATTGAGCAGGTCCACCTGCGGGTTGGGCTGAAGCCGCAGCCAGTGGTGACGTTGGAGCCCGGTGCGAGCAGTGAATTGCAAGCGCACGTGTGGCTGCCGGAATCAGTTGGCAATGATGCTCAGGCTCAATCGTTGCCTGTCCGCTTGCAAGTGAATGTTGGTCAGGTGGGTGAGACCGTTTTGGGTGAGACTGTTTTGGGTGAGACCGGAGCAACCTCAAGCATTTGGCCTGTGGGGCTGGCAGTGCTGATGGGTGGCGTGGGTGCGCTGGTGGCGTCCCGGAAACGATCGGATCGTCCCGTGGTTCTCACCGCTCCCACTGTTTCCTCGGCACCCGGAGTGGGAGGAAGTTCATGAGCCGGGGGGCCGTTGAGCAATCTGGCTGGTCGGTGCGGGTGAAGGCGTTGCTCTCCTTGGGGCTGCTGGCCGGCTTCGGGGCTGTTTCCACCTTGGCCGCCTGGACAGGCACTGCAACCGCCACCTCCGACATAACAGCCGCCACCGTCTTCATTGCTGCGGGGGCAGACGCGAACGCTACTAGCGCCAGTTACACGATCCCGATCGCCACAGCTAACTGGTACCCGGGAATGAGCCAAGCAGCCATGGTGACTGTAAAGAACACCGGTACCTCGAATGTCAGCTACAACGTGCGGGGGGCAGCCCCTGGTGCGTTGGGAACTGCGATGGCAGTTGAGGTCTCAAAGGGCGGCACCGTAGTCAATGGTTCGGCGACCGGCGGGACGTGTTCTGTGGCGTCGGCCTACACAAAGGCTGGGGGATCGAATTTCCCGCCCCCGCACCCCCTGGGCAACCTTAATGCCGGGGGGTGGGCCACGTTCTGCGTATCTACCCTGTTACCACTGGGCTCCGGTTCAATATTGCAGGGTCAGTCCACCGCCATCACACTAACTTTCACAGCAAGTACGGTGCCCTGACATGACCAGACAAGTATTACGACTTTCTGCCTGGGAACGCTGCCTGCTGAATGCTGGCGCGGCGCTGGGCCTGCTGTGCCTGGTGCTGGCCGGGCTGGCACTGGTTCTGGGACTCAAGCCGTTGATTGCTATCTCCGGATCCATGAGCCCGGGCATTCCTGTTGGCTCGCTGGCACTTGCCATGCCTACGGCTGCCGCAGAAGTTGCGCCGGGGCAAGTGGTTTCAGTTGTTGCGTCCAACGGAACCCGCATCACCCACCGCGTGGTCTCCGCAGATCCTGTGACTGGGCTGGTGCTCAAGGGGGACGCCAACCCCGTGGCAGACTTGCAGCCGTATTCCTTTGGACCTGCGGACCGGGTGGTGTTTTCCGTTCCGTTCCTTGGCTACGTGGCCAGCTGGCTCAGCTCACCATGGGTGTTTGGCTTGGGCGGGCTGCTGTGTGCGTATCTTCTATATGTGGCTTTCTTCAGGTCCGACGCCGGACGGTCCGGGAACGTGCCTGCGGAGGGCTCAGCGTCGGACAGCGTTCCGGTTGCCGGGGCGGGCGGGCCGGGAACGCGGCGCAGTAAATGGCTGGGCGCCGGGGCAATCGTTGCGGCGCTCGCCGTAGTGATCCCGCTGGGTGTGGTGAACCGAATTGAAGCTACACAGGCGGCGTGGACGGCTAGTGCCGTGGCAAGTGCCACGGTGACGGCACTGAACACTGAGCAACCCAAAGATCTCAATTGCGTCCGCGGAAGCAGCGACACCAAAATTAACTTCAGCTGGGGTGCCCCACAACCTGGGCCCCTGCCGTTAACTGGCTATGTGGTGAGAGCCTATGTTTCGGGTGGTTCATCAACAGGGGTGAGGGCCGACACTCTAACGCCTGCAACGAGGTCGGTGACACTTGACCAAATCGCAGACAATGGCTTGCTAGGAAACCTGTTGGGGTTGCTCTTGGGCGGTTTGATCGGAACAAACTACGACTACACGATCACTTTTGAGGTATCCGCCCAATATGGGTCGGCGTGGGTATCTGCGCCGCTGGCCCACCACACCGTTAACGCCACCGCCAAAGGTGCCATCTTGGGGATCCTGCTGCCGACGAAAAAACTTACTTGCCTCATGCAGTGAAACATAAAAGTGGCTGCGGGTTTTCGCAGCTCATGGTCACTCTGTTGGCACTCGCTTTAGTGGGCGTTTAACCGTTCCTGACGAGTTCGGCCGCACCTGCATTGAAGGGGTCCTCCCAAGTGTTTGAGAGGACCCCTTCAGTGCGCCACTCTCCGGGGACAGCCGTTGGTGGCGGGCTTTTCTTGGCGGCTAGTGCCGTCCGGCTACCCTGCGGTTTCGCCAGAGCGCTACGCCGCCGAGTCCAAGGAACATGATCGCCACAGCGAGTGTGGGAACCACCACTAGGCCGGTGTATGCCAAACCGCCCTGAGCCTTGGCCACTTTGTTGGTCACAGCCTTTGCGGGGGTGGTGACGCGAGTGGTGGCCGGTTTGGTGACGCTAGTGTTGGCAGGTTTGGTTGCCACGGTTGTCGCTGGACTTGTTGCAGGTGTAGTTGCGACTGTTGTGGCGGGTGTAGTCGCCGCTGTTGTCGCGGTGGTTGTGGCCGGCGTTGTTGCCACCGTGGTCGCCGGTGTGGTTGCCGCGGTCGTTGCCGGCGTAGTTGCGGGGGTTGTTGCCGGCGTAGTTGCGGGGGTTGTGGCTGCAGTGGTCGCTGCGGTAGTCGCGGGAGTTGTGGCTGGCGTGGTTGTCGCCGTTGTTGCCGGGGTGGTTGATGGCGGCGCAGTGGTGGCCTGGCTGGTGGGGCACACCACCGTCTCCAGGACCACTGTGAATGTTGCCGTGCCAATGCCCGCATTGGGCGTCCAGCCGGGAGCTGCGCCGAGCTGAGTATCCGCGCCCGGAGCTGCTGTAACAATCACTGTGGCTCCGTTGGCCGCCACGCCCTGGACCGTGTAGACGATCCCCGAGGTGCTGGCCGGGGTGACGGAAGGGATGCTCAGCTGGCCAAACTGGTCGCAAACGGCCTGGACAACCACCGGCGCAACTGGCAACGCCGTCACAATGGTGGGTTGGATTGTGCAGTCAGGGACTGTGAGAACCACCGTGTACAAACCCAGCCCGGTACCGGCGTCAACCACCCAGCCGTTGCCCGCCAACAAGACGGTTCCAACGGAGGGAGTTGCCACCACTGTGACGGTGCTGCCAGCAGCAATGGCACCCTGATATGAGTAGCTGATGGCGGCAGTGTTGGCGGGCAGCTGCAGCGCAGGCAGGGTGGCAACGCCCGGAGCGCTGCACACCGCCTGCACAACGATCGGGACAGCAGGGGCCATGGAGACCTTGCCCGGAATGACGCAGCCGTTATTGAAAACAGCCTGACCCTCAACCGTCCAGTTCTGGCCTGCAGGGTTGTAGTCATTCGGCGGGTAGATGTCTCCCCACCTTCCGGCGGGATTCGTGGCGGGGTAGATGGGTCCCACATCGTCGATGTGTCCGGAATTGAAGAACCCGTTCACGCTGGTCTCCAAGGACTCGTACGGGTTGCCTGTGCTCGCCGAGGCATGACAGAAGGCAACTTTCTTCTCGTCATTGGGTGCGGCGGCAGCTCCGGCTGCCATGACTCCCAAGCCGGCAAGGCCCAGCGCAATGATGGCAGCGGAGGACATGATCTTGGTCCACAGTTTGGGCGTGCTTGAACGCTGATCCGTGGCAGGTTGACGTGGTTGCGAGTTGTTCTTCATGGCTCCCCAGCTCTCCGATGACGCTCGTGGCACCACTCGACTGCGGCGTTATCAGGGAATGAATCTGCCTGCAGTCCCAAAGCCAAATCAGCATCGTAGGTGGTGGGGAAGTCGTGTCCCCGTCCGGAAAATGAATCAATGTGGAGGCAATCTGCCCCCAGATCTTCATTGATGTTTTCTGGCCCCAACGCTGAAATCTCTCCAGATGTGGAATTCGAAGACTATGGTTCGGTAAAACCACGGGCTAGAGTGGCCGCCACTCTAAGGCTGGCCACGAATTACTTGGTTTTTGCGGCAGCACTCGCTTCTTGGCTGCAACCACTTGGGTTCCAGAGACCGGATTGCCTGCAAACCGGGGAACTTTCCTTGCTGGGGTACTTGCAAGCCATCTGAGTAGCCTGCTGAGCAGGCTGTTTGGCCCGCACAAAAAAGGGCACTTAAACAGCCACGGCGCACAACTTTCGTTGTGCGCCGTGGCTGCCAAGGGCCGTTTCTGCCGGTGAAGGTGCAGAAGTCCTCTAGATTTCTTAGGCGTGCGTGTCCAGCCATTCCTGGGCGAGGTTCGCCTGCAGGTTCAGGGCCCGGCCAATCACGGGCTCGGCAGCCGAGGCAATCTTTGCACCCAGGAACGGGACACCCGACGTGACCTCGCCGGTGAGCTCCACCACTGTGGAAGTGCCGCTGGCCGTCAGCTTCTGCAAGGCCGTAACATCCACGGGGGCACCGGCAACGGTGAGCTTAATGGTGTTGGTGCGGGCGCCGTCGGACGCCGGAGCGCTCCAGGACTCCTCCTGCGTCACAGTCAACGTTGCGCCAACAAACTTCTTGACGATGTCCGGCATGCGCGTGGTGGGCAGGGTGCGCACGGTCTTGGTGGTGAACGCAGCCGAGGTGGGGCCGCTGATGGTGAACGACTTCAGCTCCCCGCCCACGGTCTCGCTGACATGCTTGACGAAATCGGCGTTGGTAAAGACATCTGTCACGCTCTGGGCGGTGGCAGAAAGAGTTGTTGAGGCGGCAAGCGCCATGGTTCCTCCAAAGGTGGGGGTGCGTAGGGCAGCTCCTAGGATAGCAAGCGTTGCTTTGGGATTCCTGCGCGCACCCGGCCCGGAGTAAGCTGGAGTGGTCCCTGGAACTTTTGCTAAATTCTGGGCCTTTGTGCTGTTCCCCGCCTGATTTGGGGCCGTCAAAGCGCGGCGGTTGCTGTCCATCCGCCATTCGTCAATCCGCCAATAGTCAAGGAGAAAATCACCCATGAGTCTTGCAGGGTTGCGAAGCGCGCTATCCCAGGATCCACTGTTCGCCCGAGTGCGCAGCTACGCCGCCAGCGACCCCGCCACGCGCAGCACCGACATCGCATTCAGCGCCCCCGCCGGCATGCGGGCAGTGCTATTGGCCGAAGTGGCGGACGGCTTAGCCTCCCTTGCCGACTCCGACGGCGTGGTCCTTGCCGTGACAGCCACCGGGCGCGAGGCCGAAGACACCGTGGCCGCCCTGAACTCCTACCTCCCGGCCGGCGCCGTGGCAGAATTCCCCAGCTGGGAGACGCTCCCGCACGAACGACTCTCACCGCGCTCAGACACCGTGGGCCGCCGTCTAGCCGTGCTGCGCCGCCTTGCCCATCCCGAGCTCGACGCCGGACCCGCCTTGCGCGTGGTGGTGGCGCCCATCCGTGCGGTTGTGCAACCCTTGGTGGCTGGCTTGGGCGAGCTGGTTCCCGTACATGTGCGCGTGGGCGAGGACGTGCCCTTCACCGAGCTGATCAGGCGGCTTGCCGACGCCGCCTACGCCCGCGTGGACATGGTCACGCACCGCGGCGAGTTTGCCGTGCGCGGCGGCATTTTGGATGTTTTCCCGCCCACCGAAAACCACCCCATCCGCATTGAATTCTTTGGCGATGAGGTGGAGGCCATGCGCTGGTTCAGCGTGGCCGACCAGCGCTCCCTGACCTCCGTCAAGGGCGATGTCAGCCACCCCACCGAGCTCTACGCCCCACCCTGCCGGGAAATCCTCATCACCCCGGCCGTCATGAGCCGGGCCGCGAAACTCAAGGACAGCATGCCGGGCGCGGCCGCCATGTTGGAGAAGATTGCCGGCGGCATTGCCGTGGAAGGCATGGAATCCCTGGCCCCGGCCTTGGTGGATGGCATGGTGCCGCTGACCTCGCTGCTGCCTGCTGACTCGATCACCGTAGTGCTGGATCCGGAAAAGGTCAGCGCCCGAGCCCACGACCTCGAATCCACCAATGAGGAATTCCTCGAGGCCGCCTGGTCCACCGCATCCGACGGCGGCAACGCACCCCTGGACCTGGGCTCGGCCGATCTGGGTGCGCACGGCGTTGACCTGGCCCAGGCCGGCTTCAAGTCGCTGGCCCAAACCCGAAGTGGCGCCCTGGACCACGGGGTGAGCTGGTGGTCCATCAGTGCCCTGGCTCAGGATGAAGAACTTGACGTGTCCACGGACGTGCTCAACTTGCACGCGCGAGAACCGCGCGGCTACCGCGGCGACGTGGCGGAAATGATGGAGTTCCTTGGCGCCCGCGTGAAGGACCAGTGGCGGGTTGTGGTGGCCACCCAGGGCCCCGGGCCGGCCCAACGCCTGGCCGAGCTATTCCACCAAGCCAACATCCCGGCGTCGCGCGTTGATTCCTTGGATCACGAACCCCAGCCGGGCATCATCGAGGTGACAACCGCTGATACCGGGCGCGGCTTTGTGCTGGATTCGCTCAAGCTGGGCCTGCTGACAGAGGCGGACCTGCTGGGGCGGGCGTCGGCCGTGTCCACGAGGGACATGCGCAAGCTGCCCTCCAAACGGCGCAACGCCGTGGACCCGCTGCAGCTGAGCGCTGGCGACTACGTGGTCCACGAGCAGCACGGTGTGGGCAAGTTTGTGGAGCTGATCCAACGCAAGGTGGCAGGTGCCGGCGTTGGCGGTTCGGCGGGGCTGCGCGAATACTTGGTGCTTGAGTATGCGCCGTCCAAGCGCGGGGCGCCGGGGGACAAGCTGTTTGTGCCCACAGACCAGCTGGACCAGGTGACCGCGTATGTTGGCGGGGACGCTCCGGCGCTGTCCAAGATGGGTGGCTCTGACTGGGCTGCCACCAAGTCCAAGGCCCGCAAGGCAGTCAAGGAAATTGCCGGTGAGCTGATCAGGCTGTACTCGGCGCGCATGGCCTCCAAGGGGCATGCGTTTGGGCCGGACACGCCCTGGCAGGCCGAGCTGGAGGAGGCGTTCCCGTATGTTGAGACGCCTGACCAGTTGGTGGCCATCAATGAGGTGAAGGCCGACATGGAGAAGGAAGTTCCCATGGACCGGCTCATCTCCGGCGACGTGGGCTACGGCAAGACGGAGATCGCTGTGAGGGCCGCGTTCAAGGCTGTGCAGGACGGCAAGCAGGTGGCTGTTCTAGTGCCCACCACCTTGCTGGCGCAGCAGCACTTCGAAACATTCAACGAGCGCTTCTCCGGCTTCCCCGTGCGTGTTGCTGCGCTTTCCCGCTTCCAAACAGCCAAGGAATCGAAGGAGATCGTGGAAGGCGTCCGCACCGGTTCGGTGGACGTGGTCATTGGTACACACCGGCTGCTTTCCAAGGACTTTGGCTTCAAGGACCTGGGCCTGGTGATTGTTGATGAGGAACAGCGCTTTGGTGTGGAGCACAAGGAAGCGCTGAAGAAGATGCGCACCAACGTGGATGTGCTGGCCATGAGTGCCACGCCCATTCCGCGAACACTGGAAATGTCCATGACGGGCATTCGTGAGACCTCCACCTTGGCCACCCCGCCTGAGGAGCGCCACCCCGTGCTCACCTACGTTGGCGGCTACACGGACAAACAGGTGGGTGCTGCCATTCGGCGCGAGCTCATGCGCGAAGGCCAGGTCTTTTATGTGCACAACCGGGTTAAATCGATTGAGCGCACGGCAGCCCACATTCAGCAACTGGTGCCGGATGCCCGCGTGGCTGTGGCGCACGGGCAGATGAGTGAATCCCGGCTTGAACAAATCATTGTTGACTTCTGGGAGAAGCGCTTTGACGTGCTGGTGTGCACCACCATCATTGAAACCGGCCTGGACATCTCCAATGCCAACACGCTGATTGTGGAGCAGGCCGAAAACTACGGCCTGTCCCAGCTGCACCAGCTGCGCGGCCGCGTGGGCCGTGGCAGGGAGCGGGCCTATGCTTACTTCCTGTACCCGGCAGACAAACCGCTGGGTGAGGTTGCCCTGGAGCGGCTCAAAGCCGTTGCCGCGCACAACGAGTTGGGTGCCGGCATGGCTCTGGCCATGAAAGACCTGGAGATTCGCGGCGCCGGAAACCTGCTGGGCGGGGAACAATCCGGTCATATTCAAGGTGTTGGCTTTGACCTGTACATCCGCCTGGTGGGCGAGGCTGTGGCTGATTACCGCGGCGATGGCGAGGAGCGGGTGGCGGAGATGAAGATTGAGCTGCCCGTCAACGCCCACCTGCCGCACGACTACGTGCCGGGGGAGCGGCTTCGTCTGGAGGCCTACCGGAAGCTTGCCGCGGCCGTGACGCTTGAGGCCATCGATGAGGTTGAGGCCGAACTCATTGACAGGTACGGCGACTTGCCGCCAGCGGCCGTCAACCTCATTGCCGTGGCACATTTCAAGGTCCTGGCACGGGCTGCCGGGCTCACCGACGTGGCGCTGCAGGGCAACTTCATCAAGTTTGCCCCGGCGGATCTGCCCGAGTCCAAGGAGATGCGCCTGACCCGCATGTACCCGGGATCCATGGTGAAGCCGGCGCTGAACTCCATCCTGATCCCCAAGCCGAAGACTGCACGCATTGGCGGCCGGGACCTGGCCGACGCCGAGGTCCTCAAGTGGGCGCAAGGCGTTCTGGAAGCGATCTTCGAGACGGTGCCGGCGGCATAGCTCTTTTCAACTGGCCCGCGGCTTTTGCTATGCGCCCCGTCAACCCTTGGGCGGGCGCATAACTGGACAACGCCGCGGCAGGTGAGGTCCGCCGTCGTTCCTTAAAAACTGACCCGCAGTTATGGTCGAAAAACACCGCGAAATCGCGATTTTTCGACCACTACTGCGGGTCAGTTGAAAGCAGTTACTCTCCGGCGGAGTCGGAACGGCCCAAAAAGGTCTGCGGGATGACCAAGGACAAGAAGCACAGGCCGATGCCCACGCCAGCCGGTACGAACGCGTGGGCAAAGCTTTCCAGGCTCCAGAAGGAGAAGGCAAAGATTCCGCCAAGGAACAAGGCGAAGAAGATGACGAACAAGACGACTGACTGCACGGTGCTGTTCTCACCGCGGTAACGGGTGTTGGACACGTTTCCTCCTGACCCCAAAATGGGGAGCTGAGTGGATGCACCGGCTGTCCGGTGCGCTGATCTACCCACGATCTTAGTACGGATTAGTACGAAGCAGTGCTTGCCCCACCGGTGACGATGGCAATACCGGAGCTGGTGCCAATGCGGGTGGCGCCGGCGGCAATCATTTCCAGTGCCTTTTCACGGGTGCGGACCCCGCCGGAGGCCTTCACTCCCAGATCCGGGCCCACTGTTTGGCGCATGAGTGCGACGTCGGATGCGGTGGCACCGCCGCCGTTGAACCCTGTGGAAGTTTTCACGAAATCGGCACCGGCCTCAACGGCTGCTTCGCACGCGAGGATCTTCTCGGCGTCGCTGAGCAGGGACGTTTCAATGATGACCTTCAGCAGTGAATCCTCGGCATGGACCACCTCGGCAACAGCTGAAATGTCCGAGACCAGCGCGTCCTTGTCCAGGGCCCTGGCCGAGGCGATGTTGATGACCATGTCCACCTCTTCGGCGCCATCCATGGTGGCTCCGCGGGCCTCAAAAACCTTGACGTCCGTGTTGTGTGTGCCCAGCGGGAAGCCCACCACGGTGCACGTCAAAACACCTGTGCCCAGCAGAGCCTTCTTGGCTGTTTCCACCCAGACCGGGTTGACGCAGACGGACTTGAAGTGGTGCTCTGCCGCCTCCTTGCACAGCCGCAGAATATCCGCGCGGCTGGCCTCGGGCGCCAAGAGGGTGTGGTCAATGTACCGGGCCAAATCGTCTGTGGCGTTGGGTTCTGCCAAGGGGCTGGTGGCTGTCATGATGCAAACCTTCCTACGTGCTGGGTGATTACCCAATGGTGCCACATTCGTGGCTCAATGGCTGCTGACTGCCCGGGCCGCGCGTGCTCAGCGCAGCCGGTAGCCGCGCTTGACCACTGTCTCCACAATGGTGGGGTCGGGCAAGGCTGCGCGCAGGCGGCTGATGGTCATGTGAAGGGCGTGTTCGGCGTCTCCCAGTCCCAGCTCTGCCGCCAAATCAGCCTGCGAGAGCACGGCCCCGCTGGCACTCATGAGTGAGCGCAGCAGTTGCAGCGGGGCCGGGGCCAGCGGGATGGGGATTCCGTCCACGGTGAGTGACTGCCCGCGCACCTCCAGCACCGTCCCCTCGCTCTCCCGGCGCAGCACAGCAGTTTGCTCCAAATGGTCACAGACGGTCTTGATCAGGGCACCCATCCGGAACCTTTCCGGCACCAGGGGAGTGATGCCGGCTTGTTGGAGGGGCGCTGCAGTGACTGGCCCGACGGCGGCACTGACCACGTGCCCCAGCCCGGTCCTGTCCCCGCGCAGGGCCGCGAGGAACTCCGGGGCCCGCCCCAATTGTTCGGCGGTGCTCAGCACGGCGTCCACGGCGGGAGCGCTGGTGAACGTAATGACATCGAGTTCCCGGTTGATCACGGCCTCGATGAGTTGGGGCAGCTTGTCCCCGTCCTCGGCATTGACCCAGCGGTAGGGAGTCACCGTGAGCACTGTTGCACCGGCGTCGCGCAGGCGTGCAAGGGCGGCAACATCCGTGTAGCCGTGCACCTGTACGGCCACTGTTTTGCCCTGGACGCCGTCGGAAATCACCAGTTCGGTGAGGGTTGCCGTGGTTTCGTCCGCGCTGATGCCTTGATCATCCAGGCCGGCGGCACGGACAGCGCCGCGGGCCTTGGGTCCGCGCACGTAGATGGCGGCCTTGGCCAGGGCGGCCAGGAGCTCCTCGCCCTGCCCGGCGGCGTCGGCGGCCTCGCACCAGCGGCGCATCCCATAAGCAGTGGTGACCATGACAATGTCCGGGGCCGCCTCAATCACGGCAGACGTTTCCGCGCGCAGGGCGTCGTCGTCCTCCACCGGGGCAATCTTCAGGGCCGGGGCGTGCAACACCTGCGCGCCCCGGCGCTCCAAGGCCTCGATCAGGTCCCCGGCGCGGCGATGTGCTGTGACGCCGATCCGGAATCCGCGCAATGGCTGGGCGGGGCGGGTCTGCGGTGTTTGGCTCATGGGTTCCTTAGAAGCTGCTGGCCAATGGGCATTGGCGGGGAAGTCTTAGCAATGGTACCGAGAGTGGCATTTATTGCGGTCTGTATAACGCCGTGTTTGCAAGCGGCACAGCTCACCGGGATACAGTGAAGGCACTACTAACAGTTGGGCGATCTGGGCCCGGCCGAACCCGGGGGAGTTCTCTTGGCCGTCGAGCCTGCAGTGGAGCCACGCCTCCAGACAAAACCACGCAACGCCGCCCTTGACGGCATACGCGGCCTCGCCATCAGCGCAGTGATCGCATCGCACTTTGTTCCGGGCGGATTCAAGGGCGGCGCATACGGTGTTCTGGTCTTCTTTGTACTCAGCGGATACCTCATCACCACCTTGCTCCTGAAGGAACATGAGCGCAGCGGCCGGATTGACCTCAAGGCGTTCTACGCCCGGCGCGCGTTGCGGCTGCTTCCGGCCCTGTACGTTTTTTTGGTGGTGGCCCTGGGCATGTCCCTGCTGTTTGGCAGGGAACTGCGCATGGATCCGGGCGGTTCCCTGGTGGGCTCCGTGCTGGCGTTCTTCTACGTCTTCAACTGGGTGGACTTTGCCGGCCTTCAGATTCCGCATTCGATGACCCCGCTCTGGACGTTGTCCGTGGAAGAACAGTTTTACTTGGTGTGGCCGCTGCTGCTGGTCTTGATGCTCGGGGCGCCATTGTTGAAGAAGCACCTGCAGGGCATAGTCCTGGCGGCCGCCGTGCTCTTTACAGGACTGGGCATTGCGGCGTACCTGGTGTTCGGCCTCATGTCCTACTACCGAAGCTGGACCTGGATTGCCCCGCTGCTCCTTGGCGTGTCCCTGGCCATCGCCCAACACCGCACCCAAGGCCGCCTTGGCACCGAGCTGGCCCGGCTGGCACCCATCGCCTGGGCCCTGCTGATCCTGGTGGCGGCATACCCGCCCACACTGGACAGCGTGGTGACCCACGCCGTGGTGGTCCCGCTGTTGAGCGTGGCCAGCTGCATCATCATTGCCCGCAGCGTGGACGGCGCCACCAGCTTCTCCACGCGGGTTCTGTCCTTGCCGGTGCTGGGCTATTTGGGCAGGCGCTCCTACGGGCTGTACCTGTGGAACCTGATTGCCCTGGAAACGCTGGAACACTTCATCCACCACCCCGCCCTGCTCATTGCCTGCGCGCTCGCAGCCACCTTTGCCGTTGCTGAGGCGTCCTACCGTTGGGTAGAGATGCCGGCCCTGCGCCTCAAGCACAGATTTGAGCGCGTGCAACTGGCCTAACGTGCCCGGGGGACGGACCTCAGGCCGACTGCAAACTGGCATCTTCGAGAAAATCCGAGACTGCCAGGCCGTTGCTCTGGGCAAGGTCCACCACATCGCCAATGACGATCACCGCCGGGTTGCGGCACGCCGAGGACGCACTCACAATTCTGCCCAGTGTTGCGATGGTGGTGCGCTGGGTGTGGCTGAATCCGCGTTCGACGACGGCCACCGGAGTGCCGGAGGCCAGCCCGGCCATGCGCAAACCCGCCACCAAGGAGGGCAGCGTGCCGATCCCCATGAGCACCACAATGGTCCCGCCCAAGCCAGCCAAATGCCTGTATTCCTTGCCCGTCAGGGGCGCGTGGCCGGACACCACTGTAAACAAATGGCTGACATTGCGGTGCGTCACGGGGATGCCTGCCGCACCGGGAACGGCGATGGCGCTGGACACTCCCGGGACCACCGTGACGGGGATGCCCGCAGCCACGGCTGCTGACATTTCCTCACCGCCGCGGCCAAACACAAACGGGTCCCCGCCCTTGAGCCGCACCACGTGCAGGCCGCCCCGGGCGCCGTCGATCATCCTCGCCGTGATGTCCTCCTGGGAAACTTTGTGGTGTCCCGGCGTCTTGCCCACGTCCACAAAGGTGGCGCGCGGTGCCAAGGCGGCCAGATCCTCCGTGGGTCCCAGCCTGTCAAAATAGACCACATCCGCCTCAGTCAGCACCTTGGCTGCACGGAGCGTGAGCAGATCTGCGGGGCCGGGGCCGCCGCCAACGAGGGTGATGCGTCCAGTACGCCGTGTGCGTGGCATGGGCCCTGCCTTCAATTGGTGAGCGCGTCTGCGCCGCGGACGGGAATGTGGGTGGCTATCAACACCGGACCGTTTTCCTGGGTTTTCTCCAGTTCGGTGGCGGGGCGGATCTGGCCACGTTCCGGGACAAACACAATGGATTCGTCCAGGGACTCCGGGGCGTTGACAAAGGAGCGGAAGCGGCGCAAACGCTCGGGGTCCGCCAAGGTGGCTGCCCATTCGTCCTGGTAGTTGTCCACGTGGGCCGCCATGGCCGCCTCGAGGTCTGCTGCGATGCCGAGGGAATCATTGACCACCACGTCCACCACATGGGCCAGGCCGCCGGGTAGCTCCTCCTGCCAGCGGGCAGTGCGCTGGAGCCTGTCCGCCGTGCGGATGTAATACATGAGGTACCGATCGATGTAGCGCACCAGGGTGTCCCCGTCCAGGTCCTTGGCCAGCAGCTGGGCGTGCGCCGGGGTGGCCCCGCCGTTGCCGCCAACGTACAGGTTCCAGCCGTCGGCTGTGGCGATGATGCCCACATCCTTGCCGCGCGCCTCGGCGCATTCGCGGGCACAGCCGGAGACGCCCAGCTTGATCTTGTGCGGGCTGCGCAGGCCCCGGTACCGCAGTTCCAACTCGATGGCCATGGCCACCGAATCCTGCACCCCGAACCGGCACCAGGTGGAACCGACACAGGATTTCACCGTGCGCAGGGACTTCCCGTACGCCTGCCCGGACTCCATGCCGGCGTCGATGAGGATCTTCCAAATCTGTGGCAGCTGCTCCAGCCGGGCCCCGAACAGGTCGATCCGCTGCCCGCCGGTGATCTTGGTGTACAGACCAAAGTCCTGGGCCACCTTGGCGATCACGGCCAGCTTGTCCGGGGTGATCTCACCGCCGGGAATGCGCGGCACCACCGAGTAGCTGCCATCCTTTTGCATGTTGGCCAGCGCGCGGTCGTTGGTGTCCTGGAGGGTGCCGCGGCCGGCGTCGAGCACGTATTCCCCGTGCTGGCTGGCCAGAATGTTGGCCACTGTGGGCTTGCAAATGTCACAGCCGCGGCCTGCTTGGGCGGTTTCATCGATGCCGAAGCGGGCCAGAATCTCGGGGAAGCTCTTGAGTTCCAGGGCGTGGACGGCCTCAAAGAGTTCCGGTCGGGACATGGCAAAGTGCTCGCACAGGGCCTTGGAGACGGCGATTCCTGACTTGGCCAGCTCGCCCTCCATGAGCTTTTGCAGCAGCGGCACGCAGGAACCGCATTGGGTGCCGGCCCGCGTGCAGGCCTTCAGGCCGGGCAGGTCCTGAACCGGGTCCTGCCCCTGGCACGTGCCGCAGCCGTTGACGGCGTCGCGGATGCCACCGGCCGTGACGTTGTTGCACGAACACAGGATGGCGTCGTCGGGAAGTTCGACGACGGGTGCGTCGCCTCCGCCTGCCGCCGACAGGAACGCTCCGGGTTCCGCCGGCAGCTCCCGGCCCAGCAGGGGGCGCAGGCTGGTGTAGGGGCTGGCGTCGCCAACAAAGATGCCGCCCAACAGGATCTTCGCATCGGAGCTGGTGACAATCTTTTGGTAGACGCCGCGGGCGGGATCGGCGTACACCACCTCCAGGCTGCCTTCGGAGCGGGCAAACGCGTCACCAAAACTGGCCACGTCCACGCCGGAGAGCTTGAGCTTGGTGGCAGTGTCAAAGCCGGGGAAGGTGGCGTCGCCGCCGTGCAGCCTGTCCGCCACGATCTCCGCCATGGTGTTGGCCGGGGCCACCAGGCCAAGGCACATGCCGCCAAAGTTGGCCACCTCACCGATCGCCCAAACGCGGGGGACTGTGGTTTTGCAACCGTCGGAAATGACCACTCCGCCGCGCGGGCCCAGCTCAAAACCGTGGTGGGCTGTGCCGTCGTCCCCCCGCGCCAATTCGTCGCGGGGGCGCACGCCCACGGCCACCACCACCAGATCGGCGGGCACCACCGAGCCGTCGGCCATCAGAACACCGGTGACCTGGCCGCCGTCGTCCGTCTGAATCGCCTCCGGGTACACCCCGGCCGTGGTGTTCATGCCCTTGGCCGCCACCAAACGGCCCAAGGCCTGGCCGGCGCCCTCATCCAGCTGGGCGTTCATGAGCCACTTGCCGCCGTTGATGACCACCGAGGCGGCGCCAAGCTTGATGAGCCCCGCGGCGGCCTCCAAGCCCAGCAGGCCGCCGCCAATGACGGCCGTGTTCACGGTACGGCCCAGCTTCGCACCGAGCAGGGCCAGCTGTTGGTTGAGGGTCCACACATCCTCAAGGGTGCGGTAAACATGGGTGTGTTCGGCGCCCGGAATGCTCAAACGGGTGGCGTCGGAGCCCGTGGCCAGGACCAGTTCGTCGTAGGGGTAGTGGGTCAGCACGCCGCCCGCCATGGTCTTCACCGTCTGGGTCTGTGGATCGATGGCGGCAACCTCAGCACCGCGGACCAGGGTCACGGCGGGGTGCTCCCACAGGGCAGGATCGCCCAGGGTCAGGTCCGTGTCCACGGCTGTCAGTGCCTGGCTCAGGGCCACCCGGTCATAGGGGGCGTGGGCCTCCTCGGTCAGGACCGTGAGATGCCAACCTGACAGTCCGCGGGCATGCATGGCTTCGGCAAAACGATGGGCGGCCGGGCCGCCGCCAACAACTACTATCCTGCGAAAAGCGTTTGCTGCCTGGGGGCTCGGGGTGTTCTGCGCGTTGGGCTGCGTCATGGCTGTGGCCTTTCCTCGGTTGGCCTAGTGCTGGCACCAACGTGTAGTCCCATGGTAGAAAACCGGCATTGCCTCGCCGTTTCGCTTATGTAACAGACAGTTAACGTCCACCTACCGGCCACCCCAAGCAGGCGGTGACACGGGATTTACGTCCCCGTCATGTGCGCGGCGGCGCGGCGAAACATGGCCTCCCTAGTGTGAAAGCTACGCAGTTTGGCCCTCCCAGCGAAGGAACGTTCATGGAAACAGTCATGGAAATGCCAGCCACCGGCTACGCGCCGCTTGCGGTTGACCCCGCGTGGGTCCGGGTCTGCCGGCTCGATGATCTGGCCGATTCCTGGGGCGAGGCAGCCCTGGTCAAGGGGCAGCAGCTAGCCCTGTTCCGGGTGGGTCGCGGGGACGTCTTTGCCGTGTCTCAGGCCGATCCGGCCACCCGCGCCCACGTCATGTCCCGCGGGATGGTGGGCTCGCGCGGGCGTACCCACACCATTGCCTCCCCGCTGCACAAGGAGGTCTACTCCCTGGCCACGGGGGAGTGCTTTGGCCGCCCCGAGCTGCACCTTGGCACGTATCCCGTGCGGGTGGTGGACGGCGTGGTTGAGGTTTCGGTTTAGAGCGGTTCCAGCCCCAGCTCCACGGTCGCCATGGTGAAGTGTGGGGCTCGGTCCCGCCGCGAACCGGTGATTTTTGCTCTCCTGGTACTTCGGCGAGGGCGAAAATCCCGAGTCCAGGTCAGGGCTGTGGGCTTTTCGGATTCCAAACAGCAGCTAATGCGATTTCCTGATTCCAAACAGCAGCTAATGCGGGTTGCGGACCGTCACACCCGCATTAGCTGCCGTTTGGAACCGAGATGATGCTCATCCCCCACCACCATCCCGGGAGGCGGATTCTTCGATTGACCACGCCGTGGGTCTCGTTCAAGGACGCTGACGGGACACACCTGATGTCGTTCTTGGCGAGCTGCGTCAAGAACTGACCCAGGCTAAGGTTTCGGTTTAGAGCGGTTCCAGCCCCAGCGACGCCTTGACATCGCGGACGACGGCGGCCAGCGCACGTTCGGCTTCCTGCTGGGCTGCCGGGAGCTGATCACGCCCGGCGACGGGCACAATTACTTCCAGGTAGCACTTGAGCTTTGGCTCGGTGCCGCTGGGCCGCACGATCACCCGGGTGCCGCTCTCGCTCAGGTAACTCACGCCGTCGGTCGCGGGAAGTTGGGGTGTCCCCACCGACAGATCGGTGAACTGGGCAATGGCCGAGCCGTCAAAGCCGGCCGGCGGCTGGGCCCGGAGCCTGGCCATCATGCTCTCAATCTCGGCAGGATCCTCCACCCGGATGCTGATTTGGTTGCTGGCGTGCAGGCCGTGGGCCAGGGCCAGATCATCCAGTACGTCCAAGAGCGTCCTGCCAACAGCCTTGAGTCCGGCGGCCATTTCAGCCACCAGCAGCCCGGCGGAGATGCCGTCCTTGTCTCGGACCACCTCCGGCGCCACACAGTAACCCAGGGCTTCCTCGTAGCCGTAGCTCAGGCCCGGCACGCGGGAAATCCACTTGAAACCGGTCAAGGTCTCGACGTGCTCATAGCCTGCTTCGCCAGCAATCCTGGCCAGGAGCCGTGAAGAAACAATGGAATTCGCAAACACGGGGGTTGCCGCGCCTGTGCCCTCGTCTCCGGCAATTCCTGTGCTCCCGACATGGCCGCCGCGGGCCACCACATGGGCGCCAAGCAGTGCGCCCACCTGGTCGCCATGCAGCTGACGCCACTGACCGCTGGAGGGGTCCTTGACTCCCACGGAAACCCTGTCGGCGTCGGGATCGTTGGCCAGAACCACATCCGCACCCACCTTTTCCGCTAGCGCAAAAGCCAAATCCATGGCGCCTGGCTCTTCCGGGTTGGGGAAGGAGACGGTGGGGAAGAAGGGGTCGGGTGCGGATTGCTCGGCCACGGCATGAATGTCCGTGAAGCCGGCACCGCGCAGCACCGCCAGCGCGGTCTCATGCCCCACCCCGTGCAGGGAGGTGTGCACTATGCGCAGTTCACGGTGCGGGAATGCGTCGCGGTCGGTAAATGCGGTGATGGTGTGCTCGTAGCTTTCCAGCAGCTGATGCGCCACCACGGTCCAGCCGCTTTCTGCCAACTCAATGGCTGAGGTGTCGCCCATCTCGGCCGTGTTTGACGCCGCGTCGATGTGCGCTGCGATTTGCGAATCGTGGGGCGCCACGATCTGGACGCCGCGGGCCTCCGGGGCCACCGCACGCCCACCCAGGTACACCTTGTAGCCGTTGTCCGCCGGCGGGTTGTGGCTGGCCGTAACCATGACGCCGGCCTCGCAGTCCATAGCCCGCACAGCATAGGCGAGGACGGGCGTTGGCAGGGCGGCGGGCAGCAGGAACGTTTCGATACCTGCGGCGGTAAAAATGGCCGCCGTCTCCTGGGCAAACACTTCCGAATTGTGGCGGGCGTCAAATCCCACAACAGCCCTGGGCTGGTAGGCGGTCGGCTGGGAGGCGGGCGGCTGGGAGGCGGGCGGCTGGGAGGCGGGCTCGCCCGCGGAGGAGGTTCCGGCGTCGTCCATCTCAGCCCGGGACATCTCAGCCTGGGCCGACTGTTCCTGGGCCAGCTCAGCCTGGGCCAGGGCCAGCAGGTGGGCCGCCACCCCGGCAGCAGCCCGGCGCACCACAATCCGGTTCATCCGGTTCGGGCCCGGACCCATGGCGGCCCGCAGCCCGGCCGTGCCAAATTGCAGATGGCCGGTAAAGCTGTCCGCCAGTTCCAGGGGCTCCTCGGCGATCCAGCTGTGCAGCCGGGCCGTCGTGGCGGGATCGGGATCGTGGCTGGCCCACTGCAGCGCAGCAGCCTTCAGGGCCTGCGTCTCGAGTGCGGCTTTGGACGTCGAGGTGGTGTCATCTACATGTCTCACCCCATAAATGTAGCCGCACTCGTTGGGGATGACGCTACATTTTGGCGATAATGTCTGCCAGCAAGGCCGAAATTCGGGGGCCAGCCGCCGCGCCAGCCTCGATAACTTCCGCATGGCTCAAGGGAACCGGGCTGATGCCGGCCGCCAGATTGGTCACCAAGGAGATGCCAAACACTTCCATGCCCGCTGCGCGCGCGGCGATGGCCTCCAACGCGGTGGACATGCCCACCAAATCAGCACCAATGCGCTTGGCGTACTGGACCTCAGCCGGAGTTTCGTAGTGCGGGCCGGTGAACTGTGCGTACACGCCCTCCGCCAGCGAGGGATCCACTTCACGGGCCAGTGCCCGCAGGCGCGTGGAGTAAAGGTCGGTCAGGTCCACAAACGTGGCGCCTTCCAGCGGTGAGGACGCCGTGAGGTTGATGTGGTCGCTGATCAACACGGGAGTGCCCGGCGTCCAATCCTCATTGAGCCCGCCGCAGCCGTTGGTCAGCACCAAGGTGGTGGCGCCGCAGGCAGCCGCCGTGCGCACGCCATGGACCACCGCGCGCACACCCTTGCCCTCATAGAAATGGGTCCGGGCGCCCAGCACCAGCACGTTTTTGCCGGCCGGGGTGCGGATGGAAGTCAGCGTGGCCACATGGCCCACGACGGCGGGCGCCGAGAAACCGGGCACCTCTGCGGCGTCCACGGCGGCTGTTACTTCGCCGATGAGTCCTGCCGCCTCACCCCAGCCTGACCCCAGTACTACGGCGATGTCGTGGTGGGTAACGCCCGTGTGTTCGGCAATGTACGCTGCGGCCTCGCGGGCCAGTTCGGTGGGATCTGTGTCCGCCGGAAAAAGTTGATTAGTCACGAAACCAACATACCGGCACCGCGGGCCTCCGTACACAAGCTCGAATAACTTGGTGCATGGCGCAAGCTAGGGAAGAATGAACAATTGTGACGAGCCAACAAGATGTCTTTCAGCCCTTTGCCCTTCCCAGCCTAGCCATCCTCGGTGGTGGACCAGGCGGTTATGAAGCCGCGATGGTGGCCGCCTCGATGGGTGCAACCGTGACCATTGTGGAGCGCGCCGGATTGGGTGGTGCGGCAGTCCTCACCGATGTGGTCCCGTCCAAGTCGCTGATTGCCGTGGCCGAGGCCATGAACCGCAGCGTGGATTCCACCGAGCTGGGTGTGAGCTTCGAGACACCCGAGGGCAACCCGAAGACCGTCATGCGTGCGGATCTGAAGAACATCAACGAACGCGTCATGCGTCTTGCCCGGGAACAGTCAACGGACATCCGCAACGGGCTCGAGGCCTTGGGCGTGAAGATTGTGATCGGCACCGGCCGGCTGTTGGACAACCGCACCATTGAAGTTGACCGCGGCGAGTCCAAGGAAATCATCAAGGCCGACGCCATCCTGGTCTCTGTGGGCGCCCACCCGCGTGAGCTTGCCACGGCCCAGCCCGACGGCGAACGCATCCTGAACTGGACCCAGATTTACGATCTGGAAGAGCTCCCCGAAGAACTCATTGTGGTGGGCTCCGGAGTCACGGGTGCCGAGTTCGCCTCAGCCTTCAACGGCCTGGGCTCCAAGGTCACCTTGATTTCCAGCCGTGAGCAGGTGCTGCCGGGTGAGGACTCCGACGCCGCCGCCGTGCTGGAGGACGTTTTTGCCCGCCGCGGCCTGCGCGTGCTGTCCCAGTCCCGCGCCGAGGCTGTGGAACGCACGGCCGACGGCGTGGTGGTCACCCTGGGCGACGGCAGCAAGGTCACCGGATCGCACTGCCTGGTCTGCGTGGGGTCCATCCCGAACACCACCGACATTGGTTTGGAGGCCGCCGGGGTTGAAGTCACCTCCAGCGGCCACATCAAGGTCGACGGCGTTTCCCGCACCAGTGCGCCCAACGTTTACGCGGCCGGCGACTGCACGGGCGTGTTCGCCTTGGCCTCGGTTGCTGCCATGCAGGGCCGCATCGCCGTGGCCCACCTGGGCGGCGACGGTGTGCGCCCCCTGAAACTGACGCAGGTTTCCTCCAACATTTTCACATCCCCCGAAATTGCCTCGGTGGGAGTCTCGGAAGCCGATCTGGCCTCCGGCAAGTACCAGGGCGACGTCATCAAGCTCTCCCTGCACACCAACGCCCGGGCCAAGATGCGCGGCGTCAACGACGGATTCATCAAGATCATTGCGCGCAAGGGCTCCGGCACAGTCATTGGTGGCGTTGTGGTGGGCGCTGGCGCGTGTGAGCTGATCTTCCCGATCGCCCTGGCCGTCACGCAAAAGCTGCACGTGGACGACGTCGCCAACACCTTCACGGTGTACCCCTCGCTTTCAGGCTCCATCGCCGAAGCGGCCCGCCGCCTCCACGTCCACATGTAACGTCCTTCCCAACCTCCCAAGCTCGGCCAGGATTTGATCTAAGCTCCCCGCCTCAACTGACCCGCAGTAGTGGTCGAAAAACACCGCGAAATCGCGTTTTTTCGACCACTACTGCGGGTCAGTTGCGATTTTTACACGGGGCGTGAACTGCCCGTTTTTGCGCCTAGAACATGTGGTTTGTGGCACAAGTGGGCTAGCGTAGCTTCATGACTAAATCACCCATAGCTGGGGCCGGGGCAGCTGCCCCGGCCCGGCGAGAGACCTTCTCTTCGCGCAAGCTCTTCATACTCTCGGCGATCGGCTCCGCCGTCGGGCTGGGCAATATCTGGCGCTTCCCTTATGTCGCCTACGAAAACGGTGGGGGCGCCTTCCTGGTTCCCTACCTGGTTGCACTGCTGTGCGCCGGCATACCCCTGCTGTTCCTGGACTACTCGATTGGGCACCGCTTCCGCGGCTCAGCCCCGCTGTCGTACCGCAGGCTGCACCGTGCCGCCGAGCCGCTGGGCTGGTGGCAGGTGCTGATCTGCTTCGTCATCGCCATCTACTATGCGGCGATCATTGCCTGGGCAGCCATGTACACCTGGTTTTCCGTGACCCAGGCTTGGGGGGATGACGCAGAGGGGTTCTTCTTCACCAACTACCTCCAGTCAGCCCCCGAGGCTGGCTTGTCCTTTGACTACGTATCCAATGTCTTCTTCCCGATGCTGGCCGTGTGGATCGTGGCCATTGTGATCATGGTGGCCGGTGTTAACAAGGGCATCTCACGCGCCAATGCCGTGTTCCTGCCGCTGCTGGTGGTCATGTTCGTGATCCTCGTGGTGCAGTCACTCTTCCTCGAAGGCGCCATGGAAGGCCTCAACGCTTTCTTCACCCCGGAATGGGCTGCTCTGAAGAACCCGAGTGTGTGGGCCGCGGCCTTCGGGCACATCTTCTTCTCCCTCTCAGTGGCCTTTGGCATCATGGTCACCTACTCCTCGTACCTCAAGCGCAAGACCGACCTGACCGGATCGGGCATGGTGGTGGCCTTCGCCAACTCCGGCTTTGAAATCCTTGCCGGCATTGGCGTTTTTGCTGCCCTTGGCTTCATGGCCGTGGCATCCGGAACGGCCGTGGACGAGGTCGCCTCCGGCGGCATCGGACTGGCGTTCGTGGCCTTCCCCACCATTGTTTCCGAAGCACCCTTCGGTGCAGTGTTGGGAGTCCTGTTCTTCGGCTCACTGGTCTTTGCCGGCTTGACCTCGTTGATCTCCATCCTGGAAGTCATCGTGGCGGCGTTCCAGGACAAGCTCGGGTGGAGCCGCAAGGTAGCCACCTTGGCCGTCACCATCCCGATCGCCCTGATTTCGCTGATTCTTTTCCCGACCACCACGGGCATCCACTTGCTGGACACCTCGGACGCGTTCGTGAACCAGTTCGGCATCCTCGCCTGTGCCCTGGTCACAGTTATCGTCGTCTCGGCCGGGCTCAGTAGCCTCCCGCGCCTGCAGAAGCACCTGAACAAGACCTCAACCATCAAGATGGGCGTCGGCTGGCGCGTTGTGGTTGGCGGCATTGTGCCGGTGGCCCTGGGCTACATGCTCATCAACGAGATCCAGACCAAGAGCACCGAGCAGTACTCGGGCTATCCGGCCTGGTTCAACGGGGTGTTCGGTTGGGGCATGGCGGGTGCGCTGATTGTGGGTGCAGTGCTTCTCTCCTTGATTCCCTGGAGCGAGAAGTCCAGGCTCCACGATGCCGAGTACGACGAGTTCAACGAAGCCGCCGAACGTGACGGCGACGTTGACAACAACCGAGAGAAGGTTCAATCATGACCCCGGTAGCCATCACCATGATGATCATTGCCTTGTTGACGATTTGGGGCGGGCTGGCCTTGGCCATGTGGAACTTGGCCCGCCACCCGGAAGATGAGGATCAGCTTCCGGCCCCCGAGGAAATGCCGCACGAGCTCTAGCGGCGACGACCGCGCCAACTGACCCGCAGAAAACGCCGAAAATCACGGTAAAACCGTGAATTTTCGGCGTTTTCTGCGGGTCAGTTGTGAAGTTGTGAAGTTGTGAAGTTGTGAAGTTGGTTTTAGGCGGGGGCGAAGTGCTTCTCGATCAGCTCCTTGAGCTCTCCGTGGCAACCACCACAACCCGTTCCTGCCCGGGTAACCGCAGAGACTTCCGCAACGGTCGAGCAGCCGCGGGCGGCGGCGGCCGTGATGGTTTCCTCCGCCACACCGGCGCACCGGCACACTGTCCGGGCCGGATCCGCCGTGGCCGCAGTGTCCCTGTCGGGGCCGTCCAGACGCAGCAGGGCCGACCTGTCTGCCGGGAGTTCGGAGCCGCGTTCAAAGAGCAGCGTGAGCTCGGCGCCCGTGCGGGGCATGCCCACGCTGATGAAGCCGGCCAGTACCCCGTCGCGGGTGCTCATTTTCACGTATTTTCCGTGCTCGGGGTCAGCCCACTGGCTCACGGACAGGCCCGGAACGGGATCGAACGGCCCGGCCTGCACTTCCCCGGCGGCCGCAACATCCACGCCCCGCGCCTTGAGCATCATGACCGGGGCACGCTCGGCCGGCAGCGGCACTGCCAAAGATCCCGTCAGGAAGTCCGCGAGCCATTCGGCCTGCCGCCAGCCGGGGCCAATCAGCCCCAGCGGCCCATCACTGGCAGCACAGTCGGCGCAGTCGGAGTCCAAGCAGCGGACCTGCGCGCAGTCGCCCATGGCAAAAACGTTCGGATCGTGCAGGGCAGCGAGCCGGTGGTCCACCAGAATTCCCCGGTCCGTGGCCAGTCCAGCTCCAGCCGCCACCTCAACGCGAGGCCGCACGCCACAGGAAAGCACCAGCAGATCACCCTCAACGGGAGCACCACTTTCCTGCAGCAGGGCAGAGAACCGAAGTTCGCCGTCGTGCCCGGGGCTCAGCTGCACCCCCACAGAGCGGGCGTTCGAGATGACGGTGATGCCGCTGCTGCGCAGGGCTGCGGCCAGGGTGTGCCCGGCCCCGGCGTCGATGCTCCGCGCCAATGCGTGCGTGCCGTGGTGAACGACAGTCACGCTGGCGCCCTCATCCTGCGCCGCCAGCGCCGCCTCCAGGCCCAGAATTCCACCGCCCAGCACCACCACTTTTGCCTTGCGGTCGACGGCGTCGCTCAGCTGGGCGGCGTCGGCCAGATCCCGCAGCGCCGTGACGCCCCGGGGCAGCGCAACCCGGGCGGCCGGGTCAGGGTTGAGACCGTGCAGGGGTGGCACCACGGGGCGCGCGCCGGTGGCGAACACCAATTTGCTGTAGCGAAGGGAGGTGCCGTCCGCCAACCGCACCTGTTGGCGGGCCCGGTCCAGGCGCAGCACCCGCGTGCCCAGGTGAACGTTGACGCCCGCCGCCACAAGTTCCGCGGCATCCGAGAGCGCAATGGCTGCAGCGGTGGTGCGCCCCACGCCAAGATCGGCCACCAGCACGCGGTTATAGGCGGCGGCAGATTCCTCGCCGATGACGGTGAGCGCCACAGCGCCGCTGCGGACGGCGGGGAGCAGCTGGTCCACGAACCTGGCGGCAACAGGCCCATAGCCCACAACAACTATGTGCAGGGGTGTGTTCGTCATGGCTCCTCCTTCAGTAGTGCTTCGGTGGTGCTTCAGTTTTGCGACAGTGCTGTGACGGTGACTGCGCTTGCCTTGAATTCGGGCATCCCCGAGATGGGGTCGATGGCCTGGCTGGTCAACAAATTCGCGTTCTCGTCCTGGGCAAAATGAAAGGGCAAAAAAACGGTGTCGGAGCGGATGGCAGTGCTGTGTTTGGCCTGGCACCGCACCGTTCCGCGGGTGTTGGCAACGGTGACCATGCCGCCGTCGGAAATTCCACGGGACGCCGCAGCCAGGGGATGGATGAGCAGTTGGGCGCGGGGCACGGCGCCGGCCAGCTCGGCCACGCGGCGGGTCTGGGCCCCGGATTGGTAGTGCTCCAGCAGCCGCCCCGTCACCAGGGCCAGCGTTGCACCGGTGAAAAGCGGGTCCCGCGCCGGGTCCGCGGAGGGGGAGACGGGCGTCAGCACCGCGCGGCCGTCCGGGTGGGCAAAGGCGTCCAAAAATAGCCGGGGCGTGCCCGTGCTGCCGGCGGGGTAGGGCCAGTAGGCAGGCTCACCGGAATCGAGCAGCGCATAGTCAATGCCGGAGTAGTCGGCCAGACCCCCGGCGGAAGCGGCCCGCAACTCGGTGAAGACGGTTTCGGGGTCGGCGCTGAAGACGGACGGCGCGTTGAGCCTGCAGGCCAGTTCAGCCATGATCCACAGCTCCGAACGCGCCCCCAGGGGCGGGGTCAGCGCGGCCCGACGGCGCAGCACCCGGCCCTCCAGATTGGTCATGGTGCCCTCCTCCTCGGCCCATTGCAGGACCGGCAGCACCAGATCCGCCTCCTGCGCCGTCTCCGACATGAAGAAATCACACACCACCAAAAAATCCAGGGCACGCAAGCCTTTCAGCACCTGGCTGGCGTTGGGGGCCGACACAGCCACATTGGCCCCGTGAATGAAGAAGGTGCGCACCCCGTTTGGCTTGCCCAGCGACGCCAAGAGTTCGACGGCGGGAAGTCCCGGCCCCGGGATCAGCGCCGGATCCACGCCCCACACCTTCGCCACATGCTTCCGGGCTGCGGGATCGGTGATCTTGCGGTAGCCGGGGAGCTGGTCGGCCTTTTGGCCATGTTCCCGGCCGCCCTGTCCATTGCCCTGACCCGTCAGCGTGCCGTAACCGCTGTTGGCGGAGCCGGGCAGGCCCAGGATCAGGGCCAGATTGATGGCAGCCGTGGCGGTGTCCGTGCCGTCGACGTGCTGCTCCACGCCGCGCCCGGTCAGGATGTAGCTGCCGCCGCCGCGTGCCCCTTGTGCCAACAGGCGTACTGTTTCGCGCAGCAGGTGCACGGGAACGCCGGTGATCGATTGGACTCGTTCCGGCCACCACTGGGCCACGCTGCGGGCCACGGCCTGGTAGCCCGCAGTTCTGCTGGCAACGAAGCCTGCATCCGCAAAACCGTCGTGGATGGCGATGTGGCTCAGGCCTAGCAGCAGGACCAGATCCGTGGCCGGGACGGGCGCCAGGTGCAGGCCGGCGCCGTCGGCCGTGAAATCTGCAGTGGCCGTGCGCCGGGGGTCCACCACCACCAAGCCGCCGGCAGCGCGGGCACCCTGGAGGTGCTGGATGAACGGGGGCATGGTCTCGGCAACATTTGAACCAAGCAGCAATACGGCGTCGGCCCTGTCCAAGTCCTCGAGCGGAAACGGCAGGCCCCTGTCCAGGCCAAAGGCCCTGTTGCCGGCGGCGGCAGCCGAGGACATGCAAAACCGGCCGTTGTAGTCGATCCTTGAGGTGCCCAGGGCCAGCCGGGCAAACTTGCCCAACTGGTAGGCCTTCTCATTGGTCAGCCCGCCACCGCCAAACACACCCACGGCATCCGGGCCATGGCTTGCGCGGGTCCGCTGCACCTGGTCCGCAATCAGGTCCAGTGCCAGTGTCCACGGCACCGGGCGGTGAATTCCGTCCCGGCCCCGGAGCAGGGGAGTGGTGACCCGTTCGGGATGGCCCAGCAGGGCTGCCGCTGTCCACCCCTTGCGGCACAGCCCTCCGCGGTTGGTGGGGAAGTCACGGCCCGTGATGACGGGCCCCGGCGTGGCTGGTGTTGGGGCTCCCGCTCTTGCTGGTCCTGTCGCGGCCGGCGTCACCGTCATGGCGCACTGCAGTGCGCAATAGGGACAGTGGGTGTCCGTGGCGTTCGAGGGCACCGTCACTAGACGCTTCCCAGCTTGGCGGCGGAGGAGGGGCGCAGGTACACGGCCCAGGTCACTGCCATGAGCACCAGATACGCGGCCACAAAGGCGAGGAAGGCGTTCTCGTAACCACCTGTGGCCTGGCGGGAGGCGTTGAGGACCTGCGGAACCAAGAATCCGCCGTAAGCGCCAATCGCGGAGATGATGCCCAGCGCGGCCGACGCCTTGCGGGCGGCACTCATTTTGCCGCCGTCGTCCGACTTGGACCGCAGCGCGAACACCATGGGGATCATGCGGTACGTGGAGCCGTTGCCGGCGCCTGCCGCGGCGAAGAGCACCAGGAACAGGATCAGGAACAGCCCGAAACTGCCCAGCGGGAGGGTGAGGAGCTGGGCCAGTGCCGTGAGGGCCAGGACGCCGAAGCAGGCCACTGTGACCCGGGCACCGCCCCAGCGATCGGCCAGTTTCCCGCCAAAGGGACGGGCCAGGGAACCCACCAGTGCGCCCAGGAAGGCCAACGAGATGATGGCCGGGCCAATGGGGATGCCCACGCCGGAGCCAAAGGAATCCACAATCAGTTTCGGGAAAACGGCCGCAAAGCCAATGAACGAGCCAAACGTGCCAATGTACAGCAGTGCCAGAATCCACAGGTGCGGTTCGCGCAAGGAGGCCAGCGAACCGGCAATGTCCGACTTGGCGCTGGCCAGATTGTCCATGTACCTCCAGGCACCCCACGCGGCGATCAGGATCAGCGGCACCCACATGAGCCCGGCAAGCGGGAGTCCAAGGGTGCCGGCGGCGAGGAAGGTGACTGCCAGCGGGACCATGAATTGTGCGACGGCGGCGCCCAAGTTCCCGCCCGCGGCGTTTAGTCCCAGCGCCCAACCCTTTTCGCGGGCCGGGAAGAAGTAGGTGATGTTCGCCATCGAGGAGGCGAAGTTGCCGCCACCCAGGCCCGCCAGTGCCGCAACTGCCAGCATGGTGCCGAACGGAGTGGTGGGATCGCTGAGGCACCAGGCCATGCCCAGTGTGGGTATGAGCAGGAGCAATGCCGAGATGATGGTCCAGTTGCGCCCGCCAAATTTCGCCACCATGAAGGTGTACGGGATGCGCAGGGTGGCTCCCACCAGGGATGGGATGGAGATGAGCCAGAACAGTTCTGCAGAGCTGAAGGTGAAGCCTGCGCCGGGCAGGAACACCACCACTATGGACCACAGCTGCCACACCACGAAGCCCAGGAACTCGCAGGCGATGGACCACCAAAGATTGCGCCTGGCGATGGCCCGGCCCGCGGTTTCCCATTGCGCCGTGTCCTCGGCGTCCCAACCGTGCAGCCACCGTCCCGGTGTGCCCGTCAGTGCCGCGCCGGTGGTTCCGGCGCTGGTTCCGGCCTGAACCATTGAGCCGTTCATGTTCTCTACAGACATGACATGCCTCCCTCTTCGCTTCGCTGTGTGATCGTCGCTGTGTTTCCAACCCTGTGTTTCCAACCCTGTGTGATCAACGTTAGGGAGGCGGCGTTTCGGGGGCCGTCACCGGGTGTGAAATCGTTGTGACATTTCCCTATCCACGCGCGGCCCGGCGTTGTTAGGCTGCGTCTGCAACGCACCCGAATGTCCAAATAGTGGCGCTAGTTGTCCAATGGGTGGACGCTACCTATAGAGTTGACGGTCGCACAAAGTATCGCCAACGCCTTGTATCGGTTCACAAATGTCTGACAGGGCCCTTAGAGAAAGCCGAACCATGAGCACTCCCCAAAAAGCGGAGACAGTGGAGATTCCACAAGCGAATAGCCGAGGACGGGTCATCGTGGCCAGCCTTATTGGCACCACTGTTGAGTTCTACGACTTTTATGTTTATGCCACAGCAGCGGTCTTGGTCTTCCCGGCCCTGTTCTTCCCCAATGCCGAGGGCTCCGTTGCCCTGCTGAGCTCCTTCGCCATCTTCGGTGTGGCGTTCATTGCCAGGCCGCTGGGATCCATTGTGTTTGGCCACTTCGGTGACAAGTTTGGCCGCAAGGGCACGCTGGTGGCGTCCCTGCTGACCATGGGCATTGCCACCTTCCTCATTGGCTGCCTGCCCACGGCTTCGGTGCCGGGTTGGACTTTCTGGGCACCGGCCCTGCTGGTGGTCATGCGATTCATGCAGGGCCTGGCCCTTGGCGGCGAGTGGAGCGGTGCAGCGCTGCTGGCCACCGAAAACGCCCCCGCGGGCAAGCGAGCCATCTACGGCACGTTCCCGCAGCTGGGCGCACCCATTGGCTTCATCCTGGCCAACGGCATCTTCTTGGCCCTGAGCCTTGGCCTGACCACTGAACAGTTCACCTCGTGGGGCTGGCGCATTCCGTTCCTGCTCAGCGCCGTCATGGTCATCATTGGCCTGTACGTCCGCCTGAAGCTGGTTGAAACCCCGGCCTTCCAGAACGTGATCGACGCCGGCGAAGTGTCCAAGCTGCCCGTTGGCCGGGTCTTCAAGACCAGCTGGCGCCCCCTGATCATTGGCACCTTCGTCATGCTCGCCACGTACGTGTTGTTCTACCTCATGACAACCTTCACGCTTTCCTACGGCACAGCTCCCGCCACCCTTGAGGCCGCCAAGGCCAAGGCCCAGGCAGCCGGCAAGCCCATGAGCGCCGACGCCATCGCCGCCTGGGTTCCCGGCCTGGGCTACACCCGCAACGAGTTCCTGATCATGCTCATCATTGGCGTGGTGTTCTTCGGCATCTTCACCCTGGTTTCGGGCCCGTTGGCTGAGAAGTTTGGCCGCCGCAAGACCCTGCTCTGGGTCACCGGAGGCATCCTGGTCTTCGGTCTGACCTTTGTGCCGCTGTTCGGTGCCGGCATGGTGGGCGTCATGGCCCTGTTGATCATCGGCTTCACCTTGATGGGACTCACCTTTGGCCCCATGGGTGCCCTGTTGCCTGAACTCTTCCCCACCAATGTGCGCTACACGGGATCGGCCATCAGCTACAACATGGCCAGCATCCTGGGAGCGGCCGTGGCCCCGTTCATCGCCGTTGCCTTGTGGCAGAGCGCCGATGGCAGCCCCGTGCTGGTAGGCGTGTACCTCTCCTCCATGGCAGTGCTGACCTTGATAGCCCTGTTCATCATGAAGGAAACCCGCGACCTGGACTACACCACCAACGTCAGCTGACCCCTCCTCCGATTCCAACGCTCCTGCAATAGTGGGGGTGTTTTGGCAGACGCTCCTTCAGAAAAGGGGCACAAATGCGAAACGCTCGCTCACCAATTTCCATTGGTGAGCGAGCGTTTCGCATTTACGCCCCATATGTGAGCGAGGGTTGGTCTGGTTAGTCCTCGATGGTGGCCAGGACTGCTCCTGCGGCGACGGTGTCACCGGCTGCTGCACTGAGCCCGGTCACGGTACCTGCCTTGTGGGCCGTGAGGGGCTGCTCCATCTTCATGGCCTCCAGCACCACAATAAGGTCACCCTCTGCCACGACGTCCCCATCAGCGACAGCCACCTTCACGATGGTGCCCTGCATGGGGGAGGCCAGCGCGTTGCCGTTGGCGGCCGCCGGGCCAGCACTGCGGTTGCGACCGGCCTTCTTGGCCTTCTTGGCGCCACCACCGTTGGAAACGCTGCCCACAGCGAACTGTGCCGGCAACGTCACTTCAAGCCGCTTGCCACCCACCTCGACGGTGACGCTTTGGCGCGTTCCGGCGTCGTCCGCGGCACCGGAAACACCTGAGAGGTCGAAGGCGGGGATGGTGTTGTTGAACTCGGTCTCGATCCAGCGGGTGTGCGTGGTGAACGCGGCGCCGTTGGCCGGGGCGAAGGCGGGGTCAACGACCACTGCGCGGTGGAAGGGCAGCACGGTGGGCAGGCCGCCGACCTGCATTTCCTCCAGTGCCCGGCTGGAACGCTGGAGCGCCTGTTCGCGGGTGGCCCCGGTGACAATGAGCTTGGCCAGCATGGAGTCGAAGTTGCCGCCGATGACCTCGCCGGCGGTGATGCCGGAATCGACGCGGACACCGGGGCCCGTGGGCAGTGTCAGCGTGGTGACGGTGCCGGGGGCCGGCATGAAGCCGCGGCCCGGATCTTCGCCGTTGATGCGGAACTCGAAGGAGTGGCCGCGGACTTCGGGGTCGCCGTAGCCCAGTTCCTCGCCGCGGGCGATGCGGAACTGCTCGCGCACCAGGTCAATGCCGGTGACCTCTTCGGAGATGGTGTGCTCCACCTGGAGGCGGGTGTTGACCTCGAGGAAGGAGATGGTGCCGTCGGTGCCCACGAGGAATTCGCAGGTGCCGGCGCCAACGTAATTGGCTTCCTTCATGATGGCCTTGGACGCTTCATAAAGGCGCTTGTTCTGGTCATCGGTAAGGAACGGTGCGGGGGCTTCCTCCACCAGTTTCTGGTTGCGGCGCTGCAGGGAGCAATCCCTGGTGGAGACGACGACGACGTTGCCCGCCGCATCTGCCAGGCACTGGGTTTCCACGTGGCGGGGGGCGTCGAGGAAGCGCTCCACGAAGCACTCGCCGCGGCCAAAGGCTGCGACGGCTTCGCGGACTGCCGACTCGTACAGTTCGGGGATTTCTTCACGGGTGCGGACAACTTTAATGCCGCGTCCGCCGCCGCCATAGGCTGCCTTGATGGCCAAGGGCAGGCCGAACTCTTCAGCGAAGTCCAGGACTTCCTGGGTGGAGGCCACCGGGTTCTTGGTGCCGGGCACCAGGGGTGCGCCAACCTTTTCGGCAATGTGGCGGGCCTGGACCTTGTCACCCAGCGCGGCGATGGCTGCGGGGGAGGGGCCAATCCAAATCAGGCCGGCGTCGATAACCTTCTGGGCGAAATCGGCGTTTTCGGCCAGGAAGCCGTAGCCGGGGTGGACGGAGTCGGCGCCCGACTGCTTTGCGGCGTCGAGGATCTTCTCCATGACCAGGTAGGAGTCTGCTGCGGTTGACCCGCCGAGCGCGAAGGCTTCATCGGCCATGCGCACGTGCAGTGCGTCCCGGTCCGGCTCAGCGTAGACAGCAACGGAGGTGATGCCTTCGTCGCGGGCCGCCCGGATGATGCGGACGGCAATTTCACCGCGGTTGGCGATCAGGACTTTGCTCAGCTTTTGCGCACTGGCGGACTGTGAAATGCTCACACGAGACTCCTTCTATTCTTCACAGAGCCTAGCGTGACTATGTGGAATTTCCTCACACATCATGCCTATTATGCGTGTGCGTGACGGTTCTTTTGTGGAGAACCTACAAAATGGTCTTAGTTAGTCCCCGGCCATTAGTCCCCGGCAATGAGGCGCAGTGTGGCGATGTGGTGTTCCCATGCCTGATGCCCGACGGCGGTCAGCTTCACCGAGGTGCGGGGAAACTTGCCCACAAAGGCCTTCTTGACCTCAATGAAGCCAGACTTTTCAAGCGTGGAGAGCTGCTTGCTGAGCACGGAGTCGCTTACCTGGATGGTGTTGCGCAGGTCCTTGAAATCCATGGTTTCGGTCCTGGCCAGGGCCGCGGCAATGGAAAACCTGACGGGCTGGTGCAGCACTTCACTGAGTTCGTGGCGGGGGTGCTGGGTTCCCTGCTGTTCCTGCGGGGCTGGGCTCTCTGCTTGGGCTGGCTGCTTACTCATGCGCGCAACTCGCGGAATGCTGCGGCGACGCCGGTTGCCGCGAGGATGACTGCGGCACTGATGTAGTAGGCCAGGCTGCCGTTGGGAAACGCCAGGGCTCCCGTGGCGATGGCGGCTACGTAGAGCGCGAAGTACGCGATGAGCGATGTGGCGAATCGCTTGGAGAAGCCGGCCTTGGTGGTGCGCAGCATAAACGTCCAGGTGAAGGCTGTGATCATGGCCCAGACGCCCACGCTCATGGCCAGCAGCGGGGCCCCGTAGTCGGTGTGGGCAACAATGTGAAAGCCGATCATCATCATGGAGCCGATGATGGCCAGCGAGTTGAACACCATGGCGGTTGGCCAGCCGGCGGCACTGGTGGCCGTGCTGCCGATGCCTTCGGCCCGGGCGAGGAGCTCGCGGGCTTCTGCGGCCGAGGGGGAGCTGTTCTGCCGAGTCATGGACATGCCTTTCGCTGACGTTGTGTTGCCTGATGACACAACTATATGAAAGTACTTTCCATTCCGTCAAGTAGTTTCTGTGGCGTCCCTGAAATTATGCGTGAAACCCGCTGTGGGTTCTGCGCATAAATGCGTATGCGCAGAACTCACGGTGGGTTCCACGCCTACGTTCATGATTTTGGCCGCTCAGGCCCACAGCTCCGTGATGGAAACGCCCGTTTTGGCCAGCAGCCGCCGCAGCGTGGAAATGGACAGCCCAACCACCGTATGTGGGTCACCATCCACGCCGCTGATGAACGCCCCGGCCAGACCGTCAATCGTGAATCCGCCCGCCACCTGCAGGGGTTCGCCCGTGGCAACATAGGCGAGAATTTCGGCGTCGGACACGTCCTCAAAGTGGACCACGGCGCTGTTGATCTCGCCGTGCGCAACTGATTCCCGGCCGGCAGCGTTGATGAGCCAGTGGCCGGTGTGGAGCACGCCCGACTTGCCGCGCATGAGCTGCCAGCGTTCAAGGGCGACGGCGGCCTCCCAGGGTTTGCCGTACGGCTCGCCGTCGAACTCAAAGACCGAATCGCAGCCCACCACGAGTCCGTCGGACATGCCAGCGGCCACGGCCTCGGCCTTGGCACGGGCCAGGAGCAGCGCTGTTTCGGCGGGGGTCAACGGGCCGGCGGCGGCACTGACGGCGTCCTCATCCACGTCCGAGACAAGAATGCTGTGCACAATTCCGGCGTCGGAGAGCAGTTTGGTGCGGGCGGGGGACTTGGAGGCCAGAACAAGGCGTGCGGGTGTGGTCATGATTCAAGCTTAGGCTCGGTTGTTGCGCGGAACGTTTGAAAGAGCGCCTGGCACTGATTTTGGCGGTTCAACAGCTGTGCCACAGATCGGAGTTACTGCTGGGAGGCGGGCACGAAGCCGTCCACCAGCCGGGAGCGGATCAGGAAACGTTTGCCCTCCGGCACCTCGACGGAGAAACCGCTGCCCCGGCCGGCCACCACATCCACCGTCAAGTGGGTGTGCGACCAATAGTTGAACTGTTCCTTCGACATCCAAAACTCCACGGGCCCGCACCCGGGGAGCTCAAAGAGGCCCAGCAGGATGTCAGCTTCTGCCGTGATGAACTCGCCCGCCGGGTAGCACATGGGGGAAGAGCCGTCACAGCAGCCGCCGGACTGGTGGAACATGAGCGGGCCGTGGATGCCCCACAGTTTTTGCAGCAGTTCCACGGCCGTGCCGCTCAGGGCAACCCGGGACTGTGTTTCGCCCGGGATGGTGATGGCGGCATCCAAAACTTGGCTCATGGTGTGGCTCGATTCGGCAATTGCATTCGACGGGCAAACTGGGACAAATGGGTGCGCCGGGCACCTGCGGAAGGTGCCCGGCGTCGTGCTTGGTAAGGCCCTAAGGTGAGGGAGCGTGCCTAGTAGGCGATGACCACTCGACCGTCAATCGCACCGGCCTTCATCTCCTCCAGCACCTCGTTGATTTCGCCTAAGCTGCGGGTGGAGACGGTGGGGTGGATCAGGCCGCGGGCGTAGAAGTCGATGGCCTCGGTCATGTCCTGGCGGGTGCCCACGATGGAGCCGCGGATGGTCAGGCCCTTGAGTACCACTTCAAAGATGGGCGCCGGGAAATCGCCCGGCGGCAGACCGTTGAACACGATGGTGCCGCCGCGGCGGGTCATGCCGATGGCCTGGCCAAACGCTGCCGGGTGGACCGCCGTGACCAGCACGCCGTGGACGCCGCCGGTTTGGCGCTGGATGGCCTCCACCGGGTCCTCATCCCGGGCGTTGACGGTGATTTCGGCGCCGTGCTTGCGGGCCAAGGCCAGCTTGTCCTCGGCAATATCCACGGCTGCAACACGCAGGCCCATGGCCACGGCGTACTGGACAGCAATGTGCCCCAGCCCGCCAATGCCGGAGATGACAACCCACTGGCCCGGGCGGGCCTCAGTCATCTTCAAGCCCTTATAGACAGTGACGCCGGCACACAGTACTGGCGCAATCTCCACGGGGTCGGCGCCCTCGGGGATGCGCGGGGCGAACTCGGCATCGACCAGCATGTACTCGCCAAAGGAGCCGTCCACGCTGTAACCTCCGTTTTGCTGGGACTCGCACAGAGTTTCCCAGCCGGTGCGGCAGAATTCACAGTCGCCGCACGCGCTCCACAGCCAGGCGTTGCCCACACGGTCGCCAACCGCCAAGGAGGTGACGCCGTCGCCCAAGGCAACCACTTCACCCACGCCTTCATGGCCGGGCACGAACGGCGGGCTGGGCTTGACGGGCCAGTCACCTTCGGCAGCGTGCAGATCCGTGTGGCAGACGCCGCTGGCGATCAACTTCACTAGAGCTTGGCCCGGCCCGGGGGTGGGCAGCGGGTATTCCTCAATTCTGAGGGGTGCGCCGAATTCCTTGACAACTGCTGCATGCATCGTGGTCATGTGGTTCTCCAATGAACGTGGTGATGACGGGCGTGCGCCGGGCACCTGGGGCAGGTGCCCGGCGTCGAGCGTGGAAAAGGTGCAGGAGCGTTCCCGAAAAACGCCCCGTTAGTGAGCGAGCGTCGGTGAAAACAGCCCCGTTAGTGAGCGAGCGTCGGGAGGGGGTTTTAGAAGAAGCCGAGTTTGTCCTCGCTGTAGCTGACCAGCAGGTTCTTGGTCTGCTGGTAGTGGTCCAGCATCATGGCGTGGTTTTCGCGGCCGATGCCGGAGGACTTGTAACCGCCAAACGCTGCACCGGCGGGGTAGGCATGGTAGTTGTTGACCCAGACGCGCCCGGCCTGGATCTCACGGCCCGCCCGGTAGGCCACATTGCCGTTGCGTGACCAGACACCGGCGCCCAGGCCGTAGAGGGTGTCGTTGGCGATGTGCAGCGCGTCGGCGTAGTCGTCGAACTTGGTCACCGCGAGCACCGGGCCAAAGATCTCCTCCTGGAAGATGCGCATGTCATTGGTGCCTTCGAAGATGGTGGGCTTGACGTAGTAGCCGCCGGCCAGATCTCCGGGCAGGATGTTGCGCTCGCCGCCGGTGAGCAGCGTGGCGCCCTCCTGCTTGCCAATGTCCATGTAGGAGAGGATTTTCTCCATCTGGTCGTTGGAAGCCTGGGCGCCGATCTGGGTGTCGGTGTCCAGTGGGTTGCCCTGGATGATTGCCTCGGTGCGGGCCACGGCGTCGGCCATGAACGCCTCATACATGGAGGCCTGGACCAGGGCGCGTGAGGGACAGGTGCAGACCTCGCCCTGGTTGAAGGCGTAGAGCGTGAAGCCTTCAAGGGCCTTGTCGTAGAACGCGTCGTTCTTGTCCATGACGTCGTCGAAGAAGATGTTGGGGCTCTTGCCGCCGAGCTCCAGCGTGACAGGGATCAGGTTCTGCGACGCGTACTGGCTGATGAGCCGGCCCGTGGTGGTCTCACCGGTGAACGCGATTTTGCGGATGCGCTTGCTGGAGGCGAGCGGCTTGCCGGCCTCCACACCGAAGCCGTTGACCACGTTGATGACGCCGGCGGGCAGGATGTCGGAGAGGAGTTCCATCAGGACCAGGATGGAGGCGGGTGTTTGCTCCGCTGGTTTAAGCACGACGGCGTTTCCCGCGGCGAGTGCCGGGGCCAGCTTCCATACGGCCATCAGGATGGGGAAGTTCCAGGGGATGATCTGGCCCACCACGCCGAGCGGCTCATGGAAGTGGTAGGCCGTGGTGTTGTCATCGAGCTGGGTCAGGCGGCCCTCCTGGGCGCGGACCACGGAGGCGAAGTAGCGGAAGTGGTCTGCCGCGAGCGGGATGTCGGCGTTGAGGGTTTCGCGCACGGCCTTGCCGTTGTCCCACGATTCGGCCACGGCCAGGAGCTCAACGTTTTCATCGATCCGGTCTGCCACCTTGTTCAGGATGGCTGCACGTTCGGCGGCCGATGTCTGCCCCCAACTCGGGGCCACCTTGTGGGCTGCGTCCAGGGCGAGTTCAATGTCCTCGGCCGTACCGCGGGCCACCTCGCAGAACACCTTGCCGGTGACGGGTGTGATGTTTTCAAAGTATTCACCCTTGACGGGGGCAACCCATTCGCCGCCAATCCAGTTTTCGTAACGGTCCTTGAAGGTGACCTTTGAGCCTGGCTGGCCGGGCTGTGCATAAACAGTCATTGTCTAAACTCCTCTGCGTGGGGGACGTCGATGTCCTTGCCCAGAACAGTACGGGGAGTCACGTTGCAAGCACGTTGCAAGGTCCGGGGCCCACTAGTCTGGGATGCTTCTATAACTGTCAAGGGTTGACCGGGTCATGCCATAGGGGACTAGCCCGGTAGCCGGCTACTGATCCCGGGAGTTTAAAGAAGAAGTGGCCAACCAATCAAGGCGGTTAGCCACCTCCCAGAAAAGAGAATACACACACGCACTGACACGCAACATATACCCACCGTTCGCGGCCACCACCAGGCAACCCCAGTGAAAGGTTCCCTGACCGCGTGACACCACCAACTCACCCGGCCCGGCACCCGGACAACCAAATATCTCCTCACAAGAACCACCGCGGCCTAGAGGCACACACAAAAATTTGCACCAGATCCCCAGCAACGTCTTAAGCGCCGCGTGTCCGGCCAGCAGCGATCACTAAGGCAGATGACTACGATGACGTGCCGCTAAACCAATGCGAGCCACAAGGTAGATCCCGAGCCAACCGCAAAAGGCGACCAAACTCAACCGTCCGAAGACGACTTGACGAGATTTCGGAGAGTGGCTATATTTTTTCTCGTAAGAAAAAGAGAACGGAAGTTCCCCCGCCCAAAGTAGTTGAAGTTGCTTGTCTAGGGGGAAGCGCCGTTGCAGCAAATCTGGCCGTCAAGCAGTAGGAGACGGACACAAGCAACACCAGCAGTATGTGGTTGTCGACAGCTTGAGATGACCACAGCAGTACCAGCAGTACCGGACCGTCAAACAGTAGGAGACGGACACAGCAACACCAGCAGTATGTGGTTGTCGACAGCTTGAGATGACCACAGCAGGACCCGGAAAGCGTGGTCGTCGGACAGCTTGAGACGACCACAGCAGGACCAGCAGTACCGGACCGTCAAGCAGTAGGAGACGGACACAGCAACACCAGCAGTATGTGGTTGTCGACAGCTTGAGAAGACCACAGCAACACAAGTAATGGCAATACCAGCATTATGAGAAGTGCCCGTAGTACCGGACCGTCAAGCAGTAGGAGACGGACACAGCAACACCAGCAGTACGTGGTTGTCGACAGCTTGAGACGACCACAGCAGTACCGGACCGTCAGGCAGTGGGAGACGGACACAGCAACACCAGCAGTATGTGGTTGTCGACAGCTTGAGACGACCACAGTAACGCACCTTATGGGGCGGGCAAAGCAAGTGCATCGGTATGCATTCCTTGCCCGCCCCGCACCTTTTTTGCTATGGGTTGCGTCGCTACTCGGTCGGCATTCTCAACAGGGGTGGGTAGGAACTGAACCCCCAATTATGGGCGTTGCCAAAGCCGCTACCTGGCGATTGAACAGGTCCAGAGCAACGATGCTCATGTCTCCTCCAATATCGACGGTTACTGTCAGTCATGTGACGCATCGAAAGGGTTACCGCTTGGCAGGTCTGTAATGAGCCACGCCAGTGTTCATGGCGGGCAGGCTTCTTATCAAGCCAGGGCAGTAGACAGAACCGATGCTGAACTTGGCCCGGGCGGACATATCCAAGACAGCGCACTCACCCCAAGCGGAGGAGGCAATTCCATGGGGAATGAGACTGTTGTTCTGGTGCTGGGTTCCATCGTGGCAACTGTGGTGGTCGTGCTGGCCGGCTGCGTGCTGCTGAAGAAGATGGCCGGCGTCCGCACCTGGCGGATGTAGCTGGCCGTGGTTCCGGTGGCGACGGCACTCATGCTGTGGGCCAGCCTGAAGCTCTGGTGGATGTGGGACTTGGGGTGGGCGCCCGCGAAGGACCGTGCCGCGCAGATGCAGCCCGCCATCCCATCAAACTGACCCGCAGAAAACGGCGAAAAAAGCCGATTTGGTGGCGATTTTCGGCGTTTTCTGCGGGTCAGTTGGAAAAAGGGAGGCTACCGCGCCAGGGCTTCCAAATGAGCCACGACGGCGGAGCGCTTGGGTGAGCGCGGCGGCAGGACACGCAGGGCACAGCGCCAGGCTTCGACGTCGTCCGCTGCCTCGGGAAGCTGCAGGTACGTCAGCAGGACTTCGGGGCTGGCGTCGTTGAGAATGGCTTCGCGGAGCTGGATGGCCAGCCGGGTGCGCAGGCCCTCGATCTCCGGGGCCGCCGAACGCGGCATGACCTCGCCGCGGTAAATGTTCAGCGCCAGCCGGTGCGCGCCGCGGTCCAAGTAGTTGTGCACCTGCTCGGCATCCACCACGAGCGTCCGGGGCAGCCGGTACGGGCGGGATTCCGGCACAAGCGTGGGGGCCTCCGCCGCCAAAAGCTTGCGCAGGCGCACCATCTCGGCCCGGATGCTGGTCAGCGAGGTGCCCTCGGGGTAGACCTTGTCGGAGAGTTCCTCAGCGCTGAGACCCTCGGGATGCAAGGCCAGCACGGCAAGGATTTCGGTGTGGCGTTCACTGAGGGTCAGTGCCTGGCCGGAAACATGCAACAGGCCCTGGTCGCGACCCAGGACCTGCAAGCTGTCACGGTAGAGCGGCTTGTTGGAATTGCCGTGCTTAGGAGCCGGATGCTGCACCCGCTGTTCCAGCCGCTCGATGCGCAGCTGCGCCTGTGCTGCAGCCACGGTTGCCTGCACCAGGGACAGCGTGTTGGCACCCACGGCGTCGGGCCCGCCCGTGATGTCCACGATGCCCAAAATGGCCCCCGAATCCGGGTCGTGGACGGGAACTGCGGTGCAACTCCAGGAGTGGACGGCGGGATTGAAGTGTTCCTGGCCAACAATTTGCACGCTCCGGCCCAGCACCAGGGCCGTGCCCGGGGCGCTGGTGCCAACAACGGTTTCTGACCAGTCGGCGCCCATGGCGAAGTTGATGTGCTCCCCCTGGCGGCGGGCTGAGGGATCGCCTTCCACCCACAGCAGCCGCCCGTGCTCGTCGCCCACAGCGATCAGCAGGCCGGTGTCGCGGCTGGGTTGGACCAGCAATTTGGAGATGACGGGCATGATCGCGGCCAGCGGGTGATCGCGGCGGAATTCGGCAAGCTCCCGGCTCTCCCACACCACCGGAGGAGTGAGGCCGGCGGGCGTGCTCAGGGCATCCATGGAGCGCTGCCACGACTCGCGCACCAAGGGCCGCAAGGCTGGCAGATCGGCAAGCAGGGGGTGCGTCGGGGGCATCAACTCTCCAAAACCACAGCGTCATTGGTAGGAACAGCGTCATTGGTGGGAACAGCGCCATTGATGGGATACGGCCCGCAGATTTGCGAAGATGTGCCGCAGATCACCAGTCTAGACCAGCTGGCTGGGGACGGGTCCGCCGTCGCATCGTCACTGGACAGATAATGCCGCTTCCACGGTGGGAAGCGGCATTATCTGTCCAGTGACGCGTTGCGGTGCCAGCGAGCTAGCGCGAGGGTTCCCGATCCCCGCTCAGTTCCCGCGCATCGGCAGGGGCGTCGGTGAGCGTGGCCAGCTTGGCGCCCTCCACATCCACATCCGGCAGGATCTTATCCAGCCAGGCCGGGATCCACCAGGCAGTTTTGCCCAGCAAGTGCATGGCGGCCGGAACAATGGTCATGCGCACCACGAACGCGTCAATCAGCACGCCAAACGCCAGCGCAAAGCCCAGCGGCCGCACCATGGTCAGGTGGCTGAAAATGAAACCGGAGAACACACTGATCATGATGATCGCGGCCGCCGTCACCACCGGGGCAGCATGCTTGAACCCGGTGCGGACAGCCTGCTTGGCGTCCTGGCCGTGGACGTACGCCTCACGCATGCCGGAGGCAATAAACACCTGGTAATCCATGGCCAGCCCGAACAGCACGCCAATCAAAATAATCGGCAGGAAGCTCAGCACGGCTCCCGGGTTCTCCACACCAAAGACGCCAGAGAGCCAGCCCCACTGGTACACGGCCACTACGCCACCAAACGCAGCAACGAGCGAAAGCAGGAAACCGGCGGTTGCCAGCAGCGGCACCAGGATGGAGCGGAACACCAGGATCAGCAGAATCAAGGAAAGTCCGACGACGATGGCCAGGTAAGGCGGCAGCGCCGCTCCCAGCTTCTCCGAGACATCAACGTTGGCGGCCGTCTGGCCGGTCAGGCCGATGGTCACGTCAAGGTCGGACTTGATGGTGGAGCCCTGCTCACGCAGTTCATGGATCACCTGGACGGTGCCTTCACTGGCAGGACCCTCGGCCGGGATGACCTGGTACACGGCCGTGCGCAGGTCCTCGCTGAGCATGACGGGAACGGCAGCCTTCACATTGGGAACCTGGCGCAGCTGATCGGCAACATCGAGGTTCAGCGTGGTGGCGCTGGTCTTGTCCAAGCCCGCTGGCAAAGAGCCGACCACAATGATGGGCCCGTTCATGCCTTCGCCAAAGTTCTTGCCGGTGATGGAGTACGCCTGGTAGGCGCTGGAATCTACGGGCTCCGAACCGCCGTCGGGCAGGGCCAAGCGCAGACCTGTAGCCGGTATGGCTATGACAGCCAAGGCCAGCACAGCGCTGATGAGGGCAACCACGGGGTGCTTGGTGACCAGGCCACCCCAACCGCGGGCGCTGCGGGCAACATCTACGGCTTCATCGGCGGCAGCCTTGCCACTGGCATCCAAACCTGCCAGCTTGGCGTCGTGCGCAGCAGTAGCGGCCGCATTCTTGACCCAAACACGCTTGGAGATGAGGCGGGTGCCAATCAAGGACAGCAAGGCAGGCGTCAGGGTCAAGGCGATGAGGACTGAAACGGCAACGGTTGCGGCCGCGGCCAAGCCCAGAATGGCAAGGAAGGGCAGTCCCGTGACCGAGAGTGCCGCCAAGGCAATGACAACCGTCAAGCCAGCAAAGGTCACTGCGTTGCCTGAGGTGCCGGTGGCCTTGGCGATGGATTCACGCATTGCCAAGCCGGCGAGGAGCTGCTGGCGGTGCCTGTTCACGATGAACAGCGAGTAGTCAATGCCAACAGCCAAGCCAAGCATCAGGGCCAGCATGGGGGAGATGGAGGACATTTCAATGACTGTTGTCAGGGCCATGGTGCCGCCCACACCAATGCCCACGCCAATAACGGCCATGAGCAGCGGCAGGCCGGCGGCAACAAAGGTGCCCAGCATGATCAACAGGACAGCTGCTGCCACGGCAATGCCCACAACCTCTGAGACTCCGAACAGCGAGGAGACGTCCTCGACAATTTCCTTGCTGTAGGAGACAGTGATTCCGCTGGAATCCAGGGTGTTGAGCTTTTCCTGGACCAGTTCACGGTTTGCAGGTGTCACGGCGTTCATTGACTCGGAGAACTGGATCTGGCCGATGGCGGCCTTGTTGTTTTCAGAAACAAAGAGCACTCCCGCTGCTGCGTCTGCCATGCGCTGGCCAGCCGTGAGCTCGGCCTTCGTGGCGGCCAGGGTGGCCTGCCCGGCGTCGAACTTGGCCTTTCCAGCCAGGTAGGCATCTTGGCCGGCCTGCCACTGGGTTTTTTGGGCGTCCAGCTGGGCCTGGCCCGCGGCGATTTGCGCGGCGGCACCGGCTGCTTCCGGAGAGCCGGCCGGCAGTGCTGCGGCTTGGGCCTTCTGCGTGTCCAACTGGGTCTGGGCTGCGTCCAGCTGGGCCTTGCCGGCGGCCAACTCCGCGGCTGCGGCATCCAGTTTGGGCTTTTCGGCAGCGGCCTGCGCCTCGCCGGCAGCCAACTGCTTGGCGCCGTCGGCCAGCTGTGCAGCGCCTTCAGCCTTCTGGGCAGTGGTCAGGAAAGGGTCAATGACGCCCTTGACGGTTGGCACGGTTGTCACTGTTTCCAGTGCCCCCGTGATGGCTTCTTCCTGGGCCTGGGTGAACGGTTCGCCGTTGGTGGTGGTGAACACCACCGCGCCGGTGCCCCCGGATGCCTCCGGCAGGTCAGCCTGCAGCTTATCTGCCATCTGCTGAGTTTCGGTGCCGGGAATCTGGAAGTTGTTGGACATGGGGCCCATGAACAGGGCCGCGGCACCGCCCACCATTCCCATGATGAGAGCCCAGGCGGCAATCACCAGCCAAGCGCGGCGGGCGGAGAACCGTCCAAGTTTGTAGAGCCAGAGGGCCATGATCGTTCCATTCTCTAAAGGTGCCGGCGCGGGCGGGGCGCAGGCTGTTGTGCTGTGCGGAGCGCAGAAAAGACTAGCTGCTGAAGCCGTTGCGGATGTGGGAAATGGTGCTGTCCAAGAAGGCACGCAAATCAGCCAACGATTCGTCGGTGATGTTGGTTCCATGCTTGTGGAACCAGACTTGGAACGCCGCCCGGCAGCTGCCGGTAACGGCGCCCACTAGGGCGTAAAGGTAAAGTTCATCGGTATCCGGGGGCAGGCGGTGCCTGGCAACTTCAGTGATTTTGAGGCTGCATTCCTCCCAGGCCTGGAGCTGGAAGCGGCCCAGCTGGGGGTCCTGAGTCAGGGCGAAAGTCTCGGCCAGAATGGCCAGGTTGCGGGCGCTGCCCACGGCTGACAGGGCGATCTGGGCGGATTCGAGCACCGGTTCGTCGGCTGGCCGGGCTTCCAATTCCAAAATGACCTGGTCCAGGTAATTTTGGGTGAAGCTGGCAACGGCCGCTTCCACGGAGGAAAAGTAGTTGAAAAAGGTGCGCCGGGAGACACCGGCTGCCACGGCAACGTCGTCAACGGTGAAGGAGCTGAGGTCGCCGCTGCGCAGGAACTCGAGGGCGGCATTGGCAATCGCGTCCCGGGAGGCGGCCTTGTTCAGTTCGCGGCGGGAAGGTTGCGGATCAGCCAGCGGCTGTTGGGTGGGAAGCGCAGAAGAACTCACATCTCTACACTAAGTACAAGTTTGCACTTAGTGCAAACTGTTTGGCGGGCGGTCTGCAGGAACCTGTCCGCCACACTGTCTTCGGCGAACACAAAAATCCCGCCCAGGTGACGATCTGTTGATCGGCTCCGGGACGGGAGTTCTGTACTGCCAGCTAGCGAGCTGTTACACATCAGGTGCTGCTGCCAAACGGTTAGGCGTTGGCAGCCTGACGCTTGGGATCGACGTCGTCGGCGCTGTTGGCTGCGTTCAAGTCGGCCAGCAGGTCATCGCTGTCGTCGGCAAAGGGGTTGCCGTTGCGGGGGGCGTTGTACAGTTCCTCATTCAGGATGCCCTGGCGCTTGGAGACGATGGTGGGGACCAGCGCCTGACCGGCCACGTTCACTGCCGTGCGGCCCATGTCCAGGATGGGGTCAACGGCAAGGAGAAGTCCGACGCCGGCCAGCGGCAGTCCCAGCGTTGACAGCGTCAGCGTGAGCATGACGACGGCGCCGGTGGTGCCTGCTGTTGCCGCTGAGCCCAAAACGGAGACCAGAACAATGAGCAGGTACTGGCCCAAGTCCAACTGGATGCCGAAGAACTGTGCCACGAACACGGCCGCGATGGCCGGGTAGATTGCCGCGCAACCGTCCATCTTGGTGGTGGCGCCCAACGGCACCGCGAAGGAAGCGTAGGCGCGGGGCACGCCCAGGTTGCGTTCTGTCACGCGCTGGGTCAGCGGCAGCGTGCCGATGGAGGAGCGGGAGACGAAGGCCAGCTGAACTGCCGGCCAAACACCTGAGAAGTATTGCTTGATGGACAGGCCGTGGGTCTTGATCAGCACCGGGTAAACCACGAACAGCACCAGGGCCAGGCCCACATAGATGGCCAGGGTGAACTTGCCCAGCGAGCCAATGGTGGTCCAGCCGTAGGTGGCCACCGCTGTTCCGATCAATCCGACCGTGCCGATGGGAGCCAGGCGGATGATCCACCACAGCACCTTCTGGATGACGGCCAAGGCTGAACCGTTGAGCTTGAGGAACGGATCCGCTGCCTTGCCAACCTTCAGTGCCGCAATGCCAACCACAATGGCAATGACAAGGATTTGCAGGACGTTGAAGCTGACGCTGGTGGTCAGGGCGCCCGATTCGGCGGCCTTCGTGGACGCGCTCAGGCCCAGGAAGTTGGAGGGGAACAAGCCGATGAGGAAGGCCCACCAGTCGCCGGACTTGCCGGTGTATTCCTTGGGCGTTGCCGTTCCAGTGCCGGCACCGGGCTGGAAAAGCACCCCGAGGGCGATGCCGATGGTCACGGCAATCAAGGAGGTGATGGCGAACCAGAGCAGGGTGTTCCATGCCAAGCGGGCGGCGTTGGTGACTTCACGCAAATTGGCAATGGAGGAAACCACTGCCGTAAAGATCAACGGCACAACGGCCGCCTTGAGGATGGAGACGTAGCTGTTGCCAACGGTGCTCAGCGTTGTGACCAGGCCGTTGGGATCCGTTTTGGGATCCCCGCCGAGCTGGCGGGCAATCAAGCCCAGGATGAGGCCGGCGAGGAGGCCGGCAATGATTTGAACGCCGAAGGAGCTGGCCCACCTGGGCAGCTTCGACACTTTGTTGGTGCTCGCTGTGGAAGTCATGGTCCAACGGTAGGCGCGGGACAATATCACTATGAAATTTGTGTGTCCTCTTGTTACGCATAGCAATTTCAATTGTTACGCGCGTTACCCACGTTGCCCGAACGCCGTCCTTTTTGGCCCAAGGTCGCGGCTAGCCGTGAAGCAGCGCCATCTTGAGGGTGTCCAAACCCACTGAGCCAAGATTCAAGGCTTGGGTGTGGAAGTCGCGCAGGGAGAAGGAAGCGCCGTCGCGCTGGGCACGGGCGTCGCGGATGTCCTCCCAGAGGCGCTGGCCAATCTTGTACGACGGCGCCTGGCCGGGCCAGCCGAGGTACCTGTTGAACTCAAAGTCCAGCTGGCCGGCGGAGATGTCGAGGTTTGCGCGCAGGAACTCCAGCCCCTTCTCAGGGGTCCAGTTCCCGGTTCCCCACGGGGCAGGAATGGGCAGTTCCAGGTGGACGCCAATGTCAAAGACCACCCGTGCGGCGCGCATCCGCTGGCCATCGAGCATGCCCATCTTGTCGCCCGGATCGGCTAGGTAACCCAAGTCATCCATGAGTCTTTCGGCGTACAGGGCCCAGCCTTCGCCGTGGCCGGACACCCAGCACACGTTCCGCCGCCACTCGTTGAGAAGCCCCGACTGGTAGATGGCCGTGGCCACCTGGAGGTGGTGGCCGGGAACGCCCTCATGATAAACAGTGGTTGTTTCGGCCCAGGTGGTGAAGGAATCCTCGCCAACGGGGACCGACCACCACATCCTGCCCGGACGGGAGAAATCTTCCGACGGGCCCGTGTAGTAAATGCCGCCGTCCTGGGTGGGTGCAATGCGGCATTCCAGGGTGCGCATGATGTCCGGGATGCTGAACTGTGTGCCGGCCAGCTCAGCCATGGCCGTGTCGGAGAGTTTCTGCATCCACGCAGTCAATGCCTCGGTGCCCTGGAGCGCCCGGGCGGGGTCGGAATTCAGTACCGCCTTGGCTTCCTCGATCGAGTCGCCCGGCTTGATCTGCTCCGCAACGGCTTCCTGTTCGGCGATGACGCGTGCCAGCTCCGCCACACCCCACGTGTACGTTTCCTCAAGGTCAATGCTTGCACCCAAGAATTGCCGGGAGGCCAGTGCATAGCGTGCCCGCCCCACGGCATCGGCCACGGGTGCCGAAGGGAGCAGTTCCTCACGCAGGAAATCCACCAAAGTTCCGTAGGCGGTTCGCGCCAATTCCGCGTTGGCGAGCAGCGCGGTGGCGAGACTGGCAGGGAGGGAAGGTCCGGCGTCGTGCGGGGATGCAGAGTCCGGGGATGGGGTATCCGGGCCCGCGGGATCGAGGGCAGCCTCACGGGCCAGGGCAGCAAAGTAGCCCTCGGTCCCGGCATGCCGCTCACACTGCTCAATGACTGTCAACACCTGCCGCCGGGCGGCCACCAAACCGCGCCGTGCACCGGCCCGCAGGGATGCAAGGTAACCGTCAACGGCGCCCTGAACATTGGCCAGGCGGGCGGAAATATGCTCCCAATCGGCCACAGTGGCAGTGGGCATCAGGTCAAAAATGGCCCGAATCTCCTGCGCGGGGGAAGCAATATTGTTCAAATCCGCCAGCAACCAGCCGCTGCTGTGGAGCTCCAAATCCAGGCCCAGACGCTCATTCATGGCGTGCAGTGTCACCTGGTCCACGGAATCGGCCGGTTCCAGCGCTGCCAACGACGCCAGGGCAGCCCGCGTTGCCTGCTCAGCCGCCGCCAAACCGGCGGGGGATTGGTCGCGATACTCACTTTCACGCCCCGGCCGGCCCAACGAGGTGGCAAAGCCCGGGTCGAGCTCCAGCAGCGTCTCGGTGTAGGCGTTGGCAAGCTGGTCAATGGCAGTGGCGGCCCTGGTGACGGGCTGTGCGGGCAAAGTCATGCCCCGAGCCTACCGCCTTGTTGCTTATCAGCTGGCAGTTAGCGCCCCGAGCGACGCCAGGCACCAGCGCCGGGTTTGGGCGGCAACTTCAGGAGTGTCCGCCGGGCCCAATGCCGGCTGGGAGTTTTGGCTTCCGACTCGCCGGCGCCAACCTGCAAGGCAAGCACGACGGCGGTAACGGCCGCGAGTTCCTCGGGCGTGGGATCGCCCTTGGTGACGGTAAGCAACGGCTCGGCCGGGATCACAGCGGGATGTTCCCGTGCTTTTTGGCGGGCAGGCTGGCACGCTTGTCACGCAGCGCGCGCAGGCCCTTGATGAGCTGGATGCGGGTGTCGGAGGGGGCGATGACGGCGTCCACGTAGCCAAGCTCGGCGGCCTGGTAGGGGTTCAACAGCTCGTCCTCGTAGTTGCGCACAATCTCGGCACGGCGGGCTTCAACATCGCCACCCTCTGCTGCCACTGCTGCCAGGTCGCGGCGGTACAGGATGTTGACGGCACCCTGGGCGCCCATGACGCCGATCTGGGCTGTGGGCCAGGCCAGGTTGAGGTCTGCGCCGAGCTTCTTGGAGCCCATCACAATGTACGCTCCGCCGTAAGCCTTGCGGGTGATGACGGTCAGCTTGGGCACGGTGGCTTCGGCGTAGGCGTAGAGCAGTTTGGCGCCGCGGCGGATGATGCCCTGGAATTCCTGGTCCTTGCCGGGCAGGAAGCCCGGCACATCCACCAAGGTGATGATGGGGATGTTGAAGGCGTCACAATTACGGACAAAACGGGCCGCCTTTTCCGAGGCGTTGATATCCAAGGTGCCGGCGAACTGCATGGGCTGGTTGGCCACGATGCCCACGGTGTGGCCCTCGATGCGGCCGTAGCCGATCATGACGTTGGGCGCGTACAGGGCCTGCATTTCCAGGAAATGGGCGTCGTCCACGATCTGCTCAATCACTGCACGCATGTTGTACGGGTGGTTGGCCGAGTCAGGGATCAGCGAATCCAGGGCGAGGTCGCCGGCGTCGAGCTCCAATTCCTGCTCATGCTCGGTGACAGGGGCCTCTGCGAGGTTGTTGGAGGGCAGGAAGTCAAGGAGTTCGCGGACAAACTCAATGGCGTCGGCCTCGTCGGTGGCGAGGTAGGTGGAGGTGCCCGTGGTGCTGTTGTGCTGGCGCGCGCCGCCCAGGGTTTCCATGTCCACGTCCTCGCCCGTGACGGTCTTGATGACGTCGGGGCCGGTGATGAACATGTGGGAGGTCTTATCCACCATGACAACGTAGTCGGTCAGGGCGGGGGAGTACGCTGCACCGCCGGCGCACGGACCCATGATGAGGGAGATCTGGGGGACAACGCCGGAGGCGTGCACGTTGTTGCGGAAGATGTCTGCAAACATGGCCAGCGAGGCCACGCCTTCCTGGATGCGGGCGCCGCCGCCGTCGTTGATACCCACTACCGGGCAGCCGTTCCGCAGGGCAAATTCTTGGACCTTGACAATCTTTTCGCCATTGACCTGGCTCAGCGAGCCGCCGTAGACACTGAAGTCCTGGCTGTAGACGGCGATGAGGCGGCCATCCACTGTGCCGTAACCGGAGACGACGCCGTCGCCCAGGGGCTTCTTCTTCTCCATGCCAAACGCCGTGGAGCGATGCACGGCCAGGGCGTCGAACTCGACAAAGGAGTCCGGGTCAAGGAGCAGGTCAATGCGTTCCCGGGCAGTGTTGCGGCCCTTGGCGTGCTGCTTCTCAATGGCAGCTTCCCCTGAGGGCTTTTCCGATTGGGCCATCCGGTCGCGGAAATCGGCAATTTTGCCTGCTGTCGTTGAAAGGTCGTGGCTCATTGGTACTCCGGCTCAGTAGGTGGAAGCTGGCAGCCCTCGCAGTAGGAACCGCACAAAAGGGCAAACTCTTAGTTCATTCTAGTAACGTATTCCGGCCTTGCGTGTGTAGGAACCCTACAAAGTCGACAGTTAGCAATGGCAGGTTCCTCCACCCCATGGCACCTTGCACCCCGTGATGCCGTGGCGTCTGCCCGCCAGCTGTCCGCAGCTCGGCTGGAGGCTGCCAACCGCGCAGACATGAATGTCAGTGGTGCCGGATAAGATTGAGGCCATGACCGGCGCGCCACAAGCACTTAACCAGCCTGCACTGAAGGCTGCTTTGTTGCGCCCCCAGGGATACTTCGGGCGGGTGGAGATTGTGGGCACCACCGGATCCACCAACACCGACCTGGCCGGCAGTGCTGGCGACCCACATCAGCTGTGGCCGGATTTGAGCGTTTTGATAGCCGACGCCCAAGAAGCCGGCAAGGGCCGGTTGGGCCGGACATGGGTGGTCCCAGCCGGGGCGGCCATGATTTCAAGCGTGTTCCTGCGCCCGGGTGACCGGGCGCCGTCAGCTGCGGGCAGACCCGGATCAGGCGCAGGCAGTGCACCCACTTCTGATGCACTCAGTTTTGGTGCACCTGCCGCTGGCCAACCCGCAGGCGGTGCGCTCCCCTTTGACGCACATACTTCTGGCGCATCGGCTTTCGCCCTCACCGGCTACGCCTGGCTATCCATCCTGGCCGGCGTGGCACTGTGTGAAGCGCTGCGGGTGCACACCTCCGTCCCCGCGGCACTGAAGTGGCCCAATGATGTTGTGGTGAACGGGCGTAAACTTGCCGGCATTCTTGCCCAGCTGGTTCCGTTCACCACGGGTGGGCCCGGCGTGGTGGTTGGCGCAGGTGTGAATGTCAGTGCCGACGCCCACCAGCTCCCAACGGATCGTGCCACCTCGCTGCTTCTGGAAGGCGCCATCCCGGAAGCCCTGGACAGGAATGTGCTGCTTCCGGCGTATCTGAACACTTTTGCCGCCCTGTACAACGAATTTGTTGCGGCAGCCGGTGATGCGGCAGCGCCCCTTATTGGCGGTGTGGGGGGTGGGCGCAGTCTGCTGGAGCTGGCAGCACAGCACATGAGCACCTTGGGCCAGGAAGTTCGGGCGGAACTGCCAGGTGGCGCAATGCTGCACGGTACTGCGACGGGGCTGGGCAACGACGGCAGTTTGTTGATCCGTGACGCCGCAGGAACATTTCATACTGTCAGCGCCGGTGACGTTATTCATCTGCGCCGCACAGAAACCGATGGCACGCTGAACTATGCGTAGTAGCTGGTTGGAGCAGGGGGAGCAGGTTCTCATCGACACCCGGCCCCATGCCCGGGTTCTGCTCTGGCCCATCACGGTGGGGTTGATGATGATCCTTGGCGCGTCCGCCACTCTGGCCAAGTTGCAGCCGGGGCCCTTCGCCGAATGGGCTCCGCAGTCCGGGCCGGTGCGCGAACCAGCCATTGTGCTGCTGGTGACGGCTGTGGTCCTGCTGTTGTTGGCCTATCCGGTGCGGCGCACGCTGAGGTGGGCCTCCACACATATTGTCCTCACCAATCAGCGGCTGGTGGTTCGCCATGGACCGCGGCGCCGAAAGGCCCACTTCCATGTCTTGGCACACATTCAGGAAGTGCGTCCCGTGCAAAATTGGCGGCAGCGGCTGGTGGGCTCGGGGGACCTGCAACTGCATATGTACCGCGGTCAGATGCGGACAATAAAGGAAGTACCTGTCGTCAAAGAGTTCAATAGTGAAACTCAACAGGCCTGGACGGCAGTATTTAGGGCATCCATTCAGCAAACACCCCAGCAAGGGGACTAGGCTATTGACGAACTTACAAGAGAAAAGGAGCTGCGCCAGCTTGGAAGAGACCACTGACCGGCCCGAGCCGCTGTTGCCTCCTGCCTCACGCAACCAAACCAAAGCCCTGGAAACTCAGCTGTTGGGCGGCGAGCGGACACTCAAACGCCGCGACGTTGCTGCCGGAGTTGGCGTATCACTGCTTTCTGCACGCAAAATTTGGCGTGCCATGGGCTTCCCCAATATTGGCGATGAAGACGTGGCCTTCACCGAGCGCGATCAAGAGGCGCTGCAGATCGTTGTCACCATGGTCCGTGAAGGCTTGTTGACGGAAGAAACAGCCATCTCCGTCACCCGTTCCATCGGTCAAATGACTGACAGGATGGCTGTCTGGCAGATTGAGGCGCTGGTTGAGGATTTGGTGGCGGAGCATGGCGTCAGTGACGCCGAGGCCCGACGCGCAGTGGTGTCCGAACTGCCAAGCCTGATTGCCCCGCTGGAAGAACTCTTGATTTATTCCTACCGGCGCCAGCTCAACGCAGGCGTTCAGCGCCTGGCCGTGCGTGCCGAGTCGGGCCTGGCTGCCAGCGAGTTGGGGCGCGACGGCGATGAAGACGACGCGCCGCTGCCCCTGGCCCGAGCCGTGGGTTTTGCCGACCTGGTCAGCTACACCTCACTGTCTCGGCGCATGAATGAAAAAACCCTGGCCAAGCTGGTGCAGCGTTTTGAGAACGTTTGTGCCGAGATCATCAGTGTTGGTGGCGGCCGGCTGGTGAAGACCATTGGCGATGAGGTCCTGTTCAACTGTGAAACACCCGTTGCAGGCGCCCAAATTTCCTTGGCTCTGGCCGAGGCCATGGCGGCTGATGACTTCCTGCCCGAAGCCCGTGTGGCCATGGTCTGGGGCCGCGTCCTGTCACGCCTCGGCGATATTTATGGCCCCACCGTGAACCTCGCTGCCCGCCTGACGTCGTTGGCTGAACCGGGCACCGTGTTGGTTGACTCCGTGACAGCCTCGGCGCTGACCAACGACGACAGGTTCATCCTGACCCAGCTGCCCGTGGAGAACGTGCGCGGTTTTGGTGAAATTGCCCCCGTGCTGCTCCAGCGTGGCAAGGGCCAGGGCCTAGTAGTCGACTAAGCAGCCTTCTCCGGCGGCTCAGATGGCCCATTCCGCGACAGCCCGTGGTGGTAGTTGTTGCGGCGGGCGCGCTGAGTGGGGTCGAGCCGAAAGCTGGGGATGTACCACGGCACACCCTCGTGAAACTCGATGGTCCAGTGGCCGCGGTGCACAAGCTGGTGATGCAGGCTGCACAGAAGGGTGCCATTGGAGATGCTGGTCTCGCCGCCGTCCTGCCACGGGATGATGTGGTGGGCGTCGCACCAACAGGCGGGGGCTGTGCAGTCAGGGAAGGTGCAGCCCATGTCTCGGGCCAGCAGGATCTTGCGTTGCGCCGCAGTGAATAAGCGTTGGGTGCGCCCCACATTGAGGATGTCCTGGCCGTTGCCCAGAACCATGGTGGTGACATCGGCGTCGCAGAGTTCCACCTTGAAGAGTTCCAGCGGCTGGGGCCCGCCATAGGGCAGAAACGCTATTCCGCCTGCACCGCCAGCTGCGGTTCGTCGCTGAAGATCGGCCTCGGTGGTGCTGATGAAAAGTTGGGATTTCAGACCGCCGTTCAGCGGCAGTTTCCCCGTGCGGGCTGCCAGTTTGACGCAGTCGATCAGCCCATCGAGGAGTTTTTGCCCGTGGCTGCGCCTGTCCGCCACCGCCGAGTCGGTGCTGTTGGGATCGATCGGGTCCAGCCCGGGGAGGTCTTGCTCGTAGCCGGGCTCGGGCACAGGGATCCCGTTGACAAGGTGCGGCCACGATTCCGGAGGCGTGCCATCCGCGCTGGCAGTTTCGCCAGACGCCCAGGCGGGGACTGGGCCCTGCGGTGGTGGCCAGCTATTGGACGGAGATGCCTGTCCGCCTCCAAACGCCGCGGACATGGTGGAGATGAAGCCCTGCAGTTCCATTTGGCCGGGCAGCTCCTGCACGCCAGTCGTCATTGCCGAGCCGCTGGCCGAGCCGCTGGTTGCACCAACCCCGCTGGCCGAGCCGCTGGTTGCACCAACCCCGCTGTCCGCACCGCTGGCTGTGCCAACCCCGCTGTCCGCGCCACTCCCGCTGGATGCGCCACCTCCGTTGGCGGGGGCGCTGGCCGCACCACCCGCCGCGCCCGCCGCTTCAGCTTGATCCGTGAGCGGGTCCACAGTGCTGATGTCCACGGTGTTCGTGTTCACAGAGTTGATGTCCCCATGGGTGTTGGGGTTGGTGGCCCAGCCTATGGCGGACATCAGGGTTTCGTATTGGGGGACGCTCAGGTGCCCGTCAAAGTGGACCAAACCGCGGCGGGGATGCCGGAAGAAGATGCCCTGCTTGGCCAGGAGTTCACCGTCGCTGGGTTGCTGTCCATCCGGGTCCAGAAGGTTCACTGCCCTGGTGCCGATGCGGCGCAGGAAATCCGGTGGCTCATCCTTGGCGTAGTTGGTGAGGGTGGTTTCGAGGTCGTGGGCGCTTTCCTCGGGAATTAGACCGGCAGCCGAGAGATGGCGGGCGTCGTCGGCGAAACCGGAAACCACCAGGGCCTGCTCCACGGAGAGCTCCCCGCTGAAGAACGCCGATCCCAAGATGGGCTGAGTGGGTGGGGTGATCACCGTGGTGAGGACATCTGTGACAGGAAGAAAGTGCTCGGCCAAGCGCAGGCGGCGCGAGGCCTCGGCGGCACCCAGTTTCAGGGAGCTGGTGAGCAGGGCAACGGGCTTGGTGAATCCGGCGTCGCTAAACCGGGACGCCCGGGTGCGTGCGGCGAGCTCTCCGGCCACCTGTACTTGCAGGGCGGAGAGGATATGGTCCAGCTGCTCCAAGGATTGTCCCCAGCTGATGGTCTGGGTATCGGTGAGGCCCGCCAAATCCACGCCCAGCGGCACCTCAACCAACCGAGCCTCAACCAGTGGCGTCCCATGCAACGGTGCCTCAACCGTGGATCCCTCAGGAGCGGCGGGAGAACAGGCGGGAGAATCGGCCAGCGCGGCGGCAAGGCGGAGAAGCTGGTGGATGTGCTGCCCCACCGCTCTCTGAGACCTTGTGGATCCGGGATTTCCCGGCGTCCTTGCCGTTGCTTCCATACCTTAATTTTAGGGCAAGGCACCGACATTCTTGAAAGATATATACGAGTGTGTGGATAAACTATGCCACTTACCCGTACTGTGTATGACTGAAAACCGCCCAGACGGCCGGGCTACCAAACAATCCGCTCAAATAGGGCACGCAACGTGGCCCCTCGGCCGGGATTGACGCTTGAAACCCAAGCCACGCGCCCCATCAGGTGTGCCCGGAAATTCGCCTGGCCGTCACGGTTCTGGCCCTCGGGCCCAAGAGATACGCAGTTGTGCAGCACGGCTTTCAAGGCATCGAAGTCACCCCGGGTGACGTTGGTGTGCTGGTTGACCACCACCCCTGTCACGCTCTGCCGCACCCCGGCCCTGTGCACCCGGGTCTTCAAACGGTTCAGCGCGTGGCCCTCATCGGCCACAATCCGGGCAGCCCCTCGGACAAACGCATCGGCGCGCCGGGCCAGTTCAGAACCCCCGCTGAAGGCGAGGTCGTCGGCGTAGCGGGTGTAGCCGGCGTCGAACGCGCCAGCCCATCCCGACAGTCTCGAATCCAGCCGGCGCAGCGCCAAGTTGGCCAGCATGGGCGAGGTGGGCGCGCCCTGCGGCAGGTGCGGCAAGGCCAGGGCCTTGCGCAGCGCAAAGCGGTCCGCGGAGTCGCCGCCGGGTGGCATCTCGGCGATGACGCCACCTGGCACCGCATGCGTGCACAGCCCCGTCAGCCGGTGTGCCACCGCCTCCGTGAATCCGGCTTGGCGCAGCACGCCAAACACCTTGCCCGGGGTGACATGGGCAAAGAAGGCAGCCAAATCCAGGTTCACCACCACCTCGGCGCCGGTATGCGCCCGGGCACCACTCACGGCGCTGCGTCCGGGCACGAAACCGTGCGCGGCGTTGTGCAGCGGGATGGGTGCAAGCAGCTCGTGCAGCACGGTACGTTGGAGCGCGCGCAGCCGCGGCTGCGGAATTTCAAGAAGCCTGGGCACCTTCCCGGGACGGCTGCGCCACTGGTACCTGTAGTGCTGCAGCCGCTTGCTCGTGGCCGTCCGGTTCCACTGCCGCGGATCGGCAAACCACTCAAGTTCACCGATGCTCAGGCCCAGTAGCCCGGCCAGCCCGGCCAGCGTGTCGAGGTGGGGCACCCGGGCCTCGCGGGCCACAGCAGGTTGCACCACGTAGTGGGCCACGATGATGGGCTTGCGCGCCTTGGCGGCCTTTTCAACTGCCGTTTCAAACGCTTCGCTGTGAAGCACGACGGCGACCAACTCACGTGGGGCGTCTGCCGGGCGCCGGTGGTAGAGGCCCAGAATGTGCTCGGCCAGCGGCCCCAGCCAACGCCGTCGAGCACCCAAAACGCTGGCCGCTGCGCTGATAAGGGAGGGCTTGGACCAGTCCTCGGCTGCCAGGAAGGCATGGGCCAGCGCCGTGGCAATCGCCTGGGGCGTGGGCCGAGGATTGCGCGCCAGAACGGCGGCGGAGAGGGTGGGGATCATGGCTGCGACGGCTTCGATGATGACCAATCTGTCTGTTTGGGCGCTGCGCTTCGCGGAGCGTAGCGGCGCGCCCAAGGCGCATGCTGGAGGTACGTCTTCGTCCCCCGGGGTAGCCCCGGAGAGGGTGGGTCACCAAGGTGACTCCCCATCTCATCGACGAAGCCGTCGCATCCTGACACACTAGCGCAGCGGACGTGTGCCGGGAGCAATGTTGCGGGTCTGTTTTTGAGTTGATGTGTGCCGCCAAAACGGTGCGGATCTGATGGCCCCGGCGTAGAATGGGTGCCATTCCTCCTCTAAAGGCGATGATTGCAATGTCCCTTGCATCCAGTCCCGCAACAACCGTTCTGCCAGTGGCCAATGGGGCCCGTTCCCGAGACTATTATGCCGAGTCCCTCGGCTTGGAATTCCGTGGGCAGTCGGCCGACGGAAACCTGATTTTTGCTCTGGAAGGCTCTGCCACCCTGGCGCTCATGGAAGATCCTGCCGCGGCCCCCTCAGTGCACACTGTCATGAGCTTCGAGGTTGCGGACATTGAGGCCTCGATTGGCGACCTGGGCACCCGCGGCGTGGTCTTTGAGGACTACGACCTGCCCGGGCTCAAAACAACTGACCACATCTGCATCCTCGGCGCCGAAAAAGCCGCCTGGTTCAAGGACCCCGATGGCAACATCCTGTGCCTGCACGAAGGCACGCCGGCCGAACTGACCGGCAAATAGCGAGCTGACCGGCACGTGTGCGGCACGAAGGCGCCGCCCACCCCTAACTCTTCGCTGCCCGCTTCCCACGGCCTACTGCCGCTGCCCACTGCCGCTGCCCACTGGCCCCGCCCGCAGCCCGCTTCCTACTGCTCTCTGCCTCGCCCGACATGTTTAGCCCATCATTTGGATCAATCCGATAGGATTCTAAGGGCGCCTCCCTTTGCGTAGGCCCAGAGTCAGTTTGGACCCGCATTCTGGCTTAGGAATCGGATGAATAAAGGCTATTCATGGCATTGAGCGATCTCTTCACCAGGTCAAGCAACAAAAAGCAGGTCTTCACGGCGTCGGCTGCGATTGTGCTCTCGGCCGCAGTGGTGACTGGGGCAGTGGTGTACCCGGGGTTCACCACAGCCGATGTTGACCTCAATGACGGCAGCGTCTGGGTCACCAACCGTGTTGACGGCCTGGTGGGCCACCTCAATGACCAGTCCAAGGTTCTTGACGGCGGGTTCACGGCCACCACCACGAGCTTTGATGTGGTCCAAAACGCCGACAACGTCTTCATGAGCGCCGACGGCGGCAATCTCCTGAATCCCGTGAACATCCCCATGATGGCCATGGCCTCGGAGACAAGTCTTGGCGGCGGCACGGCAGTGTCCCAGGGCACCGGCATGGTTGCCTTGACCGACGCCGGCACCGGCAAAGTGTGGGCCGTGGCCAACTCGAACGTTCCCAGTTTTAATGACAAGAGCACCGTCCCCATCCTCACGGGCCTGCGCAACCCGGTTTCCGTGACGGCCCCGGATGACACCATCTACACGGTTGACGCGGAGTCCGGTGAGCTGATTTCCACGGTGCTGGACGACGCCGGCAAGGTCGCCTCCCAGGAGCGGGCCAAAGTTGAGGGGCTGGCTGGGGCAAAGGACCTCCAAGTCACCGTGGCCGGTGGCAAGGCTGTTGCGTTCTCGCCCGAATCCGGAAAGCTGTTCCTGCCCGGCGGCAAAACCGTGGACATCCCGGACTCTGCCGGCGCACGCCTGGCCCAGCCCACGGACCAAGGCAACTTTGTGGCGCTGGAAACCTCCACTGCCTTGTTCACCCAGCCGCTGGACGGCTCTGCTGCCCAAGTATTGCAACTGGGCAGCACCGGAAAAGCCGTGGCACCCGTGGTGCAGGACGGGTGCGTCCACGCAGCCTGGTCCGGCGCCAACAAGTACGCCCTGTCCTGCGGGGGAGCGGGCGATCTTATTGACATTCCCAAGGCCGGCGGCACATCACTTTTCGTCTTCCGCAAGAACCGTGACGTGGTGGTCCTGAACGACATCAACTCTGGAAACGTCTGGCTGGTCAACCAAAACATGCTCCTGGTGAACAACTGGGATGACCTCAAAACTGACCTGAAGAACGCTGACAACGCCGACAAGGATTCAGCCGACCCCAACGTGGTCAGCACACTGCCGGACCGGACCAAACCCAACCGCCCGCCGGAAGCTCTGCCGGATGAATTTGGTGTGCGCGCAGGAAAAACAACCATCCTGCCGGTGCTGTTCAATGACTCCGACCCTGATGGTGACGTGCTCACGGTGGAGGCTCCCGCCGTCGACCCTCCCATGGGCGCCGTCCAATCCATTTATGGCGGGACCGGGCTGCAGATCAACGTTCCCCAAGAGAGCACGGGTTCGGGCCAGTTTGGCTACATCTCCAATGACGGCCGCGGCGGTACCTCCCGTGCCAGTGTCAATGTGCGCGTTGTGCCGGCTGGCGAAAACACCCCGCCCAAGGTTTTGCGTGATTCCACCATGGTGGTGGAGCTTGGCCAAACCATGAGCCAAAACGTTCTTACCGACTGGATTGACCCCGACGGGGATGACATTTTCCTCACCGGTGCCGTCTCCGACGACAAAAGCGCCGTCATCAAGACCACCCCCGACGGCGAACTGAAGTACACCGACGACGGCGAAAAAGACGGCCTGAAGTCCATGACCATCACCGTTTCCGACGGCATGGACAGCACGGAGAAGAAGGTAAAGGTCAACGTCAAGACACCCGGCACGGTGCCTCCTGTGGCCAACGCTGACTTCTTCCGCGCCGTGGTGGGCCAGCCCATTGCGCTCTCGCCGCTCAAAAATGATCAGGACCCCTCCGGCGGCACGCTGCGCCTGGCCAGTGTGTCCAAACCGGCCAATGCCACCGTCTCCAAGATTGCCGACAACGGCACCTGACCTTCACACCCAGTGCCGCCGGGCCCGTGTACCTCGATTACCAGGTGACCAACGGCCCCATGAGCGCCACCGGCCTGATCCGCGTTGACGTGGTTCCGGCCGAGCAACAGGGCCTTCCTGTAGCCGTGAAGGACCTGGCCATGCTGCCCGCCGGCGGTTCGGTGCTGGTGGACGTGCTGGGCAATGACATGGATCCGGCAGGAGGTGTGCTGGTGACCCAATCCGTGGATGTCCCCGCCGGAGCGCCCGTGACTGCCACCATCATTGACCGCAACGTCATCAAGTTGAGCGATGTGCGCGGCCTGAACTCCACCTTGAGCATCAAATACACCATCTCCAATGGCGCAGGCAGTGCAGTGGGTGAGATAGCCGTGATCCGGATCCCGGCGCCCGACAAGCTGCTTCCTCCGCGTGCCGAGGATGATTCTGCCGTGGTCCGGGTGGGGGACATTGTCAGCATTCCCGTGCTGGCCAATGACACCGACCCCAACGGTGAAGTCCTCAAGGCACCTGTGGTGACGGAGACGGGGGATCCGGAAGCGGGCAAGTTGTTCGCCGACCAAAACCAGCTGCGCTACATAGCGGGCCAGACACCCAAAAAGGTCACTGGCATCTACAAGGTGGCCAACAGCTCCGGGCAGTTTGACTCCGCCACGGTGAATATCACCATCGTGGCTGCCGATCCCGAGCACAACCTGCCGCCGGCACCGAAGAACATCACGGGACGCGTGATCGCCGGGGATACTGTCAAGATCCCCGTCACCCTGAACGGTATTGACCCTGACGGCGATTCCGTGGAGTTGGTGGGCATCGACAAGGCACCCAAGCTGGGCACCGCTGAGACCGGCAACGGCTACATCTACTACACGGCCGGTGGAAGCTCCGCCGGCACCGACACCTTCACTTACCGGGTGCGGGACAGGCTGGGTGCCGAGGCCATGGCCCGCGTTGACGTGGGCGTGGCCCCGCCGCTCACCATGAACCACCCGCCGGTCACCGAGGATGACTTCATCACCATGCGTCCGGGCCGCAAAGTGGCACTGGATGTGGTGCTCAATGACTCAGATCCCGACGGCGGCCAGCTGGGACTTGTCAAGGACGGCTTCAAGGGCCCCGAGGCCATGGCGCCCTCCATCACACCCAAGGGCAAGGTGGTTCTGACAGCGCCGCAGGAACCGGGCATTGCCACCACGATGTACACCGTGGCGGACAAATTCGGGGCCAGGGCCACCGGCAACATTCGCATGACGGTCACCCCGGACGCCCCGCTGAAGGCGCCGCTTGCGCGCGATGACAGAGTGACTGTCAAGCAGATGCTGGGTAAAAACACCGTTGACGTGCCGGTACTGGACAACGATGCTGACCCCGACGGCGTGACCGAGGCACTGGCGGTGGCCGTGGAGTCCGCTCCCGGCAAGCCGAACACCACTGCATCCGTCACCTCCGCCGGTGCCGTGCGCGTGGTGCTCGAAGCCGGGGAACAAATGATCCCCTACACCGTCACCGACCAGGACGGGCTCAAGGCAACGGCCGTGATCTGGGTGCCGGGGTTGGACAAGCAATACCCCGTGCTGAAGAAGAATGACGTCATCCGCGTCACCGCCGGGCAAACCGCCACCATGAAGCTCGCCGACTACGTGCAGGTTCGCGAAGGCCGCAAGGCGCGCCTCACCGAAGCAGCCAAAATCTCCCTGCTGGGTGCCTCGAACGAGAACGTCATCATCGGCGACGGTGAAGGCATCACCTACGCGGCGGACATTAAGTTCTACGGCCCCGGTTCCATCACCTTTGAAGTGACCGACGGCGCCGGTCCCGACGATGCCGCGGGCCTGAAATCAACCCTGACAGTCATGACCCTGGTTGACCCGGCACCGGCCAGCCAAACTGACAAAAAGGAACCCGAAAAGAAGAAGAACACCCCTCCCACCTTCACCGGTTCCACGCTCGATGTGCCGCAGCAGGAAAAGGCCAGCCTGGACGTGGGGCCCATGGCCTTCGACATTGATCCGGGCGACAAGGACAAATTCAAGTACGCCCTGGTGGGTGGTGCGCCGGCTGGCTTCGCCGTCGACTTCAAAGGCACCGTCTTGACGGTTTCCGCCAATGATGACACCCCTGTGGGTGCTACAGGAAACCTCAAGGTGCAGGTGAGCGACGGCAGCAACGACCCTGTTGCGGCCGACGTGGTACTGACGGCAACGTCCTCTTCCGAACCCTTGGCGGTGGCCAATGAGGACATTGTGGTGGACGCCCATGCGGGCCGTGCCGAGGTCGTCAAGGTCCTGACCAACGATGTGAACCCGTTCCCTGACGCTCCACTGAAGGTGATGGACACCTCGGTCGAGACGGGGAGCGCCGGAATTATTGTCACCCACGTTGACGACTCCGTCACTGTCAACACCGATCCCGACTACAAGGGAACTGTGGTGGTGCGCTACACCGTCGCGGATAAGACCAAGACCCAGGACAGGTATGTCAACGGCCGCATCCGCATCACCGTCAAGGGTAAGCCCGACGCTCCGAGCAAGCCGCAAATCGTTGAAGAAAAAGATGAAGCCGTCCTGCTGACGTGGGACCCGCCGGCGGACAACGGGGCACCCATCACCAAATACGCGGTGGCCTGGGCGGGTGGGGCGCAGGACTGCCAAACCAACACCTGCACCATCACCGGACTGAACAACACCACGCCGTACAAGTTCAAGGTGACGGCCACCAACGGCGTCGGCACCTCAGCGCCGTCGCCGGAGTCGGTCACGGCGACACCGGACCGGATGCCCGACGCGCCAGCTGCACCGTCCACGGTTTTCGGTGACAAGAAGGTGGACGTCAGCTGGGTTACCCCTGTGGGCAAGTTCTCCGCCGTGACCAAATACAACGTGGAAATCTCGCCGGTGCCCGCCGGCCAAAACGGCCAAAAGACGGGCGTCACGGGGAATACCTTGCCTTGGTCGGGACTGGAAAATGGCACTGAGTACCAATTCAGGGTTCAGGCTGTCAACAACGCACCGAAACCCTCCGAGTGGGGCGCGTACTCGGCATCAGTGATTCCTGCTGGACTGCCGGGCGTTCCCGCCACGCCAACAGTTCAAACGCAGCCCGCCGTGGGCAGCAACAGTCAGGTCAGCGTCAGCTGGGGCGCATCCTTTGAAAACGGTGACGCCATCAGCAAATATGACGTGGAACGCTCAGGCGGCGGACAAGGCGCCATCACGCAAACTGTGACGGGCACAAGTGCCACATTCTCCGTGGGCACCTCCACCCAGGGCTACCAGTACCGTGTCCGTGCCACCAACAAGGCGGGTACCACTGCCTTTGGTGGAATGTCGGAACCGCAACGGGCGGTCGGTAAAATTTCGGCAGTTCCGCCCGCACCCGGTATGACGCTGGTGGGAACCGGCGGCGCCGGTGGCCAGGTCCAAGTGACGTATCAGGCGCTGGCGGAGTCACAACTCAACGGGTACGCAAGCTCCGAAGTCGAATACTGCATCACCTTGTCCACGGCGGGCCTCAGCTGTGGTGTGTCCTCTGGGGTTACGCTCGCTGCGCCCAACGGGCAAGCCGTTTTTGCCAACGTATACGTGCGGCCAGTTTCCAATACCAATGACAGGGGCCCGTCCTCGGGTGCCTCAGCGACCATGACACCGTACGGTGTGCCAAACCAAGTGGGCGTGAATGGCAGCACGGCCGGCCAGGGCGACAAGACTGTGCGCTGGAGCTGGAATGTGCCCAACAACAACGGCAGCGGAATCACCCATTTTGAAAGCAGGCTCAACGGTGCCGGCTGGGAGAGTCGTGGCATGGCCACGAGCTACTCCACGGGAACCGGCGGCTACGGTGACACGGCAACATTGAACGTGCGGGCCTGCAACGCCGGTGGTTGTGGCGCCGGCTCCGGACCCGTGACATCCAGGGCCGGTGCCGCCCCGGACCCGCCCGTGACCGAAGTGCGGGTTGAGGCTGGCACCTGGCACTCCTGCACCATGGGTCCGAATGGTGGAGGAGTGTTCACGAACGATCCAGCCACCTGCGATGGATCTGTGTCGCCCGGTGGCAACGTCAACCTTGGTGGGAACTGGCTGGACTACGCCGACGACTGGGTGCAGGTCTCCGGTTGCCGCGGCAGTTGGTATGTCATGTCAAATGGTCCTGTTGCTGGCCGCTGGGTCCGTAGCGACACCGTTGATGTGCGTGACCGCAACGGCGGCAACATCCGCTGCTAGCAGTTGCCGGGAGCAAGGGGGAGCGTGCCGGCACGGGCACAACTCCCCATTGCTGTCAGTGCTGCCGTCGGCAACACTGACAGTGGTTCACTAGACTTTTTCCTGGTCCACAGTTTCCACAGTTTTATCCGGCTGACTCCAACAAATCGGCCGAGCTAAGGGTTTGTCATGGCTTTAAACGTTTTTGCCCGCAAGAATTCCCGCGTCTTCTCCGTCTCCGCCGCGGCCACCGTTGCTGCGGCAGTGGTCACCGGCGCGTTGATCTATCCCGGATTCAGCACCGCCGATGTTGACCTTAACGACGGCGGTGTGTGGGTGACCAACCGCAGCATCAACATGATGGGCCACCTCAATGTCCCCTCCAAGGTTTTGGACGGTGGCTTCACGGCCACCTCCCAGGGCTTCAACGTGCTCCAGGACGCCGGAACAGTCTTCATGGACAACGACTCCGGCACCCTCCTGAACCAGGTGGACGTGCCGGCCATGACCCTGACCCAGGACACCGCCCTGGGCGCCGGCAAGGCAGTGTCGCTGGGCAGCGCCATCACCGTCATAACCGATGCGGCAGCCGGCAAGGTGTGGGCTGTGCCCACCTCAGCGGCAGCAACGTTTGATGAGAAGACCACCAAGCCCATCCTGACGAAAATCACCAACGCCAAGGCCGCCGTCGCCCTTTCCACGCACGACGGCGTGAGTGACGTCTTTGTCCTCGACCCGGGCAAGGCACAGCTCACCCACGCGAAAATTTCCTCCGACGGCAAGGTGGTGGACGCCGCCGAGGAAGCCATGGAGGGCGTGCCGGATTCGGGCAAGCTGGTGCTGAGCGTGGTGGGGGACAAGCCTGTGGTGCTTGACCCTGACACCGGCACGGTGTTCCTGCCCGGCAACAAGCGCGTCACGGTGCCCGAGGCCAAGGGGGCCAGCTTGCAGCAGCGCAGTGAAAAGTCGGATTTTGTGGCCCTGGAAACGGGCAACGCCCTGGTGCTCCAGCCGCTCAATGGTGGCTCGGCAAGCAGCACTGATGCCGGATCCCTGGGCCGTCCCGTGGCCCCTGTGCAGCAAGACGGCTGTGTCCACGCCGCCTGGAATGGCTCCAACACCTACCTTTTCCACTGCCCCGGTAGTAACTCCAAGCCCATCAGCGTGCCCAAAGCCACGGCGGCCTCGGATCTGGTGTTTAGGAAGAACCGTGACGTGGTGGTGCTCAATGACATGGCCGGCGGGGACGTGTGGCTGGTCAACCAGAACATGCTGCTGGTCAACAACTGGGATGACCTGACGGTGGATCAAAAGAACGCCGAGAACGCTGACAAGGACTCCTCGGATCCCAACGTGGTCAACACGCTTCCGGACAGGACCAAACCCAACCGGCCGCCCCTGGCCGAGCCGGACCAGTTTGGGGTTCGTGCCGGCAGCACCACGCTGCTGCCTGTGCTGTACAACGATTCCGATCCCGACGGCGACGTGCTGACGGTGCGGGACAGCGCCGCCTCCATCAAGGCCGGCACCCTGCAAACCGTCTACGGCGGCACAGGCCTGCAGCTGGTGGTGCCCGAGGGTGCCCCCGCGGGAACGGAAACCTTCGGCTACACCAACGACGACGGCCGCGGCGGCACCGCCAAGGGCTCCGTCAGTGTGCGCGTGGTGCCCGACTCTGAGAACACCGAACCCATCTCCATGCGTCCCACCACCATGGTGGTGGCACAGGGGCAGACCATCAGCCAGAACGTCCTGGCTGACATGATTGACCCCGACGGCGACAGCATCTTCCTCGTCGGCGCCACCTCGGGAGAGGAAACCGGGCAGGTCAAGTTCACCCCGGACGGCGAATTGAGCTACACCGACGACGGCTCCTCCAACGGTCTGCGCACAGTAATCATTGAGGTCTCCGATACACGTTCCATCGTGGAGAAAAAAATCAACATCAGCGTGAAGCCGGCCGGGGGAGTGCCTCCCGTAGCCAACGCCGACTATGTTCGTGTGGTGGCGGGCCAAAAAGCTATTGTGGCACCCCTGAAGAATGACCAGGATCCGCTGGGCGGGGAACTGCGCCTGGCCAGTGTGGACAAACCCGCCACCGGCAGCGTTTCCGCCATTGCTGACAACGGCACCTTCACCTTCAGCTCCGACACCCTGGGCGCCAGCTATTTGACGTACCAGGTCACCAACGGCCCGCAAAGCGCCACGGGGTTGATTCGCATTGACGTGGTCCCGGCCCAGGCCGAGCTGGCACCCATTGCTGTGAAGGACATGGCGCTGCTGCCAGTGGGCGGGACCACGCTGGTGGATGTGCTGGGCAATGACACCGATCCGGCTGGCGGAGTGCTGGTGGTTCGCGGCGTTGACGTGCCGGAGGAAGCCGGCGTCTCAGTCACCGTGCTGGAACACAACGTTATTAAGATGACAGATGTGCGCGATCCCCAACTCCCTGTCACCATCCACTACTCGGTCTCCAACGGCCAGGGCACCTCCGTTGGTGCCATCTCGGTGGTGCGCATTCCGTCAGCGCCAACCCTGCAGCTCCCGGTGGCGCGCCCCGACGTGGTCGATGTCCGGGTGGGTGACGTGGTTCGCATCCCCGTGCTGGCCAACGATTTTGACCCCAATGGTGACACCTTGAAGCACCCGGAAATTGTCGAAAGCCCTGCCGCAGAAACAGGCAAGCTGTGGGTGGACCAAAACGCCCTGCGCTTCCTCGCTGCTGACACACCCGGGTCCGTGACAGCCATTTACAAGGTCACCAATGAGTCCGGCCAGTCGGACTCGGCCACGGTGACCATCAACATCATTGCCCAGGACCCCGAACGCAATCTGCCCCCGGCACCGAAAAACGTTGAGGGCCGGGTCATTGCCGGCGGCCAAACCAAGATTCAAATCCCGCTGGACGGCATCGACCCGGACGGCGATTCGGTGCGCCTGGCCGGGATCGACATTCCGCCCTCGCTAGGTACCGCCGTGGCAGGCAATGGGTTCATCCTTTACACGGCGGCGGGCAACGCGGCCGGGACTGACACCTTCACCTACAAGGTCAAGGACCGTCAGGGCGCGGAGGCCATCGGCACCGTTGAGGTGGGCATTGCGCCGGAGGACTCCAACAACCGGCCGCCCAAGGCTGCCGACGATTTCATCACCCTGCGCCCGGGCCGCGCCGTGGCACTCGATGTGGCGCTCAATGACAGCGATCCCGATGGCGACAAGCTCTTTGTTGTCAAGGACGGCTTCAGCGGGCCCGAAGAAATGAAGCCCTCGGTCACCGACCTGGGACGCGTGCTGCTGACCAGCCCGGCTGCGGCGGGCATCGCCACCATGGGCTACACGATCGGTGATCAGGCCGGTGCCACGGCCACCGCCGACATCCGCATGAGCGTCATCCCCGATGCGCCGTTGCGTGCGCCCATTGCCCGCGATGATGAAGTAACGGTGCAGGAAGCGCTGGGCAAAAACACCGTGAACGTGCCCGTGCTCAAGAACGACGAGGACCCGGATGGGGTTGCGGAGAATCTTAGCGTGAGCCTGACGCTGCCCAACCCGAACATTTCCGTGAACGCCGACGGAACGCTGCGCATTGCCCTCACGGCCGTGCCGCAAATGGTGCCCTACACGGTCACCGACCAGGACAAACTGCAATCCACGGCCATCGTCTGGGTGCCCGGCTTGGATGCCCAGTACCCCGTGCTGACCAAGAATGAGGTCATCAAGGTTAACGCCGGGGAAACCGCCGTCGCCGCCCTGGGCGACTATGTGAAGGTTCGCGACGGCCGCACCCCGCGGATCACGCAGGTGGACAAGATTAAGATGCTCGGCGCCGCTGGCACCGACATGGTCACCCCGGACGGTGCAGGGCTGCGCTATGCTTCCGCCCCTGATTTCTACGGTCCCGGATCCATCACCTTTGAGGTCACCGACGGAAGCGGCCCGGAGGATCCGGAAGGGTTGAAATCGACGCTGACCATCATGACCGAGGTGACCCCCGCCCCGGCGAAGAACCTGGCCCCGAAGCTTCAGGGCACTTCCATGGTGGTGGCCCAGCTGGAATCCAGCACAGCCAATCTGAACTTGCTGGCCAGCGATCCCGAAAAGGATCCGCTGACGTTTTCCCTGGCCGGGGACAATCCGGCCGGGTTGAAGGTTAAGCTCGACGCCGGCATCCTCACGGTTGACGCGGGGAAGGAAGCGGCACTGGGCACCACCTCGACCCTGGGAATTTCCGTGACCGACGGCCGCAACCCGCCCGCCACGGCAGCTGTCACCGTCAATGTCACCTCCTCGACCAAGCCCAAGGCCGTGGCCAATGACGATTCCGTCCCGGACGCCCACGCGGGCCGCCTGGAAACGGTGCCCGTCCTGGCCAATGATGTGAACCCGTTCCCGGACACCCCCCTGAAAATTGTGGAATCGAAAATGACGACCGGCGCCGCGGGCACCAAGGTGGCTGTGGACGGGGACAAGGTCACCGTTGAGGCTCCGGAGGACTTCACCGGCAATGTGGTTATCAGCTACACGGTTGCTGATAAGACCGGCGACGACGCACGGCGGGTGGTGGGACGGGTCACCTTGAACGTGAAGGGTAAGCCCGCCGTTCCCGCCGTACCGCTGGTTCAGGAAGTCAAGAGCCACACTGTGTTGCTGAAATGGGGCACCCCCGTTGACAACGGTTCGCCCCTGACCGGCTACACGGTTAAAAGGAGCGACGGCGTCACCCAGGAATGCGCCACCAACACCTGCTCCATCACGGGCCTGGCCAACGCCAAGCCGTACACCTTCACCGTGAATGCCAAGAACGCCGTGGGGGAGTCGGCCTTCTCCAAGGCCTCGGCATCCGCCACACCCGACACGCAGCCAGACAAACCTGCCGCTCCCGTCGTCGTGCGTGGAGACAAGCAGCTGGACGTCAGCTGGGTGACACCTGTGGGCGAATACTCGCCTGTGAAGTCCTACAATGTGCAGATCTCCCCGGTTCCGGCCGGCCAGAACCCGCAGCGCCCGGCCGTGGGCAACAAGCTCACCTGGCCCGGGCTGGTGAACGGCACCGAATACACCTTCCGGGTGCAAGCCGTGAACAATGCGCCCAAGCCATCCGACTGGAGCGAGTACGCAGCCAAGGCAGTGAAACCGGCGGGCAAGCCGTTCACTCCGGCCGCACCCACCACTGCCTTGGTGGACACGGTGGGCAACCAAAACCAAATGCGGGTCAGCTGGACCGAGCCCAACCTCAACGGCGGTGAGCTGAAGAATTACACGCTCATCACGTATCTGGATGGGAAGCAGACCGACTCCATCACCAGCACGGCGACCAGCCAGACCGTTTCGCTGCCCAACGCGGCGGCCAGCTACACCTTCAAGGTGGCGGTGGCCACGGACGTTGAGCCCTCGGATCTTAGCCCGGCCTCCGCGCCGCGGCGTTCTGTCAGCCAGCCCGGGCAGCTTGGCCAGCCCACGATCGCCCCGGCCAACACAGGCGGCGCCGGCGATAGTGTGAGCGTCACCTTCACGCCACTGAGTGGTGCTGCCCTGGGCGGTTCCACCCCCGGGGAGATGAGCTACTTTGCCAATGTCACACCGGGCGGCAAGAACATCCCGGTGTCACCGGGCGGCACGGTTCCCGCCAGCAACGGCGCCGGTACCTCCGTCACGGTCTATGCCAAGTCCTCGGCCTTCGCCAGCGCTGGGAGCGCGTCTGCGGCGTCGAACGCGGTAACGCCCTATGGTAATCCGGGCACTGCAGGCCTCAGCGGGAGCAACGGGGCGCAGGACAGCCAGAATGTGTCCTACAGCTGGAGTTTCCCCGGTGGCGCAGTGGATGCCAAGAACGTTCAGATCCGCATCAACGGCGGCGGGTGGTCTGCCAAGGGAAGCAATGGCAGTGACTCCTTCAACACCGGGGGCTACAGCACCCAGGCTGTTATCGAGGCGCGTACGGTCAATTCCATTGGGCAGTTTGGGCCCGTCCAGACGGTGCGGCCCCAAAGTGGTGCCAAGACGCCGCCGCCACCTCCGAAGCCCACAAGCTGGACAGTCCATGCAACTCCCTACAGGAGCTGTTTGGAATCAACCACAGGAAGCGACCACTACACCGACACCGGCACAACACAAACGTGTACGTCCCAGTGGCTGCCGGCAAATACCCCAGTTGAGGTCAATTGCTGGAAGTACTGGACAGGTTCCACGAGCGGCAACCAGTGGTACCACATCACCACCGGTGGCTATGGCAGCTACAGCTATTTGTCAGTTCGCTCGACGAACGTGGCGTCGATCCCCTCGGGCATGCCGCAGTGTTAGGGGCCGTAAAGTCCCCAAATAGTGAGTAACGCCAATTAGTGGATAAACTACTTCAGGTTTCCTGCAGCCACTGCAGGGATCAACAAGATTGAAAGAGGATGAACTATGTCCATGACGCCGGAACAGGCCACGTGGTTTGCAGGAACGTTTGAAAAGCTGGTTGCCAATGTTGGCCAGGCCATCTTGGGCAAGTCCCACGTTGTCAGTTTGACCCTGGCCGCCATGCTCGCCGAGGGCCACGTCCTCTTCGAGGATGCGCCGGGCACGGGAAAGACCATGCTGGCCCGGGCCATTTCGGCAACCGTGAAGGGCACCAATTCGCGCATCCAATTCACCCCCGACCTGCTGCCCTCCGATGTTACGGGTGTCATGATCTATGACCAGAAGAGCCAGGTATTTGATTTCCACAAGGGCCCCATCTTCGCCACCATCGTGCTGGCCGATGAGATCAACCGTGCCTCGCCCAAGACCCAGTCGGCGTTGCTTGAGGTCATGGAAGAATCCCGCGTGACCATGGACGGCACCACCTATGAGACCGGCCGTCCGTTCATGGTGCTGGCAACCCAGAACCCCATTGAGCAGGCAGGCACCTACCGCCTGCCCGAGGCGCAGCTTGACCGCTTCCTGGTCAAGACCTCCATCGGCTACCCGGACCACGCCTCCACGGTACAGCTGCTCTCCGGCTCCGGGCAGCGCGATAGGACCTCGACCCTGCAGGCCATCATCACACCCACCGCCGTGGCCGAAATGGCTGATCTGGCCTCCACCACACACACGGACGCCGCTGTGCTGGAATACATTTCACGCCTGTGCGAGGAGACCCGCAACGCGCCGGAAACCCGTTTGGGCGTCTCGGTCCGTGGCGCCATTGCCATGGTTCGCATTGCCAAGGTGTGGGCAGCAGCCAAGGGCCGCAACTACGTTCTGCCCGACGACATCAAGGAGCTTGCTCCTTATGTGTGGACGCACCGTTTTGTTATGGACCCGGAAGCGGAATTTGCCGGCGCCACCCCCGAAGTTGTGCTGAGCCGGGTGCTGGCCGAAGTTGCTGCACCGCAGCAGCGCGCCTCAGCCTGACGCCGGCAACAACGCGTTTCGCAGCACGTCCAGCAACAGCACATTGAGTCAAAGGTCAATCATGAGCATGAAGTCCAGCGCTTCGAAGGTGGGGGAGTTCCTCTCCCGGCCCTTCCACAGCGACGGCACCCCAACACGCCTGCACCCGGCGTCGTTGACGCGTGAAGCGTCCAAGGTGGCCGGTACCTATCTGGGCCCGGGGTGGGCCAAGGCCATGGGTTGGCTCAAACGCTACGTTGGCCCGGTGCTGGCCACCATCAGCACCCTGGGTTTTGTAGTGCTGGGAACTGCTGTGCTGCTGTGGATCCTCGGGGCAAGCTATGGCTGGCAGGAAGCCAAAGTGGCTGCCCTGTTGGCCACCGTGCTGTTGCTGATTGCCATCGCCTTTGTGCTGGGCAAGTCCATGTACGCGGTCAAACTGGACTTGGCACGCACGCGCGTTGCTGTGGGCGAGCACGCGGTGGGCAGCATTGCCGTGGAAAACACCTCACCGCGCACGGTGCTGCCGGCAGCCTTGGAACTGCCGGTGGGCCTTGCCACGGCACTGTTCCATTTGCCCACGATGAAGCCGGGGGAGATCCACGAGGACCTCTTCACCATCCCCACCACCCGGCGCGCAGTCATCACCGTTGGCCCGGTCCGCTCGGTGCGTGCCGACCCGCTGCACCTGCTGCGCCGCCAGGTTCTCTGGACTGATCCCACAGACTTGTTTGTGCACCCCCGCACCACCTCCCTGGACGGGCCCGCAGCCGGGTTCCTGAAGGACCTCGAGGGCCTCACCACCAAGGACCTGTCCAACTCAGACATTGCCTTCCATGCCCTGCGTGACTACGTGCCGGGGGATGACCGCCGGCACATCCACTGGAAAACCACTGCCCGCACGGGCAAGTTGATGGTGCGCCAGTTTGAGGAAACCCGCCGCTCCCACATGGCCGTGGCCTTGTCGGTGAACACGGACGAATATGAGAACGACGACGATTTCGAGTTGGCCATTTCGGCGGCAGCCTCGCTGGGCCGCCAAGCCATCAAGGAACACCGCGAGCTCAACGTCATCACCCAGCGCGGACCCATTCGCTGCGAAACCGGCAAGAACCTGCTCGATGACATGACCAGATTGCTGGGCTACAACCGCCGCGGCACCTCGGTGGATCTTGCCCGAACGCTCACGGATGCCGTCCCCAACGCCTCAGTGGTGTTCTTTGTGGTGGGATCGAAGGTGACACCGGCACAATTGCGCAGCGCAGCCGCCTCCGTGCCGCCGGGTGTTCGTGCCTTCGCCGTACGCTGCTTTACCGGGGCGAAATCCGCCCGCGCCAACATTGCCGACCTTACGGTCCTGACCCTGGGTGACTTGAGTGATCTGTCCATGGTGCTGAGAAAGGCCATCGCATGAACGCCCGCAGGAGCGCGGTAGCGCAGCCGCAACGTAAGTCCTCAGCCTTTTCCGGCGGGCGGCTGTGGTGGCATTTCATGATCGACGGCGCAGTGCTGACAGTGCTGCTGGGCCTTGGCGTCCTGGGCTTTGGCCCCACCTTTGGCCACGATCCCCACTACCTGCTGGCGGGCTTCGGTGCCATTGTCATCGGCTTGGCAGTGGCGGCCGCCGGGGCGCACTGGCGCCTGGGCCTGGTCACCATGATTGGTCTCGCATTCGCTGTTTACATGATCTTCGGCAGTGCCCTGGCGGCGTCGAGTACGGCAATCATGGGCTTCATTCCCAGCCTGGCCTCCCTGCGCGGACTCCTGCTGGGGATCATGCTGTCATGGAAGCAATTGCTGACCCTGGCCCCGCCCGTGGGCATCAGCGTTGAGGTCATGGTGGTTCCATACCTCAGCGCTTTTGTGGCAGCTGTGGTTGCCGGCACCCTGGCGTGGCGGCTGCGCAGCGCCTACTGGGCCATGATCCCTGTCATTGTTTTGTTCATTACCGCCATCCTCTTTGGCACAGCCCAGGTGTTCCTGCCCGTGCTGCGTGGTTCCCTGCTGAGCATCGCCGCGATCGCCTGGCTGGCCTACAGGCATGAAATGCGCCGGCGCGAAAATGCCGGCAGCATCTCCGCCAACCAGCAAGTCCACGACGCCTCCGGGGCACGAACCTCCCTGCTGCGCCGCATCGGCCTGGCCGCAGGAGTCATTCTGGTGGCTGGGGCGGTCACCATGGCTGCGGCGCCGGCACTGACCAGCAGCGCCAGCCGTGAGGTGTTGCGTGACACGGTCATTCCGCCGCCGGATCTGCACGATCTGCCCTCGCCGCTGACCAAGTTCCGCGACTACGTCAAAAATGAAAAGGAAACAGTCCTCTTTGACGTGACAGGCCTGCCCAAAAATGGCCGTGTCCGCGTTGCTGCCATGGACAACTACAACGGCGTGGTGTTCAACGTGGACCCCAACAGTTCGGCATCCTTTTCCCCCATTGGTGACCCCTCGGCACTGGGGAGCGCCAGCGACGGTGGGGGAACCGGCGTCGACCTTGTCATTGACGGGTACCAGGGCGTCTGGATTCCCAGCGTCTCCGTGGCGAACAGCCTGCGTTACCAAAGCGCCAGCGGCCCAACCCCCACCCTGTACCTGAACAAGGATTCCGGTTCGGCGCTGAATCTTGACGGCGTTGCCAAGGGCGATTCCTACAGCATGGACGTGGCGTTCCCGAGCGTTGACGGCAACAAGCTGGCGGGCTCGGACTTTGGTTCGGTGCGCCTGCCCAAGCTGGAAAACGTTCCCGCGGTGGTGGGCACCAAGGCCAACGACATTGTGGGTGAAGCAGACACGCCGTTGAAGAAGGTTCAGGCCCTGGAAGGCGCCCTGCAGCGCGAGGGCAAGTTCAGCAACGGCTTGGAAGGGCAAACCCCCTCCAATTCCGGCCACAGCGCCGCGCGCGTCACCAAGCTGCTCAGCGGCAAGGAAATGGTGGGCGACGATGAACAGTACGCCACAGCCATGGTGCTCATGGCCCGCCACCTGGGCATTCCGGCCCGCGTTGTCATGGGTTTCTACCTGGATGAGAAGGACCCCAACAATGGTGCGCCGAGTATAAAGATGAAGGGATCGGACGTTCACGCGTGGGTTGAGGTGAACTTTTCCGGTCTGGGTTGGGTGCCTTTCAATCCGACGCCGGACAAGGATCACGTGCCCAACCCGCCGGAACCGCAAAACGCGTCCAAGCCCAAGCCGCAGGTGCTCCAGCCCCCGCCGCCGCCGCAGGAACCGGCGGACCTTCCCCCGGACAGCGCTCCGGACGCCCTGGACACCGATGGCAAGAAAAACAATCAGGCCGGCATCCTTGGCCAGATTTTGATGATCATTGGTGTGGCTGCCATCCCCTTGATCATCATTGCCCTGCCGCTGGTACTGATTGTGGCGTTGAAGACCCGGCGCCGCAAGAAGCGCCAAACCCAGGGCCTGCCCACCGACAGGGTCAGCGGTGGCTGGTCCGAGGTCCTGAGCCTGGCGACGGACCTTGGCGCTGGCATGGACACCAACGGGACCCGCCGCGAGAGTGCAGTTTTGCTCAACGACGCCTTCCCCGCCAGCTCAACAACCACTGCGTTGCTGGCCGAGCGTGCAGACGCCGCCATCTTCGGCCCGGGCCAGCCCAGCGAGGAACAAGTCGCCATGTACTGGCAAAACGTGGAACATTCGGTCAAGGGCATGAGCGAGTCGGTAGGATTCTGGAAGCGGCAACGGGCAAGGTTCTCACCGAGGTCGTTACTGGCCGATGCCCAGGCCCGGGCCAGGCGCAAGGCACTTACGCGCGATGCACAGGGCCAGGAGCAATCATGGCGTTCGCGTGGTGTGGCACTAAGCTCCAAACTGTCTCAGCTGTTCAAGAAGTCATAAGAAGTCATAAGAAGGGTACTAAGTACATGGCGCAAAAAGCGGCCGAACCCTGCCGGAATTGTGGAGCCGTGCTCTCTCCGGGAGCGGCCTTCTGCACACTGTGCGGTGCCGCGGTGAACAACCGTGCCGCCTCATCGGCACCTGCTTCGGTGCCTTTGGGTGTGCCTGGTGCAGGGTCTCTGCCGGGCATTGTGTCCGTGGGCACCACGCAGACGGGCCCTTTGGTGGCCCCGCGTGAGCGCGAGGTTGATCCCCGCATCGCTGCCGCCACAGCCTTGGTTCCGGGCGGAGCCGGACGCCGTTTGGCGGCGAAACTCATTGACGGGGTGCTCCCCGGCATTCTGCTGGGCGTGGCCGCCGGCATTGGGGCCAGCAAGATCGCCGTCACCCAGGTTGGCGAATTTGCCCAGGTGAACCTGAGCTGGCTGCTGATCCTGACAGGCATTGCCAGTGTCCTCTCGCTGGCCTATGGCATCTGGCTGTGGCTCTGGGAAGCCAAATCCGGCAAGACACCCGGCAACATCATGGTTGGCCTGCGCACCACCAACATGGACGGCGGCCCGGCCGGTGTGCTGGCCATCTTCCTGCGCAACGTGGTCATTGCCGTCAGCTCCATTGTTCCCACTCTTGGTCCGCTCCTGGTGGTCATTTCCAACACCTGGGACGCCAATGGCAAGCGGCAGGGCTGGCACGACAAACTGGCCCACACCCTGGTTTTCAACGTCAAGGCTGGCCGCGACCCCCTGGAAACCGGTGGGATAGAGGAGCGGGCCAACTTTGTGCCCGCGGCCGTTCCCACCCTGTCTCCTGTCACCTCGCCGCTGGCTCAGCGCCCGGCAAGCGAAGCAGCGCGAAGCGCAGTGGGCAACAGCGCAGCTGGCAACAGCACGACTGGCAAGAGCGCAGCTGTGCCCGGACCAGCTGTGCCGGGAGTCCAAGGCCAGCAGTTCCAGGGACCCATCACCTCTGTTCCGGGCGCTGCCACCGGTGCCGCGCCGCTAGTGCAGCAGCCGCAGCAACCACCGTCTCAGCCAATTCAGTTCAGCCAGGCCTCCTCCTTTGCCCCGCCGCCGCCAGCAGTCCGGGAGACAACCACCAAACCCTACGCCGGGCAGCCGCCAATCGGGCTGCTCGATGACGACGCCGGGGACACCCGTGTGCGCCCCATCCCCGCCGCTGTGGGGCTCCGGCTGACCTTTGATGACGGCCACACCGAAGACATCACAGCCGTGGCGCTCATTGGCCGCAACCCCGCCGGATACGATGGTGAGATGATTTCTCGCCTTGTGTCAGTTCAAGACTCCAGCAGGTCCGTCTCCAAGACGCACCTGCATGTTCGGGCCAGTGGTGAGGGCCTGTGGGTTACCGACAGGAACTCCACCAACGGCAGTGCCATCACAGCCGTGGGCGGGGGCAGGACTGCGCTGAACGGAGGTACCCCGGCTTTGGCCGGCATTGGTACCCGGGTGCATTTCGGCGACAGGTCATTTGTGGTGGGGCGTCCATGAGCGCTGGTGAGGGTACCCCGGCCCGGGACAGCTTGGCCCACGGCGCCCCCGGCGTCAGCCTGAGCTTTGGCTTTGGCACCGACAGGGGGTTGCGTAGGGAACTCAACGAGGACTCGTTCCTTGCAGCCGATCCCTTATTCACAGTTGCCGACGGCATGGGCGGGCACGAGGCTGGCGAGGTGGCCAGCCGCGAATGCATCCAAACCCTGAGTGAGCAAAGTGTCCTGATGGCCAGTTCCCGCCAGGCAACGGCGTCAGACCTGGCGCACGCCTTGCACCTTGCCGATGCCAGGATCCGCGAACTCACCAACGCCCGGGCCGGCACAACTCTCTCCGGGGTGGTGCTGGTTGAAGAGCGTGGTGTGCCGTATTGGCTGGTCTTCAATGTTGGCGATTCCCGAACCTACCGGCTCAGCCAGGGAAACTTTAGCCAGGTCAGTGTGGACCATTCCGAGGTGCAGGAATTGGTGGACGCCGGTTTCATCACCCCCGAGGAAGCCCTGACCCACCCGCGGCGCCATGTGGTGACACGTGCCCTGGGTACCGGAACTGACACGGAAGCTGACTTCTGGCTGATCCCGGTCGAAGAAGGCGACAGGATTCTGGTGTGCTCCGACGGGCTCTCCGGAGAGTTGAGCGACACCCAAATTCACCGTGCCCTGAGCACCCTGCGCCACCCCCAGGACGCCGTGGATTCCTTGATCCAGGCGGCCCTGCGCTCCGGCGGACGGGACAACATCACTGTGGTTGTTGTCGATGCCAGCAACGTCAACGGCGGCGTCGGCGGGGAAACCCTGGGCAAGGCGAGCATGGCATCCACTGTCGCAGAGGACACCCTGCCGCGCATGACGGCGGCACAGGAAGTCATTCCCGGCGCCGTGGCGGACACCCACCCCACAGAAGTTCTGGAATCCATTCCCAAGGAATTTCTGGCGCCCGGGCAAGAATTGCCCACACGCGTCAACGCACCCCTGCACGAGGAGAATCATGGTTAGCACCACGTACAGCACAGGTTCATGGTTAGGCATTGTGCGATCGGGCTCGGTGATTGTGCTTAAGGGGCACACCGAACAGGTAATCGTGAGTGCACTGTGGGAGTTCCTGGGGCAGGAGCCCACCATTCACGGTGTCCTCAACGAGGTCACACGGCAGTTCGGCACGGAGCTGACAGGGCTGCCCGACTTTGCCATTGTGGTCCAGTCCGACCGTTTGCACGCCATTTTGCGTGGCGACATGACCTTAGTGGCGCAGACTGGCGACTCCTCGGAGATGGTGTCAGGCCGGGACGTCACCACCTGGAGTGAGCGTTCGCTGCCGCTGCCCGAATCCTTTGAACTGACCCTGGCGCAACCCACAGAGCCGGCCAAACCGTCCCTGCTGCTGCCCGTGGGCGAGGCTGTCATCTTGCTGCAATCGCTGCGCATGGAGCTTGCAGAGGCAGTGCTTGCAGAGCCTGTGTTTGCCGAGGCAGCGCTTGCTGAGACGGCGCCCGCCGAGACTGATTGGTTGGATCAATTCGTTGAGTCGGAGCAGGACGCCACGGAACTGGCGCACCCCATCGCCGATCTTGCCGACGGCGGGCCCGTGCAGGACGAGGCCGACGACGTCGAGGTGAACGATGCCGAGGTGGCAGGCGCCGCGGTGCACGACGCTGGGGCGAACGATGCCGTGGTGACTGACGACATGGTGAATGGCGACGGGGCGGAAAACGCCGAGGTGGACGATGCCGAGGACGACGACGACGCCTATGCCAGCTTTGCCATGGCCGCCGAGGCCGCCGATGCTGAGTGGAACGCCCAGCTTGCCCCCATGGCGGCGCTGAACGAGGCAGACCTGAACCTGACCATCCGCCCCGACTTGTCCGAGGAAGAGTCCTCGGAGCCGGAACCTTTCCACGCTGAACCCCTCGACGATGGGCAGCCGGCCTTTCACGAATCGTTGACTGAAGACGTGGCAGTGCTCATCGACGCCGCCGAGACAGCCAGCTATGACGGCCAAGCTGACGCCGCCGGCACGGCCCTTGCCCACGGCCTCACTTCCGAGGAGCATGCAGCCGCAGAGCCGGCTGGCAATGAGCCGGAATCCGAAGGGCACCTCGCCGGGCAAGAGACTGCCGAGGACGGATTCACCACCAACTACGACCACTTGTTCGGCCCCACAGTGGCCAGAAGTGTTGAGGACGCGGCCGTTCGTCTCGATGACGACGGCCAGGCGATTGCGCACGGCGTCCAGGAGGCGCAGCTGCCACCGCTTCCGCCCCTGCCGCCCGTGGCGGGCCTTGCCGAGGAAGTGGCTGCAGACCTCAGCGCCGCTGCCCCCGCGCAGAGCGCCCAGGAGCAATGGCAACCCGAAGGCTTGTTGATCGACTCCGTGCCGTGGGCCAAGCAGCCGGACGCCGGCTCTGAAAGCGGTGCCGGTTTTGAAAGCGGTGCCGGTTTTGAAGGCGGTGCCGGATTTGCTGCGGGCACCGAAACAGGCGCATCCGCCGATCAGCCCTACGATCCCGACCACGACGGCCATACCGTCATGCGCGGTGACGTCAGTGACGTCACCGGGGCCAGCGGCGAAGAAGCTGGCGCACCGGCGCCGCTGGAGTCGCGCCCGCCCACCGGACCCATGGTTTTGGCGCGCATGTGCCCCCACGGCCACGCCAACCCGCCGAGCCGCTCCGAGTGTTCGGACTGCGGGGCTGGAATCAACTCCGAACCACGCGAAGTGGGCCGGCCGCGCCTGGGCACCATGCACATTTCCAGCGGTGAAGTGGTTGCACTGGACCATTCCTTGATCATTGGCCGCCAGCCCTCCGTCTCCCGGGTCATGGGCGGAGCCATGCCACGCCTGGTGCAGGTCAACAGTGGAAATGACGATATTTCGCGCTCCCATGTGGAGGTCCGCCTTGACGGCTGGGATGTGCTCCTGGTGGATCTGAAGGCCACCAACGGCACGGTGCTGGTCCGTGAAGGCCAGGCGCCGCGCCGGTTGAGCCAAGGTGAGCAGGCCATCTTGCTCAACGGTGACATCGCCGAGCTGGGAGACGGGATCTCCTTGCTCTTTGAAGGCCTGCTGTGAGTAGCAAGCGTGTTCCCGCCGCGCCCCCGGTGCTTCCTGGCTACAGGTTCGTCTCCGTGCTGGGCTCCGGCGGATTCTCCGATGTGTACCTCTATGAGCAGGACAGGCCGCGGCGCAAGGTTGCCGTCAAGGTCCTGACGGCCGATCTGAAGACCAGTGGGGCCAGGGCCAGTTTTGAGTCCGAGGCCAACCTCATGGCCCAGCTTTCCGCGCACCCGTACATTGTCACCATCTTTGAAGCCGAGATCACCGATTCCGGGCACTCCTACCTGGCCATGGAATACTGCTCCCGGCCCAGCCTTGACATGCAGTACCGGCAAGGCCGTTTCAGTGCTGACAAGGCCCTGGAAATTGGCATCCAGGTTGCCTCGGCCGTGGAGACAGCCCACAGGGCTGGCATTGCCCACCGGGACATCAAGCCGGCCAACATCCTGGTCACCGACTACAACAGGCCGGCGCTGACCGACTTTGGCATCTCCGGAACCATGGATGCGGTGCAGGCCGACGGCGGCGGCATGTCCATTCCGTGGTCGCCGCCGGAATCCTTTGGCTCCGGCGCCACCGACGGCATCAAGGTGGATGTTTGGGCGCTCGGCGCCACCATTTACACGTTGCTGGCCGGGCATTCGCCCTTTGTTATTCCGGGGGCGGACAATTCCCAGCGAGAATTGATTGCCCGCATCAACGCGGCCCCCCTGCCCGCCTTGGGCAGGGCAGACATCCCGGCCGAACTTGAGCTGGTCCTGGCCACCGCCATGGCCAAGTCACCGGCCTCGCGGTACAGCAGCGCCAAGGACTTTGCCCGCGCCCTGATGCGCATCCAGGCTGACATGAACCTGTCCGTCACCCCCTTTGAAGTGCAGGAAGAGATTGTTGCGGCGGATTTTCGTCCCGACGACCATTCCGAGCCCACACGAGTTCGCAGCGTCGTTTCCATTGACCCCGATGCCAGCACCTCCAACCCCACGTTTCCCTCACGTCAAGCCAACAACACCGGCGGCGGGGCGTCCGCGGCTGCTCCGCACATCAACGCTTCTCCGCACGTCAACACCGTGCCGGGCGAGACCGGGTCCACCACCGGCCTGAACCGCAACGGCCAAACCCTGCCGTCGGCGGGCCCGGCCACCCCGGCAGGGCAAGCTGGTGCGCCCTCCCTTGGTGCACCGTCGCTTGGTGCGCCGTCGGCGCAGTGGAACCACCCCGTGCTGGAATCCACGGTGCCGCGCAGCGATCAGCTCCGCCCGGCCCCCGGCGAAGCGCCGGCGTTAAGCGCACCGGCAGTGCCCAGCAAGAAACGGCTGTGGCTGGGATTGGGCTCGGGGCTGGTACTGGTGGCCGCCGTCGTGGTGGGAATCATGGTTTTCGTGGGCGGAGGGGCGCCGGCAACGGTGGATCCGCAGGCGCAAAAGACCTCGCCCCCGCCCACGGCCCTGATAGTGGGCGCGGAGGTCCCGCCCGTTAGCGACCTGGCGGCCGCACCAAAAAACGGCGGTTCCGAGTGGAGCTGGAACAACCCGGATCCGCAGGAGGGCGACAAATACTTGTGGGCCTCCGTCAGCGCCGTGGATACCGGAACGTTCAAGCCCATCACCGAGAACCGGGCGTTTGTGGTGGACGATCCCAACGGCCAGAGCTGCATATCGGTGAAGCTTGTTCGCAAGAACGGCCAAACCTCAGCGGAGTCCAAGAAGTGCTCCTAGATTCTTTTTAGTCATCAGCAATAAACCCAGGGGGCTGCCGTCATGGCGGAATTAACAATTGATTTTTGTGGCGAATGGTACGAGCCGGCGCCGGAAGAAGTTTTTCGGATTGGCCGTGAGGGCGACATTGAAGTTGATGACAACCCTTATTTGCACAGGAAGTTCCTGGAAGTCAGCAAATATGACGGCATTTGGTGGCTGACCAACGCCGGCACCATGCTCTCGGCCACGATTGCTGATGCCGCAGGCGGCATGCAGGCGTGGATGGCACCGGGCGCGCGCATCCCCTTGGTCTTTAGCCAGACAAACGTGATTTTTACCGCCGGCCCCACCACGTACGAATTCTCGGTTCACTTGGAATCGCCGTCGTTCATGTCCCAAAGCCGCGAGGACGACTCTGCCGGTTCAACCACCATTGGGCCCGTAGTCTTCACCGAGTCCCAGAAGGCGCTGATTGTGGCGCTGGCCGAGCCCATGCTGCGCCGCGGCGGGACCGGATTCAGCGCCATCCCGTCCTCCGCGCAGGCCGCCAAGCGCCTGGGCTGGGCGCTCACCCGCTTCAACCGCAAACTGGACAATGTGTGCGACAAGCTGGACCGCGTGGGTGTTGTTGGCCTGCGCGGCGGCGGCGGAAAACTGGCTACCAACCGCCGTACCAGGCTGGTGGAACATGCAGTGACCTCCCACCTGGTCACCCCCGATGACCTGCCACTGCTGGACGCCCAACGAGGAATTGATGTGCAATGAGGATCCGGCTGACGCTTCGGCGTGACCCGCAGGAGGCAAAAAATCTGGCCGTCACGGTTGACGGCCTGGCCTCGGTGGGGGACATCGCCACCGAACTGTACCTGTCCGATCCCGCCCGCAAGGGGGCTGCCGCCCCGCCAAACCTTTCCCTGCTAGTGGAGGAATCCGTGGTGGGCGGGGTGCGCGGACGCACCCTGCCGCCGGAGAGCAATCTGCAAGAATCCGGGCTGCGCCCCGGCGCCACGGTGTCCCTGACGCAGGTCAGCGAAACCTTTGCCGTGCCCCAACAGGACCGCGGGCCAGCAGCTGCCACCTTGCGCGTCACGGCCGGGCCGGACCTGGGCCGCGAGTTCGCCCTGCCGCTGGGTACCAGCTATGTGGGCCGCGACTTTGACGTTGACGTTCGCCTCAGCGATCCCATGACCTCAAAACGGCACGCCCGCATCACCATTGGCGAAACGGTGGAAATTGCCGATACAGGCTCCGCCAACGGCCTCATGATGGAAGGCACCCAGATCTCCCGGGCAGTGCTGGGCTCCTCGGATGAGGTGACACTGGGGGAAACCACCATTTCCGTGGTGGGCCTGGGCCGGCGCACCCAATCCGGGCCCACGGGCCCCTTGGTGGAATTCAACCGCTCGCCCCGCGTGGTGCCGCACTTTGCCATCGAGGAACAAATCCTTCCCTCCGGCCCGCAACGGCCCCGGCGCGAACGCTTCCCGCTGGTCATGCTCATCGCCCCCGTGCTGATGGGCGGTGTCATGTTTGGCGTGACCCGGAGCCCGTTCAGCCTCATTTTCATGGCCATGATGCCGCTGATGATGATTGGCGGCTACCTGGATCAAAAAGCCAACGCCAAGCGTGAACTGAAGGATTCCATTGAGCAGTTCCGCGGGGCCATTGCCGAGTTCCGCCGCCAAATGACTGCCCGCCAGCAAGTGGAGCGGGCCGTCAGGCTGGCGGAAAGCCCGTCAACGAGCGAAACCGTTGACGCCATCTACAAGCTGGGTCCGCTGATGTGGACCCACCGCCCCGAACACTCGGCATTCCTGTCGTTGCGCTTGGGCGTGGGCCGCCAGCCCTCACGCACTCCTGTCAAGGCACCGGCGGATAGCAATACGCTGCCCGAGTACATGGCCGAAATCCAGGACGTCAAGACCGAGTTTTCCGACATCGACGCCGTGCCTGTTGTTGCCGCGTTCCGCACCAGCGGCGCCGTGGGCGTTGCCGGGCCGCGCGGGGTAGTTGACGATGTGGCCCGTGCCCTGGTGCTGCAGGCCGTGGGCCTGCATTCGCCGGCGGAACTTGCCGTAGCCGCCATGACATCCACGGAATCCAAGCAGCGGTGGGAATGGCTGCAGTGGCTCCCGCATGTTGGTTCGGTGCATTCGCCCTTGGCCGGGGAACACCTGGCCTCTGGCACCGGCGCCTCCAGCGTACTCCTGGCCGCGCTGGAAGATTTGTTGGTGAACCGCGGAGTGAACATGGCCGCCAACGGCGCCGCACACCGCGGCTCCCTGGATCGCGCCAAGGTGGAGATTCCTGCACCCGTGGTGCCGGCCCTGCTGCTCATTATTGAAGACGACGTCAAAGTGGACCGTGCCCGCCTGAACCGGCTCACCGAATACGGTGCCGACGTGGGTGTGCACATTCTGTGGGTTGCCACCTCCATCGAGGCGCTGCCGGCCTCCTGCCGCGACTTTGTCCATGTGGCCGAAACCGCCACCACGGGCCAGGTCCGGCTGGGCCAACTGACGTATCCCGTGAGCTGTGAAAGCGTCAGCGACGAGCTGGCCGCACAGCTGGCCCGCATGCTGGCACCGGTGGTCGATTCCAGCAAGCCGGTGGATGACGACTCCGATCTGCCCCGCAGCGTCTCCTATGTTGCGCTGGCAGGCCACGATCTGGTGGAAAGCACCACAGGCATTGCGGACAGGTGGCTGGAGAACAACTCCGTGGCCTCCCGCGCCGTGAAGAACCGCAAACACCAGGGTTCCCTGCGCGCCCTGGTGGGGTCCAAGGGTGTTGAACCCATGTACCTTGACCTGAAGACCGAAGGCCCGCACGCCCTGGTGGGCGGCACCACGGGTGCCGGAAAATCCGAGTTCCTGCAGGCTTGGGTGCTGGGCATGGCTGCCGCCTACAGCCCCGACCGGCTCTCCTTCTTGTTTGTTGACTACAAGGGTGGGGCGGCCTTTGCCGACTGCGTGCAATTGCCGCACACGGTGGGCCTGGTGACGGACCTTTCCCCGCACCTGGTGCGACGCGCCCTGACCTCCCTGCGGGCGGAACTGCACCACCGCGAGCACCTGCTCAACCGCAAAAAGGCCAAGGACCTGCTCGCCATGGAGCGTGAAGCGGATCCCGAGACGCCGCCGTCGCTCATCATTGTGGTGGATGAATTTGCCGCGCTGGCCAAGGAAGTGCCGGAGTTCGTTGACGGCGTGGTGGACATTGCCGCCCGTGGCCGTTCGCTGGGCCTGCACCTGATCCTGGCCACGCAGCGCCCCTCGGGTGTCATCAAGGACAGCCTGCGCGCCAACACCAACATGCGCATTGCCCTGCGCATGGCCGATGTTGACGATTCCGTGGACATTCTGGGGGAGCCGTCCGCCGCGTACTTCAGCCCATCCATTCCCGGCCGCGGCGCCGCCAAGACCGGGCCCGGCCGGATCCAGGGGTTCCAGACCGGCTACGCCGGCGGCTGGACAACACGGACCCCGCAGCGTCCCCGCATTGACATTGTGGAGATGGACTTCGGTGCCGGAAACCCGTGGGAGCAGGAACTTGCCAGTGCCCCCGTGGCGGAGTCGGGCGGCCCCAATGACATTTCCCGCGTGGTGGCAAATATTTCCCTGGCCGCGGTGGAACTGGGCGTGAAGCCGCCGCGCAAGCCGTGGCTGAGCGAGTTGTCGGAAGTCTATGACTTCTCCAAGCTGCCTACTGCACGCACCGATGAGCAGCTGCTCCTGGGCGTCATGGACGATCCCGAACACCAGGCCCAGCCCACGGTGTTCTTTGAACCCGACAAGGACGGCAACATGGCCATCCTCGGTGCCAGCGGTTCGGGCAAGTCCGCAGCACTGCGCACCCTGGCCGTTGCCGCCGCCATCACCCCGCGCGGCGGCCCCGTGCAGGTGTATGGGATTGACGCCGCCTCCAACGGCCTGCAAATGTTGGAGGTGCTCCCGCATGTTGGCGGCATCATCAACGCCGAGGACAACGAACGGGTGGGGCGCCTGCTGCGCTACGTCCGTGGCCTGATCGAGGAACGGGCGCAGAGTTTTGCGCAGGTCAAAGCTGGCAGCATTGCCGAGTACCGCCGCCTGGCCAACAAGCCCCACGAGCCGCGGATCATTGTCATGGTGGACGGCCTGGCCGCTTTCCGTGAACTGTATGAATTCCGTGCGGGCATGAACCAGTTTGAAACCCTGCAGCAAATTGCCACCGACGGCCGTCCCATGGGTGTGCACCTTGTCATTGCCGGGGACAGCCCCAAGTCCCTGCCGGCGTCGTTGGCGTCCTCCGTGCAGCGCCTGCTGGTGCTCCGCCTGGCCACCTCCGACGACTACTCAAACCTTGGCCTGCCCCGCGACGTCCTGGGCGCTGCTTCGCCTCCCGGCCGTGGCATGATCGACGGCGGCGAAGTCCAGTTGGCCATTTTTGGCGGCACCTCCAACCTGGCCTTGCAGGCCCGGTCGGTCGCCAGCCTGGCCGAGACCATGCGCCGCCAGGGCGTGGCGCAGGCTCCGAGGGTGGAAGCCCTGCCGGAGATGCTGGACCTGAATGTGCTCCCGGCGGCAGCTCCGGGCCACGTGATCATTGGGGTGGACGACTACAACCTGGAAGCCGCGGGCCTGGAAGCCAGCGGCGCGCTCATGCTCACGGGACCGCCGTCGTCCGGGCGAACCACAGCTCTGGTCACCTTGGCCGAAGCCCTGAAACGTTCGACGCCGGGCACCCGCCGCGTGTACTTCGGCTCGCGCCGCTCCGCCATCGCCAAGCTGCCGGTGTGGGATGAATCGATTGTCACCGCAGCGGCGCTGGAACCGGAATTGCAACGCTTCATTGACCTGGTGGAAAGCGAAAGCCAGCCCGTGGCCTTCTTCATTGAGGGCGTCACGGAGTTCACCGATTCCGAGGCGGAAATGGACCTTGCCACCTTGATCAAGGCAGCCATCAAGGCCAACGCCTTTGTGGTGGGCGAGTCTGAAACGTCCACGTGGTCCGGTGCCTGGAGTTTGGCCGGGCTGTTCAAGGCCGGCCGCCGCGGCCTGCTGATGAACCCCGGGGATGTGGAGGGCGACACCTTGATGAACACCTCCCTGGGCAGGATCTACCACAACAAGTTCATCCCGGGGCGTGGTTACGTGGTGGGCCGCGGCAAGGCCTTCAAGCTGCAGGTGGCCAGCACCATGGACCACGAGCGGTAGTTCGCGCCCGCCGTGCCGGGTCCCGGGCCTTGTTGGGAGCCCGCGGCGCCCCGTTCCGCTTGTGGCGCCCCGTTAACGGGGCGCCACAAGCGGAACGGGGCGCTTTTTCGTGCGTCGGCGCGTCATTGCGTAATCGCCTACTCGTGGCAGGATAGAGGCGTGAGCAGCGAGCCAGAAGAAACCCAGCCAATCCCCGCCGACGCAGACCGGGAGCGCTACGGCGTCCTGGTGGATTTGATCCAAAAATACCGCGCGGCGTACTACAACGACGACGCCCCCTTGGCTTCCGATGCCGAGTTTGACGTGCTGTACACCGAGCTGGAGACCCTCGAGGCCCTGCATCCGGAACTGATCACCAACGATTCCCCCACCCAGACGGTCGGAGGTGAAGCGTCCGTGGCGTTCGCCGCCGTCGACCATCTGGCCCGCATGTATTCCCTGGAGGACGTTTTCTCCCTCGAGGAGCTGGAAGCCTGGTTGCGCAAGGCCGAAGCGTCGGTTCAGAAGCAGCACGGCCTGGCCCCGAAGTGGCTGACCGAGCTGAAGATTGACGGCTTGGCCGTGAATCTGCTCTACCGCGACGGCGTGCTGGTTCGCGCTGCCACGCGCGGCGACGGCTTCACGGGTGAGGACATCACCCACAATGTGGCTACCATCAAGGACATCCCGCAGCGCCTGCACGGCACCGGTTTCCCGGCCGAGGTGGAGATCCGCGGCGAAGTGTTCATCGCCTCCAAGGACTTTGCCGAGCTGAACGAGAAAATGGTGGCCGCGGGCAAGGCGCCCTTTGCCAACCCGCGGAACTCGGCGGCAGGTTCGTTGCGCCAAAAGGATCCCGCCGAGACGGCCAAGCGGCCGCTGAGCATGTACGTGCACGGCATTGGTGCCCGCGAGGGACTGGAAACCACCAGCCAGTCCGAGACCTACGCGCAGCTTATGGAGTGGGGCATGCCCACCAGCCCCTACTTCAAGGTGCTGGACACCCTCGAAGAAGTGCTGGAATTCATCGCCCACTACGGCGAGCACCGGCACGATTTGATCCACGAGATCGACGGCATTGTGGTCAAGGTTGATGATTTTGCCACCCAGCGGGCTCTTGGCAACACCTCCCGGGTGCCGCGCTGGGCCGTGGCCTACAAGTACCCGCCGGAGGAAGTCCACACCAAATTGTTGGACATTCGGGTAAATGTGGGGCGCACCGGCCGTGTGACCCCGTATGCGGTCATGGAGCCGGTGAAGGTGGCTGGTTCCACCGTGGAAATGGCCACCTTGCACAACCAGGACGTGGTCAAGGCCAAGGGCGTGCTCATTGGCGATGTTGTGGTGCTGCGCAAGGCCGGGGATGTGATTCCGGAGATCGTGGGCCCCGTGGTGGCGCTGCGCACCGGGGACGAGTACGAATTTGTCATGCCCACGCACTGCCCGTCCTGCGGTACTGAGCTGGCGCCGGCCAAGGAGGGCGACATTGACATCCGCTGCCCCAATGCCAAATCCTGCCCCGTGCAGCTGACCGAACGCGTGGCGCATCTGGCCGGCCGGGGCGGCTTCGACATTGAGGCCCTGGGCTATGAGGCTGCTGCTGCCCTGACCAACGGTGCGGGCCCGGACCCGGCGGAGCACGACGGCGTGATTGCCCCCAGCGGCCCTGGCGTGATCACCAGCGAGGCGCAAATCTTCCAACTGGCCGAGAGCTACCCGGATCCTGCCCTGCGCGAGGCGCTGGCCGGGGTCACCGTGTGGCGTGAAATCCGGGCCAAGGGAGCCGGCACCGGCAAGTTCCAACTGGTCCCGTATTTCTACACCAAGGCCACGGCCAAGAAACCCTCCGTGCCGTCCAAAACCACGGAGAAGCTGTTCAAGGAACTGGACAAGGCCATGTCCCAGCCGCTGTGGCGTGTTCTGGTGGCCCTGAGCATCCGGCATGTTGGCCCCACGGCGTCGCGCGCCCTGGCCACACGCTATGGCACCATGGACGCCATCCGCACGGCCCTGAAGACTGAGGATGCGCGCGAGCAGCTGGCCAACGTTGACGGGGTGGGCGCCATCATTGCCGACGCACTTATCGAGTGGTTTGCCGTGGACTGGCACCTGGAGATCGTTGATGCCTGGGCTGCCGCCGGTGTGGTCATGGCTGACGCCGTGGATGAATCCACCCCCCGCACCCTGGAGGGGTTGACCATTGTGGTGACGGGCACGCTGCCCAACTTCAGCCGGGACGAGGCCAAGGAGGCCATCATCACCCGGGGCGGCAAGGCCTCGGGTTCGGTGTCAAAAAATACCTCGTACGTGGTGGCCGGTGAAAACGCCGGCACCAAGCTGGACAAGGCCGAATCGCTGGGCCTGAAGGTCTTGGACGAGGAAGGTTTTGCCCGACTGCTGGCCGAGGGGCCGGCTGTTGAAGAATCAAGCACAGAAAACTTAGGGGAGTAGCCATGCACCAGAATCGCATTGACGAACTTTTGGAAGTGGCCTTGCGCGCGGCCGCGGCGGGGGCGGCCGTGCTGGCCGTCCGGGATCCGGCAGGGTTCGGCGCCACGGAAAAGTCCTCCGATGCTGACTGGGTGACGGCCTTTGATGTTGCCGCCGAGAACGCTGTCCGCGCCGTAATTGCCGATGTGCGTCCGCATGACGTCATCACGGGCGAGGAGCTGGCGCCGGCACTGCCTGCTGAGCCGTCGGGCTACCGGTGGAGCATCGACCCGCTCGACGGGACCATGAACTTCATCCGCAACATTGCCTACTACGGCACCTCGGTGGCTGTTGCCGGGCCCGACGGCGAATGGCTGGCCGGCGTTGTCAACGCACCCGCCCTGCGCCGGATCTACTTCGCCTCCCGCGGCGGCGGTGCCTGGCTGGATGAAACCCGGGCCGACGGCGTGTCGGCCGTGCGTCAGCTGACGGGCCCCACCGATGCCAGGGGCGGGACCCTGCTGTCCACGGCGTTGACGTATGAGCCGGCCATCCGGCGTCGTCTGGTCTCCGAACTGGATGCGCGGATGGACCACTTTGGGGACATGCGCCGCCTGGGCTCGGCCTCTTTGGAACTGTGCGCCGTGGCCGAGGGCGGGGTGGACGCCTACCTGGAGTACGGCCTCTTTGAGCATGACTTTGCCGCCGGTGGCTTGATTGCCGAAGAGGCAGGCGCTTGGGTGAGTCGCCCGGTGCTGAGCCCGGCCGTCAACGGCCTGCCCACGCGCGAGGAAGTCCTCGGGGTGTGGACAGCCGCCTGCGTGCCCGGGCTGGAAGGCCACTTCGCCCCGGAGCAGTAGGCCCGGCTTAGGTCACAGCGTTCCTTAGCGCAGGGTCAACGCCGCCCCCACAACGCCTGCCGTGTTGTGCAGGAGCGCCGGGCGCACAGGGGTGTCCAAACGCAGCTGCGGCAAAAATTCCTCATGCCGCACCGAGATGCCGCCGCCCAGAATGATCAGCTCGGGGGAGAAGAGGAACTCCACATGGGCCAGATAATCCTGCAGCCGCAGGGAGTATTCCTGCCAGCTCAGGCCGTCGCGTTCGCGGGCCACGGCTGAGGTCCTGGCTTCAGCTTTTTCCCCGCCGATCTCCAGATGGCCCAGCTCAAAATTGGGCACCAGGGCCCCGTCCACCACCAGGGCCGAACCAATCCCGGTGCCCAGCGTCAGGACCAGAACCGCCCCGTGCTGTCCCTTTCCTGCGCCCATGGCCGCCTCGGCCAAACCGGCGGCATCGGCGTCGTTGATGACCAGGACGTCCCTGTTCAGGGCTGTGCCAAGCAAGTCGTTGACCTGCCGGCCTATCCATTCATCGCTGATGTTGGCCGCCGAGCAGGCTGTCCCGCGGCGGATGATGGCGGGGAAGGCAACACCCACGGCAGCGTCCGGCTCCGGCGACTGGTCCCAGCCTTGGACGTCCGCCACCACTGCTTGGAGGGCCCGTGCCACGGCGTCGGGTGTGGCGGGGTTTGGTGTGGGCAGTTGGGCCATGGGGCTGGCCAGGTTTCCGGTGTCCGTGTTGACCACACCGTACTTGATGGCGGTGCCGCCAATGTCGATGCCCAGGCGCAGGGCTTCGCGGGTTGTTGATTCCATGGAAAATCCGTTCAAGGGGCTAATGCGCGCTGCCGCTCACCCCGGATGCTGGGGTGGGCGGCAGGCTCGCGGGAGGAACGAGGTCCGGGAGGGCGTGGTTGGGCCCACGCCCGCGAGGGGCCCCTTTGATGGGTCGCTAGCGACCCATCAAAGGGGAGCGGGTGGGGACTAAACGAGCCAGGCCGTGGCGTTGGCGGGCAGCTTGCCGCCTGCCAAGGGAACGCTGCTCACGGCAACAGTTCCTTCGGGAAGCTCGACGGCGGTATCGCCAAAGTTGGTCACGACATTCCAGCCGTTGGGACGGGCAAAGTGCAGCACGTCCACGTTGGCGTTGGCAATCCAGTCCAGTTCCTCACCCGTCTGCAACTGGCGGCGCAGGGCCAGGGCGTCGCGGTAAAGGGTCAGGGTGGAGCCGTCCACGGAGTCCTGGGCGGATGCTGCGTGCTCAGCAAACCAGGCCGGCTGTGGCAGGTGCGCGGCGGCCTCGCCAAAGCCAAAGGACGTGTCAGTGCTGGTCCAGGGCAGGGGCACACGGCAGCCGTCGCGGCCCACTTCGATGCCCGTGTTACGGAAGAACGCCGGGTCCTGGCGGTCGGCGTCGGCAATGTGGGCCACCTCGTGCAGGCCCAGTTCCTCACCCTGGTAGAGATACGCCGAGCCGGGCAGCCCCAGCATGAACAGCGTTGCGGCGCGGGCGCGGCGCAGCCCCAGCTCGCGGTCCAGCTCGGATTCCTCGCCGCCGTTCAGGAGCCAGTCCTTGCCGTCCTGGGTCTTTTCCGCATCGGCCAGCTTGGGCAGGCCGTAGCGGGTGGCGTGGCGGACCACGTCGTGGTTGGAGAACACCCAGGTGGAGGAGGCGCCGGTGGCGGCGGACTCGGCCAGATTCTTGGTCACGATCGAGACGAAGGATTCGGCCTCAAAGTCTGCCATGAGCAGGTCAAAGTTGAAGGCCTGGCCCAGGCTGGTGGGGGACGCATAGCGGGCGCGGCGGGACTGGTCCACCCAGGCCTCGGCAACGGCTGTGCGCGGCGGGTTGTACTCGTTGAACAGTGCACGCCATTCGGCGTAGATTTCGTGGACCTGATCGCGGTCCCACAGCGGGTTGGAGCCGTTGTGCAGCTTCTCCAGCCTGCGCAGTTCGGCCTTGTTCGGCAGCGGCTCGGAGAGGTCCTTGGAGAGTGCATGGGCCACGTCGATGCGGAAACCGTCCACACCCCGGTCGGACCAGAAGCGCAGGGTCTTCAGGAAATCGTCACGGACTTCGCGGTTGTCCCAGTTGAAGTCGGGCTGCTCGGAGGCAAACAGGTGCAGGTACCACTGGCCGTCGGGCACCTGGGTCCAGGCCGGGCCGCCAAAGATGGAGCCCCAGTCCGACGGCGGCAGCTCGCCGTTGGTGCCCTGGCCGTCGCGGAAGATGTAGCGGGCCCGGGCCGCGGAACCCTTCTCGGCGGCGAGGGCCTCCTGGAACCAGGCGTGCTGGTCCGAGGAGTGGTTCGGGACAATGTCCACAATAATCTTCATGCCGGCGTCGTGGAGGGCTGCGGCCATCTCGTCAAAGTCGGCCAAGGTGCCCAGACGCGGGTCAACGTTGCGGTAGTCGGCAACGTCGTAGCCGCCGTCGGCCAGTTCGGAGGGGTAGAACGGGCTCAGCCATACGGCGTCCAGGCCCAGTTCCTTCAAGTACGGCACCTTGGCGGTGATGCCCTTGATGTCCCCGAGGCCGTCGGCGTTGGCGTCGTGGAAGCTGCGCGGGTAGATCTGGTACACGGCTGCCTGGCGCCACCAATGGGGATCGGCGGCCAGAGTGTCGGCGTTCAGCACGGAGAGCGGGGAAACGGTCATGGTGTATTCCTTCGTGTGGGGTGGTTTGGGAAGCGTTGAAAAATGGGGGAGGGCTATTTCACTGCGCTATTTCACTGCGCCGCGCATCACGCCGGACATGATCCAGCGCTGGGCGAACAGATAAACCAACAGGGTCGGCGCCAGGGCCATCAGGTACGAGGCGAAGGCCAGGGAGTAGTTGGTGTTGAACTGGCCCTGGAACAATTGCTGGACCACCGGCAGGGTTTGCAGTGCGGGGTCGGCTATCAGCATTTGGGGGAGCAGGAAGTCGTTCCAGGAACCCAGGAAGGCGAAGATGCCTACCGTGGCGCTCATCGGCGCAAGGAGGGGGAAGATGACCTTGCGGAACGTCTGCCAGGTGCTGGCGCCGTCGAGCCTTGCAGCCTCCTCCAGCTCCACCGGAATGGAACGCAGGAAGGCGATGAACAGCAGCGAGTTGAAGGAGATGCCACCCACAATGTGGATGAAGGCAACACCTAGCGGGTTGTCCAGGCCAAACATGGCCGTCTGCTTAATGAGCGGCAGGATGACCACCGGGAACGGCACAAACATGGCGGAGAGGAAGTAAATGTAGGAGAGCCGGAAGAACTTCTTGTCCCAGTTGCGCACAATGGCGTAGGCCACCATGGAGCTCGCGGCCAGGGCACCCAGCACGGAGATGACTGTGATGAACGCCGTGGACATGAAGGCGGCAGGGTAGTTGGTCAGCTCAAACGCCTGGGCGAAGTTTTCCCAATGCGGGTCCGTGGGCCAGGCAAAGCCGGTGCCGGAGGCAGCTTGTTCGGGGGATTTCAGGGCCATGCTGATGGTGAAGTACAGCGGAACCAGGATGGTCAGTGATGCCACGAGCAACAGCGACGTCATCCACCAGTTGATCTTGTAGCCTTCGCGGTTGATGCGCCGGGTCCTGACGGGGCGGGGAGCGTCCAGTTTCGCCGGACCGTGGAGTTCCGGGCGCAGAGCAGTCACTTTTGATGCGGTTGTCATTGTTGGTGTCATTAGAGTGAAACCTCCCGGCGGCGCAGGATTTGCAGCTGCAGCAGCGAAATGATGAGCGTGATGATGAAGAAGATGATCGCGTTGGCCATTTGGTACGAGTAGTCGCCGCCGGAAAAACCGGAGAAGATGCGCATGGCAACGGACTGGGTTGCCGTGCCGGGGCCGCCGCCGGTCAAGGCGACAATGACTTCATAGGTGCCCAGGTAGCCCTTGAAGCCCAGGATGGTGTTGATGACAACGTAGCCTGCGATCAGTGGCAAGGAGATGCTGCGCAGCTGGCGCCAGGGCCCGGCCCCGTCAAGGGAAGCAGCCTCATAAACGTCCTCGGAAATGCTCTGCAGGCCGGCCAGATAGATGATGGTGGCACCCGGAGCTGCCTGCCAGACGGTGACAAACACGATGGCTGCCCACGCCCACTGCTCGTTGGCCAGGATGCTGGTGGCCAGGGGCGCAATGCCCAGGGCTTCGGCAATGCCGGGGAGTGTGTTGGAGAACAGGTAGTTGAACACGTAGGCGATGATGAGCCCGGAGAGCACCATGGGGATGAAGTAAATACCGCGGATGCCAGTCTTGAACTTGATTTTCGAGTTCAAGCCCAAAGCCAGCAGCAGGGCCACCACATTCACCACAACGGTTGCCACAATGGCGAAGAAGAAAGTGAACGCGTAGGACGCCAGGATTTCGGGGTCTGAAAAAATGTTTTGGAAGTTCCGCAGGCCCACCATTTTCCAGTCGCCGTAGCCGGCGTAATTGGTGAAGCTGAAGAATCCACCAATCAAGGCCGGAATGGTGCTGAAGATGGCGAAAAGGACCAGAACCGGAACGATCATCCAGTAGTAGGTGGGGTCAACCTTGCGTTTCTTGTGGTTGATCTTGAGTGCTGTGTCGCTGGCAGCTGGGGCAACTGTGCGGACGCTGGCTGGGGCAGTCATGATTTTCTCCTTTGAAGATCTAGGCGTTGCGGGCGGCAACACGGTGCCAAGAGTCGTCGAGGGTGGTCAGGAATGCGTCAGTGTTTTTGTTCAGCGCCAGCGTTTGGAAATAGTTGTTCAGGGTGATGGCCGGCGGGAAGTAGTTGGTCACGTTGAGGTAGTACTTGCCGTCCGTGATGAACGGTTGCAGCCCCGCGACTTGTTCATTGGTGGTCTTCTCCGCGTTCTTGAGCGGGGAGAAAGCAGAGAACTTGTTGTTGTACGCGTTGACCACGGCCGGCTCCATGAGGTAGCTGACAAAGCGTTTTGCCGCGTCCATCCGCGGTGTTGAGCGGGCTATGGAGAACGTCATGTCCAGGGTGACCTGGGCCTGGGTAACGCTTGGGTCCTCGCTCATGGGCAAGGGAAAGGTGCCGAGCTGGATGGCGGGGTTGATGGTGGTCAGCTCCGAGAGCGCCCAGGGGCCCTGCATGTACATCGCCGAACCGCCCTTGGCGAAGGCCGCGTTCCCGTCCGTGTAGGCACGGCTGCCGGCGTCCTTTTGCATAAACCCGAGCACCTGCAGGAACTTCTCGGTGGCAACTTTGAAGTCTTTGGTGAAGGAAACGTCCGGGTTGTTCTTCAAATCCGCAGCTGTCGTGGGCATGCGGGAGAAGAAGTCAGCCAAATCCACTGTGCCGCCCGAGACGTAGCCATAGGGTTGGCCCAGGGTCCAGGAGTCCTTGAAGGTTCCATAAATCGGGGTGATTCCGGCCGCCGTGAACGTCTGGCAGGCGGCCAGGAATTCACTCCACGTGGTGGGCACCTTCACGTTGTGCTGGGCAAACAAGTCAACGTTGTAGATGACACCGGCCGCGGCCAGGGAGAACGGCAGGGCGCTGAGTTCGCTGCCGTTGTACTGGCCAAAGGAGTTGATCAATTCCAACGCCTTGGGATCAGCCATGGACGCTGCGGGAAGATCGGCGAGGTTGGCGAAGATGCCCTTTTTGGCGAAGTCGGCTGTGGTGACCGAGTAGGCGTTGGTCACCACATCGGCGGGGTTGTCGCGAATCAGGCCGGGAACCCAGTTGCCGCCGTTGAAGTCCTGGACCACACGGATGTCGGGGTTTTTGGCTTCGAAGTCCTTGATGAGGCCGTTGAAGTAATCCACCACCTCGGGCTTGCCCTGCTGCAGGCGGATGGTGGTGACGGCGCCTGCCTTGGCATTGCTGCAGGCAGGCAGCGCCAGGGCTGCGGCGGCGATGCCTGCCGCCGCCAGTATGCTGCGACGGCTGATGGCGGAGGCGCTCACAGGGCTAAGCCTGGGGCGGAGAGTGAAACGGCCTTCATCAAAAAACTCCCTTGTTCTTTTGGACTGAGGTGGAACAGTTGCAACGGGTTGCGGGTTACCCAACGGTAATGATTTACACTCTATATTTAGACTCTAAATTTATGCGCTGTTAGTATTATGTACATCACACGGCCGGACGTCAAGGGGCAACTTTTGGAACTCACAGCGAACACCCCCCAGCAGTTGCGCCAGACAAACATGAGTGCCATCTTGAGTGTCATGCGCCGCTCCGGCGCGTTGACCGGCACGGATCTCATCGAGGCCACGGGGCTGGCCCGGGCCACGGTGATAGCCGTGTGCGATGACTTGATCCAGGCAGGCTGGGTCCGTGAACTCCCCGCCCAGCGCACGGCGGTGCAAAAGGGCCGGCCCGCGAGGGTGTTTGAATTTGATGCCGCGGCAGGGGTTGTGGTGGGACTGGACTTTGGCGTTGCCAAGACCACTGCCCTGGTGGCGGATCTGCGCGGCAACATCCTGGCCAAGGCCACCGAGCGCTTGGTTGAGTTCACGGCTCCGGACGCCGAACGCCTCGCCAGCATCGACAAAGCCATCCGGACAGCCCTGGCGAGTGCGGGCGTCACCCATGAGGCCGTGCTGGTTGCCGGGCTGGGAATTGCCGCGCCCGTTGACCGGGCAGGCAACATTCCCCACAGCCAGCCCTTCTGGGAGAACTTTGACATTGGCATCCAGGAAAATCTGCGCGATCGGTACGGCTGGCCGGTGCTGCTGGGCAACGACGCCAACCTGGCGGCCATGGCCGAGCGCTGGATAGGCGTGGCGGCCGGCAGCGATGACCTGGCCGTCATGCTGGCAGGTGAACGCATTGGTTTCGGTTTGATGGAATCCGGGCGGCTGCTGCACGGTGCCTCGGGGCGCAGCGGCGAAGCGGGCCTGCTTCACTTGGTGCACGGGGTCGGAACACCGGAGGGTATTGCCGTGCTGGCCCGCGACATGGCCCTGCTCGCCTGCAAAAAGGGCCTGCCCAAAACAGTCCTGTCCACTCTGGCCGGCGACATCACCGCCGAGGCGGTCTTTGCTGCAGCGGCTGGCGGTGATGCAGTGGCTGCACGGATACTCGATGACATTGCCAAGCGCATGGCCCGGGTCATCTCCTTGATAGCCACTTTCTTTGATCCGGAGCTGGTGGTCATTGGCGGCGCCGTGGCGGAGTCCTCGGCCGTCCTGCTCAAGCCGCTGCAGGCCGAGCTGACAACGCTCATGCCCAACCCACCGAAGGTTGCTGTCTCCACGTTGGGTGACGCCATCGTGACACTCGGTGCCGTCCGCCTGGCCTTGGACTATGTGGAAAAGCATGCGCTGGAGCTGGTTCCGCGCGCGTAACCGGCGCCGTCATGCCTGCGGCGGGCGTACTGTGTTGCCATGGACGTCAGAAACGGAATCTTCCTGCCGCCGGAGGGCATAACTGTGACCGGGGCCGGGACGCTGCCGGCAGCCTTTGATGTCTCGGGGTTTGCTGTTGCAGCCATGGGGGAAGCCGCCACAGCCATAGCCCGGCTGGCCCGGCATCATGGCGGCGCCCGTGCCGACATTTCCATCGACAGGGACCTGGCCTCCCTGTGGTTTGGGCTTTCCTTCACGCCCGTCGGCTGGGAGCTGCCGCCGATCTGGGATGCCATCGCCGGGGACTACCAGTGCGCCGATGGCTGGATCCGTCTGCACACCAACGCCCCGCACCACCGCGCCGCCGCCGTGAAAGTCTTGGGGCTGGGGGCCGACGCCAACCGCGCAACCGTTGCGGCCGTCGTCGAGCATTGGAACGGGCAGGAGCTGGAGGACGCCGTGGTTGCTGCCCAGGGCTGTGCTGCGGTGATGCGCTCGCCGGAGCAGTGGCGGGACCATGCGCAGGGGCGTGCCGTGGCTGGCGAACCCTTGATTGCGTGGGGTTCTGCGCGAGCTTACGACGCCGGAACCTCCGCCCGCGTCCGGCTCGCCAGTGCCGGGCGGCCGCTGGCAGGGGTGCGGGTGCTGGATTTGACGCGGGTCATTGCCGGTCCGGTGGCAACGCGGTTCCTGGCCATGTACGGGGCGCAGGTGCTGAGAATCGACCCGCCCGACTGGGAAGAGCCGGTGCTGGAAGCGGAGATGACGCTGGGCAAGCACTGCGCCCGGCTCGATCTGAAGTCTCCCGAGGGATTCGCCAGGCTGCACGAGCTGCTGGCCGGGGCGGACATCCTCATCCACGGCTACCGCCCCGACGCGCTGGAGAACTTGGGGTTCTCGGACGAAGAATTGGCCCTTCGGTATCCGCAGCTGGTCAACATAGCCCTGGACGCTTACGGCTGGAGCGGGCCCTGGGCCAATCGCCGGGGCTTTGATTCGCTCGTGCAGATGAGCTGCGGCATCGCCTCCTCGGGGATGACTGAATTTGGCGCTAGCAAGCCGTTTCCGCTGCCCGTTCAGGCGCTGGATCATGCCACCGGCTACCTGTGTGCGGCGGCGGCCGTCGACGCCTGGCGGGAGAGCCTGGGCGGCTCCGTGCGCACTGCGCGGCTGTCTCTGGCCAGAACCGCCGTGGAACTGGTGCTGACCCGGCCGTCGGATCCCGCTGCGCCGGCGCCTGTTCTTGGTACTTTTACGCAGATTCCTGAGGAAACGCGGTGGGGTCCTGGCCTGCGTTTGCCCGCTGCCATCCGGATTTCAGGGCTTGAGCCGTTCACCGATGTGCCGGCCCGGGGGTTCGGCTGGGCGCTGCCCGCCTGGCCATAGTGCCGGATTCCGGACCGGCTGGATTCGGTACCTCCTGAATTCCTGGATACCCGGAATCCAAACTGCAGCTGATGCGGGTGCCGCCGGCGTCCCCGAATCCAAACTGCAGCTGATGCGGGTGCCAGACCCGGGGACCCGCATCAGCTGCAGTTTCAATGTGGGCAGCGGTCCGGATCAGCCGCGCCATCCGTGCTGCCGCAGTGCGCGTTTGAACATGTCGACCACATGGGCGTCGCCGCGGCGCATATCCGCCTTGTACACCTTGACCTGCAGCCATCCACGGGCAGCTGTCCGTTCATCACGGGTGCTATCAAAGAGCTGCTTTTCCGGGGTCTTGTGCACCTCGCCTTCGTATTCACCGCTGGTTTTGAATTCCTCGCAGGCAAGGTCTGGCGATACTTCCGGACTGCCCGCAATGGCGTAGTTGGTGGTGAATTCGGGCAGCCCTGCACGCTGCAACATTAAGCGCAACCGGGTTTCCGGCGGGGAGTCCACACCAACCCGCATCAGCTCCACGGCAGTCCTGGCGGCTTGGAGGCCCCGGATGCTGCGTTTGCCGGCGATATAGGAAGCCAGCGTTTCTGCCGGGACCACAGGGAACTTGGGTGGTTCAAAATAGCGGTCATGCTCACAGACCAGGAAGTCCGCCACGGCCACCAGATCATTCAGGCCCAACAGGGTGCCCAGATCCAGAAACGTTCGTGCGGGCGTGGTGACCGGCACGCCGTCGATCATCATGATCTCCTCGGGCTCCAACGCGTTGTTGTGGCCGATCACGTTCCGCCGCCGCGCCTGCGCCGAGTGTGCTGGCCGGGTGAGATGAATGGTCCGGATTTCATCGTCGAACCACGGCAGCGGCATGCCGTGCAGTTGAGCCGCCGTGACATGGGAGATGCAGCCCGACCCGCACAATGCCGTATAGGGGCGCACCCGGTCAAGCAACTGTTGCATTTTGCCGCGAGGCACCCGGATCTGCCGGCTGGGGATGGACAGGTCTTGTGCCCGCAACCGGCTGCGCGTGGCGCCGGCGGCCAAGCCCTCACTGAACGTGAAGGAGCGCCGAGGGAGGCTTCCTGGGAGCTGGGGTCGGGCGACCATGCATAAAGTCTGACCCAAATTCCCGAACCGTGTGGGAAGTTATCCACAGGGCAGCGGCGGGGTCTGCTCGTGAGGGAAATCGAAACAGCAGCTAATGCGGGTGCCGCCGCTTTCCCGGAATCGAAACTACAGCTGATGCGGGTGCGCAGGCCCGAGACCCGCATCAGCTGCTGTTTGGAATTGAGGCAGGGCAGGGAATACCGGAAATTTCCGCCCCGGTAGCGGAATGCGCAAGAATTGGAACGCGGGGGCCGCTGACCCTCGTGCCGTTCGCCAGGAGTAGGAATAAGAAACGCATGAACTTGTTGGTCCGTCCCATCACCGAAGCCGATTACGACGCCGTAGCCCGGGTCACTGCCGACGCCTACCTGGGTGCCGGATACTTTGCCAGCGCGGACAATCCGTACATGCGCCACATTCTGCGGGTCCGGGAGCGGGCAGCCGTGGCGCCCATGATTGTTGCTGAGCGCGACGGTGAGGTCATTGGCTCGGCCACCCTGGCAGTTTACGGCGATGAATGGGCTGACATCGCCCTGGAAGACGAGCTGGAGTTCCGTTTGCTGGTGGTGGATCCGGCAGTGCAGCGCAGCGGCGCCGGCAGGGCCATGGTGGAGCATATCCTGGCGCAGGCACGTGCCGCAGAAGGCATCGCGGCCGTCAGCCTGACCACCGGCGATGACTGGCACAGCGCCCATGCGCTCTACCAAAATCTTGGCTTCAGCCGTGCCCCCGAACGCGACTGGCCCATCCCGGAAAACGGCAAAATGCTGCGCGTTTACCGCATGGAACTCTAGGGGCCCGCGGCGGCCCCGCATCGCAGGCAACCGTCCGAACCGTCGAAAAGCGCAATGAACTCTGCAGGGGGGATGTCCTGCCCTTATAGTGGTGGCTCCACTATCCGGGCGCAAGGCCCCACGACACTAAAGGACATCCACGTGCGCAAAATCTACGGTTCCGGCTCCAGCTGGGAAAAGACCCTTGGCTACTCCCGCGCCGTGCAGGTCAATGACACCCTGTACATCTCCGCCACCTCGGCTGCGGGCCCCGACGGGACGGTTGTTGGCGAGGGGTTCTACGACCAGAGCGCATACATCCTGACCAAGCTCGACGCCGTGCTGGCGGAGGCGGGATTCTCCTTTGCCGACGTGGTGCAGACCAAGATCTACCTGACGGACATCAGCGCTTGGGAAGAGGCCGGCCGGGCCCACGGTGAGGTCTTTGGCGAGATTCGCCCCACCATGGCCCTGGTCCACGTGCTGCCGTTCCTTGACGCCGCCATGAAGGTCGAAATCGAACTCGTCGCCCAGCGCTGACGGGCCCACCATCGGGCGCGGGCCGGGCGCTTATTTGGCCAGGGTCCGCGCCAGCGCCCGGTAGTCCTTGGGCCCCATGTCCGGGAGATACGCCTTGCCAATGGCCACGCCAATGGCCGGGAGTTTGAGTGGGTCGGCAAAGGCCATGTGCATGGTTTGGTATTCGGGATTGAACTTGCTCTTGAACTTGAACAGCGAATGAAAGCCGTAGGCCGGTTCCAGGGTGTTGGCGAGAGTATCCAGGAGCAGCGTCATCGCGGTGGATTCGGCGGGCGTTTGGCCGTCAGTCAGCGGTTTGGTGGCCAGTGGCGCCCCGGACAGCGAGAGGACTTCCACGCCGTCGTCCTTCATGCGGAACGCTGCCGCCGCGATGACAAACTCCATGATGCCGGGAATGGCGTTCTCGCCCCGGCGCATGAAGTCCAGCGTGTAGCCCACTGCCTTGCCGTCGCGGTAGCTGGGCAGCCAGCTGGTGATGGCCTGCAAACTGCCGTCATTGCCAATGGCCAGCAGCAGTTTTACTTCGGGATCCTTGAGCTCGTCCATCCCGCCCAGCGTGAAGCCCATTTCGGGCAGTTCCTTCTCCGAGACCCACTGTTCGCTGATGGTGTTGATGCGGGTGGCCATCAACGGCGGCAGCTCTGCCCATGAGCACCAGAGGGTGGTGACACCTTCCCGGGTGCCGCGGTTGCTGGCCGAACGGACTTTTTGCCAGTGCTTGCCGGCCAGGTCAAAGGTGGGCGGGTGCATGAGCGTCTCCTCGCCCACGGGCATGGTGGACCAGTTCAGGGCCGCGAAGGTGGGCAGGGTGCGCCCGTGAACGCTGTAGAACACCGGAACCCAACTGTTCGCATCGCAGAAGGCAACGAATTCGCGGATGGTGGGGTCAACCCGGTGATCCAGGGCGACGGGGTCCGAGAGAATGATGGCGATGCCGTTGATCACGCGGTAGGCGACGCCGGATTCGCCGTCGTTGCTGAACCAATAAACGTTGCCCTTCCACGTGCCCATGAAGCTCAGGGTGCCGCCACCGCCGCGGCGCAGCAGCTCCCGGAAACGTTGTTCGTCATCGACGGAGCGCTCGGTCTCGGTGGCCCGCAGCAGCTTGATGCTGGCCAGCACAAACACGATCCAAAACACCGGGCCCACCCACTGGAACAGGAACAGCACCAACGGGGCAGTGGGTTCGGCGACAGTGCCCAGCATGGGTTGCAAGCCCCCGGGCATGAAGCGCTGCACGGTGGAAGCCAGAACGGCACCTGGGGCAACACCGCCGGGGATGGCCACGGCGGCTACCAGGTACGCCAGTGCCAGCACCACGAAGCTGCCTGCCACGGTGACGGTGAACCATCGAACGCTGCGCCGGGGTGCGCGAATCTGGAATTGGCGCCGGGTGATCACCAGCAGCACGATCAAGGCCAGGGGCAGCAACAGGGCCGCCATCAGGTCCGCCAGAAGCTCACTGACCGCCAAGAGGTCGCCAGGTGTTGCGTCGGTGGAGTCCAGCGTCAGGTTCAGATCATCCGCGGACGGGGCTGTGAAGGGCAGCACGGAAATGGCTGCGTTGCTGGCAATGGCCAGGATGAGCGCAAAGCGGCGGCCGCGGCGCAATCCACCAGCCGCCACCAGCAGCAGGACCAGTGGCGACAACGCCAGCAGTACCTGGCCCAAGCCCTGACTGCCAGCGACGCTGGTGCCGAAGAACAAACTCACAAATGACAACGGACCGGACCCGCCTGGAGGCAGCAGCGCGGCGAGAGGCCCCAGGGCAGAGATGGCGACGACGGCCGCCACCAGGGACCGGGTCTCCGCGTGGGAACTGCGACGGAAGCCCAGGAAGAACGGGCCCGGGCGCAGGATGGCGCCCAGGAGCAGACCAAGCAGCCCGGCCGTGAGGCGGTAGAAATTGTTTTGGTCGCCGCTGTATAGAACAAACATGAGCACCGTGGCAAACGTGAACAGGCGTATGCGCCGCCGCCACAGCGTGGGGGCAAACGCGCTCGCCGTGACCAGGGCGCCCACAATGCCAATGGTGGGGTCGCCGGTGAAAATCTCCTGCGTGTATTGCGCCCAGAGTTCCCCGACGCTGGCACCGAGCCACTGCAAGCCAATGCCCACAGCGATGCCCAGGGCACCCGTCAGCACGAAGGCCAGGGCCGTGCGGCGGCTGCCGATGAGACGCTCGGCTGCTGCCAGCGCGGTCAGGGAGAGCAGCACCACCACGGCGAGTTGGGCCGGGTTCTCGGCAACAAAGAGCGCAGTCAGCGGCGTCCACCACAGTCCCTCACCGATGGTGTTTGAAACTCCGGCGGCCCACCACGGAGCATCCTGCCCGGAGGTTGGAAATTTCCACAGGGTGCCTGCCATGGCTGCCGTGAGCAGGGTGATTGCCGCGAGCGCCATGCTGATGGGGGACCTGCGCAGGTAGCGCCCCAGGGCGAGCCGCAGCGCGGATGGTGGTGGGGGGATGGTGTCCGGGACGGGTTTTCCTGCGGCGGACGGCTCAGTCACGGGACCTCCAAGGGGGACTTTTGCATCACACTACGTGTCAACAGGGCCCCAGTCCAGAGCGGGAGGTATTGCCATGGGCCTTGACATGCGGGGTGGTTTTCGCCAGACCCGGTCTAAGATGACCACATGAATCCCACGCGGTCAGCGGACCCCGGCTTGATCAAGAAGTCATGGCGCAGCAAGTGGCCAACCCGGCGCAGCTCCGCCAACGCCATGGTGGACAACGTTGTTTTCGTCTTCAGCGGTGTTGCTGCCCTGTGGCTGGCATGGCTGGTGCTTCAGGAAGGTTTCGCCTGGGGCTGGTATCTGGCGCTGTTCTTTGTCCTCTTCTGGGTGGTGCTCGCCTATCTGGTGTTGCCCCGGCTGCACAGGATCCTCACCTCCATCTACGTCCCGGACTATTTCATTGGCCGGGCCCGGACCAGTGATGGTTTGCTGGGGGACCCCATCAACGTGGCAGTGGTGGGAAGCGAAGCCCAGATCCATGAGGCCATGACACATGCTGGCTGGATCCGCGCCGATGAGATCACCTTGGCCTCCAGCCGCCGCATCATCACTTCCACGCTTTTCAAGCGCAGCTACGACGAGGCACCCGTGAGCCCCCTGCTGCTGTTTGGCCGGCAACAGGACTTGGCTTACCAGCAGGAAGTTGCCGGCAATCCCGCCAAGCGCCACCATGTGCGTTTCTGGCGTTGCCCCGAAGGATGGATGCTGCCGGGCGGGCACCAGGCAGACTGGCTGGCTGCCGGCACCTTTGACAGGGCCGTGGGTTTCTCCCTGTTCACCTTGCAGATCACCCACAAGATCGACGCCGACACTGACACCGAACGCGATCACATAGTGGCGACGCTGGCCAACAGCAATGCCGACATCGGTGTTCGGGTCATTGACGACTTCTCCACCGGTTACCACTCCCGCAACGGGGGAGGCGACACCATTGTCACGGATGGGAACCTGCCCGTAGTGGATGTTGACAAGGTGGTTGTTCCGGCCGATGGGAACGCACTGGGCCCGGACCTTGAAGCCCGCAGGGCAGCCAGGGCAGCGCGCCGCCCGGTTTCCACGGCCCTGGGCGTGCTCCTGATGCTGATTCGGGTGGTGGTGGGTGCTGTTTCAGTGGCCATACTGTTGGGTGACCGTGCGGAGATCCTGGATGTTTCGGCCGCCAGTGTAAGCGCCGACGAGACTGCGGCCCTGGATATTTTTCTGCTGGTGATCGCGGCACTGGCTGCCCTGGGCATTGCCCTCTACCTGGTGCTGGCCTACCTGGTCTTCAGGGGGAGCAACTGGGCAAGGATTGCCGCCATGGCGTTCAGTGCGCTGCTGGTAGTGGTTTCGGCGCTCGATTTCATCGACGGCGAGTCCATCACCTTGAGCACCAACATCTTTGGGCTGCCACTGGACATTTTGGTCCTTCTGGCGCTGTCCGCGCGCAATTCCAGGCTGTGGGCGCGGAGATAGGCATCTCATGGCAGGCGGGTTTTATCCTGCGCTGTGACCGATAAGCTAGGAGTAAGACAACTTTTGCTATTAAACAGGGGAGATCCATGGCTGCGATCAACCGTGACGACGTGGCGCATTTGGCGCAACTGGCTCACATCGAGATGAGTGACGACGAACTGGACCGCATGGCCACTGAACTGGCAGTGATTGTGGATTCGGTCAAGAGCGTCAGTGAGGCTGCCGGCGACGACGTTCCCGCCACCTCGCACCCGATTCCGCTGACCAACGTCATGCGTGAAGACGTGGTGGGTCACGTGCTGACTGTGGACGAGGCCCTCTCGGGTGCCCCGGATTCCGCCGACGGCCGTTTCAAGGTGCCCGCAATTTTGGAGGAAAGCTAAACCATGACTGCCAACGAACTGATTCGTTCCAGCGCGGCCGAAATGGCCGCAAAACTGGCCGCCGGCGAGATCACCTCCGTCGAGCTGGTCCAGGCACACCTTGACCGGATTGCCGCCGTCGACCATGGAGAACGCGGCGTCAACGCGTTCCTGTACGTGAACACCGAGGAGGCGCTCGCAGTAGCTGCCGACGTCGATGCCCGCCGCGCCGCCGGTGAGGAGCTCCACGAGCTGGCCGGCGTGCCGATCGCCATCAAGGACCTGATCGTCACCAAGGGCCAGCCCACCACGGCGGGTTCGAAGATCCTTGAGGGCTGGATGAGCCCCTACGACGCCACAGTCATCAAGAAGATCCGCGCCGCGCGCATGCCGATGCTGGGCAAGACCAACCTGGACGAATTCGCGATGGGATCCTCCACGGAGCACTCCGCCTACGGCCCCACCCGCAACCCCTGGGACCTGGACCGGATCCCCGGCGGCTCCGGTGGTGGCTCCGCTGCAGCCGTCGCCGCCTTCGAGGCTCCGCTTGCCTTGGGCACCGACACCGGTGGCTCCATCCGCCAGCCCGGCGCCGTCACCGGCACCGTTGGTGTGAAGCCCACCTACGGCGCAGTGTCCCGCTACGGCGCCATCGCCATGGCCTCCTCGCTGGACCAGATCGGCCCCGTCAGCCGCACCGTCCTGGACTCCGCCTTGTTGCAGGAAGTCATTGGCGGGCACGACCCCCAGGACTCCACCTCGCTGACCGACGCCTCCACAGGCCTTGCCGCCGCCGCCCGCCTGGGCAATGTGAAGGGCATGAAGATCGGCATCATCAAGGAGCTGCACGGCGAGGGTTACCAGACCGGCGTCGAAAACCGCTTCAACGAATCCCTGGAGCTGCTGCGCGGCGCCGGGGCCGAAATTGTTGAGGTCTCCTGCCCCAACTTCGGCTACGCACTGGGCGCCTACTACCTGATCATGCCCAGCGAGGCTTCCTCCAACCTGGCCAAGTTCGACGGCGTCCGCTTCGGTGCGCGCACCCTGCCCACTGAGGGCCCGCTCACCATTGAGCGCGTCATGGGCGCCACCCGCGCCGCCGGTTTCGGCGATGAGGTCAAGCGCCGCATCATCCTGGGCACCTACGCCCTCTCCGCCGGCTACTACGACGCCTACTACGGCTCGGCCCAGAAGGTGCGCACCCTGATCCAGCGTGACTTCGCCGCCGCGTTCGAGCAGGTTGACGTGCTGATCTCCCCGACGTCCCCCGTCACGGCCTTCAAGCTGGGCGAGAAGCTCGATGATCCGCTGGCCATGTACCTCAACGACGTCGCCACCATCCCGGCGAACATGGCCGGCGTCCCCGGCCTGACCCTGCCCGGCGGCCTGGCCGATGAAGACGGTCTGCCCGTGGGCATCCAGCTGCTGGCACCCGCCCGCGAAGACGCCCGCCTGTACCGTGTTGGTGCCGTCCTGGAATCCTTGTTGGAAGCCCAGTGGGGCGGCCCCATCCTGGACCAGGCGCCCGCACTTGCCAGCACCGCAGCCGAGGAGGCTAACTAATGCATGTTGACACCATTTTGAGCTTCGATGAAGCCATGGAAAAGTACGACCCCGTTCTGGGTTTTGAGGTTCACGTTGAATTGAACACCAAGACCAAGATGTTCTCTTCGGCACCGAACGCCTTTGGCGACGCCCCCAACACCAACGTCAACGAAGTGTGCCTGGGCCTGCCCGGCGTGCTGCCGGTGGTGAACAAGAAGGCCGTTGAGTCCTCGATCCTGATCGGTCTGGCGCTGAACTGCAAGATCGCCCCGCACAGCACCTTTGCGCGCAAGCAGTACTTCTACCCGGACACCCCGAAGAACTTCCAGACCTCCCAGTACGATGACCCCATCTGCTACGACGGCTGGATCGACATCGAACTCGAAGACGGCACAGTTTTCCACGTTGAGATTGAGCGCGCCCACATGGAAGAGGACGCCGGAAAGCTGACCCACATGGGTGGCTCCACGGGCCGCATCCAGGGAGCCGACTTCTCGTTGGTGGACTACAACCGTTCGGGTGTTCCGCTGGTGGAAATTGTCACCAAGACCATTGAAGGCGCCGGTTCCCGCGCACCCGAGCTGGCCAAAGCCTATGTTGCAGCCATCAGGGAAATCGTCAAGAACCTGGGCGTTTCAGAGGCCAAGATGGAGCACGGCAACGTCCGTTGCGACGCCAACGTCTCCCTGCGCCCGCACGGCCGGGAAAAGTTCGGCACCCGCACCGAGACCAAGAACGTGAACTCGCTGCGCGCCGTCGAGAACGCCGTGAAGTTTGAGATCCAGCGCCATGCTGCGGTTTTGGATTCCGGTGTGGCCATCACACAGGAAACCCGCCACTGGCACGAGGACACCAAGTCCACCACCTCGGGGCGCCCCAAGTCCGACGCCGACGACTACCGTTACTTCCCGGAACCGGACCTGGTGCCCATTGTCACCACGCCCGAGTGGGTTGAGGAACTGCGCTCACGCCTGCCCGAGCCGCCCGCCGAGCGCCGCAAGCGCCTGCAGGCCGACTGGGGCTACACGGACCTGGAATTCCGCGACGTGGTCAACGCCGGCCTCATGGACGAAATCGAAGAGACGGTCGCTGCCGGTGCCTCGGCTGCCGCAGCCCGCAAGTGGTGGATGGGCGAGATCGCCCGCCGCGCCAAGCTGGCCGATGTGGACCCCGCAGCGTTGGGCGTCAGCCCCGCCGTGGTGGTTGAAATTGAGAAGCTCATTGCCTCCGGCGCCATCAACGACAAGCTGGCCCGCAAGGTGCTCGACGGCGTCCTCGAGGGTGAAGGGACGCCCGCCGAGGTTGTGGCCAAGCGCGGGCTGGCTGTTGTCTCCGACGACGGCGCCCTGCAGACTGCCATCGATGAAGCCCTGGCAGCCCAGCCCGACGTTGCGGAGAAGATCCGCGGCGGCAAGGTGCAGGCTGTTGGTGCCATTGTTGGCGGCGTCATGAAGGTGACCCGCGGACAGGCCGACGCCGGCCGCGTGCGCGAACTGATCCTCAAGACGCTCGGCGTCGAAGGGTAACGCCCTCCCAACGCTCGCAAGCTCGCGGCTGGGCCCTCGGGCGCGTGGGCCCAGCCCTGCCGCGTCTCTCGGCGCCCCGTTCCGCTTGTGGCGCCCCGTTAACCGGGTGCCAGAAGCGGAACGGGGCGCCGACTCGCTTCACGAAACGGCCCCCGCGCCCGTCCCCGCTTTCGCGCCCCTTCCAACAGGCGCGAAAAGCGGGGACGGGCGCATTTTTCATTGGGCCCGGCGGTTGGGCTCTGCCCCAAGTGTCAATGTGAGTAATTATGAACTGTAATAACGCTTTGCAGTCATGAAAATTCAGACAAGGATTGGGGGACACCCCTCAATCAGCTTGGAGCTACTCCCATGCCCACTCCGGCGCTTGCCACGTCCGCCCCGTCCAACCTCGCCACCCCGCCGCGTCTGCATCCCGAACTGGAATGCGGCGTGGGGGAGTGGGACAAACTCCTCTACGGGAACCATCGGATTGTGGTGTCCGTGGCGGATCTGCTCCAGGGTGGCCGCGCCGCCACCGTCACCCTGCCGTGGCGCCGCCACGATGCCACTCCGGCCGACGTTGACGTCATTGTGGTCTCCGCGGCCACGGGCTTACGGGTGCGCAATGTGGTGGCCGGGGAACGGAACCGGGCCCATGGCACGTTCACCTTTGAGCCAGTCGACGGTGCCGGCAGCTACTACTTTTACTATCTGCCGTATGCCATGGCCGGCCACGCCCACTACCCGCAGGCCCAGTACCTTCCCGCCCGTCCGACGGCGGACCCGGCCTGGGTGGCAGCTGTTTCCCCGAGCGTGTTCTCGGCTGAGCAGGGTTTGAGCGGCAGTCACGCCCCGGCCGCCGTGGCGCTCCGCTACGAGGCAGCGAGCGAGTGGGACACCTTTGCCCCCATGAACTTTACGGCCACGGATGCCGAATTGGCGGCCCTGCACGCCAGTCACGACGGCGCGGCTTTCATGCTCTTTGCCCAGGACCGCCGCCACCCCATCTCCATGAAGGGCGCCATAGCGGCACACTGGGCCATCACGGGCCCGGCAGCCGTGGCCGGGGCAGCAGCCAAGGAGCTCGCGCTCCAGGCCGAGCCGGGGGAGGAATTCATCATCGCGTTGGGGCTCCATGCCTGCGCCGAACTGGCAGGGGTCACGGTGACCATTGCCGCCCAGACCGGCGGCACCCCCATTCCTGCACGCTGCATCAACACCGCCGGGATTGACCGCCTGGGCCGGCCCTTCAGCAAGACGTTGGCTGTGGCCGACGGTTCCGTCCAGGCGCTGTTTGTGGTGGTCCCCGTTCCTGCAAATGCCGCCGGATCCACCGTGGAGGCCGTCATCACGGTGACGAGTTCCGCAGGCACCGCAGAACTGCCCGTGTGCCTTGAGGTGGCGGAGGTAGCCGAACCGGACATTGCCGCCGGCGGCTTTGGCGACCCCCGCGAACTACGGCGCCTGGCCTGGCTGGATTCCACCCTGGCCCAGAACGACGAACTCGTGGCGCCGTTCACCGCCGTCAGCCTCGATGAATCCAGCCGCACGCTGAGCATCCTGGGCCGCACGGTTGAGCTCGCCCCCAACGGGCTTCCGGCGCAGCTGTACTCCACCTTCACCTCTGCCGTGACGGCCATTGACGGACCTGCCCGTTCGCTCCTGCTCGAACCACTGGCCTTACTGCCGGAGTTGGTCCAAGGCCCAGTGGTTTGGGATTTCTCGCCGCTCGCGTTCACCACCCACGGCCCGGCCAGGGTGGGATGGGAGTGCTCCTGGACCAGTCGCGACACGCCCTTGTGCGTCACGGTGGAAGGCCAATTGGAGGCCGACGGCGCCGCCGAGTTTGCCGTCCGCCTCACCGTCCCGCACGGGGCTGAGACCGTTGGGCTGGGAAACGTTGCACTCACGATGACCCTGGACCCCGAATCCGTGCCCTACGCCATGGGGCTCGGTGTACCCGGCGGCACCCGCCCGGAAAGCATCGACTGGAGCTGGGAGGTGGCCACCAGGAACCAGGACTCCCTGTGGCTCGGGGACAGCAACATCGGCGTGCAGCTGGCCCTGCGGGACGACAACTACGAGCGCCCGCTCAACACCAACTTTTACCGCGAGAAGCCACTACGCGCCCCGGACTCGTGGGCCAATCCAGGGGTGGATCCCACGGTTGCGGGCGTCACGCTCAGGGAGGCCGGCAGCGCGAACGGAAGCGCCGCCGTCGTGCTGCAAGCATTTAGTGGCGGACGGACCTTGGAAGCGGGGGAGAGTCTGAACTATGGCTTCCGTCTGCTCCTGACCCCGTTCAAGCCGATCGATCCGGCCCGCCAGCTGCGCAACCGGTACTTCCATGGCCAAGGTAGTGTGGCGGACATTGCGGCGACCGGTGCCAGCGTCATCAACATTCACCACGCCACGGCCCTGGCGCCCTTCATCAACGACCCGCTGCTGCACGCCGACGCGCTGGCTGCGTACACGGCGCAGGCGCATGCGGCCGGGCTCAAGGTCAAGGTCTACGACACGGTACGCGAGCTGACGGGGCACAGCCCGGACTTGCTGCCCATGCTGTCGCTGGGGCAGGAAATCTTCAGCGACGGACCCGGCAAGGGGCACATCTGGCCGCAGGAGCACGCCGGCGCCAACTACGTCTCGGCCTGGTACGCGCCCACCGTGGATGACATTGCCGTGGTGACGGCGGGGGAGTCGCGCCTGCAAAACTGGTACATCCGAGGGCTCGACGAGCTGGCGCGCAGGACCGGCCTGGACGGCATCTACCTGGACGACATCGCCTACGACCGCCAGGCCATGAAACGGGTGCGCAAGGTGCTGGCCGCCCGCTGCGCAGACCCGGAAATCGACATCCATTCGGCCAACCAATTCAACGACAAGGACGGCTTCGCCTCCTCCGCCAACATGTACATGGAACAGCTGCCGTACACGGACCGGCTGTGGCTGGGCGAGTACTTTGACTACGACAACACCGACCCCGCGTACTGGCTGGTGGAGGTCTCCGGCATCCCGTTTGGCCTCATGGGCGAGATGCTGGAGGGTGGCGGAAACCCGTGGCGCGGGTTGGTGTTTGGCATGACAGGCCGGGCCCCGCGCGTGGACAACCGGGCACTGTGGGAACTGTGGGCTGAGCATGGCCTGGCGGAGGCGCCCATGGTGGGGCACTGGGCTGTTGATGTGCCCGTGCGCACCAGTCACCCCGAGGTGCTGGCCACGTCCTGGATCACGCCGTCCGGATTGGTGACAGCCCTGGCCAGCTGGGCGCCGGAAACGGTTTCGGTGACGCTGGAATTTGGTCCCGGGTTTGCGCACCTGGCTTCTGCATCTGTGGTTGCGCCGGCGGTTGCAGGCTTCCAGGAGGCCGCGGTGTTTGCGCCCGGGGCTGCCATCACGGTGGAACCGCGTCGGGGAGTTGTGCTGGTGATCGGCGGGGCAGCTTGACGTCACGGAACCCGAGGCCGCCCGCCACTCCCGGGTAGTGCTGGCACGCCTGACGCACGGCCGAAGCGCGGAGCGGGGCACATGGAAAATGACGATTGGTGATCTTTTCTAGGAATTTCCAGCAAAATCTTGCAACTTTGCCAAAGACAGTTTATCTTTGTTAAACGGTTAACAAACTGTGGCGCGCATCACAACCTGGGGGTGTGGTGGTGTTCCTGACTGTGCGCAGACCGAAAACACCGACTTACTGAACGAGGAGATTCCATGAGCCAGACCACACGTCAGGCGCTGTCGGGGCGGGAGACCGGCGGCGACGCCACGCCCACCCCCGCCGCCGCCGCGAGAGGCGGCAGGGGAAACAAGCGCAGTAAGAATGCCGCGCAAAAGTCCGGTGTGGTGGCCAAGGTGCCGTTCAGGATCCGCTGGGCCCGGGACAAGCAGATGATCCTGATGATGATTCCCGGGGTGTTGTTTCTGGCCCTGTTCTTTTACATCCCCATCCTTGGCAACGTCATCGCGTTCCAGGACTACCAGCCGTTCTTGGGCATCACCGGCAGCGACTGGGTTGGTTGGCAGAATTTCGTGGACCTGTACTTCAACCCGGACTTCTGGGTGGCGCTGCGAAACACCGTTGTCCTGGCCGTCTGGCAGCTGGTGCTCTTCTTCCCGGTGCCCCTGGGCCTGGCCCTGATTGTGGACTCCTTGATCAGCACCAAGCTCCGCCGCTGGTTCCAGTCGCTGGTTTACCTGCCGCACTTCCTGTCCTGGGTGCTGGTAATCGCGTTGTTCCAGCAAGTGCTTGGCGGCGCCGGGCTGGTCAACAACACCCTGCGTGACCTTGGTCTGGACACCATCCCGTTCATGACCAACCCGGACACGTTCCCGCTACTGGCCACCATCCAGCTTGTCTGGAAGGACGCCGGCTGGGCCATGATCATCTTCCTGGCATCGCTGGCAGCCATCGACGGTTCACTGTACGAGGCCGCCGCGGCAGACGGTGCCGGACGCTGGCGCCGCATGTGGCACATCACCTTGCCCGGCCTGCGTTCCATCATCGTGTTGCTGCTGATCTTGCGCATTGGTGACATTCTCAGCGTTGGATTTGAACAATTCCTGCTGCAGCACGACGCCGTTGGTGCTGGTGCGGCAGAGGTGCTGGACACCTTCACCTACTTTGCTGGCGTGGTTGGCGGTGGCTGGAGCATTGGTGCCGCGGCCGGCCTGGCCAAGGGCGTGGTGGGTGCCCTGCTGATTTACGCGGCCAACAAGGTGGCTCACAAGCTGGGCGAACCCGGAATCTTTCAGAAGAAGGTCGGCTAGTTGGGGCCCGCCCCGACTAGCCGAAAAAGGAGACAACCATGGCTTTAACAACTCACGAACGGCGTGCAGCCAAGCGGCGCAGCAGAGGGTTGACGTACAACCCGGGCCGGCCCGTATGGAAAGAGCCGGCATCCCCGCTCTACAACTCCATCAAGGCCATCATTATCGGCGGCATCTCGCTCTCCATTGTCATCCCCATCCTGCTGGTGGTCTCCACCTCGCTGGCCGATGACAAGCAACTGATCGCAGCAGGCGGCTACGTACTATGGCCCAGCAATCCCAGCTTTGCCGCCTACCAGGCAATCTTTAGCGGCGAATTCATGCTCCGGGCCCTGGGGGTCAGCGCTTTCATCACAGCCGTTGGAACCTTCCTGGCCCTGTTCATCACCATCACCATGGCCTATGCCACCAGCCGCCCCGTCCTCTTTGGCCGCCCAGTGCTGATGCTGGTCTTGTTCACGCTCCTGTTCGCACCAGGGCTGATCCCCATGTTCTTGATGGTCAAGCAGCTGGGGCTGCTGAACACGATCTGGTCCCTGATCCTGCCCGGCACCTTCGCAGCATTCAACTTCGTGGTCATGAGGTCCTTCTTCATGAACATCCCCGTGGAGTTGCTGGAGGCTGTCCGGATCGATGGAGCCAGCGACTTCATGATCCTGCGCAAAGTTGTGCTGCCCCTGTCCAAGGCCGTCATCGCCGTCGTTGGCCTGTTCTACGCCGTTGGTTTTTGGAACGCCTTCTTCAACGCGTTGCTGTACATCAACGACCAGACGTTGTACCCGGTCCAATTGGTGCTGCGCAACTTCGTTGTCCAGGGCGGCTCCATGGCCGACGCTATCGGTGTGACGTCCTCACCACCCCCGCAGTCCATGCAGATGGCAGTTGTGGTTGTTGCGCTGCTGCCGATCCTGCTGGTTTACCCGTTCCTCCAAAAGCACTTCAACAAGGGCGTCATCACCGGTGCCATCAAAGGTTAGCTAGTTAGTTTTTACACATAATGAAAGAGGTTTAGCATGAAACGGTCTAACAGCATTGTGGGTGGCGGTGTCTCACGACGCAACTTCCTGGGACTCGCCGGCATATCAGTGGCCGCGGTGGCCCTGACGGGCACATTGTCATCATGTAGCAGCAGCAACAAGAGCGGCGGCGGGGCGGAAGCCTCCAAATCGGTCACACTGCCCACCTACAAGGAATTTACCGGTGTTACCGCGGATCTTCCGGGCAATGCCAAGGGACTCGAAGCGGGCTTCATCAACATGCCAAAACCGGTGGCCTCCACCACCGCCAAGCCGCTGACCGGCCCGGTCAGTGTCCTCTCTGAAACCTTCGAAGTGATGGCCCCGGCCATGGGAGACAACCCCTTCTGGCAGCGCCTGAACGAGGCGCTGGGCGGGGAATTCAACATGCAGATCGTCGAAGATGTGGGAGACGGTTACCCGGCCAAGTTCGCCACCATCCTGGCCAGCGACACCCTGCCCGACCTCATGTGGATCCCGCCGAACCAGGGCATCCCCCAATGTGGGCCCCATGCTCGAGGCCAAATTCCAGGACCTGACCCCCTACCTCTCCGGCGACGCCGTGCTTGAGTACCCCAACCTGGCCGCACTCAAGCCGGAATCCTGGCGGACCGCCGTCGTCAATGGCAAGATCTGGGGTGCCCCCATCCCCAGCACACCCTTTGGCCAGGTCATGGTGGGCAGCCACGCCACCTGGGAAAAGGTGGGCGGCCTGAACGCCACGGACGCCGAGGAATTCTTTGACAAGCTCAAACAACTCAGCGACCCGGGCAAGAAGCAGTACGCCCTGGAGCCGGCCTATGTGAACGTTCTGCACATGATCACCGAATGGTTGGGTGCCCCGAACAGCTGGGCCGTCAACGAGGACCGAACACTGACCCACCTCTACGAGACGGATCAGTACACGGCCGGTCTGGAATACGCCGCCAAATTGTTCGCAGCGGGTGTTTTCTACCCGGATGTGAACGTCACCAACATCAAGGCCAAGATCGCCAACGGTTCCATCGGAGCAATGGTCACTTCCGGCCCGCGTGACGTTGGAACCTTCCGTGCCCTTGACCCGAACCTTGAGATCGACATCCTGGTTCCCTTCAGCTTTGATGGCACCATCACGCCTACCTACGACATGGGTTATGGCACGGTGGGGTTCACCGCGTTCAAGAAGACTGATGAGAAGCGCATCAAGGAACAGCTGGCGCTGGTCAACTGGCTCTCGGCGCCGTTTGGCACCACGGAGTACCTGCAAAAGAACTTTGGTACAGAAGGCAAGGACTTCACCTTCGACGCCGACGGGAACCCGATCCTGACCGAAGAAGGCCTCAAGAACGTCCCCGGTGTGCAGAGCGCCCTGAACATCATGTCCGCCCCGGAGCGGGTGAACTTCAACCCCGGCTTCCCGCGGGACACGAAGTACACCCATGAGACGGAGATCAAGCTGCTCGAATTTGCTTGGCGAAACCCCACTAACGGTACGTTCTCTGATACAAATGCAAAGGTGGGGCCAAAAATCACCAAGATCGTGCGCGACAAGACCATCGACATCATCACCGGCCGCGCCAAGGTTTCCGAGCATGCTGACGTGTTGAAGCGTTGGAAGGCAGAGGGCGGCGACAAGATGCGTGAAGAGTACCAAGCGCAGCTGGACCCGCAGGCCCCGGTCTTCAAGCTGCAGCCCATCAAGTAACCAGCACGCCAGATAACCCGTGGGTTGCCGGTACGCCGCCGCGGCGTGCCGGCAACCCACACCATCCACAGTTCCAACCGGCAGCAAGGAGGCAGATGAGATGATGCGGCCCACCATTAAGACAGTGGCTGCGGAGGCAGGTGTCTCCACAGCGACGGTTTCCTACGTCCTGGCCGGACGCACCAAGGGAAACGGTTCCGGGATTTCACCGGCAACCGCCCAGCGCGTCCACGCTGCGGCAAGCAGGCTGGGTTACCGGCCCAACCAGGCGGCCCGGACCATCCGGACTGGCAAGTCCAACCTGATGATGCTCTCTTTGACCATGCTTTCGGACCCTTGGTCTTTGTCGGTCAGCAAAGCTGTTGGTGCAGCGGTTGCCCCCGCCGGCATCACCCCCATGATTCTCGCCGACACGGATTGGCGCACGGCCATCAAACGCCAAGGCGCCGACGTCATCTTCATCGATGCTGCGGAACGCCCGGGCGACGCCGAGCTCCTCGCCGAATTGGCGCTGAGCAACAACTTGGTGGTCTTCAGCGAAACCTTGGAACCGCAGGGCTTCGATGTGATCCGGTCCTTGGCCGGAGACTCCATGGACCATGCCATGGACCACCTGACAGCCAGTCACACCAAGGTGGCGGCACTGACCACCTCCGGCAGCCTGACCGCTTCCGGCCCCACGAGGTACCGGGCCTACGTGGCCGGACTTGAGCGGGCCGGCATTGAATTCCGGCAGGACTATGTGGCCACCTTCGAGAAGGACGAGGTGAGTGCCTACCAGGCGGCCGTCGCCCTGCTGCAGGTGCCCGACCCGCCCACTGCCATCTTCGCCACCTCCGACTTCGCGGCGATCGCAGCCGTTCATGCCGCCGAGCGGCTCAGGTTGGCGGTGCCCGATGATGTGGTGGTGATGGGTATTGGCAACACCATGGCCGGCGAGGTCATGACGCCTTCGCTGACCACCATTGGCCCCACCGATTTTTACGCCGGCCTGGCAGATTTCCTGGTGGAACGGGCTCAGGACCCCACCAAACCGCATCAGGTCCTGGAATTTCCTTGGCGACTTTTTGTGCGCGATTCCGCCCCGGGCGCCCCCTAATTTTCGATTTTTTGATGAACAAGAGAGAAGTTGTGTTGTGACAGATTTGGTTCAGGCCGTGCCAGACAATGAGCAGGCCGTGCGGGATATGCGTATTGGGATTGTTGGTTTTGGGTTGCGGGCGTCGCTGTGGAAGCAGGTGCACAAGCCGGGTCAGGGTTCTGCTGTGGTGATGGTGTGTGATGTTTCCGAGCGGGGGCGTGCCGATGCTGCGGCGAAGATTCCCGGCGCAGTCATCACCTCCGATTTGAACGAGTTGTTGGCGGCCGGGCTGGACGCTGTGTTGGTGCTGACGCCCGACAACCGTCACGCCGAGGTGGCCGTGCAGACGCTCAAGGCTGGCATCCCCACCTTCTGTGAGAAGCCTCTGGATGTGACATTGGAGGCAGCCGACGCGATTTTGAGTACAGCGTTTGAGACCGGCACCCGGCTCTATGTGGGCCACAATATGCGCCACATGCCGGTGGTGGTTCAGATGCGTGAGTTGATCCAGTCGGGCACCATTGGTGAGGTGAAGGCTGTGTGGTGCCGCCATTTTGTGGGTAACGGTGGCGACTACTACTTCAAGGATTGGCATGCCGAGCGTGCCAACACCACGTCCCTTTTGCTGCAAAAGGGTGCCCATGACATTGATGTGATCCACTGGTTGGCCGGTGGTTACACCAAGCGGGTCTCCGCGATTGGGGACTTGGCGGTGTATGGCGATGTCACCTCGCGCAGGGACAACACGGATCGGCGCATGGGGGACTGGTTCTCACTGGAGAATTGGCCGCCCGCCGAGCAGACGGACCTGAACCCAATCATCGACGTCGAGGACATCTCCATGATGCAGATGGTGCTGGACAACGGCGCCCTGGCCTCCTACCAGCAGTGCCATTTCACCCCGGATTACTGGCGCAACTACACGGTCATTGGCACCAAGGGCAGGATTGAGAACTTTGGCGACGGCCCCGGGGACGTTATTAAGGTTTGGAACACGCGCAGCCAGAACGGCTATGTGGCCCCGGACATGGAGGTTGAGATCCGTGACGGCGACGGCGGACATGGCGGCGCTGATCCCTTGCTGATTGCGGAGTTCCTGCGCTTTGCCCGCGACGGCGGCGCCACCGAGACCTCTCCGATCGCGGCCCGCGCCTCGGTTGCTGCCGGTGTTCTGGCCACCCAGTCGTTGCGCTCCGACGGCGGCGCCCTGACAGTGCCCGAACTCCCGGCCGAGCTCGTGGCGTACTTCAACGCCGGCCAGCCGGCCCGCTAACTCAACGCCCGCTCACATCCGGGCTACTTGCGCCGAGGGCGTGCCAAACTGGCCACGGCGTATGAAATTTCATGCGCCGCGGCCAGTTTGGCACGCCCTCACTGCGTTGGAGGGTGGTACCGGCGATTGAGCCTGTCGAAATTAGTCGCCGGTCAGCTCCGCCATGACTTCCGCCAACGCTTTGGCCACCATCATGACGGATTCGCGTTTCAGGTTTTCCGGGCGCACCAGCAAATCGATGCGCCGCTTGGTGTTGATCCCGGCCAGTGGGCGCAGGGCGACGCCGGAATTCAGGGCCGGGCTTGAGGTGTACCGGGGGAGCAGGCCAATCACATCGCCCGTGGACACGAGTGCCGCAACCGTCGAGTAGTCGTTGATCCTGTGCACCACATTCACGGGCATGCTCGCCATGGCACCCACCGCCACCAGCACATCCGCGGGGGAGTACCCGCTGCGGCTGGTGACCCAGGGATAGTTGACCACATCCGCCGGGGTCAGGGTTTCCTTCCCCGCCAAGGGGTGGTCAATCGCCAGGGCCACGTCCAGGGGTTCATGGGCCAGCGGGATGACCTTGATCTGCTGCTCGGGCCAGGGCGGGCTGTGGTCCATCCGGTGTGCAAGAACTAGGTCATACTTCGCGCACAGCGCCGGGAAGTCGTGCTGGGCCACGTCTTCATCGCTCAACCTGACCCGCGGCGCACCGCACCCCGGCAGTCCCGCCGGGGTGCCGCCGTCGTCCGCGGCATCGGTACTGCCATCCGTACGGCCGCCATCCGTCCCCGCGCCGGAAGAGGGCGCCCGCATCTGGGCCAGCCGGCTGACCAGCGGTGCGAACAACGCCTGCCCGGCGGAGTGGAAGCCGGAGATGGACACCGAACCGTGGCGGTCGCTCTGGTACGCCCCGATCGCCGCGTGCGCCTTGGCCATCGCGTTGATGACATCGGCGCCGGCATCCGCCAGCACCTGGCCGGCCTCGGTGAGGACCAGGTTGCGCCCGTCCTTGCGCGTGAGCGGGGTGTCCACTTGACGTTGCAGCAGGGAAATTTGTTGGGATACGGCCGAGGAGGTGACGGACAAGGTCTCGGCCACGGCCTTGACGCTGCCCAGTTCGCCCAGTTCACGCAGCATTTGAAGTTGATGAAGTTCCACGCCACCACACTACCATTTAGCAAATACTTAATCGTCAGTGGAGAAATTATCGATTGTGCTAAACGGTTTTGGCGGCTGTAATGGAAAGCACACCACCACCAAAGGATTGCCCGCCATGAAAGCACTGTACAAGTCCGGAGCACACGCCGGGTTCGAACTCGTTGAACGCCCCGAACCCGAAACCGGTCTGCGGGACGTCAAAATCAAGGTTGCCACCACTGGCCTGTGCGGCACCGACCTGCACATCCTGGCCTGGGACGCCTGGGCTGCGGCCACCATCAACGCCCCCCTCATCGCGGGCCACGAGTTCTACGGTGAAGTGGTGGAAGTGGGTGCCGAGGTCAATGACGTCAAGGTGGGGGACAAGGTCTCCGGCGAAGGCCACGTGGTGTGCGGCATGTGCCGCAACTGCCGCGCGGGACGGCGCCACATGTGCATCAACACCATCTCCGTGGGCGTGCAGCGCGACGGCGCGTTTGCCGAGTACGTGGTCATCCCCGAATCCAACGTCTGGGTCCACCACGACCCCTCCATCACCCCCGAACTGGGCGCCATCTTTGACCCGCTGGGCAACGCCGTCCACACCGCGCTGAGCTTCGGCCTGGTCGGCGAGGACGTGCTCATCACGGGTGCCGGACCCATCGGCCTGATGGCCATCGCCGTCGCCCGCCACGCCGGTGCCCGCAAAATCGCCATCACAGACGTCTCCGAACCGCGCCTGGCCATGGCCGCCGCCATGGGTGCCGACCTGGCCGTCAACGTCGCCACCACCCGACTGAAGGAAGCGCAGCTGCAATTGGGCATGCGTGAAGGCTTCGACATCGGCCTGGAAATGTCCGGCCACCCCACGGCCCTGCCGGAGATGATCGACAACATGAACCACGGCGGCCGCATCGCCATGCTGGGCCTGCCGAGCTCAGCCATCGACATCAACTGGGGCAAGGTTGTCACCCACATGCTCACCCTCAAGGGCATCTACGGGCGCGAAATGTTTGAGACCTGGTACGCCATGAGCGCCATGCTCTCCTCCAACCCCGTGCTGCGCAAAGCCGTCGCCGGTGTTGTCACAGACGTCCTGCCCGCCACAGAATGGGAGCAGGCCTTCGAAATCGCCAAGTCCGGCCGCGGCGGCAAAGTTGTCCTTGACTGGTCAGTCTTCTCCTAGCACCTCCATCTTTCCCAGCACGACGCCGGGAGCCAACCTTCCGCCGTCGTCCGCACCTTCCCCCACGTACCCAAGGAGTCCCATGTACACCGCCATGAAAGATGCGCTCACCGCCGAGCTGGCAGAGATCCGCACCGCCGGCCTGTTCAAGACCGAACGCCAAATCACCTCCGCCCAGTCCAGCCACGTGCAGGCCGGCCCGCTCGACGGCGCCACAGCCCCCGTGCTGAACTTCTGCGCCAACAACTACCTTGGCCTGGCCGACCACCCCGCCATTATCGACGCCGCCAAGACAGCCATGGACGAGCGCGGCTTCGGCATGGCCAGCGTCCGCTTCATCTGCGGCACCCAGGACCTGCACCTGCAGCTGGAATCGGCAGTCTCCGCATTCCTGGGCACCGAGGACACCATCCTCTTCTCGTCCTGCTTTGACGCCAACGGTGGCGTGTTCGAGTCCCTGTTCGGGGCCCAGGATGCCATCATCTCCGACTCCCTGAACCACGCCTCCATCATTGACGGCATCCGCCTGTCCAAGGCCGCCCGCTTCCGCTACGCCAACCAGGACATGGCGGACTTGGAAACCCAGCTGCAGGCAGCGGCTGCCATGAATGATGGCGCAGGTGCCCGCCGCACCATCATCGTCACCGACGGCGTCTTCTCCATGGACGGTTTCCTGGCCCCGCTGGAAGCCATCTGCGATCTGGCCGACAAGTACGACGCCCTGGTCATGGTCGATGACTCCCACGCCGTGGGCTTCATGGGCGCCACCGGAGCAGGCACCCCCGAGCACGCAGGAGTTTCGGACCGTGTGGACATTTACACCGGCACCTTCGGCAAGGCACTGGGCGGGGCATCCGGCGGCTACGTTGCCGGCCGCGGCGAGATCGTCGCCATGCTGCGCCAAAAGGCCCGCCCGTACCTCTTCTCCAACTCGCTGGCACCGGCCATCGTGGCGGCAACCCTGAAGGCACTGGAACTGGTGGCGGGCTCCGGCGAGCTGCGCACGCGCCTGTTCGAGAATGCCAACTTGTTCCGCAGCCGCATGACCGAGGAAGGCTTCGAACTGCTGCCCGGCGAGCACGCCATTGTCCCGGTCATGTTTGGTGACGCTGTGGAAGCTGCCCGCGTGGCTGATTCCATGCTGGATCATGGTGTCTTTGTCACGGCGTTCAGCTTCCCGGTTGTTCCGCGCGGTGCAGCCCGCATCCGCGTGCAGCTCTCGGCAGCCCACAGCGCCGACGACGTCGAAGCCTGCGTCCGCGCGTTCGTCGCCGCCCGCGGGACCAAATAGGCGGCAGCGGCTGCAAGCGGGGTCATGGCCGTGAACTTATGCGCAGAACCCACGGTGGGTTCTGCGCATAGGTGTTTATGCGCAGAACTCGACCTGGGTTCCACGCATAGGTTCAGGACTCACCGTGCGCAGCGGTAAATTGCGTGCCCATGGCAAGATGAAACCATGACTTTTGCCTGGGACATCCGTGCGCGCGTGCAGTTTGAGGGCGACGCCCACGTCATTGAGGACAGCTGTGGATTCAATGGCCCCAATGCCTGGATTATTGACGGGGCCACCACCTTGCTGGAACCCCTGGGGCTGCCGGCGGCCTCGAATCCGCAGTGGCTGGCGCATGAGCTGACCGCCGTGTTGGCCAAGGCGCCCCATGACCGGCACGGGGCGCGGGCACTCATCACGGGGGCGCTGGCCGCGATCGACGCCACGGCCGCAGCCCTGGTGGGGGACGAGCATGTCAGGTTCCCCAGCGCGGCCCTGTCCGTGGCCCAGCTCAATGACTACGGCGTGGAAATCGCGAGCCTGGCTGATTGCACAGTTGTGGTGCGCACGTCCGACGGCGCCACCCACCTGGTGCGGGCCGAGCTCGCCGACGCGGGGATCAGCGCCGTCGAACCTGTCGAACGGCTGGCACAACTCAAGCTTGATAGGGAGTTGCGCAACACCCCCGGCCGGCTCTGGGTGGCACGGCGCGAGGCCGAAGCGGCGGACCACGCCCATGTGGTGCAGCTGGGTGCGCCCGAGCTCATGGTGATGGCCACCGACGGAGCCTGGCGCGCCGTCGACCTTGGCCTGGTGGCGGGACCTGCGGAATTCCTGGCCCGCACCAGCAACACCGCCGATGCGCTGGGGCTGCTGCATGAGCTGCGCGTTCACCAGGGCCGCATTGGCGAGGTGGCCGACGACGCCACCATTCTCGCCCTCGCGCCAAACTCCGCCCCCCGTCTGTGACGCAGTCGTTGCTGTAAATCGAGGAAAGTAAGCGCTTTCCAAAGCAACAAGTGCGTCACAGTTGGGGGACGGACGGGGCAGAAGCTAGGCCGCGACTGTCCTGAACCCCAGGTTGCCGCTGGCGGAGTCGGGGGTGTTCGCACTCCTAGCGGCCAGCCGGTAGCGGTTGCAATAGGAGTCGTGGCACAGGTAGGAACCGCCGCGCATGACGCGGCCACGTCCCACGGTGGGTCCTTCGGGATCCATCATGGTGCCCTTGGCGAGGCAGCCCTTGTAGTACTTGGGCAGGAACCAGTCGGCACACCATTCCCACACATTCCCGCTGGTTTGGTACAGCCCGTACCCGTTGGGCTCAAAGCTGTCGACGGGTGCCGTGGTGAGGAAACCGTCGTCGAGCGTGTTCTCGGTGGGGAAGGTGCCCTGCCAAATATTGCAGTTATGCACAAGTCCGCCGGCCGGATCGGTGCCGTGCAGTTCATTGCCCCACGGGTAGCGGGCTTGCTCCAGTCCGCCCCGGGCCGCGTACTCCCACTGGGCCTCGGTGGGCAGGGCCCGCCCCGCCCAGGCACAGTAAGCCAGGGCGTCCGTGTGGGAGACCTGCGTGACGGGATGGTTGGGGATGTCCTGCCACGATGACAGCGGCCCGGCCGGGTGTGCCCAGTCTGCGCCGCGCACATTCAGCCACCAGGGTGTACCAGCAGCGGGCCCTAAAATATCGGTCTTCCGAGCCTGCACGGCCAGGTGGAATACGGCCGAGGTGCCGTAAAGCTCCGATTCGCTCCGGTAGCCGGTGGCGTCAATGAACGCTGCGAAGGAGGCGTTGCTGACGGCCATGGTGTCGATGCTGAAGGCGGACATATCAACCTGGTGGACGGGGGTTTCGCCGTCGGCCGGGTACCCCTCATCAAATGGATCACCCATGGCAAAAGTGCCCGCCGGAATGGAGACCTCTGCAAGAGCGGCGCCGGCCGTGCGCGGTGGAACACTGAGCAAAAACGTCTGCGGGGCCGCTGGGGTGTGAGCGTGAAGTTCGGGTCGGCCGGCAGGACTGCAACAACTGTTCATGGGCTCTCTTTGTGCGTGGGAATTGCAGGGGAAGTAGTGGGCAAGCTTGGAATTCCTTATAGTCTATGTGCCCGTCGCGAGTTGGCGGTGGCGGCGCACAGTGTGCCAAGATGGCGCCATGGATGCGCAGGTATTGATCATTGGTGGCGGGATTGCCGGACTGTCCCTGGCCTGGCGGTTGGCCCCGTCGGTGTCGGTGGTTGTGGTGGAGGCCGAGGCGTCCCTGGCGTTTCACAGCTCCTCGCGGTCGGCCCGACAGATGCAGCCAAGCTACGGCCCGGCACCCATCCAGGAACTGACCCGGCGCAGCATTGCCATGGTGCGTGAGATTTCCGCCAGCCTGGCTGCGCCCATTCTCAAGCCCCGGCCGCTGATCACTGTGGGCTCCGAGGCAGAGGTTCACGCCTTGGCTGCCGGGAATGCGAATCTGGTGCCGCTGGGCCACGGTGAAACCATGAAGCTCAGCCCCGACCTGCGCCCGGAGACGTTTGCGGCTGCCGTTCTGGATGACACGGCCATGGAGGTGGATGTGCCGGCGCTCGTGGAGTTCTACCGCAGCCAGGCCGAGGCCGCCGGTGCCGTGCTGCTGACGGAGGCGCCCGTCACCGCAGCAAGTGGGCTGGTCCACGGTTTTGCGGTGGTGGCGGGGGAGCACACCATCACTGCGGGCATTGTGGTGAACGCTGCCGGGGCCTGGGCTGACCGGGTTGCCGCCGTGTTTGGGGTGCGCCCCCGCGGTTTGGTCCCGCACCGGCGCAGCGTGGCCATAGTTTCCACCACGACGCCGGCCAACCCTGCCGGTCCCATGGTGGAGCCCGCCGACGAGTCCTTCTACTACCGGCCCGACGGCGGGCACCTGCTGATCTCCCCGTGCGAGTCCGTGCCCACCGAGCCCGGGGACGCTCACGTGGCGGCGGCGGACATCGCCGAACTCATCCATCGCATCAACGCCGTGACCAGCTTGGGGATTACCGGCGTCGAACGTTCATGGACGGGGCTGCGCACCCATCCGGCGGACGGCCTGCCGGTGGTGGGCTTCGACGGCTCCGTGCCTGACTTCTTTTGGCTGGCCGGACAGGGCGGTTACGGCATTCAAACCTCGGCCGCCCTGGCCACCGTGGCCGCCGGGCTTCTCACGGGGGAGCCAGCAGCAGGTGATGCCGCCCTCGCGGCGGCGCTGAGCCCGCAACGAGCCAGCCTAGACTAGGTCCTAGCTCGTGGCGCCGGAGGCCATGACACCCACACCGAGCACGGCAAGGATGCCGCTGCTGATGCGTTCAATGAGCGTGTTGACCTTGGGTTTGCGCAGCCATTTCATGGCCTTGTACGCCACAAACGCGATGATTGTCAGGTACAGGGTGCCGATCACGGCCAGGGTCAGGCCCAGGACCATGGCCATGGCCAGGGTGTTGCCGCCGTGCGGAATGAACTGTGGCACCACGGCCAAGTAGAAGAGGCCTACCTTGGGATTGAGCAGCGTGGACACCAAACCCGAACCAAAGGCCGCCTTGGTGCTGTAGCGCAGCGGTTGCTGGCCGTCATGTCCGGCGGCCATGCCTTCCTTGGCTGCCTTCCGGGCTTTCAAAAAGGACGATACACCCAGGTAGAGCAGGTACAGCCCACCGGCAATCTTCAGCCACCGGAACACCTCGGCCGACTGTTCCAGGATGGCGGCCAGGCCAACGCCCACCAAGGCGGCCCACACCAGCGCGCCCACGCCTGATCCCGTGGCGGCGGCAATGCCGGCGCCGGCACGGTTCAGGGAAATGCGCAGCACCAGAAAGGTGTCGGGGCCGGGAATCAGGGCGAGCATGAGGCACAGGCCGGCAAAGGCCAACAGGGAAACGGCAGTCATGAAATCCATTGTCCGCTCTGGGCGCCCCCAGCCGCAAGACGACCCCTGCCGCCGGTGTCTGCCATGCCGGACACCGGCGGTTTTGCTGTTGGCTGGCAGTTTTGCTGCCGGCTAGGCCAGAGCCACCGCAAGGTGCGTGGCGATGCCGTAGCTGCCTCCCGGGTAGTCAAGTCCGCTGAAGTACTGGTTGGTGTGCGCCACTATCTGTTCACCCGTCACCGGAACCCCGCCAAATTCGGTGTCCTCGGTGGTGTGGCAGTCGCTGACCAGGACAAGGTCGTAGCCCTCGATGGCCGCGCGGTGGGCCGTGGTGCGCACACAGTAGTCGGACTGCGCGCCGGCCACGATGAGCCTGCCCACGTCCAGGCGCGCCAGCTCCGCAGCGAGTGTGGTGTCCTCGAAGGAATCCCGGTAGCTCTTGAACACAAGCGCGTCGCCCGGCTGCACGGGCAGGGAGGGGTCCAGCTCCCAGCCGCTGCTGTGCCGGGGCATGTCCGGCTCCTCGTGCTGGACGAAGATGACCGGAAGCTGCGACGCACGCGCCCGGCCAATGAGCACAGCGGTGCGGGCCAGCACCCCGGTCGTGTCAACACACTGTGCCAGCACGTCCTTTTGCAGGTCGATGATCAACAGGGCAGTTCCGGGACGCTCAAGGTGTTGGTTCACCCCAGCAGTATTGCATGGAGGAGCCCCACAGAACAGGGCCGGGTCTGCCATGCCAGACGCAAACCGCAGCGCAGGCACCCGGCCCGGCCCTCCGGCGTCGTACTCTAAGGGCATGAGTGAACTGATCACCAACATCGGTGAATTGATGACGCAGGACCACGAGCAGGGCACCCGGCGCAATGCGGCGGTGGTGCTGGAGGGGGAGCGGATTGCGTGGATTGGCGACGCCGTGCACGCGCCCGCCGCCGACACCGCCACCGACGCGCAAGGCAGGGCCGTCCTGCCGGGCTGGGTGGACTCGCACAGCCACCTGATCTTTGCCGGAGACCGGACGGCCGAATTTGAGGCGCGCATGGCGGGGGAGAGCTACAGTGCCGGTGGGATTGCCGTCTCGGTGAACGCCACCCGAGCGGCCAGCGACTACGACCTCACCCGCATGGCGATGGGTCGGGTGGCGGAGGCGGTGTCGCAGGGCACCACGTATTTGGAAACTAAAACCGGATACGGCCTGGATGTGGAGCATGAGCGGCGCAGCGCCCGGATCGCCTCCACCGTGGCCGATCAGGTCACTTTTCTGGGTGCCCATCTGGTCCCGGCGGGCATGGACGCCGACGCGTATACAGAGCTGGTGTGCAACGGGATGCTCGACGCCGTGCGGCCGTACGTGAGCTGGGCCGACGTGTTTTGTGAGCGCGGCGCCTTCAACCCGGAGCAGTCCGCAGCGGTGCTTGCTGCCTGCCGCGATGCCGGGCTGGGGCTGCGCGTTCACGGCAACCAGCTGGGCCACGGCGACGGCGTGAAGCTTGCCGTGACGTTTGGCGCGGCCAGCGTGGACCACGTGAACTACCTCAGCGATGCCGATGTTGCCCTGCTGTCGGATTCGTGGTCCGGCTGGGATGCTGCTGCGCCTTCCGGCAGTCGCGGCGTGCGGGGGACAGTGGCCACAGTGCTGCCGGCCTGTGATTTATCAACCCGGGCGCCGCTGGCCCCCGCCAAGCAACTCGTGGATGCCGGGGTGCAGATTGCCATTGCCTCGAATTGCAATCCGGGCACCTCCTACACCTCTTCCATGGCGTTTTGTGTGACAACGGCTGTGCTGCAGATGGGTCTGAGCGTGCATCAGGCAGTTCGGGCTGCAACGTATGGGGGAGCGCTGGCCCTGGGCCGGGAATCGGGTGCCGATGAGGACGGGCAGCGGGCCGTTGGCTCACTCGCCGTGGGGCACCGGGCGGACCTGCACATGCTTAAGGCGCCCTCGGCCACCCATTTGGCGTACCGCCCCGGCATTCCCATGACGGCCGCCGTGTGGCGTGCAGGGCTCCGCGAGGTGTAGCGGCCCGTTTGCACGAACAACGCGCCCCGTTCCGCTTCTGGATGGCTGCACCATGTGAAGAAGGCGCCCCGTTCCGCTTCTGGCGCCCCGTCAACCGGGTGCCAGAAGCGGAACGGGGCGCCGTTGTTGCGTGCTCCGCCGCCGTTCATCTACTTCTGTGGGAGGTCCGCTTGCCGGAGCAGCAGCTTGAATCAATCACGGTCCATCATTTCCGCCCAGGTCCACCGCACAAACCTGGCACCTTGGGCACGAATCTGGTCCTCCCGCCTCTTTTCGGCCATGATCCGTTGCTCAAGGGACAAACCGCCGCCCCAATCTTGACGAAGGTACTTTCCCAAGCCGTCAAATTCTCCGGCCGTCTGTTGCTCCTTGAACCAAAAGTCCACGAATGCGTTGTTGCCCTCACGCAGCACAAACCTTTGCTGCAGAACAGGGGCAGGGAAGCCCAACTCATGCATCCGGACCCGGCTCAGTGATTCGCCGGCGGACCCGGAGAGCCCGGAGCTGAATTCGATGACTGCCGTGGCCCTTTGGCGGGCGGCCCGTGAGGGCAGGAGGCTGGCTGCAGCCAGCAGCTCGTTGACCACCAGGGGCTGGCCCTGGGGCACCTCGTTGGACCATGAACATTCCTGATTTACCCCGCCCAGGTCTCCGGGACGCGTGAAGAGGTTGGTGCCGTTGGGCTCCCGGGCCGTGTGCAGGCTGGAATCACAGACAGCGACAGCGTACGGGAACCGCAGGGAGGAGATCAGTTGCATGGTGGTGGTCAGTTTGTCCGTCAGCAGGACAGGCCCACATTGGACCACGCCGGTGCTCATCTGGCCGCGGTGACGCTCGATGGTGTTTCGGCTGCGCCCACCATCGGTCGAAGCCGTGAGGACATGCAACCTCCTGGGTGTTCCCAGTATCCACAGTCCCCACACAAGGGCTGCGCTCGCGTGGCAGAAGATCGGTGCGGCATCGGTGAGGCATTGGAATGCCAGAGCCCACAGCCCGTATCGCGAGGACGGATCCAAATCAGCCCAGTCTTTCGAGCGAACATAGATGCCACGGCGAAGGCGGACCAGTTCACCCTTGTTGGTGAGTTTGGCGAGTTCGCGCGGGTCCTGGCCGATGCGTTCAAAGTCGGCTGCCCGGATCAAGCGTGGTGTGCCCATGCCATTCAGCGTGCCATTGCGTGCGGTGGTGCAACAGGGGCAAAACCGGATCTGTGGACAACTTTTTAGGGTATCCACAGGCTGGCATCACGAGCACGGGGCCGGAACAAGTGACGATCCGCCGGGGCTCACGAAAAAGGCGCCCCGTTCCGCTTCTGGCGCCCCGTTAACGGGGTGCAGAAAGCGGAACGGGGCGCCGCAGCGGAACGGGGCGCCGGTGTGGGTGATTAAACAAACTGACCCGCAGTAGTGGCTGAAAATAGCCCGTTTCGGGGAG